>NZ_CM001776.1:1163267-2363267 GCF_000332275.1 Synechococcus sp. PCC 7336
TAATATCGTGCTCGATAGTAATAGAGTCCTGTTTCATCATCAAACTCCCGCCCCGTATACCCGAAGCGGAAATCGATATCAGGTGTCGTCTCATTCGTAATGTTACCAAAACTGTCATAGCTGATGTGATTGACAAAACAGTTGAGTCAGAGGCACTTTACGCTTCGGATGTTGTTGCCACCTATGAGCCCTGGCATTGAGCAGCTAAGGAAAAACGATAGGTAGTTAGTTCTGTAAAAGCCCCCTGACGCGGGATGTGAATCAAGTCTACTGCTCATCTGACAGTTCGGCAGCTAAGGTGGCGAATAACTCATCGGCAGTTGCCGGAGCGGGCTCGTCCCAGTTCACCGTCAGCGAGCGGTCCGAGCGAGCGGGATGGGTGAGGGTGTGAACCTGCTTGAGCTTCTTAATCGATACCTGAGTGTAGAGCTGAGTCGTGGCGAGATTGACATGACCTAGCATCGCTTGAATATCGCGAATATCGGCCCCATTCTCGTGCATGAGCGTTGCCATGGTGTGGCGGAATAAATGACAGCTACCCGTCTTGCCGATATCTGCTTTATCGACGTAGGCGCGCACCAATTGGGTGAGCCGATTGGGAGTAAACGGCTCCCCGAGATGAGAGAGGAACAAACAGCCATCTTCATGACCGCAACAAAGATGGGGCCGCACATCCGCAAGATACTTCTCAATCCAAGCCACCGCACGAGCGCCAATGGGAATCATACGGTCCTTGCGTCCTTTTCCCTGACGCACCATCAAGGTGCCCCGTTGGCTATCGAGGTCTTCGAGGGCGAGCTGGAGCAGCTCCTGACGGCGAATACCAGTGCTGTAGAAAGTTTCGAGGATGGCCCGGTCTCGCAGGCCCGTTGCTGTGCGGACATCGGGCTGGCTGAGTACCTGCTCGGCTTCTGGTTGGGAGAGAACCGCTTTAGGCAAGCGGTTCTCTAGTTTGGGTAACTCCAGCTCGCTGGCGGGGTTGTAGAGGATGTGATTCTGACGGGCCAACCACTTGAACCAGGCCCGGATGGCGACCAAGGAGTGGTGTTGGGAGCGGAAGGTCAGCGGTTTGCCGTTGACTTGGCGGTAGTGGTAGAGATGGCGCTGGTAGCGTTCCAAAATCGGCTTGGTGATTTCGCAGGGTCGTAGCAGAGAGCGCTGGGCGCACCAGTTGATGAACTGGCTCAAGCGGACCCGACGAGTGCGGATGGTGCCGGGGGAGTAGTTACGCACGCTCAGCCACTCAAAGTAGCGCTCCATCAGACAGACAAAGCCTTGGGGGTCGGCGATGTTGGGCACATCAGGGAAGGATGGTGGTGGGCGCTTGCGGGGCATGAGCGGCTCAGGAGGAGGGGAGTGAGTACGACGGGAAAGTACGACAAAAAGTACGGTTTTGAGATAGGGGGGTACTGTGTTTTTTTGGAGAAGTCAGCCAAAATCAGGCTCTATGCCCGTTGAGTACTGGGTTTGAGGCACCCGTACTTGGCCCAAACTTGGGGGCAACTTGGGGCAAACTTGGCCCCTTCTTATGGAGGATTGGCCCATTCTTTTGCGTGTCGTACTCCTGTCTGAGATGGTCCAGGTCAATCAAGCCCATCTGATGAGCGCCTGGTGCAGCAGGATTGCCGTCATAGAGCAGTTCGTATTGAAAGCTTTGGCCGCGACTGCCGGAATGGATCAGTAGATATTCCAACTCCGTGAGGCGGCGACAATGAACCTTGAGTTGTTGATCGCTCCAGCCAGTGCAACTGCGGATATCTTTGCGGCTAAAGCGATAGTCCGGTTGCGCGATATTCTGGCGGGTACAAACGTCAATGACCATCTGCTGAATCAACACCAGCAAGCGGCGAGTTTGGGGGGGTAACTCATCGAGAGAACGGCCTAAAACCTGATGGGCTAAGCGATTGGCAATCTCGATGTCATCCAGCGTCACCTCGATATATTCGACCCACCGACCGTTATGTTCCACCCGCTCAATCGGGCGCTGATGCTGGTGAAGCAACGCAATCGTCTGAATCAGCCCCAAATATTTCAGGTGGTCGCGGCGGGTGCGGGTGCGGGTGCTGACAAAGGTTAACTGCTCGGCGTAGGGATTAGCCACTAAAAGAGGGCGTAACAGACGCTGAGCGTTTTGATGCAGCTTGAGAATGTCCTGCCGTTGCTGTTGGGCCAGCAGACCGGCTAGAGTTTTGTGCTGACGCTGGCGAGCGTGAATCGCTTCGGTTTGGGCTCGGCTTTCATTGACCGTCAGCACCAGACAGCGATTGAGTAATTCCTCATCGATATCGATAGCCGTCGTCGTCATCATCAACATCATCGGACCTTCGACTCGGTATTGCACCGTCTGGAGTTTGCCGGTGGTGACATCTTTGCCGGTGGAAGCAATGGTGATTTCTCCTTCTGACTGGAGAAGTTTGAGGGCGTAGCTGGCTTGGTCGGCTCCCTCTTGTTCAGCAATGGCCAGGATCTTGTGTTTGAGGTCGGTTTCTCCCATGTAGAACAAACTCTGACCGGTCATGGCGGAATACTTGATTTGTGCTTCTGCCGGTATCAGAGCCAGGATGGCATCCATCAGCGAGCTTTTCCCGGCCGCGCTGGAGCTTTGAATCAGGACGGCTAAAGGCGCATCCAGTTTGCGACTAGTGGCGGCCAGATAGCCCACCAGTTTGTTGGTTTGTTCTCCGACGACGCCGCAACGGTCGAAGTCTTGCAAAATACGCTCGAGCAGGTTGGGCTGTTTGAGCAGCTCCAGAGCAGCTTTCAGTTCCGTCTGGCTCATGTGGGGGACTTGAGTTTTGGGCTTGAGGGCCTGCTGGATCTGTTGGTCTTGCAGCTCTTCTAATTGCAACAGCACTTGAGCGAGATCTGCTTTGAGGGTGTCGGTGGACAGACAGAGTTCGTGGCTGGCTTGTTTGAGAAAGGCGCTGCGGTGGCGGGCGTTGTAGAGGTCGAGGGTATCGACGTGGAAGGTCTTGTCGCGGCGGATCAGGAGGTTGAGCTTGAGTTGGTCGTAGCTGAGGTTTTTGTCTAGGCCCCGAATGCGGTAGTGACGTGTACCGAAGCTGAGTTTGATTTCGTGCTCTTGGATCTCGGTTTGAGGTAGCTCAGTGCTGGCTGCTGTCACCTCATCTTCTTCTGCTGGTGGTGGTGGCGAAGAGGGAGCAGCTAAAGGAGGGGGTTGAGGGGGAGTGGGAGAGGGAGTTGGAGCTTTGCCCAACCACTCAGCTTTGCGGATGGCAGCTCCCAGACGCTCGGCGGGGTCGGAGACGGCTTGAGCGTAGGCGTTGGCGTCCATGCCTTGGGGGAAGAGCAGGCGGAAGCATTCAATGCCTTTGTCCATCAAGGTTTCTGCCAGCTTCTCAGCCGCAGTATTACCGGCGCGGTCGCGGTCGTAAGCGATGTAGACCCGTTGGATAGAGTGCTGCTCAAAAGCGGTTAGGTGGTCAAACGTAAAGCCGCTGGTGCCGTAGCTGCTGGTGACATTGCGGTAACCGTGGACCCAGAAGGTCATCGCGTCCATCAGGGATTCGCAGAGGATCGCTTGCGAGCTGGCGGCTAAGGCTGGCACATTCCAGACGCCGCGATGGGGACCGGGCAGATAGAGATGCTGGGCAGTGCCTTTGCGCAAGGCTTTGCCAATTTTGCGACCGTAGACTTCCTCAATCACGCCTGTTGCACTGATGACCGGCACCACTAAACAGCCGTTGAAATGTTCGTGACCGCTGGAGCGCAGCAAGCCAATCTCTTGCAGTTGGGTGCGGATGGCCGCACCAGATTGGCGGTTCTTTTGGGGCAGCCGATAGCTGAGGGTGCGGTTGGCGTAGCCCAATTTGAATTGCTGTAGTAGTTCGCTGCTGTGTAAGCCACGGCTTTGTAGGTAGGCCAGGGCATCGGGGGATTCCGTCAGAGTGCGGTGGTAATGGTCGATGACTTGGCGGAGTAGCCGCTGGTTATCGGGGTTGGCGGCTAAGGGTGGGAGTTTAGGGGTGCTGCTGCGTTTGATGGGTTTGCTGTTGGTGGGGTTATCGGCGTCGAGGTGGGGGAGGTCGTGTTTGAGCAGTTCGATGGCGTGGCGAAAGCTGACGGCTTCTCGTTTCATCACCCAGTCGATGACGGAGCCGCCGGTTTGGCAGGCTCCCAGGCAGTGCCAGAGGTTGGTATCGGGGCTGATGACCAGGCTGGGGGTTTTGTCTTCGTGGAAGGGGCAGGTGGTTATCAGGTCCTGGCCGTGGTTCTTCAGGTTGTGGCCTTGGGCGGCTAAGAGGCGTTCGAGGCTGACATCGCTTTTGATGCGCTCGATTAACTCGTCTGGGTAGCGGGGCATAGGTTATCCTCTCAGATTGCCGTCAAGGCTCATTCATGATATATTTAGCATATCTTTTTGCATCTATTCAAGCACTCATTTCAGATTGTAAGGAATATACTACTGAGGCTGTAGTTCTGGCTTTGCCTATGGGCTTCGCTGAGCGTGTCCTGAAGTTGCGCAAGCAGAAAAGATGGACCCAACAGGAGTTAGCTGACCGAGTCGGCGTACGTGTCCTGCAAATTCGTCGCTACGAAAGTGGAACTTCCAAGCCAACTCTGGAGGCTATCCGAAAGTTGGCTCTGGCTTTCAATATCAGTGCTGATGCGTTGGTGTTTGATGATGATGAGCGTGGCCCTGAAGATGAGTTAAAGTTGCAGTTCGAGGCGGTCTCTCAGATGCCAGAGGAGGAAAAGAAGATTATCCGAGCTTTACTCGACGGTATGATTATCAAATATCAGACCAGTCAAATGGTGAAAAACTGGAGTGCTTAAGGAGTGAGGAGTTGGTAACCCCCGAACAAGCGATTCAAGCTGTGGTTTTATGTCAGTGGTTTTCGAATGGATATCAGCCGATTAATGTATTTCGCTTTGATGTGAACCTTGAGACGATTTATATTCAAGGTGGGGTGACGGACAGTATGGTAATTGTTATTTTTTCGGATGGACGTTGGAGGTTTTACAATGACTAATCTGAAGCAGTTAACGATTAAAGAACTGAAGCAATTCATCTCAGAGAATCGTGCAGATGATGACAAGTGCAGCGCTGCGTTGGGTGAATTGTTAACTCGCGACACTGATGGGCCGATCTATCCGGCGAATATGCCGAGGGAAGAGATGCAGCGTGTGTTGCAAGAAAAGTTAGAGCAAGTGAAACGGGCTCAATAGCAATATTGAGCCCGTTTCACCTCGAAGGTGAGGGCAGGTTTACCTGCTCTTACCTTTGAGGGCCAAAGAAATCTTCAAGGGTCATGCCTGCTGGTTTTATCCCCGCGCCAAGCAGCTACGGCGGGTGGGTGGGTGCGTTGCCCCCGCTTCGTTGATGGCACTGTTGGGCATTAGCGGGGTTGCGCGGGGGCGGCTTGGCGCGAATTGGGAGGCGCGATTAGCGCGGGTGGGGGGACTAGCATTACCGTTGCACGCAGTGCGCTTGATCACCGGCGATGCGGAACAGGCGGAGCGCAGCGACTTCATTTACATATCAGCCTCGGGCTTGTTTCCAGGAGTGGTGGTAGGGTTTGTCCAGTCTGACAAAGAAGGAGGATGCTCATGTAACCTGACACTGACAAAAAAACCAGAAATTTCAAAACTAGGATCGCCACCACCACGAGTAATTTGTCTTGTTAGAGCCCCTCCAGGGTTGATTGAGACAACTTTCGAGCCGTGTAGCAACATCTCATTAACCTCCTCGGTACCAAAGAAGGTAATCCCCCCTTGCTTAGAAAAGCGCAAGCCCACATCAACTTCTCGAATAATCCACCTACTTATTTTGAAAGGTTGGCCACTTCTTTCTGCCAACCAAGGGAACCAATCATTCCTTGCCTGTCCTTGAATTAACTCAATTTCACATAACAGTTGATCGATCTCCGCAAATAAATTACTTGTGTTAAAAAATAAATAATCTGTCTCAGAATAGTTTGTTGTCACTGATGCTTCAAGTAGATTACCATCAAGACTCTTGAGTAAAACTTGAAAGCCTTCATACGATAGTTTTTCTGAAATAGACCCTAAATTGGTCTCAGAAGAGATAGCCCTCTTCAAGGTTATCGACCACTCTCTTTGAAATCGATCTTCTGAGATCTGAATCAAATCGGGATAGTTTTTAGTGACCAGTTTAAAACTTGAATAGTCTTTGGAAGACATGGCTTAAATCCTCAGTAATATAAATATATTTATTGTTGTAGATTTGGGTCAATAATTGCTGGAAAAGTTGCAACACTATTGAGAGTGTCAAAAGAGCTAGGTCTAAAAACAGTCTCAGTTGCACCAGATTCAGCAATTGGTTGTATGAGAACTTGACCGCTAGTCACTAGGTCATCAAATGTAGATTCTGGAATGCTCATGATAACTACAACAGGATCTGGAACTTTTGTAAAGCCAGCCTCATAGGCAAGTTGAATTGCATCTATTTGCCTATCAACATCGAATGTGTGAAAGCTGCCCGGTATATTTCGCCCGCGTGAGGAGTTAGCTCTTGCCGGTATTTCATTGATACCATTAGTAACAATGTCTTGAGCACTTTCTCTAGAAGTTCCATGCGCAAAGTTTCGTCTGTCATCATCATCATCATCATCACAAGGGTTAGTCGGTGGTGCTGATGGCTCTGGAAGAGGATCGGGGAGAGGAATGGGAACAGGATCTGATTGGGGGGTTGGAAATCCTTCGATAGTTCCATCTCCCACGGGACCTGCATCAAAGATCTCCCATAGAAGAAATGGAAGTAGGATTCGTGGGACTCCAGGTTTAGGCGCAGGAGAACGCCCTGGGATAGGAGAACGAGGCAGTCTGGGAGTAGTGACGGGAGGTCTCGGTGGTGCTTCAACTATTGCACCAGGCATTAGTCCTGATGGATCGCTCAGATTGGGGACAGAATTCTCGACATATCGGTATAGATTTGGATCGCCTGCTTGGAAATTTAAAGGATCTTGACTGATGAATTGTCCAGTTGATGAATCGTAATATCGTGCTCGATAGTAATAGAGTCCTGTTTCATCATCAAACTCCCGCCCCGTATACCCGAAGCGGAAATCGATATCAGGTGTCGTCTCATTCGTAATGTTACCAAAACTGTCATAGCTGATGTGATTGACAAGGTTTCCATCTGCATCAAGTAGATCTCGGATCGAGCCCTGATGGTCACTCAGCGCCCACAGAACGTTACCTTCAGCATCCTCCTGTGCTAATACTTGGTCGATCGCCGGACCGTGCAAATAGCGATATGTTAGGTTGCCGTCGCTATCAAACACTAACGCAATATGTGCACCATCGTAAACAAATCGCTCCGTTTCCGCTTCCAAAACTCCATCCCCATCCAAGTCCACCGTTTTCAGAATGCGGCGATCGAAGACATCGTAGCCATACTCTGCGGAGAGCATGACATTACCATCCATATCGCGAGTAACTACAGCTATCAATTGATTGCGATGGTTCCACTTGTATTCAGTGACCGCACCAGTGGATTTGTCCGTTTGACGACTACGATTGCCTTCGCCGTCGTAGTCATATAGATATTGCTCGTCTTCAAGCAATTGATTGTTGGTTCCCGTGCGATCGCCTACATTCGTGCGATTGCCATTGGCATCATAGCTGTAAGCCTCGTTCGTCTGTAAGCTATGCTCAGCCGAGGTCAATTGATTGCGAGCATCGTAGGTGAAGGTGCTGACTTCATCCGGCGACACCAGTTCTGTAATCCGATTGGCAGCATCGTACTGATAGTCATACTCGGCAATCTCACCTGCATCATTCGATTGCACAATCTGTTTCAGCCTGCCTGCCAGATCGTAGAAATAGCTGGAGCTTGCGACTAGCTGAGTTTGAGCCAAGTCGCTAAAACTGTCCAACTGTTCGAGCTGACTGGCAGCATCGTAAGCAAAGGTGACAGCTTTCTCGGCTACCCCCGTTCCCGATTGGGTCAGGCGAGTGACGCGATTGAGCAAGTCATACTCGAAGGTTTCAATGCCGGCTTCGGCACCATTGATGATGTCAGTCACCGAAGTCAGATTGTTCAAGCGATCGTAAGTGTAGCCCAACGCCACTTCGGGAACACCAGCTGAGCCAACATTTGAAACCAAGGTGAGCCGACCGGCCAGATCGTAATCGTAGGTATAGGTATAGAGGTCGTCGCCCGCACCTTTAAGTTGGCTGGTGGCATCGTAGGTATAACTAAAACTGCGCTCTACCACCCCTCCATCACCCAAGAACTGCTCGTTCGCCAGTCGGTCGAGCGGGTCGTAGGCATAGACGGTGCGGCGGTTGTTCCGATCGGTAAGACCCACTAAATTGCCGACTTCGTCATAATCGTAGAGACGGTTATCCAGCAGTTGATTGGTTTCTACTACCAAGCGATTGAGGCGATCGTATTCATAGGTGGTGAGGTTACCGGCTGGATCGAGCAGGGAGGCCAAATTTCCCTCTGCATCGTAGGTATAAGTAGTCGGGTCTCCATTGGCATCGGCACCGATCGCTAAGCGATTGAGTTCGTCGTAGGCGAAGGTGATGGTGTTGTCTAAGGCATCGGCAACGGACACCACATTTCCATTGCCGTCATAGGCAGTGGTGGTGGTGTTACCGAGTGGGTCGGTAACACTCGTCTGGAGATCGCGACCGTCATAGGTGAAGGCGATCGTGCGGTTCAGCTCATCAGTAATAGATGTGAGATTGCTGTTTTCGTCGTAGCCGTACTCAACGGTATCTTCAAAGGCGTTGGTAATGGTCGTGAGACGATTGAGTGGGTCGTAAGCGTACTCAACAGTGCGACCTAACTCTTCGTCAACACCTACTAAATTTCCAACGAGATCGTACCTAAACTGTGTGGATTGCAATAAGGGATCGAGGATTTCAGTTTGGCGATTGAGGGCATCGTAGCTGAACTGAGTCGTTCGGTTTAATTCATCGGTCACAGACAATAGATTGTTGGCATTATCATAGGAAAACAAAACTTGTCCGTCTAATGGATCTCTGGTTTTAACTAGACGATTGCGAGCATCGTATTCAAATTCGAGAGCGAATCCGCGCCGGTTGGTTTGACGTACTAGATTGCCAAGCTTGTCATATTCAAATAGAGCGCTATTGCTATCGGTATCGATTTGCTCGATAAGGCGATCGAGCTCGTCGTATGCAAATTCCGTTCGATTAGTGTTGCGATCTGCTACAGAAATTAGGTTGTCCGCTAGATCGTATTCGTATCGAGTTGAATTCCCAACTGCATCAACTATTTCCGTCAAGCGATCGCGAGCATCGTACTCGTACCGTGTAGTATTTCCACGCGGATCGGTCACAGAGAGCAAGTTGCCATTTCGGTCATAGGAGAACTGAGTTGAGAATCCTTCAGCATCAATTTCTTCAATGCGACGACTGCGGCTATCGTAGCGATATTCAGTCAGATTTCCGTTGAAATCTGTTTCAGCGATGAGGTTGCCCCGCAAATCATAGGCAAACGTGGCCTGTTGTTCGAGAGCATCGAGGGTGGCAACAACCCGATCGCGCTCGTCATACTCAAACTGAGTGAGATTGCCATTCGCGTCCCGAACTGAGAGGACATTACCTCGTCGATCGTAATCAAAGAGAGTCACGGGAGAGCTTAAGGGTCCCTCCCTATCGGGATCGGCTTCAACAATTTGAGTTAGGCGATTGTTCGAATCGAACTCGTACTCGGTGCGATTGCCCAGTTCGTTTGTGAATGCCGAGATGTTGCCGCTCAGATCGTCGTACTCTTGACGGACAGTGGCTTCATCAGCCGTGCCAACAGCAAAAGTTGTGGCAATCAAGCGACCGAATTCGTCATAGTCGTTGTCTGTGGTGCGACCCAGAGCATCGGTGATGGTGTCCACCAAGCCCAATGCAGTATAAGTAAATGCTGTCACCACATCATCGGTTTCGCCAGAGGTGCGATCGTTTTGGCCCACAACCTGTCGCGCTACCAATACATTGCCCGTAGCAGGATCGAGTTCGAAGAACGTGTCGCGCCCCAACTCATCGGTAGAGCGAGTCAGCTGATTGAAAACCGAATCGTACTCAAACGTTTGTCTGGTTTGAACTGCCCGACCATTGCGCCGAAAAGCGATGCGACGCTCGGACTGACTGAACCCGACCAGATCGTCCGCTCCATCCCCATCCAAATCTGCCAGCGAGAGATCGGTAATGCCTGCATCATTGGCAAATTCATTCCCCAATTGATTGAAGACAAACTGCCCCTCTCCATCCGTACCGAAGATAAATAGTTCCCTAGAACCTGAAAGTGTGGAGACCGCCACATCGAGATTGCCATCGCGATCGACATCCCCGATCGCCAGGGAATCGGTGAAAACTGTCACCCTTCTAGAAGAGCTGAAGCTGAAGTCGCCGCTGCCATTGCCCAGCCAGATCGAGACGAGATCGTCAGTGCCCGGTGCAGTGCTGCTAACAGGCACAAAGAGTCCATCCGTTAAGGTGACCAGATCGAGGAAGCCATCGCGATTGAAATCAGCTAGCTCGAGACCGGAAAAACGAGGGGTTCTTTGTGTCAGGGGAGCAGCAGCAAAAGTGTTGTCAAGCGTAAAAGAACCATCCCCATTGCCCAGCGCGACAGAGATGTTTGAAAATGAGGAATAGATCAGATCGGCATTGCCATCCAAGTCAAGATCGCCTAATTGAATGGCTAGATCTCGCTCTCCGTTGGGAAGCCGCTCGAACTCTCCCAGCTGAGTAAGGCTGCCATCTACTGCCCTAGTAAACGTAAAGACGCGACCGTAGTCTTCAGAAGTGGTCGTAAAACCACTGCCATATCCCCCTCCGTAGCCACCCCCATAACCGCCGCCATAACCGCCACCGGTATCGGGCACCCGGATACTTTGCCTGCCTGTACCGCTGACTGCAATGTCGAGCTCGCCATCCCCATCGAGGTCTGCCACCGCAATGTCCGTCAACTCCAACAAAGCAGCCCCATCTGTAGAGTCATCTGGCACTGAGATGGCAAAGCGATCTTCAAATTCAAACCTGCCCGCACCGTCACCTCGATAAATCGACAGGCTATCCTCGCCAAAGTTAACTGCAGCTAGATCTAGGAGAGCGTCACCATTGAAATCTCCCAAAACAAACATGGATGGCTCGAAACCAATCTCCGAGAGCATCCGAGGGCCAAATTGAGCACTGCCATTGCCCAATTGGACAGAGAGCTCTGTGTTTGTGGCTGCAACGATATCGATATGTCCATCGTGATTGATATCTGCAGTGACCGGGGAGCGAGGGATATCAATGCCGTTATTGAAGAGGGTTTGAGTGGGCAAGAAGTCGAACTGACTCGGCTGCGATGCTGCAACCGAGAATATTTCATCGCTACTCTCAATAACATTGCCACGCTCGTCATAGACAAAGTTGGTGGTGGCTCCCCTTGCATCTGTGGATGCTGAGACTTGGTTCTGTTCGCTAAAAAACAGCACATCTGCATCGCCCAATCGGTCGCTAATCCCAGTGGGTTGACCGGCCCGGTCTAGGCTGATGCTGGTAACGTTCCCACTGCCATCGGCATAGTTGGCCGTGGGCTCGAGACGGGGGAGAACCTCTGGCGCAGTCTCTAGATTGCTCGTCAGCTCGGGTCGGAATAGTCCTTGTTGTGCGCTAGCGATCTGGATAGTGGAACCATCTTTTCTGAGTGCCCCCGTGGCGCGACCGGCAAAATCGTAGTAGGTTTCTTCGCGGTTGTCTAACTGGTCGACTTCGGCAGTTAGGTTGTGCTCCCGGTCGTACTCGAAGCTGCGGCTACTGCCGTCTGGGTCGGTGATACGAGTCAGATTTCCAAATTCGTTGTGCTCCAGTTGCGTCACCCGCTCAGCCGGATCGGTAATCGTATCGACGCGACCGTCCGCACCATAGGTAAAGCTGGTTTCCAGACCCACTGGATCGACGATCGCCTGTAACTGCCCCAACTCGTTGTAGACGTATTGGGTCTGGTTACTATTGCGATCGGTCACGGAGAGTAGCTGGTTGTCGGCGTTAAAACGATGCACGGTGCGATCTGTGAAAGTCCGTTGGAAGCTACCGTCAGCCAGCCGCTCTAGGGTGGAGAAATCTCCAGCGGGCGATTGATATACATCTCCTCCAGCAGCAGGCGCATCAAACACCAACTCGCTCCCATCGCCATCGATCAGTAGCAGAGAGCCATCGGCATTCTCAACAATCTCCTGCAAGCCCTGCAATCCCCAACCGGCCCCAAAGAAGCTCGCAACCGTATTGACCACAATCAGCTCGCCAGATTGCGAATCGAGGCTGCCCCGAAAACGCTCGCCGGGTCGGAAGAGGATGCCGCTCTCTAAGGTGTAAGCATATTGACCGGAGGCTACCTCCTGCAGCTCTGCCTGAAGCGCGCCGCGAAAGCTGCCAAAGATAGTGTCGCCATCCGCTCTCCAAAAATGGAATCCGGCTCCCAGACCTCCCCCACCCGAGAAGCCAGGGACGACATAGTCGAAGCCGTCGAGATTCAGCGTCAGTCTAGCGGTGAGGAAGTCTTCTGTTGCGCGCCCCTGGCGAGCGCTTTCGCGACCGAAGTAAACAATCGGTGACGGATTGGCTCGCTCCGAGTCGTAGGTCAGTTGAAGGCTGCGCTCTACTCCCACCGACAAGTAGCTGACCAAATCGTGAGTTTCCGTTAACCTGCCGGAAAAGGCATCGACTGAAGAAGTAGCTGGTAAGGGACAAGGGTGTTCCTCTGCACTGAGATCGTGGTTCAGGTTGAGGGATTCTGACTCAATGGGGTTACCTGAGGCCGGAATGCCAAAACCGTGCCAACTACTGGTGCGAATGCCCCCTTCAATGGTTTCGATGACCGAGCCATCGTCGCTGACCCGTCCCGTCCCCACAATGACAAACTCGCCCGTATTCGGATCGATGGAGTGCAGATCGAGTAACTCTCCGGGACCATATCCTGTCAGGTTGGGCAGAGTGAGTGCGGCGGGAATCTCGAACACCAACTCGGCAGGCTGAATCGTCACCACCAAATCCGGCAGCAAGCCCTCCGGTAGAGCAGCAGGAGTCAATTCGGGTGGCACCTCAGTAATGCTCAAACTGCCTGCGAAATCCTGAAACTGGCCGCTCTCGTCCACCACCTTGAGCGAGTTCGCACTCACCTCAACCGCTGCCCCCGGAATCGCCTCCGTGGTGACGAGAACATCCACAGCCGGATCGATCGCCTGACCGTTCGCAAGATCGATCGGGGGCAGATAAATCGGTCGAGTAATGACGTTGTTCACTCCAGCGATCGCCTCTTGCCCCAGAAGTAGGGGCAATTGTTCGGCAATGAAGGGAAAAGTTCCTTCTACTGAATCGCCATGTACCTGCAGAATCTCGTCCCCCTGCAATTCCCCAAGCAATTCGATGGCGAACGACCCATCCGCACTCGTAAACGTTTCAGCATTGCCCAACGTCACCCGTACCCCCTCCAGGCGCAGTTGATCCCCCGTCACCGGATCGGCTTCGGTGCTGGCCACCGTGCCCGAAAAACGAGTGGTGGTAACCGGGTCGGCCACCACATCGAGCGTCACTTGCTGACGAACCTCAGCTCCGCCATCGGTGGCCACCAACGTGAAGCTGTAACTGCCAATCTCATCCAGTTGAGGCCGGAACACCAGACGGCCATTACCCTCCAACGTGCCCGCAGGCAGAGGACCATCCGCCTGAATTCGGAAGGTGACCGTATCCCCATCCGCATCCGTTGCCGTCAGCGGCAGCGATAGCGTGTCCCCCGGCATGACCTCCAGAGGCGGTAGGGGTTCGAAGACCGGCGCTCGGTTAGCTCCCCCCGACAGCACAGTCGCCTGCAAATCGAGCTGCAGCAGTTCGGGATTGCTGAAGCTGAGGGTCACCACATCGGAGAACTGACCGATATCCAATCCGCCCGAGAAGATGGCATTGCCCAAATTGATGTAAGGATTGCCCTCGCCATCAAAGCCAGAGGCAGACAATAACTCCACCCCCTCCGGCAAATTGGAGAAGACGATCGCCACCCGACGACCCAAGACTTCAGTCCCGGCATTGCGAATTTGCACTTCTGCCTGGTAGAGCCCCGTCTCGGCTTCCAAGCTGACGGTGTCGAAGTTGAGCTCAATCGTGTCGGCGCTTGCCACCGTCAGCTGGCTCAAATCCAGTTCGCCTGCTGCTGTCGCAAAGGCGTCGTTCTCGGGGAAGAGGGGTGCTTCATTCCCTTCGGGGTCAATCTCGACCGTAATGTTACTCAACTGCACCGAGGAGCCGGTATCCCCATCGGCATTAACCAACTGCACCACCAGTTGAGCGGAGTTGACCTCGCTCAAACGGGTGAGGTCGATCTCGACCGCCGAGCCGTCGAAGCGCACCAAGCCAGGGATAAACTCAGCGCGATCGCCTGCTAGAGCAAACACCGCCGCCCCATCCTCACCCAGCAGCGTTTCGCCCGTAACTGGATCGAGCAAATAAACCAACAGTTGGTCTTCAATCGCAGCCGTGGCCGAAGTATCGAAGTCCGTCTCCAGCTCGAAGCGGAGGGTGCGCGAACCTTCTGCCAGAGGCAGGTCGATCGTGCGGTCGGCTTGCACGAGGAAACTGTCGCGCTCGTTAAGAACAATGGCATCTTCAGTCCGAATGCCAAAGCCAGTGCCGTCATTGGGGCCGAGCACGAAATCGGGGGAGACCTGGAAGGAAACTTGAGTTTGGCTGCGATTGCCCGCTAGATCGGTGGCCTCCAGGGTCAGTTGATAAGTACCTTCTGCCAGAGGAGTGCTGCCGATCGCCACATCGAAACTGCCATCGGTCTGCAAGACCACCTCAGTCGTGGGCTGGCTATCCAAACTGAATTGGGCAGTCAGTGGGCCGGAGGTATCGCCCACCGAGCCAATCAGTCGAGCCGTACCGCTGTGCTCGGCATTGACGATGGGAGCCAAGAGCGTCAGGTCGGGACCGGTGGTGTCGAGGGTGAAGGTTAGAGCGGCGATCGCCGAGACATTGCCAAACTCATCCGCTGCCACAAAGCTGAGGGTGTGCTCGCCATCGGCCAGCTCGCCAAACAACTGCACCAATTGCTCGGCAGACAGGGCAAAACTGCCATCGGGATTGAGTGCTGTGGAGATATCCACAAACTCGGCTACCGGCACGCCATCCAGACCTGCCCGCAGCGACACCACCGCTGACTCGTCCGAAGCTGTACCTGCAATCGCTACCTCGGACGTAATCCCATCCCCGTCAATCCCGGTATCGCCGGTCAGTTCTACCGTCAGCTCGGGCAGTACTGTATCTTCATCTCCCGCCAGCACCACCGTCACGGCAAAGGTCGAAACAATCTCGTTCCCTGCCACATCGACCGCTCTAACCGTCAGACTTTGGGCTCCATCTACCAAACCAGCCAAACTAATCGCTACATCAAAACTGCCATCGGGATTGACTGGCACCTCAACTGCAGCCGTGCCCTCAAACTGATAGCTCAAACTGGCGATCGCCGAACCCGTTCCCGCAGCCATCCCCTGCAGCCGAGCCCCTTCAGCAATCTCAGCTCCATCGGCAATGCTCTCCACCGTCACCTGAGGTGCTTGACGGTCTACTGTCACCGCGATCGCCTCTGACGTGTTGCTGTTCCCCGCTGCATCGGTCGCGGTTGCGGTGACTTCGCGTTCTCCCTCCGCCAACTGCGCGATCGCAAACACAGTCGCGACATCGGTGGCGATCGCCTGAGACACGAGCTGCCCGTCCACAAATAGCTGAACGCTACTGCCTACTTCTGCTGCAACAGCAAACTCCAATGGCTCGGCATTGCTCATCCCATCGGCATCGCTCGAACCGCTGTCACTCCCAGCCAACAACTCGGGTGTCCCCAGCCCAGGTGCAGCCGTATCGAGCACAAATGCCAACTCCACAGGTTCCGAAATATTGCCCGAGCTATCCTGCGCCACCAACTGCAGCGTTAATGGTCCATCGGGCAACGGGCCGCCATAAATGCTCGCCAGTTGGTCGTTCGTGAAGCTAAAGTTGCCATCTGCCTGCACATTGGCCAGCACATCCACAAACTCGGGATTGAGCCCATTGGCAAAGCGGGCTACCAATCCCGCTACAGCCCGATCGTCTGTGACCTGACCGCTAATAGCGGGGTCGTTAGTGATGCCATCTCCACTCTCAACTCCCGTATCGTTAGCTAACCCAGCCGTTACTACGGGGGCGATCGTATCCGGCTGAGGGGAGCCTGCAGATTCGGCAACAACCGTAATGCTCTCGTTAAAGGTGAGATTGCCCCGAGTCAACACTGACCCCACCAACATCGCGGGGCTGTTAAACGAGACATTCCCCCCCGCCACCAACTGAGCGCGAGTATCCGCCACCCCATTGAAGGTCAGTCGGCCCTGAGCCACGACTGTCAGGAAATCATCCGCATTTGTGGAAGCGGTGGCCCCATTAAAATTGAGAATACTACTGCCATTGCCATTGGCCAGCAACGTTTGTCCGCTAAAGCGAGACCCACTGCCCGTGCGAATATTATTGGCTGCTAGGACCGAGCTGTTATTGAGTTGGGCATTGCCCAGATCGATGGTTCGCTGCTCTGCCAGCAGTACGACATTGTCGAGGCTCTGATGGCTGCCGTTGAAGCTAATCGAGCCACTCTCCACCACGATGACGGCATTGCTGATAGACACCCCATCGGGAATGGTCAGGCTGCCGTTCGCAATGCGAATGAAAGCTGGATTCTCAACTGTACCGCCGCCAGGAAAATTGGCTTCGAACTCGGCAGCGGTATTGATGGGGGTCTGATTGGGATTGAAGTCAATCGGAGTTACTCCTGCTGGGAGTCTCGCCGCCAGTTCGTTGGCTCGAATCTCGGCAAACGCAGGCAGCTCAACCGTTAGCGGGGCGACCTCCTGGGGAGGCAGCAAGTTGGCGTAGGGATTGTCGGAGGCGCTTGCTACGGAAAATCCCGCTGCCACCGCCACGGCATTCTCGACTAGAATCGGCTGACCGGAGGCATCGAGCACTGGATTGCCCTGGCTATCCAACTGCACTGGCAGGATGGGAGTCTGGTTGAAGGCGAACCCATTTCCGGCATAGATGCGGGCATCGTCCGAGAGATCGAGCGGATTGCCGTCAAAATCTCCACCGCCATTAATCGTGACTCGGCCTTCGGCCACCACCGCAAAGACTGGTATTGTTGCTGTCCCTTCAGTCAGGGTCGATAAGCTACTATTCGCGACTAGCAGTTCGGCATCCGAGCTTGCCCCCAGCAGTTGCGAGTCTGTCCCGCTGCCCGTCAATGGATCGAATGAGTTCGCCGCTGCTTCCAACAGTTGTCGCTGCTGGTCGGCAGACGCTCCCGTGCCGCCGCCCGAGGAGGAAGGAAATGAGGACTGAGATGAAAATACTGAGTTGGGGTCCTCAGGCTCGAAGGGTTGTTCTGCCAGCAGGGAAAGCGTTTCCGCTTCCGTGGCGAGAGCTCCTTCGCCCACCGACCCGCTCGAACGGGAGCCAGACTGTTCCAAACTGCTTTCCAAGCTGGCTTGTTCTAACAGAGAGCTGCTCGGGAGTTCGTCATCGAGCACGAGCCCAGAGGCGATCGCCGAGCGATCGGCGTTCAAAGGCGAATCGGAGAGAGGCATGGGAACTGAATATCCAACGACAGATCGAGTGGGACAGACGCTATCTCGCGTTCGGACGGCACGGCAATTGGCCTTCCCAGGTATGGGAGTGCCGTGAAAACACTATGAGAGCGTGATGAAATGCCTGAGACGGTTTAAAGTTAACAGCGACCTAGCGGCTACACATGCGTGTATCCACGGAAATAGTATAAATAGATGCTTAATAATTGTAAGAAATATTAAATAGGTATCAAAACAGAAATCAGCAAAGTAGGGCCTTTAGGCTTCGATCGAGACTTTGGGTCTGTGACTTATCGACTGCCTCAGATCTCGCGATGTCTGGGTTTGCACGCTGTCCGAGCTGTGCTCGCGGCTAGCGAAACTAGGGCTGAGAGGAACTGGAGGGGCGAAGGGCGATCGGAAAAATTAACATGCTCTCCTATCTGCCGCACTCTGTTTGACGAGTTCCTGTTGTGGGGCGATCGCCTTTCTATTCTCAATGTCCTATGGGTATGAGATGGCCAACGCTACGGTCATCTGAAACGAATCGCACATAGAAAACTACGCTAAGGCTACAACCCTTACCCTGCTTAGCTTCTAGCCATTAAAAATGCGATTTAAGTCAGGCATGACCTCCGATAATGGATTGACTTCACCCAAATCTGCATCCTGAGACAACGCTGGAAGCTCAAGCCTGATTCGATTGGGATTATACAGACAGAGATACAATTTCTGAAGATATCGCGCTTGTGAAGGAACTCTAAAAATCTGCGGCGATCGCCTCTGCTACCCGTTACGTTCGAGCTGAGATTTGCTAGCGTGGAATGGTTAAAGTGTCCACCTGTAGTGGCGATCGCCCATTGACTCCTTTAGACGATTGCCCATTTCCAATCCTACTGGCATGATGGGCACAACAATTCCGACAGGCGTGTTGTCAAAGGTGTGTCATGACTGAAGAGCAGCAATCTCAAAACAATATTATTCTCAGCAATCACCGTACGGTGCTAGATTACCGCACAAACCAGCAGTATTCCGAAGCGGTGGACAACGCCACCGCCTATGTGGCAGGTGCAATCGATTTTGTCGCCTACGCCATCTATGCCGGGGCTCAACTCAGTGTCCAAGCTGCGCGGGCCCTGCAAACGATAGGAGCCAGAGCATTTGTTCTCGGCCAACGAGCGAACGAATTTTACTACGACAAAGGGCTGGACCAAAAGGTCAAACAGCTCGCCAGTGCTACCAAAGCCAAAATTAGCGAATATCGCGATGCCAGTCCCGCTGTCATGAGCGAGCCCGAACTCGGTCTAGACTCCGAGCTCGATCTGGAGCCTGAAGTGTTTGCATCCTCCTCCCGCTCGGTAGAAGAAGAGGAAGAAGAGCTAGCTCCTTCCGCCTGAGGTCTACCTCTGGCTTTCAAGCGATAAGCGATTGCCTCAACCTCCCTCAAGTGCTGTATCCGCGTAATTGTCGAGTACAGCACTTTTTGTGTCGGGGAAATAGGCGGGGGAAAGACTCATTTATGACGTCGAAAATGCGATCGTCAGTCGGCTCGATCTAGACAAAAAGTTCGATACATAAAGTCCGATACAGACACTTCAATGTTATTGAGGGCGATCGCCCTCACTTTAAGGTTTGTTAAATTATGTGCCCCTTAAGTGGTTTCTCAGAGGACAAATACTACCTCAGAAGATAACTTGTTGAAGTATATGATGTCTTGCGATGTTGAGGTCGATCGTTGGCCTTTCTATTGCACGACTCGTAATTTTGCATGCTTCACCTATCTCCTATTTAAGGGGGATTTAACCCATGGCAAATATCGATGCCAAATTGACAATTATTGGTGACTGGAAAAACACTTTCACCGCAGAACTAACGGTTGCCAACTTAGACAGTATTGACTATACCGATTGGTCATTTAGTTTTCGTGCCCCTTACGAGCTGGTCAATATTTGGAATGGGGCGGAAATTGTCAGCGTCACCCAAGAGGGAGGCGAGTACGTTTACGTGGTGCAGGGCCTGGGAGATGAAACCACGCTAGCCGCCAACGGACAGATTAACTTTCGCTTTAAAGCGAACGGACAGCCCAGCCTTCCCACCGATACCAACCTTGCGATCGATTCGACCGATGCGATCGAGCTCGGTTTCGCCGCGACCCAAGCATGGAACAGCGGATATAACGCCAAGATTAGCCTCAGCAATACTGGCTCTGAACCCGTCGAACAGTGGGAATTG
The DNA here is from genome assembly GCF_000332275.1 of Synechococcus sp. PCC 7336. Classification (NCBI taxonomy): domain Bacteria; kingdom Bacillati; phylum Cyanobacteriota; class Cyanophyceae; order Synechococcales; family Synechococcaceae; genus Synechococcus; species Synechococcus sp. PCC 7336. The sequence continues at coordinate 1,183,079 of NZ_CM001776.1, forward strand.
ACCTTCACGACAACCTCGCGAATCACCAAAATCTGGAGTGCTGAAATCCTCAGCGAAACGGTTGCGAACGGAATCTATACCTACGTCGTCGGCAATGCCCCGGACTGGAACGACAGCATTGCCCCAGGCGATCCGGCAACCTTTGGCTTTACCGCTGAGGGGGCTCCCGTCGAGCCCATTTCCTATGACGTGGGAGTTAGCGACAGCACTATCGCTGCGAGTGGTACGGACTACGGCGCACTCGACACTCCTTTCGGTGCGACAGACTACTCGACGGCTTTAGGTCTGTCCATGAGTTTCTATTACGCTCAGCGATCGGGTGATTTGCCCGACGATAACCCGATCGCCTGGCGCGGCGATTCTGCTCTCGACGATGGCTCGGATGTGGGGCTCGACCTGAGTGGCGGTTGGTACGATGCGGGCGACCACGTCAAGTTCCACTTTCCGGCAGCCTTTACCACCACAGTGCTGGCTTGGGGCGCTCTCGAATTTGAAGCTGGCTACAGCCAATCTGGCGCGAACGACGAGCTGCTCGACCACTTAGCTTGGTCGACAGACTATCTGCTGCGCACTGTCGTCCTCGACGGGCAGGGAGACGTAGCCTGGATTGCGGGCCAAGTGGGGGATGGCAATATCGATCACGCTTACTGGGGAGCACCCGAAACCCTCACAACCGAACGACCCACCTACGTCATCGATCGCCAAAATCCCGGTTCGGACTTAGCAGGGGAGATGGCAGCTTCTCTGGCGGCCTCGTCCATCGCCTTTCGCCAAGCAGGAAATATTGCCTATGCCGATCGCCTGCTGGAAACGGCGATCGCCGTTTACGAGTTTGCCGAAACCTACTTAGGCAGATATTCTGACTCCATTCCCGATGCAGCTCAGTTTTACAACTCTTTTAGCGGCTATCGAGACGAGCTGGCTTGGGGCGCGACATGGCTGTACGAGGCAACGGGCGACAGCAGCTACCTCGCCAAGGCCGAGGGATACTACCAACCCCCCAGCCTCTACTTTGCCTGGGATAACAAAACTGCAGGCACAGCACAATTGCTCTATCAAATTACGGGCAGCGATCGATACCGGCAGGGAATTGACAGCTATCTCAATCAATGGATCTTTGACTTGCCTCGCACGCCCGGTACTGCGACGAATGCGGGCCTCGCTTGGCTGGATGGTTTCGGCTCCAATCGTTACGCGGCCAATGCTGCATTTCTAGCCACTGTCCATGCCAGTACTTTGGACGATCTCGATATCCAGGCCAATCGAGTGGGGGATTTGGTCGAGTTTGCCAGCGATCAAATCGACTACGTGCTGGGGGTCAACCCCGACAACCAGAGCTTTGTGGTGGGCTTTGGCGAGAACGATCCCACGAACGTTCACCATCGGGCAGCCTCGGGCACCACAGATGTGAACGATCCCAGTCCCAATCTCTACGACATTAATGGCGGACTCGTGGGGGGACCAGATGTGAATGGCAACTATAGCGACGTGCGCTCGAATTTCGTTCAAAATGAAGTGGCGCTCGACTATAACGCAGGTTTCTCGGGGGCACTGGCGGGGCTTCACGAATACGTTGCCTTCGGCAATGATTTTGCCCCCGACACGGCCAGTTCCTCGATACAGTCTGACTCGCTATTGGGTCTGGCAACTGCGTAAGATCGCGCCCCGATCGTGCAGGAGGCGTCCCAATCTCTGCGTATGTTAACGATCGAGCATCGAAACACTGTTCGCAAACCCCGGTTGAATCTATGGTTGCCACTCCCACCCGCACCGACAATCCTCTCCTCATCGGTCGAGGACTGCCCCCCTTCGATCGCATTCAGCCCGAGCACGTCGTCCCCGGCATCAGCCAACTGCTCGAACAACTGCAGGCGGAGCTGGCAGAACTGGAGCAAGCCGTAGAGCCCACCTGGGCAGGGCTGGTGGAACCCCTCGATCGCCTCAGCGATCGCCTCAACTGGAGTTGGGGCATTGTCGGTCACCTCATGGGGGTGAAAAACAGCCCCGAACTGCGGGCAGCCTTTGAAACCGTTCAACCCCAAGTGGTTCAGTTCTATACTCGCCTCGGTCAAAGCAAGCCCCTCTATCTCGCGTTCAAAGCCCTGCGCGACAGCGACACCTGGACCACTCTTGACAACGCTCAACATCGCATTGTGGAAGCCTCCATCCTGCAAGCGGAGCTGGCCGGTGTGGGCCTCGAAGGGGAACCACAACAGCGCTTCAACGATATTCAAATGGAGCTGGCCAAACTCTCCACCGACTTTTCCAACCACGTCCTCGACGCCACCAAAGCCTTCAGTCTCACCCTCGCCACCCCAGAGGAGGTGGGTGGCTTGCCCCCCAGCCTACTCAGCCTCGCCGCCCAAGCCGCCCGCGCAGCAGGTGAAGAAAATGCTTCCCCCGAGACCGGCCCCTGGCGCATCACCCTCGACTTTCCCAGCTTCGGCCCATTCCTCAAATACAGCACCCGCCGCGATCTGCGCGAAACCGTCTACAAAGCCTATATCACCCGCGCCTCCAGTGGCGAGCTAGACAACAGCGCCCTCATCGATCGCATTCTGGAACTGCGCCGCGAACAGGCTCAACTGCTGGGCTTTAACAGCTACGCCGAGCTCAGCCTCGCCAGCAAAATGGCACCTTCCGTCGAAGCTGTGGGCGAGCTGCTGGAGGAATTGCGTGTCGCCAGCTACGATGCCGCCGTGCAGGATTTGGCCGACCTCAAAGCCTTCGCGGCCTCTAAAGGGGCTCCAGAAGCAGAGGCGCTCGTGCAGTGGGACATTAGTTTTTGGGCAGAACGGCTGCGGGAGGATAAGTTTGCCTTCAACGCTGAAGAACTGCGCCCCTATTTCCCACTGCCGCAAGTGTTGAACGGATTGTTCCAGTTATGCGAACGCATCTTCGATATTTCCATTACTGCTGCTGACGGCACTGCCCCTGTCTGGCATCCCGACGTGCGCTACTTTGAAATCTCCCGAGCGGGAGAGGCGATCGCCCACTTCTACCTCGACCCCTACAGTCGCCCAGCCGAAAAGCGAGGCGGTGCCTGGATGGGAGAATGCATCAATCGAGCCAAGCTCGTGGTGGATGGCAAATCTGCGACTCGGCTGCCGGTGGCCTATCTCACCTGCAATCAGACCCCACCCGTGGACGATAAGCCCAGCCTGATGACCTTCATGGAAGTTCTCACCCTGTTCCACGAGTTCGGTCACGGCTTGCAGCACATGCTCACCACCGTTGACTATCCCGCTGCGGCGGGCATCAACAATGTGGAATGGGATGCGGTGGAGTTACCCAGCCAGTTTATGGAGAACTGGTGCTATCACCGCCAGACTCTCTTCGGCATGGCCAAGCATTACGAAACGGGGGAAACCCTGCCAGAACACTATTACGACAAGCTCTTGGCGGCTCGCACCTATCGCAGTGGCTCCCAAATGCTGCGCCAGCTCAATTTCAGCATGGTGGATCTGGAACTGCACCATCGTTACAACCCCAAGGGGGACGAAACCGTCGCGGACGTGCGCGATCGCATTGCCAAAGTTGCCACCATCCTGCCCCCTTTGCCCGAAGATGCCTTTTTGTGTTCCTTCAGCCATATCTTCGCCGGGGGATACGCAGCAGGCTATTACAGCTACAAATGGGCGGAGGTGCTCAGTGCCGATGCCTTTTCGGCGTTTGAAGAGGCGGGCTTAGATGACGATCGGGCGATCGCCGAGACGGGTCGCCGCTTCCGCGATACAGTCCTCGCTCTGGGGGGCGGCCAGCATCCGCTCGAGGTGTTCGAAGCTTTTAGAGGTCGCGAGCCCAAAACTGAAGCATTGTTGCGTCACAGTGGGCTGTGGGCTGCGTAAGAGATCGGTGTCCCAATCGGAAAGAGACTACTGACATGAAAGGTTGGCTCGATCGCATTCACCGGCAACACATCCGCAGGCAAGGATTAAATCCGTTCGGACGCCCCAGACTGGAGGGTCGCCACCGCAGGCGATCGCTCGGTTTTCTCATCGGTTTTCTGCTGGCTTGCGCCACCCTGCTGAGCTGGCATCCAGCCACGAGTGCCCCTGCCAGCGCGATCGCCAGTAATATTGCTGCCACCGATGCCAATCTCATTCATCTACTGGGCCGCACCAGCTTTGGCCTCGCGCCAGGAGACTTAGAGCGAGTCAAAGCGATGGGAATCTCTGCCTACCTGCAAGAGCAACTGCACCCCGAAGCGATCGCCCTACCGCCAGCCCTCAGCGAACGACTGGCAGCCGCCAGCATTCCCACCGTCAATGCCGTGCGACCCGGCTCTGACGCCGAGACTTCAGACATGCCAACCAGGTCGACAGCAAAATCCCTGCGCCCCCCTGGCTCGACACTCGATCGAGCCCGTCGCGTACGACTGCTGCACTCCATCGCCAGCCCCCGTCAACTGGAAGCTGTCCTCGTCGATTTTTGGTTCAACCACTTCAATGTCTTCTGTTGCGGCACCGGCGGTCAGTTTCGGGAGAAATACTGGCTGATGTCCTACGAAGGCGATGCCATCCGTCCCCACGTGCTGGGCCGCTTTCGAGACATGCTCGGAGCCACCGCCCACCATCCCGCCATGCTGTTCTATTTAGACAACTGGCAAAACACCGCTCCTAACAGCTTCGGTGCCAGCAATCGCTTCAGCGGCATCAACGAGAACTACGCCCGCGAACTGATGGAACTCCACACCTTGGGAATAGAGGGTGGCTACCAGCAAGAAGATGTAGAAACACTGGCTCAGATTTTAACGGGCTGGGGAGTGGTCGGAACTCCTAACAGTTTGCGACGGAGAGGATCGGTAGCACAACAGGCGGTTTCTAACTTTCTGGGGCAACAACAGTCAGAACGGCAACATTCCACCTCGGCCGTTGCGGCTGACGATCGCTGGGCAGCCTTTGGCTTTGAGTTTGACTACAGCCGCCACGACAGCAGCGATAAAGTGTTCTTGGGAACCGCGATCGCGGGTGGAGGCATGGAAGAGGGTGAACTGGCCCTAGACCTGTTGGCTCGCCATCCCGCCACCGCCCGCCACATTAGCTACAAGCTGGCCCAATATTTCGTCGCCGACGACCCTCCTACTCGCCTAGTGGATGCCCTCTCCCAGCATTTCCTCGCTACAGATGGCGATCTGCGAGCCGTCGTCGAAACCCTGCTGGATAGCCCGGAATTTTGGGCGGCAGAATACCGGGGTCGCAAGTTTAAACCCCCCTACCAATTCGTTATTTCCTCCCTGCGAGCGGTTGGGGCTAACAGCGGCAATCCGTTTCCCCGCACGAACAACGGTGCAGGAGTCAACCAAGCTCTCAATCGCATGAATATGCCCCTCTATGGCTGCCGCATCCCCACCGGCTACTCCAACCTCGAAAGCGACTGGCTCAGCTCCGATGCCCTGTTGGCCCGTACCCACTTCGCCGCCAATCTCAGTCGCCCCCAATCCCGCTACGGTTACGATCCCGCCTCGGCGATCGCCAGAACTGTCTTGCCCCAGCTTGCCGCTGACACTGCCGCCACTATCGCCAGCAACCCCCCAGAACTGCAGCCCACCTTGATGCTGGGCAGTCCCGAGATGATGTATCGCTAAGTTGGCTCGACAGGAGCCTTGCAGGAGGATGTTCCCGTGAAACGCCGTTCTTTTCTAGGCCGCAGTGCCACCTTTGCCGCCAGTAGTTTAGCAACGTTGGGGCTGTCGGGCTGGTGGCTGCGACAGCCCGCCCGCGCCGCTAGCAGCCGCAGCTTGTTGGTCGTGTTCCTGCGAGGGGGAGCGGATTCTCTCAATGTTCTCGTCCCCTACGGCGACCCGGCCTATTACAGCTTGCGTCCCACGATCGCGATCGCACCACCCCGTCGCACCAACAGCCAAACGGATGGCGCGATCGCTCTAACCGAAGGATTTGGCCTCCATCCCGCCCTCGCCGATTTGCTCCCGCTCTGGCAGCAGGGACAACTCAGTTTCGTACCTGCCTGCGGTCTGCGACCGGCCTCGCGATCGCATTTCAAAGCCCAAGACGATCTCGAAGTGGGCAGCCCCGATAGTAAGGCGATCGCCGATGGTTGGATGAATCGGTTGTTGGGGCAACTGAGTGACGGTTCTGTAGTGCAGGGGGTGAACTTTGGCGGTCCAACGCCGTTGATTATGCGCGGGCGGCAATCGGTCAGTAATTTTCCCCTCAGGACAGCCACCGATGCGCCCAATCGACGCCAGGTGGAACTCGCCGATGCATTCTCTCAGCTCTACCAGGGGGCCGATACCTTGGGGCAGGCTTACCGAGAGGGGCGGGAAGCCCAGGCACTGCTGACCGATGCCTTGCAGCGGGAGATGGTGGAGTCGGGGAGGGGCGCGCCGTCGAGCCGGACCTTTGCCGATCGCGGCCATCAGTTGGGGCAACTGCTAGCAGCGGAGGTGGGCACGCAGGTGGCGTTTTTGTCAGTGGGGGGCTGGGATACCCACGTCAGCCAAGGCGGTCGCGCGGGGCGCTTGGCAGATCAGTTAGAGAATTTGGGGCGGGGGCTAGCGGCGTTGCGAGAGGGGCTGGGCTCGGCCTTGGCAACAACAGCGATCGTGGTGATGTCGGAGTTCGGGCGGACGGCGGCAGAAAATGGCAATCGCGGTACGGATCACGGTACGGCAGGATTGTTGTGGGTCTTGGGGGGTGGCTTCAATGGCGGACACGTATTTGGGACTTGGCCGGGGTTGGGGGAGTCGCAGTTATATCAGGGTCGGGATCTGGCGGTGACAACGGATATTCGGGACGCGATCGCCTCGGTCTTGGCGGCTCAATTTCAGCTCGATCGCACTCAGCTATCCGAAATTTTTCCCGGTCATTCATTCACTGCTCGCTTGCCGCTGGTGTAAATCTGCAGAACGTCAGTTCGACAGAGCCATCGAACTCACAGGTTGCAGAAGAGTTTGAATCCCTGCGAACTTCAAGAAACAAACGTGCCAGCCAATGGTGCAGAAATCGCCTCCTCCAACTCCGCAACCCCCAACCGCTGCTCCAAAATAGCCATCACTTCGCGGCCAAAATCATCGGGATTGCGATCCCAAGCTTGCAAACACACCTCCCCAAAGAAACTGCCCATCGGCTCGGGGTTCCACAACAATTTGCGGGCAGTCCAAGGCATCATGCTCATGGGGTCGTAACCCTCGTTTAAAATTCCCTGTTTGATGGCATAACTCTCCAGATGCGTGTGGGGCTGCAGGCCAATAAAGAAAATTGCCGGTTCGACATTGTGCCGGCCAAAGATGCTTTCCAGTTCGCGATGGTAGCGAATCGTTTGGCGGATGGTCTCCTCCCGCTCGTCAATCACATTGAAGGAATAGTTGACAGACACCAGATCGTCAAAGCCCGCATCTCTGAGATAGCGACAACTTTCCAACACCGTGCGCAGGTTGTAGCCCATGCGCATCTTGCGCACCAACTCCTGAGACCCACTCGTGATGCCGATCTCGAAATAGTTCATCCCCGTCTTCACCATCAAATCTGCCAGTTCGGGGGTGAGGTTGTCGGCACGAATGTAGGCAGCCCAATGAATATCGGTCATACCTGCAGCGAGAATTTTCTGCAACAGTTCCACCGCATCGGCAATATATCGACGGGCAGGAATGAATTGGGCATCGGTAAACCAGAAATTGCGCACCCCCCGCCGGTAGAGCTGCAGCATCTCTCGCACCACTTCATCTGCAGGGTTGATGCGAACTTTTTTGCCTTCAATCACCGTGTAGATGCAATAGCAGCAGTTATGGGGACAGCCGCGCTTCGTCTGCACCCCGATATAAAAGTCACCCCCCTCGAAATAATAGGAAAATTCAGGCCAAATGCTTTCGATATAGTCATAATTACAGGCGGTTTTCTCGATATCGCGCGGCGGCTCGTGAACTAAACCGGGACGGGGATCGGCTTCACCCACAACGTAACAGCGTTCGCTATCAAGGCTCTCGCTGCGAATGACCTTTTCTAGCAGGGGTTCCCCTTCGCCCACCGAAACGATCGTGCCTGTGGGGAGGGAGGTCTTCAGTTGCTCGTAGAAAACACTCACCGCTCCCCCCCCCAGAACGGCTTTCGCTGCGGGATTGTAGTGGCGAGCCCGCTCGGTCCCCTGCTCGACCAAACTTTGATTCCGCCACAGCTCGCCGTAGTAAGCTGTCACCAGTTTGAGACTGCCGAAAGCGCTGCGGATTTTTTTGATCGGGTTTTTAGCGTAGTAAAACTCGAAGGCATTTTGTAGGGGATTGCCAGCCCGCCCGTTCACAGGTGCATACACCTGCAGATCCCGCCAAGAATAGACCAATAGGTCCGGCTGGAACTCGTCAATTTTTTCAAAGAGTTTGGTGCGGAAATCGAGCGGCGGGAAGGTACCCATATCGAAGATGCGCTGATCGATCGCGGGAAATTGTTTGTGGATGTGGTCGGCGAGGTAAACCGCTCCAATGGGGAAGATGGGGTTGCAAGGAAGGCGGACGTAGAGAATCTTTTGAATGTCCATAGAACCTGTGGGGAGCTAAGGCGAGTTTACGTATCTTCACTTTAATTGATTTTTTCCTGAGTCTTGCCAGTCCGAGCCCTTTAGCAAGCGAGTGCTCTCGAGGCTGCGTCCCTGCTCAATTCCAGCTCGAAGTGTAGAATTGCTTAGATTGATGGCAATTTCTCGCTAAATTGCCCAGTTGCAGTGTTAGGAATCATCATTCGGTTTGGCTGAGGCGATCGCCCGATCGCGGCTGAACCCACAGATATCATGGCTGATGCAGAGTCGAACAAACGATCTCGCTATCGAGAGCGCCGCCAGCGGTTGCGACAGCAGCAACGGCAGCGGCGGGTCGCGCGGCTGTGGCGGTTTGCCCTGACAGCGAGCTTATTGGGGGGAGCCATCTATGCGACGCAACTGCCCAATTGGCAAATTCGCACTGCCGAACGGGTTGAAATTGAGGGGAACGAATTGCTCGCCGATGGCGATCTGCGCGCGACCTTGCCCCAGGCATGGCCTCTCTATATCTGGCAAATCGAGCCCAGTTTGCTGGAAACTGCCCTACTGCAACATCCACTCTTGCGAGCGGTCCGCGTCCGTCGCCAATTGCTGCCGCCTCGCATTCGGGCTTGGGTATCAGAACGGCAGCCAGCCGCCCAAAGTGACTTTGAAGGGACACCAGGGTTCATCGATACCGAGGGACACTGGGTGGCGCGATCGTATTTGCCGGGGGGACGGCTGCCGCAGGATTGGCCGACATTGCGGGTATTGGGGGTGAAAGCCCATTCAGAAACCGATTGGGCGGAGTTGCTCTATGTGGTGCGTCGCAGTCCGGTGGACATTGCCGAAGTGGACTGGCGATCGCCTGAAAACCTCATCATGTCAACGGAATTGGGCACCGTCCATTTTGGTCCCACCTTCGGCAGCTTGCCTGAGGGCGAGCGAGGCAGTTCCGCCTTTGCCCTGCGCCTCGCAGAGCAGTTGCGAGTGCTCGATCGGATGCGCAACCTCTATAGCGAGTGCGATTGCACTCCCGAAGACATCGATCGCATCGATCTCTCCCGCCCCGACTCCCCCACCTTTGAACTGACAGAAGCAGCCGCGAGCGCCAGATTTACAACTGAAGAAGCAGACTCTGAGTGACACTAACAATCGCCAATGTAACGCTAAGGATTGCGCGAGAGATCTCTACTCCTCTCGCGTCGTCCCGGCAGATCTGTATCCACCAATACTGGCGAGGGTAGCTCCCCGACCGCATTCAGCACCGATCGCAGCGCCCTGCCATCAATCGACGTTCCTCGCAACGGTTCGGCAGCCAAGGTCTCCCCCTCAAAGGTCTCCCCCTCAGTGGAAGCCAGCCAAACTCTAGAGGGCGCTGCAGGCAAATAGGGCTCGATCGCCGCCACCACCTCATTGCCATACACTCCATCTGCCCCCGAAGGTAGCGGATTGGGCTCCCCCTGCGCGATCGCCACCATCTCCAATCCCCGCTGCAGGGCATACACTGCCGCGCCGCGATCGCCTTTTTCCAAAGTGTTCCTCCCTGCCAAGATCGACTGCAAGACCTGTTGGGTTGCAAACTGAGACTCTTCCGGTACAGCTTTGACTAAGCGGGTGAGGGGATCGCGATCGGGTGGGTTTAACTGCAGCTTGTAAAGGTCGTACAGCATAATGGCATGAGGAACCGGACGACTGGGCTGTTCGGCAGTGGCGTGTCCCGTCGCCAGCACCTCCCCTTCGTAAACCAACGAACTGCTAAATCCCGAGTCCAGCAACACAGCTTCTCGTACGCCAAGCTTTGGCAAAATTTGCGCCAGTTTGAGGCTGTAGATGTGGGTATCGGTAACGCCCACAATGATTTGATTGTCTTCATCCACACCAAAGAACACGCGCGGACGAGCCTCAGCCGCACTCGATAGATTGAACGATTCCAGCTCCGACAGAGACAGTGCCTCGCCATCCTTCACCAACCACAACCCCGCCACAAACAAATCGGTGACATCCGGCATCAACTGCTCGATGTCTGCCTGGGTATTCATGACATCGGGATGGAAAGGCACGAAGGCTAGACGATCGCGCCCGAACAACACCAGCGGACGCCCTCGAATCGCCCGATTATCGCGATCGCGACCGGGAACGAAAGCATGATTGTTGGCGGCCATCACCGGCCCCACCATGACGTTGCTGGAGGCATAAATCCAGGGCAGCGAAAAGAAACTGCCGTTAATGCCAGCAGTAGCGTGATAGCGATCGATCAATGTCCCCACGTTGTAGCGGGCATCTGCATGCACTGTAGCCGCTCGCCCCCCCCGCATCGCGAACAAATGCACGTTATCGACGGTCTCTTCCGACAGTGTGACTGGAGCGGTTACATCTAGGTCGTAAGTGTGTAACTCCCCCCGAGGCACCGTCCGCGTGCCAATCAGTGCCTCGGTGAGTCGGAACTGGTTGAAGCGGCGGACTTCGAGCAGATTCGGAGACTGGCCGACATAGCCAGAATCCATTGTGATCGCCATCGCGAACCCGGCATCTTTCACCACTTGCATGACCCGCTCGTCGCGGTTGCCTGAAGGGTAAGCGAACTGCAAGACGGGATGGCCGAGTTGCTCCTCCAAAACCCGCTTCGATTCAAACACTTCTCGATGCAGTTTCTCGTCGTCCAATAACCGCAGATCTTCAGGGTGATTGATGGTGTGAGCTGCCATCGTCACCAAGCCACTCGCCTCCATTTCCCGCATTTGGTCCCAGGTAAAGTGATCTTTACTGGTGGGAACTCCGACAAATCCCGTTTGGATGTAGAAGGCGGCGGGATAGTTAAATTCCTGCAGGAGGGGGTAGGCATTTTCGTACTGACCCAAATAGGCATCGTCAAAGGTCAGCAGAATCGGTTTTTCGGGTAGATTTGTGCCGTTGCGCAGGTGATCGTACAGCGCATCGATACTGATGGGGGTGGCTCCGGCAGCTCGAATGGCCTCAAAATCTCGCCGCAGATCGGCAAGCGTATGGTCGAACCACACTTGCTTTGTCCCGACCACAACATCGTGGTACATGATCGCGGGCACGTAAGACTGCTTGGCCCAAGGGTGGAGAGCATAGGGGTCGGCGGGATTGGCCACCGGTAGAGGGCTGAGGGTGGTAGTGTCGGCGGGATCGGAGATCGCCGCCACGGGACCGCCTTCGCTGTCTACAATCGCTGTCGAATCGGCAGATTCAGACTCCACGATAGCGGGGCGATCGCCCAGACGGCCCACCCCCCAGCTCGCCCCCCACCAGGCAATGGCAGCCCCTGCCATCAACCCAATCAGAACAATCAATAGCAGCAGAAAGCGGCGCGGTCGGGGGCTAGCCGCAGGATGTCGATACCCCGATGCACGAGGGGGAACAGCACGACGAGAGGAATGGCGGGACGGTTGGGGCTGCCGTGGGGGCATGGGAAGACCAAAATGCTACACAGAACCCGCCGCAGACAGGTTCCGAGAGTCAGAGTAGCACTAGAGCCTTAAGAAGCGATAAATCGTTAACAACGTTAGTTCGACAAGTATCTATCCCCATCCTCTACTTCCCTCGCAAAGCATGGCATCAGCCGTAACTGCAGGGGCAGGAAAACAAAGCCTAACAAGGAATCGCGGCCCCTCTCCCCGCTCAAGTCGAAGCAAAGTTTGACAATACGCTTGAAACAAAGCCCAACAAGGAATCGCGGCCCCTCTCCCCTCTCCCCGGGGAGAGGGGCCGGGGGTGAGGGCCAGAGCTATCGAACTCAGGTTGAACAATTGGCAGCGAGCAATCGACAACTGCAGATCGTCAATCCCAAGCAGCGATCGCCCTCGAACAGCCACAATGGTCTCGGCAAGCACTGGCAGAATCTGGGCTGATGGTGGGATTGTACAAACGAGTGCGCCGGGTGGCGATCGCCTTGCTGCTCTTGGCGATCGCGGTAGCTGCCTACGCGATCGAGATCGAGCCCAACTGGGCTAAAGTGAACCACATCTCCGTCCAATTGCCCCATCTCGACACCGAATTTCAGGGCTATCGCATCGTTCACATCAGCGATATTCATCTGGGTCGCGATCGCAAAGGGGGCATGCCTATCCGCCGCTTGCATCGCTTTATCGATCGCGTCAACCAACTGGACCCCGATCTAGTGGCGATTACCGGCGATTTTTTCTCCCGCACCCCCTCTGTCGACGCAAGCGCACTCCAGTTGGAACTGCAGCGGCTGCAAGCGCGCGATCGGGTGGTGGCGGTGCTGGGCAACCACGACCACTGGTTCGACCCCCAAAGCGTGCGAACAGTGTTGAGCAATGCTGGTGTATTGGAACTCAATAACCGCGTCTATACCCTCAATCGCAATGGAGCGCTGCTCAATCTTGCCGGCGTCGACGATGTATGGCAACAAGCCGACGATCTCGACCGCGTCCTCAGTCTCTTGCCCCCCACAGGTGCATCTATCTTGCTCGTCCACGAGCCCGACTTTGCCGATACCAGTGCCGCCGCCGATCGGTTTGACCTGCAACTATCGGGCCATTCCCACGGCGGTCAAATTCGCTTGCCCTTCTTACCGCCACTGAAATTGCCCTATTTGGCAGTGAAATATCCTGAAGGAATGTATCGCTTGGGAGACATGCAGCTCTATACCAATGTGGGCTTGGGCACGATCGCTCTGCCCGCAAGATTGTTCTGTCGCCCCGAAATTACCGCATTCACGCTGGTAGCTGAAGCCTCGTGAGTTGAAATGAAAAACAGAAAGCGACAGCCCATACGGGCTGCCGCTCGCTAGTTTATCTGAACGCAAATAGACAGATAAGACGATGTTAGGCCCAGTCCGCCCGAATTCTGTCGGCTAATTAGTCACATTACGCAAAGATTCAATCCGCTCTTGGAACCGAGTTTGACGCATTTCTTGGAGGTGTTCGAGCTCCTCTTCTACCATGGACAGCATGGCTTCAGACATGGCAGCAATTTCGGGATCTTCAGAAGTTGTGCCCAACAGGGAAACCTCAGCCATTTCCATCATCGATTCAATCAGGCTATCCAGCACGGCCAAATTGAAGTCTGCCGCCTGAATGCCATTGCGCGAGGTACCGGCAGCTTCGAGCATTTGCAAGCGCTCCAAGATATCAGCCCGAGCGGGCTCCACAGAAGCAAAAAATGTAGCGGAGCCAATGGCGATCGCAGCCGCTAGGCCGCTCGTCGCAATGGGGCGAATAGCGCGAAAAATACTCACAAACACCTCTCCTATTGGTTAGTGGATTCGGCTGCTCTAAGGCAGTGTTCGGAATTCACACAAGCCGTCGGCAAATTCAATGAGGACCATCCTATGACGATACATAATGATGAGAACTGATTCACATCATTTTCATGGAATCTTGATCTGAATCTTTTTATCTGAATCTTTAGCTCGATTCCAATTATTCAGGTTTGCGATCGAAGCGCTGCTTGATGCGGGTGGCTTTACCGATGCGATCGCGCAGGTAGTACAACTTGGCTCGACGCACCTTGCCGCGACGCAGCACCTTGACAGATTCGATACGAGGGGAATGGATGAGAAAGACTCGCTCCACACCCACCCCCTGAAAAATTTTGCGCACCGTAATGGTTTCATTAATGCCGCCATTGCGCATGGCAATCACAGTACCTTCGTAGGGCTGCACCCGCTCTTTGCCCCCTTCGCGAATGCGAACGCCCACTTTAACGGTGTCGCCCACATAGATGGTGGGCAAATTATCTTTGGTCTGCTCGGCTTCGATGGAGCGGATGATTTCCTGGGCGTGCATGGATCGTCTCAAATTGCGCAGAACCTCACTATATCACGCTGGTTTCTCCTGCAACCCCGATCTCCAACATTGCCGCTGCAGGAACTGGACTCGGTTGCCATTTGCAGGGATGCTGAAAGCAATTTGAAGCAGTATTTGAGGCAAAGGAGTTTTGGATTGACTGCGGCGGAGGCGATCGCCACTCAACTGGAGCGCGTCGTCGGTACCGATCGTGTCCGGCGGTGGGAGGCATTGGATATCGGCCTACGGGCAAATCTGGCTGCTGCGACTGCAGAGGGAGTTATTGCAGTCGCTTATCCCTCCACAATCCAAGCATTGTCAGAACTCGTAACACTCGCCCATCGCGATCGCTTTGCCATGCTCCCATTTGGCAGCGGTAGCAAATTGAGTTGGGGGGGCTCGGCCAAAGCCACAATTGCCATCTCTACGGCGCACCTCAATCGCATCGTCGAACATGCTGTTGGGGATCTCACCCTCACTGCCGAAGCGGGCACGACCCTTTCAAACCTGCGAGCCCTCTTATCCCCTCACCAGCAGCAACTGGGGCTCGATCCAGCCTATGCCGACATCGCCACCTTGGGCGGTGCGATCGCGACTGCAGATACAGGCTCTCTCAGACAGCGATATGGCAGCGTGCGGGACATGCTGTTGGGGGTGACCTTCGTACGCCATGACGGCCAGGTGGTCAAAGCGGGCGGTCGGGTGGTCAAGAACGTCGCAGGCTACGATTTGATGAAATTGCTGGCGGGCTCTTACGGCACTCTCGGCATCTCGGCACAGCTAACGCTGCGAGTCTATCCACAGCCGGAACAGTCGCGATCGCTCTTACTCGTGGGTTCGACAGCGGCGATCGCGGCCTTAGCGCGACAACTGCGCTGCTCCAGCCTGACTCCAACGGCGATCGATCTCCTCTCTGCCTCGATTGTCAAAGCCTTAGGACATCCCTCAGCCACGGGCTTGTTGGTGCAGTTTCAGAGCATTCCCAGCAGCATTGACGCCCAAATAGAACAGGTGCTGAATTGGGCACGAGCCCTGAAGTTATCCTCCGAGCTTGCCTCTGACGCCGATGAAACCCACCTGTGGGCCACTGTCCGCCAAGCTCTGCACCTAGATGTGCCCGCTTCCCCAGATGAGTTAGGCACTTTGATTGCCTGCAAGTTCGGCATTTTGCCGAGCCGAGCGGGAGAGCTCGTGGCCCGCCTAGAATCGCTGGCGGCTGCCCGTGCCCGCATTCACGCCAGTAGCGGTATCGGTTGGCTACATCTCGATCGCGAGGCGATCGCCCCCGACACTCTGCGAGACCTGCGCTCTTTTTGCCAAGCCAACGGCGGCTATCTCAGCATCCTGCAAGCGCCGCGATCGTTCGAACAACAGCTCGATATCTGGGGCTATGCTGAGGGCAGCCTTGCCCTCATGCAGGCGATCGCCCATCGCTTCGACCCCCACGCCTTGCTCAGCCCCAACCGCCTGTTCCAGCGCGACTAAAATTTTCCGATATTCCCATGCAGACGCAAAATCCTTCGGCTTCTTCCTCCTCCCGAGGCTTTGACGATCTCCATCCCCCCGATCCGAGCGTCATTAACTCCTGCGTTCACTGTGGCTTTTGCTTGGCCACCTGTCCCAGCTATCGCGTCTTGGGAACCGAAATGGATTCTCCGCGCGGTCGCATCTACTTGATGGATGCCCTCAATAGAGGAGAAATCGAACTTACCCCCGATGTGGTCAAGCACTTCGATTCTTGCTTGGGCTGTTTGGCCTGTGTGAGCACCTGTCCGTCGGGGGTGCGCTACGACGAGCTGCTGGCAGACATGCGCGCCCAAGTGACTCGCCACCACCCTCGCTCCCTGCCAGACAAACTGTTGCGCGACCTTACTTTTAAGCTGTTTCCCTATCCCGATCGCCTGCGACTGCTGTTGCGTCCACTGAAACTGGCTCAAAACCTGGGATTGAGGGCGCTCGTGCGCAACTCGGGCTTACTGAAACGCCTATCGCCACAATTGGCCAGCATGGAATGTATCCTGCCCGCCATCCCTGCCAATGCGTTTCGCGACGATTTCCCCGAGGTTCTGCCCGCGCGAGGGCAAAAGCGGTTTCGAGTGGGTCTGGTGCTCGGTTGCGTACAGCGGGTGTTATTCGCCGATGTCAACCATGCCACTGCCCGAGTGCTGACTGCCAATGGTTGCGAAGTGGTCGTACCGAAGTCTCAGGGTTGCTGCGCCGCCCTGCCCTATCATCAAGGGGAAGAGGCACAGGCCCGAGCCCTAGCTCGCCAGACGATCGATAGCTTCGCCGATCTGGAGTTGGATGCGATCGTCATCAATGCAGCCGGGTGCGGTCACACCCTCAAAGAATATGGCCGTATTCTGCGGGACGATCCTGATTACGTCCGCCGGGGGGAAGAGTTCTCTAGCAAAGTGAAGGACGTACACGAATTTTTAGCGGAAGTGGGGCTGGCGAGCAAACTTCACCCCCTACAAGACAAACCCCTCACCTTGGTCTATCAAGATGCCTGCCACCTGTTACACGGTCAAGGCATCAGCGCTCAACCTCGCCAACTGCTGCGCCAAATTCCTGGCGTCACGGTGCGCAATCCCGCTGACGCGGCCCTCTGCTGCGGCAGTGCTGGTGTCTACAACATTCTGCAACCGGATACTGCAGATGAATTGGGTCGCATGAAAGTCGAAACTTTACTCGCCACCGGAGCAGACGCGATCGCCTCTCCCAATCCCGGCTGTGCGTTGCAAATTCAAAAGCACCTCCAGCAGCAGGGGCAATCTGTGCCAGTCTTTCACCCCATCCAACTGCTAGATCGATCGATGCGGGGGGAACAGTTCCCTTAGACCAAAGGGAGATATGCAGCGATCGATTTCAACTCCAGATCGCCTCTCTTTACTAATCTTCAAACAACACCTACGTTATTTCACCGAAACAGCGGAAAACAACAGAACGTTTTCACTGAGATTCGCTATTGTCGAAATGGCTTATTTGATGTTTTCTTAAGCCATCGAACGATCGCTTTTGGGTCGATCTCGAGCCTTCTGGTGCTCGTTACAAAACACAATAACTGCTTCAAGGTCGAACATGTTTGTTCATCAACAATCTAGCACGAGCGCGCAGATGGCGCTAAGTATTGATACTCAGAAGACGGGGATCGCCTATTTCAACTGGATTGTGGCGATCCCCGCAAATTGGAAGAAAATATTAACTTCGTCGCTTTTCCCAGCGATCGCCTTCACAATGTGTTTGGCACATAGGTCAAGAGAATGAGTTATGTCAGCTCTTCTTCGATAGCAAATCCTTTTTGTTATGTTGTGAATCTAAATGGGTGTTTTGTATCGGAGATCGCAGTTGTCATAGAACCGAAAAGCTATTCTAGGATTTAATACTTCGATGACTTAGCCTCTGAAAGTCAAAAATGGTTTCAAGGCTAGCATTTCGATTCATTCGCATCGAAACTCAAGATTTTTAGCTTCGAGCTAGATGATAGGGGGCGCATTCATCTAGAGCTAGTTGAGCTGTGCTCGTTAGAACGCGATCGCCAGCAATGTTTTTGTTGTTTACTCCTCTGAGGAACGTGAAATGGTAGGCTCTCTTCTCGCAGTCCGCGAAGCTTTGCAAGTTAAGGGGATGAATGGCGGCACCAGTGCAGGAACAAGGGTGTCTGTTGAAAATCGTCGTGCAACGGCGACCCATTTAGCCGCCTTCTCGGGAGATCTGCCTCTGTGGACAGCACTTTGGGGCGATCGATCGATTGTCGGGACGCTATCGGATTGCCTCGATTACATGGGTATTTATGGTTCGGCGCGCGATTTTCACATGCGTGAAGCTTCTCGGACGGGCCGGACGGGGGGTGATTTGTGGAGCGTACGGTGGTCTGCTGGGGCCAAGGCCAGTTTTCAGATCGAAGCCTCGTAGCATCCCGAGAGAATGATTCGCTAGCCTAGAGGTAGCTGCATTCCACTGGACTGAATGGGACTCTATTCGCGAGTTATTTTTCCTCGTTTACTGGATTTGACCATGTCGGCGGACATCTTGACGGAGCACCGTCGGGATGTCCTTTCCCGCGCTAAGGGGCAGGTGTTGGAAATTGGGTTTGGGACGGGATTGAATTTGCCCTACTATCCAGCCTCAGTGGAGCAATTGACGGCGATTGATGCCAATCCGGGCACGATGGCGATCGCCCGCCGTCGATTGAAGCAAGCGAAGATTCCGGTGGAGCGCGCCACCCTCAATGGGGAGTCGTTGCCGATGGCGGATGCGAGTTTCGATACTGCGGTCAGCACTTGGACGCTGTGCAGTATTGCGAATGTCTCGCAGGCCCTTCAGGAAGTGCGGCGGGTGTTGAAGCCGGGGGGAGAATTGTTGTTTATCGAGCACGGGCTGAGTCCCGATCGCCCTGTAGAGGTTTGGCAAAATCGTTTGAATGGGCTGCAAAAGGCGATCGCCGACGGCTGCCACCTCAACCGCAATATCCCTGAAATCGTCGAAGCCGCTGGCTTGAAACTGACGCAACTGGAGTCCTTCTATGCCGACGGGATGCCCAAGTTTGTGGGCTACTCTTATAAGGGAGTTGCAACGAAGCCAGTTTGACTCAATCTATGAAGAAGTTGGCAATCGAGAGGAGAAAAATACCATTCCCACAACTGCCCAAGCGATGATTTGTCTAGAACTGTCTCAACAGTTGACGAGATACTATCTCCCAATTCATTTAGTCAGCTTCGATCGGCACTCCCTGCAGGTTTATATTCTGGCAGGCGAGGAAACCGAGATCTTGATTAACCCCAATGGCAACTGGAGATTCCTATGAAGGAAACTGACTTTCAGAGCATGAGCCGGAAGGAACTGCGGACTTACTTGCTCCGGCATCGCAGTGACGAACGGGCTTTTCAGGCTTATATGGATAGACTGGCGGATGCGCCGACACTAGCGAGCGGTACGCTGGCAGATCTCCAAGACTCAGAACACTTTGCTCAACTACTCCAACAAGTAGACAAGGCCAAGAAAAACATGTGACTTCACGCGAAGTTAGCTCGATCGAGCTCCGAAGCGATCGTTGGCCAGTTTTGGTAACGCTAACAGCGCCAACCCAGCGATCGCCAGCGAGCTCAACCCCACAATGCCTGCGAGGGGATTGCCATCAATTCCTGTGACGAAGTTGGGGACAGCCTCTGGATAGCGAACCCAAGCGGAGATATTGACCCAAGCAATGGAGAAGACCCAGCCGGCGTGCAGTCCAATTCCCAGGCCCAAGCGATTGCCCGTCAGATACTTCGCCTCCACTAAAATCGTCCCCACCAGCACGAGCCCGAGCAGTTGTGGCCCCCAAGTGTGAGCCAGCGCATAAATACCTGTCACGAGCGCCCCCGCAACCCACCGGTTCCAATCCAGTCGCAATTCTTCCAACAGCCAGCCGCGAAAGAGCAGCTCTTCGCCAAAACCGACAGCAGCAGCAGTGGCGATCGCATTGGCAAAGGCGATCGTCAATTGACCGGGCTCCACCGGCTGCCATTCCAGCCAACCCAGCCACCCTTCTATCCAGAAAGGGAGAAAAACACTCGCAAAACCAACTGCTCCCCCCAACCCTAGCCCTCGGCAAAATACCCAGGAAGGCTGTAGACCTAAAACTCGATAGGGATGAGATCGCCCGTGTATCCACTTGCCCCAGACGCCGATGTAGAGGACCGACAACGGATACAGGATGGCAATCGTCAGGGTATCTCCCAAGACGGGTAACCAGCCCAGCCAACTGGCTACCCACACCGGCAAGCAAACGAGGGGGAAGATCAGAAGAAAAATGAGTACGCGCAGCCATGCGGAACGCGATCGCACCCACCCACTGCATCGCTGCAACAGCGCTTTAGAGCGAACAACCGTCAAGCGAATAATCGTCAAATGAATCCGAGCCTTAACAATCTGGCTCGATCGTGCTGATCAAGCCGTGGTTTTGCAATTGCTCTTTGTAAAACTCGGCATGTTCCTTCGGCACCACGATCACCACTGCAGAACCATTAGTATGGGCTTCCAACATAATCTCGCGGGCTTGGGGAGGCTGCATAGCCGGAATCGTTTGCACCAATACCTCGATCACATACTCCATCGGGGTGTAATCGTCATTGTGCAACAACACCCGGTACATGGGCATCGGCTTACGGTCGGTTGAGCTTTTTGGCTTGACCTCCGCGAACACCATGACAACTTACCTCATCCTTAAAACGTAATTCTATCAATCTAGCCACTTAACATTCTGCAAATTTTATTCAAAAGACGCAAGCACCTCTCGGGTTACAGTCTCAGGAGTTCGACGAAATAGAACACCAATGGAGCGGTAAACACGTAACTATCGCCGCGATCGAGGATACCTCCATGCCCCGGAATCAAGTCTCCCGAGTCTTTGACCCCCGCATTTCGTTTCATCAGCGATTCAGTCAGATCCCCCAACAAGCTGGTAATGCCAATCAACGACCCAATCGCCATACCTGAATAGGGCCACGAATGCCACTCTAGCAAACTAGCTCCGAGAACGGCGATCGCAATACTGCCCGCAATCCCAGAAATCGATCCCTCCACCGTTTTTTTGGGGCTGATAATCGAGAGCTGCGTTTTGCCCAGCCACTTACCCATAAAGTAAGCACCAATATCTGCCGCCCAAATACAACCAAAGGCCAACAGCACCAGTTGCCAGCCACCTACATGAGCCCGCACCAAGATCCAGAAACTGGGCAAGTAGGCACAGTAGAACAAACCCAGAATGGAGGTGGCGATGTCATTGATGGTGGCAACTTTCGGTTTGAACAGGAGATAAAAGCAAATAATCGTGCCCGAGACCGTCAGGGTCAGTCCAGACCATTCCGGTCGCACTTGCTGCATCACAACTAAAATTTGACTCACGACCAGGGTGGTGCGCATTGCCGGTGCTGCCCCAGTCGCGCGTACGAGCTTGAAAAACTCCAGTTGAGCCAGCAACACAATCGCTGCCATCATGGCGGTAAAAAACCAGCCGCCCAAAAACGTCATCGATAGAGCGACAACAATCGCGACGATCGCACTAACTAACCGGAGCTTGAGTTTTTCTCTCACCTGTGCAAAAAACCTCGCCGCACCCCTGGGGTGTTGTTAAAGTTTAGCTCGTCATTGGGGTTTTGCTCCCACTCCAGTTGTCACGGACAGCATGAAGGTCGATGTCTGGCCATTCAGCCAGAATCTCAGAGCCCGCGAGGCCTCGCAAGCTTTATGATGGCAAGCGTTCTGGTTTGTCTCTCAATTTGGTCGAAACACTCCCTGTGGCCGAAACACTGCTCTATCGGCAACTGCGCCGATCGCTGTTGGACTGGTATGCCCGCGAGGGGCGATCGCTCCCCTGGCGAGAGACTCGCGATCCCTATGCGATTTGGGTCTCTGAAATCATGCTGCAGCAAACGCAGGTGAAGACGGTGTTGCCCTACTACCAGCGCTGGCTGGAGGCATTTCCCACGATCGCCGCTTTGGCAGCGGCACCTCGCGATCGCGTACTCAAGCAGTGGGAAGGGTTGGGCTATTACAGCCGCGCGCGCAATTTCCACCGAGCAGCTCAAATCGTTATGGCCGAGCACAACGGTCAATTTCCCACCGATATCCGAGCCGCGATCGCTCTACCCGGCATTGGCCGGACTACGGCTGGCGGCATTCTCAGTGCTGCGTTCGATCGCCCTACAGCGATTTTGGACGGGAATGTCAAGCGGGTGCTAGCCCGTACGATCGCCTTGCCCCAACCCCCCGCTAAGGCTCTGCCCCAATTGTGGGATCTGTCTGAAGCGCTGCTCGACCCCGAGCATCCGCGCGACTACAACCAGGCACTGCTAGACTTGGGCGCGACCCTGTGTCGCCCGCGCCAGCCAGATTGTCCCCGCTGTCCGTGGCAAGATAGCTGTGCCGCCTATCGAACAAACCGACAATCCGAATTGCCCGTGAAGTCTCCAAAACCCGAACGCCCCCACAAGCAAATCGCTGTGGCGATTGTGTTGCAAGATGGCCAAATTCTGATCGATCGCCGACCGGAGTCGGGCCTGTTGGGCGGGTTGTGGGAGTTTCCGGGGGGAAAAATTGAAGCGGGAGAAACAGCGGCTGACTGTGCTGTTCGCGAAGTGAAGGAGGAAGTTGGGATAGAGGTGGAGGCGATCGCCCACTTGGGCAGTGTCGAACATGGCTATACTCATTTTTCAGTCACGCTACACGCTTACATTTGTCGCTATATTGCTGGCGAAATTGAAGCTCTAGAAGTTGACGACGTTCGCTGGGTACAGCCTTCAGAACTTAAGAATTATGCCTTTCCTGTGGCAAATCAAAAAATCTTTCCACTTTTAGAAGCATGGCTAAAACAATGAGAGGGAGGCTACCTTGCAGCCAGCGCTTACTTAGCATCCTCGCTTGTTTCTTGAAATGTCACCCGCTTGTACAAATCCTTCAAACTCATCTCAATCGCTATCGACTGTATCGCCAAAACTGCCTTCTCTCCCATCAATTCAGTTAACAACCACTGGCGATCGTCTACCTTTGTAAACTGCTCGACTCGAAGGGCATCCTGGTCTATCAAAATATATTCTTCAAATTCAGGAATCGATCGATATAGCCGGAATTTAGCTGATTTGTCATAACCCCCTGTTGAATTGGACAACACCTCAACAATTAAACAAGGATTGGTAATTGCTGTTTGCTGATTATCTGTGAACTTTGGCTCTCCCGCCACCACCATCACATCTGGGTAAGTATAGCTTTCATACAGCGGCAACCATAACCGCATATCGCTCATAAACACCAAATAATCTAAATCTTCCAGCGCCAACAATAGCCGAGCATAGAACTTACCCGCCAAAATATTATGATTGGCTGTCGCTCCCGCCATAGCAATAATGTGTCCCTCAATAAACTCGCTTCTAAAATCTGCTTTCTCCTCCAGTGCCAAATACTCCGCTGGCATATAACGTTTTGCTATTGCGATCGCCATAGTTCACCTCCTCAATCTTTTGCCAAAATCGCCAAATAATGTCGAACCGCCTCTGGCATCCCCATCTCCAAGGCATCTGCCGTCAGCGCATGGCCAATGGAAACCTCCAAAATTCCCGGTATTTCACAGAATTTAGCCAAATTGTTCAAATTGAGATCGTGTCCGGCATTCACGCCTAGACCGACTGCCCGTGCCAGCTTTGCGGCCTCAGCATAAACAGGCCAAGACTCGTCCACTTTGCCATCCCGAAAAGCTGTTGCATAGGGCTCCGTATACAGTTCAATCCGCTCCGGTCCTAGCTCGCCCGCCAGTCGAATCTGCTCCACATCGGGGTCCATAAATAAACTGACGCGAATGCCCAAATCCTGTAGTTGCTTCAAGATCGGACGGAGGCGATCGCCATCTTTTGCGATATCCCAACCACGATCTGAGGTAAACGCATTCGGATCGTCCGGCACCAAGGTGGCCTGCGTCGGCCGCACCCGAGTCACCACCTCCATAAAGCGCCCTAAAAACGGATTGCCCTCAATATTGAACTCCACTGTCGGATACTCCGCCTCCAGCAACACATCCAACTCATCCACATCTGCATAGCGAATGTGTCGCTCGTCCGGGCGAGGATGCACCGTCACCCCATAAGCTCCCGCCTCCAACGCCATCCGGGCCGCCTTCAACACGCTGGGAATGCCTAAATTGCGGCTGTTGCGCAACAGGGCGACTTTATTGAGGTTGACACTGAGCTGAGTGGCCATCGATCGCGAGTCCCTGCAAAGGACTTCTAGTGTATGCCGTAACCTCGGCCCGTTGCATCTGGCGATCGCCACCCCATTCACTGCCTCTCAGATCGCTGGTAGCTCGGCACTAACCGATCGTCCCTATTTCCAAGAACCAAAGACCGCGCCCCTATTGCAGCTCGGTTAAGCATTTGTTATACATACCTTAACCTTGAGAAAATCAAAATCGATGCCTCATTTACTGTCCCAAAATAAAGCGGCGATCGCTTCCGCTCGCCGCCGCAGGATTCATTGGCCGAGCGCACTACAGATTCCTACTCATCTGGCTCGTTTTTTAGTCGTTCTTCTGGCGATCGATAGTCTGTTTCTTGTCCTGCATATCGTTCACGTTTACGAGATTTTGCCGATCGGCAACCGCTGGGCTCTCGGCGTCGATCGCAGTTATTCAGAATGGTTCCAGTACGGCAAGTTATTTCTCATTGCAAGTATTTTTTTGTGGTTAGAAATCAAATATAAAAGCCGAATTTATGGATTTTTCTCTCTCTTGTTTTGGCTCATTTTTCTAGATGATAGTTTATCCATCCATGAAAATCTCGGCGATCTCATTGGAGTATGGCTTAACACTGTAGATCACGTCGGAGAAGTTATCGCAATGTTGGCACTCGGGCTCGTCCCCATCATTTCAATCGCAATCAGTTACGCCAACACAAAAGTGACAAGATACAAACAATTCAGCCTCAATCTTATCAAACTCATTTCCATCTATGTTTTTAGCGGCGTCGTCATTGACTTCATATACAGTGAAGTCTACTTTCCTTCCAATCTCGTCAGAACAATTCTTGGCATATTAGAAGACTTTGGCGAAAATATTGCGATGGTGCTAATACTTGTGTTTGCCATCCGCCACCTGCTCTACGTAAGGAATACCGACAGGCCAAACTTAACGTCATCCGAATAGAAATTAGGCCGTTCTTTGCTGCAAGAAACTGCGCTGAGATGCTAGTCTCACCTTGCCTTGAGTTGCCCAAGATTGCAACAGTTCCACCTGTTCCTTAGCCGTACGAGCTAGAGGAACCATGAGGGCAACGGATTCCAGAATGTCTTCGGTGGTAAAGTCGCGATTTTGACTAAAAGCTAAGTGCATCGCTTCGATAATAGATTGCTCGATCTCGGCCCCCGAAAAATCGGGGGTTTCGTAAGCCAGTCGCTGAATGTCGTAATCGCGAACGGTTTGGGGCCGCAATTTACCGAGATGCACGTTAAAAATCTCGGCTCGCTCCTCCTGCGCGGGCAGATCCACAAAGAAGATTTCGTCAAATCGACCCTTGCGCAACAGTTCTGGCGGCAAAATTTGAATATTATTCGCAGTCGCT
Source organism: Synechococcus sp. PCC 7336 (assembly GCF_000332275.1). Classification (NCBI taxonomy): domain Bacteria; kingdom Bacillati; phylum Cyanobacteriota; class Cyanophyceae; order Synechococcales; family Synechococcaceae; genus Synechococcus; species Synechococcus sp. PCC 7336. The sequence continues at coordinate 1,208,409 of NZ_CM001776.1, forward strand.
ACCACAAACACCGGAGCCGTTTTCTCTGCCATCCAGGTAATCAGTGTCCCCAATACGCGACCGGTCGTCCCGCCATCGCTACTCGCACTCGTGCCAAACGCCTTGTCAATTTCATCAATCCACAAGACGCAGGGAGACATCGCCTCCGAGAGTTGGATGAGCTGGCGAGTACGCGATTCTGACTCCCCCACCAAACCAGCAAACAGTCGGCCAATATCGAGACGCAAGAGAGGCAGGTGCCAGTGATGGGCGATCGCCTTGGCCGTGAGAGACTTGCCCGTGCCTTGAATTCCCACTAACAACAGACCGCGAGGCTGAGGCAAACCATATCTGCGGGCCTTCTCGCTCAAAGCACTGCCCCGCCGCATTAGCCAAGACTTGAGATTGTCCAGACCGCCAATATCGGCAATTTCGGTAGCAGCAGGATAAAACTCCAAAATTTGGGTTTGGCGAATCTTCTGACGCTTTTCTTCCAAAATCAAATCCACGGCATCGGCGCTCAAGCTGCCAGCCTGGGCGATCGCCTTGGCCAGCGCCTGCCGAACCCGAGCGAGCGTCAACCCCTGACAAGCTCGCACCAGCTCGTCCCGCTCGGACTGAGCTAAAGTCTGGGCGAGTCCTACGAGCCGATCGATCGCCTGACCGATCTCCGTCGAACTGGGCAAATCAAATTCTAAAACTGTGATAGTTTCACTTAGATCGGCAGGGATATCTAGCACTGGGGCCAAAATGACAACTGTTTTTGGGAGCGATCGCAGTTTTCGCCCTAGGTTTCTCAGTTTGCGGGCAACGGAAATATCGGTAAGAAATCGCTGAAAGTCTCGCAGAACAAAAATTGCAGGGGCGCGATCGTCGGTCTTCTCGATATATTGCAGCGCTTGTAGGGGATTGCGCTGGGCAGTGCCAGCATCGGTGCCCTGCAGGTCGTAGCCGGTGACAAAATCCCAGAGATAGATCGCTCTGCCGTCACTGGCAGCTACGATTGCATCTTCCGCTCGCTCCTCCTCCACCGTATTGATATAGATGGCCGGATAGCGAGCCCGCAATAATAGATTGAACTCTTCGGAGAATGTGCCCATGCCCTTCAGACTAGCAGAGGTCTAGTCCCGCATTCGAGCGATAGCGATATCGAGAGAACTCCCATCTTAAAAGCAATCGATCGTAGAGTTAGGTACGCCATTGCCCGAGGGATTCGCTGCCGAATCGGAACTCTCATCCCTTGACTCAACAGGGCGATCGCCCACAGTATCCGAGCCCGCCTTCAACGATTTCAGCTCAGCTTCTAATTCGTCAATCCGTTCGATCAGCGAAGAAATTGCCTTGCCCACCGGGTCGGGCATGAGATGGTGGTCGAGATCGATGCCGTGTTCGGTAATGCGGCGGCAGTGAATCGGCAATACCACGCGTCCCGGAATCCCCACCACACTCATCTCGGCAGGCACATCCTTCACCACTACAGCATTTGCTCCCACCCGCGCTCCCTTCGCCACCGTAATCGGTCCGAGTACTTTCGCCCCCGTCCCAATCACCACCCCATCTTCTAAAGTCGGATGGCGCTTGCCCTTATCCCAAGAGGTCCCCCCCAAGGTGACGCCGTGATAGAGGGTTACATCGTCGCCAATTTCGGCGGTTTCGCCAATCACCACCCCCGCGCCGTGGTCGATGAAAAAGCGCCGCCCAATTTTCGCCGCCGGATGAATTTCAATCAGGGTCAGGCCGCGAGCCACAAAGCTGATGTAGCGAGCCAAAAAACACCACTTGTGCTGCCACATCCAATGGGCTAACCGATAAACTAACAGCGCGTGCAGCCCCGGATAGGTAAAAAACACTTCGAGCCGGTTGCGGGCGGCAGGATCGCGATCGAAGACGCAGTCGATATCTTCTAAGAGCTGCTCCCAAGCGCGCAGTCGAGGTCGGGGAATTGCGCGCTTGGGTTGCGGTTGCTTCGAGTTCGAGCCGCGAACCTCAGTCTGGCGATCGCCAGAAGCATCCGAGTAATTCACTGGATCGACCATCAGAATGTCTCAATTGCTAAAAAACAAGTTCGGCGGCTGGCAGGTGATAGCTACGTCCCCTCAGTGTATGCTCCATCTCCTCAAGCAAAGCAGTCCACTGGGCGGTCGCCCCTTTTGCGAGCGAGATTGCGAGGAACGACACAGGAGTGAAAAACCAAGAATACAATAAAGCAATGTGCTGATGCTCCCTCGTGGGTCAGTCAACCTCAAAATCAACCAGAATCACTTGCATACACCCCATTCATTCTAGGCGCGGAGTTAGCGATGAGCGATGCAATCCACACCACTATCCAACAACAGGTCGACAACAACAAAATCATGATCTACATGAAGGGAACGCCCGAATTTCCCCAATGCGGCTTTTCTGCAGCCACCATCCAAGTCTTCGAACGGATGGGCTATCCCTATGCCACTGCAAACGTGCTCGACGATGACGAGCTCCGCCAAGGCATCAAAACTTTCTCCAACTGGCCCACCATCCCTCAGGTTTACATCGACGGAGAATTCGTGGGGGGCTGCGATATCGCTTTAGAGATGTACAATCGCGGCGAATTAGAACCCCTAGTCAAAGCCGCTGTTGAAGGGGCCAAGGCATAGTCCCCGCAGGCAATTGCAGTTGGCCCTCGCGGTTTTTCGCCCAGCCAGCTTCATAAATTGCAACGACTGATTCTGAGAAAGCCATTCCCGCTGTGCTTTAAGATCGGGATTGGCTTTCTTTTGCTTGAAGAAACAATCGACGAGTTGAACGTTTGAAATGACCCATTCTATCTCCGCTCCTCCGATCGCGGGCGATCGCCTCTTACGTGCAGCGCGGGGCGAGGTTGTAGACCGTCCGCCCGTCTGGATGATGCGACAGGCCGGTCGCTATATGCAGGAGTATCGGGTTCTGCGGGAAAAATATAGCTTCAAAGAGCGCTGCGAACAACCAGAATTGGCTGTGGAGATTTCTCTACAGCCCTTCCGCGCCTTCCGCCCTGACGGCGTCATCATGTTCTCCGACATCCTCACCCCCCTCGACGGCATGGGCATCCCCTTCGACCTCGTGGAAAGCGTCGGTCCCATCATCGATCCCCCCATCCGCACTCGAGCACAGGTGGATAAAGTCCGCCCACTCAATCCAGAAGAAAGCCTCCCCTTCATCAAAGAAATTTTAAGCACGCTGCGCAGTGAAATTGGCGATCGCGCCACTCTCCTGGGCTTTGTGGGTGCCCCCTGGACGTTGGCGGCCTACGCGGTCGAAGGCAAAAGCTCTAAAGACTATGCGGTCATCAAACAGATGGCCTACAGTGCCCCCGAGATCCTGCACCAACTTCTAGGCAAGCTGGCCGATTCCATTGCCCGCTATGTCTGCTATCAAATCGAATGCGGCGCTCAAGTGGTGCAAATGTTTGACACTTGGGCCGGTCAGCTCAACCCCATCGACTACGAAGCATTTGCCCTCCCTTACGAACAGCGCATTGTCGAACAGGTCAGACAAGTTCATCCCGATACGCCCCTCGTGCTCTATATCAATGGCAGTGGCGCACTCCTAGAGCGGGTCGGCCAATCTGGCGTGAATGTATTTAGTGTGGATTGGCTCTCGGATATCGGCGAGGCTCGCCAGCGGCTCGGTCCCGACATGGCGGTGCAAGGGAACCTCGACCCCATGGTGCTGTTGGGTAGCAAAGCGCTCATTCGCGATCGCACCCTCGATATCATTCGCAAAGCGGGTCCCACCGGTCATATCATGAATCTGGGGCACGGTATCCACCGCACGACTCCCGAGGAGAATGTGCGGTACTTCTTTGAGACTGTGCAATCCTTCTCCTATAGCTAGTCGGTCGCGGAGAATCCCCTCCTAGATTGCAGAAAAGCGGGCCTGAGCCCGCTTTAAAATCATTAACGAGTCATCTCACAATCGGAGACCTGTTCCGAGCGATCGCCGTTAGCCAACCAGCTCGAACAGATTGAACATCGGTAGGTACATCGCCACAATGATGGTGCCCACCATACCGCCTAAGACAGCAATCATAATCGGCTCCATCAAACTGGTTAAAGATTTTACCGCCTGTTCCACTTCCAACTCGTAAAATTCGGCGGTTTTCTCTAACATTTGATCCAATTCTCCCGTTTCTTCCCCAACGCTAATCATCTGTACGGCCATGACAGGAAAGACCTTGGCCCTACCTAAAGCAGGAGCAATTGGATTGCCTGCCGCGATCGCGGTGCGGGAAGAGTCCACAGCATTGGCAATGACGCGATTTCCCGCTGTATCTCTAACAATTTCTAAACTGGTGAGCACCGGCACACCCGAGCGGGAGAGCGAGCCGAAGGTGCGGCAGAAACGGGCCACCGAGCTCTTGCGAATCAAATCTCCAAATAGGGGCAACTTCAGCATTAAAGCATCGACACTTTCGCGACCGGCAGGGGTGCGATAGAACTGCTTGAAGGCAAACGTACCGGCAACAATCATTACAATCGTGCCTACAATCACGATTGGCGATCGTAAAAACTCACTCAAGGTCAAGAAAAACTGAGTAAAGGCTGGCAATTCTCCACCCAATTCTTCGTAAATACTTTCAAATGTCGGCAAAATGAAAATCACCATACCGAGGAAGACCAGAACGGCCAACACCAAGACCGTCACGGGGTAGGTCATGGCTGACTTAATCTGACGCTGCAACCGATCCACATCTTCTAGCAACTTGGCCAAGCGTTGCAGCACCTCATCCAAGACCCCCCCCACTTCGCCCGCCTGCACCATAGCGCAGTAGAGGCCGTCAAAGGCATCGGGATAGGGGCGAATCGCGTCGGAGAGATTTTTGCCCGATTCGACCTCGGATTTTACCGAGGTCAAGTATTTCCTCATTTTGGGATTGTCGGTTTGCTCGGTCATGATGGTGAGCGATCGCACCATCGAAACCCCCGCATTGATCAAGGCTGCAAACTGCCGCGAAAAGACTGCTTTGTCCCGAACTTCAATACTGCCCATCGACAATTCGAGCTGGCCGAGGTCAAACCCTCTCTTCACTTCGCTAATATCGCGAACGTAAACGCCACTGCGGCGCAAAGAGGCGCGGGCTTCTGCAAGCGATGTGGCCTTGATGGTGCGAGACACGGGTCGTCCCGCCTGCAATCCCAGCACTTTAAACTGTGGCATAGCCAATTTCCTTAAACGTTACCGATTGTGAGTCGAGACTAGTGAGCTCGGGAACTGTACGACACTCGTCCATCGCTCGTGAGTCTGGGGTTCGCGAGATTGAGGGTCGTGACGTTCAAAGTGTGCCCAAACCAACCGCAAGCCATAGCCCCACGATCTCGACGGGCACTCAAAATCATTTAGCGAATGCGAGCTGCCGTTGGCTGGGCGCGGCCATTCGCTTGGGCGGCAGCATTGCCTTTGGGGCCGCCCAGCATCCTGGCGAGTTCGTCAGGCCGAGAGGTTTTGGCCAGCGCGTTATCGAAAGAAATTTTGCCCTGGTGGTATAGATCCGCCAGTACTCTTTCCAGAGTTTGCATACCCAGCTTGCCGCCCGTTTGAATGGCAGAGTAAATCTGGGAGGTTTTCCCCTCTCGCATCAAGTTGGCGATCGCTGGAGTGACCAACATGAGCTCTTGCGCCAACACGCGACCGAATTCCCCCGGTCTCGGATTGAGCCTGGGCACGAGGGTCTGAGCAAATACTCCGATCAGCGAGTTCGAGAGCTGCACTCGGATCTGCTGCTGTTGCTCGGGTGAAAACACATCCACCATCCGGTCGACTGTCTGGGCTGCGGAAGACGTATGCAGCGTACCGAATACCAAGTGACCGGTTTCTGCTGCCGAAATCGCTAGCTGAATCGTTTCCAAGTCCCGCAATTCACCCACCAGAATCACATCGGGATCTTCCCGCAAAGCAGCCTTGAGCGCATTGGCAAAACTGCGAGTATCTTCTCCCAATTGGCGTTGGTGAATGATACTCTTATCCGATTCATAGACATATTCAATGGGATCTTCCACCGTGAGAATGTGCTCGGCTCGCGTCTGATTGATATAGTTAATCATTGAAGCCAGTGTGGTGGATTTTCCCGATCCTGTCGGCCCCGTCACGAGCAAAAGGCCGCGAGGGCGCTGAGCGGTTTCCTTGACAATATCTGGCAAACCCAATTTATCAATATCGGGAATATCCGACGACAGTGCCCGCAATGCTGCAGCGTAGGTGCCGCGATCTTTGTAAACATTGACCCGAAAGCGGCCAATTCCTCGCACGCCATAAGAACAATCCAGCTCCCAGTTTTGCTCTAGGTTTTTCCGCTGAGTATTGTTCAACATACTGAAAATTAGCTTTTGTACCTCTTCGGGAGTGAGGGGCTCGTCCTCCGTCGGCTCCAAATGGCCGCTGACGCGAATATAAGGGGGCAACCCCGCTGAAAGATGTAGGTCGGAGCCGCCTTTTTGAACGGTCAACTCCATCAAATCTTCAATCATCATCATGGCGAGTGAGTCTCCTACGCAGGTCGGCACGGTCAGTGGTGTTTAGGGTCAATGTTTTGAGTCTGCAGGCGATCGCAAGCGCACTGAGGTGCAACTCCCATCGCCATCTCGGAAGGTGTAATCTCAGCTAGTTTCGGCCAAAGCAGCCTCGGGCTCTGAACTCTGCTCAAATCCGTGTCCATGCTCGAAACCGGGATTTTCACCTGCTGGGCTATCCGATTCTTCCGCCACAGGGTCAAAGCGTGGCGTCAAACAATAGGGACAAGTCACCCATTCGACATGCAGTTCGCCACCACAGCTACGGCAAGAACCCGTTTCCTTGGCCCGCTGCTTGCGTTCTGACTCCAGGGCCTTATCCGTCAGCACCACTCGATTGACTTCATCTAAAGTGGTCATCCCCTGCTGAACCAGTTTGAGGCTGTAGGTCAGGAGCGTATCCATACCGGCTTCTACAGCAGCCTCCTTGAGTTTCTCCGTCGGGGCTCCTTGGTTGATTAGCTTGGCAATCTCATCACTCATACGCATGAACTCGTACACACCTACCCGGCCCTTGTAACCGACCCCTTTGCACTTGGGGCACAATGTTTTTGCTTTTCGAGCCTCCCGAATTTCAGGGGGGGTGAGGGCATTCGCACGGAAGAACGTAATCTGCTCCGTACTTCCAACCGTGACCAAACCGTAACGGGCGAGTTCCTCAGGGGAGGGATGATAGGGGCGCTTGCACTCGCCACAAACCCGGCGCATGAGACGCTGAGCCAACACCCCCAATAAAGCACTAGAGATGTTAAACGACTCCACCCCCATTTCTGTCAGGCGCACGATCGCCCCAGGTGCGTCATTGGTATGCAATGTGGTCAAAACCAAGTGACCCGTCAGCGACGCCTCAATCGCAGTTTTCGCCGTTTCGACATCGCGGGTCTCCCCCACCAGAATCACATCCGGGTCTTGCCGCAGAAATGCTCGCAAAATATTGGCAAAGTTCATACCTTTTTCGCGGATCACCTGCACCTGTGTCGTGCCTTTGAGGGAGTATTCAATCGGGTCTTCTGCCGTGCTGATGTTAATGCCGGGGCTGTTCAGTTCTGCTAAAGCCGAGTAGAGGGTGGTGGTTTTCCCAGACCCCGTCGGCCCCGTCACCAAAATGAGCCCGAAGGGTCGGTGGATCACATCTCGCACCCCAGCCAGCACATCGGGATCGCTAATGAGGACATCCAATCCCAATTTGGTGGAGGAGTTATCCAAAATCCGCATGACGATTTTTTCGCCATAGCGGGAGGGAAGGGTATTAACGCGAAAATCGATCCGACGGCGCTTGAACATGCGACGAATGCGACCATCTTGAGGCTGGCGGCGCTCGGCAATATCCAGCTCAGCCAAAATTTTGAAGCGGGTGGTCAGCGCGGGAATAATTTGCTTGGGCAGGTTGTCAAACCCTTTGCGCAATACGCCATCCTTCCGAAAGCGAATGCGCAGGTACTGTTCTTGGGGTTCGATGTGAATGTCCGAGACCCCCTCTTTGAGGGCCTTCACCATCACCTGGTTGGCCAACTTAATGACTGGCGCACCTTCAGCACTGCGCAGTGCTGCCTCTAGCGATTCTCCTTCCTCTTCAACGGCATCGTCTAACCCTTCAATATCCAGATCGATATCTTCCAATCGACCGGTAACTTCGATCTCTTCCTCATCAAACTCTTCTTCCCCAGATTCCTCACGATCGTCATCGTCGTCATCGTAGAAATCGTCGTACCCTTCTTCATCTTGCAGCTTATTGTTGCTCGCCAGCGACTGTGCCTGCTGGTTCAAACAATCGTCCAAAAGCTGGGTGAAGTCGCCGACCCCAAAGACCACCCGCTTTAATTTCAGCCCTTGCAGCCGCAAGCGGCGGTTGAGATCGTCGAGGGCGCGCAGGTTTTCGGGGTTTGTCATCGCCACGGTCACCACATCCCCCTCTTGGGAAATGGGACACATCTGGTAGCGATTGCAGACGTCTACCGGTAACAGAGTCTCCTGCAAGGCCATGACCTGCTCCAGAGCGGCAGGCTCTAACGCTAAATCTAGGCAAGGGAACCCATAAATCACTTTGAGTTCGAACAGTTCTTGCCGCTTATACAGGCGCTGCAGTTCGGGGGTCAGTTCTCGACCCGTCATCTCGCTGACCACTGAAACCAGATCTCGACCCGTTTCGCGATAGGTCTCGAAAGCAGCCTGAATTTGAGCGTTATCGGCAATTCCCATCTGAACCAGTTTGCGTCCGAAGGGAGTGACGCTGGTTTGGCTCACGACTAGGGCACGACGAGAAGAGGTATTCATCGGCATTGACTAGAGGATGCCCAGAGTATGCCCATTCCCCCGAGATTTCCTGCCAATTCTCCCCGCCTGACTCGAACTCAACAGATCGACTGCCCGTCTCAAACTATGCAGATCTCTCCGCTGGTGGCAGTAGAAATGCGAGGGTAACGTCGGCATTCAGGTGTGCCCCCGGTTCGAGCAAGATGAGATCGATACCCGTGTTGATGGCATTGCGAGGAGCAGACCAAGGCTCCAAACAGTAGAACGGTTTCCCCTTGACAGTCCAAAATACCAAATGTCGAAAGTGAGGGCTCCCTGTCAGTTTGAGCTGTAAATCGCGATCGCGCACTGTTGCTTCTAGAGCCGCGTCGGAGGGGGCGGGATCGAGGGCAGCATCAATTTCATCGAGATCGAAATTCCAGCCAGCAGTGAGTTTGTCAGCGATGTTGTTGGCGCGATCGAAATAGACTTTTGTCGGCAGTTCGAATTGCAGTTGGGTTTTATCGGCAACGGCAAAGTAAGGGTGAAAGCCAATCGAGAAAGGCATAATATTCTGCGATCGATTGCGGAACTGCTGCTCGATCGCCAGTTGGCTGCCCGTCAAACGGTAGGTGAAGTTGAGTTCGAATGCAAACGGATAGACGGAGCGGGTTGCAGGGGTATCGGTCAGGGTAACGGTCAGGACAGCGGCGGCTTCGGTCTCCATTTGGGTAACTGTCCAGGGCAAATTGCGGACAAAGCCGTGTTGGGGGAGCTCGTAGACCTGTCCCTGCCAGGTATATCGATTCTCCGGTAAGTTACCGCAGATGGGAAACAAAATGGGGATCCCCCCCCGCATGCTCAGCGCGGGATCGGCAAATCGCTCGCGATCGAGGTACAGCAGGGAGCGATCGCCCTTCTGGATGTCAACAACCGCCCCTCCCCGCTCCGGTACGACCGAGACCCGAAAATCTGTAGTTCGATCGTGCAAAATATAAGTTTTGTACCGATCTGTTTCACAATGAATGTCGAACATAATCTCCCTCCAAAGAGATTATTTCGAGTGTAAAGGAGGTTCCGTTTGAATTCACCAGAATCCCTCATAGACTTTTATATTGCCGGACCGCTGTTCAATATTTACGAACAGGTGTTTCAACAGCAAATCGAAACGGCGATCGCCGAGCTGGGCAGCACCTTTTTGCCCCAGCGGGATTGCCCCCAAGACGAAGAAAAAATCTTTTCTGCCTGCATTGATGCCGTGGATCGAAGCCGCTACGTCATTGCCAACCTATCCGGTATAGATGTGGACTCTGGAACAGCTTTTGAGGTGGGATATGCCTATGCTAAAGGTATTCCAGTGTTCGCGATCCGCTCGGAAATTGCCGTTCAATTGCCCGATCGCACCATCTTCCCCAACGTCATGCTGCGGGATTCTGTTAAAGTCTTGGCCGCGTCGATCGAGGAGCTGGTGGATGCGATTCAATCGGAACTAGATGCGATTGACTCAGGTGAGGCAGGCTAACCCCACGCCATCAAATCCAGCGGATGGCAAAAGGTTTCAGAGATTTCCGTTTAATTGCCATCCGTTTCCCCTTCTGGATCTGCGGTCTCAGCAGCGACTGTGTTAGCTGAAACCGCAACCCCCATCGAGAGCTGTTCGCGCAATTTTAGATCGATCTCGGTGCGAATTTCGGGATTGCGATCGAAGTACACAATGGCGTTATCGCGCCCTTGGGCCACATTATCGCCGTTGTAGCTATACCAAGAGCCCTTGCGCTCCACTAACCCCGTTTCCTCAGCCAAGTCGAGGATACAGCCAGTATTGGAAACTCCCTTACCAAAAATAATATCGAACTCCGCCCGACGGAAGGGGGGAGCAACCTTATTCTTCGCCACTTTTACCCGAGCCCGAATGCCATATTCTTCGTTCCCCTTCTTCAAGGTTTGAATGCGGCGAATATCTAAGCGGACCGAGGCATAGAACTTGAGAGCATTGCCGCCGGTGGTGGTTTCTTGGGGACCGTAGCCCATGCCGCCAATCTTGGAGCGCAACTGGTTGAGGAACACCACGATACAGCCCGTCTTGCCAATATTGCCAGTGATTTTGCGCAACGCTTGACTCATCAAGCGGGCTTGCAATCCCACATGAGAATCCCCCATTTCCCCTTCAATCTCGGCCCGGGGAACCAGAGCCGCGACCGAATCGACAACCACAATATCCACTGCAGCAGACCGCACCAATTGGTCCACAATCTCTAAGCCCGCTTCGCCGGTGTCGGGCTGAGCAACTAGCAGATTTTCGACATCGACACCTAAGGCTGCCGCGTAGGTGGGATCGAGGGCATGTTCGGCATCCACAAATGCCGCGATCCCTCCCACTTTTTGCACCTCCGCCACCGCATGTAAGGCAATCGAAGTCTTCCCCGACGACTCGGGGCCATAAATTTCCACGACTCGCCCTTTGGGAAATCCCCCTCCTAAGGCTAGATCGAGGGTGAGGGGTCCGCTAGAAACCGTCTCCACCCGCATTTGGGAGGCATCTCCCAAACGCATAATGGCCCCTTTGCCAAAATTGCGTTCGATCTGGCCGAGTACTCGATCCAGCGCTTGCTCCTTAGCAGCCGCTTCTTTGCCATTGCTGGATTGAGAAGAGTTTCGGGGCATAGTGGCAGGATCTCCAAAACAGAGTGGGGCAGGGAAAGATCGAGCTTGAGGTTGGGAAGGCGCGATCGAAGGCGACAGCATTCTAGCACCCCGCTCGCTGGCAACATTGTCTGTTTCCTCTCCACTCAGACTGTTGTAAAGTTGCAGCTTGGAATCGCCAGAAACGCTAGAGTTTCTGAGAATTCCGCACCGTTACTTGCGCCTTGCAGGCACCCTTCATGTCTCAGTCTCCCAGCGGCGATCGCCCCCTCACCCTGACATCCCCTCAAGCCACCCAAACCCTGGCGTATCTGCTGGGCAAAAGTGCCACGGCTGGCTCGGTACTATTGCTAGAAGGGAATTTAGGCGGTGGTAAGACCACTTTCGTGCAAGGGTTAGGAAAAGGATTGGGCATTGAGGATGCGATCCTAAGTCCTACATTCACGCTCGTTCAAGAGTATTGGGAAGGGCGCTTACCCTTATTCCACTGCGATCTCTATCGACTGACCCCCGAGGCCGTCTATGACTTGAGCTTGGATGAGTTGTGGGTAGGGGAAGGGGTGATGGCGATTGAATGGCCCGATCGCCTGCCCGAACTGCCGCCGGAGTGGCTGCGGTTGAGATTAGAAGTAGTCGACGAGACGAGACGTCTGGCTAGCGCTAGTGCTAGCGGCGATCGCCACTATCACTGGTGGCAGCAAACGGTTCGACAGTTTGCATCGAGTCATCCAAACTCTCAATAATGTTGGCATCTCTTGCAGGACAGCATCGATATGGCAGCACCGCCGCACATACTCGCCCTAGACTTCGATGGCGTTCTGCTCGACGGCCTACCAGAATATTTTCAAACTGCTTGGCGAGCCTATTGCCAAATTTGGCAGCCCCGAGAGGTTATTCCTCCCGCTGGGGTGGCCGATCGCTTTTATCGCCTGCGCCCGGTCATCGAAACGGGCTGGGAAATGCCTGTATTGGTGCGTGCCATTGTGACAGGTATCCCTGACGATGCTGTGCTGGCGGATTGGCCATCAGTATTGCAGTCCAGAGTGGCCAGGGAAGAACTCGATCGCGTCGTCCTCGCCCGAGCGGTAGACGGCATCCGCGATCGCTGGATCGCCTCAGATCTGGAAGGTTGGCTGGCCAGCCAACGGTTTTATCCGGGGGCGATCGCGCGGCTGGAACAATTGCTCGCTAGCGAAGTAGAAATCTATATTGTCTCCACCAAGGAAGGTCGCTTTATTCACAAGCTCTCAAGTCAAGCGGGAATAGAGCTGCCGCGCGATCGCATTTTCGGCAAAGAGATCGGGCAACCCAAATACGAAACCCTGCGACAACTCTTGCAAGCCTCTGGAAACCTGCCAAGCTCTTGCCTCTGGTTTGTGGAAGATCGGCTCAAAGCCCTACGGTTGGTGCAACAGCAGCCAGATCTGCAGAACGTCGGTTTATTTTTGGCGACTTGGGGATACAACACCGAACGCGATCGACAAGCGATCGGAGGCGATCGCTTCATTCACCTCCTTAGCCTGAATTGCTTTCGTCAGAGCTTGTCCCATTGGCCGATCGAGCCGAACTGCAGTCAGCCCCACAAATCTTTGTAAGTTGGAGACCGCAAATTGGGCGAAACTATAAAGGTGGAAAGCTTTGAACTCTATCTCGTATATGTCTACTCCAACTCAGAACCCTCAAGACCCATCGACTGGCACCAAAGATGCCTATAGCAAACCCGCCAGTGGTTTATTTTGTCTGCTCGGCCCCGGCGGTCGCATCGCTGGCAATGCTGAAGGAAAAGTCTGCTGCTTTGAGTCAGAAGCTGAAGCAGAGGAATTTCTCCAAACCCATCCCGAACTCAGCGAACAGCTCAGCGTCCAGGAAGTCTTCGTCAAAGGCGAAGTGCATGGCTGGGAGCAAGTACCGGCAGAAACCGTAGAAGAACGCAGCCTGAAAGAGTTGGATTCGTAAATGCCCGCCATTAGGGTCGAATCTGCACCGGCATAACCAAATACTTCACCTTCTCAGCCCCTAAAGGTTCCATAACGGCGGGCTGAGTCTGCCCGTTCATCTGTAGCTTGACCTCGGCAGCATTAAACACCTTCAAGGCATCGAGCAGATATCTGACATTGAAGGCAATCTCCAGATCTTCCCCCGAGAACTGCAGTGGCAGCGATTCTTGTCCGCCTCCCACATCTGGCGCTTCCGCTTCGATATTGACTGTTTGGTCGGCCATCGAAAACTGAAACTTCAAAATATCGTTCTTCTCCGCCGCAAACACAGCGATGCGCTCTAGCACCGAGATCAGTTCTCGGCGATCGAGGGTTGCCAAGCGTTCGAATTGCTGGGGAATGAGTTGGGCATAATTGGGATACTGGCCGTCCAGCAAGCGGCTGGTTATCGTAATATCGGGCAGCCGCACTACCACCTGCGAGCGATCGAACTGCAGCTTGAGAGTTGGAATTGCTTGGCTGGACAGCACGCTTTCTAATTCTTTGAGAGTGCGGGCAGGAATCGTAAACTCTAGACCGTCAGATCCGCGAACGGGATTTTCATCCGCTTCAGTTTCATCCGCTTCTCCCATCACCTGGATAGTCGCTAACCGGTGGCCGTCAGTCGCGGCAAATTCTAATCCCTCCGCAGTCGACTTCACATGAACGCCAGTCAAAACCTGCTTAGTCTCGTCGCTCGCAGCAGCAAATAATGTACTGCCAATCCCGGCCAAGAGGTCGTCAACTGCAAGTTCCTCGATCTCCCCTTCGATCTCGGGTAATTCAGGAAATTCGTTCGGATCGGCTCCCCGGATCTGGTATTCCCCCGCAAGGCAGGAGAGCGTGGCTGGCGCATCGAGGTCCGGTTGGGACAGGGTCAAATCCGCATTGGGGAGACGGGGCACAATATCTTTGAGTAAGCGAGCGGGCAAAGCCGCTCGTCCTCCTTCCAGCACTTGCGCTTCAAATTGAGTACGAATGCCTAAACTTAGATCGAACGCCGTGAGGGCTAGCGTGTTTGCTGCAGGATCGGCTTCCAGCAAGATATTGGCCAAAATAGGCGAATTGGGGCGACTGCTCACCGCTCGACTGACAAAAGCAATGTGCTGACTGAGCTCTGCTTGAGAACAAACCAATTGCATGGATAAATCCCGACTCGAAAAGCAGCGATGTGGAGTGCCAGCCGAAGCATCGATTGGCTAGAGGCGGCTGGGGGCAACGGCGACAGCGCCTCGGCTCGCTCCGGGCACAGCCATCCTAGCACCCGGGATTGGCATTTCTCGTCCCTGCTCCAGCTCAAAAGTTTTTTTGCATCTCCTTGCCCGCTCTCTATCTACTGTCTTTCTTTTAAATATTTAAACTAGTAGTAGTAGAGGCTGTGGAAACTGTGGAGAAAACTGGGGATCGCTCTCCCCAGCGGCGATCGGGCTCAATTTTGCCTGTGGAAAGTCCTGTGCAAAAATACCCCACTTTTCCACAGGGTATTTTTACTTACTCAAATACTCCACAGGTTTTCCACAAGTTTTCCACAGAAAAGAGAAGTTTTGCACAGGTTTCCCACAGGGGTAATGCGATCGGACGATCGCAGATTAACGAAAAGATACATACAATCAGTGTCTGTAAGCGAGATATCTTGACATATCACCCTAGATATGGAAAGTCCGAAAAGTTGGCTCGAAGATTGCCTCCAGTGGCCCCTTGCAGTTTTCCACAGGTTTCCACAGGCTTTCCCCATTTTTGCAGTCACAATTGAGGTGAAATCCAAGTGGGGTAATGGGTTTAGAGAAGCTTAAGTTTGGATTAAGGTCATTATCCTACTACGGGGTATTGGCTGCAATGCGCAGGCGATCGCCTAACTGCTGGATTTGGCGTGCCAATTGAGGATCTTTTTTCTGCATTTGGGCTACTTTTTCGCAGCTGTAGATTACTGTGGTATGGTCCTTGCCCCCGAAAGCTTCGCCGATTTTAGGCAGGCTCAGATCGGTGTAGTGGCGCATCAGGAACATGGCGACTTGGCGAGCTTGACTGATTTCTCGCTTGCGGGAGTTGCCCTTCAGATCGGCCTCTGAGAGTTTGTATTCCTCGCAGATCGTCTCTATGACGACGTTAGGGGTGACCTCGCGAGACTTGGTGGGGGGATTGAGAATGGGGTCGATATTCTCCACCGCCATTGCCAATCCAGAGATGGACACAAAGGCCACGGCTCGAATCAGCGCCCCTTCCAATTCTCGAATGTTGTTGGTATAGCGGGAAGCAATATATTCGATCACCTCCGGCGGGAGGTGCATGCCTTCATATTCCGCTTTCTTCTGCAGAATCGCCATGCGGGTTTCGATATCGGGAGATTGGATTTCGGCAATCAACCCCATCGAAAACCGAGAACAGAGCCTCTCTTGCAGTCGGGGAATTAGGTGAGGGGAGCGATCGGAGCAGAGGACGATTTGCTTGCCGCGCTCGTGCAGGGTGTTGAAGGTATGGAAAAACTCTTCTTGGGTGTATTCTTTGCCTTCAATGAATTGAATGTCGTCCACCATTAGAATATCGACATCGCGATAGTGCTCCCGAAACGCCTGCATACTGTCGCGGCGGATTGCGTCGATTAAGTCATTGGTAAAGCGCTCGGTGGAAACGTAGAAGATTTTGGTGTTGGGGTCGCTCTCCAAGCGATATTGGCCGATTGCCTGCATGAGGTGGGTTTTGCCCAGCCCGACGCCGCCGCACAGAAATAAGGGATTGTAGGCCCTGCCCGGCATCTCTGCCACGGCTAGAGCGGCGGCATGGGCCATGCGGTTATTCGAGCCCACCACAAAGCGGGAGAAGGTGTATTTGGGGTTGAGTTCGACGGCGCGCGTTCGAGTGGTGGTGGGTTTGGCTTCGAGGACAGGCAAAGGTGGAGCAACTGGCGCACTCGGCAGGTCGGCGGGTTCTCCCTTGCCGTTGCTCTCTCCACTGGAGACTGAGATGGCAATTTCTAGGGGGCTGCCCACAATGCCTTCGACGACGGTGGCAATGGTGGTGACGTAATTCTTTTGCAGCCAATTGCGGGCAAAGGTGTTGGGGGTTTGGATCGTCAGACAGTGCTCGGTGAGGGATTCTGCCCGAGCAGTTTTAATCCAAGTCTCGAATGTCGGCCGACTGAGCTGCACCTGAAGGTGGCTTAGAACTTGGTCCCAGAGCTGTTCGGCAGACAAAGTCACGAGGTTATTGGCTCTTGCAAACGACAGAGCGGTGGAGGGATTGCCTCGACCCAGACAGGATTTCAATCTCCTGGATAGATAGCATATCAGACTCATTCGGAAGGGGCTGATGGTTCGATCGATGCTGGTTGTTCGATCGAACTAGAGATTTGAGGGTTGGTTCGCAGTCGAACTCAGGCATAGTTTGTGGAAAAGGCTGAAAGTTCGTTACAATATTGAGCCTGCCAGTACTCCGCTCTGCCGAAGTCGAGCTGCGAACCCATTCGGGGGCGGTCCCCTCAAGTGCTGCTGGAGAAGTGACCCATAAGGATAGATCGTGACTAAGCGTACTTTAGGTGGGACGAACCGCAAGCGCCTTCGCGTTTCTGGGTTTCGTGCCCGTATGAGAACCCCCGGTGGCCGTCGCGTCATTCGCCGCCGCAGAGCCAGAGGTCGCGCTCGTTTGGGTGCGTAACGCCTGTGCTGCCGCGATCGCACCGGCTGCGCTATCGACCGGCATTCGATACGATCTATCGTCGCGGGCGTTGCTATCGCGGCCAACTTTTGACATTGCGAGCGTGGCAAGTACGATCGCGCCATTCCCGCAGTCGCTCCAGTTCTCAGTATGCCGAGCTGCCAACTTCGGCGCGTCCCACTCAATGGGCGGTAGTGGTCAGTAAAAAAGTCAGTAAAAGAGCAGTCGATCGCAATCGCATCAAACGGCGTATCCGCGCTCAAATTCAGCAGTTTCTGCCGCTGGTGTCGCCAGACTGGCTGGCGATCGTGACGGCCAATCGAGCGCGGAGTTCAGAACGAGCAGCACCAATTTTGACCTGCCCGATCGCCCAACTCCAGGCAGAGCTCCAGCAGCTCTTGCTGCAAGCGGGCTTGCTGCTCGCAGCTCCCGACTCGACCGATAGCGCAGTTTCCACAGTTGGGAATTCTGTGGAAAACTCCAGAAAGCCTTTTGCTGTGGGGGACTGCGAGCCGCCGATGGTGGGGGAGGGGGCGATCGCCCCATAAAATGGATTTAGAGTTTTTTTAGAATTCGACGGTATGGCCAGCAAAACAGAAGAGGTTTTTTTTGAGGGTAAACCTCACATTGGCGATCTGATTGGCAATACGCTGTTGGGGGCGACGATTGTTGGCCTGCCGCTATTTATCGGTTCCCTCACCCGCCGTCTTTGGGTGAATTACCGCATTACCAATCGTCGCGTGACGGTGATTGGTGGCTGGCTGAGCCGCGATCGCTCCGATATTATCTATAAGGAAATCGCTAAAGTGGCGAGTGTGCCGAGGGGAATTGGTGCTTGGGGGGATATTGTGTTGACCCTGAAGGATGGCAGCCGCTTGGAAATGCGATCGGTACCTGAGTTTCGTAAAGTGACGGACTACATTCTGGAGAAAATTGACGATAGGGCCCGTCAGGTGAGCGGTCCCGCTGGAGAAAAGCGCTCTCGGACTTAGAGCTCGCCCCTATTTAAGGCGCGATCGCTTGCAGCATGTGGCTGGTTCGTCGGCTCAGTCGTCCCCGACATGCCCCGGCAGAGAGTCCTGACTGCGATCGCGATAAAATTGCGGTCCGATTCTTGCGAGTCGGACTCCGAGTGGCTGGCAAAACCCACTACAATGTAAACCAAACGTTACCAAACGAGACCCGCATGGACTTTGGCATCGGCTTTCTTTCCAACAACGTCATGCTGCCGATTCTGGACTTTTTCTACGGAATCTTGCCCAGCTACGGACTCGCCATCATTTTCTTGACCCTCGTGATCCGCTTGGCGCTATTCCCTCTCAATGCGGGTTCCATTCGGAATATGCGCAAGATGAAAGTGGCTCAGCCCCTGATGCAAAAGAAGCTGAAGGAGGCGCAAGAGAAATACGCCGACGATCCGGTCAAAATGCGGGAAGCTCAATCCGAGCTCTACCAAGAATTTGGCAATCCTTTGGGGGGCTGCTTTCCACTCCTGCTGCAAATGCCAGTTCTGTTCGCGCTGTTTGCCACCCTAAAGGGCTCGCCGTTTGCAGATGTGCCCTTCGATATCAACCTGCAAATATTGCCCGCAGAGTTGAGTGCTGAAGTGGTACCTGCCCCCGTTAGCACCAAGCCTAAAAATCTCTTTTTCAACGACTCCGTACATCGTCCGGTGGTGCTGACTGCCCCGATTGGCCAAAAAATTGCCGTGGGAGACAGGACTCAGCTGCAATTACAAAGTGTGCAGGGACGGGCGTTTGCCGATCTAGTGCGGGAATACCACACTGATGGCGAGATTTCCCTCATTCCTAACTGGCAAATTACGAAAGGGGAAGAGCGGGCCCAGCTGACCTCCGACGGTCGCTTGCTGGCTTTGCAGCCGGGAGATGTCACCGTTCAGGTCAAAGTACCGGGCGTCGCTGCCAATACTGGATTTTGGTTTATTCAAGAACTGGGTCGGGTGGGGGCCCGAGCTGAAGATGGCACGATTCACTGGGATATTGTGGGCTTGGTGATTGTCTTCGGGTTGAGTACGTATGTCAGCCAATCGATTTCGGGCAGCAGTGGCCCCGGGTCGAGTAATCCCAGCCAGAATTCCGTTAATAAAGTTACGCCAATTCTGTTCTCTGGCATGTTCCTGTTTTTCCCGCTGCCGGCTGGAGTGTTGATTTATATTGTAGTGTCGAATATTTTCCAAACGGTTCAGACGTATTTTCTCTCCCAAGAGCCGCTGCCCGAGAACTTGCAAAAGCTGGTGGAAATGGAGCAAGAACAACAGGAGCTCGAGGAGAGCAAAGCCAGTAAGCTAAAAGACAGCGGCGGGCGCGGGTCCTTACCATTCGAACGCTAACGGGGTGCTGAGGGCATTAGGGCAATGGCGAGTCAGGCAGAGAGTGCGTTAGAACGCGGTCGCGAGTGGCTGGAATCGGTCTTGCAACTGATGTCGGTGTCTGTTCCAGT
Source organism: Synechococcus sp. PCC 7336 (assembly GCF_000332275.1). NCBI lineage: Bacteria > Bacillati > Cyanobacteriota > Cyanophyceae > Synechococcales > Synechococcaceae > Synechococcus > Synechococcus sp. PCC 7336. Next base: position 1,227,874 of record NZ_CM001776.1, read on the forward strand.
CGTGCAGTCGGAGGACATGCTAGAGATCGAGGCTGCAGATCTATTGGATTCCGAGAAACAGGCACTGCTCGGAGAAGGGGGGGCAACGTTAGATGCGCTGCAGTATCTGGCCAATGCGCTATTGAATTTGCATCTGCCGAAAGATGCTCAATTTGCTTACACTATTGAGTTGGACGGCTATCGCCAGAGGCGCCAAGAGCATTTACAGCAGTTGACGGCAGCAGCAGTTGAGCGAGTGCGATCGAGTGGGACCGAGTATGCAATTGAGTCCCTCTCGGCGGCGGAACGGCGGCAAGTGCATACGCTGCTGAGCGCTGAAGAATATGCCGATCTGGAAACCTTCAGTCGCGGCAAAGAGCCCCATCGCCATTTAGTCGTTTGTTTAGCCGGGAAGGCGGAGGCTTGAGATGTTGCGCCCGATTTCGCTCGGGGACCTGTCGCAAGTGTCCGGCGGTAGGCGGGAAATCGAGTTTCGCCAGCCGATCGCCAATTTTGTCTCTCTAACCCCCGTGCAGGGCTGGGTGAAGATTGTCCATCGAGGCACCTTTGTGGAGGTGGCGGGCTCGTTCCAAACGATTGTTACCCTCAGCTGCCATCGCTGTTTGCAAACCTACAACCACCAGCTACAAGCGGAGATGAGCGAAGTATTGTGGTTGGAGAAGGCTCCAGCGGCGATCGCCAAGGAGGCAGAAGTGGGTATGGAAGACTTGCTGGAAACGCTATCTCCCGATGGGGAGTTCGATCTTGAGGATTGGGTGTACCAACAATTGTGTTTGTCTTTGCCCCAGCGGCAACTCTGTGCTGAAGACTGCGCTGGGCTGGTTGCCGAGGTGAAACAGGGGGAAACTGTCGATCGCCGTTGGACTGCACTACAGCAGCTCAAGCAGCAGTTCCAGTAAGCAGAGATTGGTTATAGGGTGTTTGGGGTGGGGCGCAACCTCACCAATCGAGACGCAGCCCTTGCGATCGCAACTGGTTCTGAAGCTGCACTAAAACCTCATCGCGGCTGGCCTCAGCTAGAGGGAGATCGGCATTGCCCTGTTGGATATACCAGGCGGCGATCGCACCGGCCGCTCCGCCAACACTCCATTCGCCGTAGTGGGTGCGGGTGGCGGCGTTGACGATGTGGGTGACAGCAATGCTTTTGCCACCGATGAGAAGATTGTCAACCCGTTGTGGAATCAGGGCTTCAGGGGGAATATAGATAGGCTTGACAACAAATTCGTTAATGGGGGCCGAAGCAGCTTCGCCGGAGGGTTCCCAATTGCGATAGCGGCAGCCGTGGATATCGATCGCATAGTTAGTAACGGCGATCGCTCGCGCTCGCCAGTCTCGACCGCCCCTCAGATCGAAGCGAATATCTTGTTCTCGCAGCATAAACTCGTCGTCCCCATAAGCCGCCCGTCCCAGAATTCGCCGTCCCTCGCGAATGTAGGGATACATACTCAGACCCGATTGCGTTTGCAAGGGGGAGTCGGGACCGGACAGATGAGCTAGGGGAACGGTGGGGGTGGAGTGATGTTGCATCAGCCATTCGGAAAACAACAGAGCGCGATTCTCGGCAGCTCGCAAGGCATCGATCTGGAGTCCCCCCAACCAGTTTCGATCTTGACCCTCAGCCAGGATCTGCTCGGCAGTGAGAATCAGCGGCGGGTTCATCAGATTCCAATCATTACCGCGATTCCAATTCACCAGGGCGATGTCTCCTCTACCGGGGGTGCCGGTGAGGGGATTGCTGCCGGAGAGGCTGACGATGCGGCGGTAGTGGAAGAAACTGCGACCGGAGAGGAGATTGAAGCCATTGAGGGAAAAGTCACGCCGGTGTTCTGCTTTGGCATAGCCCGTTTGCAGTTGGGCCAGTTGATTGCGCGATCGCCCGCCATCGTCGGCGATCGCCAGGGCGAATGGAAAGGTAAAGGCTTGCGTGCAGTCGGGATTGTCAGCTACGGCGTGGGGCTCGCCCGTGGTGGCGTAGCTTTCGGAGCCTAGGCGGTGGGGTAGGTTAGCCCAGCCCACCAGTTCCCCCGTATCGGTGGCGTCGATGACCGCGAAGGGGCGACCGGCGACCGGCTGAAGGCGTAGGGGAATTTTTTCAAAGGTGGCGTCGCTCTCCCAGTCGTACCAACGGTGCAGTTCGCGGGAGAGGCGGCCGGTTGGAATGTAATCTGGCGATCGCGGGATGCGGCGGACGGCGTTGATGGCAATAAGGCGATCGCCCTCGGCATTCCACTCTGCCCCTTTAAACGCGGTAGAGGTGGCCCAGCGGCTGTCGGGAGCCGTCTGGCGGGTTGATTGCAGTAATGTTTCTGAGGCAGCATGCCCCGCAGCGGGTGGAAAGCACAGATCTCCCACCCAGCAGCCATTAATGTCGGCTACGACGGCGGTTGCGATGCCTGTAACCTCCGACGGTAGAGCTACGGTTTGGGCCGCGATTAACTGTTTGAAGCGATTCCAATTGCGAGAAAAGTTCTGCCGCTGTCGCATCACCAGCGATTCGTCGATCGCCGATACCCCCTGCGAGCTAATCTGTCCCCCCAGCCAAGGGGTGAGTTCGATCAGACAGGTGCGGGCTCCTGCCTGCATGGCGTGCGCCGCTGCGGCCACACCTCCCAGCGACCCCCCAATCACAACGACTTCGCAGGTCCAAATTTCCGGTGGTGTGGCCGCAGCAGGGTCGGGAGAGCTTGTTGCTAGGGGCATCTCCGCGCCAATCGTCGGGGATTGGGAGACCGGTAGTAGGTTGCTAAGCCGGACTGCAACGGCTACCCCAGCCAAAAACGTCACCACGGTTCCCCCCAACAACCAACGCATCGATCCCATGGTTCCAACGCCTGCAAGTCTAATTACGGTTGTGGGAGAATCTGATGCAGTTCCCTAAAATTAGAGAGAAGTAAAGTCCGCTACCGTCAGAGCAAACTCACCTTTCAGACGCGCGAGAGTCTCGCCCTCAGCGAGCAGTAAAGTCTCGCCATCGATAACCTGTGTAGATACATTACTGCCAAATGTGAGCTCTCCAACTAAACCAATGAGGTCAGCCCTCTGCCTGAAGTCCAGGATGAGATCGGTGCCATCCTCAGCAGCCAACACAAAGATGTCTCTACCGTAACCGCCAGTCAGGATATCATCTCCCTCCCCCCCCGATCGGGGTATCTTTGCCGTTACCCCCAGTGAGTACATCATCTCCCTCATTGCCAGCGATCGAGTCTTTACCGTGACCGCCAGTCAGAATGTCATTGCCCTCCCCGCCAAATTGCCGATGAGAACAGTAAAAATCTCGACCGGAATCGTGACAGGTAAACCGTCACTATCTGTGGCTGTTACCGCAAAACTGGTGACGGCGAGATCGCTTGCGAGGCTGCTCGTTTTGATATCGCCTGCAATTGACATCGAACTCAGACTGCTGCTCGTAGTTAACCCTTCGACATTAGAGGCGAGTGCCAAAACTTGGGAACGAAGCTCGGTATCTTTTGGAGGGGCATCGCCGAACAGGATAATGCGTCGGGCGATCGCTTCTCTTCTCCATTCTCCAGCATCACCAGATAGGGCACGGATGAGTCCCGCATTCACGGCTTCGGGAAAATCACCGCCTCCACTAGCAGAGAGACGGTTAATTGCGCTAATCGCTGCAGCTTTCTGAGCTTCTATTTTCGGTTGGTCGGTGAAGGAGAGAAGAGTGGCTGTGGCAGGATCGTTGTAGCCAACTACGGCGATTCGAGAATCTAAAAAACCGCGTTCGCCGTCAAAGATGGTACTAATGATGTCTGCGGCGCGGGCTTTAACAGCAGTAAGATCGTCGCGCATACTGCCAGTTATATCAATAACGAATGCAATATCTTGACCTGGGGAAAGTTTGATTGATTTATCGGCAAATACTGCTGTCTCGACTCCTGTAAGTGTATCAGTACCGTCCCGACCCGTTGTTTTATCACTGATTTTTATGGTGTCATCGAGAAGAAACTCTATGTCGTAATCGGCAAATGAACCTTTATAAATAGCTTTATCATCTCCTTCGAAAAGACCTAATACAAAAGATCCACCCTCTATTATGTCATTACCAGCACCTCCGATGAGGCGATCGTCACTGCTAGCACCATTCAGAATATCGTTTCCTTCTCCACCTTCAAGTACGTCAGAAAGAAGCCCACCATCAATAATGTCATTACCATCACCACCAACAAGTAGAAAGTCAGAATTAACGCCATTATTGATATCAAAAATTCCGTCAAATGGATCGAGATTGTCACCTCCGTGGGTTCCGTAAATTACTTTTAAGTTATTATGCTGATAGGCAAGAAATGGATCTGAAAAGAGGTCGAAGAAGTAATTGATTCCACCATTGTTAAGCAGACTTAAAACTCCTTGTTTGACTGTGCTGCTATCTACACTCGCTTCAAGCACCCGATCTGCTGCAAAATCACTTTGTGTATAAGTAGAGTAAACTCGGCCAGAGCCCGTGAACTCGATCTGGACTTGACCTCGGCCTAATCCAAAAGGATCTAAGACTGGTTGTAGAAAGATATCGTTGAATTGCTGAATTAAAGAGCCTGCAAGAGATTCAAAGCCAAAATTATCATTCTCCGCTCGCACTTCCATGCCGCTGATAGTTTTGACTCCATTAATAACTCTGAATTCAAGGTTTGTGGTATCTAAGACGAAATTGTTGTTACTACCAAAAATATAGGATCGATCAGCATGATCGGCACTTCCAAGACCTGTTTTTTATTGAGAGATCTTAATTTCTAGATCGTTGTCATTTAGTCCTAGTCTAGTACTCAGTTCGGCAAAAGTATATGTTCTATCATCGAGATTTTCTGCCGCAAAGAATTTTTCCACGGCGCCAAATAGCGAAGGGTAAGCAAAACGTCCTCCACCGCTCGTCAGATAGGTATTCATATCATAAGACTTGGATGCTGGGGAAGCATTTAGGGGCCTGATATGCTCGTTGTAGTCGTTTGGTGATGGATTTGCTGTTCCGAAAAGGTAAAGTTTTTTAATCTCGATTGGGTCGAACATGGAATGCGCTCCAAGTATGATGTTTCCTTAGAATGTGTAGGTTAGATGTTATCACTACTAATTTTTATAGAGCTCAGAAAAATTACTGTCTTTCTCTGGTGCTGTTCAGTTTTTATTGCTGTGGGAGTGTTGTAATATAGGGACAAGCGAAAACCTAGTGTCTATAGCATTCATTGCTGGTTGGATACAATGGCCTATTCCTCAGGTGCGATATTGGTTGTTTTAGGCAGGCTGCTAGCAAATCAATCCTGTTCAAAGCACATCAATGCAAAGCGGCACCTGTGTGAGAGTTTTGCGATTGTCGTAGTAGCTATTATCTCGATCGCTACTCAAGTAATGGCTGATACTCTGTCCTATTGCGTTACAGCTGTAGGAGAAACCCATACACTTCTACCCTCAAATTCCGATCGCCGACGAAATGAGTCACCACAAATAACTATTAACTTGAATAACGAAACATATTACATTATTGCTGGTGAAGAGCACTTGTTTCTTAAAGACGATCTAGAAAGCTCTCAACCCCTAGCCGTTGTGGAGGTTAAACAGTACGGCACTAATATCATAAAGGCATTGGCATTAGGCGAAGATGACTGGCTCTGGGTTGATGGTTACGAAGACGATTATTTGGTTCAGATCGATCTTGATGGAACAAAGCCTACAATTGGTTTGCCGACAGCACTCCCTGAACTGTATACCGAACCGTGCTCTTCATGGGGACGTTATGTGGGCAATTGCTCACGGCGCGAACAGGTGTTTTATAGCACAACACTTCAAAGACCATTTATAAGAGGACATCAGGTTAATTTCTTTGGCAAGCCACGCCTCGTAACATATGAAATAGTGGAAGGTGAGGCGAGACAGTTGCCAATAAACATTCAAGACTCGCCTTTACTGGTTGATATTTCAGAATTAGGGGGAGTCATTCTAGAAGGACTATCCGGCGAGACACTCTTCTACGACGGGGCAGATATTACGCTTATTTTTGATATTTCACAAAGACAGAATTTTAATCGGGATATACCAGACTGGTTTGTCACAAGAACACCTCTTGATGGTCGAATTTTCTTAACAAATATTGATTTAGTGGATCGATATCCATTTTTAATAGAACTGCAACCTGGATTGGTTCTTCAAGAAATTTCGCTTCCTCCTGAAGTCGTAGATAGCTGGATTGAGCTTTTCTCAATGCCTGACGATCGAAGTTTGTGGGGAGTATCTAGATATAGAATTATAATGGGTATCAATGATGAATTAAACACGGTTCTCACAGTCCCAGAGACAAGTTATATTAAGGGGAGGGATTTAAGTCAAGACTCTGATGGCTCTATCGTCTTCTCCGTATGGAATAGTGTCACTAGCTCGCCAACTAATTATTTAATTCTTCCTACATCAGAGGCAGAGTCATGTGAAGTTATTTTAGATGAAGATCGTTCGGTAGTTCTCAATGAGTAAGAATGAGTTGTAATTGTGACGACCTGCAGCCAGGATCGATAGAATCTACAAATCGGGTTATTTTCAACGTCAGCTTGAAAAAATGACCAATTTATTAAAGTAGCTTCCGAGTTGTAGCTCGAAAGAAAATCGATCGGGGCAAAAGGTAACTCTAGTAATGGAACGTGAATGTCGCTCTCTTATAACTTTAGTCTGACTTATCAAATTTGACTGCCGTAGATATCTGGACGTCGGAAGTGGGAGATCGAGATCGTAGAGTATTTCTACGGCAGGAAAGATACTTTCTCTAAGTAAATTTACTCAACAAATTCACACAAAACATATCGGCCAACCATCAATCGAGATTCTTTGCGGGCAACAATGGGCCGGGCTGAGTTTAACGAGGCGATCGCTGGTAACCGCGAGATAGAAGGGCTACGATCGCCGTTAACCCAATCCTTTCCATAGGTGCAGTGGTGGAAGCAGTCGAAAACGGCTCAATTGACAGGGACACAGCGGAAACCCCTCAAGCACTGGCGACCGTGACCCAGGGATCGTTAGGTCAGGGGCTGGAAGCGCGGCTCAATCCGGGGATCTCTGTGGAGGAGATGCGGGTGGGCAAGTTTGTGGTAGTGCGGGGGCAGCGAAATCGCTTTTTTGGCCTGCTCTCGGATGTGGCCTTGGGGTCCACTAGCCCGCAGATTTTAATCGATCCGCCCCGCCCCGAAGAAATATTTTTGTCAGAAATATTGGCAGGAACGGGGACATTTGGGACGGTGACGCTCGTCCCGATGTTGATGTTGGTGGATGGGAAAGATGCGGATGAGACGCAACTGCTGCCGGTAAAAACGGTACCGGCCCATTTTTCACAGGTTTACGAAGCGCGGAAGCGAGACTTTCAAGCGGTGTTTGGGTCGGAAGCCGAGCCGCGATCGCGCAATTTTGCCATCGGTCAGCCTGTGGATACGGACGTGCCCATCTGCTTGAATCTCGACCGATTTGTGGAGCGCAGTAACGGCATCTTCGGCAAGTCCGGCACGGGGAAATCTTTCTTGACTCGCCTCTTACTGGCGGGGATTATCCGCAAGCAAGCTGCTGTCAACTTGATCTTTGATATGCATTCGGAATATGGCTGGGAGGCAGCAACGGAGGAGAGTGGGGCCAATACTGTCAAGGGCTTGAAGCAATTGTTTCCCGGGCAGGTACAGATCTACACCCTCGATGCCGATTCGACTAAGCGGCGGGGGGTTCGAGATGCGTTGGAGCTATTTATTAGTTTCAACCAGATTGAAGTGGAAGATCTGATGTTGTTGCGGGAGGAGCTAAACCTTTCAGAAGCGAGCTTGGAGAATGCGGTCATTTTGCGCAATGAGTTCGGGCGAGACTGGATTTCGAGACTCTTGACAATGTCGAATGCCGAGATTCAAGAGTTTTGCGAGCAGCGGATGGGTCATAAGGCGTCGATTATGGCACTGCAGCGCAAGCTGACGCGGTTGGAAGATTTGGACTACATTCGGTCGGCGACTCCCCACAATTACATCAACCAAATTTTGGAGTCGCTGGAGGCGGGCCAGCACGTTGTGATCGAGTTTGGTTCTCAATCCAACATGCTCTCTTACATGTTGGCCAGCAATGTAATTACTCGCCGCATTCACAAAGCCTACGTTCACAAAGCCGAGCGCTACTTATACAGCAAGAATCCAGCAGATAAACCCCGGCAACTGACGATCGCGATCGAGGAGGCCCACCGGTTCTTAGCTCCGCAGACGGTGAAGCAAACCATTTACGGCACGATCGCCCGCGAAATGCGCAAGTATTTTGTCACGCTGTTGGTAGTGGATCAGCGACCGTCGGGGATCGATAGCGAGGTGATGTCCCAAATCGGTACGCGGATTACGGCACTGCTCAATGACGAGAAAGATATCGATGCGGTGTTTACAGGGGTGTCGGGGGGACAGAATCTGCGCACGATCTTGGCGAAATTGGATTCCAAGCAGCAGGCATTGATCTTGGGCCATGCAGTGCCGATGCCGGTGGTGGTGCGCACGCGGCCGTATGACGAGCGGTTTTATGCCGAGATTGGGGAACCCGATTGGAGTGAGGCGTCAGATGAGGAGGTTTTGCGGGCGGCAGAATTGGCGCGAACGCAGTTGGGCCTGTAGGGACTGTACGGCTTTGCGTTCGTCCTTCTCAGTTTCCATACAAACCAGTTTGTTAAATGTTGTGACATCTCGAAATTGACTGGCCAGAGCTGAAATTCTTTTGCCACAAACTTTGTAGGGATTTTGAGGAACTTCAGTAGAGCTGTTACTAGCGTTGACGGGAGGTGATGCTCTCAATAATATACAGACTAGTTGGTATACATACGACCAACAGATCGTCCATAGGAGAGCAAAGGGCAATGCGATCCATGCAGGACTCAAGGCGTCTGGCCTTTCGAATTTGCACAGACAAACCTAGTAGGCAGCTCGGAATGAATCTATCCCCAACTCCCAAGAGTATATAAAAGAAGCTCTCAATACCTGCATGATGGTGAGTCAGAAAACAACACTGCAGGATAATTTTCAGGCGTTCAGCGATCTGTTCAAAAACCTTCTCTCAATTGGGTTTTTTCCTCGGGATGAAACTATTGGGGTGATGAGTCGCAATTTCTTGATATCCGTTGTCTTGCAAGCTTTGCGTCTCGGGATGGAAATGAATGCCAGAGGCTTTGAACAGATTGAAATCGTGGCGACGCCCCTGACCAAAGAAGGTACAGATGACTTCTCTGGTTTGCTGGTCGAGGATGATTTGACATTTGAGCGTATGTTGCTTCTTCTTGCCGGAATAGAAGTGTCTTTGCTTGCGATTGGGGCGTTCAATCGGAGTTTCTGTTACATCCATCACCACCACTTCAGGTCTGCCAAAGCCTCGAAACAAGCGCTTTTTACCGGGTAAACGAAATAAACCAGAGCCCATCAGACTATCCTCAAGCCAATGAACAATGCGGCAAACGGTCGATTCGGACATCCCCCAATCGGTGCCGATATGAAAGTATGGACGATATTCTCGCCAATACTCTAGGGCCACCAGCACAAGGTCCTCCAAGCAGAGGCTGGGTTTGCGACCCCGTCCTGGGGTTTCAGGCAATTGGGCTTTGAAGCTTTTGACCATGCTTTTAAAGGTGGGGCGATGCACACCAAATCTGCGTTTAAACGATTTAGGGTTGAGTCGTTGGGCTGATTCGTAGTTCATCGGCAGCAACATCAATTATCTTCGCCCTGTGGTATGCCATAGTTAGCGCTCCATTAGCAAGCACTATGAGACGAAGGAAAACATATAATCTTATCACAAAATTTTTTTGCAAGAGGTCTGTTAAGTCTAATTACTGTATGTTATGTCTATAATGTGAGGAGCAAAAAATATCTTTGGGCGCTCCACCATATCTGATTTAGCCAGTATTCCTACATCAATCAAACGTTCTATATCAGTACTGGCAGTCGGATAGGATATGTCACACATTTCTTTTACCTGAGGGATTGTGACTGCTGGTGATTCAAATAAACTTTCGATGATTCGATTGAGCCGAATATTACCTCTAGACTTGTCTAAAATCTCCATATATTTATTGCGAAGCACCAGTAACTCGCCAAAACGCCTAATAGCATCTCTCGACTGTTCGATAGTTCCTCGTAGACAAAATTTAATCCAGCCTTCCCAATTACCCTTTGAACTCACTTCGAACAATAACTTTATATATTCATCTTTATACTTATCAAAGAAGGCACTGAGATATAGCCAAGGCTTTTTAAGATTGCACTGCTCGTAAATCATCAAAGATAGGAGCAATCTTCCAACTCGACCATTTCCATCAAGGAAAGGATGAATCGTTTCGAATTGATAGTGTGCCATAAAGCAGAAGATTAGCTTATCGACATCCTTTTCTTTATGAATAGCTTTTTCAAGATCGTATAAACAAGGTTTTAGCTCATTTGGAGGCGGTGGAATAAAGCGTCTGTCTGAACCAATATGAACTTGGACACGCCGGAAATTGCCTGGATCTTTCTGTGCTCCTCTCACGCCTGCCAATAGTTCTCGGTGGATTTCTCGAATTAGGTTCAGTGAGAGTGGCCTTTCAGTCAAAAGATGCAAGCCCAACTCTAACGCTCTGTTATAGTTCCACACCTCTTGCCAAGAGCCCATTGGATCGCTCGCCGATTTTGGCTCTTTTGGATCGATCTCAAACAGCAAAAGCTGCTCTGGCGTTGCGTAAGTCCCTTCTAGGCTAGAAGAGCGCAAGGCTTCACGGCGTTGCAGTGGCCGCAACAGCAAATTGTAATTTGGAATGTTGTACCCAACGCCATCAAGCCGCGCTAATTCCTCACGCGCCAGGGCTAGTAGTTTCCAAACTTCAGTTGAGTTGTTCCATTTTATCGGTAGAGGATTAGGGATATATGCCCAGTCCTGCTTGTCACCTGTTGATATTTTCGAGAGTTTACCAGGAAATTCACCTGAAAATATATCCTCGTCCATCCAGACCTCAACAAAATTTTAATTCGCAGACCCCAATTAAAATTATAGCCGAAAAATTTTAATTCGTAATCTTGAATTAAAGTAAGTGTGGCTTTATGTGCTGAAGTGCTTGCTGGATAGGGGATTGCCCTGTAATCTCATAGCTTCCTGCTGGCGCGAACCTGAGTTTGAGCTGGCCGAATTTCTGCTGGCAAGGCGTGTCACCTTCAGAGGCAGGCTTAACAAAGCTTTGAGCCTTGCTGCTCCCCCAAGAAACCAGGGTATCTTGGCTTAGGCCAATTTCTACAGCTACTGGTTCTCCACGGCGATCGCTGCTTGGATTTGTTCGGGTGTCATGGTTGTTCCCTTCCCTATCGTAAGCCTGCGCCCCTCCCAGCTATTTCCCTTTAGCGGAAGACACCGTAAAACCCTGCTGCTTAAGTTCAGGTATATCAGGTGCCTTCCGATAAAATGAAGAGCGATCGCACCTCCGCCAAGAAACGCGATCGTCAAGAACTATAACCACCGGTATTCTAAGCGATGTCCACTACTGGAAACAACTCCAAGCGCACCAAGGTCTTTGTCAGCTACAGCCACAAGGATACTTCTGCTCTAGATCGAATGCTGGTGCATTTGGCCCCACTTGAGCGTGAAGGATTGGATCTTTGGGTCGATACAAAAATCAAATCAGGTCAGGACTGAGAAACGGAAATTAAGACGGCTTTGAATGAGGCTAGGGTTGCTATTTTGCTGGTCAGTGCTGATTTCATAGCATCTGACTTTATCTATAAGGATGAGCTGCCACCGATATTCATGGCTGCAAAAAAGGAAGGACTTGTTGTCCTACCCGTAATTCTATCTACGTGCCGCTTCAGTCGAAGTCGTTTGGGCATATTTCAGGCGGTCAATGAACCTTCTAAACCACTTCTGGAGTTGTCCTACAATGAGAAAGAAAAAGTCTGGGACCGGTTAGGTAGTCGAGTTGAAGAGCTTTTTGGATTGGAGGAAGAACAAAAGTCTAGTCAACGGGTTCCATTGCAGCCAGTTGTTTCAAATGAGGCTAAGAGCGTGTCTGAAAAGGTCAGCAGATAAAGTTGAGAGGCTGAGTTAGAGCCTCCCAACCAATGACACGCCAATCCTACGACACCGATCTAACCCCTGCCCAGTGCGAGCTTCTAGCTCCGCTATTACCGCCAGCTAAGCCAGGCGGTCGTCCCCGCAGCGTCAACGTTTTCGAAGTGGTCAATGCCATCTTCTATCTGTTGAGAGCCGGATGTGCCTGGCGTCTGCTGCCCCACGACTTCCCCGCTTGGCAAACGGTCTACCATTACTTCCGTCAGTGGGAAGCCGATGGCACCTGGGAAGCTCTCAACCATGCTCTGCGCCAGCAACTGAGAGAAACGGTGGGGCGCAATCCTTCTCCCTCGGCAGCCTGCCTGGATTCCCAATCGGTCAAAACAGCTGGTGCCGCTCAAGAAACAGGCTTTGATGGAGGCAAAAAAGTTAAAGGTCGCAAGCGCACTATCCTGGTTGATACGATGGGTCTACTGCTGGGTGCCAAGGTCCACAGTGCCCGACGCTCCGACCATGACGGCCTCACCTTGCTGGGGATTTGGTTTGCCAGTATGTGGAGTTGCTTGCAATTGATTTGGACCGATAAAACCTTTGGTGGCAAATCTTTTGTGGCTTGGGTTGAGCAAGCGTTTGGCTGGACTATTGAAGTCGTACAACGGCCTGCTGAGCAAAAAGGGTTCCAGCTTTTACCTCGGCGATGGGTGGTTGAGCGCACCTTTGCCTGGTTTGGTCGATACCGTCGCTTGAGCAAGGACTACGAATATTTGCCCACTACGAGTGAGACGATGCTTTACGCTGCTATGGTCAATCTCATGCTTCGTAGGCTGGCTTGAGACTTTTCAGACACGTTCTAAGGAGGCTCCTAAAAGCTTTTTAGAAGACCTGGGCAATGGGATAGGGCTGGAGATGATTGCAATCCCTGGGGGAGGCTTTTGGATGGGGTCGCCAGATCGTGAAGCAGAGAGGAAAGATGGTGAAGACCCTCAACATCGCGTCAATCTATCTCCATTTTGGATGGGGAAATATCCGGTAACTCAAGCACAGTGGATGGAGGTGGCGGCTTTCCCGAAAGTGGAGTTAGAGCTTAAACCTCAACCTTCATGCTTCTCCGGCCTCGACCGTCCCGTAGAGTTAATCTCTTGGCACGAGGCTGTTGAATTCTGCGCCCGTTTGGCCAGACAAACGGGCAAAGAGTATCGGCTACCCAGCGAGGCGGAATGGGAATATGCCTGTCGTGCTGGAACCTTCACCCCTTTCTCTTTTGGGGAGACCATCACAACGGACTTAGCGAATTTTGATGGCCGATCCATCTATGGGAGTGGATCGAAGGGTGAATATCGGAAACAAACCACTCCTGTAGGTACCTTCAAAGCAAATGCTTTCGGACTGTACGACATGCACGGGAACGTGTGGGAATGGTGCGAGGACCGCTGGCATGAAAATTATACGGGCGCGCCCGCAGGGGGAACCCCCTGGAATGAAGGGAAGGGTAGTAGCCGGGTGCTGCGCGGTGGTTCGTGGTACTACCCTCCGAGGCTCTGCCGGTCGGCCTTTCGCGACTGGGACTTTCCCGAGGGCCGCAACGACCTCTGCGGTTTTCGCGTCGCCTGTTCCCCCGCGAGGAATTCTTCATAGCCCTTTTTCACTTGTTGCCCTCTTGCCCTTTGCTCAAATCGCCCTAAGGACGATTTGCAATTAAGCACTTTTGCCCTTACTCAGCAGGGTTTCCAGGCTTCGATCGCCACCCAAATCGACTTGCGTTTAAACACTTTGGGGCGATCGCCTTCTCAGTCCACTCTTTGTTCGAGACGCTTCAGCACCCCACCCACGTCATTCGCAATGTCTTCAAGCGCTCGCAGTCTGAGGTCCGTCTCCTCTCTCCATTGACGGGTGGACTCAGCGTTGCTCATCACAACAGTGCTGAGCTGAGCGATCGCCGCCCCAAGCTGGGCATTGTTGCTGACGATCTGGGCATTCGTCGCGTTCATTTGCCCCAGCATGACTTCGGTGCGTTGCATGTAACCGGTTACCTGATTGGTCAATGCTTCAACAGAGTGTGCTGCTGAAGCTACTTGTTTGGCTAATTTGTCTTCGTCCATTTCAGTAGATCTCCTTTGCTGGGGGTTGGAGGCGATCGCTTACCCCTCCCCTATGGTGAGCCCGCGTCCTGCTTCACCTCTCCCAATCTGCTAAAGCTTGAATCGCTCGCGCATTGCTCTCGATGGCGCGGGCGTTGCTATCGACAAGCTGACGAGTTTCCCTCAAATCATCATGCACAGCCCTAAGGTCTTGCTCGATCGCTTCAAAGGCTTGTCTGGAAAACTCAAAGCTTTCTCGCTGTGCGTTCGCCAGTTGCGCGATTAGATCGGCAGTACGATCCTGCTTGATGGTCAACTGCGCGATCGCTGCTTGAATTTGTTCGGGCGTCATGGTTGGTTCCTATCCCTCCCATATCGTCCGATTGCGTCCTACAAGCATCCGTTCATCCAATTCAGCCGCCGCTCCACATCAAAAGTATTCATGGTGGTTGCCGCCAGCGCCTCAGTCCATGCGTCCGAGTTCCGGCCCATGCCTATGCTTTCGAGCAATACCCACATCTTCTTCGTATCGGCACTCTTCCCTTTCATCACGTCATATCGGCGGCATAGGGCAGTGATGCCAAAGTTCTCGTAAGCCTGCTGGGTACTGGAATCGATGGTGCGATCGCGATACTCAGTCCTAACAATCTCGCCAGTCCCCAGAATCGCAGCTTTGAATGGCTCAGGTGCAAATTGGGCGATCGCTTCCCGCTTCTCTACGAGTAGGCGCTGTTCGGCGGCAGCCTTAGCTTTGGCTTCTGCCACCTTCAACTCAAGCTCTAAGATCTTGCGCTGTTGGACTGGGATGACCTCGGCAGCCTTCTTTGCCAGCCGTTCACACCGCAAAAAATATTCTCTAGTGCTACGACCTTGCTCGGTGCCAGCCATCATGGCGAGCATCTTGAAGCAATCGGTGGTGAGCGTAACTTGCTCTGCATGCTTTGTGCCTGTCTGGTGCTGCTTATCAATATTGATAAGCAGGTAATCTACTCCCTCCACAAAATCTTGCAACAGCTTCCGTTTTGCATTGCCTTTGGTGCTATATCCAATCCACTTCCAAGCCTGCTCGAAGTCAATAGGAAAGTCTTCCCCAGAATCGAGCATCGACATGATAGCTGTCTCGGTGAGAGCGATCGCAGACATCACGCGGCCTCCTCGATAAGGAGGAACAGTCCATCCCGGCCTTCTAGTGGGCACTCAAAATAGTTCAGTAGCTTCTCTATCGTGTCTATATCAACCCGCTTAAAGCGGTTCCCATAGAGCTTGGAAATCGTATTGCTTGACAAGCCAATTGCATCGACCAAATCTCGCTGAGTCAGGTCGCGCTCGGCCATCAAGACCTTCAGTCGGCATTTCAGCGTTGTCTCTCCTAGGTCTTTCATCGCTGGCACCCGAGTGGTTCGCAAGCCATTCAATGGAGGATCGAACCACTCAATAAGCGCCGCTTCGACCTCGTCTAGTAGGTCTGCATCGACCTCTAAATAGGCAATGCGAACCCCTGTTCCCTTGCTCAGGTCATTCAGCCTGTGATGCTGAATCCATCTCCTATAGAGATTGGCAGACCGCCCGACGTACTGGACTTTATCTTGACCATTAATCGCCAAGTAAACAGCACTGCACTCAGGCAGATCGCCCCTCTCTTCTAAGGTGACAGATGGCAGCGATAAGGGGTCGAGAGTGGAAGAGGTAAAGGTTTCAGTCATCGTCTTCCACCTTTACAAGATCATCTAGGCTCAGCGCCTTGCCAGCCCATCGAGAGCAAATCCTCCGCAACTTAATGGCGTTGAGAAAATCCCCCTTTTCTAGCTGCCCATTTCGCGCTCTTGTGAGGGTGTGCCGGGTCACGACATCATCCTTGTACCGATCTTCGATTTCCTTGTGGACGGCATACACAGACTCCATCTCACCGCCCTCTTTGCGCGGCCACCATTCAGAAATGTCTACGTATGCCTTCATATCAATGCAAACAGTCACATTCACCTCCAGAAATACGGTAATCGCTGACTGATTACCAGGCATCCTGATTACAGGATAGCTGACTATCTAGTTATTGGAAATCAATATATTGACAATCAGTTAGCAGGATAGCATAATTAGGGCATAGAGAAAGCGCCCCCGACTACCAATCTGAAGCGCCTTCTCCACAAACAAAAGCTATTTGGAGCTTTCCACCATGCTATCCCAACCCAAAACGGCTGCTCTGAGGAGCCGTCTCGATCGCCTACAGCGCGAGCAACTCGAATACGCCCCCGCCCCCGCCAGTCTGGTTGAAATCCAACTCGATATCAGGATGGTCCGCAATCAGCTAGCTGCACTCCGGCAGACTGCCTAGCCCCCTCACCCAGCATTGCCCCTCGCAGTGCTGGGCTCCTTTATAGACCAACCACCCATGGGGATACGAGCAATGTTTATCGACCAACACGAAATCTTTTACCCCGATGCCCCCTTCCCCATATTGGAGGAGCAAATCGCGGACCTCGAAACCACCATCCGCGAAATCGAAGAGGACCCCGCCTGGTACGCAGAACTGAATTGCATGACCTTGGCACACGTCGATCGCAAACTCGATCGCCTTTACTGCCGTCTAGAAGCCCTGCAAAGCCAGCTAGAAGGCGTGCAGCGAGTAGAGCGCGAGTTTGAGGCGGCAGCAGCGATCGCCTAACCAACATCTCGACCGATGGCGATCGCGTCACTAAACCGCTCGCCAAACAATAAACCTCAGCTTCGGAGATTTGACCCATGAAACTACAAATTACCCCTGATGGCGGGCTGACTACCCGCAGCGAATTAGAGACGTTTTTGACCTGACTGGCTGGGACTGCAGAGTGTCTGGCAGAGGCAATCTATGCCAAGGATGGGGAATCAGCTCAGCATTACGCCACCTGGGGTCTGTCGCAGGACATCGAACGGGTTCGCGACCTTATCCTCTCTTTGAGATGGACTGATGACGGTCGCATAGAGGATGCCAAGATGCCCACTGACTCGGTGGCTGCCCCTCGGACCCTGATAGCTCGAACGCTGGCTGTGCTGATTGATTTGAAGGCGGGCAGACAGAATAGGGCTGCGCTGGAGTCGTTGGTTCAGGAGCTGACGCGGCTAACTATTGATGGCAGTGGGGGCTGAACTCAAACTATGGGCCACTATACCCACACTTGGTGTTAGCATATATGCACCAGATGTGGGGCCACATCTACACCCGTTCTGCAGTTATCATCATGACACGATCAACGTTTAATCTGCGTTTGCCAGAAGCCCTCAGCGCGAAGGTAAAAGCCAGGGCTGATAAAACAGGCAAGAGCCTAAATCAGGAACTCTCTGACCTGATTAACTACGCCTTCTTGCTGGAAGATTTAACTGTAGAAGATTCACAAGTAGTGATTCGTCACGCAAAGGGCTACAGGGAAGATCAAGAGGTAATTGTTCCCAATCCTCAGAAATTATATCCATGAGCCAAGGTGGTGACGGAGGCGATCGCGAAGAGTCCCAAAGCATTCCCCTTGAGGTCAAGTCAGTCGGGCCGATTAACCAGGTTACCCAGGTCAAGATCGATCTGCACCAGCCGCTTCCGCAGGCAAAAGTAGAGAAGAGTTTCCAGGATATAGCTTGGGAATCTTTAGTTTGGATAATCCAGAATCCAGAGTGGCTTTTGAAGTGGATGCTGACAGCTTTAGTTATTCAGATACTTTTCAGCCAAGGTTTCAACTTTGACACCCTCAGAAGGGTTTTCAATCTGGACTCTCAAACTTCGGGACCGCAGATCCCCTCACCCTAAAGACAGGTCGATCGCTGCTGGACGGGATCGCCCTCAACGCCCAATCCGCATCATGCTCTGCTTCAAGTAGAGCCACAAGGCTGCACAGTACAAGCTCTGGAGTTCCCAGTAAAACGCAGTTGGATTTGCCAGTGGGGCCACTCAGCTTGCTCCATTTGGCGCTGCAGCTCCCAGATGTCGCCTTGCCATTCTTCCTTTTGGCGATCGCACACATCACTTGTTCGTTAAGATCTTGGGGATAGTCGCTTTTTCGGGCTGACATGAGCGTTCAAGTTGAATTCCAAGCTACAGCCCCACCCTTACGCTGGGATGAGGCAGGGGGCATTCGGATTGGTCAAAGCCGAGTGGCCCTCGACAGTTTGCTCGCGACCTATCACGCTGGCTCAACTCCCGAAGAGATCGCCGTTCAGTATCCTATCCTTCCTCTCACGGAGATCTACGCTGCCATTGCTTACTACCTCGCCCATCGCCAGCAGATGGACGTCTACTTGGAGCAGCGCCGTCAACAAGCTCAACAGCGGCGGAAGCGCTTTACACAAGACCATAACTTGACTGACCTGAGACAACGGCTACTGGCTCGCCGTCAGTCTCAAAGAGGCTGATGTCAAGTGCGTCTATTGACCGACGAAAACTTCAATGGGGCAATATTGCGAGGGTCGATCGGACGTTTACCCGAGCTGGATGTAGTCCGAGTGCAGGATGTGGGGCTGATTCATGCTGACGATCCGACGATTCTGGATTGGGCTGCAAATGAAGAACGCATCTTGCTCATTCACGACGTCGCCACCATCACCCTGTATACCTACGAGCGCATCAGCCGTGGACTGCCCATGCCAGGGGTTGTCGAGGTCATTGCAACTGCCCCCATCGGACAGGTCATTGATGACTTGGAATTATTCATTCTGTGCAGTTAGCCTGACGAATACGAAGGTCGGATTCTGTTCATCCCGTTCTCGTAACTGTCATCGCAGTTAATTTGAGTACACACATTCAGAAGTCAATAGACCTCTTGCAAAATTAATCTGTGGTGCTATGGAAGACTTTGGCTGAGGAGCTAAGCAGCAGCAAGCTCATAGTTGTAGATAGCGGCAATCAGATTACACCGCAGGCCATAACGTTGTTCTGCGATTGCGGTAGCGTTCTCGCAGAATCCTGAAAATCTTGAGACTTCGGTTGACATGTTCAATGCAGATGCGCTCGCGCCCCAACTCTTGATTGTAAGATTTCTCCAGGGATGAGAGCTCTCCACCCTTGGGCTTTTTCCTCGGGATGAAACTATTGGGGTGATGAGTCTCAATTTCTTGATATCCGTTGTCTTGCAAGCTTTGCGTCTCGGGATGGAAATGAATGCCAGAGGCTTTGAACAGATTGAAATCGTGGCGACGCCCCTGACCAAAGAAGGTACAGATGACTTCTCTGGTTTGCTGGTCGAGGATGATTTGACACTTGAGCGTATGTTGCTTCTTCTTGCCGGAATAGAAGTGTCTTTGCTTGCGATTGGGGCGTTCAATCAGAGTTTCTGTTACATCCATCACCACCACTTCAGGTCTGCCAAAGCCTCGAAACAAGCGCTTTTTACCGGGTAAACGAAATAAACCAGAGCCCATCAGACTATCCTCAAGCCAATGAACAATGCGGCAAACGGTCGATTCGGACATCCCCCAATCGGTGCCGATATGAAAGTATGGACGATATTCTCGCCAATACTCTAGGGCCACCAGCACACGGTCCTCCAAGCAGAGGCTGGGTTTGCGACCCCGTCCTGGGGTTTCAGGCAATTGGGCTTTTAAGCTTTTGACCATGCTTTTAAAGGTGGGGCGATGCACACCAAATCGGCGTTTAAACGATTTAGGGTTGAGTCGTTGGGCTGATTCGTAGTTCATCGGCAGCAACATCAATTATCTTCGCCCTGTGGTATGCCATATTTAGCGTTCCATTAGCAAGCACTATGAGACGAAGGAAAACATATAATCTTATCACAAAATTTTTTGCAAGAGGTTTAATAGAGAGCGTTTTTTGTTTAGACGATCGGATCTGTGTTTCGAAATAGACATTTATTTTTTACTGCCAAAATGACCTTTTTTTCTCAATGTGGATCGCTCTTCTTCTCTAAACCCCATATTAGTCTTGCATATCTATCACAGTGCCCTTTATCGCAGCTTTATGCATTGAGAGGATTTAGATAATAGGGTTATTCGAGGCATGGGTTCTCGAACTGTTCGACTAAAAGGAGTCAAACCAATGATTGCAAATTACAAATACGCAGGACTTGCAGCAGCTGTTGGAGTTCTCACCGTCCTTACTGCTACCTCAGTTTCCGCTCGACCTGCTATCCTGCAACGTCTGGGCCAGATCGAAGCACAAGGCAATAGTCGCAACCGTATTGAGCGAGTCTCCTATACGCAGCGCAGAACTGAAGGTGCTGCTGTTGCTTCTACAGATGTATCCAGCACGATCGCCACCGAACCCAATGAGCGGGAGTCCGACATCTCAAGGACTCTAGAACGGATTAACGCGCGTAGATCGAGGTCGCAATAGCTTCGACTGATTTCCAATTGAGCACTCACCGAAGCATTGCTAATGAGGTACGTCATGATGACTCAAACTGTTCTGCTGTTGGAGGGTTCAACGACGGCGATCGCAGACATCTCAAACTATGCCATCCACTTGATACATGCCGATCGCTCGTTTCTCTCAGGTCGCTTGAGCGAAGAGCAGACTAAACTCGCCCAACTGCTATCGCAGATTTCGGCAGGCATCGATCCGGCAAAGGTTCGCAATGCCGCAGCAGAAATCGTTTCCTACTGCATTGTGGTAGGAGAAATGGCTAATTACGCTTGGCTGAAGCACGACGAGCTGATTTCGGCTTAAGTGGAAGTAGTGGTACAACAACTGTTGGGCTAGAAACTCCCAATTGGGTTGCTCCACTCACTAGCAGGCTACTGCCTATACGCAATTCTCAATTTAGCGAGCAATTTTTGAAGTTTTGTACAGCAGATAATATTCTGCAATCTCAGTAAACTTTTTTGGATGCAATGCATCTGCTCTTTCGTAGAGATATACACTTGCAAAGTGAAGAGAAAGTTAACCTTTTTGACTCCATAAGTCCTCGCATTTTCCGATCGCTGACTAAACAGCGGCTGGTTCGAGAGAATTGAAGTCTCTCGAGCCAACCGCGATCGCATCAAGTACTTGTGGCAAAGGATCGGGAGCGTTACGCAACCTGTTCCACTTCGATGATGTCGGGAATCGTCATACGCAGCTTGCGTTCGATACCCATCTTGAGAGTATAGGTGGAACTGGGACAGGAACCGCAAGCCCCTTGCAGGCGCAGCTTGACCACCGGACCATCCAGTTCGACTAGCTCCACGTTGCCGCCATCAGCCATCAGGTAGGGGCGTAACTCGTCCAGTACTATTTCAACATTTTCGGGAGTGAGTTCGAGGGTGTCCGCAGACATGGGTGCAATCTCCAGTCAATGGGGTGGGTTTTGTCTCTTTATTGTAGGCCAAGTCTCCCAGAGACTCATTGGAGGTGTATCTGGCGATCGCGCTCGGCGATCGTCGCATCGCTTCTGTCATCCGTGATACCGTTGAAAATAAATCACTTTTTAAAACCCTAAGAAGCGAGGGTATCCTCATGAGTCGAGAATTTCGGGTTGGCATCTTAGGTGCAACGGGAGCAGTGGGCGAGGAATTGATTGCTCTGTTGGCCGAGCGCAACTTTCCAGTCTCCCAACTCAAGCTGTTGGCTTCGGAACGCTCTGCCGGTAACACTCTCGACTTTAAAGGAGAGACTCTGACGGTTGAAGCGGTCAATGCTGATGCTTTTAAGGGGCTCGACATTATTTTTGCCTCCGCAGGCGGCAGCATCTCGAAACAGTGGGCCGATAACATCATCTCCAGCGGCGCTGTCGCGATCGATAACTCCAGCGCCTTTCGCATGGACCCCGACACGCCACTGGTCATTCCCGAAGTGAACCCCGGTGACGCGCGGCACCACAAAGGACTGATTGCAAACCCCAACTGCACCACCATTCTCATGTGCGTAGCGGTTTATCCCCTGCATCGCGTTAACCCGATTCGGCGGATTGTGGTGTCCACCTACCAATCTGCCAGCGGTGCTGGAGCCCGTGCCATGCAGGAGTTGGAGAGCCAAGCTGCCGACCTGCTGGCCGATCGCCCTGCCAATCCCCAAGTTTTTCCGCACCCAATCGCCTTTAACCTGTTCTTGCACAATTCCCCCGTGAACGACGAGGGGTACTGCCAAGAAGAAATGAAGATGGTGAACGAGGCGCGCAAGATGATGCACATCCCCGACCTGCGCCTAACAGCCACCTGTGTCCGCGTGCCGGTATTGCGCGCCCATGCCGAAGCGGTCAACATCGAGTTCGATCGCCCCTTCGATGCCGCAGAAGCAAAGCAGATTATTGCTAATGCTCCCGGCACGATGTTGATTGATGACTGGCAGGCGAACCGCTTCCCCATGCCTGTCGATGTCAGCGGCAATGACGATGTGGCCGTGGGACGCATCCGTCAGGATATTTCCCATCCCAATTGCCTCGATTTGTGGCTGTGTGGCGACCAAATTCGCAAAGGGGCTGCCCTCAATGCCATTCAAATTGGCGAGCTATTGATTCAGGAGGATTTGGTGCGGGTGCCTCAACTGGTGCGAGCGGTGTAGCGATTTGGGCATTCTGTATGGGGGGATGGCGTGCGAGCAACGCTATCTCTGTGATGCGGAGGGGCTGTGCAGTGATGTGCGGGCTCGCCCAAGTTCTGTTACATTTTGAAAGACTCTTACAATTCGTCACGATTTGTAAGGACAGCTAGCCTGCGGTCTCTGACTCATCAGGATAGAGCGGCTGGCGGGCACGAGAGCCTTT
This sequence comes from Synechococcus sp. PCC 7336, assembly GCF_000332275.1. Lineage (NCBI taxonomy): Bacteria > Bacillati > Cyanobacteriota > Cyanophyceae > Synechococcales > Synechococcaceae > Synechococcus > Synechococcus sp. PCC 7336. The sequence goes on from NZ_CM001776.1 coordinate 1,250,618, forward strand.
AACCCCTCACCCGAAGACTCACCCCTCCCGTTGGATTTGCCATGCTGCGCCTGGAACGTATTGCCAAAATTTATCCCAATAACGAAGTGCTCAAAGACGTGACTTGGGAGGTAAAACCGGGTCAGCGGATTGGCTTGGTGGGGGTGAATGGTGCGGGGAAAACAACGCAGCTCAAAATTGTGGCGGGGGAAATCGAGCCGACGGCCGGTCAGGTGGTGCGTCCGGCGTCCCTCAATATTGCCTATCTGACTCAGGAGTTTGAGGGGGAGCTCGATCGCTGCGTGCGCGACGAGTTTTGGACGGTGTTCGCAGAGGCGAATGAAAACCAGCAGCAGCAGAAGGTCATCCAGAAGCGATTGGAGACAATTACGCCGGATGATGCGGAGGAACTGGAAAAGCTGCTGAAAAAGATGGATCGCCTGCAGCGGGAATTTGAGGGGATGGATGGCTATGCCCTCGAAAGTCAGATTGAGAAGATGATGCCCGAGGTGGGGTTTGCGCCAGGAGATGGCGATCGCCTCATCAGCGAGTTTTCGGGGGGCTGGCAGATGCGGATTAGTTTGGGCAAGGTGCTGTTGCAGGAGCCAGATATTCTACTACTGGACGAGCCCACCAACCATTTGGATTTAAAGACGATTGAGTGGTTGGAGACCTATCTTAAGGGATTGAAGCAGCCGATGGTGATTGTGTCCCACGATCGCCATTTTCTCGATCGCCTCTGTACCCACATTGTGGAAACGGAACGCGGGGTTTCGAGTACGTATGTGGGGAATTACAGTCGCTATTTGGCGCAGAAGGAGGAAGCGGCTGCGGCTCAGGTGAGTGCCTTCGATCGGCAGCAAAAGGAGCTGGCCCAGCAGCAGGCGTTTGTGGATAAGTTTCGAGCCAGTGCGACGCGGAGCACGCAGGCTAAATCGCGGGAGAAGCAGCTCGCCAAGATCGATCGCATTGATGCACCTCAGTCCCAGTTGAAGTCTTTACAGTTCCGTTTCCCGCCTGCCCCTCGCAGCGGGCGCATGGTGGTGGAGATCTCGGATTTGACCCATGGATATGGCGACGATCTGCTCTATCTCGGCGCTGCGTTGGAGGTGGAGAGGGGCGAGCGAGTGGCGTTCCTCGGTCCCAATGGCTGCGGCAAGTCGTCGTTGTTGCGGCTGATTGTGGGGGAAGAGGAGCCGATGGATGGGGCGATCGCGTTGGGGCACAACGTTTTGCCCAGCTATTTCGCCCAGAATCAGGCGGATGCCCTCGACCTGACCAAAACGGTGATGAACACCATCCACGATGAAGCACCCCACCTGAAGGATGAAGAGGTGCGGACGATGTTGGGGCAGTTTTTGTTTTCGAATGACACCGTATTTAAGCCGGTTGAGGCGTTGAGTGGGGGTGAGAAGGGGCGGTTGGCACTTGCCAAGATGCTGCTGCGCAAGGCCAATCTGCTCGTACTGGACGAGCCCACCAACCATCTGGATATTCCGGCGAAGGAAACTTTGGAGAATGCCTTAAAGCATTACGACGGTACAGTGTTGGTGGTGTCTCACGATCGCTATTTCATTCGGCAGGTGGCCACTAAGGTGGTCGATATTCGGGATGGGGAGTTTCGCATTTATGCAGGCTATGACGAATATTACGAGAAGACCCACGCGAAGCCGAAGCAAAAGAAGAGCAAGTTGGCGGCAGGCAAAGGGAAACGACGATAGTCGCTAACAATCAGGGTTAATTCTTGACTAGACATCCTAAACCTTCATCGTCTAATACAAATTTGACCCCCTACTCATAGCAAATAGAAACGAATCCCTCTCCAACTCCAGTCAGATGCTCCTGAGCCAATCCAACGCGCATCAAAGGGCTGAGTTCCCAATCTCAGGTGAAAAGTAATTAAACCTTTATCTGACTCGTTTAAAATATGATGGCCGTATAACCTGTCTATTAATACCCATGCGTCCTGATGGAAACACTGGTAGAGCTGATTGTGAGAAAGCTTGTCACTTGCTTTCTTCGATTCATCTACGCCTTCAAATTCAATCTGATTTTTTCTATTTGTGTGCGGCTTGAATTTCCCATGTGTCATTTGACCAGAAACAACCTTGATTGCATCTAGAGAATTCCCATGGTGATGCTTACTCGATCTTTGCCCTGGATTCCAAGAAATTATATATCCAGTAAGAGCATCAGTTTGAAACACTTTTTTTCTTGCATACTCTTCATCTCCATACCTAGATTTTTCTATCAAAACCTTGCTAGATATATAAGCTTTCTGAACAATATTTCTGAACGTGTCTATGTCTAATGGATTTTTTTGCGATCGTAGACTATTTATCATACGCTGTACGCTCAGAATTGTTATGACTGTTTCTCGATATTCTGCCGTCTTTGTATATTCCTCCATATCTTTATGTTTATAGAATCTATTTAGAGAATTAGTGATTAACTCGGAAGTCACAAGCATCTTTACAAAAGCATCTCGCCGCTTTTCTGCTCGGATTTCATCGATTAAACTTTTCAGATTTTTTTCTTTGTTTGAACTGCTTTGAGATCTAATCAAAAGATACCTACTTAGGAGTTCTACATCCTCCTTCTCTACGAGACTAGTTTCATCCCGATCTGAATAGATTCTCAGATCTCGATCGCCCTCTATTATTTTAACTAGCTCCTCCAAGCTGCAATTGAGAGATTGACAGAGCATATAAATCTTCTTGATTGTCTTATCGCACTTGCCCTTTTCCCAATTCTCTAGCGTCTGTTTAGCTATACCTACTTTTTCCGCTAGCTCAACTTGAGTTAGCCCATTAATTCCTCTCAATGATTTGATTCCGTGAATTTCACTCATGAGCCAGACTCTCACTTGGGAAGCATTCAAATGAAGGAATTTATGGTACTATCAATACTTTGTCTATATAGTAGTGCCCCAGTAACACTCAATAGCAGAAGAGTGGAGATAGGTGCTTGTACGATATTTATCGTGAGCCACTTACTTTAGAGATACTTCCAATTAATATTAGCTGACAATCGATGTGAGTTTCTAGGATCTTTCTGAGATAATACTAGAAAAGTATTTTTGTCTCCTAAGTATTAGTACTCATTAAAGAGTTGAAATATATACTGCTTATATTTCTGGACTCATGTCAAACTCACTACATTAAGCAACTATGTGATTGGTTAATCCTGAACGATTCAGGATATGAGGCGCTAAAATCTTTGCCTTTCGAACACTCGCTCCTTACTTCCAGGGCACTACCTTTGATTGAAGTATTTATAAGTCAAGCTGCCGCAGTGCTTTTGAGCTAGCTGCAGTCTTGCCAATTTTCAAGCCCTTACCAAGAAAGAATTTCTTATTACTCTACCATTCAAGATATTCGAGAAGCAGAACTACTACTCGATTTATCTCTCATTTCTATTAAAATTTGGATTGGTTACCAGGATTACCTTACTAAGTGCATTTTACTTGGATGGAAAAGCGTCCTATTAGCTCTGCAGAGATTAAACATTGTCGAGGACTATTAGGCAGCTTCTCCAGAAATAAAACCAGATTCCATTTTTCTAAGTTATCGAGAAAGCACATAGAAGGGACAAAAATGCCTTGCGCAGGTGTAGCAGTACGGATCGATCTGGCAACACTTCGAGCAATTTGCTCATCCATGAAGCTATGGGGGCCTTTTACCACACCGAAGTTATCCCAAATAGCTTTATTGCATAGGTTGATAGTGCTCTCTAGCTTAATCTCGATACTATAAACCTTCCGAGACAGAGCTTGCCCGGCTAGACCTGGCCTACTCTCTCTAAAATGGCGAGCATACTCTCCAAGAGCAACATCTTGACTCTTAGCTAGATATATTGTCCTTTCTCCAGCATAATTCCAGCGATGTTCACGAACCCTCCTAACGTTTCCAAAATCAAATATTGTATTGTCTGGAGCATCTGGAATGTGCCGAATGGCATGGCCAGACCAAGGGGAACAAAAGTCTTCTAGGCTCATCAGTTGTCAGAAAGCACCCTCATAGTCTTTAGCTAGGGCCGACAAAACAAGATCGAACTTGCCCGCTTGCAGGAGATCGTAGGCAGCAAGGCCAGAAAACACTTTCAAACGGGTTCTTATAAACTTTTTAAATCCTTCAGGTGTGTATACAGAGAGGCCAAGAGCAATGACTTCTTGCAAGCTTTTGAGTGTCTCGAAGACATCAGGGGCTGGCAGCTCGCACTTACCAGGCTCCCATCCTCTAATGGTTTCTGGGCTGACCTTCATAATCTTTGCCATCTCATCATAGGTAAGTCCTAGATTTTGGCGGATGGATGAGGGGTCTAGCCCTCGAATAGGAGGACATGGCGCTGCAGGAGACATAGACATAACGATTTACCTTATGACTTAGACAACAGCTTGCAAGCATATATGTCATAAAAGTACTTTTCCCATACTTGGAGAGTATTTTACTTTACGATAAATTCGTTTTTATGACGACCAGTTTGGTGGGAGCACAATATAGAAGCACTGCTGCATACTGACAATAACTGGTATACCCAATCTAATGTCTTATAAGTATGCTCCTTGCTAGGGTAGCATAGCATTATTTTTATAGGGGCTTCTTCCAGAAGAATCTATAAAAAAACATTGACAGAGGTATTCGAACTCCTCATAATACATGCTTTTATAAACTCAGGTAGGTGGAGGTGAAGATGGGTGCAGATCGCTTCTTCGCAGTATCTCGGTCGGCACCTGGAACTGAGGGGATATACTGCCTAGCAACACGATCTCCCCCATTCAGCTTCATGCCCCTTTCCCGCCGTCAATTTCTGAGCGCCTCTGCTGCTTTCACCCTCGGGGCTTGCGCTGCCGCCACCAGCCCGACGGGAGGCAATTCCAACAACGAGCTGACCTTCTGGACCATGCAGCTCAAACCCACCTTTAACGAGTACATGGCCGCTTTGGTTGCCCAATTCGAACAACAACATCCGGGCGTGACAGTGCAGTGGGTGGATGTGCCTTGGGGGGAGATGAAGGACAAAATTCTGACGGCGATCGCCGCTCGGACAGGCCCAGATGTCGTCAATCTCAATCCGCAGTTTGCGACGAAGCTGGCAGAAAAAGACGCCTTAGTCGATTTGGGACAGCTAGTAGGGGCGGAAAATCGGGCGAACTATTTCCCCAACCTCTGGAAAGCCAATCAGTTAGGAGAGACCACCTTCGGATTGCCTTGGTACGTAGCCACCGATATTGCGGCTTACAACCGCGATCTGTTCGCGCGGGCCGGTCTCGATCCCGACAAGCCACCTCAGACCTATGAGGAGCTCGCGAGCGCCGCAACCCAAATTGCCTCAAACACGGATAAATTAGCCTTTTTGCTGACGATGGATGGCTCGCAGGTACTGGAGTCGATGGTGCAGATGGGTCTGCAACTGCTCGCTCCCGATGGTCGGGCAGCTTTTGACTCGGCGGCAGGGCGGGCAGCTTTTGGCTATTGGGTGGACTTATTCCAGCAGGGGGTTGTGCCGCGAGAAATGCTGACGGAGAGTCATCGAAGGGCGATCGAGCTCTATCAGGCGGGGGAGTTGGCCATGCTGCTGACAGGACCGCAGTTGTTAGTGCAGGTGGCTGAAAATGCTCCCAGTATTGCCAGTGTGACGGATGTGACGGCGCAAATTTCCGGTTCCAGCGGCGTCAAGAGTGCCAGTGTTATGAATGTCGCCATTCCCAAACAGGCCCGCAACATCGATCTCGCCCTCCAGTTCGCGCTGTTTGTCACCAGCGATCGCAATCAATTAGAATTTTCCAAACTTGCCAACACCTTACCCTCTACGATCGCCAGCACTCGATCGGCCTTTTTCTCTGAAGGTGGCGCAACCATCCTCGACAAAGCCCGCATCGTCAGTGCCCGACAATTACCGAACGCCGAAGTCCTGATTCCCCCAGTGGAGGGGTTAGATAAACTGCAAACCCTCATCTACGACCAGTTGCAACTGGCAATGTTGGGCAGTAAAACTGTCGAACAAGCTGTTAGCACAGCAGCTCAACAGTGGAACCAGTTAATATGAGCGATCGCTCCCCCTGGACTCCCTATCTATTCCTTTTCCCCGCTCTATTAGTGTTGGGGATTGTCTCATTCTGGCCTGCTCTACAAGCCATCTACTACAGTCTGACCAGCTACGATCTCCTCAGTCCTCCGCACTTTCACGGACTCCAGAATTATATCGACTTAGCAGGCGATCGCCTCTTTTGGAAAGTGCTTGGCAATACACTCGTCTACTTAGCCGTTGCCGTTCCAGCACTCATTTTTTTGCCTCTTATTTTAGCGATTCTAGTCAACCAAAAGCTGAAAGGCATTCACACCTTTCGCGTACTCTACTATCTGCCAGTGGTTGTTTCCGTTGTGGTTGCCGGGCTTGCTTGGAAATGGATTTATGCCGAGAATGGACTACTAAATTTTCTGCTATCTTTACTCACCTTCCGAGAGATTCGTATCCCCTGGCTGACCGATCCCAATTTGGCTCTGCTGGCCATTATTGCTGTCACGGTTTGGAAGGGGTTGGGTTATTATATGGTGATTTATCTGGCCGGATTGCAGTCTATTCCTCAAAATGTTTACGAAGCGGCTGAGATTGATGGCTCGGATGGCTGGCAGAAACATTGGGATATTACGGTGCCGTTGATGAGACCCTATCTGTTTCTAGTGGGAGTGTTAGCGGCGATCGCTTCTATGAAAGTCTTTGAAGAAATCTACGCGATCTCTCCCAATGGCGGTCCGGCCAACAGTACGAAGACACTGGTGTACTATCTGTACGAAAAAGGCTTTAGCGATTTAGACATGGGGTATGCGGCGGCAATCGGAGTGGTTCTGTTTGCGATTGTTGTGGGATTATCTCTATCCGCGGCTCGCCTCTTACACATTCGAGGAATCCAATTGTGAAGCGAGCCATTTGGACAGCGCTGCGCAACTACTGGCTGTTGGTGGCGATCGCCATTGTCGCCGTCGGACCCATCCTCTGGCTCTTCAGCACTGCCCTCAAATCCCCCAGCGAAAATATCTTTGCCTATCCCCCTCAACTGATTCCACAAGCTCCGACGTTGGAAAACTTTGGCCGCGTTTGGCGAGATAATCCCTTCCCGCAATATTTATGGAACAGTTCGGTGGTGTCGGCGATCGCCGTTGTCTGCAATCTCCTCTTTTGCTCCCTCGCCGCCTATCCCCTCGCGCGTCTCGAGTTTCGCGGCAAATCCCTTATTTTCTGGGGAATTGTCGGCACTAGTGCTATTCCCTTTCAAATTACGATGATTCCGCTATACGTTCTTGCCGTTCAACTGAATTTAAAAAATACCTATTTAGGGTTAGTCTTTCCCTATGCCACTTCAGCTTTCGGGATTTTCCTCTTGCGCCAAGCCTTCCAAACGGTTCCTCTAGAACTGGAAGAGGCTGCTCGCATTGATGGCTGCAGTCCTATCGGAATTTGGTGGAATGTCATGCTTCCATCGATTCGATCTGCGCTGACCACCCTAGCGATCTTTACCTTTGTGGGTATGTGGGGAGATTTTTTGTGGCCACTGGTGATGTTGGACGATCCCCAACGGTTTACGTTGCCTTTGGGGGTGGCCAATTTGGCGAGTGCCTTTTCGGCAGATTGGCGGGCGATCGCCGCTGGCTCCATCCTCTCGATCCTGCCAGTCTTGGGCTTTTTTGCCGCCCTGCAGCAGTTCATCATTCCCTCAGAGTCGGGTAGCGGCATTAAAGGCTAGGGAGAGAACTGCGATCGCCCTTCCTCAACTGGGTCGCCAAAACCAGCAAGCTCAGGAAGACAGAGGCGACTATCGCAGTCACAGCAATGAGAGGAATAGCATGCTGCCGGACTGCGATCGCGATCGAGGCCCAGACAATCACGAGAGGATAGGCTGCATCTTTTCGATGGGTGGCAGCGATCGTGGCGATCGCCGCACTCACAATGATTAAAATTGCGGTCCAGACAGGCGGTGAAATCCCCCAACCGCTCCAGTCTAGAGCAGAGAGGGCTATGGCAACGTTGACGACTGTGGCGACGGTAATCCAGCCCAGGTAGATGCTGATGGGCTGGCGGACGAGCCATTGTTCTTGGGGGGAGACTCGTTGCTGGCCCACCTCCAGCCTCAGGTAGATGGCAATCAGGGGCAGCAAGATACCCAGCATAGCCAGAAGGGATAAGAGGAACTGGCGAGAGAGAAACAGAAAGACCCAAATAGCTTGGGCGATACAGGCCCACACCAGTCGATATCCTATGCGGCGCAAGCTGGGATTTTGTCGTTGGGCGGGGAGCAGTTGATAGACGCCAAAAGAAAATAGGGCCAGATAAATGAGGCCCCAAATGGCAAAGGCGTAGCTGGCCGGCGTAATTTGTACGCCGGCAAAAAGGGTGTTAGAAATCTCGCCAATGTTGAGCCCATTGAGGGGATAGAAATTGGAGAGTACATTGACGAGGAATGCGCCCAAAATGGCTGCGATCGTCGCTAGTTGTCGTAGCAGGTCGGATGGCATTGCTCAGCTCAGAAAGATATAAGAAGTTGTGGTAGTCAATCCGATATGCGCATCCCCAATGCCCAGTCGCGATCGCCAATTGCCCTCGCGCTAAGACACCTCGCCCTCACCTCAATGTCTCAGCCGGTGCAGTCTCTGATGGTGCTGCTCTGACGAGATGCGATTGTAGATCGAGCACAGGTCGGCCAGTTTTTCCACCACCTCAGAAGAGAGTAAATCGGAGGTAAACCGCCACTGCCAGTTCTCCGTCACTGTTGCGGGGAAATTCATGCGGGAGTCGCGATCGAGCCCCAACACATCCTGCAGGGGAATGACGGCGATATCTGCCACAGAAGACATTGCCATGCGAATAAAGTCCCAATGAATGCCGTCATGGCGGATGTCATCGAGGGAGCGATAGCCCAGATAGCGGAGCACATTCTGGCGTTCGTGAGGGGCGATGCCGTAGCCTCGATCGGGCCGCATGTGTTCTCCGTAAAACCATCCCACCATCGTGTCGTTATCGTGGGTTCCAGTGTAGACGGCGCAATTGCGAACGTAGTTAAACGGAAGGTAGGGGTTGTTGGGGTTGCCGTCAAAGGCAAACTGCAAAATCCGCATGCCGGGAAATTGGAATTGGTCCCGCAGAGCTTCCACTTCGGGAGTAATCACCCCCAAGTCTTCTGCCACAATCGGCAACTGTCCCAGGCGATCGCGCAATACTTCAAAAAAATGTGCCCCCGGTCCTTCCACCCATTTGCCCTCAATCGCCGTCTCGGCACCCCCCGGCACCGACCAATAAGCTTCAAAGGCCCGGAAATGATCGATGCGTACAACGTCCACAAACCGCAGTAGGTGCTGAAACCGGAAGATCCACCAGTCGTAACCGCGCTCTTTCAGTACATCCCAGCGGTAAATTGGATTGCCCCACAGCTGGCCAGTATCGCTGAAATAGTCGGGCGGGACGCCAGCCACTTGCTCCGGTTTGCAGTCTTCGTCGAGGTAAAACCGTTCGCGGTTGGCCCAAACATCGGCACTGTTATAGGCCACGTAAATGGGCACATCGCCGAAAATTTTGACATCGTGCTTGCCCGCATAGGCTTTGAGATCGAGCCATTGCTGCAAAAACACAAACTCGACAAACTGACGATATTCAATTTCATCCGCATACATCTGGCGGGCAGCAGCGATCGCCTCTGGCTCCCGCCGTGCAATACTCGCCCCCTCGATATCCGGCCAATCGCACCACTCGCAACCCTCGTGAGCTGCATGCAGGACCGCAAAGAGAGCATAGTCGTCCAGCCAATCAGCTTCTGCCTGACAAAACACTTGAAAGTCTTTGTGTCGGGTATCGCTCGCATCTGCCTTAAAGCGCGCAAACGCCGTGCGCATCAAATGGCGCTTGAGCCGGATCGTGGCGGGGTAATCGACTAAACCCGGAAATTGAGCCTGGAGTTGCGGCCACTCGGCGGTGGTTTGCCAATCTTGAGGATCGAGCCAGCCCGCCTGCGCCAGCAATTCGGGGCTGATCAGCAAGGGGTTGCCCGCGATCGCCGAATAACAAGCATAGGGTGAATTCCCAAATCCCGTCGGCCCTAATGGCAGAATTTGCCACAATTTCTGGCCGCCCGCCACCAAAAAATCGACGAACTGGTAGGCGGTTGGCCCCATATCGCCAATGCCAAACGGACTGGGTAGAGAGGTGGGATGCAGTAAAATCCCACTCATGCGATCGAATGGCACAGTTTGTCCCCGCGAATATCTTCCAAAGTCTATCGCGTTAGAGCAATTTTCAGGTGGACCGCATACGCTCTAATACTCAAATCCAGAACCTCCAACCTCCTTCGGCACAGAAGATATACGACTCACCTTGAAAATGCTTTCTGTGGGACAGAGTTCTGCCGACGCCGCTTGAATTTCATATACTAGCTAGCGATAGTTACTTCGAAGTAGGTGTGTGACAGAACTCAATACGAGCATTCCCAGTACTCGCTGGCTGCAGGCGCTGATTCAAACCCATCGCACTGTAGAGATAAAACTCCAAACCTCCGATCTAATAGCGGGCAGCATCCAATGGATCGATCCCGATTGCATTTGTTTGATCGATAGTAGTGGGGCCGAGCAGTTGATCTGGCGGCAAGCGATCGCGATCGTGCGGCCCATTTGAGTGGAAGAGCAGCACCCGTAGAGGGTTGACCGGCTAGGGAAATCGGGGGGTCGAATGGGGAATGGCTCGACGCTCTATTCGGAGATCGCAGGGGTTCGGAGGGTCGACCAGTTAGCGGTACAGTGAACATCGCGTTTGAATGGGAGGCTCGATATGGAAGTCATTCCAGCTATTGACCTGCTGGGGGGGCGCTGCGTGCGCCTGTTTCAGGGGGATTACGATCGCTCGGAGGTGTTTGGGGACGATCCGGTGGCGATGGCCCGTCGTTGGGCTGATGCAGGGGCTACCCGCCTGCATTTGGTGGATCTGGACGGGGCGAAAACGGGAGAGCCGGTTAATTTTGAGGCGATTCGAGCGATTGTCTCCGCCCTCGATATCCCCGTGCAGGTGGGGGGAGGGGTGCGATCGCTGGTCACAGCCGAGCAACTGTTGGGCTTTGGGGTAGATCGCGTCATCGTGGGTACGCTGGCGGTGGAGCAGCCGGAGCTCTTAGCTCTGATGTGCGATCGCCATCCCCATCGCATTGCCGTCGGCATTGATGCCCGTAACGGCAAGGTGGCCACGCGGGGCTGGGTGGATACTACCGAGGTGAAGGCGACCGATTTGGTCGAGCAGGTTTGCCAGCATGCGATCGCCGCCATTATCTACACCGATATTCATCGCGACGGCACCCTCAGCGGCCCTAACATCGAACAACTGAGGGCGGTGACCGAGGTCTCGTCCGTTCCGGCGATCGCATCGGGGGGCATTAGTTCTATTACCGATCTGCTAGCCCTGCTCCCCCTATGCTCCCCAGGGCGGGCGGGGGCTGCCGTAGTCGGGGCGATCGTCGGCAAGGCTCTGTATGCAGGCAGCATTTCCCTTAAAGAAGCCCTGCAGGCAGTGGGGAACGGTCGCTGGCAAGATATACCGGAAACTTGGGCGGATGGCTCGGCCCTAGCTTAGTCTGGGGTCAGTCTGAAAGAACTACCAGACCTGAGTTCCAGGTTCGGGGATAGAAGGCGATCGAGCAGATTAAAAAGTAGTTAAACTTTTGTGTCCCCATTTAGGGGCTTCAGAAGTCTACGGTAAACTAATGCCATAACAAATCTGGTAGCACTCATCATATTCGCTGGAGCTCTTTGAATGTCTCACGCCGTTAAAATCTACGACACCTGTATTGGCTGCACCCAGTGCGTCCGCGCTTGTCCTACTGATGTTCTGGAAATGGTGCCCTGGGACGGTGGGAATAAGGCTGGCACTATTGCTGCTTCTCCCCGTACCGAAGATTGCGTTGGCTGCAAGCGTTGCGAAACGGCTTGCCCGACTGACTTTTTGAGTATCCGCGTCTATCTCGGTGCTGAGACCAGCCGCAGCATGGGATTGGCCTACTAAGGTTACAGAGAAGTTACTCCTTCACACTCATCAATAGGCGTCCATTAACTGGACGCCTTTCTTTGATGGATTTGCCTCTTAGGCATTTTCTCCATCAGAATTTACCGTTCGGAGAACCTCCAAGTATTCGGCCAGTTGTTTGAGTGAGGCAGCGGTTAAAGCTGTATCGAGTAGCTCCTCTAGCTGCACTACGGTCAGCTCCTGAAGTTGAGTCTGAAGTGAACTCGGAATAGAACCAAACCGACGTTCCATTAAACGCAGTAGCATACGGAGCGCTTCTTGTTGTCGCCCCTGTTCGAGCCCTTGTTCGAGCCCTTGTTCGAGCCCTTGTTCGAGCCCTTGTTCGAGCCCTTGTTCGAGCCCTTGTTCGAGCCCTCGTTCGAGCCCCTGTTCGAGCCCTTGTTCGAGCCCTTTGGCCAGACCGATTCTTTCCACACTGCTGATGTAAGGCATCCTCTGCTCCCGCTCGTAAGCTTGAATCTCCTCCCAAACCTCTTGCTCCAACTCCTCCGGCAATGCCATCACCCAATCGATGAAGTGAAAGAGCTGGATGATATCCTCGCGCTCGTAGCCCCGTTCGTACAGCCGCCGAATCAACCGCAGTTTCCACTGCAGGCGATCGCGCTCGTCCCCACGAGTGGCCTGCGCCTGCAGGTGAGCCATCGCAACGGTTGCAAACGGATTGCTGCTGGCCTCCAATTCGGCCCAGCGCTGCTTGTAGCCTAGCAACTTTGCTGTGAGAAAGCGGAATTCCAGGCGACAGCCCAAGACCTCGCGCACAAACTCGCTGGGCTGCCAGTTGGGACTGGTGTCGCAGAGGATGGCTAAACTCGCCACGGGGTGACCGTAGCGCTCGGCAATGCGGGTGTTGTAGATATACATGCGCTCGGGGAAAGAGTCATCTCTCTGGCCCTGCACTTCCACATGAATGAGAATCCACAGGTCCCGTCCGTCGAGCAGCCAAACCCGCACCAGTTTGTCCGCATAACGACGGCCCAATTCGGCATCGCGGGCGATCTGCTGGAGCTCTTTGTCGAGAAACTCGTAGGGACGCGACCAGTCGATTTGGGCCTGAGCGGCGGGGAAGAAGAGCCGGAGACAGGGCTCAAAATAGAGCTCCAGCATCTCCTTCCAGGGGGTATCGAAGTCTGCTCGGGGTGAGGTCATGTCTCGGGCGAACCACAACGTCTGACTCACTCTAGAGTACCGCTAGGGTAAGGTCGAGGCTGCTGATGGGCTCTCGCAATCTGCCAGCGGCGATCGCGAACTGCACTGACAGAGCTCGATCGCCCGGTAACTTCTGAGCTGGAAATCGCCTTAGATTGTGGGCGATCGAGCTGCCAGAAGCCGACTTGGCCCCTATGGATAGCGACTTGCAAATGCTCGTCCCCGATCTGTTGACAAATCCGCAGAAGTTGAACGTATTCGATCGCCCGACCGGCATCATCGAACCTTGTCAGCGGCCTCGGCTTGTCGAGCGCGAACCTCGTGCAGAAAAAAGTCCTCTAGGGATTGCTTGTGCTGGCGGAGCTCGACCAACTGAGCTCCCAATTGTTGCAGCATAGTCGTGCAGTCCCCCGTTTGACCCAGCCAATCTCCAGACCACAGTGCAGATTCGAGCGATGCGGAGGTAGGGGAGAGCAACTCCCAGTTTTGCAGTTGGCGGGAAAGTGATTCGAGCTCGCCGCCAATTCCCCGAACGCGATAGCCCGACTGGCTGGCTAAGAGTTCTTCTAGGGTGCCCTGCGCCACCATATCCCCTTGGATTAGCAAACCGACGCGATCGCAAATCGCTTCCACATCTGACAGAACGTGGCTGTTGAAAAAGACGGTTTTGCCTTGCCGCTTGAGATTGAGGATAATTTCCCTGAATTGAGCCCGACCCACCGGATCGAGGCCGGACATGGGTTCGTCGAGAAAAACCAGCTCGGGATTGTTAATCAGGGCTTGAGCCATTCCCACCCGCTGCATCATGCCCTTAGAGTATTTGCGCAACTGTCGATTGCGGGCGGTATCGACGGGCAAGCCGACTTCTTCTAACAGCTGCGGAATTCGCTCTTTTAAGACTTTGCGAGGGATTTGGAAGAGCTCTCCAGAAAATTGTAAAAACTCCCAGCCCGTCAAATAGTCGTACAGATAAGCGTTTTCGGGCAGATAGCCCACCTGTTGTTTAATGCTGGGATCGCCTAAGGGGCAATCGAGGATGGTGCCGCTACCGGAACTGGCTTGAATGATGCCGAGCAGGCATTTAATTGTGGTGGTTTTGCCCGCCCCATTGGGACCCAATAAACCGTAGGTTTCCCCTCGGGCAACCGTGAGGGTACAGTCTTTGAGCGGGGTGACAACTTTGTTCAGCCAAAAACCAGTACGATAAGTCTTGCTCAATCCTCGTACTGAGAGGGCAGCGTTCTGGGGAGATGGCGCTGAGGAGGGAGCAAGTACCTTTGGTGGATTTGTCGTTACAGCCATAGGAGAGTGCATGGACATTCACGTTAAAAGGTGCGTGTGGAGATAAGTCCAGCGAGAGCAAAGCGGCTCGTGCCGCCACGCCTTCTAGCGACCGACGCCGAGTCGATCCCCCCATCGAGTCTCAGTAGCAATCGTCAGCACGCACGGCAAGTTCTCACTGGCCTTCTGATTGAGTTAGTTTGCCCAAGTCGGCAGCAGCAATTGTCAGAACGGCAGCGGCAAAACTGGGTTAGAGGGTTAGTCACCGGACAGATTCGAGGACAATAGCAGCTTAGGGGCTCGGAAAAACCTTGGAGATCTGCTCGGGCCGCTCGCTGAGGCTATCCTGCTCGCTCGGTCGCCATACTCGATCTAGACCTGTATAAGTGACGCACTATGACCATTCGATTTGGGCGAGCGATTTGCGGTCACTTATCGGCAGCAGGCTCTCGCGAGTGGCTAGTCACTAATGGCATTGGGGGTTACGCCTGCGGCACGATCGCCGGACATCTAACCCGCCACTATCACGGCCTACTCGTGGCCGCCCTCGATCTTCCCCTACAACGCCACCTATTACTGACTCGATTGGAGGAAACAGCCACTGACCGACAGCAGATCTATCCCCTCTACACCAATTGCTGGGCGGATGGCGCAGTTGAACCTCGGGGCGATCGCCATATCGAGAGCTTTCAACTGGACGGTACAGTTCCCCACTGGACCTACGCGATCGCCGATGCCCGCTTGCACAAGCGCATTTGGATGCAAGCGGGCGAAAACACCACCTACATCAACTATTCCCTCCAGCGCACTCAATCTCCGATCGCCCTCTCCATCAAAGTGCTGGTCAACTACCGCGACCACCACGGCGGCAGCACTGAGGGAGACTGGCAGATCGAGCCGTTAGCCAATGGAATCTGCGTTCGAGCCTTTCCAGAGGCCACGCCGTTTTACATCTTGGCCCCGACAAATCATTTCGAACTCAAACGGGAATGGTATCGCAATTACTCGCTGGCAATGGAACAGTATCGCGGTACTGGCGATCGCGAGAATCATCTCCATGCCGCCACCCTCAATACCACTCTGAGGCCGGGGGAAAGCTTGACCCTTGCGGCCAGCACTCAGGCGTCACCGTCACTGGATGGGGAAAAAGCGCTGGGCGATCGTCGCGATCGCGATACGCACCTGCTGAACCGCTGGCAAGCTGTCGCGCCCAATCCCGACAGACCCGACTGGAGCGAACAGCTCGTCCTAGCTGCCGACCAATTTATCGTGGCTCGTCCGCTGCAGGGGGAGCCGGACGGTCAATCGGTGATTGCCGGATATCCCTGGTTTAGCGATTGGGGACGCGATCTGGCGATTGCTTTGCCCGGACTGGCGATCGCCACGGGCCGCCCCGAATTAGCCCGACCCATCCTGCGCACCTTTGCTCGCTATCTCGATCGGGGCATGTTGCCCAACGTCTTCCCCGAATCGGGGCAGCAACCGGAATACAACACCGTCGATGCCGTGCTGTGGTACTTCGAAGCCGTACGCGCTTATGTTGACGCGACTGACGACATCGACCTGCTCGAAGAAGTCTTTCCTGCCTTGGCCGAAACGATTGACTGGCATCGTCGGGGCACCCGCTACAACATTCACCTCGACCCCGAGGACGGGCTGATCTACGCAGGCGAACCCGGGGTGCAATTAACCTGGATGGACGCCAAGGTGGGCGATTGGGTGGTGACACCCCGCACGGGCAAACCGATCGAGATTCAGGCGCTGTGGTACAACGCTCTGGCGATCGCTGCAACCTTTGCCCGCCAGTTAAATAAACCTCAACAAGAGTATCGTCAGTTGGCCGAGCAATGCGCTCGAGGCTTTCAGCGATTTTGGAGCGATTCGCTGGGCTACTGCTTCGATGTCTTAAATACTCCCGACGGCGACGATAGTAGTTTGCGGCCCAATCAAATTTTTGCCGTTGCTCTCCCCTATAAGACCCTATCGTCACTACCTCCATTACTCGCGCCCGATCGCCAAAAAGCGGTTGTGGATACTGTGGCTCGCCATCTGCTAACCTCCTACGGCTTGCGATCGCTCTCCCCCACCCATCCCGACTATCGCGGTCACTACGGCGGCGATGCTTGGCAGCGGGATGGAGCTTATCATCAGGGAACCGTATGGGGTTGGCTGCTCGGTCCCTTCACTAGCGCTCATCTCGCGGTCTATAACGATCCCATTCAGGCCCGCGAGTGGCTCGCCCCGATTGCCGACCATCTCGCCGATGCCGGACTGGGCAGTGTCAGTGAAATTTTTGATGGCGACCCGCCCCACACCCCTCGCGGCTGTTTCGCTCAAGCCTGGAGTGTGGCTGAAATTCTGCGAGTATGGACGCAGATCGAAGCCGACCGCAATCCTTAAATCCTCCATTTTGGGAGACTTGCGGTCACCATCGATGTGTGTGCTGGAGGTTTAAAGATTATTTAAGTAGTTTTACCTGCTGAAAATCCAAATAGTTGAACTCAACAGCGATCGCGCTCTCCCTTCCAGATCTCCTTCAATGACACCCCTTCAAAGATGGCAATAGTTCTTATCGAGTTGCTTCAAGGCGATCGCACTGGAGTAGCGGGGAGTAGGCAGTTTAAGTGGGAGGTAATTGTAACTATGGAGGCGCGTAGTGTTGAAGTCTGTCAAATTTAAGGCAAACTGAGAACACAGAGCATTTGAGAAGACCTCACTGTGCCACGTGTTAATCCACAGATACTGATATGGGCTCGCGAAACCGCTGGGCTCAGTCTTGGTGAGGCGGCCAAGAAAGTTGGGATTAACAAGGCCAAAGGAATGTCTGCAGATGAACGCCTTGCGGCATTAGAGTCTGGAGAAGTAGAGCCAACTCTACCGCAGCTCAAGCGGATGGCTAAACAGTACCGAAGATCGCTTGTAACCTTTTTTCTTTCAGATCCTCCAGAAAAAGCCGACCGGGGCGAAGACTTTCGTACTAAACCTGGAGATTTAGCCCAAGAGGAAGCAGCACTTCTCGATGCTCTACTTCGAGATGTCAAAACTAGGCAGAATCTTATCAAGTCTGCTTTAGAAGACGATGAGGACGTATCTGAACTACAATTTGTCAAGTCATTAAGTATTAATGATGGAGTTCCTGCATTTGTGGATAAGATTCATGAGACGATTAAATTAGATTTAAGCCAATACCGTGCAGAACCTAATATAAAAAAAGCTTTTGCTCTCCTTCGAGAGCATGTCCAAGAATCAGGGATATTTGTATTACTTCTAAGCAATTTGGGGACTCACCATACAAATATTTCACTAGGAACTTATCGTGGCATTGCGCTTTTCGATCCAATAGCTCCATTTATTGTAATCAATGATTTAGACTCACCTTACGCATGGTCGTTTACTTTGCTGCATGAAATGTGCCACATTTTAATGGGGAAATCTGGGGTAAGTGGAGAGCTAGAGCGTATAGAAATTGGCAACGAGAAATCACGCTCAGCTAATGTTGAGCGCTTTTGTAATGTTGTAGCTAGTGAAGTTCTCCTGCCTTCTGATGATTTAGACAAGTTAAAGATGACTGGAGGTGAAGATATTCCTACCCTTGCGAAATTCATTGGCGACTTTGCTGAGAATAGATATGTAAGTCGCTCTATGGTAGCCTATCGCATGTTGCTAAGCGATCGAATTACAACAGATACGTGGGCAAAGCTAGCATCTCTTTTTCGTTCACAATGGAAATCTCAACAAGAGAGAAAGAAAGAACGTGAGCGTGAATCTAATAGTGGGCCAAATTGGTACACTGTACGTCGGTATAAAGTTGGGAGCTCTCTTCTAAGTACTGTTTCAGAAATGATGAACTTGGGAGGCTTGACAACTGTCAAAGCAGCTCGTGTTTTAGGTGTCAAAGCACATCATGTTGAGCAGATGCTCGCGGCAGGTTCCTCCTCTATGTCTAAGGAGGGGGGATAACAGTTGCTCTATCTTCTAGATACAAATGTTTTGATTGATGCAAATCGAGATTACTACTCAATTGCGCGTGTGCCAGAATTTTGGGAGTGGCTAGAGGAGTTGGGGAAACAAGGCAGAGTTAAAATTCCAAATGAAATGTTTGATGAAATAAAACAAGGTAAGAAAGAGGACGAACTAACGAAATGGGTTAATAATGGTCAAGTTCGGGACGCTTTACTGCTTGATGAAGAGTTCGATCCAATCTTGGTACAGAAAGCAGTACACGTAGGCTATGCAAACGATCTGACAGATATAGAGATTGAAGAGATAGGGTACGATCCTTTTTTGATTGCTGATGCTCTTGCTGACCCTAAAAATAGAGTTGTTGTAACCACAGAAGTCTCAAAGCCGAAAAAACAAAGAGCTAATCGACGTGTTCCAGATGTGTGTAACGCTGTTGGTATTCAGTCCTGTCACACTTTTCAAATGATCCGTAAATTGGATTTCAGTACTAACTGGAGAGAGGGTTAGCACGCAAAGTAAGTGTGAGCAGTGTGAGCCTGAGTTGACCTGTGCCTTCCTGAGTCCCAAGGCTTCTCTTCCTATCCACTAGTAGTCTATTCTTGTGCAATTGCGATCGCCTCTTCAGACAAGGTTGTGGAGATTGGCCAACTCACAAATCGGGAAGCCTCCATCAGTTAAGTTCGAAAAAACTAAGTATGCCCAACATGACCCGTGGTGCTTGTACTCATCCTGAGCTATCCTCCCTGCGGACAACCCTTGTCATTGAAGGCGATCGCCCTTGAAGATCGCGCGGATAGACGGTCTCGCTAGGCTATATGTGGTTTTACCCACTCTAATCCCCACATGGATATCATCCTCTGCCATGAAACCGCCGACTTTGATGCTCTCGGAGCCGCTGTCGGAGCCGCTCGACTCTATCCCGGTGCCCGCATCGTCCTAACCGGCGGAGCCCATCAATCGGTGCGCGAATTTCTCGGGCTGTATCGGGATGAATATCCCCTACTGGAATTGCGCTCGGTGGACGAGCGATCGCTCCACCGCATTGTCTTGGTAGATGTGCAAGCGCCTCGACGACTGGGCAAAGCTGCCGAATGGCTGTATCGCCCCGAGATCGAAGTCCACGTTTACGATCACCACCCCAACCCAACCCCCGCCGACTATCGTCCCGCTCTCTGGTGCGTCGAACCCGTGGGCTCCACCTCCACCTTGATTGTGGAACGATTGCAGGAAAAAGGCATCGACCTCAGCCCCTTCGAAGTCACTGCCCTCGCCCTCGGCATCCATGTCGATACCGGTTCTCTCACCTTTGGCAGCAGCACTGCCCGCGACGCCAAAGCCTTAACCTGGCTGATGGAACGGGGGGTCAATCTCGACGTGCTCGCCACCTACATCGATCGCGGCCTCACCCCCCAAATGCAGGACTTGTTGGCGCGCGGTTTGGACGAATTGGGGGAAGTTGCTCGCGAGCAAGCGGGCTATCGGTTGGCGGTCTGGACCGTCCGCAGCGCCACCTATCTGAGGGGGTTAGCGGGCATTGTGGAACAACTGATTGACTTGACCGATGTGGATGTTTTGGTGGCGATCGCCAAACAAGACCATCGCATTAGTATCATCGGGCGATCGCAACAGGACTTCGCGCAACTGCAGGAGGTCATGCAACGCTACGGCGGCGGCGGCCACCCTCGGGCAGCATCGGCATCCCTAAGCACCAAGCACGAGGATCGCGACATCGAACAGATTGCCGAGGAGATTCGCTCGGCGTTGCGCGATCGCGTTCCCCAGCCCGTGCGGGCGGCTGACATCATGTCC
This sequence comes from Synechococcus sp. PCC 7336, assembly GCF_000332275.1. Classification (NCBI taxonomy): domain Bacteria; kingdom Bacillati; phylum Cyanobacteriota; class Cyanophyceae; order Synechococcales; family Synechococcaceae; genus Synechococcus; species Synechococcus sp. PCC 7336. The sequence continues at coordinate 1,270,850 of NZ_CM001776.1, forward strand.
TCTCCCGTGCGCACCATCCGCCCCGAAACCACCATCGACGAAGCTCAACGGCTGCTCTTGCGCTACGGCCATTCGGGCTTATCCGTGATGAATCGGCACAACCAACTGGTGGGGGTCATCTCCCGTCGCGATCTCGATTTGGCCCTCCACCACGGCTTCGGCCATGCCCCCGTGCGAGGCTACATGACAACCCCCGTGCGCACCATCGCCCCCGATACCTCCCTCAACGAGATTCAAGATTTGATGCTGAAGTGGGATATCGGTCGCTTGCCCGTGCTCGATCGGGGAGAACTGGCGGGCATCGTCACCCGCACGGACGTGCTGCGCCAACTGCACGATCTATCGCCTGCCACCCCCTTGCAGTTAGAAGTGCGCGATCGCCTGCAGGTACGGCTCAAAAAAATGCTTCCCCCCCGCTACCGGGACATTCTGCAGCAAGCGGCGATCGAGGCGGATCGCCTGCAGTTGCATCTCTATCTGGTGGGGGGAACCGTGCGCGATTTACTCCTCGATCGCCCCACTGACGATCTGGACCTCGTTGTGGATGGTCGCCACCCGATCGCGACCGAGGGCAAAGAACCGGAAGGATGGGGGGTGAAATTGGCGCGATCGCTGCAATTCCACTACCCCGACGCCAAGCTCGAAATCCACGGCAAATTCCAAACGGCTGCCCTCACCTGGCCGGATGGCCTCTGGCTCGACATCGCCACCGCCCGCACCGAATTCTATCCCTACCCTGCCGCTGCCCCCGAAGTTGCCGCCAGCTCCATTCAGCAGGATCTGTATCGGCGCGATTTCAGCATCAACGCCCTCGCCCTGCGTCTCAACGGGCCGCCAGCGGGAGAAATTCTCGACTTTTTCGGCGGCTTGGACGATCTGGAGCACCATCAAATTCGGGTGCTGCATCCCAATAGCTTTATCGAAGACCCCACCCGCACCATCCGAGCGGTCCGCTTTGCCGTTCGTCTCGGCTTCAGCCTCGACGATCGCACCCGCGACTATGCTATTGCCGCCAGCCATCTGGCCCACGGCCAGCAGTTTCCCACCCCGGCCCTCGAACAGGGAGCCCGCCTGAAGCAGGAACTGGGCTATGTTCTCTGCAGCGATCGCTGGCCCGAGGCGTTGCAACTGCTGAACGACTTGGGAGCCCTGCGATATTTGCATCCCGACCTACATCTCAGCTCGCAAATCCTGCCACAAATGCGTCGGGTGGGAGCTTGGGCCTATCACTTTAGTGCCCGTCACCCCGATCTGCATCGCCGCACCCTCTGGCAACTGCGCTTGGAATGCCTGCTGGCCCACTGTCCCCAAGCAGCCGAAATCGCCCAATCTCTCAACTGGCCGAAAGAGGGACTAGAGCGGCTGCAGCAATTTCCCGTCTGGCGCGATTGCCTGCTGCCGCAACTGGCTGGCGACCTCCTCCCCAGCCAAGTGGTCGCCCATCTCAACCCCCTACGCACTGCCGATGTCGTTCTGCTTGCAGGCGAGGCGTCCCCCCACTGCCGCCGTTATTTGTGGCAATACCTGAGCGTCTGGCAATTCATCAAGGCCCCCTTAGACGGCCACGCGCTCAAACAGATGGGCTACCGGGTCGGACCTCAATTCAAAGCCATCCTGCAAGCAATGCGCAGCGCCACCCTCGATGGCGCAATTTGCGATACCGATGGGGCGATCGCCTTTCTCCAAACCCACTTCCCCCTGAAATCTGCGCAGCCTTAAACCCCAATCTACCGTTCGGTTCCCCTTCCCCCAAGTCTGAGGGAAGAGTTAGGGGGTGGAGGGAAGACGCTTGTCGAACTGAATAAATGGGTACTCTATGACTACTCGTCACTGTCCGCCAGACAGAACGGTGAAGCGTTAGTCCTTTAGAAATCCAGACCTGCGATTGCAGCTATGTCATTGAATTCGCTTAAAAAAGCTGTTGTGCCCGCTACCCTGTTAGCTGGCATCCTATTCCTCGGCCTGTCGATTGCCTTGAAGGTGAACGAACACAAGTCTCTCGTTGTGGAAATCGAACGGGATCGCATCTTCGATGCCCGCGTCAGAGATGCTGCTTGGCCCTATGTGATGTTCTCATTCGCCGCAAGCGCGATGGTCGGAACGACAGCTCTATCAATCGCTGGCTGGCGGGCAGCGAACCAAAGCAAAACAACACTGGCAAAACGTCAGGCCGAACTGGAGCTAAAACTGGCCCAGAAAAACGAGGAAATTGAAGCTCTGCGGCTCTCTCCCGCTCAGCTGGAAGCCATTGGTCTGACCTGCTTCATGTCAGATGCCCCCCCAGTGGCAAGCCAGTCTCAATCGACCGAGCCTATTTCTGCATCTGAAGCCGCTGTCGAGATCGAGGCATCTCCCGAAGGCGATCGCCTGCTCTCAGGCTTAGAATCCTGGCTGGATCGCCCCTCCCTCCACAGAGATTCTCAATCTCAACTGCAAGCCCCAAACTCTGTCGAACTGGAAACTTCCATCGACGCCTCGACTTCCTCGATCGAACGCCTCTTTGGCAACTGGCTGGCCTCAGTCGAAAACACTGCCCCAACCGATGCTTCAGTCGCACCCTCCCCATCCAATATCGCCGACGAGCCTTTAGAGCTCGAAGCACTGCAAGAGCTGGATCTGTGGGTGCAAGATTTGACAGCCCAAGTGAATCGAGTCGCAGACATTGCCAAGCGCGATCGCCCACTCGATACAACCCCCGTCAGCCCAGCGATCGCCCATCCCGAGCTCTCCGACACGAATGCGATCGCAAACCGGCAACCCCTGGCTAAAGAGCCTGCACCCCCTACCTCCAGCCTGGAAGATCGCATCGCATCCAGCCTTTCGTCCCTTGCCAAAGCAGAAGACCTTTCTCGCCACGTGACGGTCGCCCTGCAGCCCGAGGAGGGCAATATCGATCCAGCCGCATTCGATCGCATGCAGCAACAGTTGAATCTGTTACAGGTGTTGGAGCAGCGCCTGCAAGATTTGGAGTCTTATGTTCAAACTCGGTAATGGGTGCTCTGCCGAAGTGTTAGATCGCTGGTTTCAACGCTTTAACCGTCAATGCTCGCAGGCCCTCAAACGATTCCCCCAGTGGCAGTTAGTCGCCTGCCTCCTCCTGCTCGCTGTTGCCGCCATCCCCTTAATCGTCACCTCCCTGCAGGTTTGGCAGCAAGCCGCTTTAGCCTTCGCCGTGCTGGGCTTGGGCGAGCTTGCCATTCAAATTGATAACCGCTTCGGCGGCCGCGAATACTCCGAGCTCTCCCATAACCTCCACTTATTTCTCATCGCCCTCAGCTTGCTGACCACCATGCGGTACCTCTACTACCGGGTGGTCTATACGCTCAACTTCGCCAATATTCCCGACGGTATCGCCAGTGTGCTGCTCTTCAGTGCCGAGCTATATGCGATCGTGATGTTGTTGCTCAGCTTTTTCCAAACCCTCAGAATTAAACATCGCCCGTCAATCCCGCTGGATGAAGCCAAGCAGGATGAGTGGCCCAAAGTGGATGTTTACATTCCCACCTACAACGAGGATGTGGAAATTGTCCGCAAAACGGTGCTGGCAGCACTGGCCCTCGACTATCCCCAACACAAAAAAGGGGTGTATATCCTCGACGACGGGCGTGCGGCTAAATATGCCTCGCGGCGCAAAGAACTCTACGCCATGTGTGACGAAATCTCGGCGGACCCAGACCACCCCGGCATCGTCGAGATGATGACGCGGGATGACAATTCCCACGCCAAAGCCGGGAATATCAACCAGACCTTTCCCAAAACCAAGGGCGAGCTGGTGCTGATCCTGGACTGCGATCACATGCCCGCCCGCAGCCTCCTGAAAGAAGTGGTGGGCTTTTTCAACAACGAGCAGTTGGCCTTAGTGCAGACCCCCCATTGGTTTTTCAATCCCGATCCATTCGAACGCAATCTCCTGACCCGTGGCAAAATTCCTGTCAACAACGAGCTGTTTTATAAGGTCTTGCAAAAGGGCAACGACTTTTGGAACGCCACGTTCTTTTGCGGCTCTGCTGCTGTCATTCGGAAAGAGTACGTCCTGCAGGTGGGCGGAATCGCGGTCGAGACCGTCACAGAAGACTGCCATACGGCCTTCCGACTGCATTCGTTGGGCTATAAGTCGTTCTACTACGACAAAATTATGGTGGCGGGCTTGGCCCCCGAGCTGCTCTCGGCCTATGTCGGCCAGCAGGTGCGCTGGGCGAGGGGGATGGCCCAAATTCTGCGCACTGAAAACCCTCTCATTAACCCCAAACTCAATCTCACGATCGCGCAGCGGTTGTGTTATTTCAGTGCGACCTTCTGCTTTTTCTATGGCATTCCGCGCCTCATTTATGCTGTGGTGCCGACCCTCTATCTCCTGTTTGGCATCAACCCCATTCGAGGTTTGGGGGTGGAAACATTGCTATACGCGCTCCCTCACATCATCCTCTCTCTGAACGCCAACCACATTGTCCACAAACACGTCCGCTACTCTTGGTGGAATGAGCTGTTCGAGTTTGTTTTGGCCTTTCAAACGGCATATGTCACGTTCATGGCCGTGATTAACCCCAGCCTGGGATCGTTTAACGTCACCGATAAAGGCATGTTGGTCACCCAGCGCAATTTCGACTGGCAGTCGGCGCGCTATCTACTCTGGCTGTTGGGGCTGATTGGGGTAGCAATCTGTGCGGTTCCCTTTTGGATTTTGTTGCGTCCGGAAGATATAGAGGCCACGTTGGTGAATGCCGCTTGGTGTGCTTTCAATCTGGTTTTGCTCGGGGGAGGGGTATTGGTGTGTTTGGAACAGGCACAATTGCGAGAATCCCACCGCCTCAATCGCAAGCTGGAGGCGACGATCTTTGGCCCCGGTCGGCAGTGGCAGGGATATACCTTGGATGTGAGCGAGACGGGGGCCCGCATTCGTTTGAATCGAAAGCCCGATCTCTCTGAAGACCTAGAGGTAGAGCTCGTGGGAGATTACGGACGTCGAGTGCGGCTGCTGCGATCGCGCATCGTCTGGACGCGCCCGGTTGACAGCGGCCAGGTGGATGTGGGCGTCGATTTTGGCATCGGTCAGAACTCCGCTTGGGCCCAGCCAAATGCCGCCCCCGAGGAGTACGAGCTCTATCGCAAGCAACTGGACAACCTAGCACTGGTGCTCTATTCGGATGTGAAAGAGTGGTTCTCGCAACATCGTGCCGAGATCGATCGCCCCTTGCACTCGATGTGGTTTATCGCAACCGCCATGGGCAGGGCCTTACAAGAGTTTATTCCCTACCAAAGCGTTGTAGCGCGCCAAAAAATACAACTGCCCGCCCAACTGTTCTGGCAAGGGCAGTTTCACCCCAGCAATGTAACGGAATTGGGCAGTCGCAGTCTGAAACTAGAGGCGCAATTACCGGCTCGCTTGGATGTGGCGGCTCTAGAGCGCGATCGCCCGGTATTGGGTGTGCGGCTGAGGGGGCCGGGAGGCCAGTTCCTCAATCTCGTAACGCAAGTGGATCGGTTGCAGCCATTACAGGGCACTCAGCGGACTGCGATCGAACTTTCGTTTCCCGAATCGTTGCGATCGCAGCAGTCAGCGAAACTGAAGCCGCTTTTGGCTCAACTCAACCAGCAACAGGCTGCGCAGGTAGCCTGAAGTCTAGTTTTCCGGTAATTCCTGGATCGTCTGTACACTGATAAAACCTATCCCCGAGCCAGAGAATCTGCGGTGGAACCTTCAAAAATCTGGGAAATCGATTTTTATTCGCGGCCTCTGCTGGACGAGCGAGGCAAGCGAGTCTGGGAGTTGCTGGCCTGCGATAGCCACGGCACCTACAAACGATCTAGCTACTGTGCCAATACGCAAGCGACTACCCCTTGGGTGGCAGCACAACTGCAAGAATGGATTGACGAAGCTCCCGTTCGTCCCACCACCATTCGGGCCTTTCGCGAACGTATCAAAACTATTTTGGCGCGATCGTGCGACAAGATAGGAGTGCCGTTCAAGTTGACGCGGCGGGTGTTTGCGCTGGCCAGTTGGATGCAGCAGCGGGCCAAAGAGGTCTACCCCAACGAGCCCGAGTATAGATACGAGCCCGAAGCGATCGCGATTCCGATTGAGATGGAGCGAGAGGCTCCCAATCCGCTGCCAGATGCGCTACAGCCCGATCGCTGGGCTTTGGTGACGCTGCGGGTGCGCGACATGCGCGAAGCGGGGGAATGGCCGCGAGACTTTGGGGAATTGTTTTCGGCGGAATGGGACCGGTTCGATCCCGACACGATTGTGCCGGGGCTATTGCTGTTTTCCAGTCGAGCCAAGGCACTGGCTGCTTGGATGACTGGCGTAGAGCCAGTGTTTTTGAAAGCTTATGGCGGCCAGCAAGCGGGGCTGGTCTTGGAGTCGGGGGCGAGCGATCGCGATATTGTGGCGCGTTTCAATAGCGAGGCCACTCGTGCCGAGGGAGAGGGCTTCGAGCGGCGCAAGCTGGAGGTGAGAGGATTGCACTTTTTGGGCATTCAAGCAGACCCGAGGAGCCAATCGTTTTCAGGTTTGTGGCTGTTGCGGGAGATCGACTTGACCTAGCATTGACTGCGATCGCGCCATCTTTTCATCTTTCAAAAGTCATCCAAGCATAACGTCACCGAACATTAAAGAGAAGCAGGAATGTTGAAAGACAGAATAGATGAACTCTGCCAGCATAGAAAGGTTGGTGATTTTATCAAAAGCAATGCATATGACTTCTGGACTCTACTCGCCCTATCGACTTTATTTGGACTGGCAGTCTACTTCACCGAGCAAAGTGTGCAGCCAATTGTTTTACAGAAATTTGATATTTGGTTTGATGGCGATATTCCTAGGGTTATCGAGACCGCCATCCAAAGAAATAGTTTCTATAATCTGAGGTCAACAAAGGTTCACCCTCTGTTCCCATTGTTCATTGTTCCTATTACTTCAATTATTTCTGCCGTCCCAGGTGTCAGCAATCTTAGAGCAGTTCAAATCTTAATAGCCATATCTGCATCTATATGGCTTGGCTTGCTATATATACTTTTTAGGGCTATGGGATGTCGTCGTCCAGACAGTATACTGTTTAGTGTTTTGGCTTCAGTCAGCGCATCTTCAATCTTTTGGTTTGCGGTTCCAGAATCATTTTCATTTGGGTCGGTCACTATTCTTGTCGCGATAGCATGCGTAGCCGCTAGTGAATATATCGAGCTGCCGAGAATATATTTCATCATAGCTGGGATTCTTTCAATGAGTATGACCATCACAAACTGGATGGTTGGAATTATTGCAACTGTGGTTTCGATGCCGAGAAGAAAAGCAGCTAAGACATTGGGACAAACCTTTATCGCGATCGCAATTTTATGGGGAATTCAGAGGCTATTTTTTGCCAACACCCAATTTTTCTTAGATCAGCGCAGCACTGGGCTCAAGCAATTTACCCTAAATCCTGAATCTGGAGGGATTTTTAGGGTACTCAAATCTTTCTTTTTTCATAGCATTGTAATGCCTCAATGGTCAAGCGTCGAAAATATTCAACATCCCGATTTTCCAAAGCTCATTACCCAATTCTCATCTCCCGGATCGGGCAGTCTGTGGGGATCGATCGCTGTCGTCCTTTGGACTGTACTGATTGGGCTTGGTGTTTACAGTCTGTATAAGCAAAAAGTCAGATCGAGATTGAGGCTTGCTATTGGTTTGACGCTGCTCGGGCAGCTATTGCTGCACATACTTTATGGCACTGAAACATTCCTATTCTCTCTGCATTTTCTGCCACTGCTGATTCTGGTTTCAGCGTATGGAACCTTAGGCAAATTTCGGAGGATTAGTTTACTGACATGCTTTTTCTTGACGATTTTTTGCTCGATCAATAATGCCTTGATGTTTTCCCGGTTAGATGTTTTGCTGAGTAGCCTATCTTGACAATCTGCGCTCTACAGCGTCAATAACAGCCAGGGTTCTCATTTCCCACCTCCTAAATAACCCTGTTGGAAGTCCCGAGCGCGACTGACCGAGCTTGCTGAGTGATGGGTCCGATCGACATGGGCGCTACTGGGTTCGAACCAGTGACCTCTTCCGTGTGAAGGAAGCGCGCTACCACTGTGCCAAGCGCCCCGAGGTCCTCAATCCTATCACGCCTCTACCCGTTCCTACCTGCCCGATCGCGGTAGCGATCGCAGGGTTCTGGCATCGAGAGCAGGGGCGAGGACTCAGGACCAATGACCGATCGGCAGTGAGGAGAACTGAAAACCGTACTGGGCGATCGGGCCACTCACCCAACCCGCACTCAGCAAAATACTCAAGCCGAGAAAGACCGCCAACACAATCCAAGTGAATTGATTCAAACTTTTCTCGGCACTCTTGGTACTCGAAAATAATTGTCCCTGACCGCCGATCGCCCCAATCCCATCTCCCTTAGGACTGTGCAGCAACACTAACACCACCATCAAAATGGCGGAAACAGTCCAGAAAAATTCCAGTACAGCAGTCATGACATCGGTTCTCGCAACAAGACTCAATTAACTACTCAAATTAAACCACTCATCCCGAGCGATCGGAACAATCACCCCTCTTCCGCTGGGGCCGGAGGCTCGATGGAGGCATCCTCTGTCTTGGGGAGGGGTGGCTCGGCAGCAGGCGGGCTGGTTTTCGCTTGAGTCTTCTGGCGGCGAGCTGCTTCTGCTAAATCTCGCATCAATGCCTGTGCCTGCTCCAATTTGCTGATGTTGGAACGATAGAGATCGAGATCTTTTTCCACCCGCTCCTTCGATAGATTCAAGGTTTGGGTTAAATCCACAAACAGTTCGGTGCGGCGATCGCGATCTCCTAGATGGCCAGCCACTGTCTCGAAGGCGATGTATAACCCCAACAAAAAGGTGCGGCTGTAGTGGAACTTCTCGTCATCGCGGATCTTTTCCAAAATCCCAGCGATCCCGCCGATATCCTCAACACCTGCTTGCAACTGGAGTACGCTGACAGCGCGATCGGAATCGCTCGACTCTAGTAACTCCAACAACTTAGCGGCATCGTGTCGAATTACGGAGGGTTTGAGTTGCAGAGACTGACAGAGGGCATCGAAGATTTTGTCCGGCTCTGCCTCTGGTGTATACCCCTGCGTAAACTGCTCGAACACCTTTGTCATCCCCAAGGCAAAAAAGGGGTTGTAAGAGAAGCTACTGTTTACCGTCACCAGATGGAGTTCCGTTAAGAACTCCTCCACAAAGCTACGGTAGATGGAGTTGATCGGGCGCTGGTAGCCCTGCTGGAAGGCGGTTTTAGTTGCGGCGACAGTACGAACGGCGTTCACGTTATCTGAGGACTTTTATGGAGGAGCTTTCCCATTCTCGCTTGACAGTGGCGGTACAGCAAGTATTGGCCGAGCTCACGAACCGATCAAAATCTCCTGCAGAGCCAGCTTGAGGTCGGGATATTGAAACTGGTAGCCTTGCTCTAAGGTGCGTTTGGGCAGGACCCGCTGACCCGTTAGGACAATTTGGGCGGCTTCTCCCAACAGCAGTTCGAGGGCGATGCTGGGGACGGGCAGCCAAGAGGGTCGAGCGATTACTTGCCCGAGGATATTGCAGAAGGTGGCCATTTTGACGGGGTTGGGGGCAGTGCCGTTTATAACGCCGGAAACGCTGTCGTGGGTGAGGGCATAAACGATCGCGCCAGCCAGGTCATCTCGATGAATCCACGAGGTCCACTGGCGACCGCTGCCGATCGGGCCGCCTACAAACATTTGGAAGGGGCCGAGCATTTGAGCCAGAGCGCCGCCGCCGGGACCGAGCACGATGCCAATGCGCACTTGCACGAGGCGGACTCCCAAGTTGGCGAGGGGGCGGGCGGCAGCTTCCCATTCTTTGCAGACGCGGGCGAGAAAGTCGTCGGCTGGCGGACTGGATTCATCCAATAATTCGTCGCCGCGATCGCCGTAATAGCCGATGGCTGAAGCACTGACAACTACTTGAGGCTTCGAGTCCATCTGTCCGATCGCCTCCACCAGCTTGCTGGTGGTCTGGGCTCGACTTTGCAAAATTTCAGTCTTTTTTTTCTGCGTCCAGCGCGATCCGATCAGACTTTCGCCCGCCAAGTGGACAACACCTTCGCAGCCAGTCAGAGCCTCCTTCCAGCTTTGACGATCGAGGGGATCGTATGGGGTCAGACTGAGGCGATCGGCTCGATCGGCGGGGAGGTCGGCAAATGCGGGTTGGGCTGCAGCTGGATTGCGGCTGAGCACGCGCACGCTGTGTCCGGCGGCCAGCAGCATCTGCGCCAAGCGCCGCCCGACAAATCCAGAACCTCCAGAAATCGCAATCTTCATTAATGGATTCGCGCAACAGTTGTTAAAAGCCTAGCGTATGTCGGTTTCGGCTCGATCCCATTCGGCTGGCTGTGGGTCTGAGGAATGCGAGGCAGGCATGGGGTTGATGGTTGAAGCTCGAAAATCTAGGACAGTTGGGGATCTAGGCTCGCGGCATTTTCTTGCGAACGAGCTGCGAAGCTGTTTCTAGCAGGTTGAAGTCAATATCGAGCTCCATCGCCCCATAGCTGTAGCGATCGTGAATACCCATCACGCACTGTTCGAGATTCGAATTCCCCCCTTGAGGGCCAATCCCCTCTAACGTGCTTTCCACCTGTCGCGCTCCTACGCCGATCGCCGCCAGGACATTTTCGACAGCCCATCCCCGATGGTTGTGACAGTGTATCGCCAGCGTCACCTGCCCCAACTGCGGAACGGCGTCCTGCAGTTGTAATAGAAACTGAGCAAATGCCTCTGGAACGGCAATCCCTTTGGTATCGGCAATACTAATCGTGGTGGCCCCGCAGGCAATGGCGACATCCACCGCCTGACACACCACCTCGATGTCACTGGCAGTAGCCTCTACAGCCGACCACTGCACATCTTCTAACCGATCTTTTGCCCGGAGGATGCTATCTCGCACGCGATCTAACAGGGGGCGAACATTCTCCAGTTGCGTCACCCGAGTGGACTCATAAGTATTGAGGCGGGGTTTCGCGGCTGACTGCAAAGCGTCTGCCACCCGCTCGATATCGGCCCGATCGGGACTGGCTAAGCCACAAACTGTTGCCCGCTGGATGGTGGGGGCGATCGCCTCCAATCCCTCTAAATCCTGTTTGCCGTTCAGACAAGAGCCAGCTTCGATCGCATCAATCCCCATGCGATCGAGCAGCGACGCGATCGCCACCCGTTCCTCGATCCCCAATCTCAGCCCCCGCATCTGCAAGCCATCTCGCAGGCTGGTGTCGAATAACAGAATTCGGCCGCTCGATCGATCCACTACTGCTTCCCCATCCGATGCGCTTCGCGATCGCCCCCTGTCAGGGGCCACTCTCCACAATAGCGGTCTGCCCGTGGGATAGGGATGAACCAGAGGGTCGGGTTGGGATTGGGCTTCTGCGATCGCTTGGCCGCCTAGCGAGTACGATTGACTCTCGCGCAAATTTGCGCACAAACATTCACGCCTGCGGGTTTTTCCCAGTCTAATTTCATCGCAACAATTGGAAATAATACTTGAAATATCTTTTCGAGGAAACCCTTTTGGCGGTCAGGCGTCAAAATAGTCTGAAAGGCATTCAGTTCGAATCGGTAAAATAGCGAGGAATAGCTTAAATATCGATGCCACTGCTTATGTGTGTCGCATAATTCACATATCGAAGTATTGATTGACAACTGTGCCGAAAAGTGTATCCAGACTGGAGGATATCGCTGCAACGGCAGGTTTGTTTGCCAGTCGATAGCCGATAACTCGTGCAGATTGTCCACTTATTACATCATTACTTATGACTGAAATCGTGCAGCTATCTATGGCGTCATTCGACCCTAGCGTGCTGACCCCGCCTCCCACCTTCGCTCAAGCGGGGCCAGTAGTCGAATTTTTCAATAACCTGACCGGTGAATTAGGAGGTTTTCTCCCCAATTTGCTGGGGGCTATTCTCGTCCTCTTGGGCGGCTGGCTATTTGCCGTCCTTGCAGCGACCGCCACCAAAAAAATCCTCCACAGCACTGACTGGGACAACAAACTTTTTCAATGGGTGACTGGTCAAGACTTACGGGAGCGGCCCCCCACTGAAAAGTGGGGCTACACCATTGTGTTCTGGACTATCGCGATCTTCACGATCGTGGCATTCTTCAACACCCTCCAATTAGAAGCCGTATCTTCCCCCTTGAATGACTTTTTAGCGCAAGTGTTTAACTACTTGCCAAAATTGCTGTCTGCTATCGGCTTGGTCGTGGTGGCTTGGTTGGTGGCAACTGCAGTTAAATTGCTGCTGGTGCGGGGCCTCGCTCCCCTGCGGCTGGATGACAAGTTGGCAGAGCAAGGTGAGGGGGAAGGGGCTGCTCCCATTCCTGTAAGCGAAACGATTGCCAATATCCTCTACTGGTTTATCTGGCTGTTTTTCCTGCCCACGATTCTGGGGGTGCTGGAGCTCGAAGGCCCCCTAGCACCAGTGCAAGATCTGCTAAACCGCATTCTCGATGCCATTCCGAATATTCTGGTGGCGATCGTCATCGGTTTTGTGGGCTGGCTGCTGGCCAAGATCGTGCGGGGGATCGTGACTAACTTACTGGCTTCCACGGGTATCGATCGCTTTGGCGAACAGTTTGGTTTGCCCTCTAGAGCGGCTGAAGGGGAAGAGGGCGAGAGAGCTACGGCCTTCTCTCTATCTGGGGCGATCGGTACGATCGTTTTCGTCTTGATTTTGATTCCGACGATCGTAGCGGCACTGAACGAGTTGGCGATTGAATCGATTTCGGACCCGGCGATCGCCATGCTAGATCGGGTGCTGACGTTTATTCCTCAAGCGGTGACAGCAGCGGTCATCCTAGCAGTGTTTTATGTCATTGGCCGTCTCGTGGGGAACTTCGTCACCGGTTTCTTGGCCGGGATCGGCTTCAATAACATCAGCAGTTGGCTAGGCCTTCCTTCACTACCCGCTTTGCCTGCAGCGGCAGAGCAAGAGCAAGCGGCTGGAGATAGCCCTCCCACTAAATCTCCGTCTGAAATCGTCGGTATCGGGGTGGCGGTGGCGATCGTCTTATTGGGGGCCGTAGCTGCCACTGAAGTGTTGGCCCTAGCCGCCATCAGCGACATTGCCGAGCAACTGTTGGAGATTGCGGGCAAGGTGTTGGTGGGCGTGCTCATCTTTGGCATCGGGCTGTATCTGGCCAATCTGGCTGGCCGATTCATCTCCAGTACCGGCACGGGCAGCCAAACCAAGCTGCTGGCCTTGGCCGCGCGGGTGGGCATTTTGGTGTTGGTGGGGGCAATGGCTTTACAGCAAATCGGGATTGCCTCTCAGATTGTCAACCTGGCCTTTGGCTTCTTCTTTGGCAGTTTGGCGATCGCCTTTGCCATCGCCTTCGGCTTGGGCGGTCGCAAAGTGGCTGGCGAAAAATTGCGCAATTGGCTAGACAGCTTCAGCTCGTCGACTTAACGGCGATCTCCCCAACGGCTGTGCAGCAGTCTCCTCGAAATAGGAGTCGTTGATTGCAACTCCAGTTCCACCTAGAACAATGAGATATGCCATGCTGGTAAGGAAATCTTGCCAGCATTTTCTTTTGCATTCACCGGAGCCTGTTTGTATGTCTGCGTTCAATGCCATCCCGACTGTTATTGAGGAATCCAGTCGCGGCGAAAAAGCATTCGATATCTACTCCCGCCTCCTGCGCGATCGGATTATCTTTTTGGGCAAGGGGATCGATGACGAAGTCGCCAACCTGGCGATCGCCCAGATGCTGTTTTTAGAGTCGGAGGACCCAGCCAGAGATATCTATCTCTATATCAACAGTCCGGGCGGCTCGGTCTATGCCGGCATGGGTATTTTCGACACGATGGAGCATATCCAGCCAGCCGTTTGCACGGTGTGTATGGGCTTGGCCGCCAGCATGGGAGCATTTTTGCTCAATGCCGGAGCTCCCGGCAAACGGATGGCGCTACCCAATGCTCGTATCATGATTCACCAGCCGCTGGGGGGAGCACAGGGACAGGCGACTGATGTGGAGATTCAGGCGCGGGAGACTCTGTTTGTCAAGCAGCAATTGAACCAGATTATGGCAGAGCGAACGGGACAGCCTTTGGAGAGAATCGAGCGCGATACGGATCGCGATTTCTTTATGTCTCCAGTGGAGGCCAAGGCATACGGTCTGATCGATATGGTGATTGAAAAGCATCTGTTACCGTCAGACAAGCGTCCGACCACAGGGGCTTGAGGGAGTTACTTGGCGCTCGATTATATTGTGACCGGAGACTCGACATAAATTGTCGGCTCTTTAGCTGTAAAATCGATGTTGTGGACTTGAAGCTTGGCGGCGATCGCCTTGTTGGCTAATTCCAGCAGGCGCTTTCTTAAAGCAATTGAGCTTTCACTAGAACCGAGAATAAAAAATGTTATCCTAGCCTGGGTAAATTTATCAGCTCGATCGGGGGTGAAGGTGACGCTCGTGCTGCCTGGATCGATGCCAAACACTGAATTTGTACTTTCAGAAATGACTTGCTTGACTAAGGCTGAATGCTTCTTATCAATCGAATTCTTGAAATCTAAGTAGAGCATCACCATAACTTTCTTAGCTCGGGTTACATTCTCGATTTCCATCGAGATTAGGTTTGAATTTGGGATAATGAGCAGTGTACTTTTCGCTGGCGTTCGGATTTTGGTCGATCGCAACCCAATTGACTCAACTCTACCGAGCTGACCATTTGCTAAGCGAATATATTCTCCCGGAACGAAAGGGCGATCTAAGTAGAGCACAATCGTACTGAGCAACTGCTCCAAAATCTTTTGAGCTGCAAAGGCTACGGCCAATCCACTGAGCCCAAAACTTGCCAGTAAACCAATGAGATTGAATTGCTGACTCTGCGCAAAGGCAAGGATAGCAATAAATCCAATGATGAGATTTATAAATGTTTCGAAAACCAGTAAAATATCATCAACTTGGCGACCGTACCGGCGAAGCAGATCGATGCCATATATTCTGACAATCTGCCGGAATAGACGCGAGAAACCCCAAGCAACTGCTGCAATAGTCAATAGGTCGACAAAGGGGTTGAAGAAAGCATGCACCCTTGTATATTTTTCTTCAATCCAGACCAAAGAGAGAGAAATGAGTACGAGTGTTCCCGCAAAACGAATCGATCCCGAGATAGGTTCAATTAGAGTGTCATAGGTAGACACTGTAGTTGGAGAGAAGAATCTCGAGATGATACATCGTATTATATCTGGCAGGAATTGACCAACAATTGCGGATACTAAGATCGAGATTGCGAATATGACCAGAATTGGGAATTGGACAAGGGTCTCCACGATCGCCTTCAATTCGAGCATATCTAATAGCTGAGATGGATTCATGGCCCGCGCTCGAGACTAGATGGCAATCGGAGAGTCGACGTAGATTGTAGATTCGTCGGATTGGAATTGGATGTCATAGCTGCGTAGCCGTTCGGCAATCTTTTGATTGGCCAAGTCGAGGACCTGGACTCGCAGGTCCATAGAGAGCTCGCCCGAGCCCAGAATGAAAAAGGTCACTTGTACTTGCGTTGTATTGTCTTCTAAATTGTCTTTGAACGTCACATCTGTATTGCGAGTATCGAGGCCAAAGATCTCTTTCGTACTCTCAGCAATCACTTGCTGAATCAAGGCTCGTTCGTCTTGATGTAGAGATTGTAAAAAGACTAGATTCACAAGCGCCATCATCTTTTTCGCCCCAGTGAAATTTTCGATCGCGACCTGTGTTAAACCCGTGTTGGGTACAACGACTACGGTTCCTTTCCCTGAGATACGAATTTTGGTGGAACGCCAACCGATAGACTCGACGCGACCGAAGGTTCCGTCTGGCAAACCAATGTAGTCATCCACCACAAAGGGGCGATCGATATAGAGAACAATGCCCCCCAAAAATTGTTCTAGAGTCTTTTGGGCTGCAAACGCGATCGCCAACCCGCCAATACCTAAGCCAGCAAATAGACTGATGACATTGATGTGGTGAAATTCTAGGAAGACAATCACTACAGCAATATAAATTCCTAAGCCGACAGCGAATTTAATGAGTATTAGCAGCTCGCTGTTCAGTTTATGACTTTTATTGAGCTCGGCAATCAGATAGTAATCGTCGAAAAAAACTTTGAAACAGCGATATAAAACCGTACCGAGGCTAAAAGAAAACACAAGACCTACGAGGGTCTCTAGATCTTTGACGATCGAGACTCTCAATGGTATCAAAATCAAACAAAGATCGAGGAGGAGTATGTATGCAGAAATCTTGACAAAATTTTGTTGCGGTTTAATCGCTTTCTCGTAGAGAGTTGATATTCGAGGTAGCTTTTGTTTCAGCGTGCGCATAGCTACAATCATGCCTCGAATGGCTAACGCAGCGATCGCGATCGTTGCCAGAGCCAAGAGCTGAATTTGCCAATTGACATCTTTTACTCCATCAAAAGGTATATTAAAAGCCTCCAGCACGATCTAACCTCGTTTTCTCGGTATGTTGTCAGCAGTCTTTATAGTGGCTGTAGACCCCTCACGGAGTGGTGTTTGTTATGATTTTATTGCACTGAATCATACTCAACATTTGGCAATAGAACAATGAGGCACAGGCTTGGGACGGAAAATGTAGCAGAAACTATAGCCTTTGCGCTCGAGAGGTTGAGTATTGTTTGCTCTATCTTAATAATTTTTCTGATGGGGTCTACTGCGATTGAATCAGCAATGAATGGACCTCAAGCCTCGCCACTGCAATTATCGCCGTCGGTGCCGGAGACTAACACGATTCCCTCTTCACCTTTTACCATGCCATCAATGCCATCGTTGAATAGTGGGCCGACCTCTCCGTCCAAAGCCTCCAGCAGTACAGACAATGTTGAGGATGCTGCCAAAACGCGGCAATCGTTTTCGAGATACGTTCTAGATCCTCCCGCACCATTCAATATTGACGGGCGTGCCCCTACTCCTTCAACGAATGCAGACAGCAACATGGGCATCCAATAGTCTGTCTCGGCGGCAGAAAGAACGTAGGGCTCAGTACATAGGACACGCTGATTGCCTAGTCGATTGATATCCAGGCTGTCAGGGTGTCGGGTCTTTTGCTGCCTGAAACTCCGATCTCGATTCAAAGGTTTCCTTTTTCGAATTAGGTTTGGCAGAGGTCTGAACGACGTCTTCGAGTTTTCCAGGGGTGCGAATGTGCAAGTCCCTTTGGGGAAACGGAATGGTAATGCTGTGACGATTCAACTCCCGTTCCAGCTCGAAATAGAGTTCGCTGGTCAGCACGAATTGTTCGGCAGGTCGTAACGACCATACCAAGAGATCGAAATTCAGAGAAGAATCCCCAAAACCTCGGAACAGCACTTGCGGGGCCGGAGATTTCAGCACTTTGTCGTGATTGTTGGCCACCTCTGAGAGAATCTCTCTCACCTGTTGAGTGTCAGAACCGTAGGCGACACCCACTGGAACGTGCAGGCGGCAGCGGGGATCGCGATAGCTCCAACTAATCACGTTCGACTCCATGAAGCGGGAGTTCGGCACGATGACATTAATGCTATCGAGGGTTCGAATAATGGTGGATCTCAGGCTGACTCGCTCGACTGTCCCTAACAACCCATCCACCTCGACAAAATCCCCCACTTGGACGGGGCGCTCGAACAGCATTACAATGCCGCTGATAAAGTTGTTGCTCAAATTTTGCAAGCCGATCCCGATCCCCAAACCCACAGCACCCGCAATCAGCGCTAGCGAACTAAAGTCGATACCAATCAGGGGCACGACAATCAACACCCCCACCAAGGTCAGGGCATATTTGATCAAAGTGGCAATGGTTTCTCGATCGCCCACATCCAGGCCAAATCGCGTCAGGAAATGGAGCTTAAAGGTGTTGCTGAGGTTGCGGGCAAGGGTAAAAACGATCAGAGATAACACGAAAAAGGCAACCACACTGACAATCGAGACTTGACTGTTGGGCAGGATGGGGCGGCTGAGCACACCCCATACCGTCTCGAAAGCCACCTCTAAGCGGCGATAGAACACCTTTTGGAAAGGGGCTAGAACGGGCAAGAGTTCGAGCGAAAAATGAATGGCCCCCGTGACAATGCCGAGGCGGATCGACCACTTGGCCAATTCTGCGCTTGCATCGATCCAGAGTTGCCAAATGGGGTTGAGGTGACTGCGTTCGAATGCCTTGAGGCGACGAATAGCGCGATCGCTGAGACGCATCAATCCAATCGCGACTGCCACAATGGCCGAGACATATAGCAGATTGCGAGCCAATAAGAGGGGTTGACTGGCTTGCTGTAAGACAATCCGGCGATCGCGTTCTTCGCTGATGGCGGGGGCGAGCTGCTTGGCCCATTGTTGGGCCACCACCTTCACTTGAGCCACACTCGTCTCGTCCCCCCCAATCCCTAAATGGTTGGCAGCATCTTTGCGGGTGACGGTGAAGAGGTTAATCGGTTCTCGGCTGGGGTTATTGCGATCGAAGAGATGGACCACATATTCAGTGTTGGCGACCAAATCCACATCTAGACGCGGATCGGGAATGCGCCCGCTCTCGTCCGGTTCGAGAAAATCTTCAATTTTAGACAGCACCAGATCGGCTCGATCGCGGGCGCTCAGCGAACCGAATCTCTGCAACTGAAAGAGCTGCTGCCCCCCCAAGATCAGCCATCCTTCTCGATCGTCGCGCTCCTCGACAATGGGCTTCGTCTCTCGCTCGGTCTGACCGTCAGACTCGCTCGAGTCCGGCACATCGACAGCAGGCTGAGCCCGGAGGGTCCTCACGGGCAAATTCCCATGCCCGAGGGGCAGAAAAAATGACCACAGCGCCAATCCGATCGCGAACGCGATCGTCAGCCATCGACCGATTGCCCGTCTATCGATTGCCCGCCTACCAATTGCCCGCCTACCAATTGCCATAACCTACCGCGACAGTGCTCCCCCTCTAACTCGATCTCGAAATCCCTCACATCAATCTAGTCCAGACTGCTCGGATTCTGCCTGCTGTCGGGCAAACGCGCCCAAGCGATTGAGGGTGACTGACAGCCCCAACCGCAACGGTAACAAAGATACTCCCTCCACATGCAGCTGCACCCATCCATTTCCCCAGCGCCACTCGTTCCAGCCATCAATTGCCCCCCACAGGGTCAGCACCATTCGATCGCCTTCGAGAGCTTCCACCTGATGGCCGATGTGCAATGGCCCCAGATGGGAATCAAACTGGCTGCCCAACTCCAGTTGTAGGGGCAGGCGATCGTCTAACCGCTGCGGCCAGACCCATTGGCGCAGCAATGCTGCCTCAGTCACACATCGTGCCAGGACGGGCGCGGGAGCCTTTACGGCCACCCGTACCGTCGCAGTTTGCAATTTGCCAAACATCCCCAACCCCCGCTCGCAGCGCCCCATCTATTCTGGCAGGGCGATCGCCTCCCTCCAACCCCCAGTCAAAAGTTGTAAAAGATACTGAGCCCTTGAGGACAGTACTGAAATTTTGCCATTCCAAACAAATTTTTTTTGCGCAACATTCCACAGGATTTCCCCAGAGTTTCCCCCAAGAGACCCCCAGTTTTTCAAAAGTTTTCCACAGGTTTCCACACCTTTTTCCACAGGTGCCGAACGAGTTTTCGAGAGTTACGGGGCAATCTGGGGAAAACTCCCTCCCTAGTTCCCCCTATCCCCCACAGTGTTTCAAGATGTAAAGAGAAGCATGCATATCAGTCGATTGAATCATTGAAATTTTGGCAATTGGTTGCCTTCTCCGTGCGTGAATTGGATTGACAGACTCGCTATGGTTGGGGAAAGATTGAGTTCCATCGCCTCAAAGGTTTTTGTCACTCCAGCGAAATAGCTGTCGGGAGCCCCTGTGGAAATCTCGATACTGTTCGAGATGCGTTGTTGCGCTTGGCGAGAAACCGATGGGCTCTGACTGAGCTTGAAAAGTAGTACCACTGTTTTGGGAGGTTGCCATGAGCACGACGGTCAGTATCCTGACGGAAATTCCTGAAGAACTCAACGATACTTTGCAGGCATATTTGACCACTCACCCCGATTGGGACCAAGATCGAGTGTTTACAGCGGCACTATCCCTCTTCCTGCTGCAAAATTGCGGTAGTAGCGATCGTCGGGCCGCCCGCGTCTATCTCAATAGTCTGTTCCACCGGTCCTAATATCGCCACGCCACATGGGGTCAGCTTTCTCCACCCTCAATCCCGAGCAATTGCTCGATTTGGCCCTGCAGGCTGGGGCAAGCGATGCAGAGGTGTATGCATCGCAGTCGCGATCGCAGCCGGTCATTTTTGAAGCGAATCGTCTCAGGCAGGTGGAAAGTGTCGAGTCGGCAGGGGTAGCTCTGCGGGTTTGGTCTCGGGGACGCTGCGGGTTGGCGGTGGCTTGCGGACCTGTCGATGCGCGCCAGTTAGTGGATAAGGCGCTGGCCGCGAGTCAGTTTGGCCGACTGGAGGAACCCCTGTTGCCCGCTCGCGCTCCTGCGAGTTGGACCGTACCCCCTCTGGATATTGCAGTGGAGCAGTTAGTGGAATGGGGTCGTCAGGGAATCGCACAATTGCGCGATCGCCATCCCGATCTGATTTGCAATAGCGAATGGAGTCTCGATCGCGATGCTTCGAGAACGATCGATTCTCGCGGTTTAGATTACTCGTTTGTCGATTGGAGCTTGGAGGGGTATCTCGGGGCAGAGTGGATTCGAGGGGACGATTTTTTAGGGGTGGAAGCGGGGCAAACCGATGCCCCCCGTCCCGGTCAGCCCTCTCGAACGATGCAGCTCGATCGCTGGGTGGAAGCCATTGCTCGGCAATTGCGTTGGGCAGAGGAGACAGTGGCGATCGCACCGGGTCGCTATCCGGTCATCTTTCTACCCTCCGCCATCGATACCCTCGTGGATACAGCGATCGCCGCCCTCAACGGACGGCAAGTGTATCGGCGAGCCTCTCCTTGGTGTGACAAGTTGGGCGATCGCGTGACCTCGCCCCTGCTGTCCCTCTCCCAACAGCCGCTGCTGGGACCCTATGGCGTTCCGTTCGACGATGAAGGGACGCCGACCCGAGCGCTGGACTGGATTGTAGAGGGACAGTTGCGCCATTGGTTTTGCGATCGCCGTCATGTCCAACTATTGGGCTGCGACCCTACAGGAAACGGTTTTCGCGGCGGGCTCAATCACTATCCCGCACCGGGGCTGTACAACGCGATTTTACCGGCACCCCAGCTCTCGTTTGCAGATCTGCTGGCAAAGCTGGATCGGGGGATTGTGGTGGAACGGGGGATGGGCAATGGCGGCGATCTGTCCGGGGATTTTTCAATCGCTGTAGAACTGGGCTATTGGGTGGAGAGGGGCAGCATTGTCGGTCGAATTAAGGACACAATGGTGGCGGGGAATGCTTACTCGACCTTGCAACAGGCGATCGCGTTGGGAGCTGCGCCCGATGGCATTGAGCCCTGCGGGCGAGAATGGGCGGGGGCTTATTTAGCACCGGCTTTCTTAGTCGAAGCACTCTCGGCGATCGCCCCTGTTTGATTCCCAGCCCTCCAGAGCGATCTGTCCCAAGCCTCAACCTCTGAAGCATGCTGCCCCCCATCAGGACCCGAGTCACCGCGAGGAGTTCCCATGCGCTTATCACTGGCTCCGATCGCTGCTGCAGGGATTGCCCTCAGTGTGGCGATCGAGCTCGCCCTCCCGACGACCGTCCGCGCTTTGCCAGATTTGGGCGGTGTCGAACTCTCGATTGCGTCAGAGACCACCTATTCTCCCTTTGAGTTTGCGAACGCGCAGGGGGAGATTGTGGGATTTGATGTGGATTTGCTGGAGGCAATTTGCGATCGCCTCAATTGCACTGCCACTTTTGTCTCGGCAGAGTTTGAGGGCATCTTTAGTGCGCTGGCAGCGGGCCAATACGACGCGATCGCCTCAGCCACGACCATCACGCGAGAACGCAGTAGAGTGGTGGATTTCACTCGGCCCTATTTGAACGCAGGCCAGATTGTGACGGTGCGGGTGGAAAGCGATATCGTCGGCCCTGCCGATCTGACAGGCAAAGCGGTGGGGGTGCAGTTGGGCACTGTGGGGGATATGGAAGCGGGTATTTATACAGACGAGATTGACGTGCGCCGCTATTCGAGCATCGAGCAGGCACTGGCGGCATTGGCCCGAGGGGATGTAGAGGCGGTCATTGCCGATGCTCCGACGGCTGGGTATATTGTGGCTCGACAGTTTGCCGATCGCTTAAAACTCGTGGGAAAGCTGTTTACTGTAGAGTATTACGGCATTGCTCTGCGCAAGGAAACTCCCGAGATGACCGAGGCAATGAGTGCGGCGATCGCCCAGTTGGCTGCTGACGGCACGCTGGCCCAAATTGCCAAAGCTTGGGGCATTCCTGCGATTGCTGTAATGGATCTACCCGAGAGCGGCCTCTAAGTTCTGCTAAATGCTGAATTGGAAGGGGGAATCAACTGTGAAACGGAATCGCCAACAGCGGCAAAACCGTCACCCACAACCAAGACCAATTCATCCGAACGACAAGCGCCGCAGTCGAGTCCCCAGCCAAGAGTGCCTCAATCCGCTCCTGCAGCCGCTCCGTTCCCCCAGCAGTCCCAAACGCAGCCACGACTCCTTCAAACTGCAACGGCGCACTCGCCACCTGAAAGAGTGCCTCGGCCAACATTAATCGATCGCACTCTGCCACCGCCCGCGCATCTGCCCGCAGTTCCCGCAGGGTAATCAGCTCCTGCCAGAGGCGATCGCTCTCGGGCAGCCAACTGGTTAACTGTCTCAAACAGCCCAAGCCAAAGAACCAAAAGGTATCGCGATAGTACAAGTGAGCGCGTTCGTGAACGAGCACGGCATCGAGGTGCTCTGGCGATAGTTCCTCCATCAACCCCCGACTCACCGCCAACTCCGGCTGCCAAAATCCCACCTGAGCTGCAAAGGGTAAATCGATCGGTACGATGCGCCCTGACTGCTGCCCCACTCGACACAGCGGATAGGACTGCACCTGCCGCAGCGTTCGCCAACCTCGCCATACCTGCCCCGCCACAATAGCGGCGATCGCCAGCAGCAGCAGCAGAGATAGATCGTGACTCAACCAACCCAGCCAATGACCGCTCATGCGACCGCGCGGTCCCATCACCACAATCGCCACACAGGTGGCAATCAGTAACAGCGGCGGCAGTGCAAATCGCCAGATCGCCCGCTGCCAGCGATCGCTCCACCCCTGCGAGCTCGATGTCGGCAATAGCCGGATGGCGATCGCGATCGTGAGTGCGGCAATTAAGAGCAGAAAATGCACTAGCTTTCCTCCCGCTCCCGCCGAGCCGCCTGCAGTCGCTGGGCAATGGCCGTCATTTTGTCCACACTGGCGCGATCGAGGCTATCGGCAAACGCCGCCACCACATCGGGATTGCCAATCGAGAGGAATTCCTGCAATTTGGCATGGGCTTCAATGCTTTGGGCTTCTTGCCGGGTGAGGCGCGGCTGCCATCGAAACACCCGCTCGGACTTATTGCAGTTAAGCCAACCTTTCTGGGTGAGGCGATTGAGGATAGTGGTTACAGAGGTGTAGGCCAACTCGCGATCGGGATCGGACAAAATCTGCTGGTGGACGTCGCGAACGGTGGCCGACTCTAAATCCCACACAATCGATAAAATCTCTCTTTCCAATGGACCCAAGGACAGTTGTTTGGGTTGGCGATCGGGCAGGGGAGCCATTGGCGAGTCCTTATCGTGCTGTGCAATCATCATAGGCTAGTGGAGGAAAGGCAGCGATCGATGTGACTGAGTCAAAGGTTCAACTTTTGAGGGGGAGCCTCCGCCAGGTTGTCTGGGTATGATTCCAAAATCCGCGATCGCCATCGGTCGACCGAGTGGAATAGCTAGGTCGAGCGGGATAGAATGTAAACTCGCACTGCTTTACTTTTCTTAATATGCCTGCATCTGGAAGAACGGCTGCTGACGGGGGATGGTCTTTAGAAGCTCGCGACCCCGAGACGATTCAAACCTGGTTGCCGGTGTGGGAGTGGCTGTATCGCTACTATTTCCGGGTACAAACAGATGGCTGGGAGCAGATTCCTTCAGACGAAACGGTTCTGTTTGTGGGGTCTCACAATGGCGGCATTGCCAGCCCCGATTTGCCCATGTTTATGGTGGATTGGTTTCGGCGGTTTGGCTTAGAAATACCTATTTACGGCTTGATGCATCCGAAAGTGTGGCAGGTGTCGCCGCAAATGGGAGCTTTAGCCTCGCGCTTGGGGGCAGTGCAAGCGCACCCGAAGATGGCGGTGGCTGCATTGCAGCAGCAAGCTAGTGTCTTGGTGTATCCGGGGGGGGCGCGGGATGTGTTTCGCCCCCACCGCCTGCGCGATCGCATTCACTTGGCGGAGCATACCGGCTTTATCAAGTTGGCTTTGCGGCAGGAGGTGCCCATCGTGCCGATTGTTTCTTGGGGTGCCCACGACACTCTAGTCATATTGGACGATTGCTACGAGCAAGCTAAGTTTTTAAACGAGCGAGGTCTGATGCCCTGGCTGTTTGGCATCGATCCAGAAGTATTTCCGGTTTATTTGGGCCTGCCTTGGGGGTTTGCGTTTGGGCCGCTGCCCAATCTCCCCTTGCCCGTTCAGATTCACACTCGGGTTTGCCAGCCGATCGCGTTTCCGCGCTATGGGCTGCAGGCTGCTCGCGATCGCGATTATGTCGCTGAGTGTTATGCGATCGTCGTGCGGCACATGCAACTGGCTTTGGATAGTTTGGTGTCGCAGTACAGCGCTTGAGAAAGGCTTTGACCCTGAAATAGAGTGTTAGCAACTTTATTGCATAGAGGCGAGAAGGGGCGAGCCCTTCTGGGTGGGGCTTTCAGTCTCTTTGGACTTACAACCGAGATCGTCGGCCTGTTGGAGTCGAAAAAGATCGATTCCACCTTTCAAACGAAAAAATGCTTGCACCAAAATCTTAATGTCAGCTCTTAATATCTATACGACAACTAAATTTAACTTGGGCTAAGCTACTCTATGTAAGTTTCAGCATCTCTTTATGGAGCTCAGTCCCATCACAACAATTGCTGGGGTAGCGGTGCCCATTGCTATAGCTGCAGTATTATCGAAACTTTCTGCAGCCAGTGTGCCTGTGTTAAGTGGTTTTGGCTCGAAGCTGGGTGAGATACTATTTATACATATAAGCCAAATCCTTCCAGATATAGCCTTTTCTCGCCAGTATCCTGAAAACCTGCCGTGTCATGGCTCCACAGAGTTTGTAGGTCGCTCGGACAAACTACTACAACTTGCAAGGGTACTCAAGAGGGAGCTGCCATCCTCAAACAAGATGGCGGCAGCGATTATTGGGATGGGTGGTGTTGGGAAGACAGAGTTGGCATGGCAGTATGCCCGAAGATACTCATACCTGTACCCAGGTGGAACCTGTTGGTTGCAAGCGCGCAGTGCTGATTTGGGGGCTCAGATTGTAGAGTTTGCAATTATAGCTCTCGATATTAATGAATTTCCCGAGCAAATTAATAGTTCAATTGCTCAAGCACAATGGTGTTGGAAGCACTGGCATCGGCGAGGGAAAGTACTGTTGATATTCGATGACGTATCTGACTATGCAGCTATTCAGCCATACTTGCCAGGGCTCAATCCTAAATTCCAAATTTTGATGACCAGCCGCCAAGAACTTGGGCCAAGTTTTATATCGATTAATCTCGATCCCCTCCATGAAAAGTCTGCTCTTCATCTCTTAAATACTTTGGCAGGGCATGAGCTAATTACAAAGCAGCCAAGATTGAGTAGAGATGTTTGCCAACGCTTAGGCTATCTTCCGTTAGCAATCGAATTGGTAGGGCAGTATCTACGGCAATGTCCAGATCGGTGGGAAGAAATTCAGGAATCATTACAGGAATCATTATTGAATTCTGCTTTATCTGTCCCGATGGATGGCAATCCTAAGCAGGAGACTATTTGGGAAATATTTAACTTAAGCTGGGTAGAGCTCTCTGAAGAGATTCAGGAGCTATGTATGTTCTTGAGTGCTTTTGCAGCTGCTCCAATTGAGTGGGATTTGCTAGAAGAATGCTTTCCTGAAATAGAGCCTCGACAGTTAAAAGATTTTCGCGATTTCAAGTTGTGCAAATTTAATCTACTCCAGAGAATAAGTGAAAACAAATATCAACTACATAATTTGGTTAGAGATTTTATAAAGAAAAAACTTGCCGAATCGGAAGAAAATGAGAACCAAATCAAGGCAAGAGTCTGTCAAGTCATTGCTGAGCGAGCCAAGCAAATTCCTGAACGACCTATTCGAGAAGATATTAGTCAGCTATCTTCCTTGGTTGCCCATTTATCAGAGGTAAGCTCCTACTTATTTGAATGGCTAGATGATTCAGATCTAACCTCACCTTTTTTTGGCTTGGGATACTTTTACCAAGGACAAGGTGCATATGAAACAGCCCAAGAATATTATGAGCAATGCCAAGGAGCGATTTTGAATCGATTTGGCAATCTGTTAAATCTTCAAGGGATTGCTGTATTGCAGAAGTTAGCCCTAATTTATTTTTTTAGAGCTAGACCAGAGGAAGCAAAGGAAATGCTCACTCAAGCTGAGCAGATAGTCAAGCAACTGAATATAGGACATGAAATTTTAGCCTCAGACATATTTACCACGCTCTCCGCAGTATATCGCGATACAGGCGAACTCGATAATGCCATGGAATATGGTTACAGAGCTCTAGATATTCGAAAGAACTTCCAAGAGGAGGATAATCTTAAAGTAGCCGAAAGCTTCATGACTCTTGCAACTATTTACTATAGAAAAGACGATCTACAAAAGGCAGAAGAATACAGCTTAAAATCTAGAGCCTTGAGAGAAGAAAACTTACCAGGGAATCATCCCGACATTGTAGAAACTTTAAATCTTACAGCAATGATTTACCAGAAGAATAAAAGATTTGAAGAGGCAGAGAGAGAGTATCGAAAAGCCTTAGAAAAAAACACAAAGTTGCTTGGGAAAGACCATCCTAATGTTGCGGGAATATACTACAATTTGGCTAGTCTATATTTTGATTGGGAGAAATTTGACATAGCAAATGGCTATTATCTACGGGCTCTTGAGAGCTTTCAGAAGAAACTAGGTGAAAATCATGCTTGGACGGCACAATGTCAAGAGAGGCTAGAAAAATGTAGGCTAATGTTGCCAGAAGAATCTAAGATAAGTCTATTTTTGAAATTACTCTTGTGGTGGAAGTCCAATGAAAGCTAAAGCTATTAATTTTGCTTGGGTAGGTATTTTAGTCTTCCTATTCACATGCATCGTTAGAATGACAGCAGAAGCTCAGCGTGCCGATGATTTTTCCTATCTTTTGACGAATTCCGAATGCGTCTCATTCAATACATCATCTTCTTATGGCAATTATGTGTCTGACGATACGGGTAATGTTTCAATTGGTCGAGAACTTTTAAGAGCTCGCTTTAGCGTTAAAGCCCTGAGGAATTCCGCAACTATAATCACTTGTAACTTAAATTCAGGTAGACCATTTTCAACACTGAACTTAAAGTTTGGTCTCTCTGATGCATCTATTTCAAATGAATCTGCTGTCGAAATGAATATCTATAAGGACGGTAATACAGAGCACTCTTACAACGAAATTCTTCCAGGATCTTTGGTGAGTGTTCCAATGAATATTTTGAATTCTAGTAGTGTTGCGATTGAGGTTTTATGCCTCAGGGCAAGAAGCGGTAGTTGTAATCTCCTGTTTTTTGAGGCTGAATTGATTGCATCGTCATCATTACCGCAAGGCTCTAGTCCTAGTGGGCAGACCGAGCTTGAGAGGAAATATCCACAACTGAGAACTCAAGAAAGAGAGTCACAAACCAATAACAATCGTACTGGCGAAAGACCTAGTCTGGATGATTTGAACGACGGCGTTAATGACTTGAATCGTCTGAGACGCTCCATAGAATCTTTCTTCTGATCGTATATTGATTGAAAACCATGTCTCTAAATCGACGAAAATTTACTAAGCTCCTTGCTGCAGGGGCAACTTCCGCCACAGCGGCTAGTTTCTTTGTTCAGCGCCCTACGAATGCCTATTCAATCAACTTTTTACTCAGCAAAGGGACAGCCGATAATATTTTTAGAAATTTTATACAATCGTCTGTAGCTCAAAATGCAACTTCAACATTGCCTTCTAACCTGAATCCATCAGTCGTTTCCTCTGTTCAATTTGCAGAAGCTGAATTTTCTGAACAGCAGTTCACCTCAAATCGAACACCCTTTGCTCAACGACTAGGTGACCCTAGTAATCCAATATGGGGTCGGCAGAAACAAGAAGATGTAGGCCCCAATCCTGGGTTTGCAACAGTACAATTTGTCCGAGATAGATTCAGCTCTGTTGCCTTTTCTGGAGCAACAACAGTAGCAATTGATAATGCAATCCAAGTTTTAGCTGCTGACGAAGGGCTCGCACCACCCGAGCTCGATGGAATCTTGGTGCCCTGGCGCGAACAGTATCAAGATTGGGGGACTTGGGCAGGCGATATAAATCCAAGCACGGGGCAGCCCCTCGGTACAAGTCTAGCCACTTATCGAACCCGTTTTGGTGAAGTCATCCGCAGATATGATGTTGTAGAACCTGGGCCAGGGGGGTTTGGAATTATTCAATTGATTGTTGAATCTCAGAGGCAATGGCGCAGAATCATTGAGATTCGCGTCGATTTTGCCTAATAAAACTTCGCTTAATGAATTAGGTTCTACCGTCCAATCGGAGAAACCTCAAGAATTATTACGCTAGGGCCTGCCATCAGTTAGGTAAATGTGTCATAACTAGCCTAAACGAGTGTAAGATGCGTCGCTACGGACTGAGAGACGAGCGGTTGAAGAAGATAGAAGATAGAGGACTTTCTGCCAGGACGTGAAGGGCATGTGGGCGGTACAGCCAAAGACAATCGGCTGTTTGTCGATACCGTCCTTGACCGATATCGAGCCGGGATTCCCTGGCGGGACGACCCGAGCGCTTTGGCGACTACGGCTCGTAACTTCCTCGGAGCAATTTATTGAGCTGCTTCTGCCATCTGGCTTAACTGATGACACGCCTTAGGGTTGGAGTTCGTCGAGGCGGCTGGCGACGCGATCGCTAAATGCTTCGTCGTTATTGGCGAGTGCCATCAGTTGGCGATATTGTTCGACGGTCAACCCTCGCGCTTCCAGAATGGAGGTGGCCAACTGAATGAAGCTCCGCTCGATTTCCCAGCGTTGCTCTTCGGTTTCTGCCGCTTGCAGTTGTGCAGTTGATTCTTCTAGCAAGGGCTGGATCGCCAGCAGCGATCGCACCAGCTGAGTCACCTGTTCGTCATTCACTTGCTCGCTAGAGACCAGCCCGATATCCTCCGATATCGGTGCATCTTGCGCGATCGCAACAGGCAATTGCACGTCGGTGATGAATACTCCCAAGCTCGCGACGGTCGCGATCGCAGTCCATCGAATCATCTCATTCACAACAAATTCCTCACCAGTATCGGCAACACTCCCCCCTTCAGTCGAGTCAATCGAGTGCTCGTCCGCGCCTCCAGAGCAATCTTAAGCTCCCTCCAGAAAAACACCTCTATTGCATCAAAGAATCGCTTAGTCTGTAGGTCAATGGCGATCGAGGATTTCATGCAGCGACTAGTCATTTGGGGAACAGGCGAACTGGGCGGTCGTGTCGCCCAGCGATGGACTGCTGGCCCCGTCGTGGGAATCACCCAATCCACCAAGCGTCATTCCACACTACAAGCGATGGGGGTGGAAGCACGGGTGGGTAGTGCAGCAAATATTCTGCAGTCTGAGGATGCCTTTCTTCTCGCCATCCCCGGCTATGCGGCGCAAGCAGAAGCGATCGCGCAACTACAAATCACTAAGACTGGTGTCCCCCGCCGAGCCGTTCTGATTAGTTCGACGGGATACTACGGACCCAACGCCAGTGGCCCGATCTCCCCCGGTACTCCCCCTGGCCCCGAAGATCGAGCCCGAGGCATTGCCGCCACCGAAGCAGCCTTTCGCGACTGGGCAGGAGAGACCGGTGTCGCGATTCGCTTTGGCGGGCTGCACCGACCGGGTCGAGGCCCCATTACTCCGCTGGCGCGACGGGGCAGTGCCCCTGCCGGCCCCCCCAACAAAATCTTGTGCCTCATTCACTACGACGATGCAGCAACAGCCGTGCTGGCGGCCCTGACTCTGAAGGACGTAGAGCCAGTCTATGTGGGCATGACATTACCGTCCCCCACCCGACAGGACTATTACGAAGCGGCTTGCGATCGCCTCAATCTGCCCGCCCCCAGCTTCACCGCCCCCCTCAATCGTCCTCCCCACTACGACATTGCCGCTTTTCAACGGGACCTACTAGCTCAGCCCGCCCATCCCGATTGGCGAGAGGCGTTATTGCCATAGCTGTCCGACAGATCGAGGGTGGAGTCGTACAATGCAAGCAACGGGATCGTTTCGAGCTACCCACCCCATTCTCATTTAGGAGTTATGCGAGTTTTCGTTCTACTGCTCAATGCCGATACCGATAGCGAAGGCATTCATACCCTCAAGCAGGGGCAGACCGATACAGTCTTGATGTTCGAGCAGGAGGACGATGCTGCTCGATTTGCCATGATGCTGGAGGCACAAGACTTTCCAACTCTCACGGTGGAAGCAATCGATGACGAGGATATCAAAGAGTTTTGCCAGTCGGCGGGATTTCGCTACCGCTTGGTGACGCCTAAAGATTTGGTGGTGCCGCCGGAAGCAAATTTGTCTGAGGATGCCTGGGATCTCAATCGCGAGGGGGAAACTGCTGCCACTGAGGTGGCTGAAGGCGATCGCGACTCGGATGGCAAGCTGAGTGATGCAGCTCTGGAGCGCTTGCGCAAGCAGTTTGAGAATTTGCTTTAATCCTCTTGCCCTACACCGATTGGGAGGCCGATATTGCCTGCATCCACTTGAGAAAGTGGCACAGTCGGTCGCGGGGGGTGAAAGGGGCATCCCTAACATACAGACATCCCGATGTAGCTGCCGTGCTGGAGTGCGATGCGTATGTCTGCGACCCCGTTTTACCCGAACAGCCCTTGCGAATTCGAGCCAGCCGTTCATACTCGATGGCAGGGCTGTCTCGATTTGGATGCTATGGCTGTTGAAGCGAACTTAACCACCTTGCCAACCTTGTGGCGGGAGCTGGCCGATTGCTACGGCGATCGCCTCGCCCTGCGCGATCCCCACAGCAAACCGACGGTCGAGCTGACCTACCGACAGGTGTACGAGCAGGCGATCGCCTTTGCCAGTGGCTTGCAGTCACTCGGTTGCTCTGGGGGAGAACGAGTCGCGATTGTGGCGGAAAATTCCCCTCGCTGGTTGATTGCCGACATCGGCACCGCGATGGCGGGGTTGGCCAACGCCCCCCGCAGCTCTGCGGCAGACGCGCGGGAATTGGCTTACATTCTGCAACACAGCGACAGCCGCATCGCGATTGTGGAAAATGCTAAAACTTGGCAGCGGCTGCAGCCGGAATTGGCCGGGACCGACATCGAGCAGGTCATTTTGCTCTCTGACGAAGTTGTTGAGGGGTGTTTGACCTTTGCGGCGGTACAAGCCAAAGGGCGATCGCATTCCTTTACTCCACCCGACCTCAGCCGCGAAGACTTAGCGACCTTAATTTACACCTCCGGCACGACAGGACGCCCGAAGGGGGTGATGCTGACCCACGGCAATCTGATGCATCAGGTGGAGGCACTGCGGCAATTGCTACCCCTCAACGCGGGCGATCGCGTTTTGTCCATCTTGCCCACCTGGCATGCCTACGAGCGAGCGGGAGAATACCTCGTGCTCAGTCAGGGCTGTCAGGTGATTTACACTAACCCCCGCCATCTCAAAACCGATCTCAAGACCGAGCAGCCTCACTTTTTAGTAGCCGTGCCGCGCATTTGGGAATTGCTCTACGACGGCATCCAGCAGCAGTTGCAGCGACAGACCGGCCTCAAACAGGCTCTGGCTCGCACCTGTTTGGCCATCAGCCATCGCTACATCGTCGAGCGACGCATCGCCCGCAACGAATCGATTCAGCATTTTCACATCTCTCCCCTGCGACGGGGCTGGGCTGCACTGCAAGCCGGATTGCTCGCCCCCCTGCACCAACTGGGCGATCGCCTCATCTACCGCACCATTCGCCAAGCGGTTGCGCCCCAATTGCGCTATGCCATTAGCGGCGGCGGCTCGCTGCCCAGCCACATCGACACCTTCTTTGAAGTCACCGGAATTGCCGTGCTCAACGGCTACGGTCTCACCGAAACGGCTCCCGTCTTGGCCGGTCGCGGCCCCAGCCATAACGTGCGCGGCACCGTGGGAAGGGCGATCGCCGAGACTGAAATCAAAATCGTCGATCCCGAAACTCACACCCCTCTACCTGCAGGCCGCGTGGGCCTCGTGTTCGCTCGCGGACCGCAGGTGATGCAAGGTTATTACAACAACCCCGAGGCAACCGCTAAGGTCTTATCCTCTGACGGCTGGTTCAATACCGAGGATCTGGGCTGGCTGACCCCCGCAGGCGATCTCGTGCTGACGGGGCGAGCAAAGGACACGATTGTGTTGCGCAATGGCGAGAATATCGAGCCGGTGCCCCTAGAAGACGCCTGTAGCCGCAGCCCTTACATCGACCAAATTGTAGTCGTCGGTCAGGACCAAAAACGACTCGGGGCTCTGATTTACCCCAACGAAGAGGCGATCGCCGCTTGGGGGCAATCCCGAGGACTGCCCGCCGAGAATCTATTGCAACAGGCTGCCGTCCGCGAACTGATTGCCAGCGAACTCAAACAGCGCATTCGGCAACGCCCCGGCTACCGCTCGGACGACACCATTGCTGATTTCTGCCTCGTCCCGGAAGCGTTCTCGATTGAAAATGGGCTGATGACTCAAACCTTGAAAATCAAGCGCAAACAGGTGACCGAACGCTACGCCGAGGCGATCGCCAGTCTGTACGAGCCCTAAACCATCCCACGAGATTTCCAGCCCCGTTGCTAAACCCTTCCTCGCACGAACCCCATGAAACCCGTCCGCACCGTCCAACCCCCCCTCGATTTTGCACCCCCCCGCTATACCCCTTGGATTCTCACCTTGCTGCGGGTCATCGGTGCCCCCTGGTTGTGGATCAATGCTAAGGTCAGCCGCGTCACCGTCGAAAATCCAGAACCCTTAGTGGATCTCTATCGGGATTTCCACCAGCACAAAGCCCGGATGATTTTGGCCTTTCGCCATCCGTCCACCGACGATCCCCCCAGTCTGGAGCATATGCTGCTGAGTGTGTTACCTGGAGAAGCTCGCCGCCTCGGCAAACCTATCCCCGGCGAAACCCACGCCCACTATCTCTACGAACGAGGCATTTTGATGTGGGGGGGAGCGGCGGCGCGCTGGTTGTTTACCCGCATGGGGTCGGTGCCGATCAAGCGGGGGACGGTCGATCGCACTGCCCTGAAAGTGATTCGCCAATTGTTGAGCGATGGGCCATTTCCGGTCGCGCTCGCCCCAGAAGGCACGGTCAATGGCTATAGCGAAATTGTCAACCCACTGGAACCGGGGGTGGCGCAAATGGGGTTTTGGTGTGTGGGCGATCTGCAAAAGGCCAACCGCGATGAAGAGGTCTGGATTGTGCCGCTGGGGATGCGCTACACCTTCAACCGCCCCCCCTGGCAGGCAATACACCGCCTGCTGTGCCAGCTCGAAATCGACTGCGGTTTGGACGTTCGCACTCCGATGCCCCTACTGGAGGGTAAGGAGCGGAGCGAATGGTTTCGCCAGCGATTGGTGCGGCTGGGGGATTACCTATTGCCTCAGGTGGAGACCTTTTACCAGCGCTTTTACGACCAAAGTTTGCCTCGGGAAGGGGCATTGCGCGATCGCCTGCAAGCATTACTCTCGGCTTCTCTGAGCGTCCCCGAGCGGGCCTTGGGGTTAGATTCCGAGGGGGAACTGATCCAGCGTCGCCATCGCATCGAACAGGCGGCTTGGGATCGGATCTTTCGAGAGGATATTGACAATATCGAGGCGCTGCCGCTGGTGGAAAAGGCGCTGGCCGATCGAATTGCGAAAGAATCGAGCGAGCTGCTCTGGCACATGCGTCTGGTGGAAAATTTTGTGGCGCTGAAAAATGACTATGTGGCCGAAAAACCGACGGTAGAGCGCATTGCCGAAACGGCAATCTTGCTGTGGGATTTAGTCGCTCGCTTGCAAGATGCGCCCATTGGTTCCTACCCGCGTTTGGGCCTGCGGACGGCTACCGTTACAGTGGGCGATCCGATTTCGGTGACGCAATATTGGCCTCAATATCAGCAGAATCGCCGTCAGGCCATTGCGGCTGTGACTGACGAGCTGCAGGTGGCTTTAGAAAAAATGCTTCTATAAGGAAGAGTGCCTATGCTGTAAAGCAAACTGTCGGTGGCAAACTGTC
Organism: Synechococcus sp. PCC 7336; assembly: GCF_000332275.1. Classification (NCBI taxonomy): domain Bacteria; kingdom Bacillati; phylum Cyanobacteriota; class Cyanophyceae; order Synechococcales; family Synechococcaceae; genus Synechococcus; species Synechococcus sp. PCC 7336. The sequence goes on from NZ_CM001776.1 coordinate 1,305,269, forward strand.
GGTGGCAAACTGTCGGTGAAACTATGGCGATGACTTCAAGTTCCGAATCAAAGGCGATCGAGCCGCGCGAGACACCACCCTCTGAAAAGTTGAGCTTAGTCACTAAGCTCGCTTTTGGCGTGGGGGATATGGGGGCGGGCATGACAGCCACTATCATGGTGTTTTACCTGCTGTTCTTTCTGACCGAGGTGGCTGGGCTGCCGCCGGGGCTGGCGGGAACAGTGCTGCTGGTTGGCAAGGCATGGGATGCCATTAACGATCCCATTATTGGGAGTTTGAGCGATCGCACCAAGTCCCGCTGGGGGCGCCGTCATTCTTGGATGTTGTGTGCGGCGATCCCGTTCGGGCTCTTCTTTTTTATCGGCTGGATGGTACCGGACTTCGGAGCCGATATAGCCACTAACCCGTGGCCTTGGTTCTGGTATTACGCCATCGTTGCAATTTTGTTTCACACCTTCTACACCTGCTTCAACTTGCCCTACGCTGCCCTGACGCCCGAATTGACGGAGGACTATAACGAGCGCACCAGTTTGAATAGCTTTCGCTTCACGTTTTCGATTAGCGGCAGCATTTTGGCGTTAGTAATGGCCCAAGTGATTTTTGGCCAAATCGACGATCTGAAAATGCGCTTTGTGGTGTTGGCTGGGGCGATCGCCGTGATGGCGGTGATTCCGATTTTTCTGTGTGTTTGGGGTACCGAAGAACGCTATAGTTCTGCCACCGAGCACGGGCTGTCCTATTTCGAGCAAATCAAAGTTGTTTTCAGCACCAAGGCATTTTTGTTTGTCATCGGCATTTATCTGGCCTCTTGGCTGTCTTTCCAGCTCACAGCCTCGATCATTCCCTTCTATGCCCAGCATTGGATGGGAATGGAAGATCCCACGCCTCTGGCGATTACAGTGCAGGGGACGGCGATCGTGATGTTGTTTGTCTGGAGCTATTTCAGTCGTAAATTGGGCAAGCGGATGGTGTATTTTTTGGGCATGTCACTGTGGATTGTTGCCCAAATTTTTCTGTTCTTCTTGCCTCAAGGCGATCGCGGTTTTCTCTTTTTCCTTTGCTTCTTGGCAGGAATCGGCATCTCGACGGCCTACTTGATTCCTTGGTCGATGATTCCCGATGTGATCGATCAGGACGAATTGAATACGGGGGAACGTCGGGAGGGGGTGTTCTACGCATTTATGGTGTTGTTGCAAAAGTTGGGGCTGGCGATCGGTCTGTTTATGGTGGGGCAGGCGTTGGAAATTTCGGGCTTCAATCATGATTTGGCAGTGCAGCCGGATTCAGCTTTGATGGCGATTCGAGTGGCGATCGGCCCGCTGCCGTTGGTGTTTCTCATTTGCGGTCTGATTTTGGCCTATTTCTATCCGATTACCCGCAAGCGTCATGCGGAGATTTTGAAACAACTGCACGAGCGGAAGGGGTTGCCCGCGCCCACCTGTGATTGAGCATGAATAGTGAACGATTCAATTGGGGCGACCTACTGCAATCGCTCCGACATCGCTTAGTGGTGTCCTGTCAAGCGGAGGGAGAGAGCCCATTTAACTCCCCAGAAGGGGTGGCGATGTTCGCGCGGGCAGCAGAACAGAACGGAGCAGCAGCAATTCGGACAGAAGGGGTTGCAAAGACTCGCAAGATTGTTGAAACGGTCTCGCTGCCAGTGATCGGACTCGTGAAAACGCAATTTCCCGACGGGACGGTTTGCATCACCGGCTCTTTCCAAGCTGTGGAAGACCTGCTCTCCACTGGCTGCAATCTTGTGGCGATGGACGGAACCTTGCGATCGCGTCCCGCTCCAGATTCAGACCTCAACGGTCCCGCATTGATCCGTGCTGTCAAACAGCGTTACGACTGCATCGTCCTGGCCGACATTTCCACCGACGAGGATGCTGCAGCTTGTGTAGAAGCAGGCGCGGATTGCCTGTCGACCACCCTGAGCGGCTACACCCCCGCAACGGCAGATTTGCCGCGCGATCGCCCCAATCTCGATTTGGTCAGTCGACTGACCCAAACCCACCATCTGCCGGTGTTTGCAGAAGGGCGCGTCAATTCGCCCGCTCGGGCGGCACAGGCGATCGCCGCTGGAGCCTGGGCCGTAGTGGTGGGGACAGCCATCACGCGTCCCGATACGATTACCCGTTGGTATGTGGAGGCTGTAGAGGCAGCAGCAGGGCAGTAGCGATCGCCCACCGATCCGTAATGCGTGTGACTGTTACTCGGGCTGCTGCTTGGCGAAACTCAAGGCTGGCGAAGGATCGCTGCGGTCCTCTCAAATGGCAGACTAGAGTTACACTGCACCAGCGATGGGGATTCAGGCGGTTTGGCGAGTGGACTGATTCGGCTGGCGCAAGGCAAGTCTGTAGGGTGATAGGTAATGCGACAAAACACGACTCCAACGGATAGATCGATGACGGTGGAGGAATTACTGGAGCTCTACGAGTCTGGCCAGCGCGATTTTGCCGGTGTCGAATTGGTTGGAGCAACCCTCAGCATGGAGAACTTGAGCGAGATCTTGCTGACTGGGGCCAACTTGAGTCGTGCCGTTTTGATGGGGGTCGATCTCAGCCGTGCCGATTTGATGGAGGCGAACTTGCAGGGGGCTCAGTTGTGGAAGGCCAATCTGAGCGTGGCAAATTTAGCCGGTGCGAACTTAGCGGAAGCCAATTTATGGGATGCCAATTTATGGGATGCCAATTTACGGCAAGCAAAACTACAGCGGGCAAATTTAACGGGAGCGAATTTGTGGAACGCTGATTTGACGGCAGCCGATTTGAGTCGTGCAGACTGCACGGGCGCTAATTTTACAGGAGCGATTTTGTCAGAGGCTCAGTTGGTGAAAGCTCAATTGCGCAAAGTGGAATTGGCCAGTGCCGACCTGGTGGAGGCGAATTTAACCAAAGCCAATTTAATGGAGTCGAATTTGGCTGGGGTGAATTTATCGGATGCCGTCTTGGACTCCGTGCAGGCGATCGGGGCAAATTTGAGTCACACACAGGTGGATGGTGCCAACTTTGCGGGAGCCTGTTTGCGCGGGGCAGAGTTTGAGGGAGTGGATCTGGATGCCGCTCGGTTCGAACGCACAGTCATGCCCGATGGCGATATCCGCAGTAGCTAATTGACGGCTGGTGGGATTGCATAGAGACTGGCTTGCCACTCAGGAGCATTCACTGTGAATCCAGATCTGTTCGCCCAGTTGCAGGCGATTCATTCTCTGCTGGTCTATCGATCGCTGTTGCAAACTCCTGTCGCGCAAGCGTGGCTGGAATGTGCCCGCCAACTGCTGTCGGCCCCCGATCGCTCGGAGCAATATGCGTGGCAATTGCAGGTGCTCTCAGCCTATGGCAATTGGTTCGAACAGTTGGCCGAACGGCAGTGCAGCGGGTCGGACTGGCTGTTGCGGGAGCTGTTAGTGACTGAAAACGCCTTTTCGCGGCAGGCGTCGAGGCGGGATCTCGGCGATCTGCCGCGATCGCTGCTGGAGGCTGCTGCGCGCGATTTATCCCACTTGCAGCAATGGTGGAAACAGGGGGATCTGCTGGGTTGCGCTGTGGAAAAGGCGGCGGGGCAGGCGCTCGTCACCTGGAAAGATGCTCGAAGTCCGAGCACTGCGATCGCCCGACGGCTGCAGGATGCTGAGGATTGGGGCGACTGTGTGGGCGATCTCGCTGCCTATTACCGCCAGAACGGCGTCGGGCTGTTTGGTCGCTATCGAGCAGCGCGCTGGCAGGACGGTCAACTAGCGGGCATTGCGGCACCAGATGCCATTGCCCTCGATTGGATCTACGGCTGCGATCGCCAAAAAATGCTGCTGTGCCAAAATACCGAAGCTCTGTTGGCCCGACAGCCCGCCTTGAATGTCTTGCTGTACGGTGCACGGGGAACGGGCAAGTCGTCTCTAGTCAAGTCGCTGCTGCATCGATACGGCGATCGCGGCCTGCGCGTGGTGGAGATCGCGCGGTCGGATTTGCGGGATCTGTTGGTGGCGATCGATCGTCTAGCGCAATTGCCCCACGCCTTCATCGTCTTCATTGACGATCTGTCATTTGCTGCTGCAGAAACTGAGTACAAGCAACTCAAAGTCATGCTGGAGGGGGATATTGCGACTCGGCCCGAGAATGTCTGTTTGTACGCCACCTCCAATCGCCGCCATTTGGTCAAAGAGGATCTGGCCGATCGCCCCAGGCCCAGCGATACCGAAGTCCATGCCTGGGATAGCGTTCAGGAAACTTTATCTCTGAGCGATCGGTTTGGCCTCACCCTCACCTTCCCTCCCTTCAGACAGACCGATTATTTTGCCACAGTCAACCACTTGGCAGATTACTTCCAGTTACCGCTCTCTCCCGAGAGGCTGCAGCGAGAGGCCCTGATTTGGGCGCAGCAGCAGAATGGTTTTTCGGGACGGACGGCCCGCCAATTTATCGATCGCCAGCGAGCCCTGTGCTTTGCCGCCGGTCGAGCTATTCCCGCCGAATCACTGACCCCCGAGCAGGCAAAATAACCTGGGGCCGAGCAGTTGGGTTATCGAGTATCCAGCGGTCTTCTGTCAGGGTGAGCTCGTAGTCTCTGGAGCCCCAAACCGGCGATCGCACGGTGATGGTGAGGTGGCGGTTGTCTTGCAGGGGAATGACTTCGCTTTGAAACAGTCCCGCGCGATCGCTGGGGGCGATCGTGCCGTTGAAGACGATGGAGTTAATCGGATGGAGCACCCCCGCCAGTTGAACTCCGACTCGGCCGTCCGGCAAGTCCACCACTTCCAGTCGCCGAATTCCCACCCGCAGATTGCTCGATCCCAAAGGCAAGGGAGCGGTGGGGGGCTGGCCCCGTTCGATGGTGGAATAAAAGCCGCCATTGACAATGACTGTCTTGCCTTGGGCACTGGCACTGACAGAGCCACTGAGGGTGGCCACTGCTGTGTTGCTGCCGTCGGGGGTGACCCCCACCCCAAAGTTCGTGCCCCGTACTCCGGCAATGCCGGCGGGGGTTTCGATCCTCAGGCGGGAGCCGGGATGGGTGAATCGCCGAATTTGGAATTGCACCGTTCCTTGCGGCACGGTAATGTGGGTGATTTTACTGCCGTCTGTCTGGGTCTCAATTCTAGAAACTTCGATCGCTGTGTTGTCGTATACTCTGAGGCTGCCAATCCCATCGTCGAATTGCAATTGAGCGCCTGAGTCTACTGCCGTGCTGAGGCTGTCTCCCACAGCCACGAGGCGATCGCCCAGTTGGGCAACTTGTTCGGTTTCCAAGGCGATCGGGAGGTAGGCCACTCGGCCGCGAATAGAGCGCACTTCTAACCAGCGGCTGGTGCGGTTGAGACGTCTTTCGGGCGCGGCGAAAGCAGTGGCGTGTAGAACAGCCAGAGCAACCAGGCACGCTCCCAAACGGGGAAGAACTCGGGCTAGCGTCGGTTGGTTCACGGCATAACAGTTACGATTTAGATCGTCGGATTAGATCGTCGGACGAGGCAATGACCCCACTTGGCATCAGGTCATGAAGTGTTCGGAGAAACCCATTCATCTTCCCGACGTAAATTCATCGACGCCCAACGGAGAAGGCTGGTTCCTAAATGCAATCTCGCCCCCGCTCCTCAGTAGCGAATGCGGGGATCGATGTAAGCGTTGAGAATGTCTAACAGCAAACTAACTGCGATCGCAATTGAGGCAAAAAACACCACTAACCCCTGCACCACCGGATAGTCCCGCTGCCCGATCGCCAAGATCAAACGGCTAGCCAACCCCGGCCAAGAAAACGTCACTTCTGTCAGCAGCGCCCCTCCCATGAGTGATGCCACCACTAACCCCATCACTGTCAAAATGGGGACCAACGCATTGCGCCCCGCATGAACGAACACCACCCGCCATTCTCGCAACCCTTTCGCTCGCGCGGCGGCAATATAGGGCGATCGCAACACCTCAGTGAGATGCACCCGGATCGTGCGCACGAACACCCCAGCTAAGACGAGGCCGAGAGTAACTGCAGGCATCGCCAGATGGTGCAGAGCTTCCCCTAAAGCCGCCCAATTTCCCGTCACAGCAGCATCGATCGCATACAGCCCGGTAATCGCTCTGGGCTCGGCCATGCTGACCGGCAGGCGATTGCCAATGGGAAACCAGCCCAGATAAACGCCAAACACGAGCTGGACCATCATGCCCACCCAAAATACCGGAATCGCGTAGGTGAGAATGCTGGCGGTGCGGGTGGCGGTGTCTACAGGGCTGCGGGGATGGGTGGCGGCGAGAACCCCCAGGGGGATAGAGATCGCCAGGGCCACCAGCAGAGCGGCGATCGCCAATTCTGCCGAAGCGGGAAAAAAGGTGGCAATAATCTCGCGCACTGGTTTGCCAGTGGAGGAAATCGAAGTGCCCAAGTCCAAACGCAACAACTGGCCCAAATAGTTGAGGTATTGCACCCAAAGCGAGCCTGTCAGCCCCAAATCCGCCCGCATCTGCTCCCGCACGGCCTCAGATGCCCTCGGCCCCAAAATCGCATCCACCGGATCTCCCGGAACGATACGCAGCAAGACAAACAGAATTGTCGCGACCATCCACAATGTGGCGGGCAACAGCAGTAGTCGAGTGGTGACAAACCTACGCAGGGAACTTTCTTGACGGCTCACGAGTTCCTCGTGGATGCAACAGTCGGCGATCGCCTCTGAAGCATAGAGGCGATCGATTCATCAGTTTAAACGAGTGTGACGGAAACGGCAGGCGCAGGCTGCAGCTTCTAAACTGAGAACTTCCACACTTCTTACATACTCCTGAAAATTTAGCCGAACCAATTGGAGGGAGTATCCCCATTGGAAAAATCTTCAGCATGGAACATGTGAGTATCTCTAATTGAGTTGTCTTGGCAAATTTGATGAACACCTCGATAGATTAGTTCGTCAAAATCAAAAGAGCGATCTCTCGATCGACCTCGGACTTCGCTATATCCATACATCCATTGCTGTATCTCATCAAGCAAGACATCACTTTCAGACACTCTATTAGTTATATAATCTAAGAGCTGTTGTCGTAGAGAAGGATTGGTAAAGGCTTCTTGATAGGGGCAGATGGGATAGTGTTTCAGAATTCGATTGACATATTTGCTGACTGCCGCCACGAAGATTGCATCTTCCTTCAGTGTGCTCATTTTATCCAAACTCCTTCTGGAATAGGTGTTGCAAGGATCGACGGTTGTTGAATGCTTTGCCTCAAAATTGCTAAATTCTATCTGCCTAGGAGTTTATATCGACAGAAGGAGATTATATGGAACCACGGTCGAGGATATCGTAGTATCGAATTATCTATTCTCTACGAACGTTGAATCTCTACAAGCCAACTTTAGGCCCGCCTAACGCGAGTCTACCTTAAAAGATATTTTTCATTTTTAGTAAAGTAGCTATTGGACTATGTAGATGCTCGTGATTTATTCTAGCTTCAGCTTAAAAAATAAAATTATACTGATTTTGGTTTCGACTATAAGTTTATCCGCCTTTTGGAGGATTATGACTGGTGTATAGAATATATATCTCAAGGATTTTCGATGAATGTCGAAAATCCAGAACAAAAACTGATACTTTTAGAGATAATTCCACCCTTTCACTAGCAATTCCTGGGCAAGGAAGGAACACCTGACTTCAAATCAGACTCAAATAAGATGGAGTTAGGAAAGTATTAGGCATTCCTAGGCTTAATGAATCTACATATTATTTAATTTGTTGTTTCTAGAGCATTCTCCGATACTGACAGCAGCAAGCCTGAGAGGTTAGAAACAAGACGCCAAGGAGTTTGACCTGCATACGCTAGGAAACCTACGATGACTCCATTTGATGTCCCAGACATACAGAATACAGTTCGCGAATGGTTGAATTCGCTACCCGATCGAGATGCGATCGAAAAAGAATTGCCTTCCTCAAGCCGCGATAGCTTTCAAAACCGAGAACTGAAGTATCGATTAGAGCTAGAAGTCTGCCCCGGAGTGATATTGAATTGCTACCCACTGTGGTTGGTCGGCCACAATCTGCCTGTTATTGCAGAGATGGAGTTTCTGTGGCCTGAATCAGATCGATGGGATGATGCACCCGAGCTACTGGCTTGTCCAGATGGAAAAAGCCAATTTTGCCACACTCAACCTGAGAATGCCCTAGCGTGGATAGAGGCTGCAAATCAGCTTGCAAATAGCTTTAAGCAAAATTTTCAGAAGGTAGAGGCAGAAGCCGACCAATTTTTATAGCCTCTCCAGCGGGATCTGAGGAGGGGACGCTTACAGCAAGCAAGACATTTCGAGAGGCAGCCGCTAAAACCAACGACGTAGTAGGAGGCGGTAGAATCGCAGCCAGAATAAGAGGGGAGTGAGTGGAGAGCGATCGCGTGGAGACTGAGACTGAGGCTCTATTGGCGGCGAACGAGGCGTTTTATCGGGCGTTTGAGAAGCGCGATATGGAGGCAATGGAGGCGGTCTGTTCGCAGGGGATTGGCTGTTTGTGTGCCCATCCCGGTCGCTTGCCGCTGCAGGGCTGGCAGGCGATTGGCGAGTCTTGGCGGGCGATTTTTCGCAATACCGATTACCTCGAGATCGATACGGAGATTATTTCTGTAGAGGTGAATGGGGATTTGGGTTATGTTGTGGCGATCGAACATGTGATGCAGGTGGCGAAGCGGCAACGGGGGAAGGCGCGATCGCTGGCCACCAATATTTTCGAGCGGATGGGGCCGAATTGGTATTTGATTCACCATCACGGCAGCCCGTTGCTGTGATGGTGGCAAAGGGTTGGGGGCGATCGCGACATTGAGAATTGACTACACTAAAGCCAGTGCCTCACTGCTAGCAGCTATGTTGCCAACGATTTCTGAAGGTACCCTCGATCTCGAGCCGGGAACTGAAGTGCTTTTGCGCCAACAAACTTGGGAAGATTACGAGACGCTATTAGAGCGGCGGCAGGATAATGCGGCCTTAAAAATTACGTTTGATGCCGCCACCCGAGAAATTCGAATAATGGCTCCTTTACCCGGCCACGGCCATCGGTCCGCTGCTTTGATGAACTTCGTTCAAGCCATGTTGATTGCTCGGAAAAAAGATTGGTCCGTTTATCATCCGACTACCCTCAAGCGCTTTCGCCAGAAGGGAGTAGAGCCCGACACTTGCTTGTATATTCAAAATGCGCAAGCAGTTCTGGGCAAGGATCGAATCGATTTAGAGATCGATCCTCCTCCTGATTTGGTTTTAGAAGTCGATCTCACCTCTCTCACTAAAATTGAAGATTACGAACCGATTGGCGTTCCAGAAGTCTGGATCTATCAATCTGCAGAGTTGAGCATTTATCTGTTCGACGGACAGCACTATCAGTTATCGACAGAGAGCTCAGCATTTCCAGAAATTCCTGTGAAGCAGTTGATTCCTAAGTATGTCGAGCGGGGTTGGGCGGTTCCGTCGAGCGTGGCCCTAAAGGAATTTCAGGCCGAACTGCAGCGGTTGGGCTGAAATCGCGATCGCTCTTGGCTCGAGCTTGGGGGCGATCGCAGGCATTGTCGTCTCAGTATCGAAGGCCGAACGATAGCTGAATCGGTCTGACCGGAACGGGGGGACTCGAACTGCTCCCGAGTCTCCCCCAGCGCACCTACAACCGCCGCCAGCGCCGACCTTCTTTCGTCAATAACTCTTCCGCCGCCGCCGGTCCCCACGTACCGGCTTCGTACTGGCTGACGCGGTGGCTGGCATCGGGATCTTCCCAATCGGTCAGCAAGGGCGTGACCACCCGCCAAGCCGCTTCCACTTCATCGGAGCGCATGAAGAGGGTTTGATCCCCCAACATACTGTCCAACAAGAGGCGATCGTAGGCATCTGCCGTCTTGGTGCCGAAGGCAGTACCGTATTGAAAATCCATATCCACCGATCGCGTCAAAATATCGGGACCGGGCATCTTGGCCTCAAACCGCAGCGAAATCCCCTCATCCGGCTGAATCCGCATCGTCAACACGTTGGGACTCAACTGTTGGGCAGCAGACTCGAACAGCAACAAGGGCACTTGCCGGAAGAAGATCGCGATCTCGGATACCTTCTTCGGCAAACGCTTGCCCGTCCGCAGGTAAAACGGTACCCCCTGCCAGCGCCAGTTGTCGCACATCAACTTCACCGCCACAAAGGTCGGCGTCGCCGACTCGGGATTGACATCCGGCTCTTCCAAATAACCGGGGATTTGCCGGCCCGACATCCAGCCAGACGAATACTGGCCCCGCACGGCACAGGCAGCAATGTTGCGCGGATTGGCCACGCGAGTCGCTTGCACCACCTTCACTTTTTCATTGCGCACGCCATCCCCACCGAGCGAAACGGGGGGTTCCATCGCCGCCAGCGCATAGATTTGCATGAGGTGGTTTTGCAACATGTCTCGCAGCGCACCCGAAGAGTCGTAATAGCCCGCGCGCTCTTCTACACCCACGGTTTCAGCCACGGTAATTTGGACGTGGTCGATGTAGTTGCGATTCCATAACGGCTCGAAAATCGCATTGGCAAACCGAAACACCATCATGTTTTGGACGGTTTCTTTGCCTAAATAGTGGTCGATGCGAAAGACCTGTTTTTCATCGCAGACGGCACTGACGATTTGGTTGAGTTCTTGGGCTGAAGGCAGATCGCGACCGAAGGGTTTTTCGATCACAATCCGGTTTTTGCTGACATCGGCAATCATGCCGGTATCAGCCAGTTGTTCTAGAGCACTGGGAAAGAGCTTGGGGGAGACGGACAGGTAGAAGACGCGATTGCCGCGAATGTTCTGTTCTCGATCGAGTCGATCCAGTAATTCATTCAGGCGCAGGTAGCTCTCTCGCTCTTGGATATTGAGCGGCGAGTAGAACAGGCGGCTGGCAAAGTCGCCCCATACCCCCGGACGCCCGACATCGTTGGGGGCAAATTCCTCCACCGCCGCGTGCATCTTCTCTCGATAGATCTCGTGGGTCCATTCCCGACGGGCCACCCCCACGAGGGCAAATTGGGCGGGCAGGCGGCGGGCTTGAAACTGGCGGTAAATGGCGGGGATGAGTTTGCGGGCTGCCAGATCCCCCGACGCGCCGAACAGCACGAACAGAAGGGGGGCTGGGACGCGTTCTTGGGTCAGACCGATACGAAGGGGGTTGGGGGCTAGGGCGACCATACTCAAACCTGGGGGATTAAAGTCTCGATGGGGTGTTGATGATGGGGAGCGACGAGAGTGAAAGGGGGAATGGCTTAGAGATCGTATCCCCTTCGGGTCAGCAGGAGGGGCCAGTGGTGGCGTGCTGGCGCAGGATATTCTCCACTTCGGCAACATTGTCGGCACTGCCAATCACCAGCGGCACCCGTTGGTGCAAGGCGGTGGGATGAATGTCGAGAATGCGATCGCCCGCTGTGGTCGCGGCGCGCCCTCCCCCCTGTTCGAGTAAAAAGGCCAGAGGTGACGCCTCGTACAGTAGCCGCAGCTTGCCATCGGGCTGCTCTAACGTGCCGGGATAGAGATAGACGCCGCCGTACATCAAAATGCGGTGTACGTCAGCCACCAGCGCGCCACTATAGCGAGCCGTGTAGCCTTCAGTGCGATGGACGTAGCGGACGAACTCCTGCACCGCTCCGGCCCACTGGCAGTAATAGCCCTCATTGAGGCTGTAGGTGGTCCCTCGGGAGGGCGTTTGAATGTTGTCTTTCCACAGCACGAACTCCCCCAAACTGGGGTCGAGGATAAAGGCATGTACCCCTTTCCCCATGGAATAGACCAACTGGGTACTGGGGCCGTAGAGGATATAGCCTGCCGCCAACTGTTTGTGTCCGGGCTGCAGTAAATCCTCGTAATTGCCTTCGTCGATACCTTCAGCCCGAATGATAGAGAAGATGGAGCCAATGGAGAGGTCGGCGTCGATATTGGAGGAACCGTCAATGGGGTCGAACAAGATGGCATAGCGACCCAACGAGCAATTGTCGGGCAGGTGGGCGGGTTCGTCCATTTCTTCAGACACCAACCGGCATACCAGTCCACTTTGCTCGATCGCCCGAATGAATACGGTATTGGCGTATTCATCCATCATCTTGACTTCTTCTCCCTGTACGTTCACCGTACCGGTGACGCCGAGGGCATTCTCCACCAAGCCCGCTTTGCTCAGGTGGTGGGCGATCATCTTGCCTGCCAAGCTGATGCGGGACATGAGGGCGCTGAAATCTTGGGCCTCGGCAGAATAGTCGCCAAATTCTTGCAGGATGTATCGGGAGAGGGTCATAAACCCCCGTTGGATATCGCGATTGGAGGCATCGCTTAAGGAGGATGGGGCGGTCGCAACCATAGTGTCTGGCCTAATCTGGGGCGTGGGGAGGAATGCCGTCGCGAAGGAGGCTGGCCTCTATCGCCTATGGTAGGTAGGTGAATTCAAAACGACCTTAAAACCCAGAGAGTTTACAGAATTGTTTTAGGTTCCCTCAAGAAATTTCAATCAGCGCAAGTGAGGGGCGATCGCCAGCTCGATCCAACGAATGGGAAAGGCATCTAGAGAAATGGCCCGCGCCAGTTCTACCGGTCGCGCTTGGCTCTGGCCGCGACTGCTACTGCGTAAAACGCGCTCACAGCTTCAGCCACTGCTTAACACCACCTCAATGGCCAAGTCGGGAAACTCGCTCGCAGGATCGAGGCAATAACATTCATCTGGCTCCAACCCCCTGGCCAGTGCTTCGCTTCGATAGTTTCTAGAGCCAAAACCCTGCAGTGGGATGTGATTGGCAAAGGCATAGATTTCGAGCAAGCGGGCAATGACTTTCTTCAACGCTTCGTGTAGCGATGAGGTTGTCATCATCTCTAGAGTTCCTTCCAGATAGGAGAGCCGTATGCCAGGTCTTTCCTCGAACGTGGCATCCAACACCAAATACTCTTGCCAGCTAACCCCATGCAAAAGGATTTGCTGCTCTGGCTGGGAAATGATGGGAGAAAGTGTTTCAGAGGTCGTAGTCATGGGCAGATCGTCATCGCAAGTCCCGTTGGTCGCCGAGCTTCCATCAAGCAGGACTGAGGCCACCGCTCTTTAGCATATCCTTAAGGCCAGATTCCAGTATTCCGCTGAGGCGATCGCGATCGCCTCAGCGAGATATTTGACCACGCCGCAGACCTTAATGGGCCAAGGCTAGTCGTCGATTGAGATGACTCATTTCGCGGCTCGCTCGCGACACTGGGTCCATGCCGGGGGTCCAATCCAGCAACTCGGGAATGTCGCAGCTCAGTGCCTGCGACTCTTTCGCTAAAATTAACAGTGTCGCCGCATCGCGCCCCGCAGCAGCAGTCTGAATTCGCAAACACTCGCACAGATAGAGACGATGTGTTTCGAATTCAAAAGTGGTGCGATCCGCCTGACTCGCATAATAAGTTTGCATGTTCTTGCACCGAATTCCTTTACCCCCATATTAAGTTGCGATCCCCTGACATTTAGACAGGTGTCGCGATTATTAACACAACGATCGCTCTCCATCAAGGTTAATTTCATCCGCTTCTGCTGCTGCACTCGGCAAATCGGCGAGTTACGCTAGCGATCGCCCCTTTTCAGCCCACTCGATCCCCCTCGGAGCCGTTGCCATGTCCCTCCTCAACCGCCTGCACGCCCTCAGCAGCTTTGGCTTTGACGAAGACAGCAAAGATGGCAAGCCCAAACCCAAACCTTTTGCCCGACCGGGTTCCAGCCCCCACTACACCCCCGATCGCCCCGGTCGGGTGGAACACATTCGCCTCGATTTAGATATCCGGCTCGATGCGCGCGAAATCGAAGGCACCTGCAGCATTCAGCTCAACCCGATTCGGGACGGGATTCGTTCCCTCAAGCTGGATGCGGTCGATCTCGAAATTCAATCTGTCCGCTGCCATCACGCCGATCTGAGCTTCAGCTACGACGGCAAGGAACTGGAGATTCAGTTAGCGGAGCCTACCCGTAGGGGCGAACGGCTAGAACTGGCGATCGCCTACGCCGCCCGCCAACCCCAACGGGGCATCTACTTCATTCATCCCAGTGAGGACTATCCCGATAAGCCGGTGCAGGTGTGGACCCAAGGGGAGGATGAAGACTCGCGCTATTGGTTCCCCTGCTTCGACTATCCGGGCCAATTGGCGACCACCGAAATTCTCGCCACTGTGCCCGACCCCTATATGGCAGTCAGCAACGGGGAGTTGGTGGCGGTGACTGAATCGGGGGCGGAGAAAAAGACTTATCACTGGAGTCAGGCGGAGGTTCATCCCTCCTATCTGGTGGCTTTGGCGATCGGCGATTTTGCCGAACTGCAGGACGAGTGGAAGGGCAAGCCCATTACCTACTACGTCGAGAAGGGTCGCGAAGAGCAAGCCCGCATCACGATGGGCAAAACCCCCGAGATGGTGGAGTTTTTCTCGACCGCGTTCGGCTATCCCTATGCCTATCCCAAATACGCTCAGGTGTGTGTGGATGATTTCATTTTTGGCGGCATGGAAAATACCTCTGTGACACTGCTGACCGATCGCTGTTTGTTGGACGAGCGGGCGGCGATCGACAATACCCGCGCCGAAACGCTAGTGGCCCACGAACTCGCCCACCAGTGGTTTGGCGATCTGATTGTGATTAAGCATTGGTCTCATGCCTGGATTAAGGAGGGCATGGCCACCTATTCTGAAACGCTGTGGTTGAACCATGCTTACGATAAAGAGCGGGCAGATTACAACCGCTACGGCGACCAAAAGAGCTATTTGAGCGAAGATTCCAGTCGCTATCGCCGTCCGATGGTGACGAATGTATATAAGGAGGCGATCGAACTCTACGATCGCCACATCTACGAGAAAGGCGCTTGCGTCTACCACATGCTGCGCCATCGCCTCGGTGACGATCTGTTCAGTCAATCGATTCAATCTCTCATCACCGACCATGCCCACAGCACGGTCGATACTGCCGATCTCGTGCGGGCGGTGGATAAGGCCACTGGGATTAACATCCAACCCCTGCTGGATCTGTATGTCTTTCGAGGGGGCCATCCCGATTACAAGGTCGGCTATAGCTGGGATGACGATGCCAAGTTGGCCAAGGTCACGGTTACTCAAACCCAAGATAAAGAGTCTCTTTTCGATCTCAAAATTCCGATCGCCTTTGGCTACGACGACGGCAAGACCCTGAAGGATTTCACGGTCAAAGTCTGCGAAGCCGAACAGAGCTTTTTCTTCCCCCTGCCCGAGAAACCGCAATTTATCAGCTTCGATCGCGGCAATCACCACCTCAAAACGGTCGAACTCACCTACGCTCTGCCGGAGTTGAAGGCTCAGTTGCTGTATGCGTCTGATGTAATGGCGCGCATTTATGCGGCCAAGGCGATCGCCAAAAAAGGCAATCTCGAAGCGCTCAAAGCTTTACAAGAATCCCTCAAAGCCGAGGCATTCTGGGGGGTGCGCGTGGAGGTGTGCGAAGCGTTGGCCGATATCTCCCTCGACCAGGTCTTCGATGTCTTGGCTTCTGCGCTTGAGGATGGCGATGCCCACGTGCGCCGAGCGGCGATCGCCGGTCTGACGAAGTTCAAAACCCGCAAAACTTTTGACCTGCTACTGCAACGGCTGAAAGACGGGGACGAGAGCTATTACTTTGAGGGGGCTGTCGCTCGGGCGATCGGGGTGATTGCCGGTAAGACGGTGGATAGCGATGTGAGGGAGGAAGAGGCGATCGCGGCTCTCAAGTCGGTGTTGGAGGAGAAGGCAGGTTGGAATGAGGTGGTGCGATCGGGGGCGATCGGCGGTCTGTCTCAAATGAAGGAGTCGGCAGCGGCTCTCGATCTATTGCTCAAATACACCGAAAGTGGCGTGTCTCAACCGTTGCGCTTGGCCTCTATCCGCGCTCTGGGCTCTTATGCTTCTGAGAAGGAGAACTCCAAAGTGCTCGAACGCTTGCGCGAGCTCTCTCGCGAAACGTTTTTCTTGACTGAAGTGGCGACTGTGAATGCGTTAGGTCAGTTGAATACGACTAAGGCGATTCCAGTTCTTCAGAGTTTGGAGAGTAGCGATGGACGGGTTGAGCGGATGGTTGGAGAGGCGATCGAGAAGGTGCAGAAGAATGCTGGGTCTGACAGCGCGGTGAAGGAGCTGCGAGATGAGTTGGAGCAACTTAAGAAAACCAACCGTGATTTAGTCAGCAGGCTGGAAAAGCTAGAAACCAAGTCACCCTAACCAACTCTCCATTAAGATAATTTATTCAGATCTGAGTTCAAGTGCTGAGCTTTACTTAACGTGAGTTCGATAACAGGCTGCTCCCGATTCCCCAACCCCTTCCCTCAATGTTTGGGGAAGGGGAACTTGATGATAAATAGAGATTTTTGGCTGTTGCTACCCTCTCCCAATATTAGGAGAGGGCTGGGCATGAGAGCAGTTCGATATCGTCGAATTCACCTGTCCCTAAGCCGTCATGATTCGATCTGCACTTCCATCTGAAGGAAATAAAGTAGCAAAATTACGTTCACGCCAAGCCATAAATTCCTCAAGTGTGCCATTGCTGCCAAAGAGATTTCCAGGACATAGTGTAGCTTGAGGTGTCCACTTATGTGCAGTCACAGCCGTATAAGGCAAGTCATATTTTGCTAGCAAATACGAAACCAATTTAATGGATGCAGCCTCTTGTTCTTCAGTAAATCTTTCTCCTACTCCTGCCGTATGCTCAATTCCGATTGAGCGCGAATTCACCGATGGTGCGTGCCAAGCTTTTTTGTCTTCTGGGACAATCTCGTATATAGTTCCATTTTTGAATACAAGATAGTGGGAGCTAGCTTCGCGATCGCCATCTGTCAAGGTGAAGAGGCCAGAAGCATCATTGTTAGATGCTGTGTAGTGTAAAACAATTGTGTCGATATCAACACCAGTCCGTCTATTACTCTGTTTTCGTGTTCGCTTTATTTGGGTGGGAGGTTTAGAAAAGAAGTCAGAACCAGTACCAGGATGATCTTCAGCTAAAAGTTCGGGTTCATCAGTACGACCTAGATCCCGAACCAACGTGCCTAGAGAATCTATTCTTCTAAACCAGTCTTGTAGATCGACAACAATCAGCTTATCTTTGCCACTAGGATTTGTTGATTTAAAGTCAATTTTTGATATAAACTTATCCTCTTCCATAAGATACATAGATGTTCTGGTTTCGAGTATCCAAGACATAGTATTACTCCTGAGAATTGTAGTCAAAGATTAGATGTATAGCTCTTTGATGAAATTTCTGTTACTAGCCATAAAAGCACTGAATACTTCTATCATTTTTACAGAGTCTCATGACTGTTCGGAGTTATCTAGCATTTTCAGACTCAGATGCGGCGGCAGAAATTTCGCTAATTACAGGACCTTCTCCAAGACCAAAATTAATTCCAAAGATTGAGACTAAATCACTATCTCCATTAAAGCTATCGTCGAATGTCTGACCATAACTGGCAAACACTGAGTAAGTATCATTGATTCGATATTCAAGTACTCCGACTAAGCGATCGTCTCTTCGATCTCCAAATCTTGCAATATATTCAATCTGGAAATTGACAGGTCCTTGATTGGGAGTTATGAGAAAGCTTGCTCCTAGATCGACTAAATTTTCACCATTATCACCTATATCATCGAAAGTATAACGGCCAATGCCAAGAAACGTGAAGTCATCCATAAGTCCAGTAGGTTGATAAGATGCTGTCAACCAAGCTGCAGCTTTAGCAAAATCTATTGAACTGATACTATCATCAATGAAATCAAAGGCTCCTGCAGAATCGAACCTAAGTTGAAATCCTTCTCGATTTAAATCAAGCTCTTCAATATCTGCCGCAAGCACCTTAAGCTTCGTAAGAATACTTTGAATTTCTTCCTCCATTTTCTGAATAGGCTGAGCTTCAATAGACAAGAGGAGATCGAAGGTTTCTAGCTGATCGCTAACTGTTAGCAAATCTGTCGAACAATCAGATATCAAGCTGTCTAGTTGCCTCTTATTCTCTTGCAAATTTGTGAAGATAGCTCCTGTACAGTTTCGCTTGATGGAGTCTAGGAAGAAAATTTCATTCTCATTGATTTCTTTAGAGTCTGCTGTTGAAATGATTTCGTTTACCAATTTGATTCGATTGATTACGGTCGAGCAAAGTTCTCGTTGAGAGACTATTGCATCTCCCGTAACTAATCTAGTTATACTTTGACTAGAACAATATTCTCTCTTATACCAGTCTAAAGAAGTTCTAAGATTAATAATTGTTGTTTTCCAATTCTGAGAGACGCTCTGTCGATCTCTTTCAGTATTTATACTTGCATCATCACCTTCGGTATCTTCAGGATCTTCTTCCGCACGTTCAACTCCTATCTGGGCAAAACAAATTGTATTGACTCTTGTCGCTTCTGCTTCATCATTCAGAAGCTCATTCATAAGGTCCACGAACCTTGGATCATTTTCTGGAATGCCCAGTTTCTCACTTATAATCTTTCTTTGGCAACTATCTAGATGCGTTCGTAGCAAGGCTCTCAGTTGCCTTTGTAGTTGCGTTACCTCTTCAGCTTTTTCCCATAGTTCATTGTCAGGTTTTCCCGGATCTAGTAAAAAACTAATTCCAGTGGATAACCGGGTTGCATCAATCTCATTATCTCCATCCGTCAACATAACATCTGTGCTGCCTAGAGATATTGCAAAACTCTCTGGAATAAATTCACCAAAACCTGTTTTGCTGTAGTAATCTTCAAATGTCAGATTTGGACGGGGGAACCACCAGAAAGGAGAAATTTCCACTACAAAATTACTAGGAAAGCTGCCTTGTGCACTACTAACTGATTCCAATATAGTCACACCAAATGCTTGAGGTGTTGTTGGTTTAGATATCTCTCTTTCAGAAATACCAAGAATATTTAATGCTGGAGTATTGCTCACTCTAAGGCGATCAATGCTTAGATTTTCTCCGTCTTCAAGAACTGTATTCATCAAATCTTGAGCGCGATTACTAACGACCCTTGCTTCAAGCTCAGGACTTTCTTGTCGTTTTTCTTCTTCAGAAGAGTCGATATCACCTGTCACTTGAGCGAAGGATAAATTGCTTATACTTAACAAGCCAAATAGACATAAAAAATAAGCAATTTTTGGTGATAGTCTAAGATCTTTAAGCCGCATTTCTTCTCCTCACTTTAATCTAGATTTTTGATGTTTAACCTGTACGTTTATTGACTCCAAAAGAAGAATTTTTTTCTCGTAAATTCACAAGCCAGATCCCAGTCCAGAACTGTACAATCCTTAGTCAAGAGACACCAAGATGCCGCCAGATCAAGTTGAAAACTATCTGAACGTAATAAGAGTTAGAAAGATCGCTGTCTCATTGTCTTCATCTACCGTTGCTATATAAGTTCTATTAAATCTTTTTCCTTGATTCTCAATTTTGAGAGCAATACTGGTTCGATTTGTTCTAGCGTTACTATCAGTTACAGTAGTAACAATTCTCAGTTTTTTGCCATTCATTTCATTTCCAGTTCCAATCTTTACTGGTATTCCATCTCCATCAACATCGCGAATAAATTCTCCATTCAAATCATAGCTAGATCCTCCAAGATTTCCTTCACCAACTGTAACTGTCACAGTTACATCTTTATTCAGATCGGCAATTTCAAAATCGACAAAATCATCTCTAAAAACAGCCATTTTTGAATCTCCATAAACTTACTAGACTAATATAGATTTTTGGTATCTCAACCAATTCAAGATTTTTCAATGAATCAAATCATTGAAAGCTCGTTGATTTTTTTTGATTGAACCTTTTTGGCAGAATTACTAGCCTTTTAAATGTTTAGATCTTCTATACATATTGAACTCCTCTTTCCTGTTCCCTGAAATTATTATATTGATAATATAAATATTTGTTTAGAGTAAAATTCAGATATTTACTCTCAACAGTTAAGCTCTGTTGATACCGAATTTCTCGATCGGATTTGTCTTTAACTTAGATAAATTCAGCTATTTTATGGCACTTGAGTCAGCTTTACTCGATCGCTCATAAACTTCGCCAATCTTTATACTCTGCGCCACAAGCCTCCCAACCTATGAACACAACGCTAGACCAATGAACTAATCTCAATAGGCCCCTGCTATTTGCTGGCACTCGTCGGACTTCACCCGATCGCCCTCACCCCAATTCCACAACCAGCTCTTAGCCCTTAGCTGACAGACATGCGGTTATCTTGTCGGGCTCGAATCCGCGATCGCGCCAGCTCGATCGCCACATGTCTGGGCAACCGCCCCGCTTGCACCGCTTCATCCAACATCGCAGCAGTATTGACACGAATTTCGCGCTCGATCGCCTCAAACGCATCCGCCTGAGTCCCCCCTCGATACTCCACCGCCCCACAAATCACGCCGCCCGCATTAGCAATAAAGTCTGGAATCACGAGAATATTCTGGGCGTGACAAATCTCTTCAGCCGCCGCTGTAAAGGGAATGTTCGCCCCCTGAACCACCAACTTGGCCTGCAGGCGATCGATGTTATCGAGACGGACCACATCCGGCCTCGCCGCCGGAATCCAGATTTCGCACTCAATATCGATCGCCCCATCGCGATCCAAAGCTTTGCCTCGGGGCAGATCGATAACGCTGCGACCCGATCGCTTGAGGGCGATCGCCATTGCCACATCAATCCCGTCAGGATCGAACAACGTTCCTTGCGAATCCGTAACACCCACCAAAATCGCTCCTTTCTCGGCTAGAAACTTCGCCACATGCTGTCCGACAGACCCAAACCCTTGCACCACAACGCGAGCGCCCTCTAATTCGACATCGCAGTAGCCAGTGGCAACTTCAGTCGCGATCGCCAGACCGAACCCCGTCGCGCCAATTTCGTCGAGCGGAATCCCCCCCATCTGGGCGGGCAAGCCAATCGCGCGACCCATCTCGCCGTACACCCAAGCCATACACTGCTCGTCAGTCCCCATATCGGGACCGGGAATGTAGTCGGTGAAGGGGGCGATCGCCCGTGCAAACGCCCGCATCAATTGCTCCTTCTCCCCTCGCGGCAATTTCGGATCGGCCAAGATAGCCGCCTTGCCGCCGCCGTGGGGCAGGTTGGCCGCAGCATTTTTCAGCGTCATGGCTCGCGCCAGCCGAAACACCTCCTCGGTGGTGACATCAGGAGCCATGCGGACCCCGCCGATCGCCGCGCCGAGGGCAACATTATCGATCGCGAGAATGGCTTTCAACCCCGTGCGGGGGTCATACAGGTGAACGATCTTGGCTGGACCGAGATCGTCCGCAAATCGAAAGATAGTTTCCATTAGGAATCACCTCAGAAATGTGCCAGCAGCAGTTCTGGCTCTGCCTACAACTTGACCGTTACCGCCTTCACCTCGGTGTATTCCTGCAGAGCATATTCCCCCAGCTCGCGGCCAATACCCGACTGCTTGAACCCACCGAAGGGGGCTGCTGCATCGAAGACGTCATAGCAATTCACCCAAACCGTTCCGGCCTTGATGGCATGGGCGATCGCGTGAGCCTTCGAAATATCCCGAGTCCACACAGCCGCTGCCAGACCGTAAATGGTCTGATTCGCTCGCCGAATCACTTCGTCAATGTCCTTAAATTTGATGATGCTCATCACGGGGCCGAAAATCTCTTTCCGCGCAATCGTCATCTCGTCTCGAACGTCGGCAAACACCGTCGGTTCGACAAAAAAGCCGCGATCGCCGATCCGGTTGCCGCCGCACAACAGGCGAGCGCCCTCGCGCATCCCCGACTCGATATCGTGCATGACTCGATCCATCTGGGCCTGACTGACCTGCGGCCCTTGCTCCGTTTCCGGGTCGAAGGGATCGCCCACAATCCGGTTCCGAGCGCGTTCGACGCTGCGATCGACAAACTCGTCGTAGATGCTGTCCTGCACAAACAACCGCGATCCCGCCGTACAGCATTGTCCTTGGTTAAAGAAAAGGCCAAAATGTGCCCCGGCAAGCGCCGCATCCATATCGGCATCGGCAAACACGATATTGGGATTCTTCCCCCCCAACTCCAGCGTCACCCGCTTGAGATTACTGCTGGCGGCCGCTGCCAAAATCGAGTGACCCACTTTGGTGGACCCCGTAAAGGCTACCTTGTCGATGTCTGGGTGGCTGGCGATCGCCATTCCAGCGACAGACCCCAGACCGGGCACAATATTCACAACGCCAGCAGGAAACCCCGCTTCCACAATTAGTTCTCCCACCCGCAGAGCCGTTAGAGGGGTGTTGCTAGCAGGCTTGAGCACCACCGTATTGCCTGCCGCCAACGCAGGAGCCAGTTTCCATGCCTGCATCAGCAGGGGGAAATTCCACGGAATAATCTGACCGACGACGCCGATGGGCTCGTGCCGCGTATAGCTGAAATAGGGGCGATCGACGGGCAAGGTGCGCCCCTGGATTTTGTCGGCCCAACCCGCATAGTAGCGATAGCACTGCACGGTCAGAGGCAAATCTGCGCTAAGCGATTGGCTGAGGGGCTTGCCATTGTCGAGGGTTTCTAACCGAGCCAGTTCGTCCCGATGCTGTTCGACGAGATCGGCTAGGGCGAACAGGAGCTCGCCACGACGCCTGGGGGACATTTCAGCCCACTCGCCCAGCTCAAATGCCTCACGGGCAGCGCTGACAGCGCGATCGACATCGGCAGCGCCAGCCTCCGCAATGGCACAAATCGGTTCTTCAGTGGCGGGATTGAGGGTGTCGAAAGTCTTGCCCGAGAGACTGTCCACCCACTCGTTATCGATGAGTAGCTGGGTGGGTGCGAGATCCAGCGACGATTTCAATGGGGTGGCCATTGTCATAACGATCCTCCTCGCCCTGCTATCCCTTGAGGGTTTTGGCAAACAGGGCGCTTAAATGTTGCAAAGCGGGCGATATGTCATCGGCAGCCAGACGAACGTCCAAAATACTGAAGCTGTTGCTGGCTCGGGCACTACGCAATGCCTGTCGCAGCTCTTCACCCGTTCCGATCGCAAAACCGTGCCCCCCCAACACCGTAGCGAGTTGGGCATAGTCGAGATGAGGAATATTCACAAAGGCCGCCTCCTCGTGTCCCATCGAACGCAAGGAGGTGAACGAGCCGTTATTAATGACGATGACAATCGGATTCAATCCCAGCCGTTTCGCCGTAATCAATTCCATCCCCGTCATTTGAAAGGCCCCATCCCCCACCAAGGCGATCGCCCGTCGGAAGGGATCGGCCAATTGCGCCCCGATCGCCCCAGGGACTGCGAAGCCCATGCTGGCGTAGAAAGCAGGACACAAAAATGACGTCCCGGCCTGCATGCGAATATCGTCAGCGGCAAACAGCGGGTCGCCCACGTCTGTGACGAGTAGGGTGTCGCTGTCGATGAACTGATTCAGTTCGTAGATTAAGCCGCCCATAGAAACGCTGCTGCTATCGGGCGCAACGCGCGGACGCATCGACACGATCGCCGCCGGATCGCGCTGGGGTAAATCGGGGTGCTCCTCTAAGGCCGCGATAAAGTCCTCGAACCGCACATTGACATACTCGTGATGCTCGATCGCCAGCCGCTCGGAGGTGACGGAAATGGTTCGGCCCGGATCGAGGTGGGCTGTGAACATGCCCAAGTTGATGTCGGTCAAGAACACCCCCACCATCAGCAGGCAATCCGAGTCCTCCACCCGATGGCGCACGTAGGGATCTCCAGCTTCGCCGTTGTAGATACCGATGTACTGGGGATGTCCTTCTGGAAAGGCGGATTTGCCCAGCATCGTGGCGCAGACCGGCAGGCCCAGTTTTTCGGCGATCGCCACCACTCGCTCTTGCAGGCCAAAACGATGCACCTCGGCCCCCACCAGCAACACAGGGGATTGGGCCTGTTGCAGCATGTCGAGGGTTTCGGCTAACGCCTCCGAGAGTGTGTCTGGGTCCGTCTGTTTGAGGGGCGGCAGTGGGTGACTGGTTTCTTCAATCTCCGCGTAGACCCGATCGCGGGGAATTTCCAAATAGACGGGGCGTTTGAAGGTGATGGCGCTGTCGATCGCCTTGTGGATCTGCGCGTCGGCAGTAGCCGGATCGTCCAACGTTGCAGCGTACAGAGTCACCTCTTCGTAAACCCGTCGCTGCGTATCGAAGCTTTTCACCTTATGGTGCAGCAACCCCCGCTCCTGCCGCTCCTTCACGCCAGGACCGCCGCTCAAGACCACCAGCGGCGACTTCTCGGCATAGGCCCCCGCCACCGCATTAACCATATTCAAGCCGCCGACCCCGTAGGTCACCACCGCCAACCCGATTCCCCGCATGCGGGAGTAGGCATCGGCAGCGAACCCGACGCAGGGTTCGTGGGTCATCACCACCGGTTCGATCTCGCTCTCTGCCAAAGCGTCGTAGAGGGTCAGGGCAAAATCCCCCGGAATCCCAAACGCATGTTGAACTCCCTGACGGTGCAGGAGTTCGAAAATATGAGGAGCTAACTGAGGCACGATTCTATCCCTCAAACATCTAAATTGGGAACCGCAGTCTTCTGCAGTTCGGCTTCACTTCGCTATCTCTCAGCAGCAATAGGGGATGACTGCACTGCAAACGGTTGGCGTGGTAGTTCGAGCGAGAATCTTATCTAGCGATTCCACAAAGCTTTCGTTCGCGATCGCAGCAAGATCGCCAGCAGAGAGACAAACACTCCGCATACCTCTAGTCCAATTCTACGAAATCTGGAGGCTGAACTTCGACACAGCGATTCAAAACTCACACAGCAATTCAAAATTCACACCTGACCGCAGACTCTATCCCCGTCTTTGCGGAATGCGAGTCGGTCTGCGACAGGCTAGATTGCGAGAGCCCGCCGTAAGAACAGCCTTCAATCTTGCTGTAGCCTCTCTCACTGGACGTGAAGGCAGTTAAAAAGACGAGCTCTCATTTATTGAACTTTCAAGCTTGAGAAATCCGGGAGATAGCACTCTTTGAACATGTGCTGAATCCAATTGTCTTTCAGCATTAACTGTCGCGTCAGTTCGAGGAAAAACTCCTCTAATTGCTCGCGATCGGCAGACTTGACTGCTTCTCTCATCACTTGCAGCCTAAACTGCTGCTCCATTTTGAGCGTTCCTGGGCCGTTCATAATTTCACCCTAAGTTCTGACAATGCTGCCTTTCGACTTTTAGAAACAGGGATGCATGTTGTGGAGTAGAACTCTCAGGTCAGTTATACGGCAATGCGAACAGAAACAGCAACTAGCAAGTTTGAGATAAAAGAGAGTAAAACCTGACTACACTTTGGAAGCATCCTGTTGCTATAAAGGCCACTCTTGAAAGGTCTCGGAGTCAAACAATCAATTGCCCGGGCAAAAGGTTGCGCCAGGCGGCAGCATTCGATTGTTCGTCCTGTTTTAAAAGACCTCAACGAGCTGCAACAGAAAATCTGAATCACCTCCCAGCCTATTGGATGTACGATTGTCAACTCATTATAACAAACTAGATTTTTCGAAATTATTTTGACAACAAAGTTTATGGATTATGTAGTATTTTGATTGCGAGACGTAACGAAGAAGGCTCTTTTGAGCTTTTGCCTCTATTCTGAGAGTTTTCTAAGAATGCTTGCGATCCCCACTATTGCTATATTTCTGGAACGGGCATTCCATTGAGTTGGATTGCTGCTGATTCTAACGAATTCTGCGATCGCCTCTGCCAAATAGGCAGGTTCTATTTGTCGATCGCGGGGATCGCGATCGGTCGAGCGTTCATTATTGGTTGAGAGGTAATTGTGAGGAGTTTTTTGGATTTGTTTCTCAAGAGTTTATTTGATGCCTTGAAACGCTCGTTCGTTATACAAGTCTGTTTTCACATCAACTCGTTTCAGGCTGCCAATCTCCGGATGGTTGGGGTTTATCGCCACTATCTGCTCTAAACCGGCGGGTATGGCTGCGCTGGGTACCAGCAGACACAGGCTAGTCGACCGTGTCAGCCAGTCGCTGCCCATTGCTTGAGTGCTTGCTGGATAAGGGTACTTGGCCCAGTCTTTCGGCATTTGTGCGATGGTTAGTGTTTCACAAGACACATCTTCGGGCAATTCGTAGATCCCGAGCCGATAGCTTTTGGGGACAAGTCGGGGTGACGGAAGGTAGTTGGCCATCTCTAGAAGGGCCACCGCAGGACTGGATGCAAAATAGAGTACCGGCAGTCCTGGCTGATTCCAGCGAGCGCCGTCGATAAAGGATTTACCCTGTCCTGAGAAGTTGTCGAGATATTTCTCCTTGACAATCCGGTAAAGCAGTATCAGGAGAATTCGCCGTACTCAATCGCGCGCAGCGATTCCCTCACTAAAGTGCGCCCTTCAAAGGTATCGAACAGGTCGACCGGACGCTCTCCGGCCAAGGCAGGAATGCGGGTATGCAGCCATTCCTGCGCAATCTCTTTATCTTCA
Organism: Synechococcus sp. PCC 7336; assembly: GCF_000332275.1. Classification (NCBI taxonomy): domain Bacteria; kingdom Bacillati; phylum Cyanobacteriota; class Cyanophyceae; order Synechococcales; family Synechococcaceae; genus Synechococcus; species Synechococcus sp. PCC 7336. Next base: position 1,331,599 of record NZ_CM001776.1, read on the forward strand.
AACGCGGTAACGGCGTACTGGAACAGGCGCAATGTATCGAGCACTTCCTCGCTGTCGGCGCGGGTCAGCGCCTTCTTGCGATAGAAGCGGCTCAGGTTCGCTGAGGTGGTATCCAGCAACCGGATAAACAGCTCTCGCTCGCCCAAGACGGCGACGGCCTGTTTGACGGCTAGACCCGGAATGCCTTGACGAACAGCCTGTATGAACGCGCCACGGTCGGTCAGAACCTCAGGGGAGACATTCACATTTTCTAATAACGCCGCAACATTCATGTTTTCGCTCATCGTGTGGCTTCAGGATTGACATACATCATAATGATTGCCTTAGCTCATCATTGTGATTTATATCGTGAACGATCGTCTCCCACCGAGCAGCAGCTCGATCGGGGGGTAAAGGTGACTACTCTCACCGCTAACCCTACGGGTCTAGCGGGAGCTTCTCAGACTCACGAGTGAGAGTTGCTGTTTCACAGGCATCCCAGCGGATAAGCCTCCACAGCCAGAGAGCGGTAGTCCAACCGCCCTGCGTTTAACTATCCTATCCCCCTCACCGCCAAACGCTCTGCGTTCTGGCGGGAGTACCCCGGAGGTCATGATGGCAAAGCTGTATTGAGCTAGTATTCACTCAATTTGAAGAGCTGGGTTCTGCTCGAAACGTGATGCGTTATTGCAGAGATCGTGACATTGTTGAGTCTCGCAAACAAGCCATTAGTTTCCCCCCTGCATTTGAATTATCCCCATCATGCCGAGGTCTTCGTGATCGAGAATATGGCAGTGGTAAACGGCCTTGCCCGGAAAATCTGCAAATCGAACTCGAAGGCGCACCACTTCCCCTGGCCGGACGAGGACTGTGTCTTTCCAGGCTCGAAAAGCTTCAGCCCGACCATCCCGGCTAATCACCTGAAAAGGATTGGTATGGAGGTGAAAGGGGTGATCCATTGTCCCTGTATTGGCAATTTCCCAGTCCTCTACTGTGTTGAGGGACACCCGCGTATCGATGCGTTGATGGTTGAAAGTGTAGCCGTTAATTAAAAAGGCCATTCCCATACCCGGCCTCATGCCGTGGTTTAGAGAGAAACGTCGCACAGTCTGGGGTTCGGGTAATGCTTCCACGGGAATCAGTTGCCGAGGTAGAGCCATAGACTCAACCTGCCCTCGGTACGTCAAAGTGGCCAAAGTCCGGGCGGTGCCTCCGCCTGAGGAGAAATCCGTACCTGGCCCCATCCTCGGCCCCATACGACCGCGTCCCATCGGCCCCATCATTCCCGACCCCATGCCGCGTCCCATCATTCCCATGCCCCCTCGGTTGTAAGGCAGATCCAGCAATCGATACTGTCCGGGCTCTCTTTCACCTCTTACGAGCACGTCCGCACGTTCTCCCGGAGTTAACAGCAACTCTCTCAGCTCTACTGGCTCGGATAGCGATATGCCATCTGTAGCAATGAGATAAAGAGGGTGATCTTCGAGTGTTAGCCGATAAAAGCGGGCGTTGGACGCATTAATCAGACGCAAGCGCAGCAAGCCACCGCGAGGAATAGACAAATCGAGGTTTGACTGACCGCTAACAGTCACCAGAGGACCTTCCCGTCCCAGCATCTGTTCCATATGATGGGGTGCTGGAACTCGACCGCTGGCATCTAAAGCAAAGTCTTTTAAGAATAGAAAGACTTCTCGAGCAGCCTCAATTTCCGGAATTTCATCCATCTCCCCCCGAATAACAAATATGCCACCGAGACCGCCAAATACCTGTCTGGCAACCCAACCGTGGAGGTGGGGATGGTAGTAAAAGGTTCCTCCTGGATGGTCGTCGGGAATCGTGAATTCGTAAGTGAAGACTTCTCCGCTGGGGATGTTTAGAAAGACGTTATCGGCATTGCCAGTGGGAGGAACGTGCAAGCCGTGGTAGTGGAGATTTGTTGGCTCGGGGAGGTTGTTGCTAAAGCGGATGCGGACCGTATCGCCAGGGCGAGCTTCAATTTTAGGGCCGGGTATCTGCCCGTTATAGGAGAAGAGTTGAGCCGATTGTCCGCCGATATTGACAGTGCCATAGCTAGCTTCAAGGAAAACCTCAACTAACCCCTCTTCAGCGCTATCTTCAGTAGAGGACGGCGAGGATGGTTGAGCTTTCGACTGAAACAACCTCCCCTGTAACAGCAGGAGGGTACCAGCAGCACTGGTGCCGAGCGCTATGAACTGTCGGCGTCTGAGTTGTTTCATCGCATGAGTCTCTAAAGCCTATTGAGGGTCTTGAGGTGTCTGGGAAATGCGTCAGGTCTAGCGCCCGTACCTTTCACGGTGAGGAACGCGCCACCCAATATGCGATCGCCTGCGTAGGCAATTCTCCAGTGCGATCGGTGACAGAAGCCCTCAGTCACTCCAGACGCCTTACCAACAGCAAGCTCTTCCAGGTCCCCAGCGACCATTCTGCTGAGACCAACCACTCCAGGCCGGATATCCCTGGTTATCTCTCAGAATTAGCCGCTCGTCCCCCCGTCGGATTTCAGATGCAATAATCGTCGAATTTCCAGCAAAGGGCATCCGGGAGCCGACGACCTCTACTTCATCATTGGGGGCAAGTGGCAACTCCTGGGTATTGAGATACCAGGCGGGACCGAGATGCACGGGTACCGTTTCATCGCCGGTCCGAATCAGTAGCTGCCTACCTTGGGACATCCCTTGCATTGGAGTAAAAGGCTCGACGCTAACGACTCTCCCTCGAACGGTTTCGACGGTATTGGGGTCAAACATCATGCCATGCTGGGGACCGTATCCCCAACGGTTGCCTCTCCCCAAGCCGGGTCCCATCATATGTTGTCCGGGTCCCATCCTATGTCTGGGGCCTATCCAGGGAGCATTTGGATTCGTGCCCTGCTGGAGGGGAGGATAGGTCTGAGAAGGTGCTGTTAAATCTCCATTAGAAAAATCTGTCGCTGGGTTGGGTTGCTGAGAAATCTCGTGGGCTAGCAAAGAACTCGTTCCTCCTATTAGTAAAACTAGTCCCGTCAAGGCAGCAATGGTTGGCTTTTTGAGAGCATAACTAGCCTTCATTTCTCGGTCCTCCTATTTGCTTGAGGTTAATGAGCCCACCTAGATCGTAGGACCTCCAGTCAACTGGAGAATGATATGAGTGCAATCAAACTTCACTAGATTTCGACTAACTGGGTGGACACTCAAGATATTATCATATCAGCAATTGCTGATATGATAATATCTAAAAGAAAAATTAAGATTCCAACCTCAGCAATATGATCGTCACTGCTCGAACAACTTCTATCAAGTTGAAGGCCAAGCTTTTCCGTGGCTTTTCAGATGGCTCGCGATTGGCCATCTTGGAGGCGCTGCGAACGGGTTCGCGCACTGTCGGTGAAATTGTTGAGGCAACTGGATTGAGTCAGTCGAATGCCTCCAATCACCTGAGCTGTCTCAAAGATTGCGGACTGGTCGTTTCTACCCAGCAGGGACGTTACGTCAGCTACCAGCTAAGCGATCCGCGAGCGATCGAAATGTTGGCACTAGCAGATGAATTGCTAGCGGATGTGGCAAAGGGTGTTTACGAATGCACTCGCTACAATTGCTCGGAGGAGTCGTGATGGCAGATTGTGCATGTGAAGTTGAGGCTGGGAATGCTGCCCAACGTAATAGTCTGCGCCAGCTCCTCGCCATCAATAGCGCGATCGGCGCAGGCTTGTTAGTGGCTCTCCTATAAATCTCGACTACATCGCCTTTCGAGTCATCTCAAATAAGTTCTGGGCTTGAGCTCCGAGGAACCCTTCAAATAGTTCGGTCTGCCCCGGAGAAACTTCGACCCAATTGCGCTCGGCAATCTCGAAGTAGGCATAGGGCCAAGGAATTTGCATCGAGGCTCCAGTCTCGTCATCCCGCACTGAAACCATTTCGATCACCGCATGGGTTGCGGTTTGACGCAGACCACTGCCCCAACTGCCTTCGATCGCCACTTTCATCGGTACTCCCCGTTCCGCCAGAGCGAGGGCTGTGCTTTCAATATCGGGGAAATGGGGGGTGTTTTGGGCGTTGACGTAACCCGTAAAGTGGTTGACGGCATAGCCGTGCAGTAAGACCCAAGCTCCGTATTGACTGACTTTATTGACGGCTTCAACGACGGAACGCAGGGGAGGGTTCCAGGGACGGGTGAAGACCGTTTGGAGGCGATCGGCTGTCTGTTGTATAGCGAAATCGTTGGAGGCCGTCTCGATGGTTTGCTTCAGGGTTTGCACGTCCGCAAAGTGGCCGGACCGAACGCTTTGGTAAATCGACTGCACAATGGGGGAAGGCAGCTCGTCTACTAAGAGTTCGCTGATGAAGAGTTTGGGTAATGCAAACCGATCGCGCTCGGGATGCAGGTAGTGACGCGCGTAGAGATGCCGGTCTGGGAATTCATATTCTCCTGCCACTTCGTAGCCTAAAGATTCAAACATCCAGGCGAGGTAGAGAATCCCCAAGTCGATTGCTCCGTGGGGAGTTTCGGTGTCGAGACGCAGCGAGCGAAAGGCAATGTGGTCGTTGGCGATCGCTCCCCCCGCTGCTTCGATCGTCTGTTGATAAATTCGGGCGTAGGGAACTCGGCCGAGGTAGGTCTGCCAGAGTCGCTCCCACAGTTGGAGCGCTATCTGAATGCGTTTCATCAGAGATCTTTCAACACTTCAGCAAGGATTTGCAAGGCAACCTGAATCTGTTCGCGTTCGACGACTAGGGGGGGACAAAATCGAATGGCAGCTTTGCCGCAACCGAGCAGTAAAAGACCGCGATGGAAGGCGCGATCGACGATGCGATCGCGCAAATTTGGATCGGGATTGCGATCGCGATCGAACAGATCGATCGCCACCATCAACCCTTTCCCCCGAGGCAGAGAAACGTTGTCGAAGCGAGCGGCGAGCTGCGTTAGGCCCACCTGCAATGCCTCTCCCATTTGGCGCGCATTTTCAATCAGCTCGGTTTCCAGAAGTCCCAACGTGACCTTGGCTGCCGCACAGGCGACGGGATTGCCCCCAAAGGTGTTGGCATGGGAGCCGGGAGGCCAAGTCATCAGTTCCGGTCGCGACAGGATCGCCCCCAGCGGCAAACCGCTAGCAATGCCTTTTGCCAACGTGACAATATCGGGTTGGACGCCCCAATGCTCGATCGCAAATAGCTTGCCCGTCCGCCCCATGCCCGACTGGACTTCATCTACCACCATCAAAATGCGATGGCGATCGCAAATCCCGCGCACCCGCTGCAGAAATCCATCCTCCGGCACGATATAGCCCCCTTCCCCTTGAATGGGCTCCACCACAATTGCCGCGATCTCGTCCGGCGGCAGCATCGAGGGAAACAGTTCCCGTTCCAGGTCATCGAGGCTGGCATGGCTGCCGTAGGGAATGTGGGTGACACCGGGGAGGAGGGGGCCGAACCCCCGACACTGGACAGCTTTGGACGCCGTGAGGGACATCGAGCCGTAGGTGCGTCCGTGAAAGCCGCCGAGGCAGGCAACAATCCGAGACCTACCTGTGGAGTAGCGAGCTAGTTTAACTGCGCCTTCCACCGACTCCGTGCCGGAGTTGGTGAAAAATACGCGCGCGCGAGTGCCACTGTCCGGCTCTGGAAACGGTGCGCGCGCGGCCAGGGCTTCGGCTAACTCCAGCATGGGAGCGTAGTAAAAATCTGTGCCCGACATGTGCAGGAATTGAGTCGCCTGCTGTTGAATGGCCTCAACCACTTGGGGATGGGCGTGACCGGTGGCTGTGACCGCAATTCCTGCCGTAAAGTCCAAAAAGACATTGCCATCCACATCTTCAATCGAGCAACCCTGGCCGCGAGCCACCACCAGCGGATAGGCGCGGGTGTAGGAGGGGGAAGACACGGCTAGATCGCGATCGATCGAAGCGCGGGCGCGAGGCCCCGGCAGCGGCGCGACCAGTTTCGGAAACCGAGGCAGCGTGGGGTTGGACAATGCATCAAACATGGCATCCTCAACGGTTATCAATTTGAGCCCGCTGTAATTGACCGGAAAAGTCCACATAGACCGTCTTCCAGTCCGAAAACACATCGAGGGCTGCGCTCCCGGCTTCGCGGTGGCCGTTCCCCGTCTGCTTGACGCCCCCAAACGGCAGGTGAACTTCTGCGCCGATGGTGGGACCGTTGATATAAGTGATGCCTGCTTCAAGATCGCGCATGGCTTGAAAGGCGCGGTTGACATCCCGCGTGTAGACAGAGGAGGAGAGACCGTAGGGGGTGTCGTTCAGCACTTGAATGGCCCGATCGAACGAGTCCACGGCGATCGCCGATACAACGGGACCGAAAATTTCCTCTCGGGCAACGCGCATATCCGGCGTTACGCCATCCAAAATCGTGGGTTGGAAAAAGCAGCCGTATTGCAGGTCGTCCTCCCTCGCCACTTCCCCTCCGATCGCCAGCTTCGCTCCCTCGTCGCGGGCAATGTCGAGATAGCGTATGACGCGATCGCGCTGAGCTTGGTTAATCAGAGGACCGACATCAGTTTGAGGATCGAGGCCGGACCCCAGTCGCAAATTGCCGGTCAGTTCGATCAGTTTACTGACAAACTCAGCTTTGATATCGCGATGCAGAATGAGACGACTGGTGGCAGTGCATCGCTGTCCCGTCGTGCCAAACGCTCCCCACAGAGCACCTTCGAGGGCCAGGTCTAAATCGGCATCCTCCATCACAATCTGGGCGTTCTTCCCGCCCATTTCCAGACAAACGCGCTTGTGGGTGCGCCCGCAGGTGGCCCCCACTTCGGCCCCCGTCTGCGACGATCCGGTCAGCGAGATGAGGTCGATGCCGGGATGCTCCGCGAGGGCTCGACCGACGGCCTCTCCCGTGCCGTGGACCAGGTTGACGACGCCAGCAGGCAGACCGGCGGCCTCAAAAATTTGAGTCAAAAGGGTGGCGCAAGCAGGGGTGTCTCTGGCCGGTTTGAAGGCGATCGCATTCCCGCAAACCAGGGCTGGGAGAGACTTCCAGCAAGGAATGGCAATGGGGAAATTCCACGGGGTAATGAGGCCGCAGACGCCAATGGGAACTCGCACCGTCATGGCAAATTTATTGCCCAATTCCGAAGGGGTGGTTTGGCCGAACAAGCGACGCCCTTCCCCCGCGTAGTAGAAGGCGCAGTCAATGCCCTCTTGCACATCTCCTCGGGTTTCCTCCAGAGGTTTGCCCATTTCCCGAGTCATCAGTTGGGCCAGTTCTGCTTTGCGCTCCAACAACAGTTCGCCGATACGGCGAACAGATTCTGCCCGCACCGGGGCGGGAACGAGACGCCAGCTTCGATAGGCGCGGCGGGCAGCGGCAACGGCGGCATCGACATCAGCCGCATCAGACTGCGGCGCGGTTGCCACCAACTCTCGCCAGTCGGCAGGATTGCGACTTTCCATCACAGCCCCCGATCGCGCGGGCACCCAGCGACCGTCGATGTAATTCAGACACTGCATTGGAGTCACCAATCTTCAAACCTCCAAAGTACAGACGCACCGTTCGAACATTTTGGATCGACCCCCCAATTATCTATGGTGGAAAAAGATGGAGGTGAAATGTAGGTTATTGACCCGTAGGGGCGGGGTTTTCCCGCCCAGTGCAACATCTCTGCTGGACCGCAGTCCGAGCAGACCGAGCCGCTGGCAGCGATCGCCTCATGCAGGCTGCTGCCCCTCTCAGCTCAATGGATTCCCCGACAGTGTGGCTTGGCACTGTCGGGCTAGAGTGCTGGCGCGATCAAATCAGCGCGATGACGCCCAAAATGACGGCAAACACAGCAATGAACCCCAGTACTTCGTACGCTTCAACTCGACGATTGTCCATTACAGGCCTCCTCAGGCTGAGCCTTCTCCATCTCAATTATGGCCGAGGTCAATCAAAATCATTGATTTTTGTGTAACAAAAATCAATTGGACTACCTGACAGGCTCTGTAAAAACAAATAAAATGGATTTGATTGCGTCTCGGTCTTCAAATTCTGTAGTTTGAGGAGCTTGGTTTGGCGGCTGAGTCAGCAGGGCTCGAAGTCCAGAGAGACATTCTCAAGCTTCTAAAATTTGTCCAACCCCTGTCTGGAAGCAATACACATCAATACATGCACTTGTCCTATCCGGTCAAGTCCTTCAAGTCAATGTTATGACTCTCTCTGTTTGCTGCACTACAAATAGGATCTTGAAATCAACCGGAGATCGAGTAGATTAGCATTCGTTCAATTGCCTAAAAATAGTTGAGTAAAACTGACTGGAAACCGATCGTTTGATGAATGAAAGAATCTTAGTCACTGGGGCTAAGGGTCAGATTGGGAGTGACCTCGCGATCGCCTTGCGCGATCGCTATGGTGCAAAACAAGTCATCGAAACGAGTCGTCGGCCCCTGTCCGCCTCAGATGCCAATCGGCTGCCCTACGAGGTTCTGGATGTGACGGATAAGCGGCGGCTGCAAGAGCTCGTAGAACAGTACCGCATCGAGACGATTTACCACTTGGCCGGAGTCCTTTCAGCTAAGGGAGAACAGTATCCCGATCGCTGCTGGCAGGTCAATATCGATGGGCTCAGAAACGTCCTCGAAGTTGCCAAAACTCACCGGCTAAAAGTGTTTTGGCCCAGCTCGATTGCTGTCTTCGGTCCCCACAGTCCCAAGATGGGTACCCCCCAGTTCGCGATCGAAGATCCGTCCAGCCTATACGGCATTACCAAGGCGGCAGGAGAAATGCTCTGTCGCTATTCCGCCGATCGCTTTGGGGTGGACGTGCGCAGCCTGCGTCTCCCCGGCATCATCAGCCACCGCGCCTTACCGGGGGGTGGAACGACGGATTTTGCGGTTGAAATGTTCTATGACGCCCTCAAATACGGCAGTTACACTTGCTTTGTCCGGCCCGACACTCGCCTGCCCATGATGTATATGCCGGACGCGATCGCCGCTATCCTCGCCCTCATGCAAGCGAACTCTACAGCGATCGCCGTTCGTTCCAGCTATAACGTTGCGGCAGTCAGTTTTTCTGCAGTAGAACTTGTTGCAGAGATTCAGACCCACCTGCCACACTTCACCTGTGACTACGCGCCCGATTTTCGGCAGGCGATCGCCGATTCCTGGCCGTCTGTTATTGACGATTCACAGGCACGGCAAGACTGGGGCTGGCAGCACTGCTATGACTTGCCCGCGATCGTGGCAGATATGCTCGTGCATCTCTCGCAACACATTGGCTCGAACGGAGCAGCCGATCGTGCGGGTCCGCAACCGATCTCGGGTGGTGTTTGAACGGAACAACCAGTTTGCCTGCTGAATTCTGAGGAGATTCCCTCATGGCGATGACAGCGACCCCCATCTTCCAAGCCATCCTGGACGAAATTCACCAGTCCGGTCTCTACAAAGGGGAACGACTGCTGACGACGCCACAGGATGCCGAGATTGCCATTCGAGGGGGGAAGGAAGCGATTAACTTTTGTGCCAATAACTATTTGGGCTTGGCCAACAACCCCGAGCTGATTGCCACCGCTCGGGAAGGCTTGGATCGGTACGGCTTCGGTCTGTCATCAGTCCGCTTTATCTGCGGCACCCAGACCATTCACAAAGAATTAGAAGCGAAAATTTCGCAGTTTCTCGGTACAGAAGACACAATTCTCTACAGTTCCTGCTTCGATGCCAATGGAGGATTATTTGAGACCCTCTTGGATGGCGACTGCGCCGCGTTCAGCGATGCTCTCAACCACGCCAGCATCATCGATGGCATGCGGCTGTGTAAAGCCCAGCGCTACCGCTACCCCCACAGCGACATGCAGGCATTGGAACAGGCCCTGCAGCAGGCGCAGTCTGCCAAAATTCGTCTCATTGCCACCGATGGCGTTTTCAGTATGGATGGCGATATCGCTCAGTTAAAGCAAATCTGCGATCTGGCCGATCGCTACGATGCCTTAGTTATGGTGGATGACAGCCATGCCACGGGCTTCTTCGGCCCGACAGGACGCGGTTCCATCGAGCATTGCGGCGTCATGGGCCGAGTCGATATCGTCACCAGCACCCTCGGTAAAGCCCTGGGCGGAGCTTCGGGCGGCTTTACGTCAGGTCGCAAAGTGACGATCGATTTGCTGCGACAGCGATCGCGTCCCTACCTGTTTTCCAACAGTCTGGCTCCCGCCATTGTCTACACCAGCCTGAAGGTGCTGGAGATGCTCGACCGAACCCCCGAACTGCGCGATCGCCTGCGGGAAAACACCCGCTACTTCCGCCAGCGCCTGACTGCCCTCGGCTTCGACATCAAACCCGGCATTCACCCGATTGTGCCGATTATGCTCTACGAGGCCCAACTGGCCCAGGATATATCCCGCGACTTGCTGGAGGAAGGAATTTATGCCACTGGATTTAGTTATCCAGTCGTGCCCAAAGGACAAGCTCGCATTCGCATACAAATCTCTGCTGCCCACACCCGCGAGCAGCTCGATCGCTGTATCGATGCCTTGACTCGCATGCGCAAGCAGGATGGCTGTTGAATCCTACGGGCAACTGCAGCAATGAGGGCATCTATTTCTCCCGTGGGTTTGCCTACGCGGCGAAGTTCGCCTTGGATTTTGCCAAATTCTACTGCGGCGGCTCGATCGAAGGGCTCGATCGTTAGCAGTTCGCTCAGTTCTTCGAGGGTATCAATATTACGTTGAATCTGCTGCGAACAATAAGCCCCTTATACAATTCCCCTAAGACAAGAGTTGGTATATAGCACTGCGGGAAAATTCGATTGAACTGAGCGATCGGCGCGTTGCAGGGAATCTCAACCCACCTCTTTGTACGTACATTGAGAGCAAGCCCCAATGACATGGGCTGCCCATCAAACCGAACCGTTCGAATTGCCGCTATGTTACGGCTTTGGTTCAAAATCGGCCAATCTTGGCTAGCAAAGGAAGCAAAAGCTAGCCATCTTGTGATGTCTGCAGGGCACGATTACATTGAGTTCTGATAATTTTCTTGCCTCTTGAGTGTCAATCAGTCTCTTAATCTACTCTCTGCAAACATAGTCCAGATAATTCGCTACTTTTTGCGACTATCTTCCAGAGGCTGAAAGGCTTACTGTGAGTAGCTTTCAACTCTTGAAGTCTGGAAGTGAACCATTGCCCACCTGACGCACCAAACCCGATCGCACGAAAGCATTCCCTCTTGTCGTCAACCACGATCTCTTTGAGCTCTAACCCACCTCGCTACGATAGAGTAAGCTCAGCTCGGAGCAAACCCGATGGTCCAGTTCAAACCCCGGCAATACCTCCCCACTCAAGACGAACTGCCCGAAACTGACTTTGCCCCTGTGGATAGCGAATTGCAAGTGCTCGCCGCCAGCCTCCTCGGCGATCTCCTCGCTTGGCACTGGCGCGATCGCACCGATTGGTTCTGGGGCATTAATTTAGCCGTCTATTACGACCCCGAGAAACCTTCCATTGCCCCCGATGGCTTCTTGAGTCTGGGAGTGGAGCGGCTCCCTCGAAAGGGCGGCAGACTCAGCTACGTCGTCTGGGATGAGGGCGAGCTACCGATTCTGGTGGTGGAATACGTCTCCCGCACTTACGGGCAGGAGTACGGCTCCAAGATGGAAGAGTACGCCCGCATCGGTGTGTTGTATTACGCGATCTACAACCTGGAGTACTGCACTCGCAAGCGGCGTCAGCCCTTAGAGGTTTATCGGCTCGAAGGCGATCGCTACGTCTTGCAAACGGGGGAGCCGGTTTGGCTGCCAGAGATTGGGTTGGGCTTGGGAAGCGAGTCGGGAACCTATCGAGGTTGGTCGAGAGACTGGTTGTACTGGTATGACCGAGAGGGGAATCGACTCACTGCTCCTACTGAGGTCGCGGAGCAGGAACGACTGTTGCGCGAACAGGAAAGCCTGCGGGTCGAACAGGAACGACAATTGCGCGAGCAGGAGAGCCTGCGGGCCGAACAGGAACGACAATTGCGCGAGCAGGAGAGCCTGCGGGCCGAGCAGGAACAACAGTTACGCGAGCAACTGCTGGACAAACTCCGACAAAAGGGAATCGATCCCGATACGCTCTAGCTTGTGGAAATACCCGTCAAATACCAACTGGTCACTACTATTGCTAGACTGCATGCTTTCAGGTGATTGGAGCAGTGCGATCGCCTCCAAATTTTCATTCGCTTTAATCTACCCGCGTCAACGCAATACTCCGCTTGCCCAGTTTGAGGGTAAATTCATCCCCAGGCTTCAATCCCATTTTCTTAGCGTAAACAGCACCAATCAATAAATTCCCATTCTTGTGAACAGAGGCTTTATCAGTGTAACCGTCCCAGGAGGCTTATTAAGCTGCCAATAGTTTTTCATCCTGAGATAAGGGACAACATTACTCGTATTAGCAAGCAGTACGCTATCCTAACCGCAAGCCCAGCATAGGCCATTCATCCTGACTGAGGAGACTTGCAATGACTGTCACTTTGCAGGACATTCACACTGCTGCCGAAATCGTGCGCGATCGCGTCTCCAATACCCCCTGTCGTCCGTCGCGATCGCTGTCAGACCTAGTGGGGGCAAACGTCATCCTCAAATTTGAAAACCAGCAATTCACCGGCTCGTTCAAAGAACGCGGAGCCTTGGTGAAACTGCTCTCCCTCACCCCCGCCCAGAAGGAGACAGGCATCGTTGCCATGTCAGCGGGTAACCACGCTCAGGCCGTGGCCTATCAGGCCCAACAGTTGGACATTGCGGCCACCATCGTCATGCCCCGTTTCACCCCCAATAACAAAGTGGAACGCACCCGCGCCTTCGGGGCTGAAGTGATTTTCCACGGAGATACTCTAGACGAATCGATCGTCTTGGGCTATCAATTGGCCCGCGAGCGGGGTCTTCAAACGGTTCACCCCTACGATGACGAACGCATTATTGCCGGACAGGGGACGATCGCCCTTGAAATATTGGCCGCTTATCCAGAGTTAGAGGCGCTCGTGGTGCCTGTGGGAGGGGGTGGCTTGATTTCGGGGAATGCGATCGCCGCCAAGAGTCTGCGTCCCGACATCGAGATTATCGGCGTCCAAACGAAACGCTTCCCCTCCACCTTCCAAGCTCTGCGAGGGGATCTGGCGGTGTGCGGCAGTTCCACCATTGCAGAAGGCATCGCGGTCAAGTCCCCCGGTCAATTGACATTGCCGATTGTGCGGGAGTGGGTGGACGACATCCTTCTGGTCGATGAAGAGGATATCGAGGAAGCGGTGCGACTGTTGCTCGAACGGGAAAAGACTGTCGCGGAGGGGGCAGGAGCGGTCGGACTGGCAGCTCTGATGAAATATCGCGATCGCTTTGTCGGTCGGTCTGTGGGGATTATTCTCAGTGGCGGCAATATCGATCTGCCCATCCTCTCCAGAATTGTGCAGCGGAGTTTGGTGCGTTCCGGTCGGCTGATACGGCTAGATGTGGATGTCAGCGATCGGCCAGGGGGGCTGGCGGAAGTCTCCCGCTGTATTGCCGAAGCTGGAGCCAATGTTGTTGACGTTCACCATCAACGGGCATTTACCAGTCTGCCGCTGCAGTCGGTGAGTATTCAATTCGTCCTCCAGACAAGAGGACTGGAACACGTACAGCAGATCGTTGATGGCCTCATTGAAGCGGGATATCGCGTGTCTCTCCCCCAGCAAATGGATGGAGCTAGTTCTGTAGAGGCGATCTCGACTCTCCCGCACTACTTACAGCGGGCCTGATGCTAGCTAGCTTCCGATTCGGGGACTAGGACAACATTCTCGTAGAGGCGATCGAGGGGGAGGGCGAGATCGATGCTGCTGAATTGAAGGGTATCGCCAAGCTCGTAAAGGGTGTATTCCCAGGTGTTGTGATTGGTGCGGCGATAGATTTCAACTCTTTGGGTTTCGCTGGAGACTAATACATAGTCTTGTAGGGTGGCGATACGTTGATATTGGAGGCGCTTTTTGCCTCGGTCGATTTTTTCTGTACTGGGGGAAAGGATTTCGACAATCAGGCAGGGAAATTGCAGATAGTCGCTTGCCGCTAAATCCTGCTGATGGCAGGTAACGCTAACGTCGGGATAAAAACAGGGGCCGGATTCCGAAATGCAAACTTTAGCGTCGGGGGAGAAGACTTGACAAGGTTTTCCGTCTAGATGGACACCTAAAGCAGTAATCAGTTTGGACGCTAAGAGGCTGTGGGCAAGGGTGCCGCCAGCCATAGCGTATACCTGTCCGTCGATATATTCGTGTTTCCAGTCCTGTTGGGCTTCCCATTCTAGATATTCGGCAAAGCTCATAGAGTCTTTGACGGCAACCATTGGCTGACTCGGCGATCGCGGCTACCTACTAGTGTATGCAGTGGGGTGGGATAGGGGCGAAGATAGTTGAATATGATACTTGCCGAAAAACCGATATACACTATGTAACCTCCGATACGAACCTGTTGAAGGCGTTTGCCTACTCTGACATCACAGCAATCTTTTTCTCAGTGATTCTTCATAAATGGGATCTCGATCGGATTGCAAGCAACAGAAATCTTGCTGCGCGTTAAAGCGTGGCATTACTAGAGGTGGCGAATGCGGCTAGAGCAGCTTCAGGCATTTCTTGCGGTGGCAGAATCGGGAAGTTTTCAGCAGGCTGCTCGCCGATGCAACATTACCCAATCGACTGTCAGCCGCCAAATTCAAGCGCTAGAGACTCAATTGGGCCTTTCGCTCCTACACCGCTCTACCCCCACCAAACTCACTGTCGCGGGGGAACACTTACTGGGGCGCGCCCGCCGCATTTGCCAGGAATGGGAGCACGCCTCCACCGAATTGGCGGAGTTGGCTGCGGGCAAGCAAACCGAACTGTGTATCGCGGCCATTCAATCCGCCTGTTCGGACTATCTCCCCCCTATCCTGCAGCAGTTTTGCCACGCCTATCCCAACGTACAGTTGCGGGTCACCTCCCTCGGTAGCGATCGCGCCCTCAAAGTCCTGCGCGATGGATTGGTGGATGTGGCGATTGTCATGCACAACCGCTGGATGACCGCCAACACTGAAATTGCGATCGAACCCCTCTACGACGAACCCGTTGAGGTGTTGATCTCGGCCCGCCACCCGCTGGCCCAGTTCGAGTTCATCCCTTGGCGCGAACTCGCCCGCTACCCCCAAGTGGTCTTTAAAGACGGTTATGGCATGCAGCGGCTCGTGCAGGAACAATTTCAGCGCCAGGGGATCGAGCTCAAGATAGCTCTGGAACTCAACACTCTGGAAGCCTTTCGCGGCATTGTCAAGCAGGGGCAAATGGCGGCGCTCTTGCCTCGGGCTGCAACGCTGTCAGCACGAGACGATCGCGAATTGGCCATTCGACCCACCGAAGCGCCGCGATTGGCTCGGCAGGTGTCGCTCGTAACCACCCAAGATCGGCTGCAATTCCCCCCTATACAGTATTTTTGCAAGCTAGTCCGCCAACAGCCCGTCCCCAAGAGTCGTGACTGGACTGCCGTCGAACCAGAGCTCGAATTGGATAATGCTGAGGCGATAGCTCATCCCTAAGGGTCATTTGTGTAGCCTAGGTATCGGCATCGCAGTATCGCTGCGGCATAATAGCGCCTACAGAGCGCTGTGCTTTTACGGACTTCCTTGCTGCGATCGCGCCAGATTGGCTGACAACTGCTTCACCTTTCCCCTCTGTAACTATGAGCGACGCCTTTCGAGAGTTATTGAAGTTAGTCGGTAGTGGTGCCCATACCAGCAAGCATTTGACGCGGGCTCAAGCGGCTGCGGCCACGGCGATGATGCTGCAGCAAGAAGCCACTCCCGCTCAAATTGGCGCGTTCATGATTGCCCACCGCATCAAGCGTCCCACCAGCGAAGAACTCGTTGGCCTGTTGGATACTTACAACCGACTGGGGCCAAACCTGACCCCAATTGGTGCCGAGCCCCCCATCGTCTTCGGCATTCCTTACGACGGGCGATCGCGTTCGGCCCCTTTTGCCCCCCTCACTGCTCTTATCCTCACTGCCGCCAAGTATCCCGCCATCCTGCACGGCGGTCGGCGCATGCCCACGAAATATGGCGTTCCCCTCGTCGATCTGTGGCAGGCATTGGGGGTGGATTGGACCCCTCTCTCGCTCGCTTGCACCCAGCAAGTGTTTCAGCAAACCCGCTTGGGATTTGTCTATCAACCCCAACACTTCCCGCTGGCTGAAGCCTTGGTGTCCTATCGCGAACAAATTGGCAAGCGTCCTCCCCTCGCCACTCTGGAACTGGTTTGGGCTCCCTATCGCGGCGAGGTACTGATGGTCTCCGGCTATGTCCATCCCCCCACCGAAGAACGGCTGCAACAGACCTGCCTGCTCGAAGGGGGCTATCGCCGTCTGGTGACAGTGAAAGGCTTGGAAGGCAGTTGCGATTTGCCGCGCGATCGCACCGGCATTATCTGCATTCACCCCATGCAGCCCGGACTCGAACCGGAACGGTTGCTGTCACATCCTCGCGATTTCGGGATGGACGGGTCGGAAATTGCGGTTGTGCCGACGGCAGAATGGGGCGATCGCATCCGGGCGGTGCTGGCCGGAGGGGGTGGCGAGTGGCAGCAGGCGGCTCTGTGGAATGGCGGATTTTACTTATGGCAGGTGGGGCTTTGTGCGACCTTGGCGGAGGGGATCGAGCGGGCAGAAGCGCTGCTCTCTAGCGGGCAAGTGCAGCAGCAGTTGCAGCGCTTGCAAGGGGCTGTGGAAAGGGCGAAAGGAGCTGCGGAAGCGGCTTTAGGTGGCGTGTGACAGCAGGATCGATCGTGGCGATTGTATTGGCGGGCGGTCGCAGTCGGCGGATGGGCCGAGATAAGGCGCTGCTGCCAGTGAACGGTCTGCCCCTACTGCAGCAGGTCTGCCGAGTGGCGTCAGCTTGCACTCAAACCACCTATGTGGTGACCCCTTGGCCCGATCGCTACCGCCATCTGCCCCTCGGCGGCCAATTCATTCCCGAAGATCCCGACACGGCTTGCGGTCCTCTCGCGGGGTTTGCCTTGGGACTGCAGCAGGTGACGGCGGATTGGGTACTGTTGTTGGCCTGCGATCTACCTTGCCTGGATGCGGATAGCTTGCGGCAGGGCATCGCGCAGCTCGATCGCGTGGGGGACGATCGCATCGCCCTGCTCCACCGCTCCGAACGAGGCTGGGAACCGCTGTGCGGCTTTTATCGGACGAGCTGTTTGGCCTCGGTGCAGGCATTTTTGCACGAAGGGGGGCGATCGTTTCAAATGTGGCTGGCGGGGGAATCGCCGCAAGAGTGGGACATTAACAAGCCACAACTTTTCTTTAACTGCAATACTCCTGCCGACTGGGCTCGACTGCGATCGGTACCTCGGCTGAAACGATTGTAGGACTCTCCTAACGCATGGCATCAGAACGAGTCAAAGATTTTACCTGCAAAGCGGTGAAAAGTAGTGTAGTCTAGAACCACTTTGGTGCAGACCTTTGGAGGCTATCACCATGCCGAGAAAAACAATCTCATTCACAAACGCCCATAACGACTGGCTGAAAGCGCAAGTCCAAAGTGGTCAGTACACCAGCGATAGCGAAGCGATCCGCGATCTGATCCGCGAACGTCAGAAGCGGGAGAGTCAAGTTGAATTTATCCGTGCTGCATTAATTGAAGGCGAGAACAGCGGTTTTAGCGATCGGACGCCGGAAGAAATTATGCAAGGCGTTATCGAACGAAAGCGTGAAAATGGGACACTATAAGCTCAGTGTGGCAGCCACTGAGGATTTCGACCAGATTTTTGATTATGGTATTGACGAATACGGCCTAAGCCAAGCAATAGACTATACAAAATAGGCTGAAACAGCGATTTTCCGACCTTGGAGAAAACCCTTTGCTCTACCCTGCCGTTGACGATATCCGCGCCGGATATAGGCGCAGCGTGTGCGGCGTACATTCGATTTATTATCGAATCGAGAGTGGCGGAGTTGAGATTATCCGCATTTTGGGACGACAAGACCTCAATCAGGCTTTGAATAACTGCTGAGTATTGAAGTATTTTTTTCTTGCCTGCGGCCTTGCGGCATCTCGATATTAACGAATATTGCCATTCGACTTACAACGATTGAGATGAGTCTCATACTGCAAGAGAGGCTCCTGCGCTCTCGGGGTTCGAGCGATCGCCCCATCGTGGGTTTAGCTAACCAGCGCATCCCGCCCTCAGCGAGCGAGCTCGAACGTATCTGGAGGACTGAATTCATGCAGCTTTTCAATCGCATTTTGGTGGCCGTGGACGCCTCGGGGGCATCCGTTAGAGAAACCAAAGCGCTCTTAGGGCTACCCCGCTACGGTCAAACAGCTGTCACCCTGTTGCACGTCGTCCCCAAAACTCAAGTAACAGAGCGGCTCAGTGGCAGCAAAGAAGCCGATGGCCGTGCCTATCTCGATCGCGCCAAAGCAGAACTAGAGGGTTTTGAGAATGTGACTGTGAGCGATCGCCTCGAAGAAGGAGATCCCAAAACCGTCCTATTGAAGGTTGCTGACGAAATCGATGCGTCCCTGACGATTATGGGGGGGCGCAGTATGAACCGGCTGGTGGCCATCTTTAAAAACTCGGTCAGCCAATACGTGTTCCAACTGTCTACTCGCCCGCTATTGATTGTGCGGGAAGGTCTGATGCCCTCCCCCAATATCAACCGCGTCATGGTGGCACTCGATGGGTCCCAAGCCGCCCAGCAAGCCCTCAAAATTGGCATGGATATGATCGCGGATGCAGTCGGCCGCGAACTGTTACTGATCCGGGTGCTTTCAGATCGCGCCTCGGCCAGCTATCAGAAAGTTCCAGACAATCCCGAGAAAGAAGACGAGGTGCTAGCAACTGCAATCTCCACGCTAAAGAACAAAGGTGTTCCCTACCGATCGTTTTACGCCGTTGGCGATCCGGGTCGCGAAATTACACTGCTTTCGGGCGAGAAGGGGGCCGACCTATTGGTGATGGGCTCTCCCGATCGCCGTCCGAGTATTGCCAAAACCCTGCCCGATCTAGAGCGTCTATTGGGGAATTCTGTGTCTGACTACGTGCGCGTTCACGCCCAGTGCCCCGTTTTGATGGCTCGCCCGCAGGAATAGAGGTCTCGGTTGACGAGCCCCGAGGAGCCAAGTCGCTAGAGTAGATCCAGTCTGCTCTAGCGATAGTTCGTGTCTGCCAATCCCTCCGATACAATCGCCGCCATCGCCACCGCCGCCGTTCCCGCCCGAGGCAGCGTCGGCATCGTGCGCGTCTCCGGTCCCGAAGCCCTCGATCTTGCTAAAGTGCTCTTCCATCCAGCGGGCAAGCCCGCTTGGGACAGTCATCGCATTCTGTACGGCAGCTTGCGGGATGCTGCGGGGAACGAAATTGACGAAGCTCTGTTGCTGTGGATGCAAGCCCCCCGTTCCTACACTCGCGAGGATGTGGTGGAGTTTCACTGTCACGGCGGCATTATGGTGGTGCAGGCTGCACTGCAGGCTTGTTTGCAGCAGGGGGCACGGCTGGCAGAGCCCGGAGAATTTACATTGCGGGCCTTTTTGAATGGGCGGATTGACTTAACTCAAGCGGAGAGTATTTCGCAGTTGGTGGGTTCGCAGTCGGAGCAGGCGGCCCAGTTGGCCTTGGCGGGGGTGCGGGGCAAGTTGGCCCAACCGATTCGGGAGTTGCGATCGCGCTGCCTCGATGTGCTGGCGACGGTGGAAGCCCAGATTGATTTTGAAGACGATTTGGGGCCGCTGGACGAGTCAGAGGTGCAGAAAACGTTGGAGGAAATTTGCGATCGCGTCGCAGCGATTTTGGCCACTGCCGAGCGGGGGGAGTTGTTGCGGCGGGGGTTGAAGGTGGCGATCGTGGGTCAGCCGAATGTGGGTAAGTCCAGTTTGTTGAATGCTTGGAGTGGGATCGATCGCGCCATTGTGACGGACCTGCCGGGAACGACGCGGGATGTGGTGGAATCGCAGTTGGTGGTGGAGGGGATGCCGGTACAGGTGCTGGATACGGCGGGAATTCGGGAGACGGGCGATCGGGTGGAGAGTTTGGGTATCGAGCGATCGCGCCAGGTGGCCCAATCTGCCGATCTCGTCATCCTCGTGGTTGCTGCGCCGTTGGGGTGGACTGCTGGCGATGAGGCGATTTACGCAACTGTGGCAGGCCGTCCGCTCCTGATTGCGATCAACAAAACGGATTTAGCCCCGTCCGAGAGTGTCGAGCTGCCGGAGGCGATCGCCACCTGTCCGGTTATTTCCACTCAATTGCAAGCCTCCGAGCCCGCCGCCCAAAGCATCCGTGCCCTCGAACGTGCTGTTATCCATATCGCCACCCAAGGCAAGGTGACCGCCAGCAATTTGGATGTAGCCATCAACGATCGCCAAAAAGCCGCCCTCTTGCGGGCGCAAGCTTCGTTGCGACAGGTGATTCAGACCCTCTCCGATGCATTGCCCTTGGATTTTTGGACGATCGATTTGCGAGATGCCGTCCGAGCGTTGGGGGAAATCACGGGCGAAACGGTCACCGAATCGATGCTCGATCGCATTTTCAGCCAATTTTGTATCGGCAAATAAACATCTCAACCCAATCCATATTGAGATCTGGAGTTTTCAGACATTGCACTCGGCCCCCTAAATCCCCCACCAGTGGGGGACTTCCGAGAGGCTATTGGCTTCGTTCTACAACTTTAATCATCACGATCTCCATCGCCTTCCCCGCCTCCCAACCCTTAGCTGGAACTGTACTCAAGTCCCCCAGAATGGGGGATTTAGGGGGCTAATGTAGCGAACCACAGTGCCAGTGAGAGGGTCTAATAGACACATTCTCAAAACTACAGGTTTCTGCCGCGCGGCGATCGCCGCTACTGCCATCGCAGGCGGGTCTAATAGACACATTCTCAAAACTACAGGTTTCTACTTAGACGGGGTTTAAGGGAGTTACGGGGAACTTGTTTGCCAGCAAAAGTTGTGTGAATTCGTCCTCGGAGCTTATTTTTTAATTTCAGTAAAAGATTGATAGGCCTGCTGGGGGTGGAAGATATGGCACTGGCCCACCACCTGCTTCATCAACTCCCAATTAAATTTGCACTCGATTGTGGATTCTCCCCAGTTCTCCTTCAAGCTGGCGTGGGCGGCGCGCAGATTGTAGGAGGGAATGGCCGTCGAAATGTGATGGGGGATGTGGACATTAATGTCGTGGCAAAGCAGTTCCACCCACTTGGGATAGTCGCAGTGAACTGTCCCCGCCAACTGTGCCTCGGCTGCATTCCATTCTTCAGCTAGCTTGAACTGCACGCCAGGATAAGTGTGATGCACGAGCGTGAATGTGCTCATCCAGAAGTGATAGCCCAGCCAGGGCATCAGCCAAAACTTGACCAATCCCCACCAACCGGTGAAGTACACCAGGGCAGATAGCATCATTGCCCCACCCACGAGCGCGAATGCCGCCGAAAAGGTAAACTTGCCCCGCTCGCGAGCGGTCACATTCTCAGTGGCGGGATTGAAGTGGTGCAATGCCCAGTGGAAAATGGATGCCAGCCACCAAAACCCGCCCCGCAGCGCTTTGTATAATCTCTGCATAGCCGGAGATTCGGCTTTGAAACCTTCCTCAGTCCAAGGGTGCCAAGCATTATCCACATTCAACTTGTTGGTGTGTAAGTGGTGGACATCGTGCTGAATGCGCCAGCCGTGAAAGGGATATAGCAGGGGCAGCATCGCCAAGTGACCGACGAGATCGTTCAACCAGGTTTGCTTGGCAAAGGAGCGATGGGCGCAGTCGTGAGCGATCACAAAAAATCCTGTTAGCGCAGTGCCGCTGAAAAACCAGGCAAAGGGCAGCAGATACCAAGGCGCAAAGGCGATCGCCCCATAGCCGAGAGCAGCAGCCACAATACTAATCGCTACCGAGCGCCACGCTTTGAGCGGATGCTTGACAAAGACTTCCTTGGGGAGCGTTTTGATGATGTCTGTAAGCTTCGTCTCGGGTGTGAGGGTATGCGACGGTGGTTCGGCGGCAGGGGGATAGATTGTGGCAGTCATGGACGATCTGGATTCTCCATAAAAAACGGCTGACACGACCACTCCCTAGACCGCTCGCCACACTTCACTAGGCCGAGCGATCGCCGACAGTGCAGTCTCGAACATGGGGGATCGTGCAAGAGCTGTTAAGGTCTCTTAAATCTCAAGTATTTTATCGCTGCGACCGAACCTGAGATCCATTGAAAAGCCTTTACATTTCTATATTAAGTTAGTTTGTTTCGCGATCGATACCGCGAGGCTCGGCTGGGTCGAGGTGGAGGCGATCGAATTGCCGCAGCCATCTTGGCTGAGACATGCTAGAGGGGATTGGAGGCTAGAGCCGATGAGGTCAGTCTCCAAGAGTCTGTGTTGTGGATTGGGAGTGAACTGATGGGCGATCGCCCTGAAATATCCCCGCCGCCAACTGGCGGGCCAGATCCCGATCGCCCTCAACCGAATGGCGACGGCGATCGAGATAATTTTGCTATCGGCTGGCCACAAGCGGGGTGGGGCAGTTTATTCAGCCAGTGGTTGGGGGTGAGCGATGCTCGCATGGCTGAGATTATCGAGCGCGTCCGGGCGGAACTGCCCACCACTTCAGCTCTGCTGATTGGCAAGCCCCAAGCGGGCAAAAGTTCGATCGTGCGCGGTTTGACAGGGGTGTCCGCCGAGATTGTCGGTCGCGGGTTTCGGCCCTACACGCAGCACACCGAGCGCTATGCCTATCCCTCTGGCGACCTACCCCTATTGCTCTTTACCGACACTGTGGGCTTGGGGGATGCCGAGCGAGACGATCGAGTGCTCGTAGGCGAACTACTGCAGGAGCTAGGCCGGGATAGTCCCGGTGCCAAGATCGTCATTCTGACAGTCAAACTGAACGACTTTGCCACCGACACCCTCCGTGCCATCGCCCGACAACTGCGGCAGGAATATCCAGACATTCCCTGCCTGCTTGCGGTTACCTGCCTGCACGAGGTCTATCCCTCCCAGACTGATAACCATCCCCCCTATCCGCCCGATGACCCAGATGTAAGCCGAGCCTACGAGGCCGTACGGACATCGTTTGCGGGGCTTTACGATCGCGCTCTACCGATTGACTTTACGCTCGAAGAAGACGGCTACGAGCCTACGTTCTACGGACTTGAGGCTCTACGCGACAGCTTGGCAGAAATGCTGCCCGAAGCCGAAGCCCGAGCCATTGCCCAGCTATTGGATTCAACTCAGGACGCCAGTCGCAAGCTGGGCAGCCTCTACCGCGAGACGGCACGACGATATCTGCTGGCATTTTCGATTATGGCGGCGGCGGTCTCTGCCGTTCCCCTCCCCTTTGCCACGATGCCCGCCCTCACCGCACTCCAAATCTCGATGGTGGGGTTATTGGGCAAGCTATACGGTCAAACCCTGACGCCCGCGCAGGTGGGGGGCCTGGTCAGTACGATCGCCGGGGGCTTTGTGGCCCGCACGGTAGGGCGAGAATTGCTCAAATTTATTCCCGGTTTTGGCAGTGCGATCGCCGCTTGGTGGGCTGCCGCCTATACTTGGGCGTTAGGGGAAGGGGCCTGCGTCTATTTCGGCGATCTGATGGGGGGCAAAACCCCCGACCCCGCTCGCATTCAACGGATCGCGAACGAAGCCTTTACCGCAGCCAAACAACGGTTTAAATCCCCACAGCCCGGACGCCCCCCCCGCTCGCCAGTGGATGGCGATTAGGACAAGGGTTTGCGAGTTTGGCGGATTTGTCTAAAGTCTTAAGAGAATGCGCATACATAGGCACAGACATACATAAGCACATATATACCATTGGCATTAAGCCTATAACGCGGCTCAGCGCCTCTTCAGTGCCCATTTACATCGGTATGCGACGATCGCCAAAGTTGCTTGTGCTGGCAACTCCGCTACGCGAAGACTTTCGAGACCGGCGGCGCTCGCTAACCAGTTCTATCAACCTTTCTAGAGGCTCGGTTCATGAACGATACGAACAGTTTGCAGCAGTCCCCATCGCTTGAGGGCGCACAGAAAGCGTATACCTACAACTACACGTACATCGAACCCATCGCGATGGCAGATACCCTGCCTGACGGTGAAGGTTTTGCTAGCGATTGGGTGGTCTTGACAGCAAGAAACGCTCTTAGGTTAGTCATCAACACCCTCATTGCCAATTACGGCGATCGCGGCAAGCCCGGGGTTAAAGACGATGTTAAGCGAGTGTTGAGAACCGCCTTCCGCAAAACGCTGGCCGACTTGGGGCGCAGGGGCCGACTCAAGTTGTACGGAGCAGTGTTAACGATCGTTCCCCAATTGCTGTTCCGAGGCTTTCCCACGAGTGAAGAAGAAGTGGAATCGTTCATTAACTCTCCCGCTATCCAAGCCCTCGGCGACGATTTTCTCTCGCCATTTGCTGATAATGTTCTGAAGACCGTCGATCTCCAAACTGATGCCGGCCATGCTTCCAGCCTAGAGCAATTTCGCAAGTTATTTGCCTACGTCGATCTGCCTGAAATTGCCAATACCTTTCAAGCAGACGAGATGTTTGCCTACCTGCGGGTGGCCGGGGCCAATCCTTTGGTTATCGCTCGCATGACTGCTCCCGATCCGCGCTTGCCTGTTACTGAGGCCGACTACAAGCAGGCGATGGGGGATGAGGCCGATTCGTTAGAGCAGGCGATCGCCGAGGGGCGGGTCTATCTCGCCGATTACTCGATCTTGGCGGGGGCTTTGGAAGGCAGCTTCGGCCCCGAACCAGAGGAGCAAAAATATATCTATCCTCCGCTAGCGATGTTTGCGGTTCCCGCTGGCGACGGTCCTCACCGACTGCTGAAGCCCGTGGCCATTCAAACGGGCAGTCAGGCCGCAGAAGATTACATTACCGCCGCCACAGGCAAATATGCTTGGCTGGCTGCAAAAACGACCGTCCAGATCGCCGACGCCAACTATCACGAAGCCATCTCTCATCTAGCCCGCACCCACCTGCTGGTCGAGCCGTTTGTGATGGCGACCCACCGGCAACTGCCCGCCACCCATCCCCTGTTCAAACTTTTAGTGCCTCACTTTCAAGGCACCCTCGCCATTAACAATGCAGCCCAAGCCTTCCTAGTCGCCCCCCAAGGCGGGGTCAACGCTTTGTTGTCTTGCACCATCGAACAATCCCGCACCCTGGCAGTGAAAGGATTGCAGATGCGGGGCTTTAATGCCGAGATGCTGTACAAACGCTTGCAAGATCGCGGCGTGGACGATCGGCAAGCCTTGCCCGTTTACCCCTACCGAGACGATGCCCTGCTGGTGTGGGACGCCATTCACGAGTGGGCGGGTGCCTATCTGGCTCTGTACTACACCGATAGCGACACAGCGGATGGTGGGTTGAAAAAAGTAACGGAGGATGCCCACTTGCAAAACTGGGCTAAAGAAATCGTGGCCTTTGAGGGCGGGCGTCTGACGGATTTTGGCAGTGACGGACGAGGGGCGATCGATACCTTAGAGTATCTGGTCGATGCGGTTACGCTGATTATCTTTACCGGCAGTGCCCAACATGCAGCGGTTAACTTTCCGCAAAAGGGCATTATGAGCTACGCGCCCGCAATGCCGACGGCGGGCTATTTACCGGGTCGCAAGATCGATAAGGATATGACCGAAGCAGATTATTTCCAGCTCCTGCCACCCCTCGACCAGGCGCAGTCAGGGCTCAATTTGCTCTATTTGCTGGGGTCGGTCTATTACTCGAAACTCGGGGACTATAAGCCAGACCATTTCGACGATCCGCAGGTAGAGGCTCCTCTCAAAGTCTTTCAAGACCAGTTGAAGGGAATTGGCGAAGAAATCGATCGCCGCAATCTCAACCGACCCGACTACGACTATCTCAAACCCACAAATATTCCCCAAAGCATTAATATCTAATGCCTGAAAGGCGATCGCCAATTCCATACAGGGCCAAATCTGCTGATTTAGCCTTTGGGCGCGATACTCCGATTTGGCCTTACGCTTCTTTTAGGCCACGTCAGTTCGACAGGCGTCTGGCCCCCATCCCCTAGCCCCTTCCCCCCTCGCGAAGCGTGGCGTCAGCCGTAATTTTGGGGGAAGGGGAACAGAACGGTAGATTGCGGGTTTGAGGCTGTTGCTCCCCTCGCCCAAACTTGGGAGAGGGGCCGGGGGTGAGGGCCATGCAGAGTCATCGAACTCAGTTTAGGCCATGCTCGGCATCAGTCTCGTTCGCTCTCTAGCAACAGTTCATCGAGAGATTCAGGAAAATCCCCACGCTCTACCATTCTCCGAAAAGCTTTGTAACAGTCGTTTTTATCCCCCTCTTTGCGAGGATAGCCCAACCAGAGGATGAAGATAGACTTCTGCTCTGGAACGGCAAAAGCCCGAAAGAACAGGCGATAGCGATTGGGAATACCCATCTTCTCGACGCGACCAAATTTCCTCAAACGCTTGTGACAAAAGGGATGAGCCAGTGCCATGACATCAACCAGCGCTTAACTCTGCCAAAACCTCATCCAATTTTGCATTGAATGCTTCAGGTTGTTCGAGTAGTAAAAAGTGTCCGACCCCTTCCATGATGACGGCATCGAAGTCACTGTATTTTTGATTGATCTCGATCGCCGTTTCGGGCATTAAGGGGGGCAGTGGTGCAGCGTTGACACAGCGAATCGGCACCTCTACTTCAGACAGGACAGCCTGTAGATCGAAGTTAGGGAAATCGCGCAAGAGCGCGATCGCCGCTGTTGGATTGGCCGAACGGCCTCGCTCGGCAACCCACTCCAACACGCCTTCAGAGCTGCCATCGGCCAGAAACATTTGCCCTAGTAGTTCGGTCCTGGCTCCGATAAAGTCATCTGCTAATCGATCGGCGACCTGCTCGGCAAAAACTGGGTCCCAGGCAAATTCTGCGTTGTGCAGTGTATCGACACAGGCTACGCCAATGACCGCCTCTGGCATCCTGCGTGCGGCCTCTAGCGAAACTGGGCCCCCCATTGAATGACCGATGAGGATGGCTCGCTCTAGATCGAGTTCTTCCACAACCGCTTCTACATCGCCAGCAAGACCCGCTATGGACCATTCCTCCCGATCGCTCCCCGAGACACCGTGTCCGCCCAGATCGAGGGCAACAACCCGATAGCGATCGGCAAAGGTATCCAGTTGCTCGCTCCAGTAAGAGCGATCGCAGGACCAGCAGTGAACGAACACCAAGGCAGTGTCGCCACTACCCCGAACGTCGTAGGCAATAGAGACCCCATCGGGGGCTGCGACCGTTCCTTGCCTGACAGAGGAAACCCGTTCTTCAGCCAGTTCGGGAATTTCACTCGCAGTTTGAGGGGGGCTGCAAGCCGCCGCC
The DNA here is from genome assembly GCF_000332275.1 of Synechococcus sp. PCC 7336. NCBI lineage: Bacteria > Bacillati > Cyanobacteriota > Cyanophyceae > Synechococcales > Synechococcaceae > Synechococcus > Synechococcus sp. PCC 7336. The sequence continues at coordinate 1,358,864 of NZ_CM001776.1, forward strand.
AAAAGTAGAACCAGGGGGAATGCTAACTTTTTCATCGCACTATACCTCCCATTTGGGTCGAGACTCCACTCAATGTTGTTCTAGCCAACTGCAAATAGCAGAGAAATGACCTGCGGGATTGAACAGTATGCGGACGAGGTTGCAAGCATAGCGGCTGCGATGGCAAGTTTGCCGACTTGACCGTAAAGATTCCCATCGGCCTAGAGGCGATCGCCAGAGGGGTTGGCTACGGTGAGGATAGGTTAGAGCGTTTGAGGATAGGGCCATGCAAGTGGTGACGCCACACACTCAAGTGCAGGAAAGGCTGCTGTGGATCGGCGGTCGGAAGCGTGCGGGTGTCGAAATTCGAGAGGTGACCAATCCGTTTGACGGCTCGCTAGTCGCTCGGGTGCATTTTGGCGATGGGGCTTTGCTGGACGAGGCGATTGCCGTGGCCCATCAAACGTTTGTCGAGACTTGGAAGGCCACTCCCGCCCACAAGCGCGCCGACATTCTCAGCCGCGCCGCCCAGCTAATCGAAGCGCGGCAAGAGCTGTTGGCCCGCACCATTGCTGAAGAGGTGGGCAAACCGATTGTGACGGCTCGCGGCGAAGCGAGTCGTGCGGTTAAGACCTTTAAAGAAGCCGCCCACATTTGTCTGGAATTGCGGGGCGAACAAATTCCGATGGATATCGTCCCCAATGGCGAAGGCAAGTTTGCCGTCACCCTGCACCAACCGCTGGGGGTGGTGGGGGGCATTACCCCCTTTAATTTCCCCCTCAATCTCGTGGCGCACAAGGTGGCTCCCGCACTTGCTGCCGGCAATACCGTTGTGCTCAAACCCCCCAGCGACGGGCCTTCAGCGGCACTATTACTGGCAGATATTTTGGCGGAGGCGGGGCTCCCCGATGGCTGCCTCAATGTGGTGCCCTGTGGCGGTGCTGTGGCAGAGCGCTTGGCCACCGACCCCCGCATCCAAGTGCTGACGTTTACGGGCAGTGCGGATGTGGGCTGGCACCTGCGATCGCTGGCGAAAGAGAAAAAGGTGATGTTGGAGTTGGGCTCCATGAGTCCGGCGATCGTGCATAGCGATGCCGATTTAACTCTGGCAGTCGATCGCTGCGTCTTTGGCGGTTTTGCCTTTGCCGGACAGGTGTGCATTCACACCCAGCGAATTTTGATTCACGCCTCTATCTACGAGAAGTTTAAGCGGCGGTTTATCGATAAAGTGGCCGCTCTCGTGGTAGGAGACCCGCTGAACGATCGCACGTTTGTGGGGCCGATGGTCGGAGCTGCCGAACGCGATCGCGTCCACCAATGGGTGAGCGAGGCTCGGGCTGCGGGTGCCACGGTCCCGATTGGGGGTAAACCCCATGCCGATTTCCCCAGTTGCTATCTACCGACGGTGTTAGAGAACCTACCTGCCGATACGACGATCGCCTGTAGCGAGGTGTTCGGCCCGGTAGTTGCCTTGCAGCCTTACGACAGCTTTGACGAGGCGATCGCGCTGGCCAACAATAGCCCCTACTCCGGCTTGAATGCGGGCGTGTTCACCAACGATTATCGGTTAGCCCTCAAAGCCGGTCGCGAACTCACGCCCGGTACTGTCCTGATTAACAACAGTCCCACTTGGCGGGTGGATCACATGCCCTATGGCGGTCGCGGCAAGTCGGGCTCCGGTCGCGAAGGTCCGCGCTATGCGATTGAAGAAATGACGGAAATCAAGCTGATTGTGTTCGAGTTGTAAGAGAGAGCTTCCCCTCTCCACGTGCTGGTTTTATGCCAGTCAAGCCCCCTCGGCAGAACGGGAGAGGCGATCGCCCTCGATGGGAAACTGAAAGGAGAGACGAATTTGACTAAGAACTGTTGCGGAGCGCTGGCAGCGTTGCAAACTGTAGTGTTGAATGCAAGCCGGTAACTGTGTTGAGAGAAACGATGGATTATCGGTATTCGCGATCGCTGGATCTGCTGGAACAGCTCAATTTCGAACATTGGGACAAGCGTATCTGCCAACTGAAATACGAGTTCTCTGTCGACGGCGATCGGCCCGTCTATACAGAGGAGGTTTCTGATACAGACTGCGTTCCCCCCAGTCGATACGGCGTCAACAAGCACTGGGGCCGCTACCGCAGCAGTGCTGCCACTCCTGTCAACCGATCTACCGAACGCCCTATCCTGCGTCGCAGCGTAGCGAGTGGGGGCTAGTGCAAGGTTCTTCTGCAGAACTCCTAGTCTTGACAGGGTCGCGCGGGCAGGATGGGGCTGAAGCGACGATATTCAGATAGATATCTTTCTAACTCGATCAGAGTTGATAGGTTGAGGCGGTAATACATCCAGCGACCCTCCTGTCTGGCTTGCAAGAGTCCTGCCTCTTTAAGCACTTTGAGATGAAAGGAAAGCTTCGACTGAGGTACGTCCAGCCGACTGCACAGATCGCAGACACACAATTCTTCGGTGCGTAAGGCTTCGAGCACTTGCAGCCGTAAAGGATCGGACAGAGCGCGAAAGCCTGCAAGAGTGGCTTCAGTGGAGGCGATCGGCGAGACTGCAGTGGGTGCTTTGGACTGCGAACGAGCTGCCATGTTTGAGGTAACCATCTCGATACGGCCGCTCGATTATATTCGATCTCCATTGCTTCGGCGGTGGGGAATAGACCGAATCTCCGCCGATATCGGGGGCGATCGCGATTGATTCTTACTGCTCGAATCCCGCTGCATTCTCGACATAAATACCATTTGGCGATCGCACAGAATACTTCATATTTATTTACGAAAAACCCTTTACAAATTAGCTAGTTATGCACTTAGTCCATTAGGACAAGAAAACTTGACTCGATCTCGAACATTTCGATCGAAACTTTTTACCCATAGTAATCTCCATCGACGAAAACTGAGAATCTTGCGAATGTGTCCTGAGCTCTAGCTCTTGGTTTCTTTATAGCGGCACCCTACCCCATCAAGACTGCTCTCAGGCAGCCCACCTTTAATGAGTAATGTGCCTCTCTAGGGAGGTCATCGTTGCATTTATAGGCATTGAGTATGACGTTATCTCAATATTTGAGGTCTTCAGACTTACCGACTTCTCTACAGAAAACTGTCAAAGTTAAAAACTTAGCTGCTGACGAGTTTCTGTTTCATCAAGGGGATATTTCCACCGCTCTCTATGTTGTTGAAATAGGACGATTGCGAGTGGTTCGATATACCCATGAAGGGGTAGCGATAACTCTGCAGGTGGCAAGAGCGGGAGGAATGGTGGCAGCGATCGCCCCCTTTAGCGAGCGCTATACCTGTTCTGCCATTTGCGAAGTCGATGCAACGGTACTCGCCTATCCCAAGCAAGAGTTTGCTCAAGCTTTGAATGACTTGCCCGAACTGACATTTGTGTTTGCCCAACAGCTCGCCCAAACGATCGACAGCCTCAAAAATGGTCTGGAATTGCGGGGCATTCGGTCTGCACGCGGTCGCATTTTGAGATATCTACAATTTGTCACACAACCAGGTCATCGATTAATTGAATTCGATCGCCCGCTGAAAGATGTTGCAAATGAGCTCGGGCTGGCGCCAGAGGTGTTTTATCGGACACTATCTATTTTGGAAGGTGAAGGGTTGATTGCCCGCCAGCGGCGAAAAATTAAGTTATTGACTGTGAATCGTGATTCAAATCATCGATTCACAGACATGGAAGCTGCACGTTAAGGCTAACTTTTTTCCGTCGGAAAGATCTATTGCGGCTGTTGACTGTCCGCTGAATTTGGGATGAAATTTATGCACGCTGTTCGATCTTTGCCTGTCGCTAGCAATCGACAATCCTATCGATCTTCCGAAATCCAGCAGCATTTGATCGCTTTTATCGGGAATAGAGACACTCCCCCCGACTGGTTAGCCCAGTCGGAGTACTCCACCCTCATGACGACTAATTTTTTTCGAGATTGGGCACGAATTGCCATCTTGAATCCCAGTTTAGCCATTGTGGAATGGCAGTTGCCCCAAGTGGAGGGCATTCATGTCTGCCGACATCTAGCATCGGCAATGCCCACATTGCCCATTATGTTATTAGCCCCCAGCGATCGCGTCGAGCAGCGCATTGCAGGATCGCCTAGGGCAGAATTGATGGGTCGCGATCGCCATTCTGCTACTATGCTCTCCAGTCTTTTCAGCCATCCCATCGATACTGTCATTTCCACCCTCTTTGCCTGCTCGATTGCCACCATTCTGGGATTGGGTCGCAAACTCTATCTCGCCCTCACCGCTGCCCCTCAACTAGAAGCTCCCCAAGACGATATGGACTGGCCCAGCCTTGCCACTATCGTGCCAGCCTACAACGAAGTAGACAACGTCGTCGGTTGCCTCTCCCACATTCTCGACAGCACCGATCGCCCCCTGCAGCTCTATTTGGCTGACGATGGTTCCACCGACACCACTCTACAATTAGCCCGAGCTTTTGCAGCGCAGCGACAGGACGATCGCCTCCACATCCTCAGCACGCCTCCCAGGCCGGAAGCAGAGGCTTGGGTGGGCAAAAATTGGGCTTGCGATTGGGCTGCCCGCCAGATTGAGGCTGACTATCTGCTCTTCGTCGATTGCGACGTGCGGTTGCAGCCGGGGGCAATTGAAGCAGCAGTGGACCGAGCCCGCCAGCAAGAGGTGGGGTTGTTGAGCGTTGGCCCCGAGATTGTCTGTGGCTGCTGGGCGGAATGGCTGGTGCAGCCGGTGATGATGGCGGTTCTGGGGGCGGGGTTTGACTATATAGCCGTCAACGACCCTGCTTCGGAGGAAGCCTTTGGGGCAGGACCGTTTATGCTGTTTCGCCAGTCGGCCTATCGGGCAATTGGGGGCCATGCAGCAGTAGGCGATCGCGTTGTCGAAGATGTGGAATTGGCCAAGTTGGCAAAACGCCGAAAACTCGGACTGTATTACAGCTTTAGCGGCGGCCTAGTGCAGTCCCGCATGTATCGAGATACCGCCAGTTTGTGGGAAGGCTGGAGCAAAAATCTGTTTGAAGGGCTGGAGCGCAAGTGGAGGCTGTGGCTGGTTTTAATCGCCGCCTTAGTCGTGATTTACCTTCTCCCCTGGGTGGCCCTAGTAGCTGGTTTGGCTACCGGCCGCCTCCTTTGGCTGGGGTTGGGCTGTATTGGACTCCTCTGCCAATCGATTCCGAGGGGATTGCTCTGGCGCTGGGGAGGCTTACCTCCGAACTATTGGTGGCTTTCGGGGTTGGGGGGGGCGATCGCGATCGCCATTCTGGTGTCCTCCGCCTATCGCACCAGCACGGGTAGGGGATGGACCTGGCGGGGACGATCGCTGCAATCGGCCTCGCGGCGATCGTGAGTTTGTCTCAACGAAGCCTGAGAGGGTGCAGCCGACGATCTGCAGCACCTCCCGAGCTAGGTTGAAAATCTGAGAGATCTTAGAATACTCCGCAGGCGAAGCGAGCTCCACCACCGCCTAATTTGCTGGGGATATCGGAATAATTATCGGCGCCAGCATGAACGATTAAGGCTCTTCCCGCCAGGTCGCTTTCGGTCACTTTAGGCGCTAGAGAGGGAACGGCAGCAACCCCTTCAGAGTCAACGTAGAGGACCGGCAGATCGCCTAAATGACCGCCCTCGGCATAAGGTCCCAGATGGGTGCCAGTCTCTTCGGGGTCGAAATGTCCCCCTGCCATCAAACCGGGGACCAGTTTGCCCTCACTATTCGTGGCAGCCTCGCAGGTAGGGTTTGCGTGGATGTGAAAGCCGTGCAGTCCGGGCTCTAACTGTTCCAAGTTGGGACTGACGAGCAGGCCGTACTCGGAATCGCTCAACGTGACTGTTCCGATGGATGGTCCAATCGTGCCGTCACTCAGTAATTGATTCAACTCGACAACAACTTCGGCACGAGCCATTTCGGTGGAAAGAATTGTCAGTGCTACTGCTAATGCGACCGTCTTCATTCTCATAAACAGCATATCCAGAGCAAATAAACCACAGTAGAACTACTAATACCAGTTATCTATGAGTTTGGGCTTAAGACTTTGTCGCGGACGACTGACCACCAATCGCCTGGGGCCAATTCAGTTTTTATACAATCGGCAGACAGCACGATCTGGGCTTCGCTTTCAAAGACGCTACAAGTGCCCATCGCGGCCATTAACGCCGGACGATCGCCTGCATCGAGGGTGGCGATCGCCTCCGCTGCGATCGGTTGAAATTGTTTCAGCCAGTCACTGCCGGTAATGGCCGAGGTCGTGAAAGCATTGCGATCGAGCAGCCAGAATCCCACGTTGTAGTCGTTCAGGAACTGTACGACGCGGTTGGGAGACAAAGTGTACTGGGCTGCGAAGAGGTCGAGCGTGCGCTGGCGAATTTGGCTGTAGTAGCCCTGCTGGAAGGGAATGGCGTATTCGGCCCCGGTGAGGATGGAGCGTTGGGCAAAGGTCGGCAAGTTATTGGCTTCGGCGGAGAGGGAGGCGATGGGGCGATCGCCGGGTTGTTGTCGAAAGAACTGGTAGAGTGCGGGTTTTGTCCCCGTGACATAATCGGTTTCGATAAACTCGTGTTGGGTGGCCGGGTAGCCGATCGTGGCGATCGCCAGCAGCCCGACACTCAAGAGAGCAAACAATTCTTTGGAGCGCCGATGCCGGGTGGCGCTGGCAGCGGTTTTGAGTGTGGTGTCTAAGAGTAGCGCGATCGCTAGAGCGGCTGCCAGGGCCGCAGCAATGCGGAGGGAATGAACGGTGTAGCGGCTGGGTAAATGCAAGCGGAAGAGGAGGGCGTGAGCAGTTAAAAACATTACCCCCGATGCCGCGAGGAGTTGCCATAATAGCCCTACTTTGTCCCGCACCTGCTTCCCTAAGTCAAACAGGCGCGGAACTCTCAGCAGTACCGGCAACAACAGCGATCCATAGGCCAGCGGCGGAATCAGTGCCGCTGCAATATTGAGGCCACTGCGCGATCCATTCAGCCAAAACTGCCACAGATCCCCATTGCTGAAAAAGCTGGTGCGACCGTTGGGGGCAAACTCCGGCAGCAGGCGGGCTTGCTCGGCGGAGATGGCAGGACCGTAGGTGGAGGTGCCGAGGGCATAGGCGAAAATGACTGCAGCGGCGATCGCCAGTCCCGAGAGGCTGGCGGGTAGTGCCTCTTGCCGGAGACCCAGATAGGGAAATTTGGCTCGCATGCTGAGGGCACGGATAACAAGTAACGTGGCGCAGACCAGCACGAGAGAGGGATAAAAAGTGCCCAGAGCGGCGATCGCGCAACTGACTCCCAGCGGCGATCGCCGCTGCAGTGCCCACAGAAAGGCTAAGAAAATCGGGTACAAAAAGGCCCTCGGCGTAGCCGAGATCAAGCCATCCTGTCCCCAGAGGTTTTGATTGAGCAGTAAAGACGCAAGAAAGGCTGAGAAAGGGACGGGCAACAGTTCGAAGGCAAGTTGAAAGCAAAAATAAGTGGTCAGCAGTCCCAAAACGGTCGGCAATAGCTTACTCGCCACCACGGGCTCGATCCCGACCTGGGCCAGTAACCCATAGAGCGCTTTGTATCCCGCAGGAGCCACCGACTGAAAGTAATCGGCAATTAAATCGTGGGGAAATAGATTCGGATCGAGGTAGCGGTACATCCAAAATACGTGCTGGCGGGCATCGTCTTGGATGATGTAGTCTCCGGCAAAGGCTTGCTGGAGGGCAAGGCTACTGTAGGTCAAGGAAAACAGCCAACTGGCAGCTAGCCACCATCGGCTGAGACTGCGGCGATCGCCCTGCTGGGGAACGGTGAGGAACTGGCGTAGGCGAAGGATGGGATTGGGATTCACGCGGGGATGGTTCGCAGGCGATCGAATGAAGGGGGATGGCGCGACCGGTCAACGGACAGCAGTAGGCTGTCGGGGATCGCTGGGGCGAGCCAGGAGGATACCGATCGCCGTTTCAGCCTGTTGGACATAGGCTTGCAAGTCGCTAGAAATCTTGACCTCTCCGCTGGGGGAAGCGTGGATCGCCGCAATGCCGGTCTCGGTACGGTAGGTCAAGCCTGTATGAATGACATCGAGACCTTCCAGCGAGGTGACTAGTGCAAAGATATCGCCAGGCTGAATCTGGGCATACGACTCTCGAATGCGATCGGAGGGAATGTAGGCCAGGGAGAGATGCTGCAACTCGGCTTCCCTCTCTGCAATACATCGAATATTGGCAGCACTGTTGGCCAGTTGAGGGTAGTACTCGGTATGGCGACTCATAAACGTCAGGGATTTCTGCAGCGGCATCCCCCCCAACTCTGGCGCGAGATCTCGCAGATTGCCGCGCTCTTGATTGTCTGCCATCCAGTCGGAAAAATAATGCAGCCGACTGCAATACCCGTCTATTTTGCCGTCGCGATAGCGTTGGGTCTGAATGTGTCCGGCAAAGCTCTCGAAGGAGGTATCCTCCAGAGCAATGTTACGGGCGATCGCCAGCACTGTTTCCACAAAGAGGACGCAGTCAAATTCTTGCAGCGAGGTCAGCAGCGTTTCCTGCCCGAACCGGTCTAACAGTCCCGCTCGATAGGGGGCACCGAGAAATTCTGTGGCGATCGCCTGCACGATCTCCCCAAAGGAGACCTGAGAGAGGCGATCGCCAGTAGCTCGCTGCACGACTCGGTCGAATGTAGCGAGATCGGCAGGTGTCGGTGGGGCAATAGGAACGGTAACGGGCAGTTGGGTCGCTAACTCGGCCCGCGCTGCAGTGCCCTGTAAAAAAGCAGCAGTCAGTCCCAGCAAACAGAGCCCGAATGGAGTCAATCTCTCAATCTGCGTCAACCTCTCAACCCGCTTTGGAGCTCGCACTGGCATCGATCGGTGCTTTTCGAGCATATATTCAGCGACATCCCTGTATGAATTCAGTAGCCCGCTGCCCTGCTGACAGGAGGGACTGTCTCCAAAATACCTCAGCCGCAGTCGCTGTTGGCGCGAATTGTCTGTAAGCCTACTTTTACGACTGGGTCTTACCCGCCTTTCTGGGAAAATGTGCAATCTTGGCAATGCCGTAGAAAATCAGCTTCTCCTGCTGAATCCGCAGGCGATCGATCGACACACTCGTGCCATCTAGATCGAAGTTGCCGAGATCGAGCATTTCGTTGACGTGCTCTATGAGGGCGCGGCCAAGGTCTAGCAGCTCGCCAGCTCCCTCGTATTTAACATCCACAAATTCGATGCGGTGCTGCTCCACCACCTGCAAGCGAGCTGTCCAACTCAGCGGCTGCCACTCGGCAGCATCGCCCAGCTTGACTTGAGTGGTTAGCTTCAGTTCGCGATCGCGAGTAATCTCCACATCTGTTTGGCGCAAGGATAGCTGTTGACCGTCGATCTGCAACCGCTGCAGTTTCTCAACGACAAAGGGCGTATTGAATGACTTCGTCAAATCCTCTGCCGTCAGCACCACTCGCATGACAGCCTGAGTGGGTTGCTTCAGTTTTACTCGGCCTTGGAAGATAGCCCCAAAATCGATCGCCACCGATTGTAGGTAGAGTTCCATTGCCTCGATGCGCAAGCCGTTGTACATGCGCAAGCCGCGACCGATAAAGTCAAATCCATCGACACTGCCTTGTAGGAGCTTTGCCACGGGCTCTGCCCGCACCTGAGCTTCTAGCTTCTCAGTCCGTTGAAATAGGGTCGAGATCGCAGCTGCGACCACTTTACTGACGAAGCGATCGCCCCCCTGCTTATCGAATGTCAGACCGCCAAATAAAGCTGCTGTCATGTTCTGATGCTGCAATTACTTTACACATGCTAACACCATTATTGCGAAATGTTAAGTAGTTCAATTCTGGTTTGACAGCCTAGTGATTATGTGTGTCCAGCTATAATTGCGATCGCTGCGATGCTCCTTGCGAAACGCGAGGTCGATACCGTCAAGGCTCTCGATGGGGGTGGTGCAGTACCTTTAATAAGATATCTTGTTCGATCTTGCCTGTTCATTTCGTTATCCAGCCAGCCCGGAAGAAACGCAAGCCGCAGTTATGACAATGTCGTTGGATATAATGCCGAGGGTCAGCCAATTTCGGCGACTCATTTCTACTGTGACCGCGAGCGGGAGGTTCTCTCATGTTCCACATTAAACAGACGGTGCTGGCTGGCCTAGTGCTGGGGGCCTTTGGTGGGGCGTTGCTGAGTGCCGCTGTTGCGCAAGAGAGCGAAGAACCCGTTAGGATTCGAACCCAAACGCTGAATGAAAACCTCTACATGTTGCAGGGGGGAGGAGGCAACATGGCGGTGTTGGCCGGAGAGGATGGCGTCTTTTTAATTGACGACGATATTGCCCCCCTAACCGAGCAGGTCATCGCCGCGATCGGCGAGATTAGCGATCTCCCGATTCGGTTTGTCATCAACACCCACTGGCATTTCGATCACACGGGCGGCAACGAAGCCCTGGGCGAAGCGGGGGCGCTGATTGTGGCCCACGACAACGTGCGCGAGCGCATGAGTGTCGATGCGGTGGTGGAAAGCCTCGGCTTGAATTTTCCCGCCTCGCCCGAAGTGGCATTGCCGGTGGTGACGTTTAATGACACCGTTACGTTTCACCTCAATGGCGAGTCCGTTCGGGTCTTTCACGTCGAGACTGCCCATACCGATGGCGATGCGATTGTGCATTTTCCCGATGCCGATGCGGTGCATATGGGGGATGTCTATTTCAACGGTCGCTATCCGTTTATCGATGTGGAAAGTGGCGGCTCGATTGACGGCACAATCGCTGCGGTCGAGTTGTTGTTAGAGAAAGTGGATGACGATACCCAAATTATTCCAGGGCACGGACCGCTCTCGAATAAAGCGGAGTTAGCTGCCTATCGGGACATGCTAATGGTGGTGCGCGCTCGCACCGCGCGGGCGATCGCTGGGGGGTTGACGATGGAAGAGTTTGTGGCCTCGGAGCCCACTGCCGATCTCGATGCCGATTGGGGGAAAGGCTTCCTCACCCCCGAGCAGTTTCAACAGATTGTGTATACCGATCTGTCACAGTAGCGACTGCAGCGCTTTGTCCTTCCTGTTGCTATTTCACTGCCCGCCGACAGTCTATGTTTGAGCCAGATGGTCGGGGCAGTCCACCTGAAGGTGACGCTCTCCAAAAGGAGCATCCACAAACGTGCAATGGTGGGGGCGATCGGAGTTTGCGTAAACATTGGGTCGGAAGTGCTGGCAGGTGACGCACATGCGAGCCACCGAGCTCTGTCCTCGCTCCTGGAGCTTGCGAATGATTTTGATTAATCCAGCTAAAAATACCTCTTGTTCTGCTTCAGATAATTCATCTACGGCCACGGCCAAAAAATCCGTCCAACCCGCAGCTTGCCGTGCATAACTTCTGCCTTTTTCTGTCAGGGTAATGGCGATCGCCCGTCTGTCATCTGCAGCCCGAGCCTTGTCCACTAACCCTTTAGACACCAACGCTTTGACCGCATCGCTCGCCGTCGCAGCAGTAATTTCGAGTTCTTCCGCCACAAGCGAAAGTCGTATTCCGAGGCGATCGCGATCGAGCAGCAGGGCCAAGATCTTTCCCTGGGTAGGAGATAAGCCTAACGCTTCTGCATCCTGCCAAGACTGGCTTTGGAGGGCCGTAGCAATTTTCGTTAGACCCACCATCACCCTTTTGGACAGTGGGGACAATTCGGTATCGAAAAAGGTTTGGGTCACAACAAAACGGCGAAGGGGGATGTGTCTATCGTATGAAATGAATGCGGAACCTGGCTTTGGGGCCCCAATAGCCATTTCCGGTTCTGTCCGAGAAGGCAAGGTCACTCTCCCGGGCGATCTCAGTACACTGGAGCGCCATCCAACTGCCCCGCAGGGCTCGGCATTGCGAGACCCACCTCCCCTTGTAAAGTTTGCTCGAACACCAATAAGTCGAGTGATTCTAAGTAAGTGACCCTCGTTGCTGCGATATCCAGGGATGGAGACGCGGGAACTGGATCGATCTCGGGAGCTGCTTGCACGAAAGCCCCCGCAACCACGAACAGAATGCTAGCCAGAACAGCCGCGATCGCAGCTGACAAAACCTTATACATCAGAACCTCCCGTGTTTGTTTAGGAGTTCTAAATTTAGGACTCCTAAACAATAATCCCGCCATCTTGCCCTGTCAAGGAGTGTCTGTTTTTGCAAGTTGCCCATACCGATCTGGTAGAGTAGCAATTGAAGCTCGGGCTGAGGGGCCTGTAGGTAACTTTTGTGTTCACAAAAATTTCACGGGCAATCTTATACCATATTTTTGGTAGTTCAGGTCCAATTATTGACGAGTGTGGTCATGACCCAGCAAATTCTAGTCATTGACGATGATTCGGTGATTAGGCTGTGCCTCCGAAAGATTTTGCTGTCTAGAGGCTATTCAGTCATTTGTGCAGCCAGTGGTAAGGAAGGATTGGAGCTAGCACGAAGGCTCAATCCCGATCTCATCATCTGCGATATTATGATGCCGGGATTAAATGGCTATGCATTGCTATCAGAACTACGCCAAGATTCGGCCACAAAAGACATGCCGTTCTTGTTTTTGTCAGCAAAGAGCAAAAACGATCGATTGAGAATGGGGATAAATCTTGGTGCAGATAATTATCTGACCAAGCCTTTCAGCCGCGAAGAGGTTATCGCAGCGGTCGAGGCAAGACTGACAAGTCTAGATCGGCATAACATCGATCCAGAAAATGTGCCTCATTTTTTAGGCAATCTGTCTAGTCAATGGATTTGTGAGAATTTGATTTCTCCTTCTCTGAAAAGGGATTATCCCGGTTGGTTTGTTGCGCTAGAGCCCAATTCTGGAAAGTGCTTTCTCGGTAAAACAAAAGAGTTGGCTTATCGAGCTGGGCATCGTGTGTTTCCCGATAAGGTATTTTTCTTTCGAGAACTTCCCGCAGCGTGAGGGTTGCTGATTGCTCGATGGAGCACTGACTGTTGAAAGTTACTTTTGTCAGAACCGATCGCTACTCAGACTCAACATGCTCGCTCAAACGATGAATATTCCAAAATAGAGAAAGACTTAAACCCCCGTCGACATAAATGTGCTGTCCTGTAATGAAGCCGCTGTCTTGCGAGCATAGAAAAGCGACCAAGGGAGCAATATCTTCGGGCTGCCCCCATCTCCCCATGGGGGTGCTCTTTGCTGGAACCTGGTCAATCTCGGGTAATAATTCTAGATACCCATTCCACGCCTGGGTCTTAATGTAGCCTGGTGAAATAACGTTCACAGTGATTCCCCGAGGGGCGAGGGCGATCGCGTAATGCTTGGCTAACACCTCCATCCCCGCTTTCGCAGGTGCAGACATGGCATAGACCTTACCGGGATTGTGAATGCCACTGGCAGAAATGGCGATCGCCCTTCCCCGTCCGTCTGGCATATAAATCAACGCTTTTTCCATACATCTGAGAAACGCTTTCGGATAAAGATTCTGAGCCTCCTCATATTGCTCAAACGTAAATCCACCGGGCAGTGTGGCAGTAATGGCATACCCAGCGACGTGAACGAAGGCGGTGAGCTGATTGTCGAAGTCTTCCTCTACCGCTTTGAAAAGACTGTCAACCGTCTCGATCGCCGCGATATCTCCTGCCACCGTCACAACGTTGACGTCAAACTTTTCCAACTCGTGCTTAGCTTCGAGGGCGGCTGCGCGATCGGAATGGTATCCGAGGATAAGATTGAAGCCATCACTCGCCAGCTTGCGGGCGATCGCTAGACCGATACCGCGAGTGCCTCCAGTCACTAGTGCAACGTTCACGAGCTCGACCTCAGAGTTGCCATCTCCAGTAGTAGCCTACGATCTATCGATAGAAGAATTCTATCGATAGAAGAATATTGAGACGATGAAAGAATATCGAGGATATTAGCGATGAGCATTACCCGAAAAGCCATTATTCCGAAGGGAATGGAAATTTTATACGAAAAATATCGCTACTGCCCTGGCATTCGGGTTGGGAATATGTTGTATATCTCAGGGCAGGTGGGCCGCGATGAAAATTTACAAGTCGTCGAGGAAACGGAAGCTCAATTTGTGCAGGCTTTCGAGAACGTGAAACAGGTACTCTTAGCAGCAGACGCCTCTTTTAACGATGTGGTAGAGATGATTACCTACCACGTCACAGGGATAGGCTCCGGTCAGTCACAGGTTCAACTGTCTTCTAAGTTAGAGCAACAGCCAGGGACCATTCCCCACCTGCCGCTGTTTATGCAGGTCAAAGACCGTTACTTCACCCATCAGTTTCCCACTTGGACGGGCGTAGGTGTGACGGGCTTATCTACACCAGGGCTTATCGTAGAGATTAAGTGTACGGCAATCCTCGAAAGGTAGAGCAACATGCTCAACAAGTTTGAGCCGGGAGCTGAGAGGAAAGCATTCAAACTAGCTTGAATTGTTGTTTGATTCGCTGACAATTAATTAGGCCGAATATTAGCCAGAACGCCAGTAATCCAGAGGTCAGCATAAGAACCGATACGGCACCAAACTGACTAATGAGTACAGGGGCAGCCGCTGTAAATAAACCCCCACCGACAATCGGTTCGAAAAAAAGTTGTTTGTAAGCAAAACTTTCAAAGGCCCCGGTTCGGTTGTCTGCATCTACCATACGGATTAATAAAATCCCCGTCGCAGTAACCCCCATCGACTGCCCCATATCGCCAATACCTCGCTCGAACCAATAAACAGGTAAAATGCGAGGAGCAAGATAAATAAAGGCTAAAATATTCCAGGTGATGCCGGCGATCGCCAAACTCAGAAAAATGCCAAGATTTGCTCCCAATACAGCAAGGTTAATTGAAGCTAAAGCTGTGACCACCACTACATCAAGAGCCACGCCACCGATTCTTTCTTGCAGTCTTCTGACAATCAGGCAATCGAGATCGAGATATTTCATGACCAGCTGGACGATGATGCCGCCAATTAATGCCATTGGAAATAGAGGGACTGCAGCAATTAACTCAAAGCCGCCTCTACCCCAAGCGATCGACTCGATCCAAGTAAGTGCGCGTAAGATTAACCAACCTATTACTACTGCCAAACCCGTAAAACCAAAGTTGAGTGAAAGTGGATCGACCAATAGGTTTTGCATCAACCGAGCTCTTCCTTCAAGTATTCTTTGGTCTTCGATTTCTGCCGTCTCTTGAAATTGAGCATCGCCACTACTGACTTCCTCCAGCTCGCTTTGGATATAGCCTTTTTGACGACCCCAATGAGCCAAGGCCACACCAAACATAATTCCAGAGACAATACCCACAGTAGCTAGGCCTAAGGCTAAATCTCCACCTTCGGGAAAACCCAACTGTGTGAAGGTTCCGGCCATTCCCGCCGCAGTACCGTGCCCTCCTTCAAAAGCAATTTCGATCAATGCTCCTGCAATGGGATCGACACCCAATAGAGGAGACAGAACTAGCACGACCAGAAGAATTCCGATCGTATACTGTCCCCAAGCAAGACTTTGGCCAAAGGCCACTTGAGGTGCAGTTTTACGCCAAACCTCTTTGGGATTGGGAATGGTTTCTCCTAAAAATAAAGCAGCAAAGACTATGTTGATAAAGATACCGGGAGCTTGCGACCAGACAGTCCGCATGGCTTCGGGAAATATTCCCCCTGCAAGATAAGAATCTGCATTTGCCCCCAAAGAATTTGCGATCGCGCCCAACACTCCAGGTCCTAACAACAGGGCAATCACTCCGGCTATAATCGATTCGGGCAAATAGAGAGTTTTAAATAACCTAACATTATGCTTGACGTATCTCGCCAAAAGGACCAAAATTCCCAGCATAATAAACGCAAAAAAAGCATTGAGGAGGTTAAACATCTTTAATGTGGCTCTTCGATGGTAACCCCAGTGTTATCAGACTTTGAGCTAGAGAACTGTAATTGAAGTTACTTTTGCTTGGCGTTTAACGATTAAATATGTTTAACGATTAAATATATAAACCAAGTCTAGCTTGAAGCCCG
The DNA here is from genome assembly GCF_000332275.1 of Synechococcus sp. PCC 7336. Lineage (NCBI taxonomy): Bacteria > Bacillati > Cyanobacteriota > Cyanophyceae > Synechococcales > Synechococcaceae > Synechococcus > Synechococcus sp. PCC 7336. The sequence goes on from NZ_CM001776.1 coordinate 1,374,745, forward strand.
TAGTTTTGAGTTCTTTTTACTAGCGCTGTCGTTCGCTGCATTAGCCCCCTAAATTCCGTCATTGAATTTAGGGGGATGAGTGCAATGTCTAAAAACTTCAGGTCTCAACACGGACGAGGTTTGTTTCATTGTTAAATGCATGAATTGTTCGCTACTATCGGCTCGCTGGCCTTCAGAGGTTTTGTTCGCATATACTAAACTATTGCGAATTATTCAGAAACTCGATCGCCACCTTCGAGATTTCTTCGGGCATCTGGTTCATCATACAAATTGTCCCCTTTTCAAATTCAACCACTCTGCTGTGAGGAATAACCCGAGAGACAAAATGGCGATTTTCCATTTTCGCTAAGCCCAGTCGTTCAAATTCCTCCACGTCATCTAGTCCCCACAGAATGAGTGTGGGACAGGCGATCGTGCGAAATCTCGCTTCCGCCTCCAGGCAATAATCGGCTACAGCCCAAACTGCGTACAAAGGATAGCCAAAGCATTTAAAGTCATCTAAAACCCAGCGATGATTTAACTCGGCAGAACCTACGTATCTAGAGCGGGCTTGCCATCGTTTCATCAGGTGGGAGCCGTCTGCTTGAATTTGAAAGCCTCGCTCGAATAATTGCATTAGCCTTGCTTTACCCGCTTCGCCGAAGCCTGCGACGTTGCCCAAGATCAGCTTATTGAGGCGATCGGGGTAAGCGGCGGCCATCTCTCCAGCAACAAATGCACCGGTATGGTTGCCCATAATGCTTGCTTTCTGGATGCCTAGCTCGTCCAATAAGGCGATCGCCGTTTTGGCGTAGTCGGCGATCGTATACAGTCTGGGAGGCTTGTCAGAATCGCCAAAGCCCATGAGATCCATTGCAATCACCTGTCTGTTTTCAGCAAAAATGGGCATCAACTCGCGAAATTCATCGCTACTGCGGGGATTCATGTGCATTAAAAGAAGTGGCTCGCCTTCTCCACCGATTCGGTAAAGAATCTGGCCGTCGTCAGTATCTAAGAATGCCCGCTTGATAGGCTGGTTCATCTTTAAATCTCAATCCCTCAGTCAATTAGAACGCTTTATCGTATCCGCTCTTCTTCAATCAAAGTCCGTTGATAAATTTCCCCATCCCTGAACCAGTGCCAAGTACGAGCGCGACGAGCGTTGCCGGAATTAATATGAATCATTTCATAGACGTAAACGTCCGCTATATCTTTGTAACTAAACCACAAGATAACGATCGAATCATCTGCTTCCCACGCACGTCCGTGAATGCGTTCTGTGTCAAACCAGAGGCTTTTATCGCGGTAAGTGCCTGGAAACTGATACTCTTGCACCTTTCCATCAGGCCACTCATACCGATTGGTTTGAAAGTAGGGAGAAGAAGCATCCTCCTCTGGAAACTTGCAGGTTATCTGCGACTTGTGTTTGTCGATGATATTTCCGTCATTATCGATAATAGTATAAGTGCCAGCCCAGGTCCCTTCATGTCGAACGAGGACGGGCATTTCAGCTCGAATTGCAGACATGTCTAATGCTCCTTGTTGCTATCGCTTCAATCGCACCTAGTTTCAGATTTATCTATTTCCCTCAGGCATTGCTTCGCAGAGATAATCGCTAGTCGGACATATCGTCCGTGGCTTTTGGGAGATCGAACCACCAGGGATCGGGTGCGGAGTTTGTTTTGACCAAAAAGGCTTTCTTCCGCATAAATCGCGCGATCGCTGCCGGTCCCATGCGCGAACCCCCCAAGCCGGACCCTTTGAAGGCATTTTTCTCTCCTTCGTAGATGAATGCCGTTAACGCAGCATCGTTGATACTGATGCCACCCGCATCGATACGGCGTGCTACCTCTAGAGCTTCAGCGTCCGATCCGGCAAAAACAGCCGCGCTGAGGCCGTAGTTCGTATCGTTGGCTAGCGCCACGCCTTCTTCAACTGTCGAGAATGACATGACCGGCATAATCGGACCAAACGTTTCCTCTGCCATCACCTTCATCGATCGCTCGACCTGAGTCAAAACTGTCGGGCGACACCAGAGCCCCCCACCTAATGCTTCAATTGCCCCTCCACAATGCACCACTGCCCCCTTTGCCGCAGCCTCATCGAGGTGTGCGGCAATCGTCGCTGCCTGCTTTTCAGCAATGATGGGACCGATTTGGCCACTGTCGACGGATGGATAGGTTAGCTGCAGGCGCTTTGCCTTTTGGACCAGCATTGCGACAAAGGGCTCGAAGATGGCATCGGCAGCGTAAATGCGTTCGAGGGAGAGACAAGATTGACCGGTATTGACCGTCGAGCCCCACAAGATGGCTGAGGTGGCCAACTCTAGATTGGCGGAGGCCAGCACGATCGCCGGATCTTTGCCTCCCAGTTCTAAAAAAGCTGGAATAAAGCGCTTGGTTGCGGCCTCTGCTACTGTCCGGCCCGTTGCCACACTGCCCGTAAAGCAGACTAGATCGACGCAGTCGATTGCAGCAGCCCCCGTATCGCCTGCCCCCTCCACATAAGCCAAGACATCTCGAAGCTGGGGGACAGCGGCGATCGCCTCTGACAGCGGTTTGATAAATCGGGGGGCAATTTCACTCGGCTTCACGACGACGGCACAACCAGCCAGCAGGGCCGGGATGGTGTCGATCGCAGACAGCAAAAGTGGAAAGTTCCAGGGGCTGATAACACCGACTAAAGCATAGGGAACTGACTGCTGTTGCAATCGGATGAAGGGGATGGCGCTGGACTTCGGTTCTGGTTCCGCCAGCAATTGGGGGGCTAGCCGACACCAGCGATCGATGCTGGAGATAACCGAATCCAGTTCGAGCGCGGATTCCGTTCGTCTGCCCGTGTCGGCAGTCAATGCCTGTACTAGTTTCTGCTTGCGGGCCAACAAAGACTGCTTCCATCTTTGCAGTGCCTCGATGCGTTGTTCCAGCCCTCCCGCCTGCCAGTCGAGTTGAGCAGTTCGCAGGCGATCGCATCGCTCGGCCAGCCGATCCCGTTCTGGAGGCTCGATCCAGTAGTCAACCATTCCCGTGCGGGGATTGCGAACGCCAATGGGGCCAGCCATCTCTCAAATCATCCCGAGCTCGTCTAAACGCTCGATGGTTTCTTGCTGAGTTTGCCTAAAGTGCGATCGTTCCACTTTACCCTCCAGCATGGTGTTGGGGGGATATATGCGCGCTTGGCGATAGCAATCGGCATAGAGCTCCGGTCGCTGTCGGGCCAGCAGATTATTTAAACCCAGTTGGCGGCGAAATCGTCTCGAGGCTGCCAGATCGATGTCTGCAAAGGCGGCCATACTTTCTCCGGCACCAGTCTCGGCCAAAACCAGTCCTCGATAGTCTACGATTTGGGAGCCGCCGTCCGTTGAGGAACTAGGGATATTGGTGTTAGCGATACCTGCGGTATTGGCGGAGATGACATAGGCGGAATTTTCGATCGCGCGGGCGATTTTGGCGATGTCTTTCGGCGATCGCCCCTTGCCGTAAATTTCTGACGTGGGATGCAGAAAAATTTCCGCCCCCCGCAGGGCCAAGCAGCGCGCCACTTCTGGGAACAAAATCTCATCGGAGGCTACGGCAGCAAGATTGCCGATGGCGGTTTTAGCCACCGGAAAAGCACCGTCGAGACCGTAACAGTCGAGATATCGCTCCCAGACATCGTGTGGGGTGGGAGCAAACATGGAATTGAGCCGTCGATAGCGCAGGACGAGCGAGCCTGTCGGGGCGATCGTAAAGCAGCTCTGGAAGTACAGATCTGGAAAATTGGGATCGAGTTCGTAGGCATTTCCAGCTAAAAAGATATTGTGCTTTTGGGCAATCTGTCCCAGCGAGTCGTAGAGCGGATCGTCCATGTCTAAGCAGGCTTTTTCTGCCCAAGCGACTACTGACTCTCCCATCGGGAAACCCGTCAGTACGTATTCGGGCAAGACTACCAGGCGACAGTCGGGGCCAATAAAGGCAAGGCTGGCGGCAATTTGAGACTCTAGGCGATCGAGAGTCTGTTGCATCAGCGATCGCGCTTCAGTGCGATTTCGAGCCCGATTGACGGCCGAGCAGGTCACTTGGAGCGCTAATGCTTTGAATGAATCAATCGCCATCAGTCAACCTCTAGTTTCACTCGATCGTGAGTGGGTGCATCTACTCGGACGTCATTCCGCGACGATCCCGAAGACTGTATCTCGGTAAGCTACTCGCAGGTTAATCAAGCATCGATGGTGGGTGTAACCCAGTTTTAAGCCAAAATCTTCTCGTTTAAGCAGAGACTCGTGGTTTTGAGAATGTGTCTATTAGACCCTCTCACTAGCGCTGTGGTTCGCTGCATTAGCCCCCTAAATCCCCCATTCTGGGGGACTTGAGTACAGTTCCAGTTGAGGGTTGGGAGGCGGAGAAGGCGATGGAGAAAGTTGTAGAACGAAGCCAATAGCCTCTCGGAAGTCCCCCACTGGTGGGGGATTTAGGGGGCCGAGTGCAATGCCTGAAAACTCCAGATCTCAATCTGGATGGGGTTTAACTAATTGACATCTCGAGCGGCTAACATCGCGTTAATGTGGGTAAAGATACGATCTAGCTCCGAGATCGCATCTAGTTCACTAATTTCATCGAGAGTTAACGATTCATTCTTCTTCCTGTCCAGCAGAGTTTCCATGCGAAGTTGAAGCGACTCACTAAACTTAAATAAATAAAAATCTCCGACCTTTTCAAGCTGCATTTCATGAATCAGTGAAGATGGTTGCTTAAGGGTTGCAATCATTTCTACTCCTGTGATACTTCGCCCCAGATACAGTTATCTCGTACATTCATCCCAATTATAACTAGCTAGGCTCTATAGAGATTACAAAGGGGATCGACCTTTATGCCATTGCTTTCGGGGACACCCCATAGGGGCGTTTCAAATACTGCCCGCAGGGCGAACCGATGACTTGTCCTTTGTCGTAAATCAGATTGCCGCGCAAAAATGTACTCTTGACTCGCCCAGTCAATTCCATCCCCTCAAACGGCGAATAGCCCTGCTGGGACTCAGACTCTTCGGCACGAACCACAAAGGATTCGTTCGGATCGAAAAGCACGAAGTCGGCATCGTATCCAATGGCAATATCCCCTTTTTCCAACAATCCAAATCGCTGGGCAGGATTCCAACACAACATCTCGGCCATGCGATTGTAGGACAAGCCGCGCTTGCTACCTTCGCTAAACACGCCAGAGAGTAAGTATTCCGTACCGCCAAAACCAGATTTTGCCAGCCAGATATTGTCGGGGTCTTGCAGACTTGCTTTCTTCTCAGCAGAGCAACAGGCGTGGTCGCTGACGATCCAATCAATTTGGCCGTTCGAGACTGCCTGCCACAAATATTCCACATCAGCTCGGGATCGAATGGGGGGGTTGACCTTAGCCCATTTGCCTGTGGGGGCGTCCACATCTAAGAGCAAATGACCGACTGTCACTTCTCGCTTGAAATTGATCTGAGGAAAGGCCACATCCATCATCAGAGCAGCATCTAATGCTTTACGGGAACTGAGGTGTAGCAGATTGATATTGGCACAATTGGTCTCGTGAGCTAAGTAGGAGGCGATAAATATGGCTAGCCCTTCTGAATGGGGCGGACGGGCAGCACTGTAGGCTCTGAGACCGCTGAGATTGCGATCGCCCTCGACAATTTTGGTATAAGCACTCAAGATTTCAGCGACTTCGCAGTGAAGGCTGAGGCTGATGAAATCATTGGCTTCTGGGTAACGTTCTCTCAGTTTAGTCAGGCCGCGCATAATAAATTCAAAATGAGCAAAATCGTAGCGTTCCTCTGGCTCAATCATGAGGAAAAAGTTTTGCTTGTCTGAGAGACCGTGCAGGCCGTAGCCGCCGTAGAACATAAAAATTTTGAACGACGAGATGCCATGCTCTTCAAAAAGCCACTGCATTTCGTCAATATGCTGGCCACTAATGGGTGCAATATGGTAGCCATAATCGACAAAAAACTTCCCGTCTGACAGTGCCAGTACCTCGGGAAAGAAATCCTGATAAGGTCCGCCTTTATTGAGGTAATACTGACCGGTACGGATATAATTCAAGCTTGTCGTCACCCCCCCCATCGCCGCTGCTCTACTTTCGGTCGCGGCATCTTTGTCGAGAGGTTGATAGATACCGACGTGCATGTGGGAGTCAATCACCCCAGGAAAACCCAGCAGGTTTTGAGCGTCGAACACATCTTTTGCACGATCGCCACAAATATCCCGCTCGATGCAGGCAAATTTGCCATCCTTTATGCCCAAATCTAGCTGTTCGACAGTCGGGTGATTGGGGCGAACCAGGCGCACATTTTTGATAACTTTGTCCAGAACTGTGGCTTCAGACACGATGGACCTCATGTGTGGCTAGAGAGGAAATCGGAGGAGGAAAGCTTGCCTGTTAGTTTTGAGAAATTTTATACAACTTTATGCTAAGAATTGGGTCTATCTTAGGCTTGTAGGGCTTTGTCCCATTCTAACTGATGGGCTAAACCATACTTGATGAAATCTGCTTTTTCAGCTTTGTCGCTTTTGCCAAATACTCCTAAGCTATAGGGATTATCCTGCATGCGTTTTTTGACTAGATCTGTTTCAAATGCGATCGCTTTCTCTCTCGGCATATCGGGTTTAAAGAAGTCTACGATTAAGACAGTTCTATCGCGATCGGTATAATTATGCGGACAGTGTGGATAGCTATGATCTAAAACCATGAACTCGCCTTCATGCCAAAAGAGCTCGTCGTGACAGATCTTCATCGCGACATCTCCCTTTGGCACGATCAATCCTAGATAGCCGCGATTCATATGGGGGTGATTGTTCACATGCAGTTTGATATCTAGCCCCGGATAGTAAGTGCCAAAGTAGACATTCCTGAGGATGTCATCGTCAGTGGAATTTATCGTTGCGATCGCCTCCGACAATTTTGAAAAATATTTCTCCCTTAACTCCAGTGCTCGTTCTGAGGCATGATGTGAATCGTAATTAGGATAATGTATGTGATGTACCCTAATGTATTCTTCAATAAAGATGCCTTGGAACAATATTCCGAAAGCACTATATTTGCCTTTTCCTTTAGTCTTCAGTGTTTTACTTTTCGGCCCCAGTACATTATAGGCGAATGCTAACTCTTCACTAGAGGCATTTTGGTTGAATTGTGTAAACTCATCCCTAATAGTCTGCCACTTTGCTTGGAAGCCCTTGAGAAAGGGAAATTGCTCTGGGTCTAAACGGTATTCGGTGTAACTTCCCATTTGTACTTCTCCTGCATATTCTTAAGGGTCGCCGTATAAAGGGGACGAGATCTTCTCAATTGTAACGCTAAGTACATTTCGCTAAAATAAAGCATTTGGCTGGACTTCCACCTGTTAGCCTTAGCGATTAGGAATGAATATGCTAATGTAGGTAGAAGAGCCTAGTAATGTTGTTGAATCGCTAGAGTTAATCTACCTTTCAACTCGTGACGCGCATGTATCGGAGGATAGCCGTGAAAATCCCCAATTGGAAGGCTAGCGGTCAGCCGCAAGAAAAGGGCCGCAAGCGACATCGTCGCCGCCAACAAAAAGCTAAAGCCTTCAAAGCTCTAGCAGCAAGACTGAAAAGACCTCGGCATTGGGCTGGGGTCTTTCAGTTTGATGGGTTATGACGGTTACAGCGATCGCAAACGTCGCCTTTCCTTCTGGCAGAGAAGATAATGGAGGTAGGAGCTTAGGGCACTCCAATGGTTGCCACAGAATCGCAAGCTAACACCGACACGACCGGCTTAGTCTCCCCCAATCCCTACCGCTGCTCCAATCGCGAAGGGCAATGTACGGTGGTAACGGAGACTAGAGGTCTGTTGACAGGGAGGCGGGTTGTGCGCGGACGAGAATCGGAATGCGAGCAAATCCATTGAGATACGAATCAATGTTCCCATCTTGCTTGACCTGACACCTGTCGAACTGACGTTGCTTGCAACGGCATGGCTAACCAGAAATCAATGGTCCGAGAAAATTGGATCTCGAGATGTGGGTGAAAGCATATTTCTGTCGCTAGCTGCTACCTATTGATAGAATGGAATCTAATGTTTCTGCTCAATGCTTTGTTCTATGCCTGCTGAAACTCTCTCGCGCTACGTTACTCGCAATACTGAGATTTTGAGCGGAGAGCCAATTATTCTGGGCACTCGTACATCTGTTCGTGCTATTGTTGGCTTGTGGCGGCTTGGCATTATGCCAGAAGAAATCTTAAACCATTTGCCTCACCTAAGTCTAGCGCAAGTGTTTGACGCCTTGAGCTTCTATCTAGATTGTCAGGCAGAGATTAATGAATACATTGAGCAAAATCGGGTACCCGACGAACTCGTGCATCCATCTGTGAGAGCCGCATTGGATGCCTCGTGACAACTTTTGCGGCACTTTACACAGATGAGGATATCTCGGCTCTGGTTGCCACGTTGTTGAGATCGCGCGGTTTAGATATTATGACTGTTCCCGAACAAGCAACCCTTGGCAAAACAGATCGCGAGCAACTTGAGTTTGCTACGTCCATTAACCGGTGTATTTTAACCCATAACCGAGTTGATTTTGAGCGGTTGCACCTACAGTATGTGGAAGAAGATAAACAGCACTCTGGAATTATTGTTGTGCCTCAGAAAAGAGCCTATGAAGTTGCCAAACGGGTTGGCATTTTGGTGAATGCACTGACGGCTGAGGAGATCGGGAATCAATTGCTTTATGCCTAAATTTTTTGACGATGTCCATCTACCGCGAACGGGCAAGCACTTCGCATCGCACGATCGCCACCTGCCTCTCTCTAGCCATTCCACCCCGGAACCGCCATCATAAATGCAGTCAAACTTTATCGAGAGTTCCACTCGTGCGCCAACTCAAACCTGCTTTTGGCATCATTGCCCTCTTGCTCGCCTTCACCTTTGGATTCAACCCACCTGCTATGGCTGCCAGCCCCAACAACCAAGCTACCCAGCAAATGATTGTCAAGGCCGATCCCGATCGCGTCTTCTCCGTTGCACAACAAGCCTTTACCGCTTGGCCTCGCGGCGAGTTCGTCGCCGCAGATGCCGAAACCCATGTCGTGAAAGGATTATCTCGCACTAAAGTGTTCAAATTTGTCGATGACATCACCGTGGCGATCGCCCCCACCAGCGACGATCCCCCTCAAACCCAACTGTCGATCCAATCTGTCGGTCGCATGGGCGAATACGACTTTGGCGGCAATCAACGTAATATTAACGAATACGTCGAAACGCTGAAATCCTTTCTCTAAAACACATAGCGATGCGATCGACAGGGGCGTTAGACTCTCGGAAGCACCTATAGAGAATTTGGGCCAGACAGACATGGGAACGAACACTGGACGCTGGATGGCGATCGCCGTTGCTGCCGCCTTACCGGCGAGCATCGTTACAACCCCTGCCCTAGCCCAATTCATCAGTCCCATCCTCAACCCTTTAGTGGGTGCTTGGCTCGAATCAGAAGTCGATAGCGTCGACAATCTCTCCGTCTCCATTAGCGGTCGCGATCGCGACATCCTCGGCGGCACCATCGAACGGGCTGAAGTCTCGGGAGACAACTTAGTCCGGGATGGTTTCCACATCACCACAGTTCAATTAGACGGACGCAACATTCGCCTCAACACCCAAGCTGCTCTACGCGGCGAATCTCTGCGCTTAATCGAACCCCTGCCGGTCGCCGTGCAAATGCGCTGGAGCGAAGCGGATCTCAACCAGTCTTTGCAGGCCCCATTGATTCAATCGCAGCTAGAAGCAGCTCGAGTCAAACTTCCCTTTGGCGACGAGCAATCGGTGGCTTTTCTCATCCGCGATCCGCAAGTCACGCTGCAAAATGGAGCGCTTCAGCTCGACGCCACCCTCGACATGCCTGGTGGCGACGCCGTACCGATCTCAATTGCGACTCAACTGCAAGCCCAAAACAGCAACCAACTGCTGCTAGTCAATCCCGTTTGGCTCAGTGGCGAAACTGCCATCCCGATTGAAGGGCTCGATCGCATGCTTCTCGACCTCGGCGAAGATGTCAGCGTGACTCGCCTTCAACTATTAGCGGGCGAACTACTGTATGACGGCACCGTCACCATTCAGCCTTGAGTATATTCAGTCAACTCAGCCGTTCGTGCAAGTCACACTAAACGTCATGGGCAAGCCAATGAATCGATTCTGATAGATTGCAAAAGAGGAAGCACGAGAACGTTTCACCATCTTCTCTAGGCGCTTGAAGGAAAACAAATAAAGACTGTCTCTATCATAAGCTGGCTTGTTTTTACCGCACCACTTATAAAATAGATCGTCATGCCAGTGTAAGAAGAAAACGCTAGTGTGCGATTCGATAGGGAAGTATTTATTTGGAGTTGTAAAAAAGACATTTTTCGATACGCGCATCATTTCATTGAGAAACAATAGTTGCGATCGATCGTCGCCAACATGCTCGATCACTGCATTGCTAAACACCCAATCAAACTCTTTGTCTGCAAAAGGGAACTTTCCACCTGAATATTGAACAAATTTTTTCCCGGGGAATTTACCTTCCATACCGATGAGCTCTCGCACTCCTAGGCCAGTATAGGTTTCTGGCTTGTAACGATAATTCTTGAGAAAGTAGTTTCGAGCAGGTTTTGCCCTGTTTGATTCTGGCGATACTCCTACATCTAAAACAGTCTCGCCTTCCTTGAAAAGAGAATAGAACTGCCGAAGCTTTTGTTCTCTAGAAAATCTCATTAATCGATTCTGTATCTTTTTTAAGATTGACATTCTGGCATCTCTCTATTGGTTGCTGAATTTTCACTGAGTCATTAACTGGCAAAATAGATTCACGCTCGCGAGATTGTAGAGAATCGCTCTTCCAAATCATTTTTCAGAGGTTGCTCTCAGGCTGCCCATTGAAAATGCATGCCAGTAGAGTGACTTCCTTTTCGAAGAATCAATATCTTGCCAACTGTATATAAGTTTTCCAAATTTCAATGTTCCCCCCAAGCCTCCGATCGCGATCTTCCCCAATACCACTCAACATTCAGGTGCGCGACTAAAACCAGGAGAGAGGCGGCTGCCGCCGCGCTATTCTTCAAGGGAGCTTGCAAGTTGCCGTTCTGCCGAGACCCCTATGGCTACCCCCTCTATCGAAGCCCCCAACCTATTAATGTTCGCCGAGACCGCTCGCGTCTTGCAGCAGACCAGCCGCTCGTTAGTAGAACAGGGACGCGAGTCTGTCGATTTGCCGGGGCTGATGACCGAGGCGATCGCCAAGGCCGAGCAGCGGTTAGAAGAATTAGACCTGCCGCGATCGCCCCAACTGCGCCAAACCATTCGCTCGGTCCTGCAGCTTTCTTCCCCCGATGATGTGCTGGCTCTATTGCAGCGGCTGATCGGCATCGCCGGAGGAGATGTTGAAGCTTTTCTAGAACGTTCGGATGCAGGCGTAACGGGGGTCTTACTGCCCCGCGAGCTACTCTACAGCCAAGTGCTAGAGCTATTAGCCCAAAGACTGACAGAGACACAACTCGAAGAAATTGCAGCCGGGGGTAAAGGGGCGATCGCCACTGAAGTGGAGCGTTTGAATGACGAGATTGCCGCAGTGGCCCGCGATCGCCACATCGATATCGAACCCCTCCAGGCAACAGCCCGCAAGCAACTGCGGCCATGCGATACGGCCGAACTGCTGCAACTGTTAGAAACCTTGGTCATAGAGATCGACCGCCAGCAGGAAGCACAAGACTTAGCCCGTGCCGCCGCCCGTGCCAAAGATTCCATTACCCTGGCCGGTCCCCTCCTCTTTACCGAAATCTCCCAATACCTGCTCGGCGCCCCCAACAGCGCCCTCAGCCCCGATCGCCGCTTGGATCTCCAAACCAACCAAGCCAAAGCCCTCGCCAAGCTAGCTGCAATGGAGCGATTGGGTAAAGTTGACAATCCCGAAGCCCAAAAACAGCTCATCCGCGAGCTGATCGCTCGCAGCAGTCCAGAAGAGCTGCTGAATATTTTGGAAACCTGTTTTGTGGCCGACGATTCGGGCGATCGCCCATTAGAGTAATCTTGCAGCGAACTCGGCGGAGTCGGGGGGCGATTAGCCGCAGCCGCGATTGCGTGCCCGCGCTAGGGGCATCTGCAAAAACGGGTGTTATAAATGGCTTAGTTGTGCCCGCATTCAGTCCGATCGAAGGAGAGCTCATGACTCTATCTGCGGAATACAGACGCAGAGAATCAGAAGCCGGCAATGACAGACTGCTGCTTTGGTTGTTGGGCTCCTTGGGCCTTCACCTCCTGCTTTTGCTCTTTTGGCTGCTGCGATTCTGGGCTTGGCCGGTGACTCCGCCAGAGCAAGAAACCATCGAGTTCACGATTGTAGACCCCAGCGATATCTTGCCGCCCGAAGACACCGAGCTGCGCGCCAATAACAATGCCCTCGATGGTGGCGAGGCCCGTCCCGAGCCCCCCTCGGCAGGACGCCCTGCTGCTTCCGCAGCGCCTCCTCCCGCTCCACCTGCCCCCCCTCAAACAGCCCCGCAACCTCCTGCTCAACCCCCACAACCTCCCATCCAGGCCGCCCCCCCGGTTCCAGTCACGCCGCCCGAGCCTCCGGCCCCCGCTCCGCCGGAACCCGAACCCGAGCCGCTGCCGCAAGACACCATTGCTCAAGCTCCCGTGCCTCCGGCCCCCACTCCCCGCCCAACCCCCGTCCCCACTCCCCGTCCAACCCCTGCCCCCACTCCCCGCCCAACCCCCCGCCCAACTGCGCGCCCCACTCCAGCACCGATCTCGACTCCGGCCCCAGCCGCTCCTTCATCCCGTCAATCCAACCTCAATCAAATTGCCGCAGCCCCCTCGCCCCCTACTCCCCCCGCCCCCCAGACGCGACAATCGGCTGCCTCCCAGTTAGGCCCCCCCATTGCCGCCAGCTCTCGCGGCTCAGGAGGATCGGCTGCCTCCGGTCCTCTCAACCCCAGTCAAAGCGCGGCCCGTCCCCCCAGCGTCGCGGCCCGTGCCGAAGTGGATTGGGGGCCTTATTTAGCCCGCCTGCAGCGAGCCATCGAGCGCCACTGGATTCCCGGTCAGTCCAATTCATCCCGTCGCACTGTGGTGCTGTTCACCATTGCCCGCAACGGTCAAATCTCAAATCTGCGCTTGGCTCAGTCTTCTGGCAACCAACAAACAGATTCCGCCGCAATTTCCGCCGTACAATTGGCTGCCCCTCTAGAACCGCTCCCAACCGCTTTTCAGGGAACGAATATCGACATCCACTTTACGTTCGATCTGACGGTGTCGCGAGGGGTGTTTATTAACTAGTCGTTTGAGTTTGTTTCAGGCTTGCGTGGCTTTTTTCTGCCCGCGAGCCCAAATTTGAGTTGTAAGTTAAGACAACTTCCATTGTCTCCACTTTGACGTATCATACTCGCTGGCTCGGTTCCGCCTGGTGCGGCCCCGAGTAGTGGCGTTATTGCCCCAGAACTCAAGCCCCTTCGCTCTCACGATTATATGGTTGACCTCACCCCCACCTCCAGTTTTAGTATCACGCTGCAACTGCACTTACCCAATCGCACTGGCATGTTAGCAAAGGTCGCCCAGGCGATCGCCGAAGAGGGAGGCAATCTCGGTCATATTGAATTGCTCGAACGGACCTTGAGTCACACGGTGCGCGAAGTGTCGGTGGATGCGGTCAGCGAAGCGCATGCCGAGCAGATTGTGCGGGCGGTGAAGGCATTGCCAGATGTTGCGATCGAATTGGTTTGCGATCGCACCTTCAACCTACATCGGGGGGGCAAGATTCACATTCTCAGCAAGATCGAGATTTTATCGGCTTCGGATTTGGCGATGGTGTATACGCCCGGGGTGGGTCGCATTTGCAAGGCGATCGTCCAAGATCCACCCTCGGTTTACGACTTGACGGTGAAGGGGAATGCGGTCGGGATTGTGACGGATGGCAGCGCGGTGTTGGGCTTGGGCAATATTGGCCCCGAAGCGGCCTTGCCGGTGATGGAAGGGAAGGCGATGCTGTTCAAGAAGTTTGCCGATCTCGATGCTTTCCCCATTTGTTTGGATACGCAGGACATCGACGAGATTGTGCGGACAGTCGTGCATCTGTCACCAGTTTTTGGCGGCTTTAATTTGGAAGATATTGCAGCTCCCCGCTGCTTTGAAATTGAGGCGCGGTTGGAGGACAAACTGGAGATGCCCATTTTCCACGACGACCAGCACGGGACGGCGATTGTGGTGTTGGCGGCGCTAATGAATGCATTTAAGGTGGTGCAAAAATCCCTCAGTGAAGTGCGGATTGTCCTGAATGGAGCGGGGGCAGCGGGTGTGGCGATCGTTCAGCTTTTGAAACGGGCGGGGGCAAAGCAGATTGTGGCTTGCGATCGCCAGGGCATTATTGGCAGCCATCGCACGGACCTGACAGCCCAAAAGCGATCGCTGGCGGTAGATATGTCTGGCACGCTCGCCGATGTTATTAAAGGGGCCGATGTGTTTATTGGGGTCAGTACGGGCAAGGCGTTGTCGGTCGAAATGGTTAGCAGTATGGCGGAACGGGCGATCGTGTTTGCTCTGGCCAATCCGATTCCCGAGATCCAGCCGGAACGGGTGCCTGACAATGTGGGGGTGATGGCCACGGGGCGAAGCGATTATGCCAATCAGATCAATAATGTCTTGGCCTTTCCGGGGGTGTTTCGCGGGGCGTTAGATTGTCGTGCGACGGGGATCGATGCGGAGATGATTTTGGCGGCATCGGAGGCGATCGCCAGTTTAGTGTCCAAAACTGATTTAGACCCCATCCACATTATTCCGTCGGTATTTGACGATCGCGTTGCGCCTGCGGTGGCGGCGGCCGTGAAACAGGCAGCTCGCGAAGCTGGGATTGCGCGCTGCTAGCAGTTCAAACTGCAATTTCTTGCAGCATGGCGACAAGACGCGCTCCGGCATCTTCACCAGAGATAAAAGCTCCTTCGACCGTCGGTCCCGCACACCAATCCCCCGCACAGACCAGAGGCCAACGGCGATTGCTTCCCTCTGCCGCCACTCTCGTGGCTAAGCTGGCCAACCCCACCGTTTCCACGGGAAGCGAGTAGCGCCAGCGATGCACCTGCATCCATTGGGGGGAAGTCAGCCAAGGTTCGAGGCGATCGCCTGCCCGCTCCAGCAAATACCGTCCGGCAGACTGCAACCCTCCCTCATCCGCATCCCAATATTCCTGTGCAAACTCGGCGGTGGAATGAATTGCGATTGTGGGCTGCGGCGGCTCGATTCGCTTGCTACTGTCGATCGCCAGCCATGTCACCCGCTCGTCATCCACCCACTTCACCCCCTGCCAGTCGGGTAAGACAACTTCGGGGTCGTAGCCGGCGATTGCTGCAATGCAGGGCATATATTCGGCGGATTGCAGGGGAGCGTAGAGGGGAGAGCTGTCATCTAACCAGTCGGCCAATAAAGCCAAAATTTGAGGGGCGGGCATCGCGATCGCCACACTGGCAGCTCGATAAACGCGATCGTCTGTTGCGATCGCCTGCCAGCCTTCGGAGGTGACCCGTAACGATTGGATTCGCGTTTCCCGCTGCACGGTCACCGACTCGCACAGGTTTTTTGCGATTGCCGTCATGCCCATCGGACAGCAATAGCGAGGGTAGCGATTGTCCAGTTGGGCCGGATGCAATCCTGTTGGCTTGAGTTCGTAAATGTCGCGAGTCCATTCTGCCATCGTGCCCAGCTCGATCTGCTCGCGCACGAATCGCCGAAATCGGTCGTTGCTGGCGGTCATGTATTGGGCTCCGCGATCGATCGTTGCAGTCCCAAATGGAGTCTCCACCCGTCGGGTGTCCATCCTGCCGCCAACGCCGCGAGACTTTTCTAACACCAACACGTTCAACCCCGCCCGAACCAATCTACGGGCGCAAATCAGCCCCGATAGACCGGCTCCAATCGCGATGGTGTCGTACATCTTCTGTCAATCCTCAATCACAAAACAGGCGTCAGTGCGATCGATGGCGCGAGCCAGCGCGATCGCCAAAGCGCATCGGCAATGCTATCTTTCCCGATCGCCTGCGTTCGGCGACAGCGGGCAATAATGCTCCAATAGCGGTCATAGTAATTAAAGAGTGATTTGTCGCTCGTTGCCGATTGAGGGAAGTCAATGCGACTGCTGCAGCTATTACTCGTCAGTGTTGGATTGTTGTGGGTGACTGTCTTCGCAACCCAAAATTCCAGTGTGGTTTCTCTGCGGTTTATGGTCTGGCAATCGGTTCAACTGCCGTTGGGACTGGTGGTTGTGATGGCGGCTTCTGTGGGGCTCTTCACGGCTTGGTTGCTGGCGGTGTTGCTGAAACGGAAATAGGGGTATTGAGGAATGGTTGAGGCGATCGCGCAATGCTGAAAGATCCCGATCGAGCTCGGGAGACGATCCGAGCCCGCGTGTTGGTTTCGGGCCGAGTGCAAAGGGTTTCTTACCGAGCGTATACCCGACGTGCGGCTGTGGCATTAGATTTGCAGGGATGGGTACGCAATCTGGCAGATGGTCGAGTGGAAGCGGTGTTTGAGGGGACTGCGCCAGCGGTGGAAGGGGTCGTGCGGTGGTGTCGCGAAGGAAGTCCGGCGGCGATCGTAGAGGCGGTGGAGGTGATTTACGAGCCTTTGGAACATTTGCAAGGGTTTGAGATTCGGTATTCGTGATATAGCAGTCATAAATCAGTCGTGAACGCTAAGTGGCCTGAAACCCAGTGCTGGCAAGGATTGGGGTTTACAATTCATTTAGGATCGCTATAGATGGGGGTCGCGGTCGTTCACATGGGAAACTGTGGCTTAAAATTCATTTATAAAGCGCGTCCAGTTTGAAACCCGTAGTTTTGAGTTCCTTCCACTAGCGCTGTCAATCGCTGCCTTCGCCCCCTAAATCCCCCAGTCTGAAAACTCTAGGTTTCAACATAGATGAGGCTTATCTAGATTTTAGAGCAAGTTTTGAGCTTGTAAATCTCTGCGATGTAAATCTCTGCGATGTAAATCTCTGCGATGTAAATCTCTACGATGTAAATCTCTACGATCGCCCTCTTGTCAATCAAGCAATAAAATTACCTTTGCTCGATAGATAAACTATTCCATCGTTCGATCGTTCGCCGGAACTTGACAATTAAATTCTTCAGATAATAGTCATTAGTCACGTCAGATTATACAGGAACAGTCTCAACGTAGCCTTGAAGGTTTTCAGGTTCGTACTGGCGGATTAACTGGGTTGCCCGCTCTATAAAAGCACCGTTTCCTTGTGCAATGATGAGATATTTTCCCGCATTTAAGCGGTTTCGATAAGCGATCGCATCGCCACTGCCAACAGTCCAACCCGTTAACGTACCAGAGACAAAGGCTCCAAAAGCACCTGCAGCAGCGCCGAAGAACCCTCCTAAAATATGGTTACCTATATCTCCAAGCCAACCGACGATCTCAATATTCGTCAGGAGATTAAAGAGATAGCCTGCTGCAAACCCGAAAGGAATAACCCAGTATGCAAGTCCATTTGCTTGCTTTTCCGCTTCATCGTTGGGATTAATCAAGCCAAACTCATCTGCAGTCTTATATCCACGACCTAGAATGTCTAGTTGCTCGATCGGCAGTTCTGCTTTTCGTAAAGCAAAATAGGCTTCTTCAGCTCGAACTCGGTTTGTCATCACGGCAACTAGATAATTCATGTTTCTTCCGTTCATAGTTGTACCTAAAATAAAGCTTGATGTTGTGGCGTTCAGGCATTGCTCGATGTCAAAAGACACCTTGCGATCGAGTTATTTCAAGGCCTCCAAATAATGAGAGCATGATTGCAAAGGAAGCGCTGCCGAATCCTGAGCTCCTCAATCAATATATGCACTTAAGAAATTCCGTTGCACTTGCAAAGCACAGTTGCTAGCAAATACCAGCAAGCGTCAACAACTCAGAAATCCCCTTGTCTGCAGAGCGCAAAAGGAGTGTGACAATCGAGGTAGTTACATCGGGGGTGAGCCTAAATCACAAACCATAGCTGAAAGCTACAAACTCAATATAACGCAACATTCCTAAACATATCCCTTTATATAAGGAAATCTAATCGAACTTATAAAACTGATTTATATTTATTCATTTGACGGTAACGGCTTACGACTCCCGGAAGTCACAAAAGTGCTTGCCTGCGGTCACCAACGGGGCCTTCTCTACTGATACTGCGGTGGATTTTTGTAAAGTTGTGTAAACTAGAGGCGTAGATAACTTAAAGTTTTCTGATGTACTTGCATCAAATCGCCACTCTTCTAGAAAGCTCCGATCCCCAGCAGCGGATGAAAGGCATCACTGAGCTGAGACACCATCCTCCAGCGGATGCTGTGCCTTTACTCAAACAGCGGATGTTTGACAAAGAGTTTCTGATTCGCTCGTTTGTGGCGATGGGTCTTGGCTACAAGCAAACTGAAGACGGGTTTGCAGCTCTGTTAGATATTGTCGCTCGCGAGACAGATAGCAATGTGATTGCGGAAGCAGCCAACTCTCTGGCGAAGTATGGCGATCGCGCTTTACCTCATTTAGAAGAGATCTTCGAGCAACATCCCCATTGGTTGGTACGCCAAAGCATTTTCGCTGCTTTGGAGGAATTCACTTGTCCTGCCGTTTTGCTCAAACTCTGTCGAGCTGGATACGAAGGGGACGACCTGGTGGTGAAGCAGGTGGCCCTGACCTGCCTGCAAAATCTGTACGATACCCCCTATCGAGCGGAGGCCCTCGCTATCCTGCTGCAAGCCGCAAATGCTGAGGATGGGGATGTGAGAGCCCAATCTGCTCGTATCCTGCGCTATTTTGACGACCCAGCCGCCAAAGCTGCTTTGGAAAAACTGCGCAAAGATCTCGATTTTCGGGTGATTGGGGCGACCCTAGAAGGTCTAGTATAGTTCGGCATCCGAGTAACGTGAGTTCGACAAGGGATTGGCCCCCATCCCCTAACCCCTTCCCCCCTCGCGAAGCGTGGCGTCAGCCGTAAGTTTGGGGGAAGGGGAATAGAACGGTAGATTGCGGGTTTGAGGCTGTTGCTCCCCTCTCCCAAGCTTGGGAGAGGGGCCGGGGGTGAGGGCAATGCAGAGTCATCGAACTCAGGTCGAGTAGGAGCGAACCCCGCTCGGATGGTTCGCTGAAACATAAGGATTTGAAGCGGCCTCGTGCCCAGTTACTGTCAATATTGCAGGTTTCAAATATATCTCGCCACGGGTCTATCTTCTCTCGCAAAGCGGTTGTACCAGACGGTAAGAGCGATCGCCAATCCGTCGGCAGCATCATCCGGTCTCGGCAAGCGATCTAAGCGCAACTCCCGCGCCACTGCCTCCTGTACCGCCTGCTTTTGAGCATTGCCATATCCCGTCAGCGCCTTCTTCACCTGAGCTGGAGTAAACTCTTGCGGTGGCAGTTGACAGCGGGCCAGAGCCAGCAAAATCACCCCTCGGGCTTGAGCGACCAAAATCGTGTTGCCCATGCGATAGAAAAACAGTTTCTCGAGACCCACCCAATTCGGCTGGTAACAATCGATCAGAGTCGCGAGATCGTCGTACAAGACTTGCAAGCGATCGCCCACCGGAGTCTTGCCGGGAGTCGAAATCACGCCGCACTCCACCATCTCCAGGCGATCGCCCTCCTCCCACGCATCCACAATGCCAAACCCCATCGTCCCCATACCGGGATCGATGCCCAAAATCCGCACCCCATTCAATCGCTCGCCTTCAACCACATCGATCGCCTCAGCCATCCTCAACCACAGATTCCGGCTGCGGCAAAGGTCTGACATACAGCCACCCAGACCACAACGTCAGCACCACCGCCCCCCAAAAACACACCTGACCGACCCACCAACCGGGAAACGCAATCAAAACGGCGATCGCCACAATCTGTAATACGGTCTTCAATTTTCCCCAGAGATTTGCCCCTGTCACCCGTCGTGCCTGACTGCGCCACGTCGAAATGCCCAGTTCCCGCGCCACAATCGCAAACACCCCCCACGCCGGAATCTGCTGCAATTGTACGAGACAGAGCAGAGGGGCCAGCACGAGCAACTTATCCACCAGCGGATCGAGCAGCTTGCCCAAATCGGTCACCAGATCGAGCCGCCGTGCCAAATAGCCATCCAGCCAATCGGTCCCCGCCCCCAGCAGAAAAACCGCCAAACTCAGCCAACGCCCAACTGGAGTATCGAGCGTTAGCCCAATCAAAATGGCGGGCACGGCTAGCAATCGGGACAGCGTAATCCACGTAGGCAGATTCATGACACCCCTAGTCCGGCAATGTCAGTTGAGTTAATGTACTGCCGCCTCGCACCGACACCGTATTGGTCTTCCAATTGGCCTCTCCCACAGCCCCCACCACCTCCAAATCTTGCTCGGGCTGTCGGTAGCGAACATTCCCCGTAGCAGTGGTGATATCGCTGCCCAAAACCCAATCCACGCGATCGCTCCACAGTTTCATGCCATCTTCTTCAGATAAGGCGTAGACTCGCCCTGTCAAGGTCAACAACTCGGTCGGAGTCTCTAGAGTGAGGACATTCCCTTGCATGCGAATTTGCCGATCGCGATGGTAAATATCGACTGCTCCGCTCGCAGTGACGAGCTGATTGGCCAAATCCCAATCCAATTCATTGGCAAGGATGTCTAGTGGGGGATCGGCGGCCTCTGCCCGCAACTGTTCGTCGCTGTCGTTGCGCAGAGTCAGGTAGTCGGTTTCTAAATTGGCTTGCAGGCGATCGCCAAACAACTGAGCCTCCAAGACCGCGTGGGTGACAATCACATTGCCAACTGCAGTCAGGGTATGCTCTTCCGGCAACCAAACCGCCCGATCGGCAGCCAGTTCCAAATCCAAATGCTTCGCATCGGCCTCAACCGTGCCCTCCAATTCCAACCGCTGCTCTCCCGGCACCACTAGACCCGTCTCGGCATCTACCAAGATCCTGTTACCTTCCTCGTCGTAGAACACCCCTTCCACATCAAATAACTGGGCCGCTCTCCCCCCATCGACGTAGCGAGCCGTCACGGCATTGACTTCCCACAACACGCGCCCCCTGTCGTCAGTTTCGGTGAGATTGATGTTTTCGTAGACCAAATCGTTAGACGAGTCGGCATCTTGAATGTCCGGTTCTATCGCCGTGTCTACCGAAATGCTGCTACCACAGGCTACTAAGCCGATCGTCAGCACGATCGCGATCGCTCGCAAGCAGTGGGAATAAGGTCTGTAACGATCTGGCATGGCTATCCCAACTGGCAGTCTCGGTATTAGTACGTATCGTAACGTTCTAGGGAGCAGGTGGTAGTGACAATTGACCGCGTTCCCGCCATTCCCGATAGGCTTCGTATACCCCCTGCATGTTGTACCAATTCAAAAAACAGATGCGGCAGAGTTCTAAGGCTAGGCCGGGTTGACCGCGTTTCACCAACCATTCTAAGGCCGGTCGAATGCGTCGCTCGTTCAACCATCCCCCCAACGACAGCAGCCCCCACAGAATGCGGTGCAGGGGGGTCATCTGAATCATCATTCGCACTTCCCAAGTGGGATGCTTCTCGTAGAACAGTACCCCCATCCGCCCCCGCTGCCATTCTCGATCGATCAGGTAAGGAATGCGATCGAGGCTAAAAGCGGGGTTCCAGTGATAACCTGCGGCTGCCGGACATTTCACCAGCTTCAGGCCAATCTTTTTCAGCCGCACCCCCAACTCCAAATCCTCCCAACCGTAAAGCTGAAACCGCGTATCGAAGGGGCCATCTTCCGACTCCGTCACAGCATCCAACCAATGGCGGGCGATCGCCACATTCCCCGTTGCAAAAAAGGCTGCTGAAAAGTCTGTGGGTTTAACGGGTTCGGAGCGCGGGTCGTCAAAGTTACTGGTGTTAATCACCCGACCGTAGGTGAAGCTGCGGGATAATCCCGAGGGATCTCGACTGGTTCGATTGCGCTCTTCCAATGCTTTTGCGTGAGCGGCCAAAAAATCATCCACCACCACCAAATCGCTATCGATAAAGACAATCGTGTCCCCTTGCGATCGCGATACCCCCAAATTGCGGGCAGCAGCAGGACCGCGATGGTCTTGCACAAACCATTTCACCCGCTCTAACCCCGCTTGCTCCAGCCACTCTACAGTGCCGTCGGTGGAACCATCATCCACGACGATCGCCTCGTAGTTTTCATAGGAACCGGGCTTTTGCTGGGCGATCGCCTGCAGGCACTTTCGCAAAATCGGCAGTCGGTTGTAGGTGGGAATGACCACGCTGAAGAACACGTAGGAGTCCTCAATGGCGAGCAGCAATAGGCAAGAGATGCTGGCAGGGGTTTCCTGCCTCAAGCATCTTTCGCCAAACCCACTGTACTCATTCCCGAGATCTCAATTGAAGAATCGGCGATCGAGTCGTTAGGGACCGATGTCTTCGCACCCGCTACCCCCCCCGACATTTCTCAAGCACAGTCTCAGGGTCGGACTGCAGGCGAGTTAAGCCTGTTTGCGGCGCTTCAGGTACACACCCATGCCCAAAGCAGCAGCAGTTCCGAGCATTGTTTTCGGCTCTGGAATTGCAGTTGCAGGAGGAGCAAATTCTAAAAATGTCAGCGATAGTTGGGCAGACGTAACTGGTTCGAAGTTGAAGACGATAGAATCCAGTGCTGTAAAGTCAACCCCGCTAAATTCAGAAAATTCAATCCCAATTGAATCCGACTGGCCAATGGGGAATGTTGTTATGAAAGAATCGCTATTGATTCCCGATGTAGCAATGATTTCGACGCTGCCACCCAGATCGGAAAAGTCAATACCGATTGCGATGTTCGTGTTTACTCCACCATCTGTGATGTCGAAGGCAGAAAGCCCATCGTAGGCGAGCGAGAATGAAGCCAGAACTCCAACACCGGAACTGAAGGATAAACAGTTCTCGCCGCTATTCAGGCACCCTGCCGTTTGGATAGTCACGGGAAAGGGGTTGCTTTGAGGGCCAGATAAAAACTCTAAAGTTAAGTCGCGAGTTCCACCCAAAATAGTGCTTGCTGGGCCATTGGTTTGATTAACTGTTGTACCGGTAGGAAAGATAGTACTTCCGGCTACGGCTAAGTTGCCAGCGCCAATGTTGGTAATGGTCGATTCGTCAAAAGAGTCCAGCGTCAGACTGGCTGCTTCAGCGACAGTAGCGGAAATTAGGATAGTACCCACTGCAATAAGCGGGATCTGACATAGTTTGGTGGTTGTATTCATCCGATCTCACTCACCTACGAGCAATGGCAAAGAAATTTCGAGTCGAAGTTAGCGGTTTGAAAAGATGTCGCCTACTGCTTAAAGCTAATATTCCCAGACGATTCAAAATATACCAGGGGTTCCCGGCAATCTCTGGCCGTGTTTATACGGTTTTATTCCTCTGTTCGCGTCGATCTTGGCTGCCGACTCAGTAGTTTCACTGTTTTTAGCCTCTATGGCACCCTCTCGGGGCCGATAATCTGTTGCAATGCGGCACGATCGCGACTCAATTACATCACTTTGAGCAAATCACAGGTCACCCAATGGCAAGAGGATTGGCGAAATCCGATCGCCTGCGATCGCTTCAGTCGAGAAAAAACATCCGATCTCCGAGTCAATACCTGTATCTAGACAAAAATCTTCACCGAGCCCGACGATCGCATTGATAAATTGTCACTGTCAGCGATCGCGATCGCTCCTCCAGCTCTGTCGAGAGGGTAGGCTAGAGCTAATCATGCATTTGCCCGAAACAACTATTGCGCCTGCCACGCATGATGGTGGGCGTTTTTCTCACTCGTACAACCACGTCCTTATGCTCAACTGACTTGCCCGCGCCCCTCTACAATCGGGCGAGTTTGGCAGATCGGGAACAATCTCGCCATCTCGCCACTCGATATAGCAGTCATAAATCAGTCGTGAACGCTAAGTGGCCTGAAGCTCAGTTCTGGCAAGGATTGGGATTTACAACTAATTTAGGATCGCTATAGATCTGGTATCCAAATAGATCTCGCATCCAAGTCCGTCGCATCCTCAGGGGGTCGAGGTGAACCATTTCGCAGAACACTGGCAGAGGATAGCCCTCGGTCTGGGACTGCTATCTCTCATCGCACTGCTAGGCCCTACCTCACCCCAGTGGCGATCGCCTCTCTCCCCAGCAACAGCCCGAGCTCAAACGGCGATCGCCCCCTCCACACACTCCTTGCAGCAGTTCCAAGTTGCCATCGGCAATATTGCAGTCTCCGTCTCCGTCGTGGAGATCGACCCCCATCAACCCGACTTTAAACTGCGTCCCTTTTGGTCGAGCCCCGCTCAAATTCCGGGGCTGCTCGATACCCAATCCGCGGCACGGCAAGCAGGAGCGGCGATCGCCATTAATGGCGGCTTTTTCAGCCGCATTACCCACCAACCCCTCGGGGCACTGCGTCTGAATGGGGAATGGGTGTCTAGCCCTATCTTGGGGCGCGGCGTGATGGCTTGGAGCGATCGGGGAGAATTTCTCTTCACCCGAGCTCACTTTCGCGAGCGCGTGACGACTTCGGGCGGAACCCAATTCGAGCTAGTTGACTTGAACAGTGGCTACTTCCGAGCTGGGCTTGCCCGCTACACACCCATTTGGGGTCGCGACTACAGCACAGAAACCGATCGCGAAGTTATCCTGTCTGTCGCCAGCGATCGCATCGTCAATCGTCAAACTGCCGACCTCGCAGGCTCCCTCAGCGTGCCAATTCCGAGACGCGGTTACTTGCTCGTCGCCCGCCAAACTGAAGCTGCGGATCTCGCTCGACAGCTCTCCATTGGCGAGACCCTGTGGGTCGAGACTCGCATCGAGCCCGCTGACCTCGATCGCTTTCCCCACGCGCTCGGAGCGGGTCCCTTATTGCTGAAATCGGGACGCATTGTCCTCGATGCCGAGCTCGAACAATTTCGTCCCCCCTTTCCCACCCAGAGAGCGGCTCGCAGTGCAGTCGGCTATACCGCTAACGGCAAACTCCTCTTCGTCACCGCAGGCAAAGGGGAAGAGGAGACGGGCATTACCCTCTCCGAGATGGCGCGGTTGATGCAGCAGTTGGGCAGCCGAGATGCCCTCAACTTGGATGGCGGAACCTCTTCGACCCTTTATGCTGGCGATCGCATTGTGAACTTTACCGGTAGGCCCCCTCGCGTCCACAATTCCCTCGGTTGGTTCGACTAACCCGCCTCGGTGGGCGTTACGCTCGGATTCCCGAAAAGCTGGTGGATAATGACAGGCGTAGTCCTGCCCTTCCCCCATGACCAACCGCCTCGCCGCTAGCCCCAGCCTCTATCTGCGCAAACACGCCGAAAACCCGATTGACTGGTGGGCCTGGACATCCGAAGCCCTCAGCGAGGCAAAGGAGAGCGATCGGCCCATTTTTCTGTCGATTGGCTATTCCAGTTGCCATTGGTGCACCGTCATGGAAGGAGAAGCCTTCTCCGATAACGAGATTTCTGCCTACATGAACGCCAATTTCATCCCCATCAAGGTCGATCGCGAAGAGCGCCCCGATCTCGACAATATCTATATGCAAAGCCTGCAAGTGATGACCGGACAAGGGGGCTGGCCCCTAAATGTATTCCTCGATCCCGAAACCCTCGTGCCCTTTTACGGCGGCACCTACTTCCCCGTAGAGCGTCGCTACGGTCGTCCCGCCTTTATCGAATTGCTGCGGGCGATTCGGACATTTTACGACGACAAAAAGGAGGATTTGGCCAAACAGCAAGAAAAGCTGATGGAAGTGCTGCAGGTGTCGGTGGAGGTAGAGCCCGGTACGGGGGCGGGACAAACCTTGCTGCATCGAGCTTGGTCGGAGGTGGTGCCGATTGTGTCGCGGCAGTCGATGGGACAGCAGTTCCCCATGATGCCCTACGCCCAGTTGGCTTTGCGGGCAGCGCGGGCGGGGGATGTGCCAGTCGGCGATCGCGACGATGCCCTAACGCGAGCCGCCGAACGGGGGATGGATTTGGTCTTAGGGGGCATTTTTGATTGCGTAGGCGGCGGCTTCCATCGCTATACAGTAGACCCCACTTGGACCGTGCCCCATTTTGAAAAAATGCTCTACGATAACGGTCAGATTTTAGAATTCCTGGCCAATCTCTGGGCGATAGGGGTGCGAGATGCGGCGATCGCCCGCGCCATCAAACTCACCGTCGCTTGGTTGGAGCGGGAAATGACTGCTCCAGAAGGCTACTTTTACGCCGCTCAAGACGCCGATAGCTTTGCCACTCCCGACGATCGCGAGCCAGAGGAGGGAGAGTTTTACGTTTGGCGTCAAGCCGATTTGGAAGCAGCCCTCACAGAGGAGGAATTTGCCGCGCTCGATCGCGCCTTTTTCATTTCAGAGCAGGGCAACTTCGGCGATCGCCCTGGCTATATCGTGCTGCAACGCAGTTCTGGCGGGGAATTGGAGGACGCGGCAGAGCGGGCACTGACGGAGAAACTGTTTGCCATTCGCTACGGTGCCGATCCCGTCGCAGTGTTTCCCCCTGCCCGCGATAGTTCAGAAGCTAAGGGGAAGAACTGGCCCGGTCGCATTCCTGCGGTGACCGACACCAAGATGATTGTGGCTTGGAATGGCTTGGCTATCTCGGGTTTGGCCCGAGCGGCGCAGGTGTTTGGCGATCGCCACTCTTTAGATCTCGCGATCGCAGCGGCAGAGTTTATTGGGCGATCGCAGCGGTTGGAGGACGGTCAATTTGCCCGTCTCAATTACGACGGCATGGCGGTGGAACCAGCCAAATCGGAAGATTTCGCTTGCTTTATCAAAGCCTTACTGGATATTCATCAAGCCACATTGGCTTACGCCGATTTGGACTCTCAGCAGTGGTGCGATCGCGCCTTGGCATTACAACAAGAAATGGACGATCGTCTATTAGATGCCGAGACGGGTGGATATTTTGTGGCGGGGGGCGATCGCTCGGCCGAACTGATCGTGCGAGAAAAGGACTATCACGACAATGCCACCCCCTCGGGGAATGGCTTGGCGAGCGGCAATCTCGTTCGTCTCTTCGGGCTCACGGGCGATGTCACCTGGCTCGATCGGGCCGAACGAGCCCTCAATGGCTGGAGTGCTGCGATGGAACGCTTCCCTCGCTCTTGTCCTACGCTGTTCGCTGCCCTCGACTCCTTCTACAACCTCGTCCAAGTCAAAGCTCAGCCCGAAGCCATCCCCGAGCTGCTGCAGCAATTTTGGCCCACGGCCGCCTTACAGGTGGATGAAACCATTCCGGGACTCGGCGTAACCTGCTTGGGCTTGGAATGTTTAGAACCCGCTACTTCCCTAGAGCAATTGAAGGCCCAAGTGCAAGCAGGTCAGTGCCGTGCTTGAGCAGCGATCGTCAAGCCCGTTCCACCTATTGCTCCCCTCTCCCAAAATTGGGAGAGGGGTTGGGGGTGAGGGCCAGTCCAGCATCAAATTCACGTTATATCGAGCACAATGCGGACGGAGAGACTCGAACTCTCACAGATTGCTCCACTAGAGCCTAAATCTAGCGCGTCTACCAATTCCGCCACGTCCGCAAGCGGCAATGCAACCAATACATTACCACAGCCCTCGCGCCAACCGCCCCCACCCATTGACGCGGTTAGCTCCGCCCCGCAGGCACAGGCCAAAACTCTTTCTGCAACGCATAGTCTTTTTCGGAAATCCCTACTTTGGCAGAGAGCGATCGCGGCGGGCGATCGGAACGGCAAGTCCGAGGAATCCGCTAACATAGATGTATAGCAACCTACATAATTTAGGGCAGCAGATGAGTTTCTTCGATTCCGATATCGTGCAGCAAGAAGCCAAGGAGCTATTTCAAGATTTTCAGGCTTTGATGCAGCTGGGCTCCGACTACGGTAAGTTCGATCGCGCGGGGAAAACACTCTTTATCGACAAGATGGAAGAGCTGATGGAGCGCCAAAAGATTTTTATGAAGCGGATGGAGCTTTCAGATGACTTCATGGCGCAAATGAGCGTCAAGCAACTGCAAAGCCAACTGGGAAATTTTGGCATATCCCCCACCCAGATGTTCGACCAAATGAATACAACCTTAGAGCGCATGAAGGCCGAAATCGATCCCTAACCGCTAGCACTGGGAGCTGGAATGTCCACAGCCCACCACACTCGCGGCCAACATGCGGTCTTGAAGATTCTGCAGCAGCGATCGCAACCCCTGTCCGCCCAAGAAATCTTTCTGGAACTGCGGGAGAGCAATCGCCCGGTGGGCTTGGCTACCGTCTATCGAGCCATTAGCTCCCTTAAAGATGAAGGGATCTTGCAGCAGGTGGATTTAGAAGACAGCCAAGCCTATTACCAGCTCGTTCCTCAAGACAGTCACAGCCGCCACCATCTGATTTGCACCCATTGCCGCAAGGTGGTTCCCCTTGCCAGTTGCCCGGTGGGGGCGTTAGAAACTCAATTATCCCAACAATACGACTTTGCGATCGAGCGTCACGTACTCGACTTTTACGGCACTTGCTCCGACTGCCGCAACTAATGGCCGCAGCCATTAGAAGAACTGGAATGTCACCACCTGCATGCAGCCCACTAAAAAGCCCAATACTCCTCCCAAGTTGACGATCGCCTGCAATTCTTTGCGCACAATCGCTTGAATAGCTGCTTCTAAATTTTGAGGAGAGGTGGCGTTGACCCGCTCGACGATGACGCGATCGAGGTTGAGGATGGGAATGACTTGGATCATGAGCGATTCTAAATCGCGATCGAGATAGCGCTTGAGAATGGCAGCCAGATCTCGACTAATTTGAGGCAGTGCCTCTTGCAGCACAGCAGATTTTTGCAGGCGGCCCAAGACTAAATTGGCGACATTGGTCCAACTAATAGAAGCACTCAAATCTTGTAGCAGAGTTGTGCCGCGCGCGCGCAACAGCGTTCGCACGCTCTCTCGCACGACCTGACGCAGTTGCCGCACCGTATGGATGGGCAAGTTTTGCAGAGATAGATTTTGCACCACTTCCGCGATACGACGATTGGCCCCAACAGCTTGTAACAGTTCCGCCAAGATTTCATTGGCGGCAGCGGGCTCGTCAATGCAGTAGGCGCGCAAGCGGATGAGGGCATTTTTGAGGCCGAAGAGGTTGGCAACCACCCAATAGGACCCGGTGGCCCGTTCGCGAAATTCTTCGTCTAAAGCATCAATATTGCGATCGGTGAGAAAATCAACCAACCCCTGACGCAGCACGTCAGGGGGGACTACCTGCTCTAAGATCCAGGTGGAAAATTGTTGGGCTTGGGGAGAGGAGAGGCGCAGATCTAGCAGGATACGATCGAAAATTTGATTGAGTTGCGCTTCTAAAAAATCTTCCTGTCGGGCGAGGGCTCGAATTAAGCGGGGCAGGGACTCGCCAAATAAATCGGCCAGAATGTTCCCCAAGACGAGGGCTGTTTGCTCTTGCTGTTGGGGATTTTGCAGGCGATCGACCGCTAACTCCAGCAACCATTGAATGGCTGCGCTCACCCGTTGGGGTGCTAGCAGGCGGAGCGCGACTTTATGCAGTTCTTCAGGCGTTAAGAGAGAGCCCAAAATGGCATCGGAGATTTTTTGGGCCAAACGCCCTTGATTCTGAGGAATTAAACCGGGGGTAAAAGGTAGCTTGACCCCACCCACATAGTAGGGGCGATAGGGTCGAAACAGCATCTTGATGGCGATATCGTTGGTGCAATACCCAATCGCCAAGCCCGCTAGGGGAGGTACGAAGTAAACCCAAAGATTCAAGCCAGACTGACTCCGCAAACAACACGAGCGATCCGATCGCACAATACCCTTTCGCCATCACGAGAGGGCAGCCCTCCCGATCGCGAGACAGACTGCGAGGGTTTGTGGGCGCGATCGCGCTTTGCCTCAATCTACCTAAGCCTAATCGGGATTGTTCTCTGAGGGCTTGCTCCGCACCTGCGAGGCTTCGCTTCCCGATATTTCCTCCTCGCCAGCATCGAAAGGAGGCTCTAGATGTGGAGACTCTAGATGTGGAGACTCTAGGTGTTCTGACTCGGGGCAGTCTTCGGTGGTGGGTAACTCGCTCAAGCCACTGCTTTTGGGGATCGAGGACAACCGCTGGGCCACAGCCCCAATGCTGTCGAGGCGAATCATTTCTTCCCAAGCACAGATCTCGTCTTCATCTTCAGTCTCGTATCGAATCAGAACGAGATCCCCCTCAACATCTAGAATGCGAGCGCGCTCTAGCCAACGACCTTGATCTCGCAGATAAATCCAGACATCTTTCCCTTCACGAGACAGTTGGTAGATCTTGCGGTTGAGCATCATCTCCTCCTCGGGCAATCGTGTCAATGGGATAGCGAGCTTGTCTGGGAACGGTTACCTTTGCCTCAGTGAACGATTTGTCCCACCATCTTAACGGCTACTGGTCCCGAAAAGTCTGAAGCTAAACCAATTAATAGTCATCAAACTCATCGTCTTCGCTATCGTAACCTTCCACATCAATTGCGGAGATCGGCCGAGTTGGACCCGAGGCGGGTTCTTCAATGTCGTCAGGCATGCGCGGCGGCTGACGGCGAGAGGTCGTCGGGCGAGAACTGCGGCGAGGGGGGCTAGGGGGCTCATCGGTAAAGTCGTCGTCCGCAAAGTCGCCGTTGGAGAAGCGCTCTTCTGGGTATTCAGTATCGTAATCGTCTCGTTCGTCAAAATCGGAGGGACGGGGTTGGGTCGTGCGAGCGGGGCGGCGGCGGCGAGTTTCGGGATAGTCTTCGCGATCGCGGCGGCTGGGATAGTCGCTGCGATCGCCGCGATCGAACTCATCGGGAGCGTCAAAATCGCTGTCGCGAGCTGGAGGCCGAGTGGGGCGGGGACGACGGGTGGAGCGGCGGCTATCGGCGGTACTGGATAAACGGGGGCGAGAACCGTTGGCGGAACGCAAGGGGCGGCGGCGAGGGCGATCGCTTTCTTCCGCATCTCGCATGCGCGATCGGCCCGAGCGAGAGGACATCCGCCGAGAATCGTAGTCTTCGGGACGGTAGGTTTTCGTAAAGCCCTTGGGACCGCGACGAACGGATCCTCCCAGCCCGCCTGCGGCCTGACGGGCTTTTTCTGTTAGTTGCAGGCGCAAGCGAAAGGTTTCGACGGCAAAGAAAACACTGATACTCACCAACATGAGTTGAGCAAAGGCAAGCAGCGGGATGAGGCGATAGCCCTCCCACATCAGGGTGACCGCGTAGACCATACCAATAATGGCAACGATGACGTCATATTCCCGAGAGGCCAGTGGCCTGAGAAAGCGCAGGGTATAGTAGCCGACGCTAGCGAACAAGACAATGACTCCCAATTGAAAGACTGGATTGCTGGGATCGAACATTCGCGGTCTCCTCGACAGGAATCAAACGGTTAGTGGGGCAGGGGGCACACTGTTGGGTGCAGGCTAGAGCGGCTTTAAGCTAACGATTTCGATAAACTGACCATTTCGATGGCAAGCTATCGAACCGCGATCGCAATCGGCAGTCGCACTAGCGAGTGTCTTACCTCTATTCTCCCCTAGCCGAGCACAGAACTTGTGTTTATCTTAAACAATGCCAGTCGAGATAAGCGCGGGGCTTAGGTTGCGCTCGCAGTTTGCGAGGAATGAGTCCCTGCAAGTTTTTTACTTCCCTCTTCTGCTTTACTGTCGTTGCTGGATCGGAAAATATCCTCATCGATTCGGATAACTATGCCTGACTTGCGGACGGTTCCACCCAGCGACCGTCCGCTTTAATCAGTTCGATCAGCTCTTCTACCCCCCGATCTTCAGGGACGCGCTTGACTTCTTCGCGACCGCGATAGAGAGCGATGCTGCCGGGGGTTTTGCCGACGTAACCGTAATCTGCATCGGCCATTTCGCCGGGACCGTTGACGATGCAGCCCATGACAGCGATGTCGAGACCGGTCAGGTGTTGGGTGGCTTCGCGCACCTCGTGCAGAACGGTTTCTAAATTAAATAAGGTGCGACCGCAGGAGGGGCAAGCGACATATTCCACCATCGTCTTGCGCAAGCCCAGCGCCTGCAGAATGCTATAGCAGACGGGGATCTCTTTCTCGGGGGCTTCTGTCAGGGAGACGCGAATGGTATCGCCAATGCCTTCAGCCAGCAGGGTACCGATGCCTGCGGTGGATTTGATGCGACCGTATTCGCCATCGCCCGCTTCAGTGACGCCGAGGTGGAAGGGAAAGTTGTAGCCCAAGGCGTCGAGACGTTTGGCGGCAAGTCGGTAGGCCGCCAGCATGACGGGGACGCGGGAGGCCTTGAAGGAGAGGGTGAGGTTGTGGAAGTCCAGCTCCTGACAGATTTCGATGAATTCGAGGGCGGACTCTACCATCCCTTCGGGGGTGTCGCCGTAGGTGAACAGCATCCGTTCGGCCAGGGACCCGTGGTTGACGCCGATGCGCATGGATTTGTTTTGTTCCCGCAAAGAAATCACGAGGGGTTCGAGGGTGGCGCGAATTTTATCCCGCACGCGATCGAATTCTGCTTGGCTGTATTCTCCATCTGAAGTCTTGGCCTGCTCGAATACGTAGAGGCCGGGATTGATGCGGACGTTATCGACGTGCTTGGCCACTTCGAGGGCGATTTTCATGCCGTTGTGGTGAACGTCGGCCACAAGGGGGACGGGTTGATAGGTGGCGTACAGTTGTTGGCGAATCTGCTCGACTGCTTTGGCGTGACCGAGGCTGGGAACCGTGACGCGCACCACTTCGCAGCCCAGTTCGTGCAGGCGACGAATCGCGGCGACTGCGCCATTGATATCTTTGGTATCTTCGTTAATCATCGACTGCACGACTACGGGGTAGCCGCCGCCGAGCATAACGTTACCGATGGGAACCGCACGGGTTTGGCGGCGGGGGTAAGTCAGTTCGAGGTTAGCTTGGGAGGGGTTGAGGCAGGTTTTAGGGGGTTCGAGTGTTTGCATGCCCTGGGTTCGCTCGCTCTGCTCGGTTGATGGGATTGGATTTCCCCTTTTGATTGTAAGTGCAGTGGCGATCGCGGGTGAGTGGTGGAGATGACATGGGTCTGGCCCAGACTGGAGATCGATCGCAATCCTTCCTGTTGGACTAAACCATTTCGGCTGCATGGTAGGAACTGCGCACGAGGGGGCCGGAGCGAACGTGCTTGAAACCCAGTTCGCGGGCGATCGCCCCCATTTCGTCAAACTCTGCCGGCGTCCAATATTTCGCCACGAGACGGTGCTCTAGCGATGGCTGCAGGTATTGGCCTAGCGTGAGGCGATCGCATCCAATGGCGAGCAGATCCTGCATTGCCTCTATCACTTCTGCTTTGGTCTCGCCATGCCCTAGCATTAACCCCGACTTTGTGGTCGTGGTGGGGGCAAACTCTTTGACAGCGCGGAGCACTGCTAAGGAGCGATCGTACTTTGCGCCGCGACGCACGGGACCGGAGAGACGGCGCACCGTTTCGATGTTGTGGTTGTAGCAAATGGGATTGGCATCTACCACCGTTTTGATGCAAGCGCGATCGCCTCGAAAATCGGGGGTGAGGACTTCAATCAGGGTGGCTGGATTGCGTCGGCGAATTGCCTCCATCACCTGCACGAACCAGCCAGCCCCTTGGTCAGTCAAGTCGTCTCGGGCGACTGAGGTCAGTACGACATACTTAAGCCCCAGAATCTCAACCGACTCCGCCACTTTTTGGGGCTCGTCTGGGTCCAACGCATCGGGACGCCCCTTACTCACCTGACAGAACGAGCAAGCCCGCGTGCAGACCGGCCCCATGAGCAGGAAGGTGGCCGTTTGTTGGGCGTAACATTCGCCGCGATTGGGGCAGCGACCCTCTTCGCAAATGGTGTGAATGCCTCGCTGCTTAATGGTTTGCTGCACTTTAGCGATTTCGCTGGCCTTGCCAATCGGACGCTTGACCCAACGGGGCAGAGGCAGTAAGTCGGCAGGATTGGCTTTGGTTCGGGACATGGCGAAATGGTGGCAAGCAAACTCACTCCATTATGGGCATATCGGGCAATCCTTGCAGGTTACCAGGGCGCTTCACTAGCGTGTCATTACTGCTTACACTAAGAAAAGTAACGTAACTTGCGATCGCCATGAGCCAGCTAGAGTGGACCCCAGACGCCGAAGCCAGGATGAAAGAGGTTCCTTTTTTTGTGCGGCGGGCTGCCCGCAAGAAGATTGAGAAATTTGCCGTTGAAGAAGGTGTCTCCACGATTGATGGCGAGTTTTGCGATCGCGCCCGAGCGAAATTTAACGCCAATCGGCGCTAGCGACCTCAGTCTGTTGGCAGCAGCGTCGTCAAGATTGCTTCGGGTGATGTCAATAGGCATGGAGTAGAGCAATGGAAAAACGAACCCTCGGTCGCTCGGAGGTCCAGATTGCCCCCATCCTCATGGGGACTTGGCAGGCTGGCAAAAACCTATGGGTGGGCATTGAAGACGAGCAGACAACCCAGGCCATTCGAGCGGCGGTGGAAGCTGGGATGACCACAATCGACACCGCCGAGATCTACGGTGAGGGATATTCCGAACGCATCATCGCCACTGCTCTTGCCGGATTGCCTCGCGATCGCGTCGAACTGGCCTCTAAGGTATTTTCCACTCATCTCAAGTACGGGCAAGTGATTGCCGCTTGCGAAGGGTCGCTCAAAAACCTCGAGACAGATTACCTAGATCTCTACCAGATTCACTGGCCAGCCGGATTCATGGGCAGCGAGGTGGTGCCGATCGCAGAAACTATGCGGGCGCTCAATGACTTGAAGGAGCAAGGCAAGATTCGGGCGATCGGCGTCTCCAACTTTTCTCGCCGCCAGCTCGAAGAAGCCGCCCAATACGGACGCATCGACAGCCTGCAACCTCCCTATTCCCTCTTCTGGCGCAAGATTGAGCGAGATCTTACCCCCTATTGCATCGAACACAATATCGCAATTTTGGCCTACTCCCCGATGGCACAAGGTCTGCTGACGGGCAAGTTCGGTCTCGGTCACCAGTTCGAGCAGGGGGATAATCGAGCAGGCAATCAGTTGTTCCAAGGGGAAACCTACGAACGGGCTTTGCAGGCAATAGAGCAATTGCGCCCGATCTCCGATCGACACCACTGCACCCTCGCCCAGTTGGCCCTCGCCTGGGCGATCGCCCAACCCCAAACCTGTGCGATCGCCGGAGCCAGAAATGCCCAGCAGTCTTTAGAAAACGCTAAAGCTGTCGATGTGAAATTAAGCGAGGCCGATTTGCAAGCGATCGATCGCATTGGGCGCTTGGTGACCGATCGCCTGGACGATCGGCCTGCCATGTGGGAATTTGCGAACGATGCCCCGGTTTGAACTAGCTCCAGACATTAAGGATTGCGGAGATTGTCAGAGCAAAACGTCGCGCTTCGCACTCAGATATGACAGCAGCCACCAGCATCCCAGCCACCGAACGCACCCCCCCGATCGCCCTCACCATTGCGGGGTCCGATAGTGGCGGCGGAGCGGGCATTCAAGCGGATTTGCGCACATTTACCATGCATCGGGTCCACGGAACCTGTGCGATTACCTGCGTGACAGCGCAAAACACCGTGGGGGTCCATCGGGTCGATACTCTGCCCCCCGAAGCGATCGCCGCTCAAATTGAAGCCGTCGCCACCGACCTCGCTCCCCAAGCAGTCAAAATCGGAATGCTACTCAATCGCGAGATTATCGAAGCAGTGGCAGCAGCCATCCAGAAACACTCGCTGACAAATGTAGTGGTGGACCCAGTCATGGTCTCGCGAGCGGGAGCACAACTGTTGGCTGACAAGGCGATCGCCTCCATGCGCGCCCTCATGCTTCCCTCAGCCAATGTTCTCACCCCCAACCGCTACGAGGCCCAAATCTTAAGTGGGCTGCCAATCAATACTCTGGAGGACATGCAAGCAGCGGCTCGCAAAATCCACACCCTCGGACCTCAATCCGTGCTAGTCAAGGGAGGATCGATGACAGGAGACTATCGGGGAACCGATGTTTGGTTCGATGGCGATCGCCTAGAAATATTCGAGACTGCAGCAATCGCGACCACCCACACCCACGGCACGGGCTGCACGTTATCAGCAGCGATCGCCGCTCAACTGGCGCTCGGACAGTCCCCCAAAGAAGCCATCCTACGGGCCAAACAGTTTGTTACAGAGGCGATCGCGAATGCTTTGGCGATCGGCAGCGGACAGGGACCCATCGGCCACTTTTATGCACGGCCAGTGTTGTGACAGGCCGCCGAATCTCCCTTTCACTGCTGCCGCAGCCTGTTTAAAAGCCGCTCGAACTCTGCCGGAGGCGGAGCTTCGATCGCGATCGCCTCACCCGTAACGGGATGTTTGAAGCTGAGCTTCCAGGCGTGTAGAGCTTGACCGCTGAGGGTGACCGGTGTGGTGCGGCTGTGGGTGTAGGTGGGATCGCCCACAAGAGGGTGGCCGATATGGGCACTGTGGACGCGGATTTGATGGGTGCGCCCTGTCTCCAATTGATAGTGCATCAGGGTGTAGTTGCCGAGGGGTTCCAGCACCGT
This sequence comes from Synechococcus sp. PCC 7336, assembly GCF_000332275.1. NCBI lineage: Bacteria > Bacillati > Cyanobacteriota > Cyanophyceae > Synechococcales > Synechococcaceae > Synechococcus > Synechococcus sp. PCC 7336. The sequence goes on from NZ_CM001776.1 coordinate 1,411,161, forward strand.
CCAATGGGTGACGGCGTGGCGACCCTTATCGGCAGGGACAACCGCCATTTTCTTGCGCTCGTGGGGATGGCGGCCTATAGCAGCGATGATAGTGCCACTGGTCTGGCGGGGACGCCCGAAAACGACACCCAGATATTCGCGGCGGGCCGTCTTGGCTTGAATTTGCGCCTGCAAGTGCTGGTGGGCGCGATCGCTTTTGGCCACCACCAATGCACCACTGGTGTCTTTGTCTAAGCGATGGACAATGCCGGGGCGCCGTTCTCCATTAATGCCAGACAGATTTTTGCAGTGGGCCAGAAGAGCATTGACGAGGGTGCCCGAAGGATGACCGGCGCTGGGATGGACCACCATCCCTTTAGGCTTGTCGAGCACTAAAAGCTCGTCGTCTTCGTACAAAATATCGAGGGGGATGGCCTCGGGCCTCAGATCGACCTCTAGCGGAGGCGGCACTTCGAGATAGATGCGATCGCCCGCCTGCAAAGCCGTCTTCTTATCATTGCAAAGTCCGCCATTGCGCTCCACCTTGCCGTGAAAAATCAAGCTCTGAATCCGCGATCGCGACAGATCGAGCTGGGAGGCCAGCCAGCGATCGAGCCGCTGCCCCGCACCGGCAACGGGAACATCCAAGCTATAGGATTCGATCGTCTCAGTGGATGTCATGAAATTGGGAAACTAATCTCTAATCCAATCTCGCGCTTATTTTGCCGCCATCGCAAATGCAGGTTTATTGTAGGTGCGTTCCACTACTTTGGCGATCGCCGTCACCCCGCGCTCGATCTCCTCCACCGTTGCCGTCAAACTAATCCGCAAACATTGCCGCTTGTGGACCCAGTCCTCTTGCAAGCCGGGGAAGAAGGATTGACCGGGAACGAGAATGACCCCCTCCTGCTTGATCGCTTCGTAGAGCTCGACATCGCTGACGGGTAAATCCTCCAACCACAACCAGGCAAAAATAGCCCCTTCGCCTGCGTGCAACGCCCAGGGAATGTCATCGGGCATATCGCGATCGAAGGCAGCTTCTAACCGTTCGAATTTGTGGCGGTAGTGGGGCTGGATAACCGTTTTGGATAACTGTGCCAGCTCTCCAGAGGCGATCGCCTTAGCCGCAATGGCCTGACCGAAGCGGGAGGAATGGATCGCGGCATTCGCCAGAAAGCATTCGAGTGGGTGTAGCAGTTCCGGTTGGGCGATCGCAATGCCGATCCGTTCCCCCGGCAATCCCGCTTTCGACAAACTCAGACAGTGAATGATATTATCCCCCCAAACCAAGTCCATGTCGGTAAAGGCCAAATTGGGGAACGGAGGAGCGTAGGCAGAGTCGACTAGGACAGGAATATTGTGCTGGGCCGCTACAAGAGCGAGGCGTTCCACATCGGCAGTCGCTATCACATTACCGCTGGGATTGCAGGGACGGGAAAATAAGATGGCTCCGATGGTGTCGTCCACCTGCAGGCGATCGAAATCGGGGCAGTATTTGAACCGATGGGGACCGAGGCGATCGATATTGGGCTGCAACGCCTGCAATACGCTGGGGTCGAGACAAGCCCCGTTGTAGCCTGTGTAGTCGGGACTGAGGGGCAGCAGGATCGATTGCGAGTGGCCAGCCGGAGAAACTCCGCCAAAGCAGTTGGCCGCAAAAAAATAGAGGGATTGGCTGCCGGGGGTAATCAGAACGTGACGGCGGGTGAGGTTCCAGCCGTAGAGGGTATTGAAAGTATCCGCGATCGCTTCGATCAGCGGTTCGTATCCTTGGCTCGATCCGTAGCGGCAGACCACCTCGCCAAACTGCGGCTCCTCCAGCAACTCGCGACCGTATTGGCGCCACATCTGTTCGACTTCGGGCAAAATCACCGGGTTGCCCGCGCTCAGGTTAATCCACTCAACCTCCGCGTCGGACAGTGTCTCGATGATGTCCTTCATAATGGCGCGCACGCCAGTCAAACGAGACATGCGATGCCCCAGTTGCGTCAGAGGAGGTTTCACGGCTGTTATTCCTTTGCGATCGCATCGTGGCTGAAGTTTAGCACTCCCATCGAGCCTACAGCTTGCCACTCTAGCGTTTGTCAAAGAGCGTGTCCCCCTCGATTGCCAGTGGCTAGAGCTGGGGATTGGCAACCCCCAGGCGATCGCGCAAGGCTTTGAGGTTGTGGGGCAAGATGCATCGAATTCCATGTTCGATCGCCATGCGCGGCAGCGACCATAACAGCAACGCCTCCACGCTGTAGCGCACGAACGTGCCCGCTTCGCAATCGCTCAACGATAGTGTCGCCATAAATTCTGCAAAGCTGCCGCTAGCCAGCTCGAACTCAACCCGACGGCCTTCGCACTCCCGCACTGTCAATTCGATTTCCACCTGCGGCGATCGAAACGGCATCTCAAAACCCGCCGCCTGAATCAGCCGTCTCTCAATTCCCTGCAAGCGCACCTCACTTTTGAGAATATTGGGAAGTAGCTGAGTCCAATTGGCATAATCGGTCAGGCGCTGCCAAATCTGCCAGCGAGGCCGCTGCAAATACATTTCCACTTGCACCAGCGCTCTACGGTTTGACAGGACTTGATAGTCCAGCAATATTTCCCCGGCCCTCAGTTGAGCCACTTGAGCGTGCGATCGCTGGGCCACCCAGCCACAGACCGGTCTTTCGAGCAAGCCTTCTAGTCTGGGCTGAGTCACCGATACCGTTGCAACCATACGGGAAAACTCCGAGGAAATGACCTTGCATGCGCGAACCGCTGTAATGGGCCGCGAGAAACATACACTACACTGCCGCTATCTTTAACGATGGCAATCGCTAACGCAAGGGGATACCCCGTCAGCTTTGGCAGGTTTGCCTGCAATGGTGGCATTAAAGCCGTTGCAGGATAGCGCAGGCCCTGCCACTGCAAGTCGCCTTCAACCCAATGCCGACCGATTCTAAAAAGTTTGTATGACAGATCGTGAATAGAATGTAATGAAATAACCCTCCCTTTGAAGGAGTCTAAAGTATTGGCGCGAACATTGTTCAAATTCCTTATACTGGCCTTAATGACAACCGTTCGTGCTGAAGAAGGAGAACGTACGATGGTTCATACATACGAAGTCTTCGTCGACATCAAAGAGTTTGGCTCCCTGATGAGTAATACTACTCGCATCATGAGCGAACGCTATGAAATCAATGCTAGATCGCTTTTGAGGGCAGATGACTCAGCTCTCGAACGGGCTAAAAACGATCACCCTCAAGCAACTGAATTTGACGTTCGAATCACGCGATTATTACATTAATTAAGTTCGGTTCTTACACGCTTAAAAGACTTAACTCTCGATTCTCGAAATCCTGCTAATAGTAGAACTGAATACAACGATCTAAAGTAATATTTTACTAGGCAATCTCAGACACTGGCTTCTGTCAGATGTGATGAATAGATTAAAGCGTTTGCTATAAAAGATTGCAGTTTTTGGCATAAATCGCTGTAGTTTTTTTCTGAAGGCGTTTCGTTTTATCCCATCAAGCTGAGTCAGTGTCTGGATTTGGGTAGATTGGCTAATTGTATAGATGCCTAAACCAGCGGTTCCATAAATGCGCGCAGGCGGAATAAGCCCTGCTCAATCGTTTCTAAATCCGTAGCGTAAGACAGGCGAATGTGGTCGTCAGCCCCAAACGCAATACCAGGAACTGCGGCCACCTGCTGTTCCTCTAAGAGGCGATCGCAAAACGCCAACGACTTCAGGCCCGTTCCGCTAATATTCGGAAACAAGTAAAACGCTCCCTGGGGTTTGACGCAGGTAATGCCGGGAATGGATACGAGACCGTCATGCATGACATGGCGGCGGCGATCGAAAGTGTCGCGCATTTTAGCCACGGCTGGCTCCGACTCGGGGCTAGTATAGGCCGCCAGTGCGCCATATTGCGCAAAGGAACAGACGTTTGAGGTGCTGTGGCTTTGAATGGCAGTGGTTGCCCGAATCAGTTCTAGCGGGCCTGCCAGATATCCCAATCGCCAACCGGTCATGGCGTAGGCTTTGGCAAAACCGCTACTGAGAATCGTGCGAGCGAAAATCTCGGCCCCGAGACTGCCGATGCTGGTGGCGGTGGCACCGTCGTAAACTAACTTTTCATAGATCTCGTCGGAGATAACGTACAAATCTCGCTCCACGACGATCTCGGCGATCGCCTCCAGCTCCTCCCGCGCGTACATCGTTCCAGTCGGGTTGGAGGGAGAGGTGAGGATCAAGAGCTTGCTGCGGGGGGTGATGGCCCCTTTGAGTTGCTCGGGGGTGAGTTTGAACCCATTGGCTTCGCTGGTGGGCACCACGACGGATTCTGCTCCGGCCAGAGTCGCCATTTCGGGATAGCTGAGCCAGTAAGGTGCGGGCAAAATCACCTCGTCTCCCGGCTCCAACAACGCCATCGCTGCATTAAAGAGCGTTTGCTTGCCCCCATTCGAGACCATCACTTGCTCGGGGGTATAGGGTAGGCCATTTTCCTCAGCCAGCTTGGAGGCGATCGCCTCTCGCAAGGCGGGCATGCCCGCTACCGGCCCGTAATGGGTGTGGCCGTCCCGAATGGCCTGAATCGCAGCCTCGCAAATGTGAGGGGGGGTATCGAAATCTGGTTCCCCCGCTCCAAATCCACAAATATCCACACCTTCGGCCTTGAGGGCTTTCGCTTTCGCGGCGATCGCCAAGGTCATTGATGGGGTCAGATGCGCTACGCGACTTGCCAGCTTCACAGCCTTCTCCAAATGCGTTCGAAATTGCTGGCAAGGGGATGCCAACCCGAGATTCAGGGCTCTCGTTAGGGACCGGACCGACGACCCGCAAGTCTGCGGTCGAGTATTAGGGTATCTCAAGATTAAAGCTCGAAAAGATAGCGTGACATAAGATGTTAGGAATCACTGCCAGCTTGGGGCGATCGCCTCAAATCGCCACGGCCTGACAACCCGATGGAATTCCAGGCACAATTTCTAAGCCTAAATTCATCCCGAGAGGCCCGCAGCACGTTTGGATACAGGGTAAATGCACTGTTCCCCAGCTCGACCTAGATTGTACTCAGAACATCTGTCGACATCAGATCCAGCCGAGATATTTGTACTGAGAAGACCCTCAGCCCCATTTGAGGGGGGGCCTCATCTGGTTCGGCCACGATCCTGTTGCGGGTGTCTTTACCCCTTTCAGCGCGTTTTGTAAGAACACCTTCTCTGTGACCGCGAGGTAAAAACCGACCATGAACCTTTCGTCTTCCCAGACCCCTCGTCGCATTCGCCTCGGCCTGCTACTGGCAGGGATAATCGCAACTTCGATCGCCGCTCCGGCCCTCGCCCAAGAGGCTGCGGGCGGAGGCTTTAACCCCCAGCAGTTACTGGTGAATGCACTCAGCAATATTGAAAGCTGGGGAGCATGGGGACCGCTGGCCTTTATTGGCCTTTATATTGTGGCCACCGTCGCTTTTTTACCCGGCTCCATTTTGACTTTGGGAGCTGGGTTTGTGTTTGGTGTGGTCGAGGGAGCTATTTTCGTCTTCATTGGGGCTATGGTTGGGGCTACGGCAGCCTTTATTGTGGGTCGATATGTGGCCCGAGGATGGGTTGCTAAGAAGATTGAGGGCAATCGCAACTTCAAGGCAATTGACGATGCGATCGGTCGCGAAGGGGGCAAGCTCATGTTCTTGATCCGTCTCTCTCCTGCATTTCCCTTCAACGTGCTCAACTATGCGATGGGGCTGACCCAAATTTCTTTGCGCGACTACATTTGGGGCACCACGGGTATTTTGCCGGGAACCATCATGTACGTCTACTTAGGATCTCTAGCGGGGGATTTGGCCACCATTGGTGCTGGTGAATCTCCCACTAATCCTGCCATCACTTGGACCATTCGCATTGTGGGACTGCTGGCAACCATTGCAGTGACGGTCTATGTGACTAAACTGGCTCGAAAAGCTCTAAAGAGCAAGCTAAATACGGAAGAGCAGCCACAGATGGCGGAAGAGATGAGCTCTTAATCAATCATTTTCCGAGCTCGGAGCGGATCGTTAGAACGTGCATTGTTACTAGGTTTAGTAGATCGGATGACAGCCGAACGACGCCGGAAGAGAAGGATAGAGCAGAGTGGCTTACCCGAGGCAGGTCGGGCCTTGCTCAGATACCTGTCTATGCCTCGGGTGTGGGTGGCGATCGCCATTCTCGCGCTGTTAGCCATACTCTTTCTCAGCCCCCTCGGCGATCGCTTTCACCACGAACGGTTGGTGAGCGATCTGGAAATGCTGGGGACGCTGGCTCCGGCGCTGTTTGTTTTGGGGCACGTCATTGCCACGAGCCTGGGTGTGCCGGGGACCGTGCTGACGGTAGCAGGCGGTGCAGTATTCGGCCTCCTGTGGGGAACGCTTTGGTCTGTGCTGGGGGCAACGTTGGGGTCGAGTAGTGCCTTTTTGTTAGCCCGCTATTTCTTCCACGATTGGGCGGTGAAGCGATATGGCAAACATCCTTTGCTGGTGCGGCTGAATAAGTCGATCGACCGCCACTGCCTCAAATTGGTGTTGGCGGTGCGGTTATTTCCGATTTCCCCGTTCAATCTAGTCAATTTCCTGTTTGGCTTGACTAAGGCACCGCTGAACGAGTATGCCTTGGCAACTGCGATCGGCATTATTCCCGGAACTGCCCTGTACACTTGGATTGGCGCAACGGGACGAGAGATGTTGGAAGGGGGCAATTCGTTCCCGTTTGGCATGGCGATCGCCTTTCTCACCTTATTATCGGTGCTGCCAATTTTTATCAAGCGCTGGCGTTAGTTGGGGTGACTCGATTATCGGCCCAGTCCTGGCAGTATCGTCAGCTAATTTCTTGCTGCAGCCGAATCCCGACATAATTTCTAGCAAAATTGCGGGCGAATGTTGTCGATGAGTTCAGTTGCGATAATTTCGATTCGCTCAATTTGCGCAGGAAGTTAATATCCTCTAGGTCATCGCCCTCTGGCAGGTGAACCATATGCAATAGGCTGCAGGAAAATTCCTGGGCAGCCCAAATGTAGGGTAGGCGCAACTCGGAGTAGAGATCGAGATAGGACAGATCGTGCTGCTCCAAATAGTAATGAACTAAGGTTTCCCCTAGCATCCCTGCATCTTGTATCGCCAGGTTTAACCCTTTCCCTCCCATCGGCGTAATGATGTGGGCGGCATCCCCCGCCACCAACAACCGTCTATAGCGCATTGGCTCTAAGACGTAGTTGCGCAGATCCATCGTGTTCTTTTGAAAGATCTCCCCCTCGATGAGCTCCCAACCCGGTTGTGCCAACCGCCTGCGCAAAGTCGCCCAGATGCGCTCGTCAGGCCAATCTTCCAGCTCGTCGGCGAGGGGAATTTGTAGGTAGTAGCGAGAGATCTCGCTGTTGCGGAGCATATGGCCGGCAAAGCCTTCGGGATGAAGGGCATAGGTGATGCACTTTACTGAGGGAGGGGCGTAGGCCAAAATGGCTAGCCAGCGATAGTTGTATTGCTTGGAATAAATCTTGACTGCACTGGCTGGAATCGAACGGCGCGAGATGCCGTGGTAACCATCGCATCCAGCCACAAAATCCGCTTGAATGGTCTGGATTGTGCCTGTATTGCGATCGAGACATTCAACCGCGACCCCATTGTCAGACTGCAAAATTTGAGTGCCTTCGTGGCGGAACAGCAATTTGCCACCGGCATCGAGATACTTCTGAATTAGGTCATCGTTGAGATTGCTTTGGGGATAGACGTAATGAACTTCCCCGCCATTTAAATCGGCGTAGTTGAACAGAATACTTTTATTGGGATAGCGAAATTCACAACTATCGTGAAGTTCGGCGTTGGCTAAGACTGTCTCGGCCAAACCGTGCTTTTTCAGCAGCTCGACCGTGGTGCTCTCAATCAGGCCGGCCCGACCCCGTTGGAAAATTTCGTCTCGATCGTAGCGATCGAGCACAATACAATCAACTCCATTTTCGAGCAGAATATTGCCCAAGAGGATACCGGCAGGTCCGGCCCCCAAAATACATACAGAAGTTTTCAGCTTGTTGTCTTCAGCCATTGACGAGTAACCTTCGGAATAAAAAACATCAAATGTTTATTAGGGCGATCGCAAAAAATTGCGAGTTAGAATATAACCCCTAGACATTCTCGATAAAGTAACGTTCGGGAAATTTCTCCGTAATCATCATGGTGCATTTGCGATTTGAATAAACGTAGTAAGTTCTCGATAGCAGAGTTGACTCGGGAATGATGCCGAAATAGTGGGCCAAATCGCAGGTGGGCTCTCGACCGATATGAACGTTGTCTTTAAAGATTTCGATCTTGTGTTCCACCCAAAGCTTTCCCAGAGGAGTTTCAGTCGTAACCAATTGCTGTCGCAAAGTGTCATCTAGGCGATCGAGTGCAAGGATGGATTCTGCATAAACATAATTTTTGCCGCTGTCAGCGCCCTGAAGCAAAATGTTTCTGGCAACCAATTCTGAGCTGTCAGCCAATTCTGTCGGAACATTCTCATTTTCGAGCTCGATCCAGTTTTCTGATAGCTTTTGTAGTTCTATCTTCTCTCTTGCATAGGCCTCGAGGATATGGGTAATCGTTCCATTTGTTGTGAGGAGAATTCTTTGGAACGGACTCAAGGAGGAGAGTTCAACTCTTCTGTATCGTAGAGAGCGCTTGAAATTCCGAATCGTTACACCCTTAAATTTAGAAGGATGGCAATCCATCGCAGATCCTCTTAATAACTATTCGAGCAAACGAAAAACGCACCTATTTATAGTAGGATACAATATCTGTTTTGAAAATAACTAGCGCTAACATTTTCTTGTCAAAAAACTCCAGTTAGACGATAAATTGGTTCCTATCCCTCACTCCATGGAAAGAGCTAGGTTTTAGGTCTTTCCTCCTCCCCCTCGAACTGACAACTGGTACTATGCCTCGCGAGTGGAGATAGGCTAGAATTGGCTATGGCTTCTAACCTTGAAGAGAACCCGAGTAAAATCAAGCTCTTAGAGCTCCGTTTTCGTACTGGTCGACAATGATTAGAGCTGCAAGAACAAGCAAATATACTTACAGTTTCTGCCTCTTGATTGTCGATTGAGTACCCGTTATAGATTGGACTTATCTGCCAAGCTAAGAGTTTCCTCGCTTGATTGGCTGTGCCGAAAGGTCAGCTTAATTTAAGTTAACATTAACTCAGCCATTATAATTGAATGGTTCAAGAATGAGCGTATTCTCGATCGCTGTTTCGTGCAGTGTTAGTCGTATATCTGCTTGTTATTAGGCGCGGTAGGAGCTGTAGATGTCGACTGGGGGCGATCGCTTAGGTATGGGGAGTGCCCCGATTGACGGCAGTATGCAGGGCTGACTCAACTCCGCCGCAAGGCATTAGCTGGAGTGACTCAAGCGTCGATACACTGTTGCTAAAGCATCGCGATCGCCGACATTACCGGGAAATAAAACCACCGGCAAATGAGGAAACAGGGGATGCTCCTGTGGAGTCCGTACCACCGAGCAGCCTGCCAAAATTTGCCCCAGCAGTCGGACCGCCCTGAGGTCGAGACCGTCCCTCAGGATGCTGTTGGAGGTAATTCCCCCCTTGCTAATCAAAAAGCCGAGATCCCTCGGCAGCCCCCGCACCACATCCACTAATAAAGCCGACACCCGCGCCCCAAACTGCAACCGAGTTGGCAAACTAGCGAAGGTCAGTTCTTCGCGGCTAGTGTACACCACAGGAGTTTTGCCAGAGCGATAAGCAGCACAGACTGCGTCTAAAGTGGCTTGTAGGAGGGTGTGCCGATCGCCTTCCCCCTGCTTTAACAACCGAGCCACATTCACCTCAATGCCAGCCACCCCTGCTTCCTGCAGTAGCCGCTCCAACTGCTGTGTGGTTTGCTTGACGTGGGACCCTACAATTGCTGCCCCCGGTTGTCCGCCACGTACGTATTGGGACATGTCTTCGGCAGCAACGGGCTGTGGGGGCAGAGCGGCTAGAGCCGAAATTAGACTAGCGGCACTGCGGAATAAGAACCGCTTGCCTCGGGCGGTGGCCGCTAAGAGATCGCGGGCGAGGCGATCGAGATCCGCCGAGCACTCGGCATCCACCACCCCACATTGATTGTTCGACAACTCCATCAAACGCTCCAGACAGCCCGCCCGGATCTCGTCGAGCAACAATCGCTCGACTGACTCTGCTGAAATCTTGCCATTCGTTTTTTCGGCAACGTAGTCGGGCAGGTAGCTGTGCCGATAGGCAAACGCAGAGTCGCGGGCAAATTCGGTTGTGTGAACGGGGATTTCGACGCCATCGGCCAAGAGATAGTGGACGCTATTGCGGGTGAACCGTCCCCCCTCCAAAAAGGCAGGCACGAGAAAATGCGCATCGAAAGGTCCTAGTGCGGCCGCAATAATATCGGTTTCGAGCGGATAGTGACCTCGCAAGGTCGAATCCGAGCGACTGACGACTAAAAATTCTTCAATGCCCGCTGCCGCGATCGCCTGTTTGAGGTTGACACACACCTGCCGCGTCACGGCAGCGGCTTTTGCAGGAGACAGAGATCGCGTGTTGGTCAAAACAAACAACAGGGGCGATTCATCCGCCAACCCCAGCAGCAATGTCTCCACATCCCACTGCAGCAGCAGCAGACAACTGTGGACCGTTTGCGACCCCGTTGGATCGTCGTCGAGCACAATGATTTTGGCTGGGGCGATCGCCCGATCGGGTGATGCGCTTGCTTTGGATTCTCGATGTACTGCCAAGAAGGATTCGCAAAGGTAGCGTCGCCATCCATTATGATGGGAGATCGCGCCCTTGCTGCCGACGCGATCGGCAGCCTTAGTCCATAAGGAGACCCTCGACCCATGCCTCGTGCTTACGAAACGATGATTATTGTCCGTCCCGACGTGTCGGAAGAGCCCCTAACTCAGTTTATTGACAGCCAAAAGGCGCAACTGACAGAGGGAGACACCCAAAATATTGAAGTGCAAGTGCGCGGCAAGCGGCGGTTAGCTTACGAAATTCAGCGCTGCCGAGAAGGTATTTACATCCTGCTCAGCTACGACGCCGAGCCCAGTGCTCGTACAGCTATGGAAAAAGGTTTGCGACTGAATGAATCCGTTCTGCGGTTTGGCACATTTAAAGTGGACGAGTAACTGGCCTAGCTCGGCCGATCTGGCAGTTCGCCTCCAGCCTGAGACTGCTTCATTGTGTTGGAGGTCGTTGCATCGCTACTGGCAATGCCAGTACCGTAGGTGCTAGCCCATACCGGTTTGGCGGATCTGATGTTGACCCTACTGCGCATCCGCAACTTTGCGCTGATCGAACAGTTGGAACTGGAGTTTTCTGCTGGCTTAAATGTGTTGACGGGGGAAACTGGGGCGGGCAAGTCGATTATTCTCGACGCGCTGGATGCTGCTTTGGGGGGAGCTGTCTCGGGCAAGTTGGTGCGCACCGGCAGCCAGAAGGCCGCGATCGAGGCGGTATTCCAATTGACGCAGCCGGTGCGAGACTGGCTGGCCGAGCAAGAGATTGAAGAACTGGAAGAGGGTTTGGTGTGTACTCGCGAAATTAGCGATCGCACCAGTCGCTCTCGTCTGAATGGGGTGTTAGTCAACAAACAGCAACTGCAAAGCCTGCGGCGGCGGTTGGTGGAGATAACGGCTCAAGGGCAAACCGTCCAACTGCAAGATGCGGCCATTCAACGGCGCTGGTTGGATGGGTTTGGCGGCCCGCGTCTGCTGTCTTCCCGTCGGACAGTGGCTAAAGCCTACCGTCAGTGGACGGAGGCGCGAGATGCGCTGGTGTTGTTGCAAGCGCAGCAACAGCAGCGACTGCAACAGCTCGATATCTTTGAATTTCAACATCGCGAGCTAACGGAAGCAGAATTGGAGTCGCCGGATGAACTGGAGCAATTGCTACAGGAACGCGATCGCCTGTCCCACAGTGTGGAATTGAAGGAGCAGAGCTTTAATGCCTACGAACTGCTCTACCAAAACGACAATGGCAGCTCTGTGCTGGATCTCTTGGGTAAAGCCGAGCACGTTATCGAGCAAATGTGCCGGTACGATCCTCAGTTGCAGGCGTTGTTGGAGATGGTGAGTAGTGCCTCCATTCAGGTGTCGGAGGCCAGCCGGGAACTGAATGCTTATGCCGAAACGGTGGATGCCGATCCCGATCGTCTGGAAATGGTGGGGACACGCATCGCCCAGCTCAAACAAATTTGTCGCAAGTATGGTCCGACGCTGGCAGATGCGATCGCCCATGCCGAAGCCATTGCCGCCCAGCTAGAGGGATTGCAGGAGGGAGATAGTGAGGAGAAATTAGCAGAAATGGAAGCCCAGAGGCGACAGCAGTTGCAAGAGGCTTGCGATCGCCTGACGGGATTGCGTCAAAAGGCGGGGGAGAAGCTCTGCAAGCAACTGTTAGCGGAGTTAAAACCGCTAGCTATGTCTGCCGTGCAGTTTGCGGTGGAATTGGAGCCGATCGAGCCGACTGCTGAGGGCCGAGATCGCGTTATCTATGCCATCAGCCCCAATCCGGGGGAGCCGATGCAGCCCCTTGCGGCTACGGCTTCGGGGGGAGAAATGAGTCGGGTTTTGTTAGCGCTCAAAGCCGTCTTCAATCAAGTGGATCCCGTGTCTGTGCTGGTGTTTGACGAGATTGACGCGGGGGTATCGGGAACGGTGGCTCAGGCGATCGCTGCCAAACTGTACGATATCGGTCAGAGCCATCAGGTGTTATGCGTCACCCACCAGCCTTTAATTGCGGCGATGGCCGACTGCCACGTTCGAGTCAGTAAGTTCGTCCGTCAAAAACGCACCTATGTGCGAGCCCAAGTGCTGTCGGAGAGCGAGCGGCGGGACGAGCTGGCTCAATTGGCGGGGGGGAGATCGGCTCGAGAAGCTTTAGACTTTGCCGAATCGCTCCTAGCTCGAGCGGCTGAGCTACGAGAATCTGCTTAGGAGTCGGGTTGTCCCGGCTCGCTTACGACATGCCGATCGGGTTGGCCAATCCCCTGTCGAGATGCTTTGCCCGATCTGGATTCTATTGGGAACCAGCTCCTTCAATCTGCCTGCAACGCTGTTGATTGCAACTGACATAAATCCTGGATCGCGGGCTTCGCCAGCGCTAACATCTCGTCTAACTGAGCCTGAGAGAAGGGCTCCGACTCTGCCGTCCCCTGAATTTCAACGTACTCGCCCGTTTGGGTCATGATGACATTCAGATCGACCGCTGCTGCCGCATCTTCTACGTAACAGAGATCGGCGATCGCCCTGCCGTCCAGCCAACCCACCGAGACCGCTGCCACCTGCCGCATGAGGGGAGAGGTTTCTAACACCCCCTGCCGGAGCAGCGATTGGCAGGCATCCACTAACGCCACATAGCCCCCCGTAATCGCTGCCGTGCGCGTACCGCCATCTGCTTGTAACACATCCGCATCAATGGCGATCGTGCGGGGACCGAGGCGATCGAAATCAATGGCTGCCCGCAAGCTGCGGCCGATCGTCCGCTGAATTTCGGCAGTCCGCCCCGACAGCTTGTAGAGTTCTCGTTTCTTTCGCCCCTGCGTCGAGCTGGGCAAGAGCCGATATTCTGCCGTCAGCCAGCCTTTACCCGTGTCTTGCAAAAAGGGCGGCACCCCTTCCTCAACCGATGCGGTACACAAGATGTGGGTATCGCCAAACTTGACCAGTACCGAGCCCGCCGCAAACTTCGTAAACTGCCGTTGGAATGACACCGGACGAATCGCGCCGCAAGCGCGACCGTCAGACCTTAGGAACGACATCTCCCTTTACCTCGACAGCAAACGGATTTAGCTTACCAGACCGGTTGCCAGCCGCCATAGCCAGACGTTGGTTGACCTGTCAGACGCCAACGCTCAATCTAAAGTCCCGCTATCTAGGGGTAAACGCTCGGCCCGAGCGTGTAAGCGATCGAACCCCTCTGGCTTGATGGCGGATGCATTGCCTTGTAAAAGTCCCGAAACCCCAAGGCGATTGGTTTCCGACGATTGTGTCGATTGAGTGCGAATCTGCTCGATTAACTGTGGATTGTAGTCCTGCGGCTCTTCGTAGGTGACGATATAGCCCTCGTAGTTGCGCAGCACCACCCGACCGGGAGCTTGACTGATTAAATATTGAGGCATGACGGGGATTTTGCCGCCGCCGCCAGGGGCATCTACCACATAGGTGGGAATCGCATAACCACTGGTATGGCCCCGCAGCCCCTCAATAATTTCAATTCCTTTGGCCACAGTCGTGCGGAAATGTCCGGCTCCTTTGACTAAATCGCATTGGTAGAGATAGTAAGGGCGCACGCGGTTTCGCACCAGTTTGTGAACCAGTTCCCGCTGAATCTCGACGCTATCGTTGATACCTGCGAGTAAAACACTTTGGTTCCCGAGGGGGATGCCTGCATCCGCTAGCTTGGCCAGTGCTCGGCTCAGAGCTGGCGTAATTTCTTTAGGGTGGTTGACGTGAATGTTAATCCACAACGGATGGAACCGCTTCAGCATTTCGCACAGCTCGTCGGTCACAAGCTGTGGCAGAAAAACCGGTGCGCGGCTGCCAATGCGCACAATTTCGATGTGTTCGATATCCCGCAGTTGAGCTAGGACATATTCCAGCATAGTGGGCGATAGCGTTAGAGGATCGCCACCACTCAGTAAGACATCTCTAACTTGCGGGTTATTGCGTAGGTAATTTAACTGCTGTTCGATCGCTGGCTGCTTTGTACTCTTGTCAAATTGACCGACAATGCGGCTGCGAGTGCAGTAGCGACAATAGCTGGCACAGTGGGTTGTCAGTAGCATCAACACCCGATCGGGGTAGCGATGCACCAAACCGGGCACGGGGCTGTGTTCTTCTTCCGACAGGCTATCGGCCTGCATGCCCTCAAAGGCTTGCAACTCCGAGCCCAGCGGAATCACCTGGCGGCGAATGGGGCAGTTGGGATCGTTCGGATCGATCTGGCCCGCAAAGTAAGGGGTGATATGAACTCGGAAGCGTTCTTTTGCGCTCAGTCCTTGAATTTCTTCTGGAATTAAATTGATGACTTGGGAGAGTTCTTCAATGGAGTTCAGACGATGTTTGAGTTGCCAGCGCCAATCGTTCCAGTCGGAATCTGGGACATTTGCCCAAATGGATGGGCGACTGGAGGAGATAAGGCTTGATGTTTCGATCGGCATAGGTATCGATTTCTACGCAAGAATTCGTGAATGCTTTCTACCCTATACAAAATACCGAGGTTAAGATAAACCGAAATTCTACGGAATCTTTTCCATTGGTTTTTCGATCGGGCTCATCTATGAAGCTAAGTGTATGGATTGAAGCTAACTGTAGGATGAAGTTAAGTTATGGACAGCTATCTATACTTAACTTAAGGCTTGTCACTCTCGGAGATGAGTCACTTAACCTCTAGCAATGCGAGCTTACCTCACCTCACGCTCAAACAATTCACCGAACTGAGACATATCGATTTAGGTTAATTATGACTCTAGCAAGAGGCTCCCGATCGCGGGTTTAGAACTGCGATCGGAAAATTACTCGATGGGAGGGCACCGATCGCTTCAGCACCGATGGTGCGTTCTGTTATCGGTAGCGGGACATTGGGCGATCGCTTCTGTTCTAGAACTACCGAGACGGGATTGCGTGCGGCCTAAGATTCCATGCGTCTGGGAATGGCCTCCTCAAACGCTGTCTGCATGCGTGCGACAGACAGCGACACCCATTGCGTACCCGTTGTACTCGCAATCTGGAGGCGATCGCCCCCCACTATGCCGAGGCAAGTCCAATATTGAGGTAGGGTCGAGGCCAAATAAGCCTCCCACTGCGATCGCGCTGCGGGGGCCACCGAGATAACAATTCTTGCGCCCCCTTCGCCAAATAAAGCGGTATCTAACCGCGTTGCCCCTGTGTCGAGCTGGATGGAAGCTCCCAACTGGCTGCCAAAGCAAGATTCTGCCAGGGCGATCGCCAAGCCCCCGTCGCTGCAGTCGTGGGCTGACTGGACCCATCCTCGCCGAATTCCCTCTCGACAAGCGGCTTGAACGCGGACTTCTAAATCGAGATCGATGCGGGGGGGCAAACCTGCCACGGTTTGGTGAATCGTATCGAGGTAGCTAGAGCCCCCCAGCGTCAAGCTGTCTGAGTTGCCGAGTAGATAAATTGCATGACCTGCAGCCCGCCAAGCTTGGCCGCAGACTTGGCGCACGTCCGGCACTAATCCCACCATGCCCACAACTGGCGTGGGGTAAATCGAGCAAGGGTTATTGTCGCTATCGATCGTTTCGTTGTAGAGCGAGACATTTCCCCCTGTTACCGGAGTTTGCAATTCGCGGCAGGCATCGGACAGTCCGCGACAGGCTTCTGCCAATTGCCAGTAGCCGACGGGTTTCTCGGGACTGCCAAAGTTGAGATTGTCCGTTATGGCTAGTGGTTCGGCCCCTACACAACTGAGATTGCGAGCCGCTTCGGCGACAGCGGCTTTGGCCCCTTCGTAAGGATCGAGATACACGTAGCGGCCTTTGCCATCCACCGTTGCCGCCACCCCTTTATAAGGCAGGGGCACCTCCTCCACTTCTCCCACGCCAAAGGCTTGAGGCCGGATGCGAATGACGGCTGCGTCTGCACCTCCCGGCAGGCAAACGGTATTATTTTGGACTTGATGGTCGTATTGACGATAAACCCACTGTTTGGAGGCGATCGCCGGTTCGTCCAGTAATGCCAGCAGGAGGTCGTTCCAACTGCGATCGCCCAATCCGGCTGCGCTGGCTGCTGGCAAACTGTCGGGGCTCCACTGGCGAGCGGCGAGCGCGTATGCGGGCGTCTCGATGACCTCGCGCGGATAGACGGGGGTGTTATCGGCCAGGGCAGTGGCGGGAACTTCGGCGACAACATTCCCCTGGTGCAGAATTCTGACGACGGGGTCTGCGATGACGCGGCCTGCAAGAGTCGCTTGGAGTTCCCAACGATGGAAGATGTCAATCAGCTCTTGCGTACGCTCGGGCTGGGCCACAAATAACATGCGCTCCTGCGATTCGGAGAGCAGAAATTCGTCGGGGCGCATACCGGTTTCTCGCACCGGCACTTTATCCAGATCGAATTCAATCCCCACCCCCCCATTGGCGGCCATCTCGGAAGTGGAGCAGGTGATACCTGCAGCTCCCATATCCTGCGCCGCCACAACTGCTCCCGTCTGAAAAGCTTCCAGGCAGGCTTCGATCAGGGATTTTTCCAGAAAGGGGTCTCCCACCTGCACCGCCGGACGATCGCGTTCGGATTCGTCGGTCAATTCGGCACTGGCAAAACTGGCTCCCCCCATGCCGTCTCGACCGGTGGTGGAGCCGACATAGAGCACGGGATTGCCAATTCCCGAGGCTCCCGATTTGACGATGCTGTCGGTTTCCATCAGCCCCAAGGCCATCGCGTTGACCAACGGGTTGCCCGAGTAGATGGGTTCGAAATCCACTTCTCCTCCCACGGTCGGTACGCCAACGCAGTTGCCGTAATGGGAAATGCCGCTGACCGCACCGGCAAATAAGCGACGGTTGCGGGGGTCGTCGAGGGGGCCGAATCTGAGGGAGTTCAAGACCGCGATCGGGCGGGCTCCCATCGTAAAAATGTCCCGCAGGATACCCCCCACACCAGTGGCAGCCCCCTGAAAGGGCTCGATCGCAGAGGGGTGGTTGTGGGATTCAATTTTGAAGGCGAGGCGATCGCCATCCCCCAAGTCCACCACCCCTGCATTTTCGCCGGGACCGACTAAGACGCGATCGCCGCTTGTGGGAAATTGACTGAGGAGGGGGCGAGAGTTTTTATAGCAGCAGTGCTCCGACCACATAACACCGAACATGGCCAGTTCGTTACGGTTGGGTTCCCGCCCCAGCCGCTCCACGATGGCGTCGTATTCGGCGGCAGAAATTCCGGCAGCTTTTAACGCTTGCGGGGTAAATGCGGGGCTGGATGCGGTCACGGCAGCCTTCTGATGAATTGAGCGTTTCTATTGTATGGGCAGAGGGGAAGCTGGCAGTCTCTCAGAGGCTCTCCGCACCGTGCAGCGCCTCCATCACTTGCAGGTACGTTTTCTCCAGCGAACCACTGTTATCGATCGCCACTTGACTGCGCATCACTTTCTCGACGAGGGGCCACTGGCTGGCAATGCGAGCCTCGGCTTCTTCCCGCGAGAGGGGGTTGCGCGCTTGCAAGCGCTGCAACTGCTGGGCGGGGGTACAGAACACCGTCCAAATTTCAGTGACGAGAGCGGTCATTCCGGCTTCAAATAACAGAGGGACGACCGCGACTGCCGTGCTGCCGTCGGGCTGTGCCTCAAGAAACTGTTGCAGGCGATCGCTCGCATAGGGGTGAATTTGCGCTTCTAGCCAGCGGCGCTCCTCTGGCTGGGCAAAGACAATCTGCCCCAAGTGGCGACGGTTTAACTGCCCCGATTCAGCCAGGATCTCGGGACCGTAGCGAGCGGCAATGCGCTCCCATATCTGCGACCCCGGCTGCACGGCCTCCCGTGCCAGGACATCGGCATCAATGACCGGAATACTGCAGTCGGCTAGCCACTGGGCCACAGTAGATTTCCCCGTGGCGATGCCTCCCGTCAAGCCAATAATTCTGCGCACTCAATTGTTCTCAGAATCCTTCAGGATCTTAAACGATGCTAGATCGAGACTGTTGAATCGCCTTGCCTTCCGCCCAGCACTACCATCAGACTAGTGCTCGGCGAAATCAGCCCGAGAGGCTGGCAGCACTTTCAGACTGAAGAAACTTCAGCCTCTGGCTCACCCGCAGCGGGTTAAGGTTGAGTAAAGTGACCGGTGCATTCAATGTCGTTATTTGACTGGTTTGCAGACAGACGCAAGGACACTCCCATCAGCAAGGAGCGTCAAGAACGCGGGATTGCTGACGATCTGTGGCGTAAATGTCCTAGCTGCGATGCACTGACCTACACCAAAGACCTGACGACTAATTTTCAGGTTTGCCCTAGCTGCGGTCACCACAATCGGATTCCGTCCCCCCAACGGCTGGCTCAGTTGATCGAACTAGATACCTGGAAGCCCCTGAACGATCGCCTCAGTTCTGCCGACCCACTCGAGTTTAGCGCTCGCCAACCCTACACCGATCGGGTTCGGGCCAGTCAAGAGAAGACTCAACTGCAAGACGCCGTCATAACTGGCATCGGCCACCTGCGCGAGTCCTCTGACCGCAATAGCATCCCGATCGTCCTCGGTATTATGGATTTTCGCTTTATGGGGGGCAGCATGGGCTCGGTGGTGGGAGAAAAAGTCACCCGCGCGATCGAGCGCGCCACTGCCGAACACCTGCCGCTGGTGTTGGTTTCCGCCTCTGGGGGAGCCCGCATGCACGAAGGGATTCTCAGCTTGATGCAAATGGCGAAGACGTCAGCAGCACTCGATCGCCATCGCGCTGCCGGTCAGCTTTTTATCTCCGTCCTGACTCACCCCACTTTTGGCGGTGTCACCGCTAGCTTTGCCATGCTGGGGGACATCATCCTGGCCGAGCCTAAAGCTTTGATTGGCTTTGCTGGCGGTCGCGTGATCGAGCAAACCATCCGCCAAAAATTACCCGAGGATTTTCAAACGGCTGAATACTTGTTAGAACACGGCCTCATCGATGCGATCGTGCCCCGCACGAAGCTGTGCCGCCGTCTCAACCAACTGATTTCCCTGCACCAGCCCAGACCCACTGCCTCGAACGGTACGCGCCCGTCCGGCCCCCACGATCGCTCCTCGTCTATACCCTTTACTGCCCCCCCATCGCCACTGAACTGAGCGCGATTTGGCCTTGCCGAATTCGATTGAGCTGCCAGAAAAATGCACTCGGCATGACGCCGAGCGCACTGGCTGGTTGCATGAATCGTGCAGGTGGACCCATTACCTTTGTCCTTGTGCCTGCCAGGAGATCGACCTATTTTTTCTTGGGATCGACCGCATCTTTAAAGGATTTACCGGCAGAGAAAGCAGGCACGGTCGTAGCCGGGATTGTCATTTTCTCGTTGGTTTTTGGATTGCGACCTTCCCGTTCTTTGCGCTTGCGCGGCTCGAAAGACCCAAACCCCACCAATGTGACCTTCTCTTCACTGGCTACCGTTTGAACAATCACATCTAAGGTGGCAGAAATGACGGCATCGGCCTCCTTCTTAGTCACGTTTGCCCGCTCTGCAACCGCGTCAATGAGCTCGCCCTTATTCATATGGATCTCCCGATTAATGTGTGAGTAGCTGCGCTTTTTTGACTGTAAATTCAATGACTCATTCTACAGCCCCTCAAGGGATACAGGGCACTTGCAGACCTTTTTTTTTCAGTATTCCAAGGTGTTTTGGGTGAATTTTGCGCAAAAATGTTCAGTTCGCTATATTTTGAGCCAAGCTTTCCCCCTGCTGCTGGCGAAAATAAGCCTCTAAAACCTGCCGCACCATCGGACCGGCCTTACTGCTGCCCCCACCCCCATCGTTTTCTAAAAAGCCCACCACGACAATTTCGGCAGACTCGTAGGGACCGTAAGCGGTAAACCACGCATGGGACTTGCGGGGCGGGTCTTCTGCCGTTCCCGATTTACCGGCGATCGCGGGGAGATCTGGAGAGAGGGCCACCCCCCGCCCCGTTCCGCCTGTAATGACCTCCCGCAACCCCTCTCGGACGACTCGCAATGTTTCGGGGGACAATCCGACCCATTTCCGCTGGGGTTGGACTTCGGGATTGAGCAGCAAGTGCGGCTGCACTCGCCAGCCACCATTCGCTGCCACAGCGGTCATGACCGCCACTTGCAGGGGGGTAGCGCTGACAAATCCCTGGCCAATTGACATATTGACGGTATCTCCCGTATACCATCTTTCGCCAATGTTCTCTTGCTTCCACTGGGTATCGGGAATAATACCGGGGGACTCGCCCGCTAGCGGGATGCCGGTTAATTGCCCAAATCCGTACCGACGAGCCCACTCTTGCAGCGGTTCGGCCCCCATGCGCACGGCAGTTTGGTAGAAAAATGTATCGCTGCTGTAGGCGATCGCCCGCTGAAAATCCAACACTCCAAATCCAGCTCGATTCCAGTCCCAAAATCGCCATCCTCCCACCTGAATGTAGGGGGCTGTCGCCAGCGTCGTGTCGGGGGGAAAGACACCCGACTCGATCGCTGCAGAGGTGGTGACCACCTTAAAGGTGCTGGCGGGGGGATAGGGTCTCAGATTTCGGTTGAGGAACGGAAACTGCTGGCTTTGCAACTCCTGCCACTGGTCGGGGGTGATATGGGAGGAAAAAATATTGGGATCGAAGCTGGGATAGCTAGCCATAGCCAGTACGGCTCCACTGTGGGAATCGATCGCCACCACAGCCCCTTTCCGCTCTGCTAAGGCTTCTTCGGCCACCTGCTGCAATTGCTTATCCAGACTCAATTGCAACGTTTGTCCGGCACGAGCAGGCTGCTCGCCTAAAATTTGCAGCACTTCCCCAGCGGCATCGACTTCCACCTGCTGACCGCCCCACTGACCCCGCAAGAGTTGCTCGTAGGTGCGCTCTGCCCCCATCTGACCGATGACATCGCCCAAGCGATAATCTGCTGCCGGGTCGGCAGCAGCCAATTCCTCAGCCGTGATTTCGCCAGCGTAGCCCAACAGGTGTGCTGCCAAGTCGCCACTGGGATAGAAGCGCACGGCCTCTGGCTGCACGATGATTCCCGGCAGATCTTCAATGTTCTCCTGCAGTCGCGTAACCATTTCCGGGTTGGCATTGCGCAAAATACGGACCGGAAACGGCGCGTTATAGCCCGCTCGCTCTAAACGTTCGAGAATCTCGCCAGCAGGAATGTCGATATACCCCGACAGTCTTTCTGCCACTAATGCCCAGTCCTGTTCGGGTTGGGCCAAGGGCCAAATAAATACGCCGTGGGCGAGCTGCGTACCTGCTAGCAGTTCGCCATTGCGATCGAGAATGCGCCCCCGTTCGGGAGGAATGGGGATGAGGCGAATGTGGTTGTTGTCCGCTAGCTTCCGGTTATGGGCGTTTTGGGCAATTTGCAAGTGGGCCAATCGAGTTCCAATCCCGCCAAACAACAAACCCGTGCAAATGGAGAGTAGCAGTAGGGCTTGATAATTTTTGCCCGTAACCTTGGTTTCGGGGGCATTGCGAACAGAGGGGGAGAGGTGCGAGGACGAGAGAGGCATGAGCGGAGTAGGGGCAGAGGAGGGGTAGGACTAAGAGGCCAGCGAGCAGGCATCGGGCTCCACCGTACTGTATTGGTGTAGGTCGAACCAGAAGGTACTGCCCTTGCCGGGGGTGCTATCGACGCGAATTTGGGTGTGATGCTTTTCGAGGATATTGCGCACAATTGAGAGGCCCAGACCGGTGCCCTCTAGGGTGTGGACGCGATTTTCGGCCCGGAAGAAGCGATTGAAGATCTTGTCGCGATCTTCAGAATCGACGCCAATGCCGGTGTCGGCGATCTCGATCCGAACCACTTCACGATCGCTTTCTTCCACCTGCAGTCGACGGGCGCGAATCGCAACTTCTCCCCCCGAAGGAGTGAATTTTAAGGCATTCCCCACTAAGTTGGCGAACACCTGCAGCAACAGGTCGTAATTGCCCCAGACCTCCGGCAGTGACTCATCTAACTCTTGGCGCAGTTGGATGCCTTTGTCGCGGGCGTTGAGTTGGTAAGTGCGCAAGGTCTGGTCGATGGGGGCAAAAATATCGATCGCCTCGAACTGGTATTGGCGGCCGGAGGCCAAACGGGAGAGGTCGAGTACGTCGTTGACTAGACGGGTGAGGCGATCGGTCTCTCGGTTGGCGGTATCGAGAAAATCTTGTCGCTCTTCGGGGGAGATGCGATCGCCAAACTCTTGCAGGGTCTCGATAAATGACTTGATGTTAAACAGCGGGGTGCGCAACTCGTGACTGACATTGCTAATAAATTGGCTTTGCGCTTCGTTGAGGGCCACCTCTCGAGTAATGTCCTGGATCGTGATTGCGATGCTCTTGAGGTTTTCCCGCCCGCGATCGAGGACTGTCGAGAGCAAGACCCGAACCACTCGCTGATTGGGTTCTGTTAGCGCAATCCGAAACTCTTCCCCCTCTAATTCCCCCCGAGCCATTGCCAGCAGCGACGGAGCAATTTCCAACTGAAAAGCTTCGGGCAAATAATCCAGCACCGGCTGGCCCGAAATATCCTTGCCCTGCCAATTCAACAGGCGCAGGGCCGCCGGGTTGACCAGCAAAATCGCCAGTTTTGGGTCTAGCAGGACGGCTCCATCCACAATGGTGGATACCAACGTTTCCAGCTTGGCTTTCTCGGCGGTTAGCTCCTCAATATTTTGTTCTTCGTACCGTTGCAGCTTCTCTGCCATCCGATTGAAACTGCCAATCAGTTGTCCCAGTTCTCCCCCAAACGGCAAATTAATCCGCTGTTGAAAATTTCCCGCCGAAATCCCTTGCACCCCCGACACCAGTTCCTTAAGGGGTTGAGTAATGGTTAAGGCGTTAAACACTGCCCCTAAAATTGCCAAGACCCACACCGCCACAAACACCCCTGTGGTGACGTTACTGGTCAGACTCGACGATCGCACCACAATGGAATTGGGATTGATTCCCAACCCCAACGTGCCCAGAAACTTGCTGTTGTTGTAGATACCGACAAAAATATCTGTGACGCGGCCATCAGGGGTGTCGTGGGTGCGCACGAGCGGAACGCCCTCTGTGGGACGTCGACCTTCGGGTAGCTGCAGGCGGCGGCTAATCGTTAGTGAGGTGCTCAGATCGGCATTGGAAAAAGGGATGCCGTAATAAATATCGCCATTGGGATCGGCATAGAGCAAGTAGCGAATGCTAGAGGTGCTCTGAAAGTACTGGCGCGAGAGGCGAGCCACTTTGGCCTGCTGCCCTTCTGCCACCAAGGGGGCCACATCGGCAGCCAATAACAGGGCTAAATCTTTGCCGAAGCGAATGTCGTTGATCTGGGCATCTTGCTGAATTGTATCGACGGCCCAAAACGTGAAGCCGCTGACCACCAACGACACCGCTAGGGTGGCAGCAAACAGGAGGCGAGTTTCTAACCGCAACTCCTGCAGGTAGTCTTTCCACCATTGCCAAAACGATCGCAAGAACCCATTGCTTTCGGGGGGGGAAGATTCGGTAGGAGTGGATGACTCGGAAGTCTGCATTGTTGAGGGGCGCAATCTACCTACATCATGTCATGCTAGCGAAATTCCCTCAGTCGCGATCGCCGAGTTAGACCTGCATCGTCAAGCCTCCAGTACGATTGGGGATGGGAATTAGTTGGGGGATTCCATAGCTCATATATTTTTGCCAAAGGCAAAGCCTATAGCCCCAGTTGCAATACTTGTCATGACTGAAGCTGCCCACATGCGCTCTTCGGCAGTCCCTTGACCCCGCCACAAGAACTTGCCAGCAAACACGCCAAGACCGATCGTAAATCCCACAGCGAGCACTATGGCTGCAAGCGTCATCCAAAAGTCCTTTCGCCGTCGATGTACTGCATCCTCAGGAGATTCTGAAGTCTCAACCTTCAGAATCCCTTCAGCGATGAGGTCGTTAATGTGGCGCTCTGTCACAGGCCAACCAATTCAGTCGCGAGCGGCTGGTCTTTCTCGGCCACGCCAAACTTCTTGCCCTGTGCTTTTGCCTCTAAGGCGAACTGAAGCAGAGCGATCCCCTTTCTAAAGACCTCACTCTTCGAGCCGTGGAGTTGTTCGGCCATCTCGGTGATGGAATCGTACAGCTCGGGAGTCACATCAACTGTGAGTCGGACGGTTTTCTTCCTACTTGCCATGGCAGCCTCTCAGCGCTTAATTCAGTTAGCAGCCATTACAGTGAAAGTTACTGCAGCAATACTGCAAAGCTACTGCAATTGCATCTTAGCGCATTCCCATTCTTGCAATAGTCCTAAAGACTTCTCAGATTCGTCAGAGTGTTGAGATCTCTTAGCAAGCGTTCGGTTCAGCCGATCGCTGAATTTCAGAAGCCTGTCACGAGCTCGTTTTCTTGCGAGTGGAGGTTTTAGATTTAGTGGCAGAACTAGCCTTGGCTTTCGTCTTACTGGTTGTTTTGCTCTTACTAGATGCCTTACTAGATGCCTTGGCCTTCTTGCCCTTCGTCCCCCCTTTCTGGTTAGCGCGGGCGGCGAGCAATTCCATCGCCTGCTCCAGCGTCACCTCCTCGATGCCGACATCTTTGGGGAGCGAGGCATTGACCTTACCGTGCTTGACATAGGGGCCGTAACGACCGTCAAAGACACCCACAACTTCTCCATCTTCAGGGTGAGCTCCCAGCTCCCGCAGAGGCTTGGCCGTGCTGCCGCCGCGACCGCGCTTGGGAATGGCCAAGAGTTCTAGAGCGCGGGGCAACTCCACCGAGAGCACATCGTCATCTTTTTTCAGAGAGCGAAACTCTCCATCGCAAACCACATAAGGACCGAATCGCCCCAATCCCGCTTTAACGGTCTTGCCAGTCTCGGGGTGCTCTCCCAGGGTGCGGGGCAAACGCAACAGGGCGATCGCCTTTGCCTCTGTGACATCCTCCGCCGACAGGCCCTTGGGCAGCGACACCCGTTTCGGCTTTTTATTCTCCTCCGAAACCTGTCCCAATTGCACGTAAGGGCCGTATGGTCCCACCAGCAGATAGATCGGGTCATCCGTGTCTGGGAAGGTGCCCAACTGCTCCGGGCCTTCTAGCTTAGTTTTGATGGCCCGCTCCAGATCGGCGGCATCGAGATCGGCAGGAGGAACGTCATTGGGAATGGAAGCCCGCACCTCTCCCGCTTGGCCTTCCACCTGAATGTAAGGGCCGTACTGGCCGATGCGGATGGCAGTTTCCAACCCATCTAGCTGGATCGATCGCGCCTTGCTCGGTTCGATGTCTGTCTCCCGCACCTTGACCCTAGTTTCGAGCCCCTCCTCACCCAGATAAAACTCGGAAAGATAGGGCAGCCATTCTGCGGTACCCGAGGCGATGTTGTCCAGGGTAGATTCCATTTCGGCGGTGAAGTGGGTGTCCACCAATGTCGGGAAGTGCTCCTGCAGCAGATTGGTCACGGCAAAGGCCGTATAGGTCGGAGTTAGAGCATTTTTCACCATCTGGGCATAACCGCGATCTTGGATGGTGCTGATGATGGTGGCATAGGTACTGGGCCGACCCACACCCTCTTTCTCCAGTGCTTTGACCAGCGAGGCTTCGGTGTAGCGGGCAGGGGGTTGGGTCTCGTGACCGACGGGATTCACGGCAGTGCAGTTGGGGCGATCGCCCACTGCTAGTTGGGGCAGAATGGCTTCGCGATCTTCGAGGGCAGCATCGGGATTGTCGGAGCCCTCGACGTAGGCGCGGAAGAAGCCGGGGAAGTCAATCCGCTTGCCGGTGGCGCGAAACTCTGCATCTTCCACCTCTAGGGTGACGGTGGTGTGGGTTTGGCGGGCATTGGCCATTTGGGTAGCCACCGTCCGCTTCCAAATCAGGTCGTAGAGGGCGAGCTCTGGTCCCTTGAGGGGCGTATCGGCAGGGGTGCGGAACTGCGAGCCTGCCGGACGAATGGCTTCGTGGGCCTCTTGAGCGCCCTTGCTCTTGGTGGAAAACTGGCGCGGCGCGGGACTGAGGAAGTCAGAGCCATATTTTGCTTCAACGCAGTCTCGGGCAGCAGAGATGGCCTGTTGAGACAGATGCACGGAGTCTGTCCGCATGTAGGTGATGTAGCCCTCTTCATACAGCTTTTGGGCTGTCCTCATGGTATTTCGGGCCGATTGCCTCAACTTGCGATTTGCCTCCTGCTGCAGCGTGGAGGTGGTGAAGGGGGGAGCGGGTTTGCGGGTACTGGCCCGCTCTTCAACAGTGGCAACCAGCCACTCTTTATCGGCAATCCGGGCTTGTAAGGCTTCTGCCTGCACTTTATCCAGCAACAGGACATCGCGGCCTGCAGCAATGCGGCCGGTGGATTCATCAAAATCTTTGCCCGTGGCGAGTTTTTTGCCTGCCAGCGCCACCAATGTCGCACCAAAGGCAGTGTTGTCGTGCTCCAGATCGGCCTTGAGATCCCAATAGCTGCCCTGTTTGAAGGCCCGACGTTCCCGCTCCCGTTCCACCAACAGGGTGACGGCCACCGATTGCACCCGTCCGGCTGAGAGACGGGGGGCGATTTTCTTCCACAGCAGGGGAGACAGGGTATAGCCCACGAGGCGATCGAGGATGCGTCGGGTTTCTTGGGCGCGGACGAGATGCTCGTCGATATCGCGGCAGTCTGCCAGTGCGGCTTGAATGGCCTCGCGCGTAATTTCGTGAAAGACCATGCGCTTGATGGGGACTTTCGGCTTGAGCACTTGCTGCAGGTGCCAGCTAATACTTTCGCCTTCGCGATCTTCGTCAGTGGCAAGAATTAATTCTTCAGCAGATTTGAGGGCTGCACGCAGCTCTTTGACCCGTTTCTGCTTGTCTTTGGGAATGACGTAAAGCGGTTCGAAGTTGGCTCGAACATTGACCCCAATGCGGGACCACTCTTCTTTCTTAACTGCGGCAGGAATCTCTGACGCAGATTGGGGCAAATCGCGAATGTGACCCATCGAGGCTTCCACCTGATACCCAGCGGGCAGGAAGTTGCGGATGGTGCGTGCTTTCGTTGGCGATTCGACAATGACAAGAGCAGTCATAAGCGTTGAGTGAGGTGCTGCTAGGGATCTCAATAAACCACAGAATGACCAGTCGCACATTCCCTGTCGAGCAATGGGGACTGTGGTTGGCAGTATCGGGGCGCTCCTTTCGACTGAATGAAGCAAGCCGATCGCCCTTAGGGAAAGCCTACTGCCGAACTGACCCCCCGTCTTTTACTCTGCCCGATAGCATTCTTACTTTTCAAGGGTAGAGGCTAGCTGGAGATTTAACTCGTCTATCGCGCAAATATACTCAATCCGGCAGTTCGATCGCACGATCGCATAGCCTGCCTCCCCGCGAGTGCTCCTCAATTTTCCAGATTTCAGCCTTTCGCTACCGTGCAAAAATGGGAATGCGTTCAGCCGCGATTCCCTCGCAATTCGATACATGATTTCAGCAACGCTGCCCCTTCCCTTTGCCAGTCGAGTGCAGTTTACCGACGATATGACCATTTGCCGCTTGCTCAACGGCATGTGGCAGGTGTCTGGAGCCCACGGCACGATCGATCCGCAAGCTGCCCTAGCGGCGATGTTCCGCTATGTGGATGCAGGCTATACCACCTGGGATTTAGCCGACCATTACGGGCCTGCCGAAGATTTCATTGGGGCATTTCGGCGGGAATTGGCCTCGCAGCGGGGGCAAACCGCGCTCAAAAGCATGCAAGCGTTTACGAAGTGGGTGCCTCGTCCCGGTCGCATGACGCGGCAGGTGGTGGAACGCAATCTCAATCTCGCGCGGCGACGTATGGGGGTCGAGACCCTCGATCTATTGCAGTTCCACTGGTGGGACTACAGCGATCCTCGCTATTTAGATGCCCTGCAGCACATGGTCGATTTGCAGGGGGAAGGAGCGATTCGGCACTTGGGGGTAACCAACTTCGATACCGAGCATCTGGGCAAGATTGCTGACAGTGAAGTGGAACTGGTATCCAACCAGGTGCAATTCTCGCTGGTCGATCGCCGCCCTCTCCAGTTCATGGTGCCGTTTTGTCTGGAACGGGGCATTAAGCTGCTCGCCTACGGCACCCTCTGCGGGGGATTGCTCTCCCAGGTCTATCTCGATGCACCGGAACCTCAGCTCGATCGCCTCGCAACCGTTTCGCTGCGTAAATACAAGCAGATGGTGGATGTGTGGGGCGGTTGGGAGCTGTTTCAGGATTTGTTGCACGTGCTCGATCGAATTGCCCGCAAGCACCAAGTCAGTCTTGCCAATGTGGCCGTTCGCTACGTACTCGACCAACCTGCCGTGGCAGGGGCAATTGTGGGGGCGCGGCTGGGAATTGCCGAGCATATTGAAGACAATGCCAGGGTGTTTGGCTTCCAATTGGATCCAGCTGATTTAGAGGCGATCGCACAAGTTTCGTCTCGGTCCCGCGATTTAATCGAGGCGATCGGCGATTGTGGTGACGAATATCGCCGTCGGTAGTAACCTTATACTCTTGTCGGCAGAAAACGTTCTAAGCCGGAAACAAGTCTTACTCGCGATGCGTCCTATCTAGAGAAGTAATTCTCTGATAAGTTTTCAGCAGTCGCGATCTCGCCGATTGCTAGCCCACGCTCATTTGTTGACCATACTCATGCAAGCACTCTTACAAGAAATTCAGACTAGCTTACTCGACATTTTCGGACAAGCAGTAACACTCCTGCCTGCAGCCCTTTTGGCAGTCGGCATTTTATTTCTGACTCGCTACGCGACTCGCTTTGTCAGCCAGTTGGTTGAAGCCCTGGCCAGACAAACCGTTTCCAGTCGATCGCTGCAATCGCTGTTCGTGCAGACTAGTCGGGTGGCGGTGTGGCTTGGAGGGGCGATCGTCGCTGGCGTGATTGCCTTTCCCGACTTACGGTTGGGAGACATTATTGGCTTGCTGGGCTTGGGCTCGGTCGCCATCGGTTTTGCCTTCCAAGATATTTTCAAAAACTTCCTTGCTGGCGTTTTATTACTGCTGGAAGAACCCTTTCAGTTGGGCGATCAGGTGGTCGTTAATGGGTTTGAAGGCACTGTAGAATCCATCCAGATCCGCTCCACAAAGCTTCACACCTACCAAGGGGAATTGGTCGATATTCCGAATGCTCTGATTTTTACCAATCCCATTCACGTTTTAACTGCCCACAGCCATCGCCGCACTGATTTGGATATTGGCGTGGATTACACCACTCCTTTGCCCAAAGCCAAAGAAGTTTTTTTGCAAGTGCTCGGACGCGTGGATGGTATTGTCAATATTCCTGCTCCAGAAGTGGATGTTGTGGGGTTTGGCGGTAGTTCAATTGACTTTAAGGTACGCTACTGGACGCTACCTCAAAAAATCCACGTCCGCCGTATCCAGTCAGAAGTAGTCGTGCAGCTCAAACGCGCCTGCGACGATGCGGACATTACCATCCCCTATCCCATTCGCACGTTGCACCTATTCGACCAGCGCGACTTTAACGAGAGCGTTCCCATCGAGAACTCTTCGGTGAAGGCGTAATCTACGGGGTTTATCGCAGTTCGCCATCAATCTATAACGGGCAGCAATTAAGCTCCTGCGGACCAGCGATCGAGCAGATATTGAACTAGGCCCGAGAGCGCGATCGCGACAGTTTGGGTGCAGTGGGATTTTCCAGGTACACCTGCCCCGTCGGACACAAGTCGAATAGGACGCACTCCTGACAGCGGGGCTTGCGGGCGTTGCACACTGCCCGTCCGTGGTCGATGAGCCGGATAGACCAATTTTCCCAATCCGGCTGCGGAATCAATCGCATTAAGTCTTTTTCAATCCGCACCGGATTGCTATGCTGCGTCAATGCGAGCCGGTTGCTCAAGCGTTTGACGTGGGTATCGACTGTGACGCCAGCATTGATACCGAAGGCATGGGCGAGCACCACATTCGCTGTCTTGCGCGCTACCCCCGGCAATGTGAGTAACTCGGCCATAGTCCTCGGCACGCTGCCGTCAAACTCTTTGACAATCTTTTGGCAGGCCCCTTGGATGTGTTTGGCTTTATTGCGGTAGAAGCCTGTGGAGCGAATCGCGCTTTCGATATCTTCGCGATCGGCCATCGCCAATGCAGGTGCATCGGGAAATTGCCGAAACAGCTCCGGCGTCACTAGATTTACCCGCTTATCGGTGCATTGAGCGGACAGGATGACCGCCACTAAGAGCTGCAACGGCGTTTCGTAATTGAGGGCGCAGGTGGAATCGGGATATTCCTGCTTGAGGCGGTACAAAATTTCCAAGGCCCGCAGCTTGGTTTTCGATGGCTTTGGCACTTACCCCGCCCCTGTGACCAAACTTGCCGTATCTTTGAGAATCAACACCACCCCCAAGCCGAGTAGCAGCAGCAATCCTGTTTGCATCACCCGATCTTCGATCGCCTTGGGCAAGCGCCTGCCGCGCACGGCTTCAATGGCCAAAAACATTAAGTGACCGCCATCGAGCGCGGGCAGCGGCAAAATATTGATAATGGCCAAGTTGATGCTGATCAAAGCCGCAAAATTGAACAAACTGGCTGAATCGTCCCGCGCCAAATCTGCCCCAATTTTGACAATACCCACCGGACCGGCAATTTGGCCTGCCGTATTTTGGAAATTCCCTAAAAGCTGGGCAAACCCCCGCAGATTCAGCGTCACAATTCGTTGATAGGCTGCTCCCGATGCGGCCAACATGGGGCCAATGCCATCGGGTCGCTGAAAGACAATCTCTTGGTTGGGGGCTAAGGTCACACCAATGACGGGATTGCTTCCTCCAGCCGGAATTTCGGGGGTCACCACTAGGGTTTCGACTTCGGTCTGCCCGAACCGCTGCACTTCGACCTGCACCGGTTGGCCGTTACTTTCCCTGACGATTGCCTGAAACTCGCCGATCGCCTCTTCTGCCGCTTCCTCATCTTCAATGCGCCGCAAGTCGAGATCGTTCACTTGCAAAATCACATCTCCGGGCTGCACCCCGGCCACTTGTGCCGGTCCCTCAGCCGCCACGTCCGGTAAGATAATTCCCGGATTGAACTGAGCTGGAGTGGGAACCCCGAGGGTCACCACCATCACCAACAGCACAATATAAGCAAACACGAGGTTGGAGAGTACTCCAGCAGACATGACCACCGCGCGATCGAGCACGGGACGATTGCGCAACAAATCGGGATCGTCGGGCGGAAACGGGCAATCGGGATCGTCATCGGGAAAGCCCACAAACCCCCCTAGGGGTAAAGCTCGCAGCGCGTATTCGGTCTGTTTGCCTTCGTAGCTCCAGACAATGGGGCCAAACCCGATCGAAAAGCGGTTGGCGTGAATGCCTTGCAGCCGAGCAGCGGCAAAATGTCCGGCTTCGTGAACGAGGATAAGGAGTGCCAGGATGCCGATGGATGCAAATACAAACATGTAAAAAAATGGATAGAGGAAAGTGAGTGGGGGGATGGGCGCGGACTCTAGCTTAGCGCGATCGACTCGGGATACCCGAATACTGCTCCGATGGCCTCTGGGGACACCACTGGGTAAATGAATGCGGCTCCCTCGTGGAAGCCGCAGCTAGTGAAATATCGCGTCGATCGCCTCAGGCTGTTCTAATGAGCGGTTTCGCACTCCATAAGCGATCGCGAGGCAGGGGAAACGATAAAAACCCCGCACCGCTAGGTGTGAATTGCAAAGATGACGGAGACCGTCAAACAAATCGGCTCAGCACGGTCGTGAGGCTGTCTCACTTGCTTCCCTGGCATCGTTCTCCTTCGGGAGCAATTCGCGGGCCAAACAGCAAAAAATCCCACTATGAACCTACAGTTTTAGAGCACTCGGCTCCCAGAGTTTTAAAGCACTCAGCTTGGCAAAGCACCCTGCAGTGCTAGAGCGATCTGTCTCTTTAATTATTATGGACTCTTAATAAATCCCCACAACAATGCAGCAACTCTTAACGCTGGCAATCAGCTCATTTGTCTGAGCTGGTGCTGCTGGCGGTTGAACGCTTGCTGTTCTAGGGTCAAGACATCAAGCTGAATTGGAGGACGCATATCCCACTGCAGTTCTGCCAGTAGTAGCAAACAGCCTGCCATCACGCCTCCAGTGAACAAAAACTGCCATCCGGGCACTAATGGCAACAAAAAAATACCGCAGATATGCAATGCTCCCGCGATCGAAAAGACGCGGGAATGGATTCCCCAGCCCGTTACGACATAGCCCAGAGCGCTCAATCCCAGCCATAGGGAACATAGGTGAGTCAATCCGGGTACCCAGGCAGTCGAGATGCTGTAGTTGGTTGCGAGCAAACCAATTAGCATAACGGCAGCCCACCAATACACCAGCCAACGCAGTCGCTCGACTCGCACCCAAAACCAGGCCAGATTGCTGGTGGTGGCGATCGCGATCGCCGTCAGCGCCGACCAAACCCAAGCCTGCAGGGTCCAACTCAGTGGCAGGTATTGAGCCGTCGCAAAAATGGCAGCAATGACCAGTCCCCACACCACAAATACTTGGTCGATGCGCGTATACATCGCGCGAAAGACTGTAATATCGCCGATTTTCCAGTGGATATCGAGCAGGCCGGTTAAATCTTGAATATCGAGGGCAGTTTGTTTGCGGCGCAGCAGAGGAGCAGAAAACTGGAAAAACGTCATAAAAGAGGGGGGAAGAACGGCGTTTTGAGAGCAGACTGCCAGAGATAAGCGGCTTAGTTAACAATACTTCATGAAACTTCAAGATTCAAGTGCCGACCCGTCTCCAGCCAGTAACGATTGGCAAGACTGAATCCCAAGGGATTGCCCGCATCCACAATCGCTCCATCTGTCATCACCCCCAACAGGCGATCGCGCCGGACCAATTCTTGCCAGATGGGTACATCGTCAAATTCTGCTTTGCCTGCAAAGACCGCCTGGGCCTTTCGAGCTAAGTCCAAAAACTCTCGATCGAGCACGCCAATGCCCGCTCCTTTGGGTTGACCGGCATTGGAACTGGAAAAGCGATCGCGGCTTTTATCCTTCAGTTGAGTAATCCGATAGAGATTCTCCTGTACCAATTTTGTGGCAATGCGCCCCGTCCCTTGAAAGAACTCCGACCACTCTGGCGGAACCCAGGTTAGCGCCAGCAGCGCCTGTTCGTATTGCTGATAAGCACTTGCAAGCTGCTCGATTGGAGATGTAGGGCAAAAGCAGACTTCATCTGGCATGAAAAAAATGAAGGGCTCGTTTGCCAAAAAGGCATCGGCTAGCAGAATCGCATCGGCGACTCCGCGAGGCTGCTCCTGCACGATAAATTCGATCTGGCAATTGAGGCGATCGCTTGCACTCAGCAGGTATTCCCGCACTAAAGGCTTCTCGGGGCTGACCACAATCGCAATCTCTCGCACATCCCCCCGCACCAATTCGGCGATCGCCCGATGCAGCATCGGTACAGAGCCAATCGGCAAGAGTTCCTTCGGCACCGACTGTGTTGCTGGCAGCAGTCGCGTTCCGCGTCCGGCAGTGGGAATGACTGCTTTGCGAAGGAGATGGGGCATTGCAGAAATTGCTCTAATCGGAACTGAATCGAGGCCAGCCAAACGCGCTCTAGCAAAGGACATTTCAGTTTACACTGGAGCTGTTTGTTCGCTGGGCGAACGTCAAACTTTGCACTAAGTGGGACTTCCTCCCTCACCCGATTGCCTGCAATGGCGAGTTCTAGACCTGCGATCGCGCCTTGGGCGCAGTTGAAAAGCCCCACACGTTAATTACGGATTGAGAGATCGTTCATGACTGTTGCCACCCAATCTCTGCAAGAACTTGCAATCAACTCCATTCGCTTCTTGGCAGTGGACGCCGTTCAAAAGGCTAAATCCGGTCACCCCGGCCTACCCATGGGCGCAGCCCCTATGGCCTACGTGCTCTGGAAGAACTTCATGAAGTTCAACCCCAAAAACCCCGATTGGTCCAACCGCGATCGCTTTGTCCTATCCGCCGGTCACGGCTGCATGCTGCAGTACGCCCTGCTCTACCTGACTGGCTACGACGTTTCCCTCGACGATCTCGGGCAATTCCGCCAGTGGGGCAGCAACACCCCCGGTCACCCCGAAAACTTTGAGACTGCAGGGGTTGAAGTCACCACCGGCCCCTTAGGCCAAGGCATCGGTAACGGCGTCGGGCTGGCGATCGCCGAAGCTCACCTAGCCGCCCGCTTCAACAAGCCCGGCCACACCATCGTCGATCACTACACTTATGTGATTGCAGGCGACGGCTGCAATATGGAAGGAATTGCCAGCGAGGCAGCATCCATGGCCGGTCACCTGGGGCTGGGCAAGCTGATTGTTTTTTACGACAGCAACAGCATTTCGATTGAGGGCAGTACCGAGATTGCCTTTACCGAAGATGTGGGCAAGCGTTACGAAGCCTACGGCTGGCACGTCACCTACGTAGAGAACGGCAACAGCGACTTGGATGCGATTGAAAAGGCGATCTTCGAGGCGAAAGCAGTCACGGACAAGCCCTCCTTCATTGTGGTTACCACCACCATCGGCTACGGCTCTCCCAATATGTCCGGCACTGCTGGCGTTCACGGTTCCCCCCTCGGTCCCGAAGAAGTGACCCTCACCAAGGAAACTTTGGGCTGGCCCACCGAGCCTGCCTTTTACGTTCCCGATGATGTTCTCAATCACTTCCGCGCCGCAGTGAATAGCGGTGCGACGCTCGAAGCAGAGTGGAACAGCCGCTTTGCCGCCTACGAGAAGGCGTATCCTGCTGAAGCTGCTGAGTACAAGCGGATGATGTCCGGCCAGCTCCCCGACGGTTGGGAAGCCGCTCTGGAAACCATCCTCGATCGAGAGAACTCCACCCGCAAGCTGTCTGGATTTGCCCTGAATGCGCTATCTCCAGCCATTCCCGAGCTGCTGGGCGGCTCTGCCGATCTATCCCACTCCAACATGACGGAAGTGAAAGGGGAGCCCTACTTCGAGCCGGGTTCTTACGAAGGTCGCAACTTCCACTTTGGCGTACGCGAACACGGCATGGGAGCAGTCTTGAATGGTATGGCCCTCCACGGCGGCTTGATTCCCTACGGGGCCACTTTTTTGATCTTTACGGACTACATGCGGGCGGCGATCCGCCTCTCTGCGCTGTCCCAAGTGCGCGTGCTGCACGTCATGACCCACGACTCTGTCGCTCTGGGCGAAGATGGCCCCACCCACCAGCCAGTGGAAACCTTAGCTTCTCTGCGTCTGATTCCAAACCTACACTGCTTTCGTCCTGCTGACGTCAAGGAGACGGTAGGGGCTTACAAGTCAGCGCTGACTCAGACCAAGACTCCGACGCTATTTGCATTCTCCCGCCAAGGACTCAAGAATCAGGCAGGAACCTCAGTGGAAGGCACGCTCAAGGGGGGGTACATCGTTGTCGATGCAGACAATCCCGAGCTGATTTTGATTGCAACGGGTTCTGAAGTGGCCCTCGCAGTGGAAGCAGCTGGGGTACTAGCGAGCGAAGGCAAGGCGGTGCGGGTGGTGTCGATGCCCTCCTGCGATGTGTTTGACGCCCAACCCAAGCAGTATCGCGATTCCGTTTTGCCCCCCAGCGTAACCAAGCGCGTCTCGATTGAAGCCGGGGTTACCGGTGGTTGGTACAAGTACATTGGCTTTGACGGTGCGGCAATCGGTATCGATCGCTTCGGCGCTTCTGCCCCCGGTCCGGTATGTATGGAGAAGTTCGGCTTTACGGTTGAGAACGTCTGCAACACTGCCCGCGCTCTGCTGGCCTGAGCAGTTTCTGTTCTTCTCGTCCTTCTGACTACTGGCCCCTCTCAGCTTTGCTCGAGAGGGGATTTTTTATAGATGGCTGCCCAAATCGATTGGGTGTCGGGGCTGCAGGGAAAACTGCTCAATGACTGGGGCGATCGCAAGCTGATGTCGAGCCTAAATTCGCCGAGAGCTTGCGAGATTTGCTGGTTTGGCGAGACTACAAAGGAACGATAGACGAATGTGCTAACATTATTCGACCCCGATCGCGTATTAGGATCCATCTCTACCCAGAACGCTTAGTATGACAAGATTCCGCCGCGTTCGTCCTTGGCTATCCAGCAGCTACCGGTGGACAGATTTTCATTTGGGCGATTGGAGCAATTGGGGCAAGTGGCGCTGGTTGCCGCTGGTGGTAGGAACTGGAGTAGCGACCCTCGGTGTTGCTTTTGCACTCGATCTTTACGCTCGGGAGCGGGATTCGCTCGCAACGACGCTGCAGCTCGAAACCGATCGTCTCGCCCGACAAGTCGATCGCCATTGGGACAGTTTAACGCTAGCGCTCTCTCAAACGACCCAAATTTCGCAGGGGCTGTTGTCACCTGAAGCTGCCGATCGCGACCTCGTTTGGAGGGAGAGTGCCGCCCTGTTTATTGACAGCTTCGAATCTGCCGAAGCCATCGCGAAGCTCGATCGCGAATGGAACTTGACCGACCTTCAGGCTCGCGGCGATCGCGATCGCCGCGAGTTGCTGGCATTGATTCGGCAAGCTAGATTGGCCGCTCCCGAATTGCGAAAAGATCCGCTAGCCGCAATTTGGCAAAATGGCTGGGCGATTCTCCATCTGCCCATTGTCGGTAAGGGGGAAATGTCTATCGGTCACCATGTAGGGCTCTTAAATGTCCGCGATCTACTGCAGTACGAGATCGGTCCGAGCGAACTGAACCAGCTTGTGGCGGTTACCGCCTCTCATGGGGGGCAAACATTTTGGATGAATGGTGCCAATGCTGCCCGTAACGAACATCCCGTTCGCCAGACGATTGAACTGACGAATTTGGCAGTGATGTTAGAAGTTTTGCCACAACAGGAGTTTGCATTTCAATGGCACCGGCTGTCTCTGACAGTCGGTGCCTCCAGCATTGCGATCGGTTTCATAGCGGCGGGGGTTGTGCGGTTGTGGCAAAACTCAGACCGATATTATCGGCACATTGCTCAGATCGCTCGAGATCTAGAGCGAGAAGTCTCGGCCCACCAAAAATCCCGCACAGACCTGTTTACCAGTCAGCAGCGCCTGCAAGCCGTGCTCGAAAATTCCCCCACTTCTATCTTCGTGAAAGATCGGCAACTGCAATACCTGATGGCTAATAAGCACTTTGCCAATCTGTGCGGCCAATCCCCTCGAGACTTGCAGGGCAAAACCGATCGCGATTTATTCCCCGAGGCGATCGCCGCCGCCCTAGAGGACCACGATCGTGCTGTATTGACTTCCGGCCGCCCTCAACTTTGTGAAGAGACAGCCTGGTATGCCGGACAAGTGCGTACCCAATTGACCGCCCTCACTCCCCTCGGTGACGAAGCGGGCGAAATCTATGCTTTATGCGGCATAGCCACCGATATTACCGATCGCCAACAAGCTCAGTTGGAATTGCAAAATAGCGCCACTCAACAGCGTTTGATTGCAGCCATTGCCGAACGCATCCGCAACTCTCTCGATCTCGGCACCATCCTGACAACCACGGTTACAGAGCTGCGAGATGCCCTGCAGGTCGATCGAGTCTTAATTTATCAATTTGATGCCCAGATGCGGGGCACGATTGCCTACGAATCCGTGCAGGCCGGTTGGCCCACAACCCTTGGAGATAATCTTGTCGATGAATGTCTGATCGAACAAAACGAAATCGTAGAGGGCTACAGACTGGGCGATCGCATTCACGCGATCGCCGATATTCGAGATGGCAGCTTAGATGAATGCTACGTCCGGCTGCTATCTGACTATGCCGTTCGGGCCAACCTAGTCGTGCCCATTTTGGCGGACGGTCACTTGTGGGGGCTGCTCGCGGCTCACCAATGTTCGGGACCGCGCCAGTGGCAGCCAGCCGATATTGAGCTTTTCCAGCGACTGTCCACACAAGTGGGTATTGCCATCCAGCAAGGTCAGCTCTACCATCAAGCCCGCCACCAAGCCCAACAGCATTCGATTCTCAACCGCATTGTCCGAGACATGCGGGATAGCTTAGACCTAGCACAGGTGCTGCAGGATGCGGTCGAATTGACACTAGAAGCGTTTCAATCCAGTCGTTGTGCCGTGGGCTTGTGCTGCGAATCCGATGAGAGCTTCACCTATGGCTTTACCGCATCCACTCCCGGCATCTCGGATATGAAGGGCTGTGTCATTCCGATTGCGGGCAACCCCCTCGCTCAGTCTGTTATCGCCAGTGACTTGCCGATCGCGGCTGACCACGTTCAACAATCTCCCCTGCTTGCGGATTTAGCGATCGCCAAAGCACGGGAGTTACAGATCGAATCTCTCCTAGTGGTCGGCATTCGATTTGAGGGACAGCTCATCGGCATCTTCAATTTGCAACAATGCGATCGTCCCCGCCAATGGACTGCCAGCGAACAACAGTTGTTCGCGCGGATTGCCGATCAGTTGGCGGTTGCAATTCAGCAAGCCAAGTTATACGAGCAAGTGCGGCAGCTCAATCAAACGCTAGAGCAGCAAGTGGAGCAACGGACTGCTCAGGTCTCTAAAGCCTTAGGCTATGAGGCTACCCTCAAGCGCATCACTGACAAAGTCAGAGATAGTTTGGACGAAACCCAGATTTTACAAACTGCTGCGCGGGAGGTGGCGAACGCTCTCATGGCCGACGGTTGCAACATTAGCCTATACGACAGTCAGAGACAGAAATCGCACATTGTGGTGGAACACACTGTCTCCTTGTCTCCCGCTCAGTCAACCGAAATCGATATGGAACAGTCTCCGTATCGCTACGCGCGGCTATTGCAGCGCCATTCCTGCCAGTTTTGCGAGCTCGATCCACTCTTCAATCGCCCTCCCACAGCAATTTTGGCCCTTCCCATTGCTGACGATCGGCAAGTGTTGGGAGACATGTGGATTTTTCGCTGTAAACATTGGACGTTTGGCGGGTTAGAAATCCGTCTGGCCCAGCAAGTGGCCAGCCAGTGCGCGATCGCCATTCGTCAAGCCCGTCTCTATCAGACTGCGCGAACCCAGGTGCGGGAGCTCAATCAGCTCAATCAGCTCAAAGATGATTTTTTAAGTACCGTCTCGCACGAGCTGCGATCGCCCGTAGCCAACATTAAGATGTCGCTGCACATGTTGGAAGTGGGAATTGACAACTGTCGCCCCCTCTTTCCCGAAGGGGAGCAAAGTCAGGAGATTGCCGATAAGCTAGATCGCTATTTAAGCGTGCTCGAACAGGAATGCGATCGCGAAATCGAACTCATTCAAGATCTCCTCGACCTGCAACGGCTAGAAGCAGGGACCGAGCAATTGGAATGGGAGGAGATCGATCTGGCGGCTTGGATTCCCCATCTCGTGATGCCCTTTGTCGATCGAGCCGAACAGCGCCAGCAAACCCTAGAAATAGAGATCGATCCCCACCTCCCTGCGATTGTCTCCGATCGCCCCAGCCTGCAGCGCATTCTGTCCGAATTACTGCTCAATGCTTGCAAGTACACTCCCCCTAACGAACAGATCGCCTTGACGGTCGCAGCCATTCCTCAAGGGATTTGCATGACGTTTACCAACAGTGGCGTGGAAATTCCCGCGCGCGATCTGCCTCATATTTTTGAGAAGTTTTACCGAGCGACCGATACCGATCGTTGGAAGCAAGGGGGGACTGGCCTCGGTTTGGCCCTAGTGCAGCGGGTGGTGAACTCTCTGGAAGGGACGATTGCAGTGACGAGTGCCGAGCTGAAAACCAGCTTTGCGATCGAGTTGCCACTGCGATCGAAGCGATTTGCCGAGACAGCGATTCAGCGTTCGACTTCAATTGCAGGCGAAGTCGACGCCCAGACCCAGAACAACTCCAAGCCCACTACTGCTCTGCCTTCGCTGTAGGAGGCAAGCTGGTTTCGACTTCGCGAAACGAATAGAGGTTGACATAAAAAGACGACTGGTCATATCATAGAGTTATGGGCAGACCGAGACGCAGTCAAAACAATCGCGAAAAGCTCCTGAACTGTGGCGCCAACGCCTTCATCAAACAGGGCTATCACGGCACTGGCATTCAGGAGGTGGTGGAGCGAGTTCGCGTCCCCAAAGGCTCTTTCTATAATTACTTCGAGAGTAAAGAGGGCTTTGGGGCTGAGGTGATTCGGCAATATACCCAACAGTATGTAACCAACATGGATGCGTTGCTGAGCGAGCCGAACGTTGATGCTCTGTCTGCGCTGAAGTATTTTTTCGAGGCTGAGATTCAGCGGCACGAGGCGGGAAGAGAAGGGTGTTTGCTCGGCAACTTGGGGGCAGAGTTGGGAGAGAGTAGCGAGCTTTGCCGTCAGGCATTGTCTGAGGGCCTGCAAACCATGCAGCAGCGATTCCGCCTTTATTTAGTAATGGACCCGTTTTGGCAATGGGGGCCAGAAAGCTTGCTAGGCGTGGTTTCTGGCCTTTAGATTCCTGAAAATCACATCGAATAAACCCATGGCAGCTAGTCCTGCCAGAACTGAGCGAAGCAACTAGCCGACAGTTCTGTGTAGCGAATCGTGTGTTGGATGTTCTTGTGTCCGAGATAGTGTTGGATGGAGCGGGTATCATGACCGTCGTTGACCAACTTGTAGCCACAGGCATGACGCAACATGTGAGGGTGAATGGAGAACGGCAGAGAAGAGAGTTGAGAGATGCGAGTGAGGAGTTTACGAAAGCCCGCTGCAGTCATGGGAGCGCCCCGCTCCGTCATAAATAAATAGGGTGAGAGCCGTGATTCACGCTTGAGCCGACGCAACGCCCTCAGTTCTGGCCCTCGAAGGGGATGGACACTAGGAATGCCTCGCTTAAGGCGATATACCTGCAGAAGCCCCGCATCGAGATCGACTTGCTCCCAGCGCAGTGCGCACAGTTCAGAAACCCTGAGGCCGTGGCGATAAGCTATCAGGATCATGGTGGCGTCCCGGTGTCCATGGCGTCCTCGTTGTTTAGCCACAGCCATTAACTCATCCACTTCGCGAGGGGTGAGATATTCACGAGGGCGTTTCTGGTCGTCAGAGATTGGAACTGTCCCGTTTTCGATAGTTGACATAGCTTGCTTGAGAACTGTCCTACCTAGGTTTGAGGGCCGTTAAAAGCCTAAACTGTCTTACTTATGGCCAATAGTCAGACAGTTAAGAGAATTCTTGTATGCCGGTTCAGTTTTTATCCGCAACAGAGCGAGATCGCCTCAACAGGTTTCCTGAAGAGATCCTCCAAAAGGACCTAAAAGACTTCTTCTGGCTCTCTGACGACGATCGCAGGGAAGCACGTAGCTTGATGGAAGATCACAATTGCCTCGGATTTGCCTTACAGCTTTGCTGCTTGCGCTACCTGGGCTTCTTTCCTAGCAACTTTCTAGAGCTACCTCAAGAAATTGTTCAGTTTGTCGCCGATCGCCTGCAGGTCAACGCTGCATGTTTTTCTACGTATGGGAAAAGCCCAAGGACTCAGCGGTATCACCAGAACCAGCTCCAGACTTTGCTCGGCTATCGCCGCGCAACAACTGCTGATATTGCCAGTTTAGAGCAATGGCTGCTAGAGCGCGCTCTAGAGCATGACAAACCCATGCTGTTGCTCGAACTGGCCTGTGGGTATCTCAAACGGAACAAAATCGTCCGACTCAAGATCGTGCGTTTGGCGCGAATGGTATCGACAGCGCGCAACCAAGCTCAACAGGTGACTTACCAGATTCTACAACCACTGCTGAGCTCGGAGTGCCAAACTTTCCTCGATGGTTTGCTGGAGGTTGAGACTGGCTTGGGCAAGACCCGTCTGGCTTGGCTGCAGCGAACGCCTACCGGTCATAATCTCAAGCAACTGCTCGAAACCCTCTCCAAGATTGCCTTTCTACACAAGCATGGCATTGCCCAGTGGGACTTTGGAAAGCTGACCGCCAATCGCATCAACCACCTAGCCAAAGCCGGGGCGAGATCCACCAACCAATACTTGCAACGTGCCCCAAAGATGCGGCGTTATCCCATTCTGATGGCCTTCTTGAAGCAGTCTCTCTACAACTTGACTGATGACTTCATCGAGATGTTCGATCAGCGCTTGTGGGAGCTCTACAGAGCGGCCAAACGGGAGTTCGAACAGGCTCGCCTGCAGGCCACTCAATCGATCAATGAGAAACTGACCACCCTGA
This sequence comes from Synechococcus sp. PCC 7336, assembly GCF_000332275.1. Taxonomy (NCBI): domain Bacteria; kingdom Bacillati; phylum Cyanobacteriota; class Cyanophyceae; order Synechococcales; family Synechococcaceae; genus Synechococcus; species Synechococcus sp. PCC 7336. Next base: position 1,453,800 of record NZ_CM001776.1, read on the forward strand.
ACACAATTGGGCAAATCCTACTCGATCCAGAGGTGGAAGACGCTACCGTGCGCAAAACGACTTTTGCCTGTATTGACCCCGAGCAACTGCAGATTGCCATGGGGGAAGCCGAGCAGTTGATCCGTCCGGAAAATGATGCTTACATCGATTACTTCCGCCAGTCCTACGGCCGCATCCGCCGCTTCTCGGGCAAGTTTCTGGAGACCCTCCAGTTTGAAGCCAGTGAACCAGAGCAAGGTCTGCTCAAGGCGCTGGCTTTGGTTCACCAGATTCATCTCGGCAAGCGGCGCAAACTGCCATCAGATGCCCCCACTGACTTTATCCCTGACACCTGGCGCTCGTATGTCTTGGATGGAGAAGCGATCGCCGATTGGCGCTACTACGAATTGGCTGCTCTGTGGGTTCTGCGCCAGCGGTTGCGCTCGGGGGATGTCTACCTCCTTCATAGTCGCCGCTTCAAGGAGTTGGAGCAGTATTTCATTCCCAAAGATGAGTGGCCCTCGCACCGCGATGATGTGCTGGACATGACTGGGACGCCTCTCGATGCACGAGTGCGCCTACAGCAGAGAGAAGCAGACCTAGTCGGGCTCATAGAGCAAGTCGAAGCTCTCTTGAATAACCCTGACGGCGATTTGCGCGAGGAAAAGGAAACGCTGACCTTGACGCCTTTTGAGGCTCAAGAGCGGTCTGCCAAGCTAGATCGCTTGAGTGCCCTCATTGGTGCTCGCCTACCTAGAATTGATATTACAGAACTGCTGATTGAGGTGGATAGCTGGACGGGATTTTCAGAGGCATTCGAACATCTGCATTCCCCTCACAGCCGCGACCGGAAGCTGCTACTCCATCTTTATGCCTGCTTGTTGGCCCAGGCTTGCAACCTCGAACTGCCTCAAATGGCGGCTTCTGCCAAACTGTCCTACAACAGTTTGAGCTGGTGCAACACCTGGTACATCCGCGATGACACTCTGCGGGCGGCGACCACCAAGCTGATCGATTATCACTACCACCTGCCTCTAAGCCGTTTGTGGGGTGGGGGAATGCTTTCTTCCTCAGATGGGCAACGGTTTCCAGTCAAAGGCAACCTGCGTCAGGCGCGATCGCTCCCCCGTTACTTTGGCTATGGCAAGGGCATTACGTTTTATAGCTGGACTAGCGATCAGCTCTCTCAGTACGGCTCTAAACCCGTTCCGACTACCAATCGGGATTCTACCTATCTGCTCGATGAGATTGAAAACAACGAAACGGAATTGCCGATTCTCGAGCTCACGACCGATACCGCCGGATACACCGACCTGATGTTTGCTCTGTTTGATGTGCTGGGTCTCACCTTTTCCCCCCGCATCCGCGACCTGGGCGCTCAGAAGCTTTACCGCACCAGTCGGATTGATATGACTGATTCCCCCCGTCTCAAGGAACACCTGAAGGGAACGCTCAATCTGTCCCTCATTTTGGCCCACTGGGATGAAATCTTGCGCTTGGTGGGGTCCATCAAAAAGGGGTGGGTGAGTGCTTCACTGATTGTCCAGAAGCTGCAGGCATACCCCCGCCAACACCCTCTGATGCGGGCTCTGCAAGAGTACGGTCGCTTGCTCAAAACCATTCATATTCTGCGTTGGTATGCCGATGAGGGGAACCGACGACGACTCAACCGGCAGCTCAACAAAGGCGAAGCCTTACATAGTCTGCGTTCCGAGCTCTTCTTTGCCAACCAGGGCAAGGTTAAGGGTCAGCGGGACGAACAACTGCGCAATCAGGTCGGCTGTCTCAATCTCGTGACCAATGCTGTCATTGTCTGGAACACGGTCTATATCCAGAAAGTCGTGGAGCAACTGCGGCAGGAAGGGGTTGAGGTCAATGAGTCAGACCTCAAGCGGGTCTGGCCAACCCGCCATGCTCATATCAACATTTACGGGACCTATCACTTCAATCCCGAAGAGATCGGCAGACAGCAGCTCAGAAGCCTTAACCAGTAGGCTTTTCAGCCCCCATTGCCAAAACGGGTCCATTACTAGTGCGCCGAGCGAAGCTCGGCTATGTCAGTCGGGGGCAGGTCCCGACCTCGGAAGTCCTGGTCAGACACCGAGTACCGAGTGTTGCGTTGGCCATCGGTAACGAGGTCAGCGAAGCGTACACAGGGAGGTGACGGGCCGTAATGCGCGAGCGTGAAGGGATTGAGCCCCGTTATGACCGAAACGTGGATGCCGACGTGTTTAGTATCACGGAAGGCAATACCGGAGGAGCCAAAGACCAAGGCTCCCGAGGGTCCACCGGGGTCTGAGACCACAGCACGTCACCAAGGCAGAGTCGGGAACTCGGGAGATCCCACGAACTCCTCCGACACGGGGGTAGGGTGGCACAACCGGTAAACCGGGAGGAAACCCGATGGTTGGTGGGAAGTCGGATGCCCACATAGTAGCGAGGAGATGGGGTAATGCCCATGGAGCGAAGGAGGGCACATACAGTTGCCCGCTTAATGGAAACGCTGCCCACACGCAGAGGTGGAATCGCGGCGACCACAGCAGTTGAGCGGATATCCAGTCGTGCTTGCAATCACCCAGAGGAGCCGTTCACGGCTTTGATGCACCACTTCACGGTGGATAACTTGCGAGCTTGCTTCGAGTCGCTGGACGCAAGGAAAGCGACCGGAGTGGATGGAGTCACCAAACAGATGTACGAGCAGAACTTGGAGGGCAACCTCCAGCAACTGCATCGGAAACTGTGTCAAATGTCGTATCGGCCTCAATCGGTGCGGCGAGTCGAGATCCCCAAAGAGGATGGGACGATGCGCCCCCTCGGGATCAGCTGCTTTGAAGACAAAATCGTGCAGGAGATGACACGCGGGATTCTAGAAGGGATCTATGAGCCAACGTTTCTGGACACCTCGTATGGGTTCAGGCCGGGGCGGAGTTGCCACGATGCCCTACGCCAGCTCAACCAGGAGTTCATGAGACAGCCAGTGAATTGGATCGTCGATCTAGACCTGGCCCAGTTTTTCGACACGATGCCGCACCGGGAGATCCTCGCCATCTTGTCAGAGCGCATTCAGGACCGGAGATTTCTCCGCCTAATCGCGCGAATGCTCAAGGCTGGCGTGCAGACCCCAGGTGGCGTGGTGTATGACGATCTGGGGAGTCCGCAGGGCTCCATTGTCTCTCCCGTGATCGCCAATGTTTTCCTCGACTACGTACTCGATCGGTGGATTGCATCAGTCGTGACTCAACACTGTCGCGGCTACTGTCAGTCGATTAGGTATGCAGACGATGCTGTAGTGGTGTTTGAACGGGAAGATGACGCTCGCCGCTTTATGCGGGCCTTGCCGAAACGGCTGGGTAAATATGGGCTGCGTCTGAACCAGAAGAAAACCCGACTGCTGGCTTTTGGCAAACAAGCCGCTTGGCGAGCCATCAAGGGGGGACCGAAAGTGCCCACCTTTGACTTTCTTGGCTTCACCCACTATTGGGGGCGCAGCCGGACTGGCAAGGCTAGAGTGAAGCGGAAGACCTCGAAGAAGCGACTGCGTAGAGCCCTGGTGGACCTTAAAATCTGGTTGCGCCAGGAACGCAGCGCCCGCAAATTACCTCAGCTATGGCAAATCATGGCTAGTAAAATGCGCGGGCACTTCAGCTACTTTGGGGTGAGCGACAATACTATTGCCTTGCGCCGCTTCGAGTGGCAGGCTCACAGACTGTTGTTCAAGTGGCTCAATCGCCGGAGTCAGCGACGCAGTTTCACGTGGGAGGGATTTCTCCGATATATGGAGCGTTTTCCTCTTCCGCGCCCAGGTCGATTGGTGTCACTCTATCCCGTCTAGAGAATGGCGGTATGAAGAGGCCTGTGCGGGAAATCCGCAGGCGGGCTTCTGTGGGGGGAGAGACTTTCAACAATGCATGGCCGAATATTGTGACACTCTCGAACTGAAAGGCGAGAGCAACAGTGAATACAAAGCAGGTCTAAACATTGGAGGAGTCTCTTCTACCCGACAATAAAGGCGGAAGCGGGTGGAAGAATTCTTTGCCAGTCGGGAGTTGTCTGCCAACACCCAGCGTAATTACCGACGCGAATTGAGGCGGTTTTTGGATTGGACGCCGCTGACTTGGCAGGGGGTGAGTTTTCGGGAGATCGATCGCTATCGCGACTTTCTCAAGGATTTACCGGTAGGGGAGAGGGGGCGATCGGCGGCGTCGCTGAATCTGGCGCGGGCGGCTCTGAGGAGTTTTTTCGCTTGGATGGTGGCGCGGGATTACTGCGTCAAAGATCCGACTGCTCAGTGGGAGAAGGTCAAAGATAAGCCTTGGGTGGCGAAGGATTTGCCGAGCGAGCAGGTGCAGGCGCTGTTCGAGGCGCTGGCGAATCGGGGGGAGAATCGGGTGCGAGATACGGCATTGCTGCACGTTCTCTCTCACGGGCTGCGGGCTTCGGAAATTGTCGGACTGAATGTTGAGGACTTCGACGGGACGCGGTTGCGGGTGTTTCAGTCAAAGACTCAGCGTTGGAAGTCGGTGCCGCTGGGGAGTGCGGGGCGAGAGGCGATCGCCAGCTATCTGGACTGGAGAGAGGGGGTTGGGTTTGTGGGGAGTGGAGGCGATCCCCTGTTTGTGTCTCACAGCCCCGATCCTGTTTATCGGGGGAAGCGGCTGTCTTACAACGGTCTGTACTCGATCTTTAAGGGGCTGGCAGCTGCAGCGGGGATAGACAGCAGCCATCCCCACCAGATGCGGCATACGTTTGCGACGCTTCTTGCTGTGATGGGGATGGAGGGGCAGTTGGCTCGACTGCTAACGGGGCATCGTTCAGAGGCAAGTTACGAGCGCTACAATCTGCGGGCGTTGGAGTTGAGGGCGGAGGAGGAGTTTTATCGGTTGGTGGAGGGGCAGTTGCCCGGGCAGGATTTGTCGTGCGATGCCGTTCGGTCAATGGGATAGGTTTGCGATCCGCCATGCTTCCCTACCTACGTAAACGATAGCGAGAGTGTTTGCTTGGACTGTTGAAGAAGTGGGCGATCGCCAATATTCCGAGTCTCGCCCCCCACCTTCGCGACAGGAACTCCTCGAACAGGGAGTTCAAGAGGGGGAAGGCGATTTTAAATTTTGCGATCGCCTTCGCCCCTCCAGTCCTAACTTCACTCGCCACGGACAGGACTGAAGCGCAGCTAGGACAGGCTGCAAACCCAGACATCGCCTGCCCCCGAGATCGTCGATCCGTCACAGACCTACACTTTTACCGAAGCCCCAAGCACAACCTTAATGGTTTATTTTTAATACTTTATTTAATGATTCTTTTGATTTGCATGCGTTTATTTACACTATTTCCGTGAATACACGCATGTGCTGCCGCTAGGCTGCTGTTAACTTTAAACCGTCTCAGGCATTTCATCACGCTCTCATAGTGTTTTCACGGCCCTCACATACATAATGAGGCCACTTTCCGTGCTGCCTGAACGCGAGATAGCTTCTGCCCCGCTCGCTCTGTAATTAGACATTCATCTCTCATGCCTCTATCCGATGCACCTCTGAACGCCGATAGCTCGGCGATCGCCTCTGGCCTCATCCTCGATGACGAACTACCCAGTGGTTCCCTGCTGAAACAGGCCAGTTTGGAAAGTGGTTTGGACCTGTCTAGCTCCAGTTCGAGCGAGCCAGTGGGAGAAGGCGCCCTCGCCACTGAATCGGAAACCCTGTCCCCGCTGGAGGAGCAACCATTCGAGCCGGAGGAACCCAGCTCGCTATTTCCATCTCAGTCCTCATTTCCATCCTCGTCTGGGAGCGGCGGCACGGGCTCGTCGACCGACCAACAGCAACGACTGCTGGAGGAAGCCGCGAACTCGTTCGACTTGCTTACGGGCAGCGAGACAAACTCACAACTGTTGGGGACAGCCACAGAGGCTGACCTGCTGGTAACGAGTAGTAGCTTATCGACTCTGACAGCAGAGACCGCAACAGCCCCCGCCTTTGCAGTGGTGGCGGAAGGCCGAGTCACGATTAATGGAGGTGGAGATTTTGACGGCAATCCGCTCGATCTCTCGGACGATGCCCGCATCTATGCCGGGGATGGATTCGCCTTTAACCAACCCCCCATCCTGCCGGTGCAGTTGGATAGCCAGGGCAATCCCGTCCTCGATGCCTCCGGTCAGCCAGTTCTAGTCGAGAATGCCGTGGTGGTGGCAGCGGGATTTTCCGTGGCAAGCGCCCCTGATAATCCCTATGCCAACTTGCTGCCTCCCCAGGAGGTCGCCCCGCTAACGGTTGAGGTGCCTGCGTTTGCCGATATCCGAGCCAACGAACTGGCTCTGCGCTTGCCAGAGGGCACTCCAGAAATCGCCTTCAATCCCAATCAATCCCCCATCAATACAGTAGAAGAGTTTGAAGCCAATTTCCCCGCTGGCGGGACGCTGGAGAATCCGGCTTTCATTCGCGTTGCCAATGGCAGTCTGACCATTCCCGATGGAGTTTCCATCAGCAATGCCGTCATCGTGGTAGAAAGTGGCTCGATTACCTTCAACGGCAGCAATCAGACCCTCGATAATGTCGTACTGCTGTCAGAGCAGCGGACGGTCAATCTCGGCAATGCTCAACTCAATAACAGCTCGGTCCTAGCGGCCAATAATATTCGCACGGGTAGTGGGTCTCGCTTTAGCGGACAGACGTTACTGGCCAATGGCAATGCCAATAGTATTCTCAATTTTAATGGGGCCACCGCGTCCATAAATGCGGATGATTTCCTGAGCGTCGTGGCTCAGGGCCGACTAACCTTCAATGGGGTGGTAGATACTCGCGCTCAGTTAGTGGCGGGGGGGAATGTCTCGTTTAACAGCCCCTCGATGTTGGTGGGGTCGATATTGACTCGGGGCAATCTCACCTTTAATCAAAGCATCGAGGTGAGTGTCGAGCCTGCGAGCACTCCCCCACCCGACACAACTGCACCGATAGTAACCCTAGAGCTAGCAAACGATACTGGGGTGGATAACAGCGATACGATCTCAAACGACCCAACCATTGTGGTTCAGGCAACAGACGATCTAGGTATTACTTCGTTAGAAGCTAGATTTTCTAGTAGCAGCGATCCTGACTTTGTCGACATCAGCACAGCTCTTACTGCTGATAGTATTCAGCTAGACTTAGATCTCTTGGAATCGATAAATGGAGACGAACTAGTTGACGGTACTCTTACCCTTGAATTGCAGGCTAGTGACGCGGCTGGGAACAGCAGCACGACAGAATTTTCCTTTACCCTCGATCGACTTGCTCCAACAATTGGAGTTTATAACCCCTCAGGTAGTGCAAATACATTTATTGATATCTTCTTCAATGAAGTAGTAACATCTGAAAACTTCAATCTGGAGGATATTGTACTCAATCAACTTGTCTTTACACCAGACTCGTCAGTTCAACAGATAGAAATCACCTCAATTGAACAACTGGGAGAGGCTCAGTTTAGAATTAACTTATCAGAAGCTATTCCTCCAGATCTATATCAACTAGAAATCGCACCAGGAGTGATGGACATTGCTGGAAATATCACTGAAACTGCAACTGGCTTTGTTTTTGAGTCGAATGCTGGACTTGTAGAGATATTCCCATTCGATGGTGAGGAATTTGTAAATCCTAGCCGCGAGATTATTGTTCGTTTCAATCAGGAAGTAGATCCCAGCACTGTTAACGAAGATTCTTTTTTCTTGATAGCAAATGGAGAAAAAATCCCTGGCAATATTGTCGTCTCTAGTACAGGTATATTTGCTACATTCTTTAGTGATGGCCTCTTGCCAGCATCAACTCAAATCAGAGTCATTGTCGATGGGGACAAGATAGAAACACAGTCCGGAGAACTTTTAGATGCTAATAATACAGGCGATCCAGGAGGTATTCTTTCAGCAGATTTCCAGACATTATCTTTAACTTCCATTGAGGGAACAGATATTGTTGGATATGTCTTGGATTCCAACAATCAGAATCCTGATGGATCCGACATACCAATCATTGGTGCAACAATTACCGTTGATGGCTTGCCAGGATTGGTAGCAACTACAGATGAATCTGGATTCTTCCGTCTTGAGGATGTCCCCGCACCAGCAACCTTCATACAAATTGATGGCAGTACAGCAACCAATACTCCAGCAGGAACCTTCTATGCAACAGTTACAGAGTTTATCGAAACACTGCCAGGTCAAGAAGTGCAGTTAAGTAGAGAAGGTGAACCCTTTGATATTTTCTTGCCATTAATTAGCGAGGGAGATATTCAAAATCTCTCGCTTACAGAAACAACAAATGTTGGATTTGGTTCCGCTGCTACTGCCGAACTCATCCAATTATTCCCCGAAGTGGATCCGTCCATTTGGGAGCTCACCCAAGTTGAATTTGCTCCTGGATCTGCTCGGGACGATGCTGGCAATATTGCTGTCGAAGCATTAATTGTACCTGTATCTCCAGACCGCTTACCTGCCCCACTTCCTCCGGGAATAGATCCCCAACTGGTCATTTCTATCCAAGCAGGAGGGCCTCAAGGATTTTCCGTAGCCGGTGGTGCAACCAACTTCGATACTCCAGCACCAATTACATTCCCTAACTTGGAAGGATTGGAAGCAGGCGAGAAAAGTCTCATCTATTCGTTTAACCACGACGCAGGACGCTTCGATGTGATAGGCACAGGTACGGTCAGTGCCGATGGTAGAACAATCACGTCCGATCCCGGAGTAGGAATACTAGCGCCAGGTTGGCACTTTGCCATTAGTGGAACAACAAATCGATTTGTTATTGGCTTTAATCCTCCCGATCCAACAGCATCTGGAAACGAGCTATTATTTGATGATTTTCCAATACAAAATGGGACATTGGCATTAAGCCCTTTTCAGCTAATGACCTTACAAGAGGTCGAGACGGCTTTCCCGACAGTATCAGCACTCAGAGGTTTGCTCTTGAGTGGCTTAGAGCTTGCAGCCAATCCAATATCATTCTTTACTCTTGATTTAATTGGTGGTGAGATTAATGATTTAGCCGAAGAATTTGTGGATAGATTTATTTCAGGGAGTCAGCAAGAATTTGTCCATAATCCAGGAGATTTTCTCTCTGAACAAGTTCGAGATGCAAGAGTTTTTCAAAATGCTGTGGACTCTGTTGTAGATAGATTGAATGAGATTATACAATCTCAAGCAGATCAAGGATTCATTGATGTCAATGATATGACAATAGCGATTGCCGATACTGACATTCCAGAAATTAGTTTTCCATCAGGAAATCTAATAGATTCATTTGCACTAAAAGCCCTAATTGGTGGAACTCAAGGAACTCTTGTATCTATTGAAGACTTCGATGCAGATGCAACTGTTGGCACCAATGCAGCATTTCCGGGGTTTGGTACCTATACAGCAACACTTCGTTTTGAAATTCTAGATACATTTGGTGTAGACGAAACAGACTTATATGAGCCTCCTCGATCTCCAGCGGAAGCCCTATATGCTTTTTGGATTCTACAACATCAAAGGATTGGACCTGCTCCATTCACAAATCGAATTGTCGTTGAAGTCCCAATCACACAGAACTTTGTTGTTCCTGCTGGATTTGAAGAAATAATCATAGAAATTGACTCTGGCTCATCTTCTGCTTCACCACCTCCCAATACACAACTACCTACTACCTCCTCAGAAATATCTCAGACTGAGGATCCCTCTCTTGCACTTTCCAGTGATGAAAGTATGGAGATTATAGAACCAGAATTCTCAACGGTCGCAGGTTTTGGAGATAATCATCAAGTATTTTTCAGGTACGTAATTGAAGGTGACTTAGAGGTATTTGGAAGTATAAATCCTGATGAAACACTATCTAACTTTACTTTAGGTCCCGACCAAGATTTTATTGCTAGTTTTTATCAGCCTTCAACCAATAGAAGCACTCAACTCACAAGTGTGACTAACTTGAGTGGGGTTCCGACATTCTTTTCTAATTCTCCTGTCGGTATCGGCGAGGCAGACTCAATTGTAGATTTGAATACGTTTGGAGGGCTAGATGAAGATGGGGACGGTATACCTGATTTTGGAGAATTTGTGTTGGGTACAGATCCAAACAACATCGATAGCGATGGAGATGGCATTAGCGATGCGGCTGAATTAGAGCAGGGATTAGATCCCCTTGACGATCGAGCCTTTTCCACTGGCATTATTGCCAGCCTTCCTCTACTTGGAGAGGCAAATGCAATTGTTGTTGAAGGTTCAACCGAGGTCGCTGGTGGTCAGACAGCTTACATCGCCACAGGCTCCCACGGTTTAGCCATAGTTGATGCATCCCAGTTCGATACCCCCATTATCTTGGGTCAACTAAACCTCGGAGGTGATGCTACAGATGTTGGGATTGATTCAGACTTACAAATTGCTGCTGTAGCCACCAATGATGGAGGCTTACAGCTAATTGATGTCTCCGATCCCGTCATTCCTGTAGGGATACAGACTCTAAATTTATCCGCTAGCCTTGTCGAAGTGAATGATGGAGTTGCCTATGCAACAGTTGGTAATTCCTTAGTCTCTGTTGATGTATTCTCAGGAGAAATTCTACAGACTCTTAGTCTATCAGGCAGTGGTTCTATCACAGGCATTGCTCGGGAAAGAGACAAATTATATGCCTATCTCAGTGGATCTGACCTATTCACTATTATCGATATTTCTACTGAAGGAAATGCATTTGTCGAAGGTCAAGTAGGTGTTAGCATAGCTTCATTTCAGGTAGGTGTTTTTGTTGCTAACGGAATCACATATTTAGCAGGAAGTGGACTTCATACAGTTGATGTTTCAAATCCTCAAAATCCTGTATTGATTAGTGCTGCAGACTCTCCATTTGTTGCCCAAAATGTTGCTTTGAATGGCTCTGGAATTGCACTTACAGCTTCTGCAAGTCAAGGGGTTGGTATATTTGATATCACCGATCCTACCAACACAAATAATACTCTTTTCAGCGTAGATACTCCTGGCTCGGTTAATGACTTGGCTATAGCCTCAGGTATTGCTTACATCGCCGATGGTACAGATGGATTACAAGTAATCAATTACCTCCCCTTTGACAATCAAGGAGTTGCTCCTACTGTAGCCCTTGACGTGTCTACCTTTGATTTTGCATTTAATGGCACTGCCTTTGAAGTCATAGAAGGTAGTACTATTCCTGTTAAAATAGATACAGCAGATGATGTTCAGATTCGCAATGTTGAAGTGCTAATCAATGGTGAAATAGTACAGAATGATGTTTCATTCCCATTTAATGAGTCGGTAATTGCACCTAGAATTACTGAGGCTAGCGGTGAGTTCATACTTGAAGTTCGTGCCACCGATACGGGCGGCAATATAGCTCTATCTGCTCCAGTCGTTTTTCAGCTTCTTGAAGATACTACACAGCTAGAGCTATTGGATCTCATTACACCTGACGGTACTGTAGAAAGAGTAGGTCCTACGACTATTCAACTCAAGTTTTCAGAGCCAATTGATGCCGCAACTATAGGACCTTCATCAATTCAACTTATTGATGAACAGGGTAATATTGTGTCGCCCTCCGATCTTCAGTTGAGAAGTGACGATCGATTAATACGGCTCACATTCACTCCGCTGTTAGCTGGAAATTATCAACTGCTCATCAATGCTCCAGATATAACCGACCGTGCTGGTAATCCTTTAGGAGATAATCAAATAGCTGAGATATTTCAGATATTGGTCGATACATTCTCTCCTGAGATCGATAATATATTTCCATCTGATGGCGAAATCATCCCATCTCTAGATACAATAGTTGTTGAATTCTCTGAGGATTTAGATCCTACAACTGTCACTACATCTACATTTCAGTTGTTTGATTCTGCCGGGACTTTAATCGATCCTATATCTTTTGAGCTAAGAGATTCTAATCAAGTATTGCTACTATCTTTTGAAGACTTATTCGACGATGAATATCAACTAATAATTGATGCCCCTGAGGTTACCGACTCTTTTGGCAATACTTTGGATGATGAAGAGGTTGTGACAGCATTCTTAATCGGTGATTTTAGTGGATATTATGACAGCTTTGATTAAGAATGTCTCATGCTTATTCATGCTTTGGAAGAAGGGGAAAAAGAGCTTTTCTCCTGACTCCAATCTTATCTTTAATTACTCTCTGTTTACTACAGTCTTTCTAGTTAAGAACGAACAGCCTAGTGCTGAACGGATAAGGGCTGCATCAGCTAATCTAGTCTCACCCCTAACCAGATCGACCATAGACTTTCGACATACTTATTTTCTTTAGTTCTCAAGATAGAGCCCACATCAAATATATCCCATTTACGAATCGACCCTTAAGATTACGTTCCGTAGTCTAAATTCAATTGAAGTCAACTCTATATATCCTCAGACAAAGGTCTTCTGAGTCATGGCCTTCTCAAGTCACTTGAGTATGTATTATAATTTTAGAGGAAAGTTATGGGCACCTCGATTAATTCAAACTTGTTGAGAATAAGGTCGAGTTATTGAGAATGCTCAACGAGTTTTCAATGGTTTCAGCCTCTGACTTTTTGGCGAAAGCAATTTTTCGAGGTTCCCTTATGTTTTCAAGGTGAAACTTAAACTTCAAGCTGGTTTCTTGGAGGGACACTATTGTTGTGATTATTGATTCATCTTTATGGTGTTTCCTAGACTATTTATTCGTTTTATCCACAATATGTAATGCGGTAGTGAGGAGCCTTTTCTGATGAGAGCCAGACTCGTAAAATGGCTTCTATACTCGGTTGTAACAGGCGTAACGGTTTTTATACTGTTTGTCGGCCTGGCTTCCTTCTTTCTTCATCAGCAGAGTACTTTACGGATTTTTCCGCATGTAACAAGGATCTTAGAGTTCCCTCTGGAAGCTTCTGTTGGAGAAGTATATGCCTTCGATCCTAATCCTCCAAATTTTAGTTCAAGGCCAAGCCGCATATTCTTAAATGATGCCGTTGGTACTCAAGAACTTTCTTTCCCTGAAGGGTGGTTTTTAGAACTCATTATTAATGATAATGCCTCTCATGATTTATCATTCCTACGTACATTGGATGCAGACTTGATTGCTACAATTTCTCTTTCTGGGACATCTGTTAGAGACGAGTCTCTTTCCAATCTAAGTCATTTAGTAGATTTACAGGTAATTAAATTAGATACTACTCCAATTACAGGAGCAGGGTTGATCTACTTTAGCGATCTTCCTAAATTGATATTTATTTCTCTTTATAATTCCCAGATTCAGGATTCTGAGCTCATCCATCTTGAATCTTTGCCTGGCCTTAGGTTTCTTTACTTAAACAATACAGATATTTCTGATTTAGGTCTTACTCATGTAGGTAAGCTAACTAAGCTAGAAAGATTAGGTCTTCGCAATACTGATATTTCTGATAGAGGTATTGCTGAATTGCAAAATCTGCTTGAGCTTAGAGATCTCGATCTTGGATCGACTAACTTTTCAGATGAAGGAATTATTTATTTGCAGAATATGACTAAGTTGCATACTTTAACCGTAGACTCGGCCAGTATTTCTGAGAGCGGGCGCGAACAAATTGAGCTGTTACCCAGCCTGATTTTGCTTAGACTAAGATGAACTTATTTTTGCCTAATTGATTGCTGTCTTGTACGGATCTCATAGCGTACTGTGTTCTCTCTTCGAACTTACTCAGATGGGATGAACTATCCATTAAAAATGTGTCTTCACTCTTTTATCATTCTTTTCTTGTAGATATATTTTCCCACCAATCTAACATTTCAGAAGCTACTTCATTTGCTCCATTTTTGAACGTAGGTGGCATATCGGAACTTCCAAGTTTCTGAAGTCGCCTGTGGGAATCATTGAGCCATGTCGATGGGTACAGAGTGCATGGAATCTGATAATATGCACATTCCCAGAAAAGATTATAACCGGCAATTCCAGCTAAGTGCTTAATGCTTTTACGCATCGTAGTGATAGGAAAAATTACCTCATGTGAGTAATCTGGATATATATTTCTCAGAAACTGATGATTACGCTTTTCGCTACTAACTATTATATGACTATGATAAGTACGACTAGATGCTGGAGTTTCTAAAACTACAGGCTCAAAATCACCTTTTTGCCCAAGATCAGAGATAGTGAGAATGCGATCGTAAGGAGCAATATCTGGGTTACGGCGGCTAATTTTGCGAATGCAAAGGCAGTTTGTAAAATCTGAAGGCTTATACGGTCTGGCTGATTCCCAGCCATGTTCACAGACTAAAGGCTGATTCGTTTTCAGGCTAGACGTTGCTTTGACATTTTTCATCCAAGGCGGGATGGGTACTTTAGAGGCTGTGTGATAAACATCGAACTGTATTTGAGGTAGGTGAGCAGCTAGTGCTAGTATCCTCGTCCAGTGCCCCCAGCCTGGTGCATTCGCGGCAACCTGAATACTTATTTCTGGCTTATTAGAGCCTTCTACATTTTCTTGATGCATATAGTCTGTAGAATTTAGATGCTCTTTTGTTTACTTGGGGACTTTTCTACTAGGGGTATGGCAACGAACCCGGACAAAAGTGACATATCTCCTGAAATCCCTTCCTAGCATGGATTTCAGGCCACGATAATCTTGAATTTCTACCTAATAGTAGACGAATCTGGCTTTCAAGGCTCATAATCGCGAGCTTTCTACTGGCAATCGACGATAATATTTCACCTTTAAAAGGGATGGATGCCTTCGTAGCTCAAGAATCTAGATTTTATACGGCTTGAGAGTGTTAGATTTAAAACACGTTTGTCAACCTACTGGTAGAAAAGCACTGGCTTTCAAGCCCTGAAATCCTTGCCAGATATAGCTTGTAGGAGATATGTCACTTTTGTCCGGGTTCGTTGCCATACCCCGTCTACAGGCGATTGCCGACCCCAGACTGCGAGAGGATGCTCTCCAGCGTGAGCGGCAGCTGCTCTATGTCAGCTTGACTCGGGCTAGAGACGAGGTGTTTGTCAGTTGGATTGGAGAGCCGAGCCAGTTTTTAGACGATGTGATGACCCCAGCCCAACTGGCTGCAGCATAACCAAGTGGGCTGAATTACGTGGAAGAATCTATGACCCCTCCAGAAGCAGGAACCATAGTGCAGCTGCGATCGCGTCAGTATCTCGTTGAAGACGTCATTGCTCCCCTTGATGAGAACGGCGACACGCAGGTGAGGTTGTCGTGCTTGGATGACGACGCCCAAGGGGAAGCCCTGGAGGTGTTTTGGGAACGGGAGGTCGATGCACTGCGATCGATTACAGTGGCACAACACCTATTCGGGATTGAGAATATCGTTATCGTGCATCACACTCATTGCGGTGCGACCTCGTTTACTGCCGACGGTATCATCGATGCCTACAAGCACGAGCATAATGCGGATATCTCCACTCTCTACGAGCGTGAAAGCGTCTCCATCAGTGACTTTGCGACTTCACTGGAACATGATGTCCGCCTGGTGCGAGAGTCCAACGGTACCCCACAGCATGTCAACATCTACGGCTACCTTTACAACATCGATACCCAGGAGCTGTCGCTGCTTGTAGAAGGCAAAGCACCCCGATCTGACCCGAAATATGGCGGGAAGGCGATCGCAGTTTAAGCCAACACAATACACAGCAATCTTTGGCATATCGGGCAGAGGTGCATTGTGAACCAGCCCGTATGTTTCATCGCAAGTGTCGGGGATGGCAGGTGGACTGCGAGCGCCCGTCGATTTGCCCGAGGAGGTTACCGAGTTTGGCTTCTCTTTGGTGGCTGCTAAACTGCGTCCATGTGGAGACCAAGAGTTTTTGTAGGCAGTCTTTGGAGGGTGAAACCGATATCCCAAAGATAGTGTAGCCGATTTCTAAAAACTATGGTTTTCTAGCTAGACGTGATTGACTAAGAGGTCTGCAGCCAGTTTTATTGATTTACGAACTGCCGGGGGAATTGTTCCCAAAAACAAGCAAGGCTTACTGGGAACGGCAAAGTTTTTGCCTCGGATGTCGATATAGTTTTGATGAAATACTTTCCAGGAAATATCTTGCTTATTTTGATTAGTGGTAATTCCACCATGCACTTGGTGGAACGTCCCTTCTCCTAGAAGGGTAATCAACTCAGTATTGGGGAGTTTGCAAGCACGAACGTAAGTATCTAGATTTACCAGTCCTCCTCCCGGAAGCTCGAATCTCTCCTCAAAGCCATCCAGCTCATTCCACAGGGCTCGGGTCAAAAACAGGGCATTACTTTCTGCGATCGGCATAAACCAACCGTGCTTGCTCGATCCTGCAAATACCGAGATCTCAAACAGACCGTACCCGTTGTCTTGCCAGCGGATGGAGTCCAACAGACGATCTTCCTCTCGTTGGCAATAACCCTGGTCCAGACTTCTCCTCTGAATATCGGGACCGAGATGGAATCCGAGTGTGGAGATGATGGGTCGGTGATGCAAACGAGCCGCAAGCAGGGCATATTTGCACAATCCAGGGGAGGCCATGCGAGCCCCGTCAATCAGGACGCCGATTAGATCGCCACAAGCGTCCTTCAAGCCAACGTTAATGGCTCTTGCCGGAGACACTGTAGGGTTCTCGACTACCCGCAAGCGGACCCCTTGGGGAAAACTGCTAGGGTCTGGTGGAACAATTGAGCCATTGTCAACAACAATAATTTCGATATCCCTTGCCTCGATGCCCTGTTGGTAGGGGGGGGTTAATGAGAGCAAAACTCTTGGCAACTCGCGAGCCATGTTGTAAGACACAACAATTAGAGAAACCTGTGGCTCATTCTCAATAGTCATTTGCATGTCTGGGATTCAGTAACCGCTTCAGTCGCACAGAAAGGTTACGCTGCGAATTTTGCCGTTCTTTAGCAAGAACGTCCAGCAGCTCCTCAATTCTTCCATCTTCAGGAGATAGAGCATCCCCCCGATCGAGAATTGGCAGATCGCACTCATCTAAAGACAGCGATCGGTATTTTCTGACAATTGGATTGTATTTATTGCTCAGAGTGCGATTCTTGGGGTTTAATCCAGCAACCAGCAAAATGCCTGTGGGGGCGGTATCGATAGGGAGCAAAACTAAATCTGGACGAAATTGCTCGAGGCAATAGCGCAATTTCCACACGTCCCCCGTCCATACTCTAGATTGCCTCATCCGTTTGGCCTGCAGGGGATGGTTAGGGTAGATATCATCGATCGCTACTAGCGTGGTTGATGTCGCGTAGCGCTCCACATTGATAAAGTCCCGCAATGCAAATTCAAATAAATGCATTCCATCAATGAAGGCCAAGTCCCAGGCTCGATCCGTCATCGCTTCGGTAGCATCCTCGCGAAAGAACGCGTCGCTTGTCTTTCGGTACAGCACCTGATGTTTGGCGAGACTAAAGTTCAAATCGGGGTCGGGATCGACTGCAATTGAGGGACATGAGGCAAGTGAGAGACTGTTGCCCCGCCTCACTCCAATCTCGAAATAATTTCGGGGCTCGACAATTTTGTGGATGGTGCGGAGGACATCCAGATACGGAACCTTACCCCGAGTCAGTTCCACCGTCGGATCGATACCGCTATCAAACAGGGGCGCGACGGCGGTTTGCTCCGTATATTTATTTCCGGGCAATATTACATTTATCGGAACCGGCGTGGCTGTCTCTCGATGAGCAAATACGCTGACTAAATCGTTCCAGGGGCCACGATCGTCCATCCAGCAGGCATTTAGCTTAATCCCAGCGTACCTGGCAAGTGCCTGCATAGAGTCGGGATAAAACCGGTAGCAATCGACGGGATATCGATGAATGGGACCTGCTGAAGGAACAATAAGGAACATCAGTCCGTCACGCTGCAAGACGCGAGCCATTTCCTCAAATAGTTTCCAGAAAAACTCGACGTGCTCGAACACTTGTCCACTAATGATGATGTCAAACTCAGCATCTTTAAAAGGAAGTTTGTAAGGATTGTCAAGGACGATATCTACTCCAGGAGCTGCTTCTAGATCGACAGCTAAATATTTAAATTTTTCATCCGAGAAAACATCTCTATAGCTGCCATTAACATTAGAACCTCCGATATCTAGAACACTAATGTTAGATTGCAGCAACAGCGTCGAACAGCCTAGAAACTGCTCGTAGCATCTTTGCATATTTTCTAAAGATGAAGCATGCATTAATCGTTAACTCACTGTGCTTTTCGTTTGATAAATCCCTTTGGATTCCAGGTGATAAGAAAAGATTCTTTGTCACGATCGACCTCAAACTCATCGTTTTCTAGGATGAAGGCTTCGATCGCTTCGTACGGTCCCGGATTGGGTCCTACATCTAATCCATGATGGCAAATACTATCTTCAACAATAAAATAGTCCCCAGGCTTAGTAAGAGGACTATAGGTACGCAATACTGCCAAAGTATTTTCAAAGGTATGAGAGCTATCTTCTATAATTAAAACTCTATCTTCAGATGCGATCGCGTTTCTCACTTGGTCGAAACATGCTACCGCATCCCCTTCGAACAATTTAATGCGCGGATGCTGGCGAACCTTATCAGCCACCTTACTTTGATCGATATCGAGAGCAATAATGCGACCGCGAGCGCAGAGGTCGAGCAAGTGAGCCAAAGCCAAGGTACTGCCTCCCCAATTATTACCAACTTCTACAATGACATCGGGCTTCATCTCGTAAATGATTTCCTGATACACCCAGAAATCCATCGGATTTTTCAGAGTTTTAACGCCAAAGTAGGATGTCCTCCGTATTATTCGTCTCTGCAATAAAGGGAGGTATTCCTTAAGCGACATATCTAGGCTGTTTTCAATACCGTCTTTCATAATATAGGATCTTTGGATGTCCTGACTCTAGCGCCTTAATGTCACTCCGATGTCACCTGAAAACCCACTAGCAACTGGAAACAGTCAGCAACAGATCGTAAATCTGATGGGGATTGTCAAACATGGGGGGGTGTCAACGGCAATCGTATAAATCGGTTCTGCTCCAACAAAGCTGCTCACGCAGCAATGATATCACTTGTAATGGATGCAAAAAACACAGAGAAGACCTCTAAGTATTGCAAGTGCCTTAGCCTTGTCGTTCTCCCCTACCATGTGGGATTGGTATATCTTTGAAGGATTGTGACTCTCTACAAGACACCTTGAGGAGATCTACTAGGAGTGAATCTGGGCGATCGCCGCTTCCATGCCCTCCAACGACACCGTTTGCCGAGCTTGCCTTTGATTTTATGACTCCAGTCTATCCGGCGATGCCGCTGGATCGCAGCCAACGATCGCACCATACATTCAAAGTTGAACTAGACCGTAGGTAATCGCATAACGCACCAGCTCGGTCCGACTGTTGGTACCTGTCTTGTTCAGCAATCGAGTCACATATTTTTCGACATTGCGGATGCTGGTTTCCAACTTCCTGGCAATCTCTTTATTCATCAATCCTTCCGAAACCAAATCTAACACTTCCTCTTCTCGGGGAGTCAGTTGAACCTTAATGGGGGGAGGTTCGGGGGTGAACTGAGCGGGTTTCGAGTCTGCTGCCTGTCGTTCGGCCAACAGAGCTTTAATTTCGGCGAGTTCGCGGGCAACGGTGGCGGTGTCGGGGGCAGTGCGGGCTTTTTCCAAGAGGTTTTGGGCGATCGCCACCAACTCGTCTGGCTCGAACGGCTTTGGCAAATAGGCATCCACCCCAGCGTTGTAGCCCTGAATGCGATCTGCTGTCAGCCCTTTGGCCGTCAGGAAAATAAACGGAATCTGCCGATAGGCAGGCTGCTCCCGCACCTGCTTTAAAAACGCATAGCCATCCACACGCGGCATCATCACGTCGGAAATAATCAGTTCGGGGGGATTTTGCTGCAGCTTTTGCAAGGCAATCTGCGCATTGGCTGCTGCCTCTACCGCAAAGCCGCTATCTTCCAAATACGCCTGAACCGCATCCCGCAATCCCGGCTCGTCATCGACTAATAAGATAGTCCCATTCATATCTCGCTCGCCCATTGCTTCTCTAACTTAATTGACGCTTCGACTCAGTTTTGGCATCTCAACCCCTTCGATCGCCCCCCGATCTCGGCAGCCGCACTGAAAACTCAGTCCCCCCCCCCACTTGGCTGCTCGCCGAGATCTCCCCCCCCATTTGCCAGACCAATTGGCGGGCGATCGCCAACCCCAAGCCGTGCCCCGGCTGATGCTCGTCTCCTCGATAGTAGCGATCGAACACCTGTTCCAGATCCGCCTGCGCAATCCCAGACCCCGTATCGCTCACCGTTAAAGCAATCTTATCCCCATCCGCACGAGCAGTCAGGCTCACCCTCCCTCCAGCAGGAGTGTATTTGAAAGCGTTATCCATCAAGTTATCCAACACCTGACGCAAGGCCAGTGCATTTGCAATCAGTTTCAGATCTGCTGAGGAGGAATTCCAATCGGCGATCGCCTCCACGCCGCAATCGACTGCCAACGTTTGGTAGGTGGGCCACAACCCCTGCAGAAATTCGTTCACATCAATCTCGGCTACCGCCTCTGCAGAGACCGCCGTCGCCTCTTTCGCCTCAAAGTCATCCAACAGCGATCGCAGGTGCTGGCACTCTTGCTGAATGCGATCGACAATCCAGCCGTCGGGATCGTCCGGTTGGCTGCGCTTTTCTAACAGCTTGGCAAACGTGGTTAAGGCCGTGAGGGGATTGCGCAACTGGTGCAGCAGCGTCTCGACGCGATCGGTCTCGGTGGATGGCACATTCGACATAGTAGGGGGATGTAGCAATTGGAATAACTAGCGATGCTGCGGTAGGTAGATGGTCAAGGTTTCTCCCTTGTGGGGTCTGTGGCGGACGGTGAAGTGCGCTCCCAGGGCTTCAAACAGGTGTCTCGTCATGGGAATGCTGAGGCTGAGGGCACCGGTATCGGGCTGAATGACCAACCACTGACCCAAGGCTTGCATGGGAGGAGAGCGATCGCCCTCTTCCAGTTCCAATCCCTGACAGTCCACCTCGAACTGCAGCTTGACCTGCTCGCCAGCCGTCACCCCTCGGACGACGATGCGGCTGCCTGCTGGCGCACTGCGGGAGAGGCGATCGATTGTGCCGGTCAGCATGGCATCGAGGGTATTGGGATCGCTGACAACTGCTGGAAAATCCTCCGGCAGGTCGAATTCTAAGCTAGAGCCCCGCCGCTCCACTTGCTGCTGCCAACTGGGCCATTTGCGCTCCAATAATTCCACTAGCGAAGTTGTTTGCAAGTGAACCTTGTCGGGGTTCAGCTCGGTGGCGCGGAAGAATAAGCCGAAGCGATCGATCTGTTCGGTGCATTCCCGCTCGATGCTTTGGACGTGGCGGCGGGCGATGGGAGAGAGATCCTTGCGACGCAGCAGTAGGCGGGTAAGGGTGCGGATGGTGGTGAGGGGGGTCTGCACTTCGTGGGCGATCGCCCGCAGCAGTTCCGATTCGGTCAGGGGGTCTTGAGGTTTGTCCGAACGGCCATTGCTTTGGCCTCGACCTGACGCCGTCTCGGGGGACGAATTTGCCACGGTTCCATTGCTGGTTTGGATCGCGGGGGGCATCAAAAACAACTGCTGTTCGGGATGGCGTTCGGGTAGGGGCAGGCGATCGCGGGCCGACATCACCAGCAGCGAACTAAACCGAGAGATGGCCCGATAGTCTGGCGGCAGCAGCGGATAATCTTCCAGTACCGCATCCCACAGATCGATCGCGTCGGGGCGGACTGCTTGCAGTCGCAGTCGCAGTGCAGCCCACATGCGCCGCAACACCTGTGGCTCGAACGAGAACATGACACCCCCCTCTCCCGTTTCGGGGTGCCTGCCTCGTACGGCGATCGCCCCAAACGCAGGGGCGATCGCGCAAAAGAATTCTTCTGCCTGCATCGGGTCCCGAGGCATGACGGGTACAACAATTTGGCTGGGCTGTGACAAGTTGCCCACCGACAGATTGGAGGTAAATAACCACCGTTGTCCCTGCAAAATTTCGCGATCGCCGCTGGTTGGGGGCCACCAAGCAACGGGAGCACTCGCCCCCACCCCCGCGAGTCCCACATCCATCCAGAGCTGCTGCAGCGCTGCCAACGTCTGTTGCCACGCCCGATCTTCAGACCCCGACAGCCATTCTGGTGCAGGCAGGTTCGACCACATTGTGTCAGCGAGCGAAGGATAAAATCGGCTGCTCACGCAAATACCTCACGGGCTGGCCCACCGCTAGTGTAAACATCGATCTCGCGCGAGTGCGAGGGGATAGCCGCACTGTGGGGGGGGCGATCGCCGTCCGGTTTAGGACGGTTTTGAGGCTAAATTGCGAAACTGGGTGTACTGATTTTCAAATAATAACTTCACCGTACCCGTCGGTCCGTTGCGGTGTTTGACAATCATTAGCTCGGCCAAACCCTTCTCGGTGGTGTTGGGATCGTAATATTCCTCCCGATACAGCATCAACACGAGATCGGCATCCTGCTCGATACTGCCCGATTCGCGCAAATCCGACAGTTGCGGTCGTTTGTCCGAGCGCGATTCTACCGCTCGACTCAACTGGGACAGCACCACGACCGGGGCATTGAGTTCTTTCGCCAGTGCCTTGAGACCGCGCGTAATCCGGGCCAGCTCCAAGACGCGGTTATCCGATCCGGAGCCCTCCATCAACTGCAAGTAATCCAGCAGAATCATGCCCAACGCGCCCCCTTGCTCTGCCTGGAGGCGGCGGGCTTTAGAGCGAATCTCGGTGACCGTAGAGTTGGCGGTATCGTCAATGAAAATGGGCAATTCGGATAGGTGTCCGATCGCCTGACTGAGCCGCTGCCATTCGTGCTCGCTAATGCGTCCCGAGCGCAGGCGGTGGCTCTCGATTTTGGCTTCGCTGGAGAGCATCCGCTGCACCAACTGCTCCCGCGACATCTCCAAACTAAACACCGCGATTGGCAGTTTGGACTGAGCCGCGACATTGTGGGCGATGTTGAGACAAATGGCCGTGTTGTGAACGCAGATGTCGTTGGCGACGAAATTATGGGTGTCGGGAATCGTCAGGTCGTAAACCTGTTTGTAACCAGTCGCTTCGATGCTGACGATTTCATCCCAGTAAATCTCATCGTTCGTCGCCAGCAAATCCTGATGAGTTTGACGGTGCCGCTCGGACAAAGCTTGCCGTACCTCGTCTAGCGCAGCTTCTTGCCCGAAGATGCCAATTCGATCTGCGAAGGTACGGATGGACTGGGCTTCGGTAATCTCCAATTGCCAAGTGGGGCGGCGATCGCCCCGGTCGTTCCCCCAGCACTGTTGCAATCGGGCAATCACCCCAAATCGCAAGAGGAGATGCTGCAGTTGTCTAGCGAGGCGTTCGCTCGCCGACGCATATCCCAGTTGAGGCCGACCGCTGGCTGAAACTACAGCCCAACCTTGGCTGGCAAACATGCGATTGAGGAATAACGCGAGTTGTTGCCGCTCTAAGCGAAACACCCCTGCGGGCAAGCATTGCTCGGCAGCCCCTTTGCCCCACAGTCCTAACTCTTGCAGCCACAACATGAGTGCGATCGCGGATTGGCCCCCATCCCCTAACCCCTTCCCCCAATCTTGGGGGAAGGGGAACTGGACGAAACCTAGAGGTTCCTGGCTGTTACTCCCCTCTCCCAAACTTACGGCTGACGCCACGCTTCGCGAGGGGAGAGGGGCTGGGGGTGAGGGCCATTCGGCGTCACCAAAGCCATCGGCCAATGGCTGACTTCTTGCGAGTAGTAACTCTCGCTCGCCAAAGTCCTCCAGCTTGACACCCAACCCAGCAAACTCAGCCGCCGCTCCTGCAAACTCAGCCCGCAAAACTGGATTGCTGTGGACAAACTCGGGCGCTGCTTGTGTCAGACAGCTATCTCCAATCGTATAGGCCAGCAGTTTGACAGCACAGTCTCGCCAGTGCTCTCGACCGAACAGATCGATCTTGCGGGGAACGGCAATGCGATCGCCCACTTGCAACTCCCCTAGCGATCGCCATCCCTGCAGCGTCAAAAAGGGATGGACGAGCGTGGTTTCTACCGCCCGCCCCAGCCGCGTCGTCACCCGAAATACTGGCTTGAGACCATCGTTTACAAACGCCGACGGCTGCGCGAGGCCAAACCGTCCATCGCGCTTGAGAGTCAACAAATCCGCTGCCCCTCGCCGATAAATTTGGGCAATGGTGACAATGCTGCCATCTGCCAGCACTAGCTCGCTCTCCGCCGCCAAACATTTCCCCATCGACGGACGACCCGCCACAATAATCAGATCCGATCGCTGCAGTCCTTGAGTTTTACTGTCTAGGTCGTAGAACCCCGTAGGCAGGCCGGGAAGAGAATCATCCCGCTCGGCTTTTTCTTCTAACTGAGCGAAGATATTGAGCAGGATATCCGAGGCCGGAACGAGGGCTCTTTGCACGCGATCCTGCGTGACTTCAAACATTTCCTGCTCGATCCGATCCATCACCTGCGGCACTTCCATGCTGGTGTCGTAGGCTAAGCTAGCCGCTGCATTGCTAGCCCGCAGGAGCTGGCGGCGAATGTATTTATCAACCACCAACTTGGCATATTGGTCGATGTTGATGCTGCTGGGGGTTTGTTCCACCAACTGCCGCAGCACCGCCGTACCGCCCACCCGATCCAACAGCTCGCGATCGGCCAGCCAAGCCGAAACGCTCATCAGATCGGTGGGACGACCCTGAGCCGCCAATAGCATGGCAGCCCGATAGATCTCCTGGTGAGCCGTGAGATAAAATGCCTCCGGCTTGAGCACCTCTGAAACCCGCGCTAACGCATCCGGGTCGAGCAAGATGCCACCGAGAATCTCAGTTTCAGCCTCAATATTCTGGGGCGGCAGGCGATCGCCCGCAGCCCCCAGTTCGAAATCATTAGCCACAGTAACGACGGACTAGCGCGAGAAACGACCTAAGCTGCAGTGACCTGCAGTCGAATCGTAGCAGTCACTTCGGGGTGCAGCTTGATTTCTACGGAATAATCCCCGAGTTGCTTGATCTCGTCAACAGAGATGTTGCGGCGATCGACCTCTTGACCACTGCCTTGAAGAATAGCATCCGCAATGTTTTGGTGGGTCACCGCGCCAAAAATGGCATCCCCTTCACCCGCTTTAACCTTGACGGCAAAGTTGTTAATCATCTCCAGAGCAGTCTTCTTGCTCTCAGCCAGTTGTCTCTCTTCCAGCTTGCGCTGTGCCTCTTGTGCCTTGCGCAGTTCAATCGTCTTGAAGACGCCGGGAGTGATGCGCTCGGCCAAACCATTTGGGAACAGATAGTTGCGCGCATAACCGGCGGCAACGCCTACAACTTCGCCCGCCTTACCCAGCTTGGCAACCTCTTGCCGGAGGACCACCTGCACGTTTTTCTTCGCCATAATGCTGTTGCCGTAAATTTTTCCCAGGCTTACCAGTATAAAGGATTTGGTGGAGCAAATTCCCCCATCGCCTAGACGATCGGACAACTGAGATCCTGTAGCCGCTCTGTTAACCTGAGATTCTCGCCGTAGTCAATTGGGCAGTCAATCACAACGGGGCGATCGCACTGCATCGCTTTGCGCAAGAGATCGGGAAAGTCTTCCGTCCGTTCCAGTCGGAACCCCTCTGCTCCAAAGCTATGGGCAAGAGCAACAAAATTGGGGTTCTGGAAATCCACTCCCGTGGCAGCCCCAAACTTATTCTGCTGCTTCCAGCGAATCAGACCGTAACCGTTGTCGTCAAACACAATAATGACGATCGCCAGCTTGAGACGAACGGCAGTTTCCAACTCCTGTACGTTCATCATGAAGCCGCCATCGCCGCAGACTGCCACGATGTTCCTCTCGGGATGGACCAACTTGGCAGCGATCGCAGCGGGCAGGGCAAACCCCATCGCGGCAAACCCATTCGAGATCAACACCGTATTGGGTCGGTAGGCCGGGAACATCCGCGCCACCCAGACTTTATTGGCTCCCACATCCGAAATTGCAATATCTTCGGGGGCTAGGGCTTGCCGCAGCTCGTACAGCGCTTTTTGGGGCTTGATGGGATAGCTGATATCGTCCTTCGTCAGCAGGTATTCGTGCAGAATGCGATCCTGCAACTCCTTGTAGCGCTTGAAGTCTTTCGGCTGAAACACCATCCCGGCCAAGCGGGAAACAATGCGTTCCACATTGCCGACAATTTCCACTGCAGGCACGTAGTTGCGATCTACCTCGGCTGGCGTCGCACCGATATGAATTATGGTCTTAACTCGATCGCGATTCCAATATTCGGGACCGTATTCCACATAGTCGTAGCCAATGGCAACCACCACATCGCTGCCATCCATACCGCAGGCCACGTGATCGCGCGCCTGCAACCCAATCGTGTAGAGACTGTTGGGATGCTGCAGGCTGAGCGCCCCCTTAGCCATGAAGGTGTTAACCACCGGCACGTTTAAGGTTTCAGCCAACTGCTGTACTGCGACGGATGCCCGCGCCCGAATGACGCCGTTGCCCACCAAAATAATCGGGGATTGGGCTTGCTCGATGATTTCGGCGGCCTGTTGCAGGAGTTCTTGGGGGGCGATCGCACTCTCGCGACTGGACTGGGGGGTATGGGGCAGGGGCAACTCCGGGTATCCCTCGGCAATGGGCATCGCTGCAACATTTTCCGGTAGCTCGATATGAGTGGCTCCGGGGGGTTCGGCTTCTGCTAATTTAAAGGCTTTGCGCACTACTTCGGGGACGGGCTCGGGAGAACTGATGCGGGCGGTCCATTTGGTGAAAGGACGAAAGACGGAGTTGATGTCAATATATTGGTGAAAATCTTGGTGAACGCGGCGCAAGTCTGCTTGACCGGTGATGGCGACCAAGGGGGCGCGATCGAGGTTGGCGTCGGCAATCCCCGTAATCAAATTGGTGGCCCCCGGTCCCAAGGTGGCCAGACAGACCCCCGCTTTGCCAGTCAGACGCCCGTAGGCATCGGCCATAAACGCAGCCCCCTGTTCGTGCCGCACCGACACGAACTGAATGTCAGACTGACGCAAAGCATCATTAATGTCTAACGTTTCTTCGCCCGGTAAGCCAAAGACATATTGCACTCCCTCATTTTCCAGGCAGCGAATCAACAAATCTGCAACGCGCATGAGAAATACCCGCATCGGTATCGATCCCCCTACTACCGAGTGTGACACACCGATTGAGGCGAACAATTTATCGCTTAACCAAGCTCAATCATTCATCGCAATTGCAAGCACTGGTGCCAAACCCGAGGGACTTAGTTTGAAGGATCTTAGAAGGCATTAGGCCAGCCCGAGCAGAGTCTGAAGGATAGGAGGAACGGGCAAAACCACTAAAACTAACAGCGTCAAAATTCCCAAACCCAATAGGTCTCTCCGTTCGTCGAGATCGGTCACATCATTGAGAGCGGGCTCGTCAACACTGGATAGAAAGAGCAGTAACAGCGCCCACACTTTGAGCCATTCCTGCATGCTGAAGGCTAACAGCAACACGAGAATGCGGGCCACTTTGCCGATATTGGCTCCCATCTGGTGACCGTAGACGGCATGGACGATATGGCCGCCCCCCAGTTGACCGATGGGCATGAGGTTGAGGGAGATGACCAACAGGCCCAACCAGCCAGCATATCCAATCGGGGAGAAGTGAATCACGTTTCCCGGCTCTAAAGCGCTGCCCAAGACCAGCTTGGCGACGATCGCCAACATGATGGAGAGGCTAGGATCGAATAGATCGAAATTCAGGCGCGCTACGGTCTCCCCCTCGGCGGGGAGGGGAAAAGGCACCACCTCCGAGTGGCTCAACCCCCAAATCAGGAGGGGTAAGGCGATCGCCAAACCCGCTAGCGGGCCAGCAATCGCCACATCAAACAGCGATTTGCGATTGGGCACGGGGCCTTTGAGCTGAACGAACGCGCCAAAGGTGCCTAAAACAAAGGGAACCGGGATGAAATAAGGCAGTGTCGTTTTGAGTTGGTGGCGGCGAGCAACCACATAGTGCCCCAGTTCGTGGGCGGCCAAAATAGCCGACAGGCCGAGGGCGTAAGGCAAGCCCCGCAGTAGGTTCCAGGGGGGGCTAAACAGGGCTTCGGGGGTGACCCCACTGGCGATCGCCCCCACAATGGTGGTGGAGATTAGCGTCGCTACCAGTAGCGCTAAAGCTAACCCCGGTCGCTCGCCCTCATCTGCGATCGCCTCCCCTGCTTTGCGGGCAGCGGGGTTGGGAACCAGCGCAAAGAAGGGCTTGCCCGCAAATCCTTCTTGCAAAACCAAAAGAAAGCGCTCCCCAAATCGGTCCTCGATGTTGCCTTTAATGCGATCGTAAGCTTCATCTGGATCGGAGCGCAGATTGCCGCGACAAACGATCGCCTGGGGTCGATATTCGAGATCCTTCAAGTAATAGACCGTCCAGGGAAAGCAACCCCGCAATTTTTCTTGTGGCACTTCGGCAAGGGAGCGATCTGGGGTCGGTTGCCAACTGGACAGTTGCGGCAGTGCTGCCGCAGGCGAGGGGTTTACGTCTGGCTGCAATTCCGTTGCCCCGTCACTGGCTGTCGAGTCGCGTTCGCGATCGTCAGATGGATCGGGGGTTGATGGATTGCGGGGCGGAGGCTTCAATCGATCGCGCCGTAACAAAATTACACTGGCAATGTAGGAGGCAAAAAAGAGGAGCAAGATCGCTACCGGCGGGGGCTCCCACTGAAACACCTCCACCGACACCACCCAGACAGAAGGGGGCAGCATCATCACACCCCAGAGCAATTGCCAGCGAATATTGGTAAAGCGAGCCACCCCCTGACGCAGCATCCCCAGGATCAATAAACCCAATAGGGCGAGCAAAATCCAATTCATTACTGCTGCTCGCTCCTCAGTTGGCAACCCTGGGTTGAAAAAACTAGTGTAGAACTCAGGGATACCTGATTTCCGATCGCCATCTCTATCACTAGCTATCCTCCACAGGGCAAGGTCGTCAATCCGGCTGAGAGCCCGAGGGCAATCTGCAGTAGTGGGTGCCGCAGGATCCGTCTCTGCGCTCCCATCGCCGCAGAATTGAGCACGCGTTTTATCATTCTAACTGCCCCTTCTCGAGGGTTGGCAGAATTGGCGTGGGAAAGCGACGAGATCGAGGTTGCTCGCAGACTGAGGATGCGGATGGCTAGTCTTCGCGCTTCATCAGCTTTTTGTAGAACGCCCGACTAAAATCTGGCTCTTGGTCCCGTTTGGAAAGACTGACCACGTCGATCAGGAAGTCAATGAATTCGAAATTCGAGAGCGAAATTTCATAGGTCAGCTCTGCGTCTCGATCGAACTGCACCTGGCAGAGGGTGAGGTCGGAGGGAAGGGGCAAGACGGGCCAAGTG
This sequence comes from Synechococcus sp. PCC 7336, assembly GCF_000332275.1. Classification (NCBI taxonomy): domain Bacteria; kingdom Bacillati; phylum Cyanobacteriota; class Cyanophyceae; order Synechococcales; family Synechococcaceae; genus Synechococcus; species Synechococcus sp. PCC 7336. Next base: position 1,483,055 of record NZ_CM001776.1, read on the forward strand.
GCCACAAAGGGGATGGCGGCTTCCCCTTCTATTTGGCGATTGCCTTCAAAGCTCTTTTGATTGTAAAGTCCCACAGCAAAGGGAAGTAGCGGTCGCCGACCGACAGCGTAGTAGGGGGCATAGACAGAAACTTGTCCGGGATTGGCAGGCTCAATTTCGAGGGTCATAGTTACGCTTTCACAACCGCGATCGACGCTTGCTGGCTATGAACTGCGCAGGGCAGATCGAGGCGATCGCCTCCTCCAGCACCTTCAAGTTACCCGCCCGATAGACTGTTCTTGTCAGCGGGATGCCGTCTGGGATCGCAAAAGGCAGCCCAGATGCGAAAGGCTGCCCCATCGAGGTTTGCGAAGACCGAACAGTCGAGCGCTCGATTCGAGGTGCAGAAATCAGGAGGTGGGGGTATATCGCAGCAGGGTTCCCCGCTGGCCCAAAATGAAACCGCGATCGCCCTCAAAGAACTTGACCGAGTAGAAGTTCGCCGGAATATTTTTGACCTGCTTCACCTGTTCCCAGGTTTGACCGCCATCGGCACTGTGGACGAGGGTGGCACTACCGCCCACCAGCCAAATATTGTCTTCATCTTGATAGGTTGCGCCCAAATAGCCAAAGCTAGTGGTTCTGCCGGGACGTTTGACTTTTTCCCACTCCCCCGTGGTGACATTGTCCGTAAAGGCAATCTCGGCACCGCGATTGATTTTCCAGGCGGAGCCATTGGGTCCAAAGCCCATGTTCTGCAGGCGACGGGAGGAGTCTCGATTGAAGGGCTGCCAGACACGATCCCCCGGTTGATAGAGGGTGTAGAAATTCCCGCGAGAGGAGACTGCGATGTAGGCACCATCCCCTCTGCGGCTGACATTTCTCAAGACGCCGATCGCGTCATCCACCAGAGCTGTCCAGTGTCGTCCCCCATCTTCAGTGCGATAGATAGCCCCCACTGTCGTCACCATCTCAGCCGAGTTGGGACCAATTGCGGCGACTAGCATGGGCTCGCCGGGGAGTTTGTCGCTGAGGGGAATTTGTTCCCAAGTATCGCCACCGCTGGTGGTGTGCAACATCACTTTGGGTTCCCCTGCCACCCAGCCCTCCGGGCCGTTAAAGCTGACCGAATCCAAGTAATAGTCGGGGTTGCTGGTTTGTAGCGTGCGAGCCTCCCAGTTGATGCCGCCATCGCGGGTTTCGAGTAGGGTGCCTTTATCCCCCACAATCCAACCGCGATCGCTGTTGTCGACAAAATCGATCGCGAGTAAGGTGCGATCGACGGGCAGATCCACCACTTGCCAGGGGGAAACCCGCATATTAGGCAAGCCAGCGGCCATGAGAAGCAGAGAGAGAGCAATAGCAACAGCGCGAAGCATCATGAGGCAATGGGGATGAACGACGAACGAGACGAGCAAAGGGGATTATTGGAGCAGGTAAAGGCTCATAAAGAAGGCGAAAGCCGTTGCGAGTGCTCCGAAAATCAAAATATTTTTTTGACCGGGGGTCAAAGTGTTGACGCCGATGCCGTAGCCCAAGTTCTCTTCAAAGCCCGAGGGCTTCCCTTTGGGACCGACATCCTCAAATAGAGCTTGGGAGGCACCGCAGACGGGGCATTTCCAGTCTGCGGGTAAATTCTCAAACGGGACACCAACAGCAATGTTGTTTTGGGGGTCGCCTTTGGTGGGTTCGTAGGCATATCCGCAAGATCGGCACTCGTAGCGGTGCATTTCCTGCGGGGTGAGAGTGGGGCCAGATTCTTCTGCTTCAATATCGCCGCTGAGATCGACGATCGGCGGTTCGACAGAATCGGCAGTTGGGTCGGAAGGGACTGGAGGAATGTCAGCAGGCATTCTCAAAAAGCGCTCGTGCAACTTGCGTACTGCTTTTGATTATGGGTGTTTCTGTTACAAAAATCCATACATTGAGAGATCGCCCATACTTGTTGCGCGGGGGGTGTTGTGCGGGGGGCGATCGCCAAGACACGATCGGTTTAATCTGGTTCGCGGGCACAAGATTGAGGAAGGCGTAGAGATGCTAGATCGAGCCATGCTATACGAAAATGTGCCGCTGTTAGCGATTGGTCTGGTTTTAGGTGGGGCGATTGGAGCTGTGACGGTGGGGGCGATCGCCCCTTGCGAGAGTCCGGCCTTCGGTCGAGCGCTCTCGCGAGCTTCTGAAGCCGTTGCCATTGGCCAGCAGGCCCCCCAACTAGAACCGAGCGAAGCGCTGAGGGAGTGGCGGATGGCCGAGCAACTGTGGAGTGAAGCATTAGCAGATCTCGCTCTTGTCCGTCGATGCAGCCAAAACTATGACGCCGCCCGAGAGCGGCTGGACTCCTACGAGCGCTATCGACAGCAAGTGGAACGCGAGATGGCAAAATTGTCTGCGCTGTGAATCCAGGGTTGGGTTACGGCGACCCGAAGCAATCGAGGCAGAACCTATTCTTTCCCAGTCTCTCAAATTTGCTGGAAAATTTGCTGAAAACCGAGTCTTTCAAAGTCATCCAGATTTAGACGGCTCGGTTCTGTTTCAGAAGACTGAATGCACCACCGAATTAGAATGTCGGCCTCTTTTAAGAGTATATTCTTGCGTTAAAATATCCGTATCGAGAATATTTTGGCTGCTCGCGATATGGAGAGAAAAAAGTTTATCTACTGGCAAGATGAAGATATGTGGTTAGGATACTTTGAAGAGTACCCTGACTACTGGACTTAAGCTGAGACTGAATGGCGGAAAACACGATGCACTCGGCCCCCTAAATCCCCCACTGGTGGGGGACTTGTGAGAGGCTATTGGCTTCGTTCTACAACTTTAATGACCGCGATTCGCTGGTTCGTCTTCCCCGTCTCCAAACCCCAGCTAGCACTGTCGTCAAGTCCCCCAGAATGGGGGATTTAGGGGGTGAATGCAGCGATCGACAGCGCTAGTGAGAGGGACTAATAGGTGTCTCATCAATAGGTGTCTCATCAATAGGTGTCTCATCAAAACTACGGGTTTCAGACTAGACTCGGCTTAAGTGACAGCTAAACCCAACATGCCGAGTGACGTAGATCTGATTCAGTCTCGCTAGAATTCTTTGGCCGTTCATCAACTGTGTCGATCTGAGAAGAGGCCGTTATTGTCCCGAGGGCAGTTCGAGTTACAGTCGAAACACTGCCAAATCACAGCTATGGTGTATCCCGACTTCTCCCGCTTCAAAGCGTTAGCCGCAGCAGGCAACTTCATCCCGGTTTATCGCGAACTCGTCGCCGACCTCGAAACCCCCGTCTCCGCCTGGTACCGCGTTTGTGCCGGACAGCCCTACAGCTTTCTGCTGGAGTCGGTGGAAGGGGGAGAACGCCTAGGTCGCTATAGCTTCTTGGGCTGCGATCCGCTGTGGGTTTTGCAGGCGAGAGGCGATCGCACCCGCCAAACCCACCGTAACGGCAGCGTCACGGAATATAAGGGCGATCCCTTCAACATTCTGGCCGATTGCCTCGCCCCTCTCAAACCCGTTCACCTGCCCGAGTTACCCGCCAGTATCGCTGGCCTAGTCGGCTACTGGGGCTACGACTTAATGCGCTGGATCGAGCCCACTGTGCCGGTGTTCGAGCCCGAACCGGACGATCCGCCGGACGGCCTGTACGTGCAAGTGGACAGTATCCTCATCTTCGACCAAGTCAAGCGCAAAATTTGGGTTGTCGCCTATGCCAATTTACAAGATCGCGACCTCGAAACCGCCTACGCAGACGCTTGCGATCGCGTTCAAGCGCTTGTCGATAAACTGACTGCCCCCCTCGACAGCGCCAAGCTATACCTCAATTGGTCGCCCCCCAGCACCACCGACATTCCTTACACCGCCAGCGTTAGCCAAGAGCGGTTTTGCGAGCAAGTGGTTGCTGCCAAGGAATACATCAAAGCAGGCGATATTTTCCAAGTGGTCTTGTCTCAGCGGCTGACTGCCCCATTCGAGGGCGATCCGTTTACCCTCTACCGCGCCCTGCGGTTGATTAACCCCTCCCCCTACATGGCCTATCTGCAGTTGGGAGACATGCAACTGATTGGGTCGAGTCCCGAAGTGATGGTGAAACTCGATCGCGCAGGCGATCGCAACATCGCCTCTGTCCGACCCATTGCCGGCACCCGCCCGCGCGGTCGCACCCAAGCGGAAGACCTCGCGCTAGGAGAAGAGTTGCTGGTCGATCCGAAAGAGCGGGCCGAGCATGTCATGTTAGTGGACTTGGGCCGTAACGATTTAGGCCGGGTTTGCGATCGCGGCAGCGTTTCGGTAGACGAGCTGATGAGTATCGAGCGTTATAGCCACGTCATGCACATCGTCAGCAATGTCGTGGGGACTTTAGAACCCGATCGCACCGCTTGGGACCTACTGAAGGCCACCTTTCCGGCAGGCACCGTCAGCGGAGCCCCCAAAATTCGAGCCATGCAAATTATTCACGAACTGGAAGGGCTGCGTCGCGGTCCCTACTCTGGCGCCTACGGATTCTACGATTTCACCGGCCAGCTCAATACGGCCATTACGATTCGTACGGCGATCGTCCAGCAAGGCCGAGTGTTCGTGCAGGCAGGGGCGGGCATTGTGGCGGATTCCGAGCCCGAGAAGGAATATCAGGAAACCTTGAATAAGGCGCGGGGCATGTTAGAGGCGATCGCGTTGGCAATGCAGGCTTGAAGAAGAGAGCGATCGCATTGGGCGAGACGGGGCGGGGGAAAACTGGCAGGTGGCTACGGTGGCAACCCATAGAACAGGGAGCCGGAGATGGGGGAGTAATTTTAAGTTATGCGATCGCCCTTCCCCCCTCCAATCCAGCCAAACGCTGAGTTGAAACCCAGCTAGGACAGACTGCAAACCCTTACATTGACTGACTTCGACTGAGCTGAGGTCGTCGGTCGATCTCATACCCAAAATTCCGCGCAAACTCTGAAGATGTGACTCCGATCGTTGACATCCGATACCTTATTTAATATTTCTTTCGATCTACACGCATTTATTTATACTAATCCCCGTGAATATACGCATGTATTTACAACTAGATCGCGGTTAAGTTTGACCCATTCCAGGGATTTCATCGCACTCTCAGCTTGTTTTCACGGCACTCCCATATATGGGTAGGCCACTTGCCGTTTTGTCTGGACGCAGACCGTTTCTATCCCGATAGTAGTCAGGTATTCAGTTCCCATGCCTTTATCTGATTCGCCCCTCAACACTGGCGGTGCGTCGATCGCCTCTGGCCTTGTCCTCAATGACGAACTGCCCAGCGGCTCTCTGCTAGAGCAGGCCAGCTTGGAAGGCAATCCCTTCTCGTCGGCCGCCGAATTCGCTAGCCCTGTGGGGTTTAGCGGGCCGACATCGGGAGACTTAGAGTTGGCTGGCTCATTCGAGGGAGAAGCCATCCCCTTCGAACTGGAAGACCCCAACCAACTGTTCCCCACTGCCCCCTCCAGTTCGGGCTCGGGCTCTCCAGGCAACAGTTTTCTCTCTTCTCTGGGCTCCGAAGCGGCTGCGACATCACCCGATGCCCTCGCAGGGGAAGGGACGCTCGCGCTACTGGAGGGCGATGTTGGCTTTGTCACGGCGGCGATCGCCGAACCGTCCAGTGGAGCGACCCTCAGTCTGGCCACCACCTCAGACAGCTCGCTTGCCTCTGCCAGCCTCACCACCTCTCAAACCATTGAGCTACCCCAGCAGGGGTTCTCGGTGGTCGCCGAAGGGCAATTGTTTATCAATACGGGCGGAGATTTTGACGGGCAACCCCTAGACCCTAGCGACGATGCACTGATTTATGCAGCCGGTGGATTTACGATCAACAGCCGCCCAGTCCTGCCGGTGGAAAGGGATGCGAATGGCGATACGGTGACGGACGCGAATGGATTGCCCATTTTAATTGAGGGGGCGATCGCCGTTGCCGCCAACGTCACCACCCTCAACGCCCCCACCGACCTCTACAGCAATCTGGTTCCGCCGCAAATTGTGACCGAGCAGACGGTCACGGTGTCGGACTGGCAGCAGTTGCGGGATAGTCGTCTGGCGGAGTTGCCTGTCGATATCCCGACGGTGACCCGACTGTCCAATCTCAATACGGTGGCGGATTTCGAGTCCGCCGTGCCCAGTGGGGCCAGTGCCGACAATCCCACGCTCTTGCGGATCGAGCAGGGGGGCTTAACCTTGCCGGATGGAGTCAGTCTCAGCAATGCAGTGCTGATTGTGGAGGCTGGGGCGATTAATTTCAATGGCTCGGCCACGTTTGAGCATGTGGTGTTGGTGGCCAATGGCGGCAATGTCGATTTGGGGGGCATTCAGGCGACTGGGTTGGAGGTGTATGGCTCGGGCACCCTCAACATGAATGCGCAGGCTAGCTTTAGCGGCGCGAACAGCTTGGCGGTGGGGGGCAGCGCTCAGTTCAACGGTCGTACCGCCACGACCGAACCGGCAGATTTTGTGCAGGTGTCGGCGTTAGGAAATCTGACCTTCAATGCTGTGGCCGATACGCGGGCGGAGTTTCGTACGGCGTCCGATTTTACCTTTAACAATTCAGCTCAATTAGTTGGCTCGATTGGAGCGAAGCAGAACATCTTTTTCAATGGCGATGCCACGGTGATTGGGGCCTCGGTGGGGGATGGCGATGCGATTCGGTTGGTGGAAGGCAGCGAGTTTACGGTGACGGCAGAGCAACTGTTGGCGATACCGGAGCAGCCCAGCCTATTGCGTTTCACCTATGACAATCTGCTGTTCGATACCGCCGACCCAGATTCGGTTAACGATGCCTTTGAAGTGGCATTGGTGGATGCAACTGGTAACCCATTGGTGCCTGCAATTGGGGGCGATCTGTCTGCGTTTTTCAACATCACGGAGGGATTGGCGATCGCCACGGGGTCTGGCGTCACCGTTAACGGTCAAACCGTCACGGTCGATTTGTCGGGGATTTCTCCAACAGCAGAGGCCAATCTGATTTTCCGACTGGTGAATAACGACGAGGATACGACAACTGAGGTTACGATTCGCAATATCGAGCTTTTGGGGGGCGGCAGTGGAGTCGCGCCGAGTGGCGTGCCCGAGGTGGCGACAGCGGCGCTGACGACTGCGATTGACTTTAGTGGGTTGGAGGATGTGTCGGCCAGCATTCGGGCGGAGTACGGTCGCACCACTTGGGATATTGATGGCACGAGGCTGTTTGCGGACTTAGCGGCGCTCAATCGCGGCGGGTTTGATGTGGGCGGGCGATTGTTGGCGGTGGTGGAGAATATTAGTTCGCCGGATGTGCGCTTGCAGCAGTTTGATGGATTTACGCCGGAGGGATTGCGCTATCTCGATTTGACCCATTTGATTGAGGATGGCATTCTCTCGCCGGATGAGGTGAGTGGCAGTCGAGAACTGGTGTTCCTCAATCCCGGACAGGTGCAGTTTGACTACGATTTGACCTTTTTGGCTCAGCTCAATCGGGCTCCCGAGTTTGTGACGCAGCCAGATGTGGAGGTGGTGGCGGGGCAATCCTATCGCTACGATGCCGATGCTGCTGACTTGGATGGAGATGCGTTGGTCTATACGCTGCTGACGGGACCGAAGGGGCTGACGGTGGATGCGGCGACGGGGTTGGTTAGTTGGGAGACGACGGCTGGGGATGCGGGCACCCATGTGGTGACGCTGGAGGTGTCGGACGGGCGCGGCGGCATTGATACTCAAATCTATGTGTTGGAGGTGGTGGGAGAGATCCCCAATCGTCCGCCTGTGTTTGTGTCAACGCCTGTGGTAGATGCCAATGTGGGGTTGGCCTATGAATACGATGCCGATGCGGTGGATGCGGATGGAGATGTACTCACCTATACGTTGTTGGATGGGCCGGAGGGATTGGCGATCGATCCGGGGACGGGGTTGATTGAGTGGGAGCCGACGAGCGAGCAATTGGGGTTGCGAGCGGTAACGGTGCAGGTGGAAGACAGTCGCGGCGGCGTGGCGATTCAGAACTACGACATTTTGGTACAGCCCGATCCCGAAAACAATGCGCCTATTATCATTAGCGATCCGCTGACTCAATTTGGTCTATCGGGTTTAGCAAATCCTGCTACGGGAGATGTGAATCCCGATGCGATCGATCTCAACTTGAATGTGGGAGAAAGTTCGACCCAGACGATCTCGCTCACGTTACCTGAGGATACTGTCACCACGGCTGTCGATGTCTTTCTCTTATTTGACGATACGGGTAGCTTTGCCAGCACAGCGCCGACACTAGTGTCTCAGTTCCCGAATGTGATTGACCAACTGGATATCTTGCTACCCAACATCGATTTTGGTTACGGCGTCGGGCGGTTTGAGGATTACTTTGGCTCTGACAAATCTTTTGTGCTCAACCAACCCATTATTAATACCAACACGACTGGCTTCAGTGACGCGATCGCCGACGCCCTCAACCGTCGTGCCCCAGGAGGAGGGGGAGATGGTCCCGAATCGTTGATTGAAAGTCTATTTCAAGTGGCTACAGGTGCGGGCTTCGATACTGATGGCGATGGCGATACCACCGATCGCGGCCCTGCTGGTTCCAACGACGCTCAATTGCTCGGTGGTGGCGACATTCCAGCCTTCGATACGTTTGAGCCGAACGCTGGTTTGAATGTCTTAGCTCCCAGCGGCAGGTTGGGTGGAGTGGGTTTTAGAGAAGGAGCCTTGCCGATTATTTTGGCCGCCACGGATGTCGGGACTGCCTATCAACCGGATGGGACCACGACGATTACTGGCAGTGGTGGTGTAACATTGCCGATCTCTGAGTTTCTCAGCAGCTCTCGCGGCTCTACCCCTGGAGGTCGCGGGGCTACGATTCAAGGCACAGTCGATGCTTTAAACGACTTAGGAGCTTTGGTGATTGGATTGGGCACGGGCACCTCAGCGACCTCTGCTCCCCGCCGAACTTTGCAAGCCTTATCGATTGTGACAGGGGCGGTGAACGGATCTTCTGAGGCGATCGAGAGTGGCATTTCTGGCGATCCAGTTTCCCCAGACGATCCGTTCTATTTCTTAATCAACCGTTCTTCAGGAAGCAATTTGGCCACAGGCATCGTGTCTGCTATTCAGTCGGCAGTGACTGCAGTTGATTTCGATATTGATGTCATCCCATCCGATCCGACGGTTTCGGTGACGAATCTAACTGGCGTGGTTGCAGGGATAGGAACTGGCGAGACTGCTACCTTCGAGCTTGAGTTTGCAGGGGAGAGCACGGCGCGAGCCTTTGACTTGCAGTTTGTTCGAGCGGGCACGGAAACCGTACTGGGCTCCATTCCCGTCACTATCAATAACGATTATTTCTACGACACTGACGCCATCGATCCCGATGGGGATATCCTTACCTACAGTCTGTTAGAGGCCCCCGACGGAGCCACGATTGATGCCGCCAGCGGTCTGATTGCCTTTGAACCCACTCAAAATGGCGAGTTTGACTTCACCGTGCAAGTGGAAGATGGGCGCGGCGGCTTCGACAGTCAAACTTACATGTTAGACGTGACCGGCATTGCTCCCGGCAGCATTAGCGGCACCAAATTCAACGATCTAGACGCAGACGGCATCTTGGACGATGTCGAAGTGCCCGTCGAGCCAGGCTTACCGGGAGTGACCATCTTCCTCGACGACAATGGCAACAATCAGCGGGACGATGGGGAACGGTTTACCACCACCGATGCCAATGGCAATTACACGTTCTCCGGTCTGTTGCCCGGAACTTACACGGTCGCGGAAGAGCTCCAACCGGGTTGGGAACAGACAGCCCCTACCGGATTCACCCACGAGGTCGTGGTGGCCTCCAGCCAAGCGGTAACAGACATCAATTTCGGCAACCGCGAAGTACCGCTCGCCCCCAACCAATCGCCAGAATTTGTCACAGAGCCAGATACGGCTGATATTTTTGCAGGGGATTTCTTCAGATACGAGGCGCGGGCAGAAGATCCTGAGCGCGAGCGGCTCACCTACGATTTAGCCTTGGCTCCTGCCGGTGCATTGGTCAATCCAGAAACGGGCTTGGTGTTGTGGCAAACTCGACCGGAGCAAATTGGCCTGCAGAATTTTGTCTTGCGGGTACAGGATGAAAGCGGCGGTGTGGAATTGCAAGCGTTCCAATTAGTGGTGCAACCGCCCAATATCGCCCCCACGATTACTTCGGCTCCTCCAGTGCAGGCGATCGCCGAGCTGCCCTTCCAATATCAAGTGCTGGCCCAAGATGCCGATGGCACCGTAGTCGAATATCGCCTCGATAGTGCTCCGGCAGGCGTGGCGATCGAGCCGACCACTGGCCTGGTGAGCTGGACCCCCAGCGCCGCTCAAATCGGTCCGACCACGGTTGAAGTGACGGCGATCGACGATCGCGCTGCTGAAGTCAGCCAAACCTTCAGCCTCGACGTGGTAGCCGCTGCCCCCAACGATGCCCCCGCGATCGTTTCCACCCCGCGCACCAGCACGCAGGTGGGTTCGCCCTACTTCTACACAGTCCAAGCCAACGACCCCAACGGCGACCCCCTCAGCTTCACCCTGCTCGACGCCCCCGCAGGCATGACCGTCGATGCACAAGGCAATCTCGCTTGGCTGCCCACCCCCGACCAATTTGGCGACAACACCGTCACGGTTGAAGTGAGTGACGGTCGGGGCGGCATCGCGCAACAGAGCTTCACCCTCTCAGTGGTGGCCCAGCGCCTCAATCAAACCCCCGAGATTACCTCGGTTCCCACCAGCTTCAGCGCCACCCTCGGGAACGAATATGTCTATGACGCAGTGGGGATCGATGCCGATGGCGATCGCCTTTTCTGGAGTCTAGAAACCGCCCCCCTCGGTTTATCGTTAGACCCCCAAACCGGCACCCTACGCTGGACCCCCACCGCCGATCTCGTCGGTCGCCACGAAGTCATCCTGCAGGCCACCGACAGTCAGGGAGCCTTTGTCAGTCAAGGGTTTACCCTCACCGTTCGCGGTGCCAATCTCCCCCCCGAAATCCTCTCGCCTCCCCTCACTCAAGCAGCATTGGGGCTCCCCTATGCCTACGCCGTCGTAGCACGAGATGAGGAAGAGGATGCCATTAGCTTCGCGTTGGAATCGGCTCCAGCGGGCATGACCATTGACGGCCAAACCGGTTTGATTAGCTGGACGCCCGATACCCTCGGTCCGGTCGAGGTGACGGTAGCGGCGAGTGACAGTCAGGGAGCCATTAGTCGCCAGAGTTACACCCTGGCAGTGACGGAAACGGCAGCGAACCAAGCGCCTGCCATCACCTCTCAGCCGATCTTTGTGGCAACGCCAGATACCCCCTACAGCTATCAAGTCACTGCTGCCGATCCCGATGCGGGGGATACTCTCACCTTCCAGTTGTTGGAGGGACCGGCGGGAATGGCGATCGATCCGGCCACCGGGCTCTTGAGTTGGGACCCAACTGCTTTAGATATCGGCACGTTTAGCGTGTCGGTGGAGGTGGTGGACGCTGGCGGTTTGGCTGGGGCTCAGCAATATACGCTGACGGTGTTGCCCAATACTGCTCCGGTGATTCTTTCCGCTCCGGTGACGCAAGCGGCGGCAGGACAGATCTATCGTTACGACCTGCGAGCAGCAGACCCCGATGGAGATGCGGTGCAGTTTGAGTTGCTGCAGGCACCAGCTGGCTTGACGATTGATGGGTTGGGTCGCATTCGCTGGGAGCCCGGATTGGCGGATGCCGGTCCAGCCACTGTGGAAGTTCGGGCGACGGACGGGCGCGGCGGGATTGCCACGCAGCTTTTCGAGCTGACGGTGGCGGTGGACGATATTGTGCCGACGGTGGATGTGTTCCCCAGTCTTCGTCCGGTGGGAGTTGGGGAGAGTGTGACGCTGTTTGCGACTGCTGCGGACAATGTGGGGGTAGAATCGCTCAGTTTGACGGTGAATGGGGTGGCGGTGCCTCTGGATTTGAATGGGTTCTATACGTTTGCGCCGGAGGTGGCGGGGGATGTGGTGGCGATCGCTACGGCCACGGATGCGGCGGGGAATAGTTCTCAGGCTCAGACGAGCTTTCAGGCGATCGACTTTAGCGATGTGGAAGCGCCTGTCATCGATCTGCCAGACTTGTCAGATTTAATAATCACCGCGCCCACCGACATTATCGGTACGGTGAGTGACGACAACTTGCAGTTCTACACGCTCTCGGTTGCCCCCATTGGCACTGAGAACTTCCAGGAAATCTTCCGAGGGACGACCCCAGTGGTGGATGGAGTGTTGGGGAGTTTTGACCCGACTTTGTTGCAGAACGATGCTTACACATTGCGATTGGAGGCAGTTGATGCGGGAGGTAATTCTATTTCAGTCGATCGCACCGTCAACGTCGCGGGCGATCTGAAACTCGGAAACTTCCAGCTATCCTTTACGGATTTAGAGATCCCCATTGCAGGGATACCCATTACTATCACTCGGACCTACGACACCCTGACTTCCAATATTAGTGATGACTTCGGCTTTGGTTGGCGACTGGAATTCCGCGACACCAACCTGCAGACCAGTCTGGGCCGAGACGAAGTATTCGAGCAATTCGGCATCCGAACACAAGCCTTTGACGAACGCACTCGTGTTTACATCACATTGCCGGGCGGTCAGAGACAAGCTTTCACCTTTGCACCTACAATCGATCCCATCTCTGCATTCTTCCCCTCCATCGGGGGAGGAGACCCTACCTTGTTCAAGCCCGCCTTTATTGGAGATGCTGGAGTCACAAGCACTCTAGAGGTTGAAGATGTTCGATTAGGTCGCGCTGCAGACGGAACCTTCTTTGGACTCAATGGCAGTGGGTACAATCCGGCAGATGCCGCGTCGGGGTTTGGCGGTTTTTATAAGCTCACGACCAAAGAGGGCGCAATCTACCGAATTGATGCCAATACCGGTGATGTGGAGACCATTACCGATCCTAACGGGAACACCATTACCTTTACTGACGCTGGAGTGGCTAGCTCCACAGGACAGGCGATTGACTTCGAACGGGATGCCAACAACCGAGTGGCAGCTATCCTCGACCCACTTGGAGAACGCATTCTTTATGAGTACGATGTGGAGGGAGATTTGATCGCCGTCACCAATCGAGAAGAGAATACAACTCAATTTAACTATTTAGACACGAGAACCCATTTCTTAGATGAAGTCATCGATCCGTCAGGCAATCCTGGTGCGCGTATCAACTATGACGAACAGGGCCGTCTACAACAGGTTTTAGATGTTAACGGAGAAGCAACTCTATTCAGTTTCGATCCCAATAATTCAGTTCAAGATATTACAGATATTTTTGGGACTACTCGTATATACGAATATGATGAACGGGGCAATATCCTAACCGAGATCGATCCGACCAACACAATCGTTCGACGTAAGTATGATATCAACAACAACATTATTGAGGAAATTGTCTCGACAGGCCCCTCTGAATCGGACGTGCAAGTTACAACCTTCACCTACGATAATCTCAGCAACCGCTTGAGTAGAACTAATCCTCTTGGAGAAACAGATCTCTATACCTATACCTCCGGCAGTCAACTGACAAGTCGAGTCAATCCATTAGGCCACTCAACACTGTTTGAATACGATGATAATGGCAATTTAAGGTTGAGACAAGATGCAGAAGGTAACATTACAATATATAACTATGATAGTCGTGGGAACCTTTTAGTTGTTGACGAAGGAACTGCTGGTATTACAACCTTTACCTACGATCGCTTTAACAATGTTGAGTCTGAAACTGACGCACTTGGCAATACAACTATCTTTACTTACGACCTAAATGGAAATCAACTCACTGAATCAAGGATAGCCACTACTCCAGAGGGAGTGAGGACAATACTTTCGAGAACAGAATATGATAGAGAAGGGAATATAGTTTTAAGTGTTAATCCAGAGGGCGAGGAAACTCGCTCTGAATACGATGCAAATGGAAGAAGAGTCACAGAGATAGATGCTCTCGGGCGTCGAACAAATTTTGTTTACGACGAGAAGGGGAATCTCATTGAAACAATTTTCCCAGACAATACCCCTGAAAATCTGAGTGACAATCCAAGAATTCAATCTGGTTTCAATGCAGCTGGCAATCAAATAGGGTTTATCGACCGTGAAAATAATATATTTGGCTATACATATTCCGCTATCGATCAAATTTCAAGCTTTATTTTGCCTGACAATTCTCCCGAAGATCTAAATGACAACGATCGCTTTTCCATTGATTACGATATAACGGGATTGGTATCCCAAATCACTCATCCAAACGATCGGATTACAGAGCTAGAATATGATTTAGCAGGACGACTGGTAACAACTCGTGAATTTGTCAGTGAGGGGCTATTCGCAGAATTTAATGTTATTTATGATGCTGATGGCAGAGAGATTGCCAGGATAAATCCGCTAGGAGAAAAAACGGAGTTCATTTATGACAATCTCGATCGACTGATTGAAACTATTTATCCTGATTTAAGCCGTGAAACCAGAGAATACGATCGTTCAGGCAATCTCTTAGGTATTGTCGATCGCAATGGAGACAGTACAAGATTTGAATATGATTTACTAAATCGTGTTACTGCTGTCGTCAACCCTCTCGGTCATCGCACCGAGTATGAATACGATGAAGTTGGCAATCTCATTCTCCAACGAGATTCTAATGAGAATGAAACTCGGTTTGAATACGATGGCATAGGTCGCCAAACGGCGATTGTTCTGCCCTTGAGCCAGCGCAGCCAGACTGTCTATGATGATGTAGGAAATGTCATTCAGAGAATTGATTTTAATGGAGAGACAACCAACTTTGAATACAATGCAGAAAATCTTCTAACAGGTATCGACTTCTTATCTGAAGGCCGTACCCTAGAATTCACCTACACGCCTAATGGCCGAAGAGGCACGGCAATTGACGAACGCGGCACCACTATTTATGAGTATGATGCCCAAGGCAATATTATCTCTCGCACAGAGCCTGATGGCAGGAATGTCAGTTACACCTACGATACATCTGGGAATGTGACAAGTGTAACCACCGGTTCTGGTACAACTCAATATGTCTACGATCTCCTCAATCGATTGGATACTGTTACTCGAAATGGTGAAATTACAGATTATGATTACGATCTCACTGGTAATATCACCCGCATTAAGTATCCAAATGGAATTATCGAGTCAAGAGAATACGATAGAGAAAGTCGTGTTACCTCTATAAACAGTCAAACACAGGCAGGTAATATTCTTGCCAGCTATCAGTATACCTATGATGCTGCTGGCAACATTACATCCGTTGAAGAGCTAGATGGACGGATTGTTACCTATACCTATGATGAGCTCAATCAGCTCCTTCGAGAAGAGATCCAAGATCCTATTTCTGGCAATAGAACACTTGAATATACTTACGATAAAGTCGGCAACCGACGGTCACTAGTAGATTCTATCGTTGGTAACATCAGCTATGTCTATGACGATAACGATCGCTTGATTTTAGAAATTGAGCCTGACAATACAATCGCTTACTCCTATGACGAAAATGGCAATTTACTAAGATCTGAAGGGTTAGATGGCAACAGCAATCAATATACATGGAACTCCCAAAATCAACTAGTTCAAGTGGAATCCTTACTAGCTGGAGAGATCCAGACAGTTGTGCAATATTCCTACGATGCTGATGGTATTCGTATTGCAACCAATGTTAATGGTGAAGAGATTCGATACCTTATAGATAATAGTCAAGAGTTCGAGCAGGTGCTGGAGGAGTATACTCCAGATCTGACTACATTGAGATCGTATGTACACGGCCTATCTAGAATCTCTGAAAGTGAAGACGGTGTTTCGACATTCTTATTACATGACGAGCACAGTGGTATTAGGCAAATAACCGATGGAAATGGTCAAGTTCTACAGGAATATGCTTACGATGCTTATGGCAACCCTTCTATTGATGCCGATCGACCAGTAAATGAATTTCTTTATCAAGGTGAGGCTTACGATGAAGCAGTCGATTTGCAATATCTCCGAGCCCGCTATTACGATCCATCTATTGGACGATTTATCAGCACCGATCCTTTCCCAGGATTTATCCAAGTTCCACAATCTCGACATAAATATCTCTATGCTAATAACAATCCAGTCAATATCACGGATCCAAGTGGATTGATCTCTACTACAGGGCAGGCGAGTGCAGCGCTAGGTGTGCTACAAATTATCCTAGGAACTTACCTTGCTGCAATTGGCTTATCGGTTGCACAAAGTGCGGTAACAAGCTTGGGTGGTGGTAACGTTGAGTGGACAGGTACTCTCACTCTTGGGAGCACAGGGCCATTATTACCTCAGTTACCTGGGATCAGCGTATTTGAAGGTGAAGGTAGTTTGCGCGGAACTGCTCAAGGCCAATCTACAACTGTTGAAGTATTCTCAAATCGATGGTTTCAAATTACATCTGGTGTCACAGGCTTACCATCAGCGCCATTACCAGATATTCCTTCTTTTACCTCAACGAGGAAAGCTACTTTATTCTCTCCAGGTTTTATTGGGGCTCAAGCAGGAGCCCTAACAGGTGGAGCCACTTTTATAAGTGGGCGGGCGGGGCTAGCCTCTGGTGGAGCAATAGAACTTGGGTTTGGCATTGGGAACTTTGCTGATGGCTTCGATCAAAGTTTCAGTCGAACCGATAATGTTTCATTAAGTACAAGAGTTGGTTTTTCACTTCCACTTGGTAAGCCAGATAATGATTTTGATGTTCGTGTTACGATGTGAGTTAAATTTTACCTAGTAAATAACATGTATCTTAAAATATTTGATGATGGCTTACATTTGTGGAATGATTTGTCGCTCTATTTTAAATTCTTGCTAGTAGTCTACGTCGTTTCAGGTTCAGTATTAGGCTATCGCTATGTGTTTGGCACTATCATGAAGTACCGTGTATCAAAAGGCTTACTTCCTATTAGATTAAAAGAGTTTCCAGTCTATCAAGCTGACAGGCAGAGATATGCAGAGATCAAAAATCGATGTGACAATTTCATTAACTTAACTCTTAATGGCCAATCTTCTATCCTTCGTCTGAGCTCCTCTGATATCAATGAGATGTTCTTAATGGGAAGAAGTCGTAGTAAGGCTTCGCCAGGGCGGCATGATTATTACAAGATCGAAGATGAGCGTATCATTCAAACAACAATTGAATGGCCTGAGATTACTCGAGATGGATGTTATACGCAAAGAAGAGAAATCACTTTTTCACAAAGACAAGAGGATTGGATAGAGAACTCACATTTCTTTAACAGTCAAGATCATCTACTTAGTAGTCCTAAGGAATGCTATTCAAATGTAAGATTACGTGACTCAAAGATAGTTTCAAACGTTCTCGGAGTAACGCAATATACTGGAATCCTAAAAAGAACCGATCCAGAAAGATATGAAGAATATGCAAGACTGACAGAGTCTTTTAAAGAAGTAAAAATCAAAGATAATACTCTCACTTTTGTTTCATAGTTTACCGATCCTAAGAGCCGACTATAGCGATTCTAGATGAACTATAAATATCGAACCTTGATATCGCTGAGTTTCAGCTCTCGAAGCGTTTACAACTAATTTAGGATCGCTATATGTATCTTGAGATCTATGGAATTGGTCGGCATTTGTGGAATACTTTGCCAGCTTATGGGAAATTGCTGCTAGTAATCTACACAGTCTCAGGCTCAGTATTAGTCTATCGCTATGTGTTTGGCGCTATCATGAAGTACCGTGTATCAAAAGGCTTACTTCCTGATAGATTGAAAGAGTTTCCTGTCTACCAAACTAGCAGACAAAGATATACAGAGGTTAAGACCCGTTGTAATAGTTTTGTTGCCCTAGCTCTCAATGGCCACTCTTCTATCCTTCGCTTGAGTTCCTCCGACATCAATGAGATGTCTTTAGTAGGGAAGAGTTGTAGTAAGACTTTGCCAGGGCGACACGATTATTACAAGATTGAGAATGGATATATCGTTCAGAGAAGAATCGAGTGGCCTGAGATGACGCGAGATGGATGCTGTACCACGAGAAGAGAAATTACTTTTTCAAAGCAGGGAGAGAATTGGCTGGAGAATTCGTATATTCTGAATGGTCAAGATCGCCTATTTAATAACTCCAAGGAGTACCATTTGAGTGTAAGGTTGCGTGACTCAGAGTTCATCTCAAACATTCTTGGAGGAACAAGATATACTAGTATTTTAAAAAGATCTGACTCAGAAATATATAAAGAATACATGACATTGACAAAAGCTTTCAAAGAGATAAAAATTGAAGGTGACAGGCTCGTTTTTGTCTCATAGTCTTCTCCAGGGTAGTCGCACTTAGTTTCGTATTAATTGTACTTGATAAAACGTAGAGGCGTGGCGATCGAGCCGACCACTGGCCTGGTGAGCTGGACCCCTAGCGCCGCTCAAATCGGTCCGACCACGGTTGAAGTGACGGCGATCGACGATCGCGCTGCTGAAGTCAGCCAAACCTTCAGCCTCGACGTGGTAGCAGCCGCCCCCAACGATGCCCCCGCGATCGTTTCCACCCCGCGCACCCGCACAAAGGTGGGTTCGCCCTACTTCTACACAGTCCAAGCCAACGACCCCAACGGCGACCCCCTCAGCTTCACCCTGCTCGACGCCCCCGCAGGCATGACCGTCGATGCACAAGGCAATCTCGCTTGGCTGTCCACCCCCGACCAATTTGGCGACAACACCGTCACGGTTGAAGTGAGTGACGGTCGGGGCGGCATCGCGCAACAGAGCTTCACCCTCTCGGTGGTGGCCCAGCGCCTCAATCAACCCCCCGAGATTACCTCGGTTCCCACCAGCTTCAGCGCCACGATTGAGAACGAATATGTCTATGACGCAGTGGCGATCGATGCCGATGGCGATCGCCTTTTCTGGAGTCTGGAGACCGCCCCCCCTCGGGTTGTCGTTAGATGCCCAAACCGGCACCCTACGCTGGACGCCCACCGCCGATCTCGTAGGTCGCCACGAAGTCGTCCTGCAAGCCACCGATAGTCAGGGAGCCTTTGTCTCTCAAGGGTTTACCCTCACCGTTCGCGGAGCCAATCTCCCCCCCGAAATCCTCTCGACTCCGCTCACTCAAGCAGCGTTGGGGCTCCCCTATGCCTACGCCGTCGTAGCACGGGATGAGGAAGGGGATACCATTAGCTTCGCGCTGGAATCGGCTCCAGCGGGCATGACCATTGACGGCCAAACCGGTTTGATTAACTGGACTCCCGATACCCTTAGTCCGGTCGAGGTGACGGTGGCGGCGAGTGATAGTCAGGGAGCCATCAGTCGCCAGAGCTACACGCTTGAGGTGACCGAAACGGCAGTGAATCAAGCGCCTGCCATCACCTCTCAGCCGATCTTTGTGGCAACGCCAGATACCCCCTACAGCTATCAAGTCACTGCTGCCGATCCCGATGCGGGGGATACTCTCACCTTCCAGTTGTTGGAGGGACCGGCGGGAATGGCGATCGATCCGGCCACCGGGCTCTTGAGTTGGGACCCAACTGCTTTAGATATCGGCACGTTTAGCGTGTCGGTGGGGGTGGTGGACGCTGGCGGTTTGGCTGGGGCTCAGCAATATACGCTGACGGTGTTGCCCAATACTGCTCCGGTGATTCTTTCCGCTCCGGTGACGCAAGCGGCGGCAGGACAGATCTATCGTTACGACCTGCGAGCAGCAGACCCCGATGGAGATGCGGTGCAGTTTGAGTTGCTGCAGGCACCAGCTGGCTTGACGATTGATGGGTTGGGTCGCATTCGCTGGGAGCCCGGATTGGCGGATGCCGGTCCAGCCACTGTGGAAGTTCGGGCGACGGACGGGCGCGGCGGGATTGCGACGCAGCTCTTCGATCTGACGGTGGCGGTGGACAATATTGCGCCGACGGTGGATGTGTTCCCCAGTCTTCGTCCGGTGGGAGTTGGGGAGAGTGTGACGCTGTTTGCGACGGCTGCGGACAATGTGGGGGTAGAGTCGCTCAGTTTGACGGTGAATGGGGTGGCGGTGCCTCTGGATTTGAATGGGTTCTATACGTTTGCGCCAGAGGTGGCGGGGGATGTGGTGGCGATCGCTACGGCCACGGATGCGGCGGGGAATAGTTCTCAGGCTCAGACGATTTTGCAGGTGCTCGACTTTAGCGATGCGGAAGCGCCTGTCATCGATCTGCCAGACTTGTCAGATTTAATAATCACCGCGCCCACCGACATTATCGGTACGGTGAGTGACGACAATTTGCAGTTCTACACGCTCTCGGTTGCCCCCATTGGCACTGAGAACTTCCAGGAAATCTTCCGAGGGACGACCCCAGTGGTGGATGGAGTGTTGGGGAGTTTTGACCCGACTTTGTTGCAGAACGATGCTTACACATTGCGTTTGGAGGCAGTTGACGCAGGTGGCAATATCGTTTCGGTGGATCGCACTGCCAATGTTGCAGGCGAGCTCAAATTAGGGAATTTCCAAATCTCCTTCACCGATTTAGCCTTGCCGGTGTCTGGCCTTCCCATCTTCCTTACTCGTACCTACGACAGCCTTAGCGCCAACAATAGAGATGAACTTGGATTTGGCTGGCGTCTGGAATTCCGCGATACCGACTTGCGTACCAGTTTGGGACGAGATGAGACCTTCGAAATATTCGGTATCCGCACCGAAGCCTTCAATGAATCCACTCGAGTCTACATTACCTTGCCAGGTGGGAAACGAGAATCCTTTACGTTTGCCCCTACTATCGATCCGGTTTCAGCCTTCTTCCCCTCCATTCCAGAAGGCGATCCAACCCTCTTCCGACCGGCCTTTAAAGCAGATGCTGGCGTAACCAGTACCTTAAAAGTGCAAGATGTGCGCTTGGGTCGCGATGCCAACGGCGATTTCTTCGGGCTGAATGGCGGTCGATACGATCCTGCCAATACTGACTATGGTTTTGGTGGTTTCTATGAACTGACAACCAAAGAAGGGGTTGTCTACCGCATTAATGCAACCACTGGCGATCTCGATACTGTTACGGATACCAACAGCAACGTCATTACCTTTAGCGATGATGGGGTCGCTAGCTCCACGGGCCAAGCGATCGTCTTTGAAAGAGATGCCAGTGGTCGCCTCTCTGCCGTCACCGATCCGAACGGTGCGTCCATACTCTACAGCTATAACGCTCTCGGGGATCTGGTTGAAGTGACAGACCGCGAAGGGAATACCACTCAGTTGGACTACAGTATCGAGCGCGAACATTTCTTACAGAACATTGTCGATCCGCTAGGAAGAACGGGAGTTCGCAACGAATACGACGAACGAGGACGTCTCGTACAATTGATCGATGTAGCTGGTGAGACCATCGATCTGACTTACGATCCGGCTAATGCCATCCAAACCACTGTCGATCGACTGGGCAATACGACGATCTCTGAATTTGATGTTCGGGGCAATACTGTCCGAGAAGTCGATGCCTTGGGTGGAATCACTACTCGTAGTTTCGATGACGATAACAACGTTCTCAGTGAAACGAATCCAGACGGGGAAACTTCTACGTTTAGCTACGACAGTAACCGCAATTTACTCTCCCAGACCGATCCTTCAGACAATGGCTTTGTATACTCCTACAGTACCGCCAACCGCCTCAGCTCCACAACCGACGCTTTGGGCAATACAATCCTGTACGCTCGTGACAGTCGGGGAAATCTGACTGTAGTGACGGATGCCCTCGGCAATGTCACCCGCCACACATACGATCTCGCTGGCAACCGGACCTCAACCACCGACCCAGATGGAAGTGTCACCCGATTCAACTACGATCGCTTTGGCAATCTCGTTCTCGAGGTCGACGCTCTCGGCAACGAGACGGCGTCCACTTTCGACAGCAGTGGCAACCAACTAACTGAAACTAGGACCCGTACTAGTGCCACAGGAGTCGAGACCGCCACCACTATCTTCACTTACGACGCTAATGACAATCAAACCTCGGTACTAGATGCTGAAGGGAACCTCATCCAGATGGAATTCGATGCTTTGGGAAACCTGACCGCAACGATCGATGCCTTGGGGCGGCGGACGGATCGGGTTTATGACGAAGAAGGGCGACTAATCGAAATTCGTAATCCCGACAGCACCGTCGAGACCTACGCCTACGATGCCGAAGGCCGACAAATCTCTGCCAGCGATCGGGCGGGAAGGACGACTACCTTTGTCTACGATGCCTTGGGTCGCCGAGTTGAAACGATTTTCCCCGACGCTACGCCAGAGACTCAGGATGACAATCCCCGTCGCCGCGTCGAATACGATCGCCTCGGGCAAGTAACAGCTCAAATTGACGAATTGGGGCAACGGACCGAATACGATTACGACGAGGCCGGCCGACTGATTCGCGTCCTGCTCAGTGATGGTGCCGTTGAAACCTTCGAATACGACGCTGCGGACAATCAAATTGCCGCGACCGATGCCCTCGGTCGCACCACACAATTTACCTACGATGCCCTCAATCGCCCGATAGAAACGCGCCTGTCTGATGGTAGTACGATGCTCAGACGATACGACGTTAACGGTAATTTAATCGAGGAAATCGATCCGAGCGGCCAAAGTACCCGTTTTGAGTACAATGACCTCGATCGCCTCACGGCTGTAGTCGATGCCTTGGGCGGGCGGACAGTATATGCCTACGACGAACTCGGCAACTTGGTTGCCCAGCAGGATGCCAACGATAACCTAACGCAATACGAGTTTGATAATCTCGGACGACGCACGGCGATTGTACGCCCCTTGGGTCAACGCTCCACTGCCACCTACGATGCCGTCGGCAATCTAATCTCGTCCACCGACTTTAACGGCAACACGACAACGCTGGAATACAACCTCGCGAATTTCTTAATATCCCAAGCTTTCGACGATGGCTCGACGATCGCCTACACCTACACACCTACTGGAGAACGAGAAACTGTCACTGACAGCAGCGGCACGACAACGTATGTCTACGACGAACGTCAGCGGTTGCTCTCCCGCACCGAGCTGGACGGACAGTTTGTCACTTACACATATGACTTGGCAGGTAATATCGCTTCGGTTTCAACAGCAACCGGAACGACGCAGTACACATACACATCGCGCAATCAACTCGCTAGTGTCATTGACGCTAATGGTGGGACGACAAATTACAGCTACGATCCCGTCGGCAACCTCCTTGAAGAGAGATTGGCGAATGGCTCCGTAGTTAGCCGCACATACGACGTCCTCGATCGCGTTTCGAACTCGCAAACAGCCGATAGTAGTGGTACCTTACTGGCCAGCTATATCTATACCTTTGATGCCAACGGCAACCGTACCTCCGTCAGCGAGCTAGACGGACGCAGCGTAGATTACACTTACGACGAGCTCCAACGCCTTGTCGCAGAACAGATGACCAATCCCAGCATTGGCGATCGCACCATCTCCTATACCTACGATGCTGTCGGCAACCGTACCACTCGGACAGACTCGCTTGATGGCATCACTACCTACAGCTACGACGATAACGATCGCCTGCTAAGTGAAGTCCTCGCCGGAGACACCACCACCTACAGTTACGACAACAACGGTAATTTAGTCGCAGAAATTGGGACAACTGCACAAACTACTTACAGATGGAACGCACGCAACCTCCTCTCTGCAATTGAAATCGTCGACGCCACCAGCATTCGACGCACCGACTATACGTACGATGCCGACGGCTTGCGTACAGGCGAAGTGACAGACGGTCGGGCCACTCGCTTCTTACTGGATACTAATCGGGCCAACGCTC
Source organism: Synechococcus sp. PCC 7336 (assembly GCF_000332275.1). Lineage (NCBI taxonomy): Bacteria > Bacillati > Cyanobacteriota > Cyanophyceae > Synechococcales > Synechococcaceae > Synechococcus > Synechococcus sp. PCC 7336. Next base: position 1,506,772 of record NZ_CM001776.1, read on the forward strand.
AAGTCTTAGTGGAGCTGGCTTCAGACGGCACTCCTCAAGTTTCTTATACTTACGGCCTCGCTCTCATCTCTCAAGATCGCGATGGCAGCCAGTCATTTTATCTCCATGACGAACATAGCGGCGTCCGAGCCCTAACAGATGCCTCTGGATTAGTGACCGATAGCTATATCTACGATGCCTACGGCGAGATCGTTCAGGCGATCGGTCTCACCGAAAATGTCTATCTTTACCGTGGCGAACAGTTCGACACAGACTCAGGGCTGCAATACCTCCGCGCCCGCTACTACGATCCCGGCATCGGTCGATTTACTAGCACCGACCCCTTCGAAGGGTTGCTGACATCGCCGATATCTCGCCACCGATACCTATACGCCAACGACAACCCCATTACATTCTTGGACCCGAGTGGTGCAATATCAATCACCGCAGAACGAGGGGCAGCCGACCAGATTTTTGCCACCCTGCAGCGAATTAATTGGAATCGTGTAGTCGGCGTCGGATCAATTGCCCTCGGTGTTTTGGCGTCGCTCCGTAATGGCTTTATCCGATGGTCCGGGACATCGCGCTCTTTTGGAGCCAACGTCCCCGCGTTGGAAAGTATGACAGGGATATTCGGTTCTGCAGGATTCACTCTTGTTGATACCACATCCGAATGTGCGGTCGGACTCAATACTGGCTTCACTCCTCTGGAAGTCAGCGCGAGGTACGTTCTTGCCACCATCGGAGCCGGTATCCCTATTGATGGTTCTGCTGGGCCGAGTGTCACCCTAGACATCGCGGGAGAATTCGAAGCATTCACTAAGAGCGTGTCTGAAAAGGTCAGCAGATAAAGTTGAGAGGCTGAGTTAGAGCCTCCCAACCAATGACACGCCAATCCTACGACACCGATCTAACCCCTGCCCAGTGCGAGCTTCTAGCTCCGCTATTACCGCCAGCTAAGCCAGGCGGTCGTCCCCGCAGCGTCAACGTTTTCGAAGTGGTCAATGCCATCTTCTATCTGTTGAGAGCCGGATGTGCCTGGCGTCTGCTGCCCCACGACTTCCCCGCTTGGCAAACGGTCTACTATTACTTCCGTCAGTGGGAAGCCGATGGCACCTGGGAAGCTCTCAACCATGCTCTGCGCCAGCAACTGAGAGAAACGGTGGGGCGCAATCCTTCTCCCTCGGCAGCCTGCCTGGATTCCCAATCGGTCAAAACAGCTGGTGCCGCTCAAGAAACAGGCTTTGATGGAGGCAAAAAAGTTAAAGGTCGCAAGCGCACTATCCTGGTTGATACGATGGGTCTACTGCTGGGTGCCAAGGTCCACAGTGCCCGACGCTCCGACCATGACGGCCTCACCTTGCTGGGGATTTGGTTTGCCAGTATGTGGAGTTGCTTGCAATTGATTTGGACCGATAAAACCTTTGGTGGCAAATCTTTTGTGGCTTGGGTTGAGCAAGCGTTTGGCTGGACTATTGAAGTCGTACAACGGCCTGCTGAGCAAAAAGGGTTCCAGCTTTTACCTCGGCGATGGGTGGTTGAGCGCACCTTTGCCTGGTTTGGTCGATACCGTCGCTTGAGCAAGGACTACGAATATTTGCCCACTACGAGTGAGACGATGCTTTACGCTGCTATGGTCAATCTCATGCTTCGTAGGCTGGCTTGAGACTTTTCAGACACGTTCTAAGGGCGAGTTGGGACCCGATCCGTTCTTACTCACCCCCTTCACTGTGCAGCTGGATGTCAATACCTCTGCTGCCGGAGGCGGACAGATCGTTAGCTTCCTCATGGGAGTTGGTGCTGCTACAATCGCCGCGCCTACGTCTGCCATACCCGCTGTATCCGCAAGTATCAACGGAGGACTTTCGCTACCCGTTCCGGGAACAATTGTTCGCCATCCTTGTTCATTATAGCCTGCACGATTCGTGGCCGATGGTTAATAATACTTACACAATCTTTTCGACTTAGCTTTCAGTAATTATGGGGAAGTTACAATTGATTTCCACATTAAAAAGATGAGTTCTAGATATGCTGAGGACTGGAAGTATATTTGCATGCCTAGTGAATTACCTAGACTAGTATGCGCCTTTGGTGAAAAGGAGAGTAAGTGAATCAGATTGATAGCATAGCTGCGTTGCAGGCGATCGCGATTCTCTTTGCGATTGTTCTTCTAGGGCCGTCAGTGCTCAACTGGATTCTGGGCTGGTTTGCCACCAAGACACTGAGCGAAGTTGGAGATCTCGTCGATCCACCTTCTCCTTTCAAAGCCGCCACCTCGGGCAATATTGCCCAACTAGATGAGTGGCTCGCCACTGGTGCCTCTATCGATAGTCAAGATACCTATGGCAGAACCCCTTTGCACTGTGCAACTGCTGCCAGACACCTAGATGTCATGGATTGGTTACTCCAGCGGGGGGCTAGTTTGGACTTCAAAGTACGAGGAGATATGACGGTGTTGAATATCGCTGCGTCTTCTCAATGGCGAGAGGGGGTGGAGTTATTGCTCCAATATGGCGCTGAAATGGAGCCTGCTGCTGCCGCATTACTCGGCGATCTGGATTATTTCAGGACTTATCTGGATCGGGGCGGCGGCTCAAACGACGAATCCTCAGGACGTCCTTTACTTTATCTGGCAGCGTTCAATCGCGATATCGAGATGGTTCGCTTACTGTTGGATACTGGAGCAGATGTCAATAGTTGCGATCGCAATCTAGGGTGGACAGCACTACATTTTGCAGCCCAAAGCCAGTCCAAACTTGCTGAATTATTGCTCCAGCAAGGGGCAGATATAGAACGACAAGATAAATGTCGTCTGAGGCCCCTTCATGTCGCCGCCTCAAATGGTGCAGCCGATATTGTGGGAGTTCTGCTGGATAATGGTGCCGAAATTGAAGCAAACAGCAATGCTGGCACTCCCTTACAAGCTGCTGCTACAAAAGGGCATGCCAATGCAATCAAAATTCTCTTGGAACGAGGGGCGATTTGCGATCGACGTAATGGTATGGGAGAGACACCGCTTCATTTAGCTGTGGAAAAAGGGCATCTTGAAGCTGTTCGAGTTTTGCTTGAGTGGGGGGCAGATGTCAAGCTGAAACCGGCTCCCTTTCTAACGCCAGTTGCTCAATTAACGAGTGACGAAGCGATCAAACAACTCTTATATCAATACGGAGCATCTGCCTAAGAGCGTGTTTGAGAAGTCTACCGTCCTACGAAGGAATAGGGGTTCCAGACATCAACTCCGAACGCGAGAATTAGGGTTTCAGGCTTCTTAGCTACCTTTTCAAACGCCCTCTAAGAGGCCATCATTAGACCTCTTGCAAAAAAGTTTTGTGATAGAATGGCTGACTTTTCGCTCCGCTGAAGGACTGGCGGATGTAGCGCTAGATATGGCATACAACAGGACGAGAAACATTGATGTTGCTGCCAATGAACTACGAATCGGCCCAACGACTCCACCCCAACTCGTTTAAACGGCGATTTGGCGTGCGTCGCGACACCTTTAAACGCATCCTCAAAGCCTTAAAAGGGCAAATGCCTCAACCCTCAGGGCGGGGTCGAAAGCCAAGCCTCAGCCTGGAGGACCGCGTCTTGGTGGCTTTGGAGTATTGGCGAAAATATCGCACATACTTTCATCTCAGTACCGATTGGGGGGTGTCCGAATCGACTATTTGCCGCATCGTGCATTGGGTCGAGGATGCTTTGATGAGCTCTGGCTTGTTTCGTTTGCCCGGTAAGAAGCGCTTAATCCGGCGTGGTTCAACCATGTGGATTTGTCAATGGCGATGACGCTCGTGTGAACGATCTTAATCTTCAAACATTTTATACTATCCTTAAAGTACTCAGAGCAGTGCGATCGTGAAATCTCCTCGACAATCAACCATCCGTAGTCATCGTCGTAACGACGCCACACTTTCCTCATTCGTTGTGAAGGTGCTGCGCCGCAATCAAATATAACGTAGTTGGTAAACCACTCACAGAACCACGCACGCGGTCACAGCTGAAGAATCTATCGATGAATTCTCAATCGCTTTATACTCCTTTCTTTTCTAAAGTTACACAAAACCCTGTCGAAATCCAAGAGAATTTCATGGTCTTAATATCCCATTCGGTAAGCCTCTCCATGTTGAAAAGCCGCCCGAATTCTACCAATCAACTTTCTGGCAACAGCTACGATGGCTCGCTTCTTCCCGGTATGAGGATGGAGTCTTTCAAAAAATTCGGCTAATGCCTTGTCTTTTCCAATTGCACGCCAAGCAATTTCTATTAATATTCCTCTTACTCTGCTATTGCCCTGCTTGGTAATGTGCCCTCTTCGGATATTTTCACCGGTTGAATATTCACTCGGCGTTAGACCTGTAAAACTGAACAACTGGCGCTCATTCTTAAACTGAGACATATCTCCTAATTCATTAGAAAGAACCCGAGCTGATACCTTCCCGATTCCAGGGGCCGATTGGTAGGTACTCTCATTGGGGTCACTTTCAGCCTGATGCTTCAGCACTTTGTCTAATTTAGCGATCTGTTGGTCTAGGCTCTTCCAGATATCCCAGTAGGCTTCAACTGCAATAGTCAGCTCTTCCGAAAGATTCTGCTTGAACAACTCCCTGACTAGCTTGTGACTCATTCTCCGATTGTCGTCATGGTTGATGAGCCCCAGTTGATGGAACTTCATTCTAATTTTATTCTCGACAGCAGTTCGGTCCTCAACAAGCTGTTGTCTGGTTCGGCTGAGCATGCGGTGTAGTTCTTCTTCCTCGGTTAGGATTCGAACTCCCTTCAAACGTCCTGCTTCCAACAGAGAAGCCAGTTTATGGGCATCTCGTTTATCAGTCTTTACGCGATCGTTAACGGCTACTTCAATCGAAGGGACATGAACGACAATACTATCGATTCCATATTTCACCAGTTCTCGGTGTAGAACAAATGCAGAGAACCCAGCTTCATAGACAGTATGGATTCTTGCCCCTTCAAAGTATTTGAGAAGCTGTTCTGCAAGTCCCTGTGGTGAGGCTGCTGTCGTCCATTTCTTGACGACTTCACTGTCAGCCCTGGCAACAACTGAATAGGTTTTCTTGTGAACGTCAATTCCCACGAAAATATCTTTCCCAGAATAGGAGATGTGTTTGGTAGGTTTCTTCATTGGGTACCTCGCTCTCCGTAGAGACTAAATTCCTTTCCAAGTAGAGCTCACATGCCCTCAACACACCCAAATCCATCATAGAAACAATTGCGGGTTACACCTTCGACGCGATCGGGTGGAGCGATCGGTGTAATCTGAATGCTTGTCGTCGCCGCTCCGAATCGATCGCACCGAATGAAATCAGCCCCTTCAGTCGCAGCCAGCTTAAGCCCAGAAGTTCGCAAAACGATCGCCATTCAGGCGCTCTCCAAGTCAGAACCGATCAGCCATCTGGCAGCGGAGCTGCAGGTCAGCCGGAAATTCGTCTATCAACAAGCGAACCAAGCCCAACAGGTACTCGATGAGTCCTTTGCGCCTTCAGCAGATGACCAAGAGGTACTGTTCCATCTGCCCATCACCAAGGCTTGGCTGTTTCAGCTCATCCTGGCGTTGGTGCCGATCTGCCACTGCTCCTATCGAGGAGTCGTCGAACTGTTTCGCGATCTGTTCGACCTACACATCAGTGTCGGCACGATCCACAATCGCCTCCAAGCGGCAGCAGTGAGCGCTATGAAAATCAATCAATCCCAAGACCTGTCTACGATTGAGATCGGTCTCCACGACGAGATTTATCAGGGAGCTCAACCGGTATTGGCGGGAGTTGATGCCGCCTCAACCTACTGTTACCTGCTCCAAGCAGCAGAAACACGAGATGAAGATACCTGGGGCTGGCATTTACTCGAATCGATGGAGCAAGGATTCCAGCCGCGCTACACGATTGCGGATGGGGGAGCCGCTCTCAGAGCAGGCCAGAAAGCGGTCATGCCCGAGATTGACTGCCATGGCGATGTCTTCCACATCCAGCAGCAATTTTCCACCGTCGCCAATAGCTTGTCCCGACAAGCCAAAGGGGCGACCTCACGCCGACTCCAGCTAGAGCAGCAGATTGCCAAGGCCAGACTGACCCACCGAGTCACGCGACAGATGAACAGCCGCTTGGTCCACGCCAAACAACGAGAACGCAGGCTGGTGCCTCTGGCTCAGGATCTCAAAACACTGTTGCAGTGGCTCTGTCATGACGTACTCGAACTGGCAGGTTCATCCCTGGAGGTGCGTCAGGAACTGTTTGACTTCATCGTTGTTGAGCTCCAGAAATTAGAGTGCAAGCAGCATCCCACGATTCGCACACTCCGTAAGTCCTTACGCAAGCAGCGGGACGATCTGCTGGCGTTTGCTGGTGTGCTGGATGGCAAACTTGCCGCGATCACCCAACGCTTTGACTTGCCCTTGGAGACGGTGCGAGAGGTTTGTTTGCTCTATCGAAAACAGCCCACATCCCAGGTTTACTGGGAGAGCTGGAATCAATTGCATGGCGAGCTTTCGAGGCGGTTTCACCCCTTGATGGGGGTTTGGGTGAGGCTCTCACCCAAACCCCCAGGGCCAGTTCTCTGGTGGAGAATCTCAACTCCCGCTTGCGCAACTACTTTTTCCTGCGCAAGACACTGAGCGACTCCTATCTGGACCTGCTACAATTCTTCCTCAATCATCGCCGCTTCATCCGCAGTCAAGTCCCAGAGCGCTCGGGCAAAAGTCCTGCCGAGCTGATGACGGGGATTGCTCATCCACACTGGCTCGAACTGTTGGGATTCCAACGCTTCCAAAGAGCGTAATCCGACCCCGTATGTCTAGCCTGGTCATCCTTCAGTGATGGCCCACTTTGTCGTGAAAGTGTTACCCAAAAGAGGCCAAAAATGAACCATGCCGCCAGAGTTACACGCTTGAGGTGACCGAAACGGCAGTGAATCAAGCGCCTGCCATCACCTCTCAGCCGATCTTTGTGGCAACGCCAGATACCCCCTACAGCTATCAAGTCACTGCTGCCGATCCCGATGCGGGGATACTCTCACCTTCCAGTTGTTGGAGGGACCGGCGGGAATGGCGATCGATCCGGCCACCGGACTCTTGAGTTGGGACCCAACTGTTTTAGATATCGGCACGTTTAGCGTGTCGGTGGGGGTGGTGGACGCTGGCGGTTTGGGTGGAGCTCAGCAATATACGCTGACGGTGCTGCCCAACAATGCTCCGGTGATTCTTTCCGCTCCAGTGACGCAAGCGGCGGCAGGACAGATCTATCGTTACGACCTGCGAGCAGCAGACCCCGATGGAGATGCAGTTCAGTTTGAGTTGCTGCAGGCACCAGATGGTCTGACGATTGATGGGTTGGGTCGCATTCGCTGGGAGCCTGATGCGGCCGATGCCGGTAACGCGACGGTGGAAGTTCGGGTGACGGACGGGCGCGGCGGGATTGCCACGCAGCTTTTCGAGCTGACGGTGGCGGTGGACGATATTGTGCCGACGGTGGATGTGTTCCCCAGTCTTCGTCCGGTGGGAGTTGGGGAGAGTGTGACGCTGTTTGCGACTGCTGCGGACAATGTGGGGGTAGAATCGCTCAGTTTGACGGTGAATGGGGTGGCGGTGCCTCTGGATTTGAATGGGTTCTATACGTTTGTGCCAGAGGTGGCAGGGGATTTGGTGGCGATCGCCACGGCCACTGATGCGGCGGGGAATAGTTCTCAGGCGGAGACGATTTTGCAGGTGCTCGACTTTAGCGATGCGGAAGCGCCTGTCATCGATCTGCCAGACTTGTCAGATTTAATAATCACCGCGCCCACCGACATTATCGGTACGGTGAGTGACGACAATTTGCAGTTCTACACGCTCTCGGTTGCCCCCATTGGCACTGAGAACTTCCAGGAAATCTTCCGAGGGACGACCCCAGTGGTGGATGGAGTGTTGGGGAGTTTTGACCCGACTTTGTTGCAGAACGATGCTTACACATTGCGATTGGAGGCAGTTGATGCGGGAGGTAATTCTATTTCAGTCGATCGCACCGTCAACGTCGCGGGCGATCTGAAGCTCGGAAACTTCCAGCTATCCTTTACGGATTTAGAGATCCCCATTGCAGGGATACCCATTACTATCACTCGGACCTACGACACCCTGACTTCCAATATTAGTGATGACTTCGGCTTTGGTTGGCGACTGGAATTCCGCGACACCAACCTGCAGACCAGTCTGGGCCGAGACGAAGTATTCGAGCAATTCGGCATCCGAACACAAGCCTTTGACGAACGCACCCGTGTTTACATCACATTGCCGGGCGGTCAGAGACAAGCTTTCACCTTTGCACCTACAATCGATCCCATCTCTGCATTCTTCCCCTCCCTAGTGCTATCCATTAGGCACAAGTCGATGGAGAGCTTACTGTGACTGGATTATAAACTGCAGTAGAGACTGAAGCAGTTGTAGCCGGAGGGAGAGAAACCATGCAAGATTGGGTCAGCCAAGAAATCAACCCGATCCACTTCGCCGATTTGCGACATGCAAAGCGGTTGGGGCAGATCGTCACAGACTTGAGTGAGCAGCCCACAGCGAGCGTGCCTCAGGCGAGTGGGAATGCCTCAGTGGCCCAAGGAACCTATCGATTTTGGGCCAACCCGAAGGTGAGCACGAGCAGCATTCTGGACAGTCATCGTGATGGAGTGGTCAGGCGGGCCCTCACGGGCAAGACGGTGCTGGCCATTCAAGACACAACGGATTTCGACTTCACCACTCACCCCCAGACCGAAGGGCTGGGCTTCATCAATCAAAGCCATCAACAGGGAATCAAAGTCCACAGTTGTTTTGCGGTGAGCGGCGAGGGAGAACCCTTAGGTCTGTTGAGTCAATTCATCTGGAATCGCAAACAGCGGCGCGGGAAGAAAGAAAAACGCTCAGTGACTCCCATCGAGCAAAAGGAAAGCTATCGCTGGATAGCAACTCTCGCAGCCGTAGAGCGAGAGCTCGCGGGCCAAGAGCAAGTGGTTCATATTGGCGATCGAGAAGCAGACATCTTCGAACTGTTTGCCCATCCCCGTGCGGACAACAGGGAGTTACTCATCCGCGCAAGGCACAATCGCAAACTTAGCCACGAGCTGGGCAAGTTCATCCCCACCCTCGAACAAGCCCCAGTCTTGGGAGCGATGAGCCTGCAAGTGCAGCGTAATCCCAAGCGAGCGGCCCGCATTGCCCAGTTGCAGGTGCGGGCGATGGCGGTGACGCTGGAGGTGCCATCGCATCACCTCAAAGCCGCGAGCTTAGAGCCCGTGCGCCTCAATGCCATCTTCGTGGAAGAAACCGTCCCCCCTGATGATGGCGCTCAGCCGATTCGCTGGTTTCTGCTGACCAGCTTGCCAGTTGAGAGCTTCGAGCAGGTCTGTCAGTGCATCCGCTGGTATAGCTACCGCTGGCTGATTGAGCGGTTTCACTTCACCCTCAAAAGTGGCTGTGGCATCGAACAGCTCCAACTGCAAAGCTATGAGCGCTTGCTCAAGGCTCTGGCAACCTACAACGTTGTAGCTTGGCGATTGATGTGGCTGACCTACCGCGCTCGACTCACCCCGCAAGCCTCCTGTGAGCTCGTTTTACAGCCTGCTGAATGGCGGCTGTTACGACGCAAGTTTGTGCCGAAAAGTCGCTCTCAAAAGCCACCCACTCTGCAACAGGCAATGCTGTGGATTGCTCGATTGGGAGGCTTCTTGGCTCGCAAGGGCGATGGCAACCCTGGATTGAAGACGCTTTGGCGAGGGCTGACCAAACTCCACCATTTGCTTGAAGGGGCTCAACTGGCTTCTCAAAGCTAGTGCCTGTCTATGGTTCAGCTACTTTTGCCTAATGGATAGTCCATCGGGGGAGGAGACCCTACCTTGTTCAAGCCCGCCTTTATTGGAGATGCTGGAGTCACAAGCACTCTAGAGGTTGAAGATGTTCGATTAGGTCGCGCTGCAGACGGAACCTTCTTTGGACTCAATGGCAGTGGGTACAATCCGGCAGATGCCGCGTCGGGGTTTGGCGGTTTTTATAAGCTCACGACCAAAGAGGGCGCAATCTACCGAATTGATGCCAATACCGGTGATGTGGAGACCATTACCGATCCTAACGGGAACACCATTACCTTTACTGACGCTGGAGTGGCTAGCTCCACAGGACAGGCGATTGACTTCGAACGGGATGCCAACAACCGAGTGGCAGCTATCCTCGACCCACTTGGAGAACGCATTCTTTATGAGTACGATGTGGAGGGAGATTTGATCGCCGTCACCAATCGAGAAGAGAATACAACTCAATTTAACTATTTAGACACGAGAACCCATTTCTTAGATGAAGTCATCGATCCGTCAGGCAATCCTGGTGCGCGTATCAACTATGACGAACAGGGCCGTCTACAACAGGTTTTAGATGTTAACGGAGAAGCAACTCTATTCAGTTTCGATCCCAATAATTCAGTTCAAGATATTACAGATATTTTTGGGACTACTCGTATATACGAATATGATGAACGGGGCAATATCCTAACCGAGATCGATCCGACCAACACAATCGTTCGACGTAAGTATGATATCAACAACAACATTATTGAGGAAATTGTCTCGACAGGCCCCTCTGAATCGGACGTGCAAGTTACAACCTTCACCTACGATAATCTCAGCAACCGCTTGAGTAGAACTAATCCTCTTGGAGAAACAGATCTCTATACCTATACCTCCGGCAGTCAACTGACAAGTCGAGTCAATCCATTAGGCCACTCAACACTGTTTGAATACGATGATAATGGCAATTTAAGGTTGAGACAAGATGCAGAAGGTAACATTACAATATATAACTATGATAGTCGTGGGAACCTTTTAGTTGTTGACGAAGGAACTGCTGGTATTACAACCTTTACCTACGATCGCTTTAACAATGTTGAGTCTGAAACTGACGCACTTGGCAATACAACTATCTTTACTTACGACCTAAATGGAAATCAACTCACTGAATCAAGGATAGCCACTACTCCAGAGGGAGTGAGGACAATACTTTCGAGAACAGAATATGATAGAGAAGGGAATATAGTTTTAAGTGTTAATCCAGAGGGCGAGGAAACTCGCTCTGAATACGATGCAAATGGAAGAAGAGTCACAGAGATAGATGCTCTCGGGCGTCGAACAAATTTTGTTTACGACGAGAAGGGGAATCTCATTGAAACAATTTTCCCAGACAATACCCCTGAAAATCTGAGTGACAATCCAAGAATTCAATCTGGTTTCAATGCAGCTGGCAATCAAATAGGGTTTATCGACCGTGAAAATAATATATTTGGCTATACATATTCCGCTATCGATCAAATTTCAAGCTTTATTTTGCCTGACAATTCTCCCGAAGATCTAAATGACAACGATCGCTTTTCCATTGATTACGATATAACGGGATTGGTATCCCAAATCACTCATCCAAACGATCGGATTACAGAGCTAGAATATGATTTAGCAGGACGACTGGTAACAACTCGTGAATTTGTCAGTGAGGGGCTATTCGCAGAATTTAATGTTATTTATGATGCTGATGGCAGAGAGATTGCCAGGATAAATCCGCTAGGAGAAAAAACGGAGTTCATTTATGACAATCTCGATCGACTGATTGAAACTATTTATCCTGATTTAAGCCGTGAAACCAGAGAATACGATCGTTCAGGCAATCTCTTAGGTATTGTCGATCGCAATGGAGACAGTACAAGATTTGAATATGATTTACTAAATCGTGTTACTGCTGTCGTCAACCCTCTCGGTCATCGCACCGAGTATGAATACGATGAAGTTGGCAATCTCATTCTCCAACGAGATTCTAATGAGAATGAAACTCGGTTTGAATACGATGGCATAGGTCGCCAAACGGCGATTGTTCTGCCCTTGAGCCAGCGCAGCCAGACTGTCTATGATGATGTAGGAAATGTCATTCAGAGAATTGATTTTAATGGAGAGACAACCAACTTTGAATACAATGCAGAAAATCTTCTAACAGGTATCGACTTCTTATCTGAAGGCCGTACCCTAGAATTCACCTACACGCCTAATGGCCGAAGAGGCACGGCAATTGACGAACGCGGCACCACTATTTATGAGTATGATGCCCAAGGCAATATTATCTCTCGCACAGAGCCTGATGGCAGGAATGTCAGTTACACCTACGATACATCTGGGAATGTGACAAGTGTAACCACCGGTTCTGGTACAACTCAATATGTCTACGATCTCCTCAATCGATTGGATACTGTTACTCGAAATGGTGAAATTACAGATTATGATTACGATCTCACTGGTAATATCACCCGCATTAAGTATCCAAATGGAATTATCGAGTCAAGAGAATACGATAGAGAAAGTCGTGTTACCTCTATAAACAGTCAAACACAGGCAGGTAATATTCTTGCCAGCTATCAGTATACCTATGATGCTGCTGGCAACATTACATCCGTTGAAGAGCTAGATGGACGGATTGTTACCTATACCTATGATGAGCTCAATCAGCTCCTTCGAGAAGAGATCCAAGATCCTATTTCTGGCAATAGAACACTTGAATATACTTACGATAAAGTCGGCAACCGACGGTCACTAGTAGATTCTATCGTTGGTAACATCAGCTATGTCTATGACGATAACGATCGCTTGATTTTAGAAATTGAGCCTGACAATACAATCGCTTACTCCTATGACGAAAATGGCAATTTACTAAGATCTGAAGGGTTAGATGGCAACAGCAATCAATATACATGGAACTCCCAAAATCAACTAGTTCAAGTGGAATCCTTACTAGCTGGAGAGATCCAGACAGTTGTGCAATATTCCTACGATGCTGATGGTATTCGTATTGCAACCAATGTTAATGGTGAAGAGATTCGATACCTTATAGATAATAGTCAAGAGTTCGAGCAGGTGCTGGAGGAGTATACTCCAGATCTGACTACATTGAGATCGTATGTACACGGCCTATCTAGAATCTCTGAAAGTGAAGACGGTGTTTCGACATTCTTATTACATGACGAGCACAGTGGTATTAGGCAAATAACCGATGGAAATGGTCAAGTTCTACAGGAATATGCTTACGATGCTTATGGCAACCCTTCTATTGATGCCGATCGACCAGTAAATGAATTTCTTTATCAAGGTGAGGCTTACGATGAAGCAGTCGATTTGCAATATCTCCGAGCCCGCTATTACGATCCATCTATTGGACGATTTATCAGCACCGATCCTTTCCCAGGATTTATCCAAGTTCCACAATCTCGACATAAATATCTCTATGCTAATAACAATCCAGTCAATATCACGGATCCAAGTGGCTTAATTGCTTTAATAGAACAAACTAGCGCTTCACAAACTGTCTTGGGAATTATAACAAATATCTATGCAAGTGCTATCGGATTGGTTGTTGTACAGGTTGGTATCAGTAGTGCTTTGCCCAGAGAGATTGAGTGGAATGGACCATTATCTAGCCTCGATTTGACCAGTATATTGTTGACCCGTGGAACTCTGTTTGAGGGCACCTCCTCAACAGGTGGGGCGTTTTTAGGGAGATTTGGAACTTCTGAAGTCTTTAGCAATAATTGGGTTCAGATTGCTTTTGGAATTCCTCTATTTCCTAGCTCTCCAGTTCCTGATTTTATTCAATTTGGATCGGCAAGATTATTGTCTCCAACTTTAATTGGAGCTCAAGCTGGAGCTCTAACAGGAGGAGCACTATTTGGTTCTGCAAGATCGGGTATTGCTTCTCTTGGGACATTAGTTCTCGGATTTGGAATTGGTGATTTTGCGGTGACTTTTGACCAGAGCTTCAGTAGAGCTAGTAATGTTTCTTTTAATTCTCAAGTTGGCTTTTCTCTTCCTCTTGGCAGATTGCAAGATGGTATTGATGTTACATAGAATTTCGTACGTGACGCATCTCTTGAATCTTGATATTTGTCTTCCGAATAGGAATTAAACATCATGGGTATATATTATAAAGTCCTGTTCTCGATCTGTATCGTACCAGCATTGTTCTTACTGTATTCTACAATCCATAGTGAGGTTGTCAGCTATAATGTAGCAAGAGGTAGACCTCCTAAGAGGCTAAAGAATTTTCCTACGCATCAACCAGATCGATCGAGATATTTGCAGCTTAAAGAAAAGAGTCAAGAGTTTATTTTATCTACACTTGAAGGAAGGTCATTCATCCTCAAGTTAGATTCATTAGATCTCAACGAGATGTATTTAAGGGGAGAAAATCGAAGTAAATATCTTCCAGGAGTACACTATTATTATGAGATTGTTGGAGATCGCATTGTCGAACTGCGCATACAATGGCCTGAAACCACTAAAGATGGATGCTATATGTCTCGAAGAGAGATATCTTTTTCTAGAAAAGACAGTGATTGGATTGAGGAGTCTCACTACTACTATAGTCAAGATCATGTTTTGAGCTTTTTGAAGGAGCAAACATTAAGTCTAAGATTATTCGAGTCTACTTTTTTGGCAGTCAGTCTTGGGGTGACAAATGTACTTGCTCTCTTTAAGTATCACGAGCCTGAAGAATATAGAAAATTTGTATGTTTTACTCGTAGCATCAAAAATATAGAAATTTTTGATGATTGTTTAGTTCTTACTTCTTAGCCTTAGTCATGTTATGGAATTCTTTTCATTGTCCCCGATGGCAGCTTCAGTTTTGAGACTCTCTCAATGGCGATCGAGGATATCGACATCGTGGAGCCCAACCAGAATTTCTTCGGCGTCAATTTCGGCACCGGTCGCCTGTTGGGAGCTGCCGCCTCCGACTTTGAGGAAATCGTCGGGGATATCATCCTCACGCAAGAATTCGATACGGGCACGGACTATTCCGTCTCTTCTGGAATGGCACTTCCCTACAAACCCACCGTTTGGAACTCACGTCAGACTCAGCCATTCCCGGTCGATGGGAACACATCACGTTTGCCCCCAACGGTCTGATTGAAGTGCCTGTCGATCCGGGCTTACCGGGAGTGACCATCTTCCTCGACGACAATGGCAACAATCAGCGGGATGAAGGGGAACGGTTTACCACCACCGACGCCAATGGCAATTACACGTTCTCCGGTCTGTTGCCCGGAACTTACACGGTCGCGGAAGAGCTCCAACCGGGTTGGGAACAGACAGCCCCTGCTGGATTCACCCACGAGGTCGTGGTGGCCTCCAGCCAAGCGGTAACAGAGATCAAGCGATCGCTTTTGAAAGAGATGCCAGCGATCGCATCTCTGCTGTCACTGACCCGAACGGTGCCTCCATTCGCTACGGCGATAACGCTCTTGGAGATCTGGTTGAAGTGATCGATCGCGAAGGGAATACGACTCAGTTGGACTACAGTGTTGGAAGAATCATTCAGGGCATGGGTATTCGATGAAAAGGGACGTTTTTAGGCACGCTTATCTGGAGAGTGGAAAAAACTGGGGAAAGCTTGTGAAGGCTACGATCGAGCTTGGTTGCCTACATGCGACACCTCCCCCAAGCTCTGCCATGCGGGATTGAGCTCCCGTTGCGCTCGGGATTCACTTTCCTGCCGGAAGCATTCTCCCCCGGTTTTTCGCCCTCTAATGAGAGACACTTTTTGTCTGATGCTGTATTTTTTTGGCAATCTGAAAACCTTTTTACACACATCTCCTCTAGTTGCCACTCAAGCTCAAGCTTTAGCTTTGCTTTGGTTTTATATTGGTACATAAGAAACTCTATTTCTTGATACGTAGGACAAAACTTTATAAGGCATGAAAGGAATATGGAGTCATATTATAGGCTTCTTACTAGAGGAGTAGCTCTGCTTCCCTAGAGCGATAGATAAATCTCGAACAGATGGCAGGCACCCGATTGGCTGACTTGTGATATAAGCCTACTGGTGCATATCAAGAAAGGCATGACATATTTCTTTCTTGTTAAGTTGGGAAGGTAGCCTAAAACGGGGTTTGCAGAAGAACCCCCAAAAGTGACGAATCTGATTATTGAACAGATAGTTGCGATAGAAAACTTTACGACATCTTTGCTCTACCTGAGCAATTTGTAGACCGTAGACCTGCCAATACCCATTTGTCTGGCAATGTCTGTTGCTCCAACACCTTGCTCATGCAATTGCCGCAATTTTTTTCTATCAATAGTGCGTTTGCGACCAAATTTTACTCCTTTGGCTTTAGCTTCAATGCGTCCCTCGTTAGTTCTTTCCAGGATCCGTAGTCGCTCTGCCTGTGCCACAGCAGAGAGAATGGTAACAACCATTGTGCCCATAGTGCCTTCTGTACTAATACCGTCATCGAGAAAGCGAATAGCCACTCCCGCGAAATCACTTTGAGCGCAAAAGGAGCATTTCCTGTTGGTTTCCAATCAGGTGATTTCCCAAGGTGTGGGAAAGATAGGCCAGACTGGTCACCTCGACCTGGTACAGCAAGTTTCCAATCAGGTGATTTCCCAAGGTGTGGGAAAGCCGTTGAGGCTGGCGACAAACAGGTACTGATCGCGTTTCCAATCAGGTGATTTCCCAAGGTGTGGGAAAGGAGTCCGACCAGCCTTTTGTTCGTTCCCTCGAAACAGTTTCCAATCAGGTGATTTCCCAAGGTGTGGGAAAGATCGTCATCCCCCCTTGGGGGTTGCTGCCTCCCGGGTTTCCAATCAGGTGATTTCCCAAGGTGTGGGAAAGGCTTAGCGAAGCAACTGCTCAGCTAGTAGGTGAAGTCGAATGTTTCCAATCAGGTGATTTCCCAAGGTGTGGGAAAGCAGTACTGGTACTTGCTTGAAAATCCGATCGACGAGTTTCCAATCAGGTGATTTCCCAAGGTGTGGGAAAGCTGCCAGAGTTGACCTCGACTCAGCAGCGTAAATCAGTTTCCAATCAGGTGATTTCCCAAGGTGTGGGAAAGCTCTGCGACGCTTTAGTCTGCACTGCATATTCATCCGACTTCGGGGTCTTGTCCGCTTTTGGTGATCGTTAAATCTGTCCTAAATGAGGCGCTTATTTCGTATAAGAATCAACTGATTAGGATGAGGCGCTTGGCCAATAGCTCGAGCCCAGCCCTTCCAAACATCTGCCGTTTCAGCATTTTTAGTCGGTTGTTTTGACCCTCCACTGGCCCATTGCTCACCTCGAGTGTGAGAGCTGCTTTCACCGCATCGTAATCTTCTTGAAGACCCTTGGCAAAACTCCGTAATGCCTTGATTGAGCTGCTCACAGCTGTCTCCAGCCAATCGTCGAATTCCCCAGGCAGTCGCTCGCGCACCAGTTTGATGAACCCCTGAGCCAGAGCGATCGCCCCCGATAACTTTGGCTGCTGGCCCAGTTTTTCCAGCAGGGTTTTCTCCTCAGGCGTAAGGTTTTCAGGCCGTGTCAACAGCAGCCAAGCCGCCCGCTTGGCACTCAAAGGCTCTGACACTGGTGTGGCGGGTGATGGCGCTGGTCCCCGACCCGGTAAGTCATTGAGGGATTCTCGGCTGGGCTTGATGGAGGGCAGAGAGCAACGCAACTGCCGAGTGTAACGGGCGACGGTCATATAGCTGCCCGGGTACCCTTGCTGTTGGATCTCGCCAAACAACTGTTTAGTTTGTTGGCGCCCTTGCTGCCATTGCTCTGACAGGTAAGCCTTGTATGGATCCAAACAACTGGGGTTTCTCCGCCGCCCCACAGGATATTGCCATTCCGGAAACGTTGACGCGGCCAGGTAGGTATACACCGTTCGCTCGCCAATGCCGAGGTGATGGGCAATGTCTTTAATGGCATAGCCTTGCTTGCGTAGAGCATGGGTTTGTTCCCACTTCTCCAGTCGTATGGCCCGATTGACTTCCCTTTGGGTTCGATATCTATCCGGAGCAGCTTCGGGGGTCGGTGCTTCGGTTGGCTGTTGGGCTTGAATCTGTTGCTGCTCAACCTGTTCGAGCGACTGGGTTTGTCCCTTAAAGACTTTCTCTAAAGCCTCTTCGAGATTCTGCAACAGATGAAAGCGATCGGCTACCTGGATGGCATCGGGTGCTCCATCGCTCATGCCTCGCCTGTAGGCTTTGGAGCGATCTCTCGAGAGAATCTTCACGCCAGGCTGCTCTTTCAACCAGGCTGCTAAGGTCCCAGCCGCCCGGTCGGGGAGTAGTGCGATCGGTTGGTTGGTCTCCAAGTCGACCAAGATCGTTCCGTAATGATGACCCGTGCGAAACGCGAAATCATCCACCCCCAATATCTTTGGCGTGGCCATGACTGGTAGGGGCAATTTGGAGATGGCTCGCAAGATGGTGTTGCGTCTGTATCCGTATCCGAGCTGATGGCTCAAGCGGGCTGCTGCCGAACCACCGAGGGCTAAGCCCATCGCTTCCAGTTGAGCCGTGTAGCGAGTCGTGCGTCTGGCCCAAGGCGCGACAACCTCGGGCAGACGCTCCGTAAAGATACGCCGAGGGCAACGCTCGTTGAGGCAGAAGAACTTACAGACTTGGAGCAATATCGTCAGCGTGAATTGAACCAATGGCAAATCCCTCAACGTTCTCTCATAGTGGCTATGGATGCGATCGGTGGAGCGATGACACAGCGGGCAACAGGCCACCGTTTGAGTCGAGCAGAGGTTAACAACGAGCTGTTGGTTGGCCGGATCGATACTCCAACTGTTCAAGCTCACATCCGTTTGGCTGGGCAGGAGATGCTGTAAAAGTTCCACGGGCTTGGCAGAGTGAGGGTTTGCACCTGGTATTCTCCTATACCTTCTCTGCATCACCAAAAGCGGACAAGACCCCGAAGTTGGCGTTATTTTGCATGCACCCCCGGAGATCTTGTTTCCAATCAGGTGATTTCCCAAGGTGTGGGAAAGGAAGCTGGATACCTGTCCCCGTACCGGCATGTCGTGTTTCCAATCAGGTGATTTCCCAAGGTGTGGGAAAGCCAATCCTGCTCAACGACCAATCCCTGTTTTACTTGTTTCCAATCAGGTGATTTCCCAAGGTGTGGGAAAGAAAAGTAGCTAGGCTGTGTGCCGATCAGTATGGCTCGTTTCCAATCAGGTGATTTCCCAAGGTGTGGGAAAGAAGTGAGAATCTTAATCACTCAATCGGTTTTCGATCGTTTCCAATCAGGTGATTTCCCAAGGTGTGGGAAAGAATCTCGGTACTGAACAAGCCCGGTACTTCTAGACTGGTTTCCAATCAGGTGATTTCCCAAGGTGTGGGAAAGTGATCGGTAATCTCTGCTGGAGTAAACAATGCTCCGTTTCCAATCAGGTGATTTCCCAAGGTGTGGGAAAGTTGACCTTCGCAGCACCGGATGGCTCGCATGTATCGTTTCCAATCAGGTGATTTCCCAAGGTGTGGGAAAGATCTCCAAAAGTCCCCGGTGCGAGAGGATTAAATTGTTTCCAATCAGGTGATTTCCCAAGGTGTGGGAAAGGAGTATCCGAACGGTCAGAAAGCAACAGTCGGCTTGTTTCCAATCAGGTGATTTCCCAAGGTGTGGGAAAGACCATAAACCGCATCGACAGTAGCATAATTTACTCGTTTCCAATCAGGTGATTTCCCAAGGTGTGGGAAAGTCGAGACTCAGCAGGCAAATGCAATCCCTTTCAAAGTTTCCAATCAGGTGATTTCCCAAGGTGTGGGAAAGTGATCTACTCGGGCTCGGGGCGCGAGGTGAAGATTGTTTCCAATCAGGTGATTTCCCAAGGTGTGGGAAAGGAGACAAATTTGGCGTGGACTTTTGGGAGCGCAAAGTTTCCAATCAGGTGATTTCCCAAGGTGTGGGAAAGTCGAGGTCAATTCAAGCACTCTGAATCGACTGATCAAGTTTCCAATCAGGTGATTTCCCAAGGTGTGGGAAAGTGGGGACTTAGTTTGAGTGCCGAAGAATTAGATTCGTTTCCAATCAGGTGATTTCCCAAGGTGTGGGAAAGGTAGGTTCTAGACCTTCTAAAGATATAGATAATCGTTTCCAATCAGGTGATTTCCCAAGGTGTGGGAAAGCATCCCAAGTAGTACTTAAAAACTGATATCGACCTCGTTTCCAATCAGGTGATTTCCCAAGGTGTGGGAAAGAGAAGTTGAATATGCAGAATAGACAAATGGTATTCAACGTGTTTCCAATCAGGTGATTTCCCAAGGTGTGGGAAAGTCTCCACAAGCCCCGTGAGCTCACCAATCTTGGCAGGTTTCCAATCAGGTGATTTCCCAAGGTGTGGGAAAGGATTCCCTCCCAGGATGTTGTCAAAGTTCCGCTCGATCGGTTTCCAATCAGGTGATTTCCCAAGGTGTGGGAAAGGGGGTTCTATTCCCGTGATTCCAATCACAAAAACTTGTTTCCAATCAGGTGATTTCCCAAGGTGTGGGAAAGTCGAGCTAGCATTCTGGACAGCAATTCAGGGTGATAGTTTCCAATCAGGTGATTTCCCAAGGTGTGGGAAAGTATAAATGCAGGTCATCCAACTTTACACACTAATCACGTTTCCAATCAGGTGATTTCCCAAGGTGTGGGAAAGTATCTATGTGTTTATGTAAGGATTGATAAACTTCAGGTTTCCAATCAGGTGATTTCCCAAGGTGTGGGAAAGGGAATTACGCGGCGCGCTCACCAATCATATGATTACGTTTCCAATCAGGTGATTTCCCAAGGTGTGGGAAAGGATCAAAGTCGATAAATGCATTCAACAATTCAACAGGTTTCCAATCAGGTGATTTCCCAAGGTGTGGGAAAGAGGTATGTGATTTATGTTGGGCTGGTCCTAAATTAGTTTCCAATCAGGTGATTTCCCAAGGTGTGGGAAAGTAGAAAAAGATAATCTTCGACCTATTATCAAAAGAGTTTCCAATCAGGTGATTTCCCAAGGTGTGGGAAAGTGTTCTCTGGGAGATTGCCCGACAGATACCCTACGGTTTCCAATCAGGTGATTTCCCAAGGTGTGGGAAAGGGCGATCAACGGGCTCTATCGGCCATCCAGGGGTCTGGTTTCCAATCAGGTGATTTCCCAAGGTGTGGGAAAGTAGCATTGACCGTTTAGCTTTGGAAGCATTCGATGGTTTCCAATCAGGTGATTTCCCAAGGTGTGGGAAAGTTGAAATCGAAGTCAACTCGACCTCCCTCAATCAGTTTCCAATCAGGTGATTTCCCAAGGTGTGGGAAAGTCGATTACTGGAGTGTCCTAGTGTCACAGCTATTCAGTTTCCAATCAGGTGATTTCCCAAGGTGTGGGAAAGAGCTGTCAGGGCTGGATATGGCTCGACCACTAGATTCTTTCCCAGTTTCCAATCAGGTGATTTCCCAAGGTGTGGGAAAGGTCCCGAGTTTCGCTAGGATGATCGCCTCACAGACGTTTCCAATCAGGTGATTTCCCAAGGTGTGGGAAAGATTGGTGGTGCGTTCCGAGTGGGATCAGCCTTTACCGTTTCCAATCAGGTGATTTCCCAAGGTGTGGGAAAGTTCCGGTAGGTCTGGGCTACCACAATTATCTTGTAACGTTTCCAATCAGGTGATTTCCCAAGGTGTGGGAAAGCGGGCCGGCGAAGAAGTTGGCTACATCCCGGACGGCGTTTCCAATCAGGTGATTTCCCAAGGTGTGGGAAAGATCGAAATCGAGGTCAACTCGGCAAACCTGAACCACCTGGTTTCCAATCAGGTGATTTCCCAAGGTGTGGGAAAGCTAGACTAGCCGACGCACTAGAAACCTTTGGACACGTGTTTCCAATCAGGTGATTTCCCAAGGTGTGGGAAAGCTGTTCTGCCTGTCTGCCTCGGTTGCGTCTGCCACGTTTCCAATCAGGTGATTTCCCAAGGTGTGGGAAAGCTTGAACCAGGGCTACCCCTTCGGGGCCATAGGCGGGTTTCCAATCAGGTGATTTCCCAAGGTGTGGGAAAGAACTCGACATGACTTGGTCCCCCACCAGACAGGAAGCGTTTCCAATCAGGTGATTTCCCAAGGTGTGGGAAAGACGTTCTTGAGGTCGCCAGCAACTACCGAGAGAAGGTTTCCAATCAGGTGATTTCCCAAGGTGTGGGAAAGTTAAGAACGAACTTCAATTAGTTACTCTTTATCCAGTTTCCAATCAGGTGATTTCCCAAGGTGTGGGAAAGTCGTAAGTCAGCTCAAAAACGTGCCGCTTTACTCTAAGTTTCCAATCAGGTGATTTCCCAAGGTGTGGGAAAGACAATAGGCCAGTCTTTGGGATATGCTTGCTCGCTAGTTTCCAATCAGGTGATTTCCCAAGGTGTGGGAAAGGCGATTCACTCAAATCTTAGACAGGTTATTCGTCAAAGTTTCCAATCAGGTGATTTCCCAAGGTGTGGGAAAGAGGATACGCTGAGGTTTGCGCAATTAAAAGTCGGTTTCCAATCAGGTGATTTCCCAAGGTGTGGGAAAGTTTCGGCTGCGCGAGAGACGGCCTCAGATTTTGAGGTTTCCAATCAGGTGATTTCCCAAGGTGTGGGAAAGTCGCAGAATCAGGATTGAAAAGCCCCTTGTAAGTGTTTCCAATCAGGTGATTTCCCAAGGTGTGGGAAAGGAAGCAAGGGCGCTCTACAAGCAGCATATTGACAAGTTTCCAATCAGGTGATTTCCCAAGGTGTGGGAAAGCAGTATTTGCGCTGAAGGCAACGCAGCGCACTATTGTTTCCAATCAGGTGATTTCCCAAGGTGTGGGAAAGGAGAAGCCAACCGAGTTATTGACCTGCTCCCTGACAAGTTTCCAATCAGGTGATTTCCCAAGGTGTGGGAAAGGCGTTAGAGCCCTCGGACCAGTACCCGCCAACGAAGTTTCCAATCAGGTGATTTCCCAAGGTGTGGGAAAGCTAGAACGGTGTTTGCATCTTAATGCGTTGAAAAAGTTTCCAATCAGGTGATTTCCCAAGGTGTGGGAAAGATTCCTAGCTTGGTTAGTGGACTTCGATGGCGACCCCAAGTTTCCAATCAGGTGATTTCCCAAGGTGTGGGAAAGTATGTGAGGTGGAATGTTTACCCACAGCCCTTCGTAAGTTTCCAATCAGGTGATTTCCCAAGGTGTGGGAAAGTCGATATACTGACAAAGAGACAGGGTACGCCTTACAGGTTTCCAATCAGGTGATTTCCCAAGGTGTGGGAAAGTTTTTCCCACTCGGGAAAGGGAGCGGGGCTTATCGGGTTTCCAATCAGGTGATTTCCCAAGGTGTGGGAAAGGGGCTAAGGGATTTGACAGCAATCTTTGTAAGCAGGTTTCCAATCAGGTGATTTCCCAAGGTGTGGGAAAGCAACTCGATTGCTCTCGATTCTCTCACTCAAATGAGCGGTTTCCAATCAGGTGATTTCCCAAGGTGTGGGAAAGGTAGGAAGTTGGAAAGGCCAAGTTCAGTTTGATAAACG
This sequence comes from Synechococcus sp. PCC 7336, assembly GCF_000332275.1. Taxonomy (NCBI): domain Bacteria; kingdom Bacillati; phylum Cyanobacteriota; class Cyanophyceae; order Synechococcales; family Synechococcaceae; genus Synechococcus; species Synechococcus sp. PCC 7336. The sequence goes on from NZ_CM001776.1 coordinate 1,530,060, forward strand.
TTTCCAATCAGGTGATTTCCCAAGGTGTGGGAAAGTCTGCTGGCGTTCGATCGCCAGTAGTGGCTGCGTAGTTTCCAATCAGGTGATTTCCCAAGGTGTGGGAAAGTGGTCCAGCCCGGCGATCGCTTAGATGGCCGTCCGGTTTCCAATCAGGTGATTTCCCAAGGTGTGGGAAAGAAACTTTTATTGCTGAGGCGAATTACTGCGAGTCGCGTTTCCAATCAGGTGATTTCCCAAGGTGTGGGAAAGGATCGCAGAAATTCGCGCGAGATCTACCTCGCTAAAATGTTTCCAATCAGGTGATTTCCCAAGGTGTGGGAAAGCAAACGACAAACGCCTGGTACTTTGCGATCGCCAAATGTTTCCAATCAGGTGATTTCCCAAGGTGTGGGAAAGTGTTATTCCGGTATGTTTGCGCGACTACAATCACTTTGGTTTCCAATCAGGTGATTTCCCAAGGTGTGGGAAAGTAGTCTAAATGATGCGCGTAATGTTGTGAAGTATATGGTTTCCAATCAGGTGATTTCCCAAGGTGTGGGAAAGTACTTTGAGGAAAAGCCCCATCAGCAAGCCGCACTCGAGTTTCCAATCAGGTGATTTCCCAAGGTGTGGGAAAGGAAGTATCCCAGGTCGAAGACCCCAGATCGAAAGAGTTTCCAATCAGGTGATTTCCCAAGGTGTGGGAAAGGATCTCAAAGGGGTTATCCGCAATCGACGATCTCTGGTTTCCAATCAGGTGATTTCCCAAGGTGTGGGAAAGAATACGAAATCAGATCTATATCCGCTTGCCCCTCGCAGTTTCCAATCAGGTGATTTCCCAAGGTGTGGGAAAGCGAGGTGCTTGGTAGGATCGAAGTCTGCGAGGCGATGTTTCCAATCAGGTGATTTCCCAAGGTGTGGGAAAGGATTAAATGAGTAGACTAACAAGAGTAGGAGACAAGTTTCCAATCAGGTGATTTCCCAAGGTGTGGGAAAGTTGTAAAGTGCTTTATGCCCTACCTTGCCTTCATCTCGTTTCCAATCAGGTGATTTCCCAAGGTGTGGGAAAGTTGTACAGCTAATAACAAAACTTTAGTTATATTCTCGTTTCCAATCAGGTGATTTCCCAAGGTGTGGGAAAGGAGTTGCTGCAGGTATTCGTTTTGCCGCTGAGAACGGTTTCCAATCAGGTGATTTCCCAAGGTGTGGGAAAGTTGTCTACAGGGGGAAAGTCGATCCACTCTTACTGGTTTCCAATCAGGTGATTTCCCAAGGTGTGGGAAAGCTACCCATTGGGTAGGGCTGTCTTCGGTTGGGAAGGTTTCCAATCAGGTGATTTCCCAAGGTGTGGGAAAGTAGTTCCACTCGTTTTATAGATTCACTTCCTTGGGGTTTCCAATCAGGTGATTTCCCAAGGTGTGGGAAAGGCGATCGAGGGGATCTTTGACCAATTCCATACAGACCCGTGCGTTTCCAATCAGGTGATTTCCCAAGGTGTGGGAAAGCATTTCCACAGCGCCATCACTCCGGTCATTGTCAGGTTTCCAATCAGGTGATTTCCCAAGGTGTGGGAAAGAACGATTCAGGCTGCTGTCATTGGTCGCGGTGCCGATGTTTCCAATCAGGTGATTTCCCAAGGTGTGGGAAAGAACGACTTCACCACCTTCCAAGAACTTCTTCCCACGTTTCCAATCAGGTGATTTCCCAAGGTGTGGGAAAGTCTTTAAAGCAATCGCGATCGCCCACAATTCCCAGTTTCCAATCAGGTGATTTCCCAAGGTGTGGGAAAGGTTGTATATGCCGTGGCTTCATTGTGTCTTTAACAGGTTTCCAATCAGGTGATTTCCCAAGGTGTGGGAAAGTTGGCGATCGGTCGATCGCCAACGCCAACGCGCACTGCGGCAGAGGGTTTCCAATCAGGTGATTTCCCAAGGTGTGGGAAAGTAGCGGGAGAAAGCAACTCGTTTGCGCTGCAAACGGTTTCCAATCAGGTGATTTCCCAAGGTGTGGGAAAGGTGGCGGGATTATGGCCTGGTTCACCCCAGACAGGTTTCCAATCAGGTGATTTCCCAAGGTGTGGGAAAGGAGTTGCGCTGCGGATATCCAAGAGGGTTGTTTCGGTTTCCAATCAGGTGATTTCCCAAGGTGTGGGAAAGAATATGATTGCTGAATCAGTGAGCCATCCAAACGCGGTTTCCAATCAGGTGATTTCCCAAGGTGTGGGAAAGGGAGCAACAATAATGGCGATCGCCTGTCTTTAAGTCAAGTTTCCAATCAGGTGATTTCCCAAGGTGTGGGAAAGTGGCGGGCTCTGAAAGCCTTACCCTGCAAGGGCTCCCAAGCAAGTTTGCAAGGATGTCCAAAAAGCAAGATAAGCAATTGAGAATAGCCTCAATAGACGCAGCTCAAAATAGCCTCAAACCCCGTCACAGCAGCAAATGTAAGCAAGGCAACGAAACAATGCGGGTTTCAGCGATCTGGGTAGATGCTTGCAAAACCAACAAAAGCACGCTGTTTCACCATCATATATAACCCTGCGGACCGGCGCTAATCGAAACACTCACGATCGCCCGAGGGGAAAAACCTGATGGATGCGTGCCCCCTCCCGTGACTTCAACAGCGAAATAAACTCCTTCCTCGGACTGGCATTGGCCCCAAACACCGTCACCACCTGGAATCTACCTTCAGGATTGGAAACCCAAACCAGCGTAATCTCATATAGCTGCGAGTGCGAGGCTAAAGCGGTCCAGTTTCCAGCGATCGCCAGCAGCCTGCCATAAGGGTGAATCTGGTAGTTAGGGGAGACTCTTCAATCTGGTAAGAGACACTATCGGAGGGAGACACAAAGCTTGAAATATCGTTGGCGATCTCAGCAATTCTGCTTGTCAAGCTGGCTGTCTGGCAGCACTCCCCAAACCATTGATAAACCGCATCCATGTTGAGACCTGGAGTTTTCAGGCATTGCACTCGGCCCCCTCAATCCCCCACCAGTGGGGGACTTGTGAGAGTCTGTTGGCTTCGCTCTACACCTTTAATAACCGTGATTTGCCGGTTCGTCTTCCCCGTCTCAAGACCTCAGATAGCACTGTCGTCAAGTCCCCCAGAATGGGGGATTTAGGGGGCAAATGCAGTGCTTAACAGCGTTAGTGAGGGAGACTAAAAGGTGCCTCATTAAAACTACAGGTTGCTGACTAAACTTGGTTTAGGCTCTCGCCATAGCAAACACGCGAATTATGGCGATACCCCAAAGAGATGACGAGCATCGTCAATACTGGCAAGATCTTGAAGGAAACGCTGCCGCAATGCATTATCGGCCCCCAAAAATAAGCACACCACCTCTTTCGGTCCACGGCTAGTGGGCATACGACGGATACTCACCCAGGAACAATAAGCCCCTCCATTCCCAGCACTTCCACCAACATCATTTTTACGCTTATATTGAGGGTTATAAATCAGATCGATCCCTGCTCCCCGCGTTCTTTCTGGAAGACTTTCACGCCAACTAAAATTGTCAAGATCTAGCGGACGATCCGGTGGCCCAGGTACAAGATATACAGCACAAGAGTTTGGCGAAAACACCTCCGCCTTTTTAAAACTGCGTTCTGGAGAGAACCGCTGCGGCCAACGCTTCCGAACAGCACTCTCCCATTGCGAATACACATGCTTCCAGTACTTTGCTTCCGGTGGTATGACTAACTGCTTCGTTTTTTCCCTATCGACATGCGTGAGATTGAGAAACCCGCCGCGAGCAGCTTCGTAACCATTATCTAGCCTGAAAACATGTAGCGGCCTTCTCCCCCCTCGCCCGACACAACAGACAGAATTACCTATGCGTATGACAGGAACAACAAGGGATTCAAGGATTTGGCTGGGAGCATGTACGTCAACGTGACCTTGCCAACCATAAAACCTTGGAGAATCACTCGATCGCTGCCCCCAAACCCCACCCCGATGCATCTCTAAGCGGATTAACCCCCGCACTGCATTCGGTTCAATTTCTCCCATCAACTCCGCCAACGTTATTTGGGCGTCCTCATGGCTCATCACCCCCAACAACAGACGCATCATCCAAGACCGCAGCCACCCCCGCCAGTGAGAAGGTCTTAACTCCATCGTCTGCGTATCTGGCCCAGCGCACCCCTGGCTGTACAAACTAAAAGTCAGCCTCTTCTTCTCCCAACCAGGATTTGGCTCGATCGCCTTATGGGTCTCGCCAAAACCAGCGATCGCCCCATACCCAGAAGCAGTCCTGCTACCCACCCCATTCAGTAACAGCGCTTGCTGCACCCACCCCCAAACTTCCTCCACATCATCGGCAGTGACCTTGCCAGGAAGCCCCCGAATCGCCACCCGAAAGACAATCTCTTGCTCGCCATCACCCAGCGTATAGAGAGATAAAGGTGTCCCTTGCCCCTCGTGATAAACCTGAAACTGCTGCTGTGGATTGACGATATCTAAAGACAGCCTGGTGGCCTTCAGAGGCCAAGCATCGAGAAACTGGATCTTGCCCGCAACGATCTCGCGCTTGTCCTGATGCCCCAGCAACGCCAGCATCTTAGGTTCAATCTCGGATCTCTTAGCAGCCCAAGCCCGCACTAATCCGCGAATAGATGCTGCTGGAATATAGCCATTAATAGGCAGCTCGTGAAGAGACTCCCAGTTTTCCCCTACGTTGCGTTTTCCCTCGGGGCGACGCGCATCCTGAGGTAAGCCAGACCCGACAAGCCAAGCCCCAGAAGCCTCTCCCGCAGAAATCATCGTTTCTAAATCGGGATGGGGGTACGACCCGGCTTTGGCCCGCCACTGGAGCTTGAATTCTCCCTGACGGACGAGATTGCGCCCTCTTGCCTGCTCCTGCCGAGCTAGCAACTCCACCAACTTTGGCCCGGTGTACAGCATCTAACGATCCTCGTAGGCGCGTGCCCAGAAATTCCAGTGGTTGACCATAAGCAACGCCTGTCGCCACCCCACCAAATAGGCCGAGGCATCATTGTTGGCAATCTCCACAACAGCCTTCATCAAGTCCTTGGGATCGATATCTGGATCGTCCTTAATTAACTGACCTAACAAAGACTTCCACACGGGCACCGTCCGTTTGCGGACTTCCCCTTCCCGAGAATTTTCTTGGTTGATATAACCAACTGCTGAGAGCAAGCCAAACAAGCGCAAATGCTGCGACAACCTCAGCACAGCAGTGACGCTATCCCGATCTAAAGCAGACTGGTCTTCTCCCTTCATATAAACCTGGATATGTTCGTGAGCTTCGAGGCTGGCTCGCTCGGGCTGTACAACAATAGATGACATTTTCGAAGAAGAAGACATTGAGGCTGGCTTGGGCTTCACTTGGGTGAAACTGGTTTGGCGATCGCTCGACGGTGTTTGCGTTTTAGATTTTGACTTTTGGTTGCGCTTATTCTTGTTTGCCACGGAATTAACCTCCTACGGCAGGCGTTGCTTGCCTGTCATCTTGTTTCACCTGCGGAGCCTCACTCTTTCCTACCCAGCTCTGCACCCAGCCACGACCGACATTTGCTTGACCACCCACCTGGAGAAGTCCAGAGAGCAAATCGTGCAAAACCTCGTGGGCTTCGAGAGTTTTCTCGGTTGCAGTGCTGTAGCCCCAAGGGAAATACAAGAGGGTATCTTTGGGGATGCAAATGTCCGTCCAAAACACCTCTGCCGAACCACCCGCTTCCTCCTCGGTGTCTGCCTGAATTTTGTTGCGGACCTGAGTCCACAGGGAATGCTCCATCAACACCTGAAAATCAGCATCCGGTAAGACAATGCGATTTTGCGACCAGGTTTGTGCAATCTCCCCTTGCAACGACAGCGGCCATTCCTGGCTAAGAGCCAAAGCCGGTGAGACTTCTGTGGGAATCGTTTGTACCTCAATCCTGGCATCGGCGACGTGATAGGTTCCTGCACGAGTGCCAATCGGATGTTTGGGAAGCGTCGGACAGGCTTGCTTACTGACAAGAGCACGATCTCGAATCAGGGAGTGGCAACTCACCCAGGTAAAGACCTCGCGAGTGCCGTTGAGTGCCATCGTCCGCATCGGCACCCATAAGAGCCGCGCATCCCCAAACCAGACTTGATGTACCCCCATTTGCTGTCTCTCCTTCTGTTCTTGCCCAAAGAGCAAGTCAGCATAGGGAGATAGAGATTCAACCTCGCGACGCAAACTTCCCCGCAATGACGAGCCCGGAATGTAAGGAAACTGGGTATGGACCTCGCGAGCAATATCCAAAATATTGCCGAGATCTCCTTCTCCACCGCAGTGGATTGGAGCTAAGCCATAAAGATAACCAATACGAAAATCAGTCAAAATTTCACCTCAAAAAGTTGTCCAAAGCATGTTGGAGTAACCCAGTTGATACCAACGTTTGACGTAGTTAGGGGCATCGTCGCTGGCCTGATACAACTGGGGCCGATCGCCCTTGAGAGCATTCAGGTAATACTGACTGCCAGCCGGAGCCGCAAAGACCTGTGGGGACGGCAGACTAGCCTTAGTGCGTCCGCGAGCCTGCTGCTCGGAAGTTGGCTCGAACTGGTAACGACCGCCGATCGGCACCGGCTTATCGGTAGCGACGCTAACGAGGGGACCAGGAGTCTGGTTGGGATTGGCTGGCGTGGCCAGACTCCATTCCCAGGGCCAAGCCCGACAGTAGGCAACCTGCTTTTCCTTCGGAGCCTTGGGGTAAGGAAGGCGGCGACGCTCGAACACACCGGGCGTGGCGAGGTAAGCCACAAGCTGGCCTCCCTGTTGGGAATTCTGCTCGGAAGTCTGGGCGATCGCCTGCCATTCCTTCGCGATGGTTGTGGGCGCGCGGTCGAGGATAGCGCGGTGACCTTCGCCGCCAAGACGCAGAGTGGCAGGACATTGGACATCGAGAGGGTCGCGGAGGGCGATCGCCAAACACCAATAAGGCTTCAGACGAATGGCATTCTCAACGAAATAGCCATCAGCATTCTTCACCTGGCGGGAGCCCGCCTGCATCGAGTTGTGCGGTCGGTGCTCGATCTCCCAAGGCTCAGAGGCATCGTCCCGCTCGGTCGGAGAGCGGGGGCTGCGTCGATTGGTGAATGTGCCCTGGCAGTGGCCGACTTTGAGGTAGTTGAGGAGGTCTTTGGCGGAGATGTAGGGAATCGGACGCTCTTTGGAAGACGTTTCAGGCACCTCAGATTGGGAGTGGTGGATGAGGGGGCTGGGGACGCTGGGATCGCTGAGGAGGACAGAGAGTTCGCGCTCGTCGCGATGGGGATCGTGGAGGTGAGAGTCTTCATCCCATGCAGCGGGCACTAGGGGGGTGCTCCCTTCGAAGCCCAGCGGATGGGGAAAAAACAGGGCAGCCCGTTCGCTATCGGAGCGGCAGAGGAAGGGGCCAGTGAGCGCGAACTGAGTCTTTTTGTTGAGCAGACGACATAGGGCTCCGGCGATGGTTTGGCCGCTGGGAGGGAATTCACTGCCCGCCCAGGCGCGATCGCCGGGGGCGAAAGGCTTAGCATCCCGGAACATCCAGACATCGAGGGGGGTGAGGGTATACCAATGGAGGGCGTTCATGCTTGGGCCTCCTGCGGGGTGCGAATGGCGATGGTGCGGTGGCGGAGGGTAAAGGCCGCAAGCTTGAGCCAGTTTTGGGGTTCGAGCTGACGGTGTTGTTCGAGGGTGGAGTCCCAGAGGGATTCGAGGCAGGTTTGGAGTTTCTGGCTGAAGCAGCGAGCCACGTCATTGCTACCGAAAGCGTCGCGGCGGCTGACGAAGGCTTGGGTCCAGGGGGCGATCGCCTCTCGGACGGGGGCAGGGCGATCGCCCCACAGTTGAGCAGCTTGCTCGAACAGGGCGCTGGTGATGGAGCTGTTGGGATTGAGGTAGGAGCCTGCTTCGCAGTTGAGCAGTTTTTGCCAGGTGTGGAAGGCGGCAAATTTGGCGGTGGCGGTGGCGACGTTGCCGTTGCCAAACAGAATGCGGGTTTGGAGAGCATCTTTCTCGATGTCGCCAGTCCAAGAGTTGGGGGCGACATGTTTTTTGGCAGCCGCTTCCGCTTCCCAGAGATGACTGAGGGCGATCGCCAAAGGTACTGAATGATGCGCAATAATGACTCCGCAACTGAGGGTGGCTTTGTGGCCGAGGGTGAACAGAGGACGATGGGGCAGACCGGGGGTGTCAGCGGGGGGGTGCCAGTAGTCGCCGTTGTGCGCGAATTCGCCAGCGGGATCTTTGGCTCCTCGGAAGCATTGGCGCACATCCCACAACCAGCGATCCCATTCCCAGAGGTTGGTGTAAGCAAGGATGTCGTCGCCCCCGCCGTAAATCAGACGTCCGGCGTAACGGCGTTCGGTCAGGTGGGGCAGCAGTTGATTGGAAAAGTCGAGTAGGGCGCGGCTGAGGGCGTTGTGGGTGGATGGCCCCATGCGTTTTTTGAGTTGGAGTAAGTCTGTGTAAGCACTGCGGAGTGAGTCGCTGGGGTTGGGAAGATCCTCGGGGGCGATCGCGTAGGCGCTGTAGTTGTCTAATTTGCTGCCCTTGAGCCAATGGCGCATACCGTCCCCATCTCCAGCGGCGAGGACGTACCAATCGGCGGGGTTGTTGCTGGGGTAGTACTGGCTGAGGATGTCGGCGATGGATTGACGGTCTTTGATTTTGAAATCGTAGATTTTCTTTTGGATCGCCTTAATCTTTAAGCGGTTTTCCTCGGATTGAGTAGTACTAGGAATGCGTTGTAATGCCTCTCGTTGCTCTTGAATCTGTGGGTTGGTGTCGTCTTCCACCATCCAGCCGGGGTTGAGGAAGCGTGGATGGTAGGACTCGCTCTCATACTTCTGTTCGTGTGGGAAAGTGACTTCGCTTATTAGCCAATCGTCTGGTGGATGGTAGGACTCGCTCTCATACTTCTGTTCGTGGTAGGGGATGCCCCATTTGCCGTTTATCTCTCGGGCTACGTTATTCGCCCATTGATGTTTGGTCGCGATCGCTTTGCAAACCGCTTGAAAATGCTCGTAGCGATCGCCCGTGGCTTCGTATGCCTTGAGATAGCCAGCGACACCGGAGGTGAGATCGGGATAGGCGATCGCCAAGTGCTTGGGACTGAGATCCTCCCCCTCGACGCTGGCCAAGATTTTATGCAAACAACGCTTCAGGGTTTCAGTCGCATTGAGCTGTTCTCTGCCGTCAAATAGACCCGCTCTTTTGCCTTTGGCATGTCCCATTTCCACTTCCCAGTTGGTGCCCCAAAATTTGCCGGTATTGGCTTCAGAGAGACAGGTGGCTTTGTCGTCGGGATAGACGACAGGGCCGAGGCCGGAGATGGTGGAGCGGGGACCGAAGGCGGTGGGCAGGCTCCAGACGCGGGCGGCTTTGGTGTGGGCGAGGGAGAAGCGCAGTTGGTCGAAGATATAGGGCCACCAGGAGCCGACGTTGACGCCGAGGGGTTCGTCGGGGTGGGTTTGGGTCTCGGCGAGCACGCCGATGAGCTGGCGTTCTGCGGGTTGGAAGAGGGGTTTGTCTGGCGTAGAGATTGCTTCTCGATGACCGTTTTGCTTGAGATTGCAAGCGTGATTTTGGGCGGCGAGCCAGGGCTCTAGGGGGACGAGGTCGGCACTGGCGGCTTGTGCTAGCGGCTGGGCGGGACTGCCAACGGGGAGGGCGCTCCAATAGGGTTGCCATTGATGTTGCAGCCATCCGTTCCAAGTGCGGTTATCGGCTTGCAGGTTGGGCATCCACTGGAAGCCATCGTTTTGGAGATAGTGGTAAGCAGCGCCGCCTAAGTCTTTGACCCAGACTGTTTTCAGGGTTTGGGCGGCGGTTTGCATGGCGGCACGGACTTTGCGGTAGGGCAGCAACGCCACGATGACATTGGGGAATCCGGCGGTGAGGAGTTTGTGGCGATCGGGGTTGTTGATGAGGGGCTCGAATGGACGGGTATCGGGGGTGAAGGATTGTTTGCGCAGCCAGCGATCGATCGGGGGTTGTTGGAACAGGCTGGGGTAGATGAGGCAGTCGGGACCGTATTGTTGGGCGAGGGTCCAGCAGATTTTGGCGGCGAGGTAGTGGGCCACCCAGGAGCCTGCCCAGAAGTCGCGCATTTTGCGGCTGGCTTTGATGACGTCTTGGATGGGGGTGAAGGTGAAGGTGGCGAGGTAGGGGCGATCGCCTTGGGGGTCTGCTTCGGGGCGCTCGTAGCCTGTTAGGGCTCCGGCCATTGCGGCGGTGATGCTGGCTTGGCTCCAGATGGAGACATCGGGAAGGATGGGGGAGGCGGGGGCGAGAGCGGTTTCGGGGCGATCGCGAGCGATTTGTTCGGGCAGACAGCGCCACAACCACCAGAAATGCTGTTTGAGGGTGGGGAGGTCGGTGGTGTCGGGTAGGCCGGTGAGTAGTGCGGGATTGTACTGTTCGATCGCCGTTTGTATGAGCGCTTGGAGGTCTGGCGAAAGATTAGCTCTGGGTAGGATGCCCCCGAGAGTAGGTGGCTGATGTAGGTCGGGAAGGCATCTGTGGGGATGCGATCGAACAGGGCGCGATCGCTAGCTTTGGCGATCGCGTCTGCGCTGGCAGGGGTGTGGGGTGTGGATTCGAGGCCCAGTCCGTAGAGTAGGGCGTTGAGTTTGGCGAACCAGTATTGCTGACACACAGGCGAGTTCTCAGTGCTAGTGAGGGGAGAGGAGTATCGAAAATGGGAGCGACCTCTGTCGATCTCCCGAGCACCAATGGAACTGAAACTCTATACGAAGCCTTGTCAGTAACTTCTATCAGGTTTTAGGGCACTGGCGCTGTAAATATTTGTTCCAGTACCTTTAGTATTTGTATATAAAGTATGAGTTATGCAACATTGAGGGTGTGCTTTTGCTCGGCGGTGCTAGTCCTATGGAAAGGGGCGATCGCGGTTAAAGTCAGTGAATTAGTGGCAAAACAAGCTCTCTTAAGGAAGTCCGTTTGAGATGGAAAAGAAATTTTTTATTAGTTGGTCGGGGGAGATTAGTTGTCAGGTTGCTCGGGCTTTCAATAAATGGTTGCCAGAGGTAACATTAAATGCAAAACCATTCCTCTCATCTGAAGATATTGAGAAGGGTCAGAATTGGTTCCTAAAAATTGAACAAGAGTTGCAAGATGCTCATTTTGGCATTATTTGCATCACTCCAGATAACATTGATTCCAAGTGGCTAAATTTTGAAGCAGGTGCTTTATTGCAGTCTCAAGACAAGAGAGTGATGACATTTCTGCTTGGATTAGAGAATAGTCAGCTCCATCAAGCGAAGAGCCCTCTAGCATTTTTTCAATCAACCCAGTACTCTAAAGATGATATACAAAGGCTTGTTAAGGCCCTCAATAATATTGCTGACAGTCCTCTCTCTGACAGTCAGATTCAGAAGCTATTTAATAGCAATTGGAATGACTTGAAAAATGTATTAGATCCTCTTTTAAGGGAAGTCTCAAGGAAGATCGTTTTCCTTTTAGAAAGTGAAGGACGTAATGTTACGGAACAGATTGAGGCGGTTGAAAGTCATAATCTTGGTGTTATTAGGACATTAGTTTTCGAGAAAGATGAGCTGCCTCCACTGGACTCAATCGAGGCAATAGTTTACTTCTATGATAGAACAGAATCTTCATCTGAAAAGTTTCATTTGATGATTGATAGACTTAAAAAATCACAGCAAAAGGTTAAGCTGATTGTTTATGTCGAGGGTGTTTTGAGTAATGAAGAAATCGAGCTTTTTAAAAGTTACCAACCTCCTAAAATCTCTAATATGGCTTCGACTCTAGCCACTCGTATGATTGAGTGATGGCAAGTGGGCTTGCTATTCGTTGTGTTGTGGCCTAGCAACAGTAGTGACCCGTTGGTATTTGATGGGTATTTCCAAGCTAGAGCGTATCGGGATCGATTCCCTTTTGCCGGAGTTTGTCCAGCAGTTGTTTGCGTAACTGTCGTTCCTGTTCGGCGCGCTGGCTCTCCAGCTCAGCGCGCTGGCTTTCCTGCCCGGCCTGTCGCAAAGCTTCTCGTTCAGCGCGTTGGCTCTCCTGCTTAGCCAATAAAGCCTGTTCGGCCCGCTGGCTCTCCTGCTCGCGCAACAGTCGTTCCTGCTCGGCAACCTCTGCCGGTGCCGTCAGCCGATTCCCCTCTCGGTCGTACCAATACAGCCACTCTCTCTGGCAATTTCGGTAAGTGCCAGTCTCTCTGCCCAAGCCCAAGCCAATCTCGGGCAACCACACGGGGTCACCCTCCAGCAAGACGTAGCGATCGCCTTCGAGTCGATAAATCTCCAAGGGCTGACGCCGTTTGCGGGAGCAGTAGACGGGATTGTAGATTGCGTAGTACAAGACTCCGATATTGGCGTAGTCTGCCATCTTGGAGCCGTACTCTTGTCCGTAGCTGCGAGAGACGTATTCCACAACCAGAATGGGGAGTGCGCCCTCATGCCAGACCACATAGCTCTGTCTGCCGTCTGAGCGATCGAAGTGTTCCACCCCCAGACTCAAGAAACCATCCGGGACAATGGCAGGTGTATTGAGTTTGTAATAGACGGCTAAGTTGATGCCCCAGAACCAATCGGTGCGATCGCGCCAGTGCCAAGCGAGGAGATCGCCCAAGAGGCTGGCGACGAGCGTTTGCAATTCGCTATCCACAGGGGCAAAGTCAGTTTCGGGCAGTTCGTCTTGGGTAGGGAGGTGTTGTCGAGGTTTGAACTGGACCATCAGTTCTGCTCCAATTGAGCTCACTCTATCGTAGCGCTGCCTCCTACTCCGCCGACTCATCACCCTCACCTCCAAACTCAAGCGAGCCCCAAACCCCTTCAACAACCGCGCCACCCGATTGCGACGGCGATCGCAGACAGACGGCTTACCCAACCGCTATCTTTGAAAAGGCACAAGACTTTTCTGTAGGCGGACCCTTTGGGGTAGGAGAGATAGATGGATATTGCACTCACGCCTGAGCTACAGCGTTTGATTCAGCGACAAGTGAAGAGTGGAAAATATGCTTCAACGAGTGAAGTTTTATTAGCAGGGGTGCGTCTCTTGGACGAAATAGAGTCGATGTATCGGGGGCGGTATGAGGAATTGCGGCAAGAAGTGCTAATGGGTGTGGACGCTGCTGAGCGAGGGGAGTTCATTCCTGCTGAAACTGTTTTCGAGCGGGCACAAGCAAGGCTGAATGAGAAGCGAGATCGGGCTACATGAGTTTGACTTGTGTCTTCACGGTTCCTGCCAGTCGAGATTTAGAGGTGATTTTGGATCGTCTTGCAGAACTGAACAGTGTAGAGACTGCTGAGCAGTTTCTCGGCAGGGTCAATGATAAGTGTCGCAGACTAACTAGTTTCCCTGGCTTGGGATATCGACGAGACGAGCTTTCTCCGGGGATGAGAAGTGTTCCGGTAGCTGACTACTTAATTTTTTATCGAGCATTTGAAGACAGAATTGAAATTCTGAGGGTGGTGAGTGGATATCGAGATTTAGATACTCTCTTTGAGGAAGAGTGATTCAATTTAAATTAAGATATTTAGGCGATCGAAAAATCTTATAAACCTCATCCATGTTGAGACCTGGAGTTTTTAGACATTGCACTCGGCCCCCTAAATCCCCCACCAGTGGGGGACTTGTGAGAGTCTGTTGGCTGCGCTCTACAGCTTTAATGACCGTGATTTGCCGGTTCGTCTTCCCCGTCTCAAAACCCTAGCTAGCACTGTCGCCAAGTCCCCCAGAATGGGGGATTTAGGGGGCGAATGCAGTGCTTAACAGCGTTAGTGAGGGAGACTAAAAGGTGCCTCATTAAAACTACAGGTTTCTGACTAGACTTGGTTTAGAAGACAGAGTTATTTCCTTCAAGTCAGAATTATTGTTCTTGTCTCTTTAGTCTCTAATCAGGTGATTTCCCAAGGACTGGGAAGATTCCAACAGCAATGTTGAAACCCTTTGGTCTAACCTGTTTCCAATCAGGTGATTTCCCAAGGACTGGGAAGCTATTTTTTGGATCTTAATTTTATTAAATACTATAGTTTCCAATCAGGTGATTTCCCAAGGACTGGGAAGGACATCATCTCTGACGAAGGATCCGCTTTGGCGGGTTTCCAATCAGGTGATTTCCCAAGGACTGGGAAGAGCCGGTTCCTAGAATCAGCTCCTAGACTGAATTGTAGACCCCCAAATGCGGGGGGTACAAGAATTTGTAAAACTAATTGAGAATAGCGTCATTAAGCAGCCTTTAAAAACACCTGAAACCCTTGCCCAGAGCAGCACGCGGGGGGTTCAACGAGAGAATGCGGGTTTCAGCCGACGAGCGTACCCCCCGCACGGATCGGCTCAGCAACCTTCTTAGTCTTCATCTCGAACTATCGGTATAGAATTTTAACCAGCATTCCCATCGACTAAGCCTACATTGGATGCCGAGCCACTCGATTGTAAGCCTCGTGAGACATCACCCTCAACGGCACAATCCCGTCATCCCCCCAACGACACAACAACCGATAGCGATACCCCACCGGCACCCGCACCAACGTCCGATCGCCCCGCAGCCGCTTCCCCCGCAACACCGCCAAACTCACCCCATTGCCAAGATCGGCAATGACCTGCCGCGCTTTCTCCACCACCTTGCGAGGCAAATGCCTCAACTCCACCCCATCCCCCTCAAACGATCGCAACCACTCCAACCGCTTTTCCCGCCTCGCCAACACCGTAACTTCCTTACGTGCCTTCGCCTCCGCACAACAATGACAATAGGCCCCAAACCCCCGATGCCCGCAGCCAAACCGCTTGCGATGCCTCCTACTCCGCCGACTCATCGCCCTCACCTCCATTCAGCTCATCCAGCGGCACTGCCCACCCCACAGCCCTCTGCCTCAATCGCATCACCTCCGCCGCTAACTCCCCATACAGCCCATACAACTCCTCCCCCCGCTTCGCCGTCAGATACCCGTGAGCGATCGCCAACTCCACCCACACCTGCACCTTCGACGCCTCCGCCGCCACCCCACTCAAGCGCGCTCCAAACCCCTCCACCTGCCAGCGTCGAAACCAAGCTTCCACCAGCCGCAAACAAATCCCCCGAGTCGACCCCACCATCGGCTGTCCCATCTCGTTCCGGGCCACAGGGGGAAACTGCTGCACCACCCGAAACACCTGAATAGCCCCATCCATCGCCAACTGATACACCGACCATTCCTGAACTTGCGCCACAAGATTCATCTCCCTGCTCCCATCACACAATGAACGTCGCATCATCCACCTCCCGCTCCGGCTGCAGCCCCAAAATCGCCACCTTGCGCCGCGTCGAAGCCGACATCAAATAAAACCGCACCTGGTCTTCCTCCTGCTTGACGCAACGCTCCAACTTGTTGCGCACCATCTCGTACTGCTCTGGCGTCAACACGCACTCAAACAGCGGCGATAGCTCACCTTGTGTCCGGTATGGGGATGGGTCACCGTTGAGTCGCCTCCTCCGTTTTGCGCTTGCGATACAGCCGCTTTAACACCACTCGGCTGTTGTGCAACTTGGCCTCAATAATGCTGGCTGCCTGCCGCCGCATAAACTCCTCATCCTCCGCTACTCCGACAAACAGCTCTGGCGTCACGCCATCCACCCCTGCCGCTCCGCTACCCCGCCGCACCAGCACCCATGCCGCCATCAACTGTTCGAGATAAATCTGCATCGACCCCTTGCCTGTCTCTCGCATTAACAATGGGTTCATGTTCCCAACGGCCTATCTGCGCCCAAACCCGAGTAGCCGTTCCCAACACCTGAGTTCGCACCTGAGTTCGTAGCCGCGATCGCCAGTGCGCCTGAGTTCGATGGCCCTGCATTGCCCTCACCCCCGGCCCCTCTCCCAAACTTGGGAGAGGGGAGAAACAGCCGAAAATCCTTACGGGGCCTTGTTCCCCTGCCCCCAAAGTTGGGGTTAGGGGTTAGGGGAAGGGGGCCACAGGCATCTAGACAAATGGCCAATGTTTCGGAATATGAATTTCGCCAGCAGCATCAAATTTGGGGGAAGGGGTTAGGGGATGGGGGCCAGACGCTCGTCGAACTGACGCCAGCTCAGTCGCGAACCATCCGGGCAGGGGTTGATAGAATCCAGTCAACTTCTCTCGGCCTGCCATGCCCCGCTCCATCCGAGTGCATCCCGACTACCGACCTGCCGTGGCGATCGCGCTGGAGCGCAATGGCTTTTTGACCCAAGGGGATCTGGCGGTCCATCTCGAAATTGCGCTCTCCACCGTCAGTAACTTTTGCCGGGGGCTGAATGTCTCCATCTCGAAGTACGAGCAAATCTGCGAAGCTTTGGGGCTGGACAAGAAAAAAATTCTGAAGCCGAAACAGGCCAGCGATACGCGATCGAAATCTTGCAGATAAAAATAAGCACTGCCGAGCATCATCAGGATAACCCCCAACAATTCCCGATTTCCTATCTCCTCTACAATCCTCAGGTGTTGATGAAGATAGTCGATCGCCTGGGGATAGTCTCCAATCGAGAGATAGGTACTGCTGAGATTGCCAAGCGCCCGATTTTCACCTTCGCGATCGCCGCTCGCCCTCGAAATCTCTAGATGCTTTTGGTGGCACTCAATTGCCCTCTCGTATTCGCCCAGTTTTTGATAAACCTTGCCGATGCCACTCAGAGCTTTTCCTTCACTCCGGGCCTCTTCGTTCTTTTGGGCGAGCGCCAATTCTTGTTGGAAGTAGTCGAGAGCGCGATCGTAATCTCCCTGAGAGAAGCTGGCATGTCCCAAGCCATTCAAACAAAGGGAATCCCAGCCTGAATCGAGCTGGCCGAACAGCCTCTCGTAGAGCTCGACCTGTTCGGCATAATTCCCCCACAGGGCCAACTGATTGTGCCATTCGTCTTGGGTCGGAAGGTTAAGCCGAACCGTCAATAGCGCAGTAGCTTTTCCCCAATCTTCGACTTCGCAAAAATGGTGGAAAGCTTCGATATACCCTCTCGTTTGCTCGATGTTGCTGGCATCCCGTTGAGGCTTATGTTTGAGAATCCAGTTGAGCGCCGCTCTTAAATGAGTTCGTTTTTGAGCAGGTTGAATCCGTTTTAAAGATGCTGGGTCGAGTGAGAGTCTTTCTAAAACTGATTGGCCTGAAGGTAAGATATCATCCATCCCTCAACTCCCGCGCTCGCTGGCGACGGTGCAGATCTTGCTGCCTCGGAAGGTGGTGGCGATCGGAGCGACAGTCGATGCGTGCGATTTGGCGGCTAGCGAACGGGCAAGTCCGACGCCTACCGATGCCCTTGAAGCCAAGCCGCCAAATCGGCCTCACTGGAGAAATCCAACAGTGCTTCCCCCAACTCTTCCAAAGACGAGAGGGAAAGCATATCAACCTGTTGCTGTAGCTTGGAGGATAGAACCCCAAATCGATGCTTGAGCTGACGCAAAACCAAAGATTGCTCTCCCTCTCGTCTGCCTCGCTCTGCGGCTGTCGAGACAATCTCTTGGTAAATCACCGATTCCTTCATCACATCCTCCCGCAGTACGCTCCGAATCAAACCCTTATCCAATACTAACCCCGCCAGAATCGCTGCCGACGCCGCAACATCTCCCCGTTGTCCGCGATCGCCAATCGTCTCAATCCGCTCCGATACCTGCCGTAACGTCCGCTCGCGATCGCCCGTCTGAGCCAACACAGCAAACGGCAGTAAACCCGGCAACTCCTGAAATTGCGAGGCGGGTACTTCCCAGATACGGATGACCTCAAACTCATGGCGTATCCCGTCACGTTCGAAGATGGTTTGATAAACCAACGGGGATTGCGATCGCCGCAGATAAATCACCACCTGCCGCACCCGCTTGTTGGGAAAGCGGCGAAACCCCCGCACCGCATAGTCCGTCATTCGGAACGGGATCTCCGCTTTGGGCTCCACCTGGAACTCAATTTGCAGCACGAGCTCTTTGGATTCCAACAGCACCAGAGAATCGGCATAGATGGGACTGCTCAGCAACTCCGAGGGCTCCAAACGAGCCAACTCGACCGGTTCCCCCAATAGCCAAGTGGCGAGGTCAGCCGTAAACGTTTCCGCAATGAACTTGCAAACGCTGTCGAAGGACATTGCATCCCCGCGATTACAACCCGGCCATCATAGCGCCTCGCAACGCAACTCCTGTTGAAGCTGAATTCGCAAACAGTCCAAGCTGAGGTGAAAACTCTCCGAACCAAAAACCAGAATCAGTTCCGAAGAGAGCACCACCAACAGCACCGCGATCGCCCTCCCGCCAGCCACCCCCTCAGCCACCTCGCAAATCCCAGCTTCCCCACCCCACTCTCTCAACAGCAAAGCGATCGCCCCCTCCAGCTCGCGAACGCCTTTGTCATGAGCCAGCGCTGCAATCTCCTCAACCATCCGAGATTGCTCCCGCTCTGCCTGAGCGATCGCCTCAGCCTTCGAGAGGTATCGCACCCGAGCTCCTCTAGAGGATCTGGAGCGCTTGGACGCCTCCTACAGTGCGAGGTCAGGACTTTGTTTATTCTTGTTCAAACTCTAACCCCGTCTATTCGGATGTTTCACCCAAATCGGATGTTTCACCCAAATCGGAGGTCCATGCCAACCATTGCGAGGCTCATAACAGCAGTATCCGTCGACGCTGTAGTGCCTAGTTTTGATATGCTCTCAGCTCGGATCGTGCTGCGATCGCCAGCTTTCTACCATTCAGTAGCTTGAAGCAATACAATAAGTTTCCTGACAGCTAGTCGGTCGGATGAGTTTTCCTGCTCGGGCTTGACTGGCGAGTGGAAAACGTTCTACAAGGAATTCTGGATAGTGGTTGCAGTTGTGGAGGCGATCGCCTCAGCTCGGCAAGCACCACTGGTGTCAATCGCAAACCTAGACTTCGAGCATTAAGGAGCACCGCACTATGGCTCTGGAATACCCCGCCACTCTTCGCTACGTCGATTCCCACGAATATATTCGGGTGGAAGATAACGTGGCGATCGTCGGGATTACAGCTTACGCTGTCGATCAGCTAGGCGACATCGTGTTTGTGGGCTTGCCGGAAGAGGGCGACAGCGTCGATAAAGGTGACGCGATCGGCTCGGTGGAATCGGTGAAAGCGGTTGAAGATCTGTATGCTCCCATCAGCGGCACGATTGTGGCGATTAATGAGGCTTTAGTCGATAGTCCCGAAAATATTGCGGACGACCCCTATGGCGATGCTTGGCTATTCAAGGTAGAAATGTCCAATCTCGACGATTTGGACGAAACCATGTCTGTCGAGGACTACAAAGCCATGGTGGACGCCTGAGCCTTGCACTCGACTGCACGGTAAGATTACCCCACAGCTCCCGTTGCCAGGGGTTGCACTGGCGGATGTTCTTCAGATTCGCCGTCCCTACTGTTTCTGTGGATTGCAGGTTCAACTGTACTGCTGGCAGAGATTGCATATACTGAAGGTGATGAGTCGTTAAGCAATGTGACGAAGACCGGGTGTTTGTTCTAGCAGGTTATGACTACTTTGTAGTGTTCTTACTGTTGTGCGCGGCATTGCCCGCCATAGCACTGACAGCAGGGGCAATTCTCTCCCCCAAGCAGCGAGACGGACTGCGGTTAACCACCTACGAATCGGGTATGGAACCGAAGGGGGGAGCTTGGATTCAGTTCAATATTCGCTACTACATGTTTGCACTCGTGTTCGTCGTTTTTGATGTGGAAACGGTGTTTTTATACCCCTGGGCAGTCGCGTTTCACAAACTTGGCTTGCTAGGTTTCGTGGAAGCTATCATCTTCGTCACGATCCTAATTTTTGGACTCGTCTATGCCTGGAGAAAAGGAGCCCTCGAATGGTCATGACACCCCCTGAATCGGAGACGCCAAGTGCAAATCCGGCCAAAGAACTACAGTTCCCGCTGGATAAACCTCAGGTCACGTCCGATCTGTCTAACAATGTCATTCTGACGAGCCTCAACGATCTCTACAGTTGGGCCAAGATGTCTAGTGTGTGGCCGCTGCTTTACGGTACGAGCTGCTGCTTTATTGAATTTGCTGCTCTGATTGGCTCTCGCTTCGACTTCGATCGCTTCGGCCTGCTGCCTCGCTCTACCCCCCGTCAAGCGGATCTGATCGTGACGGCGGGAACGGTGACCATGAAGATGGCCCCTGCCTTGGTCAAGCTGTATCAGCAAATGCCCGAGCCCAAGTACGTGATTGCGATGGGGGCTTGCACGATTACGGGCGGCATGTTTAGTTCCGACTCCTACACTACGGTTCGGGGCGTCGATAAGCTGATTCCTGTCGATGTTTACATCCCCGGTTGCCCCCCTCGCCCGGAGGCTATCATTGACGCCATTATCAAGCTGCGCAAAAAGATTGCAGCAGAAGATATTCGCGATCGCGGCAAGCTCGCGCCCACCCATCGCTATTACTCCATCCCCCACGAACTCGAGCCCGTGCCCGAAATTTTGACAGGGCAGTACCTAGAAGCGGAGAGCCGTCAGGCCCCACCTGCCGAGTTAGCCGCGATGTACGGCATGCCGGTGCCCGAGGCGATGCAAGCAGAACCCGAGCAATTGGTGGCTGAGGAGGCCGGCAAGTGAGCGAACCTAACGATTTAGCCCCAACGGGCGAAGAGATTGTCGAGCGGGGTCCCGTATCGCAGTTTTTGAGCGAGAACGGTTTCGAGCACGAGTCTTTGGGCAACGACCATCGCGGTGTGGAAATGATTTCCATCCAGCGGGAGTATCTAGCCATCGTCGCCAAGCTGATTTACGGTCTGGGATTTAATTACCTGCAATGCCAGTGCGGCTACGATATGGGGCCGGGGAAAGATCTGGTCAGCACGTACCATCTGGCTAAGCTGGCTGACAATGCCGATCGCCCCCAAGAACTGCGCATCAAAGTGTTCGTGCCCCGCGAAGATCCGCGCCTGCCCTCGGTCTACTGGATTTGGAAGACGGCAGACTGGCAGGAACGGGAGACCTACGATATGTACGGCATCGTCTACGAAGGCCATCCCAACCTGAAGCGCATTCTCATGCCGGAAGATTGGATTGGCTGGCCGATGCGTAAGGACTACGTTACGCCAGATTTCTACGAACTGCAGGATGCCTATTAATTCGGGTGCCCATTATGACGACAGCGATTGTGGCGGGACTCTTGGTGTTTTACGGTGGTGGCTGCTATGTCATCGCTAAACGCACTAAGCGCAGGTATACAGGCATGGGACGCTGGGCGATTGTGCTGCTCTGGCCCATTTTTGTGGTGGGTTCCGGTCGGTTTAGGAAAAGCTTGAGCGATTAATCTGCAGACTGCTCATCTCGGCAGGGACTATCCCATGACTCCCCAGCTCATGACGCCAAACTGCCGAACGATCCAAAAAGAACCTGCCCCCGCGAATAACCAGAGTAGCGCCCCTTGTACTAGAGCTCGCCAACCCACGCGCTTCAGAGCTTGCAGTGACAGCCCCGTGCCAATGGCAAACAGAGTCAAGTTGAAGCCCACTCTGGAGAGCTTGACGAAGACAGGCGACCAAACGGCAACCTCTGGCACGAATGTCTGAGAGAGTGAGGCCAACAGAAAAAATCCAATAAACCAAGGCACTTGGACTCGGCTTGCAGCAGCACCATAATGGCGAACCCAATCTTGTTTGTGCCGAGGGATATCTGGGGGACGGGTAGAGATTTTCTGGCCGTTCAGATGGCCGTTCTGGGCGAGATAGGCGATCGCCAACGATATCGGTAAAATCCATAGCGATCGCGACAACTTGACTACCGTTGCGGTTTCCAACGCTTCTGGACCAAACTGCGAGGCGGCTCCCACCACACTAGAGACATCGTGAATGGCTAGGCCCGCCCACACGCCAAATTGTCCTTGGGTGAGATGAAAAAAGTCCCCAAGCGGCGCAAAGATATAGAGAGCTGCGGCATTGAGTAAAAAGACGGTTCCGAGGGCAACGGTCATTTCACTCTCAACCGCTCCCAAAGCAGTGCTGACTGCAGCAATAGCGGAACCGCCGCAGATCGCCGTTCCCGCCGAGATCAGCATCGAGGTGGTTCCCGGAACGTTGAATAAGCGACCGAGCCATCGACCCACCGCAAACGTTGCGGCAATGCTGAGGGCGGTGAAGATAATACTGGACGATCCCGCCTCTAACACAATGCCGAAATTTAACCTGAACCCCAATAAAACAACACAGACTTTGAGCAGGTTTTTTGCCCATAGCTTTGTGGTTTTGGGAAATGGATTGCCAATCGTAATGGCGAGAATGAAACCTGCACTCAGAGCTAGGGACGAGTTCGCCCAAGGGGTCAGGCAGAGGGCGGCCACCAAGCAAAAAATAATCGTTTTCGCCTGAACCCATTGCTCGCGCTCGCTCGTCCCGGCCTTCTCTTTGGTAAGGGGAGCGTAGTTTTGGGAGATTGGAACTGCTCGCTTGCAGCCTGGAGTGAGCCGCCTGGATTCGTTTGAAGGTTTCATCTATCCTGGCCCTTAGGTGAGGTTGGAAAATTGATGGAGGCGGGATTGTCAGGGCGAGGTTAGTTCAGGTGTAA
Organism: Synechococcus sp. PCC 7336; assembly: GCF_000332275.1. NCBI lineage: Bacteria > Bacillati > Cyanobacteriota > Cyanophyceae > Synechococcales > Synechococcaceae > Synechococcus > Synechococcus sp. PCC 7336. Next base: position 1,552,508 of record NZ_CM001776.1, read on the forward strand.
GCCGCACTCCTGTTTGAGGCCGCGAAAGCGAGTGTCGCGATCGCTTTCATCGCCCGCCCTGAGAGGACGGCTGGAGTGCCAATCTCCAACAGAGGCATACCCGAGCTTGAATAGCGGGTGGTAGGGCAAGTCGTGTTTTTTCAAATACCGGTAAATATCCCTCGAAGTCCAAGTGAGAATGGGATACACCTTATAAATTTCGGAGCGACGTTCTACTCGGCGTAGCTGCTGGCGGTGTTTGGTTTGCTGCGATCGCAAGCCTGCTAGCCACGCTCGTGCTCCTAATTCTCGTAAGGCTCGCTGCATGGGTTCTACCTTGCGGAGGCGATCGTAGCGATCGAGGGCTTCTACTGTCTCCTGCTCCCACAGTCGACCGTAAAGGGCTTCCATGTGAGCGGGACTGAGGTGGGATTGATAGATCTTCAAATTCAGTTGCAATCGTTGGGTTAAGCGATCGGCAAACTGATAGGTTTCTGGTGGCAAATAGCCAGTATCGATCCAGATTACTGGAATATTGGGAATCACGCGGGTCACCATGTGCAGCATGACGGCAGATTGAATGCCAAAGCTGGTACTCATGACTAAATCAGTTGAGAAAGCGGCGGCGGCCCATTCGATCGCGTCTAGAGGGCTAGCGTCTGCAAGCTGTCGGTTGATGGAATCTAGATTGAAGGCTGAGTGTTGTGCCTCCGATAAAGTTGCTGGAGCAATTGGGCCAATGTTTCTAGAGGGTGATGGAGGTATGCTAGGAGACCAACTCCGTCGGCTGCTCTTGCTCGTTTGCTTGGTTAGCGCGGACTGCATGACATGCTCTCTTTCCCGCAGGCAGGAGTAATTAAGATCCTGAATAACCCTCAGTCAACATTCGCCGTCTGAACTGCCTATAAAGAGAGTCTTGCTCTTGCGTAAGCCATCTGCGAAAACGCTCTCAGACTGTGCTTAAGGAAAATTCATTAATGAGTGATAAGGAATGTTTCGCAATATCAAAGGAGATCGGTGTTCTATCTGGATGCAAGCCCTCAGAATCAATTCCCCTTCCACTCACGGCCCATTGCAGGCTGCAGAACGCTCGGCCACTATCGGAGGTAAACGACTCTGCCAGGGTTGAGCGGATTCCAGTTGACCCGCCAGTTGGAACAGCGTTGCCTCATCGCCAAAACGACCCACAAACTGCATCCCAATGGGCAGTCCTCGATCGCTCCAGTGCAAGGGCACCGACATTGCCGGTTGCCCCGTCACATTAAAGGGCGAGGTATAAGGCGTAAAGTCAAACGATCGCTGCGCAATCTGCCCGGTGGCATCGAGCAGTTTTAACAACCAGCCTGCATTCAAAGCTCCGATCGCTTCAGCAACGAGCTGTTGCACCCTTGGCGGCTTGAGGCTGCCGTGCAGGACAGGAGGTTGGGCCAGTGTCGGGGTGAGCAAGACATCGTATTGCTCGAAGAATTGAGCTATTTTGCGAGCAGCTACCTGTAGGTAGTTTGCGGCTCGAACATAGTCAGACGCTGACAAAGATTTTCCTAACAAGCCCGCTGAATAGGTTCCTGCTTCAAAATCTCTCGAAGAGACTTTGCGTCGAGCGAGATGAGCGGTCTTTTCAATTCTCGCGCGCATTTCTGCCGCGACGATGGTGATGAACGAAGTTGCAAAGGCTTCGCGTTCCAACTGGGGGGCTGCTTCGATAAGTTCGTGGCCTAAAGCTTGCAATAAACTGACGGTGCGGTTCAATCCCTGTATGCAATCTGGGTGAACGGTGCGACCTAATAACGGTTGGGAGGTGAAGGCAATGCGCAATTGTTTGGGAAGGGTCGTCACTTCGGCGAGGAACGATCGCGCTTGCGCGGGAGCGACATAAGGCGCGCCCACGTCAGCACCCGAGATAGCATCCAACATAGCTGCACTATCCCGCACCGATCGCGTCACCAGCCCGATCGCCCCAAAGCCGCGCCAGATTTCACCAACATCGGGACCGTTGGGCGTCCGACCTCGGGTTGGCTTGAGTCCAAAAACGCCACAGCAAGAGGCTGGAATGCGAATCGATCCCCCAGCATCGCTCGCACTTGCCATCGGCACCATGCCTGCTGCCACAGCAGCGGCAGACCCCCCACTCGATCCGCCAGTGGTGCAAGCTAAATTCCAGGGGTTGCGGGCTATGCCTAAAGTTTCAGACTCAGTGTACGGGGTCAAACCAAATTCTGGTGTGTTGGTTTTACCCAGAAAGACGACTCCTGTAGATTGGAATCGATTCACGATCTCGCTATTGCGATCGGCAGGCACGTTACGGAGCAAGCGGTTGCCATGACTGGTTGGAATGCCTGCAATGGCGATCGTTAAATCCTTCACCAGAAAAGGAACACCCTGAAAGCTCCCTTCCGGTAGACTTCCCCCAGCAAGAGAGCGGGCGCGATCGTACATTTTATAAACGACGGCATTGAGGTGAGGATTAACTGACTCAATGCGAGAGATAGCGGCTTCAATGAGCTCTAGGGACTCAACCTGCTTAGTTTTTACCAGTTCGGCCAAACCTAATCCATCGTATTCGCAATATTCAGGAAAAGTATTCAAAGAGATAGCCTCTTCCTCTCGAATAACGATTGATTGTATATCAATCCTGTGGATGAAAGAAATCAGACTGTGGACTTAACTCGCTACCCCTACCCTGCCAACCGCCGCGTTGTCATGGGCCGTCGCGGTGCAGTCGCCACCGCTCAACCCCTCGCCAGCGTAGTCGGGCTAGAAATGTTGCTGGCCGGAGGCAATGCCGTCGATGCTGCAGTGGCAATGGCGATCGCCCTTACCGTGCTGGAACCCACTGCCAACGGCTTGGGCTCGGATGCCTTCGCACTGGTGTGGGACGGCCAACTTCACGGCCTGAATGGCTCCGGTCGCAGTCCCCAAGCACTCGATATTACAGTTTTTGCAGGGCAGCACATGCCCCAACGGGGCTGGCAGTCCGTCACTGTGCCGGGAGCGGTGTCCGCGTGGCAGGCGTTATGGCGGCGGTGGGGATCGCTGCCGTTCGAGCAACTGTGCGAACCGGCGATTCGATATGCCGAGCGGGGATATCCCGTCTCGCCAGAGGTATCGCGGATCTGGCAGGCGGAACGGGAGGTGTATTTATCCTTGCGGGGGAGGGAGTACGAAGCCTTTAAGGCTCTCTTTTTTGCTCGCGATCGCGCCCCCAAAGCCGGAGAGATTTGGGGTAGCCCAGACCAGGCCCGCAGCTTGAGGGCGATCGCCACTTCTGAAGGAGAAAGTTTTTACCGAGGCAAATTGGCCGACACCATTGCGGCCTTCTCTGCTGCTACAGGAGGACAGCTCGCCGCTGTCGATTTAGCTGCCCACCGACCCGACTGGGTGGCGCCCATCAGTAGCACCTATCGAGATCTGACGGTTTGGGAACTCCCCCCCAACGGTCAGGGGATTGCTGCATTAATGGCACTGAATATTCTCGAAGGTTTCGAACTGGCTCGCTATCCGCGCGACTCAGTGGAGAGTTTTCACTGGCAAATTGAGGCGATGAAACTGGCGTTTGCAGATGCCTACCGCAATGTGGCCGAGCTGCAAGCGATGCAGGTGAGTGCCGCCCAGATGCTGGATAAGGGATATGCCAGCGATCGCCGCCAGTCGATCGGCGAACGGGCCATCCAGTTGCCTGCAGCGGGCTTGCCCGCAGGCGGGACGGTTTACTTAGCGGCGGCGGATGGAGAGCTGATGGTGTCCTTCATCCAATCCAATTTCGCTAACTTCGGCAGCGGTATTGTTGTGCCCGGTACCGGCATTGCCTTACAAAATCGAGCCGCTGGATTTGCGATCGAGCCCGACCATCCCAACTGTGCCGCGCCGAGCAAGCGACCGTTCCACACCATCATCCCCGGCTTCTTCAGCCGCGACGGCCGACCCCTCGGTCCCTTTGGGGTGATGGGCAAGCACATGCAGCCCCAAGGGCACGTTCAGGTGGCGGTCAATATCGTTGATTTCGGCCTGAATCCTCAAGCGGCTTTAGACGCCCCTCGCTGGCAGGTGGTGGAGGGCAATCAAGTTTGGCTGGAGCAAGCGGTTCCCCAGCATATTGCTTTAGGACTGCGCGATCGCGGTCACGATATCGCCGTTGAAGCCGATCCCCGTTCGTTTGGTAAGGGACAAACCATCTTTCGAGCGGACAATGGCGTCCTCATTGCGGCGTCGGAGCCCCGTGCGGATGGGATGGCGATCGCGCTTTGATTGGCGTCAGTAATTGGCGATCGCATCCCGAGCATTACGCATGCACTCGCATCTGCCCGCAGAAGCGACTACAGTAGGGGCTGAAATCGAGAGGATTGGCTCGTGAGCGACACCATCTTCGGCAAGATTATTCGCAAAGAAATTCCCGCCGATATTGTCTATGAAGACGATCTAGTGCTGGCCTTTAAAGACGTCAACCCGCAAGCTCCTACCCACATTCTCGCGATCCCCAAAAAGCCTATTGCCAAACTGGACGATGCCACTGACGAAGATCTCGCGGTTTTAGGACACCTGCTGCTCAAGGCAAAACAAGTGGCAGCAGAGGCGGGCCTGACGGATGGCTATCGATTAGTGATGAACAATGGTGAGTCTGCCGGTCAAACGGTCTTTCACCTCCACCTCCACATTCTCGGAGGTCGGCCCTTGTCTTGGCCTCCCGGTTAAGCCCGAAGTGCCCGCTTCGCCAGTCGAGACCAAGCCTTCTGAGCCAGCCACCTGACTGGCTCGAAAAACAACTTCAGCATCAGTCCCAACGATTTCAATTCAGTCGGAGCCTGCAGCGGCTGCCACTGACCGGGCTGACAAAACAGCAGCTCGATGGTGCGTCGAGATTGGGCCAAAGACATGGGCTCAAATTTCACTTGAGCGAGATGCGAGTTGCGCTCCGCTAGCGATCGCGTTCGCACAATGCGCCCTGCCAAACTCAACCCCGTCCCCTCTAATTCCAGCTCGATCGCCTCGTTCCGATCGGGCAACTGCGATAGCTCAATTTCTGCCCCAATCTCGGACATGCGAGTGACGGTGCCCTCATACTGGCGATCGCCACCGATCAGCCGCCCCGGTCGCTGTTGGTCGAACCATTCATAGATGCTGGGCTTGGGCACATCCAACATCATCAGCAGGGCAAGGCTGAGGATAAACAAGTTATACGCGATCCAAACCCAAGCCAGTGAAGTATTAGTGCTGCCAGTTAAACCGTTATCTACTGCTCTCGATATCCGATCGCCGCTGCCAAACGCAGCATGCCCGTTGAAAATCAAACAGGCTGCCGAGAGCAACCACAAGCCAATGAGTGGCCAAGCTAAATGCCAATTGAACTCGTGCCGATCGGTCGACACCCCTTTAGGGGTAACGCGGAATTTGGAGGTAAACGGTCGGATCAAAGTGTCAAACATGGCGACTGAGACCGGAATGCATTGACCCACATCGTATACATCCGAGATTATGGCCAGTCGACTGCGGCGACTCAACCACGATAAGGTCAGCAGTTGAACGATGTAATAGGGCAAAAAGAAATACAGCCAGTCCGACAGCGTGACCCTCATGGGAGCGATCCCGAAGCTAACGTAAAGTAGCGGCAGAATCAAAAACACGATCCGAAAGGTACCGAAAAACCATTGGAAAACCCCTTCTAGATGGGTGAGTCTCTGCAACCAGCTCAATCCCGGGATATTAAAGGGACTAGACTTCATAAAAAACGCTTGCATCGTTCCCTTTGCCCATCGCTGTCGCTGCACGATATGCGTCGAAATATTCTCTGCACACAAACCCGCGCTCAAAATTTCGTCCAAGTAGATTGTGCGATCGCCTCCAGCCGACAGGCGTAGCCCCGTGTAATAGTCTTCACTCAGAGATTCAGTCACAAACCCCCCAATCGCCGCCAGAGAGCTGCGCCGAGCTACAAAGGAGCTGCCAGCACACAGAGTTGAGCCGTTGGTGTCCCTCAGGGGTTGGATGTAGCGAAAAAAGATTTCTTGCTCTTGAGGAATAACTTTGTCCAGTCCCAAATTGCGGGAGAGTGCATCGCAATTGTAAAAACTCTGGTGGGTTTGTAAGAGGCTGACTGCCCCATCTTGGAAAAATCCCACTGTTCGATTCAGAAAATTAGTGGTTGGAACAAAGTCAGCATCGAAAATCGCAATTAACTCGCCAGCAGTATGGTTGAGGGCGTGATTGAGATTTCCGGCTTTGGCGTGACAGTTGTTGGGACGAGTCACATATTCGCAGCCCAACTGGCGGGCTAACTCTGCAACTTCACGACGCTTGCCATCATCCAGCAGATACACTCGCTTGTGCGGATAGTCGATCGCCTGACAGCCCACGATCGTCCGCCTGAGGATGGAGACTGGCTCGTTGTAGGTGGGGATCAGAATGTCTGCGGAGGGTAGGTACTGGCCTGTCAGAACGGCTTCCGAGAGACGATCGGCTTGCTCTCGCCGAGAGCCGAGCTTCAAGAACAAGCACAATCTCAGGATGGCACTGGCCATCAACAGCAGTTCCATACCGTAGAGGAGCAAGCTTGCCAGCCCGTTGATGGGATTGTCGAGATTGAGCGTTGCCAGCGATCGCCAGACAGCATAGCGCCCGATCGCCACCAGCAATATCCCCGCAATGGCGGCCCGAGACCAGGCTCGGGGCTGCGGCGAGATCGCCATCACGAATTGAACGACCCCTGCCATCAGCAATGTGGGCAACCAAAATAGATAGGGTGACATAAATTCAGGAGCCTGCCCCCAAGCGGCAGGATCGGCGATGCTTGCTTGCCATTGGTCGAAAAACTGGACGATCGCGGGCTCGCCGGCAAACCACAGCCCCACGATCGCTGCGCTCGCGGCGATCGCCCCCAGCAAGATCGCAGTGGCAGGGTAGAGCCGCCGTCGCGACCAGTGAAGCCCAGAACGCCGCCGCGCGGCCAGTCTATATCGTTGCATGGCTATGTACGGCAATCCTATGTGCGAGGGGACAGACAGTCATTCCGAAACATGAAGGGTCCGAAACAGAGGGGGAAAGTCTGGAGAGATTGGCGGTTGCAAGGGCTGCAGTGTCAGTGCGATCGCATTGCTCAAAGCTCCTAAAATAGATTACCTAAACACCCGAGATCGCGATGTGCGGTAAATGTTATTAATAAAAGATTAAACCAATATGACAAAGGAATTTCAGTCACTTTTGAAGTGCGGCCGATCGCATAAAACACATTTAGCTCCCATCTTGCCTGACGAGCCCTCTACACTAATGCTCTCGGATGCCAGACTTGCTTGCTAGTTTCGGCGAGTCTGCTTGCGCGTTTGCGCATGTGTACTCCCATCATTAGAGATTGGGAGACATTTGCATCTGCGATTTTCAGATTTTGCGACTGAATTCAATGAGATGCTTATTAGGCTATCCTCATATCTTTTTTAAATGCGTGAGAGATGAGTTTCGAGCGACACATCTAAAATTCGGGTGGTTGTGGGGAGCATTGACCTATAACTGCTTGCAGCGCTGGTGAAATTACTGAAGTAGGGTGATGGATAAAGCTTGCAGGCAATGTCCGGGAGCGAGACTGATGCTCGCGAGCGTCTGAGATCTGCCCAGAGTTCAAGGTTTGTCTAGAGAAGATTATTATGCTGCCACTCTTCGATGCCTCACGAATATTACACCCGATCCTGGCGATCGTGTTTGTGTTTCCGGTCATTGGCATTGCCACCTTCTATGCTTGGCAGACACGCCAGCGCCGCTTAGCGACAGCTAAGCAAGAAAAAAGCAAAATCCCGCCAGTGGTGGGGGGCGAGCACGTCAAAATTGGACGCTGGCTAGCCGCTAGCGTTGTCGGGGTGGCCCTAGTGGGTCTGCTCCATCCCACAGTCAAGTACATCGTCAGAAATAACCGCGCCAGCGAAGCCCCCGCAGAAGTGGCAATTGTCGCGCTCCTGTTCGCGGCCACAATCGTGTCTTGCGTGCTGCTCTATCGAGCCAAACCGCCCCTCTGGCGAGGTGTCTTTGCTACCCTCTCCGGGCTGGGTATTGTCTTGATTGGCTGGCAGGACAAAGTGTTAGGTCGAGAAGGCTTCGGTGCGATTTTCCGCCGGGACGATCAATGGTATCTCTCTCACTTTTATTACGGCATGGCGGTGGTGCTATTGATGGTATTTGCAGTGGCGATTCAGCCAGATATATACAAAGACAGGTCCAATACTTGGCGTCGAGTGCATATTGCGCTCAATTGTATCGCTCTACTGTTATTTATTTCGCAGGGGGTGACTGGGGCTCGCGATCTGCTGGAAATTCCCCTTGGCTGGCAGGAATCGACGGTGTTTGGCTGCGATTTTGCCAACCGGATCTGTCCCTAAGCGAGATGCGTGGGCGACAGTGGCTGTCCGCCCGAACATTGTGCCATCTATCGGACATTGTGCCATCTATCGGACATCGTGCCATTTAGCAGTATGGTGGGATCTGCTTTACCAGCTCGTCGACCTCGCGAGGACAGATGTAACTGGACCAGTGAGTGACCGAGCTATGCGGATATCCTATCTACTGCTAGCTGTATCGATCTGTTTGGGAGCGATCGGCCAAATCTTTCTCAAAATGGGGGCAAACAAAGCAGACACTGCCGCCTTCTTCTTTCTCGAACCGAGACTCCTGATGGGCTTCGGAGTCTATTTCTGCTCGGCAATCCTTTACACGCTGGCCCTCAAAAAACTGCCTCTATCGGTCGCGTTTCCCAGCGTCTCGCTGAGCTATGCGATCGTTTCCATCCTGGCGCATCTGATTTGGAAAGAACCCTTCGGGGTCAGGCAGATTGCCGGTCTGGCCACGATCTCGTTAGGGGTGTTTTTGCTCAATCGCAATGGCTAGTCTAGCCTGCGCTGCCCGGTGGACTTGAAGGTTCAGTCAGTTGATTCGGGTTCGGCGATCGCAGACTCTAACAACAACTCGTCAAATTTCTCCACTTCGTAACACTGGTGAAACTTATTTGTGACCTCGAGCAAGTAGGAGCGATTGGCCGGTAGCCGTTGCTTGCGAATAAAGCCTTTTTCCACCAGCTCGGCGACATGTTGGTAAGCTCCCGAGCCCCGCAATTCCACCAACTCCACCTGCGTAATCGGCCCCCGCAAGACGATCGCCGCTAGCGTGCGCGTCACTGCCAAGCCAATTTCGGGGGGCAGGATATCCGTCACCATGTCCGTAAACGGTTCCCGCAACTGCAGGGCAAAGCCGGTCTCCACCTCCAACACTTCTAAGGCAGAATCGCGGTGGGCGTAATCCTCCATTAATTCGAGCAGGGCATCGTAGGCATCCTCGCGATCGCAGCTGGCCAGTTCGGATAGCTCAGTTAAACTGACTGGCTGCCCTTTGAGATACAAAATTGCCTCAATCTGGTTTTTGAGTGCCATTACGTCGGTGGGAAGTTCGAGCTGCGATCGCCTCTATAGGCCATTGAAGCCTGAAATGCTTGCGATAGCAGCAGCTAGGGCAGAATTGGGCGAGCCGAAAGTACGAAGGAACGAGCGATCGTGCGAGCCTTGCGTTCCACTGGTTGCAGGTTCTGCCGTCGGCTAAGATCTTGGCAAAAATTGTGCGATCCCTGTCGACTTGAGGGGGATAAGCCCCCATCCCTAGAGTCAGATTGGTTTGATTTGTTAAATTCCTACAGAAACTTTCGCCAAAAGCCGCTATCCAAGGATATATGGATAAATAAATCTCTCCAATACACATCCCCATTGCTTCCCATGTTCGATACGCCCCTCCCGTCCGATCGATCTAAATGTATGTATAAGGTTTTGACTGAAACCCTCATAATGTGAAGATCGGATGAACTCGTTATTGCTACAGTAAGTCATATTCCGCTGCGAGGACTGACCCGTGCAGGTACCGCTGGACTACTACCGGATTCTAATGTTGCCGCTCCAGGCAGATGCCAACAGTATTGAAAGTGCTTATCAACGGCGTTTGTATCAAGAGTTGTGGCCTGGATATTCAGCGGATACCGTGGCTGCGAGGCAGCGGCTCATCCAAACGGCTCGCGAAGTGCTCGGCGATGCCGCGCGCCGCCAAGAGTACGACAGCCAACTTACCGCCACCCACCCTCTGTTAGAGGTGGACCTACAGGATATTCCGGCGGCGTTGGCGATCCAGTGCGAAAACGGCGATTACGAACTGGCACTGTCGGGGGTGCAGGTGGCCTTGCGCGAGAGTGAGCCCGCCCCCGACCTGCTGCTGACTCAGGCGATCGCCCGCCTGTATTTGGGGCGAGAGCAATGGCAGAAGGGGGATTATGAAGCGGCGGCCAGTATGCTGCAGCAGGCGTTGGCCGAACTGATTAACCACCACGTGTTTCCAGAGGTGCAGGCTGAGGTGATTTCAGATCTGAATAAGCTACGACCCTATCGTATTCTCAAGCTCCTGAGCTTACCTGACGAGTTGGACCCCAAGCGTCAAGAGGGCCTGACACTGTTCCGCAATATGCTGGACGAGCGCATGGGGATTGAAGGGGCCGGTCAGGATGGCTCGGAGTTGAGTGCTGAAGATTTTCTCCGCTTCGTGCAGAAAGCCCGCACCCAAATGACCGTCAGCGAGCAGCAGGAGATTTTCGAGATCGAGGCCAAGCGACCCTCCGTGGTGGCCACCTATTTGGCAGTGTATGCCCTGATTGCAAGAGGCTATGTGGAAAATCGTCCGGCTCTAATTCGGCGAGCGCGGGGATATTTGGTGCGTTTGGCCCAGCGGCACGATATCAATTTAGAGCAGGCTATTTGCGCGCTGTTGCTGGGGCAGCCGGAGGAGGCTACGCGGTTGCTCGAGCGCAGCAAAGACTCAGAAGCCCTCGATAGCATCCGCAGCGAGTCTGAGGAGATCGCGACCAATGGCGAAACCGATGTTCTGTTAGGGTTGTGCCGCTATATCGAGGGGTGGCTGCAAGATGAGGTTTTCCCGGAATATCGCGATCTCGATATCAGTCAAGCTTCATTGAGCACCTACTTCGAAAACCCGCAGGTGCAGCAATATCTAGATGAGATGCCCGCATCCAGTGCAGAAATAGACTGGCTGGCGAATTCTATGGAGGGCGGAGTTAGTTTGCCCTTTAGCGACAGCGATTCCGGCTTCTCGGGTTTGGCAGCGAATGCAGTTCATTCGAATGGCACGACAACTACTCCTGAGGTCTCTCCGTCTGCGGCAGCAGTCTCCAGCGATACGACATCCACGACGGCTTCCCCACCTGTACCGCCGCTGCCGATGGGTCATTTCAATGGTGGCGATCGCAACGGTCACAGTGCGATCGCCGATGGCTATCGCACCGCCGCTCCAGAACCCCCGCCTGGGATCTCTCCCTATGTCGGCGCGATCGCTGAGGCGGACGCGCGTTTGGGGGACGGGGATGAGGGCCTGGGCTCGATGTACGAGGGCGAGGCTGAAGATCGTGTTGCTCGCCGCCAGCCAGAGGAAAGCTCTTCAGTATGGTTGTTGCGGCTAGGGGGCGCAGCCGTCGTGCTGGCGGTGCTAGCTTTGGGCTGGCGAGTGGCAAGCCGCCTGTTTACCAATCCGACCCCCGTTCAGACCGAAATTCAGCCTCTGGTTGCGCTAGAAGCCTCCCCGGTAGAGATTGCTTCTGCCGCAGAGATTGCCGCTCTGGCTACCGCGAGAAAGTTGACAGAGGCTTCAGCTCGGCGCGCGATCGAATCTTGGCAGGCGGTTAAAAGGGAGGCTCTAGGGGAAAACTACAACCTTGCCGCGCTCGATGACATTCTGCTCGAACCGCTGCGGTCTAGCTGGCTGGAGCGAGCGCAGCAGTTGCAGGCGATCGGGGCTCACTGGAGCTATCCGCAACAAGCGGTGGAAGTGGAACAGGTGATTCCTGGAGCGACTGACGATGTGGGGAGTGTTGTGGTGCAAATTAGCGAGACAGCAGACTACATTGTCAACGGGCAGCGACAACCCAATATCTCCTACAGCAATCCCTATCGAGTGCGCTACAACTTGGTCCGTCAGGACGGTCGCTGGATGATTCAGAGTTTTGCCACGTTGTGATACTGGCTTTGCCAGCAGTGTTTGCTAGCCGCACGGCAGAGTGCCATCGGTGGAATCGGGTAGACTCAAAATACACGGATGTTCACGGCGGCCCCGTCTATGACTTCATCTTCCTCTCTAGCTGTGCGCGAGTTACCCCTCTTTCCGCTACCTGGCGTTGTACTGTTTCCGGGGCGTCCGCTACCGCTGCACGTGTTCGAGCCTCGCTATCGCATGATGCTCAATACAGTGATGGAAAGCGATCGCCAGTTTGGCGTGCTGCTGTGGGATAGCGACAATCAAGAAGCTGCGCGCGTGGGGTGTTCTGCGGAGGTGGCCCAGTTGCAGCGGCTGCCCGACGATCGGATCAATATTTTGACGGTGGGAGTGCAGCGGTTTCGGCTACTGGAATACGTGCGCGAGAAACCCTATCGAGTTGGGTTGGTGGAATGGATTGATGACGAGTTCACCCAACAACCGTTGCAGGGGCTGGTTCGAGACGTTCAAAATCTCTTGAATGATGTCGTCCATCTCTCCGGCAAGCTGACCGATAAAGAAATTGATTTACCCGACGATTTGCCTGACGATCCAGTCGAGTTGTCCTACTGGATTGGGGGCAATTTTCAGGGGGCTGCAGACGAGCAGCAACTACTTTTGGAACTCTTGGATACAGAGAAGCGCCTCCGCCGCGAGGCAGAAATTTTGGATACCACCTGCAAGCATCTGGCTGCCCGCACGGCCCTCAAAGACACGTTTTCCGATCGCGAGGCTTAGGGCGTGTCATCAGTTAGGACCTGGAATCCTTATCAATACAAGGGTTTTAGCCTCTGGAAACCTGCGAGGGCAAAGAGCTCTTTGATGACATCCCCAAGACTCTCCCTGAGATGAGGTATGTGTGGACGTTGGCCGGACAGCTTTGTATCACGCTTCGCGAGGGGGGAAGGGGTTAGGGGATGGGGACCAGACACCTGCCGAACTGACGTTGTCAAGAAGCCTAAGGCGTCTCTCAGTGCGCAGCGACGCATCTGGCACCTCGTTTTAGGCTAGTTATGACACATTTGCCTAACTGATGACAGGCCCTAGGTTTCGAGCAAGTGATGCCTCAGAAATGCTCCGGCTTCGGCGATCGCCCGCTGCCCTTCTTCTAGGATGGGGGCAAATAGATGGAAACAATGAATCATGTTTTGCCAGACCTTGAGTTCTACTGCAACATTGACCAATCCAGCTTGACGAGCCAGTTGCAGGGCATCGTCCAGTAAAACTTCCGAAGCCCCAACGTGAATCAAGAGCGGTGGTAGACCGGACAGATCGCCATAGAGGGGCGATACGAGGGGATGTCTCAGGTGTTCGGCGGCAGTGTACCAAGTCGTGACGGAATCGAGCAGTTGCGCAGAGACCATCGGATCGATGTCTGCATGAGTCGTAATGGTTTGGCTCGTTCTGGTCAGGTCGCAGTAGGGTGAAATCAGCAATGCTGATGACGGCAATACCTCTCCTGCCTCTTTGAGAGATAACAGCGCTGTCAGTGCGAGATTGCCGCCAGCAGAGTCTCCGGCGATCGCCACCCGAGTGGGATGCAATGCACGGGTATGGGTCAGCCAGTGGTAAGCAGTCAGCGTGTCCTCTAAGGCTGCTGGATAGGGATGTTCGGGGGCGAGACGATAGTCGATCGACATCACACTAACTCCCGATGCTTCAGCCAAATCGCAGGCAATGCGTCGATGAGTTTGGAGGGAGCCGACGACAAATCCACCGCCATGCAGATATAGGATGACCCGCTCTGAATTGCCGCGCGGACTTGAAATTAACTCGGCAGCAACACCATCGGCATTGACGGGATTCACTCGTGCAGTGGGATGGGGCGGCAAAGAAAATCCATCATTGAAGTTCGACCTCATCTCAGGGGGCGTACTGCCCCAAGAAAAGTCTTTCACCATAGCAATAATGTTTTTCAGTTCTTGTTGGCTCACGATGCTAATGGGGAACGTCGTAAACATCAGAGTCGCTGAAATTTTAGACCCGCTGCCCCAATTAGAATGCAAATAGGCTCGCAGGGATACTCATTGTGATTTATTTGCCGGTTTCCGCTCTCCTGTTTTTAGTTCTGCTACTCTCGCTGCCATTTTTAATCTTGGGGTTCACCTTCGATGTCGTCGTGGCAGCAGCAGCGAAGTTGGGCTTCGCTCCGGAGATCGGACTCTTGCTACTGGTGTCGATCGTCATCGGCAGCACCATCAACATCCCCCTCTATCGGGCAGAATCGACCGTTCTGGAACCTACCCTCGAAGCCTTTCAGGATTTTTGGGGACAGCAGTTTTGGGGGTTTCCCTTACAGCGCGTCCGTCGCACCACCATGGTGGCGCTGAACGTGGGAGGCGGGCTAATCCCCGTCATCATTGCCTGCTATCAGTTCGCCCAAGCCTCTGCTGCTTCCATTGTGCTGGTTACGGCCATTGTCACCTCGGTGAGTTACTACGCTGCCCAGATCGTGCCGGGGATTGGCATTCAGATTAATCCGCTACTGGCCCCCATCACAGCGGCGATCGCCGCTGCTCTGCTGGCGGGCGGTCCTCCTGTCGCCTTTGCGGGTGGCGTCTTGGGTACTTTGATTGGAGCAGATTTGCTGCACCTCAAAGAAATTCAAAAAATGTCGCCTGGGGTGCTCAGTATTGGCGGTGCAGGGGTCTTCGACGGTATTGCTCTATGTGGCTTATTTGCCTTGCTGCTCAGTTAGAGGGCGGAGAGGCGGCGGTGTTGCAGGCTGGGCATTTGGCGGCGTACCTGCTGCAGGCGAGCGGGGTCGATTTCGGCGATCGCCAATCCGGGCTTTTCTCCGCCAGCGTCGGCCAAGATGACCCCCCACGGATCGACAATGGCGGCATGACCGTGGGTCTGGCGGCGCTGATAGTGTCGACCCACCTGAGCGGGGGCGATCGCGTAGCAGGTATTTTCAATCGCCCGTGCCTGCACCAACACCTGCCAGTGATCTTTGCCGGTGAAGGCTGTAAAGGCCGCCGGGATCGCCAGCACGTCAGCCCCTTGAGAGGCTAAGGTGCGGTAGAGCTCGGGAAAGCGAACGTCGTAGCAAACCGAGAGTCCCAACGTGCCCAGCTCTTCTACATAGCAAGATTGAATGTCTTGACCGGGCATGACGGTATTTGACTCGCGGTAGGTATTGCCATCCGGCAGGTTGACGTCAAATAGATGCACCTTTTGGTAGCGAGCCAGCTCTCGGCCATCGGGGCCGATGAGCGAGGCAGTGTTGAAGACTTTGTTGTTCTCAGTGGGAACGGGGTAGCCTCCCCCCAAGACATATGCTTGAAATCGCTGTGCCATCTTGCGCAGAAATTCTTCTGCCCGTCGAGCAATTTCGGGGGCCAACTTCGCTTTCTCGGCTTCATCCCCCATGTAGGCAAAATTTTCGGGCAATGCAATCAGCTTGCATCCTCGTCGTTGAGCTAATTCAATCCACTCTTCCGCCTGAATCAGATTCTCTGACAGGTCGGGCTTACTCGTCATTTGAATAGCAGCAGCAAGATAAGGCTTCATGCGCGATCGATCGATACCAGTGACTACAGATAACCTTTAATGCTAGCAGTCCCGACCTCCAGACAACAGGGCAAATTTTCTTAGTGACGGTTCCTACGGCGTGCCTGTGTCCATTACGGTGACAGCATTGTCAGGACCGAACGCCACTTGCAGTTCGACCGGAGACAGGCTCTCGTTCAGAGCATCGGGTGCCTCTGGAGCAGATGTATCTTGCTCGACGGAATCCGCTGAGGATGGTTCGGGCAAAACAGGCTGGGCGGGGGAGGCCTCGGCAGGCGTAAACGTTTCAAACTCGGCCAGGGGGGTTTCTGCCTGTCGATCGCCTGCCACCTCGCCTTCAGGTGTGGCAGCCACAATGTTGCCATCGGCATCGACGGTCACTCGATACACCAAGGGCTCGGTTAGATCCTGCGGAGATTGCCACTCAGCTTCGAGTTGCTCCTGCAAGCGCGTGGCGATCGTGCTGACCTCTGACTGGTTAGCTTGGCGGGCCAGTCCGTTGGCGGCCACTGCCTCAGATTCCGGTCGAGACTGGCTGCGATCGCGGCTCTCGGGCACGGTGGGAGCCGTTGCCGCATTTCGATCGGGCAATTCTAATAACTGCTCCGATGCTTCTCGAACGCTTGCAGTTTGACTCTCGGTGACTTCGCGACCGGAGAGTACCAATGCCCCTACTGCAATGCCGATGGCTGCGATGCCGATGGCTGCAATGCTGGCGGTTTGGCGATACCAAGCCACCGTTGGAGGCGGGGTTTTGAGGCGATCGAGATGGGGGATCGCCTCTTTAATCTCTCCGAGCGACTCAGCTAGATCGTAGAGCTGAGTCATGCTCAGGTCTACTTGGCCGATGCCCTCTCCCTGGCGCAGGGTAATGCGGTGGCGCACGGCATCTAGGGGGCGAATGGCGACGCTGCCGCTAAAGGTGCCTTGAGGCTCGGTCCGCAAGAGACTGGCGAGGTAGTGCTCGATGGTGCTGACCAAATCTTTGAGTAGCTCGATATCGCCGCTAAAGGTTTTGGAGGTCTCGCCCAGTTGCACCACTAGTTCGCAATTGACGGGAGCCACAAGGCCCGACAATCGATCGGGCTGCTCGGTTTGCCCCCGAACGGAAAGGGTACAGGTGGTGTGGGCGTAGTTTTGGGTAATGGAGGTGGTTGTGGGCATGGCGGTTGAGGCCGATCGCGCAAAAGGACAAGTTACAGATTCATAATGCCGTGGCGGCGGGGCGACACGGCCTGCAGTCAAATTTCTGAAACGGGGAGATCGCCGGTCACCGGAACGGCGGTTTCTGGCGCCGCGTCAGCTTCTGGTTCTGTTTCTCCGTCGGGCAGTTCCAGTTCGGGACGGGTCAGGAGGGCATTCCACAATCGCTGGGGACCGTATTGGCTGCCGTAGAACAGCAGTTCTACTAAGAGGGTTAGAGCCAGCTCGGTGATGCTATTTTGAGGTCGCCGATCGCCATCTGCCATGCGATCGCGATAGCCCGCATGGAAGGCATCTAAATAATCGGCGATCGAGGGCTCTTGCAAGGGGGAGACTTCCTTGGCGATGCACTGCTCCAATTTCGCCATTGTGGTGCGGATTTGGGTGTGATTGTGGCGAGCCAGATAGGCGGCGACCAGCACCAGTGCTCGTACTTCCTCGATATCGACTTTTTTGCGTCCGCCAGAGCTTTTGCGTAACGGATTCGCATTGCGCAAGCGCCACAGAGTAACGCGATCGCCGATCGTCTCTGCCAACCCGAGGGCGCTGGCTGCCGAGAGCATCACTTCCGAGCCTTCGTCGCACAGCGCCTCGATCGCCAGCAAGAGAAAATCTAGGTGAGCTTTGGTGGTTGCTTCCAATCCCGTGCGGTTATCGGGCAGGCTCAACGCTTTTAGCGCTGCGGCTACCCCCTCTCGACTCTCACCACTCATCATTCGACTTACCGCCTCTCAATCGTTGCCGTTGCTGCGATGGATTCCCGAACCAAACGTTTCGCGATCGCATTTGGCCTTGTCTAGGCTACCCAGCAAAGGTCGCCCCACACAAAAAAGCTTCCAGCGGGCAATGGCCAACTGTCAGCCTATAGCTATCATATCGGGCTGACACCTAAGTCATCGAACCAGCCACAGCCACGTCTAAATCGCGAAATAAGGGCGTACTCAGATAGCGCTCGCCAAAACTAGGTTGCACCATCACCATCAGCTTGCCCGCATTTTCGGGACGGCGACCCACCTGAATGGCCGCCGCTAGAATCGCTCCAGTCGAAATGCCGGAGAGTATCCCTTCTTCGCGGGCGAGCCGACGACTGTAATCGATACTCGTGTCGTCGTCGATCGCAATCACTTCGTCAATCACCGAGCGATCGAGAATGTCGGGAATAAATCCCGCCCCAATCCCCTGAATTTTGTGAGAAGCCGGACGCCCGCCACTCAAAACTGCACTGGCGCTGGGCTCCACCGCCACCACGCGCACGTCGGGCTTGTGCTGCTTGAGGTATCGGCCCACCCCCGTAATCGTACCGCCAGTCCCGACTCCGGCTACAAAGAGATCGACCGTACCGTCTGTATCCTGCCAAATTTCGGGGCCGGTGGTGCGATAGTGAATGTCGGGGTTGGCAGGATTGGTAAATTGCCCCAGCATAATGGCGTTGGGGTTCTGGCGCACGATTTCTTCTGCCTTCCAGATGGCTTCCCCCATACCGCCACCGCCGCGCACTAGCTCCACCCGAGCCCCATAAGCTTTCAGCAGGAGTCGTCGTTCCACACTCATACTCTCGGGCATGGTGACAATCAGACGGTAACCCTTAGCTGCTGCTGCCATTGCCAAGCCCACCCCCGTATTGCCCGAGGTGGGCTCCACCAAGATGGTTTTGCCGGGGGTAATCCGACCGGCCCGTTCGGCGTCTTCGATCATGCTGACCGCAATTCGATCTTTGACGGAAGCAGCGGGATTGAAGCTTTCTAGCTTCACCACAAGGCGCGCTCGACAGCCTTCCGACTGGGGGATGCGGTTGAGCTGGACGAGGGGAGTGCGCCCGATCGATTGAGTAATGTTCTGGGCAATGTTCATGGGCGTGGGCGTTAAGAAATAAAGTTAGACTGCGCTTGTGGTGCTGGCGGGCGATCGCAGGCGATCGATGAAGAGAATGCCGTTGAGATGGTCGATTTCGTGTTGCAAGACGCGGGCCAGAAACCCGCTGGCAGTGAATTCAACCCGATCGCCGTCAGAATTGTACGCCGAGAGGCGAACCCAGTCAGGCCGCCATATTTCCCCTCGGCGATCGGGCACGCTCAGACAGCCTTCCGTAAAGCTGCAGGTTTGGGCGGAATCATCCACAATCTCGGGATTGAGCCAAATCTGCAGAGCAATATCGGGGGCTTCGGGATAGCGGGGGTTGTTGTGGCATTCGACGGCGATCGCCCGCAGGGAGCGACCCACTTGAGGCGCTGCTAGACCGACGCCATGGTGCGATCGTAAAGTATCGACTAGATCGACTAAAAATGCCTGAAACTCTGGGATAGAAATCATCTCCTGCGCCACGGGCTGCGCCACTTGACGCAGGATCGGGTCGCCAATTTCGAGAACACTCAAGCAAGCCACGAGCAGTACTTCGCCAGCGGAGAGGGAACGACTTCTCAATCCTAGCTTCCCAGCTTGCCATCCCCGACACTAGCCAGCCAGTTCGTCCATCTTGGCAGCCAACTCGAAGTCTAGATTGGAGATCCCTCCGACATCGTGGGTGGTCAGATCCACCACTACTTTGTTGTAAACATTGAACCATTCGGGATGGTGGCCCATTGCTTCTGCCACGAGGGCAGCACTACTCATCCAGCCAAAGGCTTCGACAAAACTACCAAAGCGATATTCCTTATGCAGCTTGCCGTCTTCGATCGTCCACAAAGAGAGTCGGTCCAACCCGGACTGGATCTCGTGATTACTCAATTTTGTTGCGCTAGCCATAGGAGCATCCTCTCGTCGACCGCTTCAGTATGCACCCTCAAATACCGGTTCGGTCAACTGGCACGATTGTCCCAATCGCAGCACGATCGCCCCTTCACCTCCAGCGAGGAACCCGCAAGCAATTGAGATAATCTTGCAGAACAATACAAATGCCGAATTCCCTCCAATATTAAGAAGTCATTAAAGGTCGAAACGAAAGAATTTACATTCCAACCAATTTCTAAACATTCTGTCGATCCCCGCAAAGATGACATAGCGTAATAAATAGGACATTATGAATTGTCCAGTTTTGTTGGCTCCAGCGATTGATACTGTCTAGTCATTTGATGCCCTCTAGTCATTGATGTCGCCTGTCGATTTCTATTATCTATCAGAGCCAGCTAACCCATAACTTCGCCAAACCAACACTTTTCTGACGTCACCGCTTGCACTTAAGGCAATATCACAATGCATTCAGTTCACGATCGTTCGGACCGAGGCGGAGCCCTCGCCTTTTTAGGCGCCGAAGCGGCTCCCGAGCAGGCTTCTCGCGTCGGACATGCTGCCTACGTCACCATTCACGGTCACTTTTATCAACCCCCCCGCGAAAACCCCTATTTAGATGACATCGAGCCCCAGCCGGGGGCAGCTCCCTACGAGAACTGGAACGAGCGCATTCTGGCCGAGTGCTACCGCCCCAATGCCTTTGCCCGCATTTTGGACGAGCGGGGACAAGTGGTCCAAATCGTCAATAATTACGAATATCTCAGCTTTAACCTCGGCCCAACCTTGATGTCGTGGCTAGAGCGTCACGATGTTGAGGTCTACCGTCGAATTTTGGCTGCCGATCGCAACAGTGCTCGCCGTCTCGACGGCCACGGCAATGCGATCGCCCAACCTTACAATCACGTTATTTTGCCTCTAGCCAACGAGCGGGATCGGCACACCCAAATCCGCTGGGGCATCGCCGATTTCGTCAAGCGGTTCCAACGGCGACCCGAAGGCATGTGGCTGCCCGAAGCGGCGATCGATCTGCCCACAGTGGCAGCCCTCGTGGAGGAGGGAATTCAATTTGCGATTCTCGCTCCCAGTCAGGCTCAGCGATGCCGACCGATGGGCAGCAACGATTCCGAATGGCACGAAGTGAGCAATAGCCAAATCGACCCGACGCAACCCTACCGCTGCTTTTTGCCAGCGGACGATCCCTCGCAGCCACAGCGCTATCTCGATATCTTTTTCTATGACGGTCCTGTCTCGCGGGATATGGGCTTTAACGATGTGGTGGATAGCAGCCACCAGCTCGTCGGCCGCCTCGCCCAATGCTTGCAAGATCGCGGCGATCGCCCCCAACTAATCCATTGCGCCACCGATGGCGAAACCTTCGGCCACCACAAGCGGGATAAAGAACGGACGCTAGCTTTTGCCTTTGCCTACGGCTTGCCGCAGGCCGGGTTAAGCATTACCAACTACGGCCACTACCTCAGCCAACATCCTCCCACCTGGGAAGTGCAACTCAAGCCCGTGACCGCTTGGAGTTGTGCCCACGGCGTCGGTCGCTGGGAACGGGATTGTGGCTGTGCCAGCGAATCGGGCTTGCACCAAAAGTGGCGGCAGCCGCTGCGGCAGGCACTCAACTGGTTGCGCGATCGCCTCGGAGAGGTTTACGAATCGAAGGTATCTACTTATCTGCGCGATCCCTGGGCAGCCCGCGATGCCTACATCGATGTCATTCTCGATCGCACCCCCAAACAAATCGATCGGTTTTTGCAAGCCCACCGCAGTCGCGAACTGCGGGCCAACGAAGTGGTGGATGTGTTGCGACTGTTAGAAATGCAGCGCAACAGTCAACTGATGTTCACCAGTTGCGGCTGGTTTTTTGAAGAGCTCTCGCGCCCAGAAGGGGTACAGATCTTGCGCTATGCGGCGCGGGCGATCGAGCTGGCTGGAGATGCCGCCAGTATCGATCTCGAAACGGAGTTTCTAGAACGCCTGCAACAGGCTCCCAGCAATTGCGAGGAGTATGGCGATGGGGCTGAAATCTACCGACAGCGAGTGCTATCGGCCATTGTTTCCCCTCGGCGAATCGCGGCTCACTATGCCATTAAGTCGCTGTTTAGCTCGTTTTCTCGGGAAGCTCAGATTTATAGCTACACCGTCGAGCAGTTGGATGCAGATGTTCCCCATCGCGCCACAATTGGCGGCGATACGCTGGCGCTCGGCCGCTTGCTGGTGAAATCCAGCATTACGCAAGAGTCACACGACTTAATCTATGGGGTCTTGCATCTGGGGGGCTGGGATTTCCATTGCTGCATACAGCCGTTCCCCGGCCAGCGGCGATACGAAGATATTCAAGCCCGCTTGTTTGGCTGTCTCGACCATCGCGCCCAAGCGGCGATCGCCCTACAGTCGGAATTCGGACGCGAGTATTACACCCTCGACAGCTTGATCTCCCGCGATCGCCACGAGATTATGCGCATGTTGACCCATTCCACCCTCGGTCACCTCAATCGCCTCTATCGCAAGATCTATCAAGATAACTACCGCGTACTGCTGGCTTTCCGTCGCGACGACTTGCCCGTCCCAATCGAGTTGCAAGCCGCCGCCAGCATGACCCTCAACCAGCGTCTGGCGCTGTTGATGGAGTCGCTCGAACGAAATCCCGAGCGGGGTCATATGCTCCAGCAGCTCCAGCAAGTCGTCACAGAAGCTGAGGAGTTAGGCTGTTCGCTCCAGTTGGAGGAGGCAACCGCCAGCCTCAATCGACTGCTGCGGCAGCAGTTATGGCATATCCTCCACGCTCGCGAATTGGCGGCTACGGCTCAGCCCTTGCTCCAGCTCGATTGCTATCTCAATGTGGTTGAGATTTTGCGGGCCCCAATCGACGTCGATCGCGCTCAGGAAATGTATCTCGCCTGCTTGAGCCAGCATGCTGTGGCTGCCACCCAAACGGGGGCGAGCGTGCCGCTGTCGGGGTTGTTGGCCCTCGGCAATCGCCTACACATCAATGTCAACACCTGTTTAGAACGCTGGGTTCAGCAGGTTTCCTAAAGAGTCTCCCCTCTGTGTTTTCAAACCAGTTGGCAATCTGCGCAAGTTCCTCCATCTCCCGAACGTATTTGAGGGGGTTGGGGGAACTTAAGGCTAGGTTGGGCGAGTGTGCGAGCGGGCTGTAGCTCTCCTGCTGCCCCTAGACTCAAGTGTTCGGCGGCAATGGCAATTTTGATTCTGCCGCGATGCGCACTGTTATTCCGGGCAGAATGGTGTTGAACTATGAAGGAATGATTAAAACTAATGGCAAGGTTCAGTGGCTTTGTCCGTCGTCTGCTGCTGGCCAAATTTCTTCACTCTTCAAGTCACGCCTCAATTGCCGCTGGAGTCTCCCATGAATTACCTTTGGACCGTGCTACTCGCCCTAGTAGGAAGTGCGATCGCCGTCAAACTTCGCATTCCGGCAGGGGCTTTAGTGGGCTCGTTATTGGCCGTGGGCTGCGCGAACGCACTGAATGTGTTTTCGGTTCCCACTCCCCCGCAAGGAACCAAATTTATCCTACAGGTGGGATTGGGGATTCTATTGGGGGCCACCATTACGAGCGATGCGCTAGCAGGGTTGAGAGATCTGTGGCGACCTGCGCTCCTCTGCACCTCCATTACGCTTGTAGCCGGAATTGCCTCTGGTTTGGCGATCTCTCGCTGGCTGGGCTTAGAGCGGCTGACGGCATTACTCGGCTCTGCGCCAGGGGGCATGTCGGATATGAGTCTCATTGCCTTAGATATGGGGGCACAGGGGCCGACCGTCGTACTCATGCACTTGACCCGCATGGTTAGCGTGATTGTCGTTGTCCCCATTGTGGTCAAACTGGCAGTGCGTTGGGGCAGTCCGTTAGGGTAATTGTTGACTAATGCTGAAGCCCGCAAAGCCTTTCCCTTAGAAGTCGTTGGCCGTTGCCGAGAGAATTGCTAGATACGGCAACTCTAACGGTCTCAGGTCAACTCTTTCAGCAGGCCCGCACAGGCATCCAATAATAAGTCCACTACATAGCGAAACCCTGCATCTCCTCCGTAATAGGGATCGGGCACTTCGCGATCGCTGTAATGGCTGCAATAGCTGCAGATCGGCTCGACCTTTTCGGCATAGCGACCGTCAACATCCCAGCGCAGGATATCGCGGTAGTTTTCTCGGTCCATCGCTAAGATGAGGTCGAACTGTTCGAAATCAGTCTTGTCGAACTGTCGGGCTCGCCCAGACAGGTGAATCCCTCGGGCAAGGGCGGCCTGTTGCATGCGGCGATCGGGGGGGGAGCCGATATGGTAGCTGGACGTTCCGGCTGAGTCGCAGGCAATGTGGTCGGAGAGGTTCGCTTCTGTCACTAGATGGCGCATAACGCCTTCTGCGGTGGGCGATCGACAAATATTGCCGAGACAAACGAAGAGCAGTTGGGTGGGCATGGCTGGGCCGAAGCGGGACACGACGGTTGAAATTGTATCGCAGCAAGGGCTGAGGGCGCAGTCTAAGCGGCGGGACGGGGTTAATGCTTTCGAGTGGGCGATCGCGATCGCAACACCGTCAAAATCAGAAAGATGGCCGGAATCATCCCCACCACCACAATCGCTAACGCCCCCGGTGCCGACTGAGCCAAACGCTCGTCCGACGCCAGCCGAAAGACCCGCACGGCCATCGTGTCAAAATTGAACGGGCGCAACACCAATGTGGCCGGCAGCTCCTTCACCACATCCACAAACACCAACATGGCTGCACTGAATAGACCGCTCGCGATCAGGGGGGCATGCACTTGGGTCAGGGTGGCGATGGGGCTGTAACCGAGGCTGCGGGCGGCATCGTCGAGACTGGGCTGAATGCGCACTAGGCTCGATTCAATCGTATTGAAAGAAACCGAAAGGAAGCGCACCAGATAGGCGAACACCAGTCCGGCGATCGTGCCACTCAGCAGCAATCCGGTGGAAAAATTGAAGGTATTGCGCATCCAGGCATCGATCGCATTATCCAGTCCCGCCATCGGGATCAGCACGCCGACAGCAATCACAGAACCGGGGACGGCATATCCCATCGTGGCAAAACGGGCCGCAAATCGCATGACCGAATTCCTCTGCAAGCGCAGTCCGTAGGCGATGAGTAAGGCGATCGCCACCGCTAACAGTGAAGTCAGAGACGCCACCATCGCAGTATTGGCGACATAGCCCCAAAACCCCCGCCCCAAACCTAGTCGGGCCTGCCGCACAGACCAATTCAATAGCACCCCTCCTGGCAGCAAAAAGCCCAGTCCAACCGGGATCGCGCAGGTTAAAAACGCTGCAGCAGCCCGCCAGCCGCTCAAGTCGTGACTGGGGGGCAGGAGACGACCGGCAGACTGTTGTTCGTATCGCATCCGTCCGCGCGATCGCCGCTCCAGCATGAAAATGCCGAAAATAAACATCAGCAACAGTGCCGCCAACTGCGCCGCCGCCACCGGTTCCCCCAGACCGAACCAGGTGCGAAAAATCCCGGTGGTAAAGGTATCTACCCCAAAAAACTGTACGGTGCCAAAATCATTCAGAGTTTCCATCAGCACCAACGCTACACCCCCCGCGATCGCCGGTCGCGCCAGCGGCAGAGCCACCGTCCAAAAGGTTCGCCAGGGGCCACAGCCGAGACTGAGGCTAGCTTCTAAGAGCGATCGCGATCGCTTCAAAAAAGCAATGCGCGTCGGTAGATAGACATAGGGATAGAGCACCAGCACCAGCATGGCGATCGCCCCCCCCAGCGAGCGAATGGGGGGAAACCAATAATCGCGCGGTCCCCAACCGGTCCAAGCCCGGATCGCCGACTGCACGGGACCCGAGACATCGAACACATCGGTATAGGTATAGGCCAACACGTAGGCGGGGGCAGCAATGGGCAATAGCAAGGCCCATTCAAACACCTGGCTGCCCGGAAAGCGGCAGAGGCTGACCAGCCAAGCCGTTGCCACCCCAATCGCAGCCGCACCGCTCCCCACCCCCAGCATCAACCAAATGGAATTGCGGATATAGCGAGGCAAAACAGTGGAGGCAAGCTGCTGCCAAATTTCACCCGTGGGGGCAAAGATATTGCCCAACACCACCCATACCGGAATCGAAAATAGTAGGGCGATCGCCATGACTGCGGCGGTCCATCCGTTCGGCGCGATTCGCTTGACGAAGCTGAAAATCTGAGCGCGGGGCGATCGCTTTCCGTCAGCAGGGCTCGGGTCGTGCATGGTTGATTCCAGTCGGGCTGACTAGGCCAGCACCCACTCTACCAGAGTGCGCACGCCATACCCGGTGGCCCCTTTGTTGTGGTAGGAGTAGTCCTTGTCGGTCCAGACAGTCCCGGCAATATCGAGGTGAGCCCAGGGAGTTTTGTCTACAAACCGCTGCAAAAACAGAGCTGCACTAATGGAACCGCCATCGCGGCTGCCGGTATTTTTCATATCCGCCACCACCGAACTCAAGCTTTCGGCATAGCTGTCTTCTAGAGGCATTTGCCAGATTTGCTCCCCCGATCGCTCGGCGGCAGCCTTCAACTCGGCAGCCAGCGCCTCATCCGGCGTGAATAAGCCACTAATGCGCTTGCCCAACGCAACCATAATGGCCCCCGTGAGCGTCGCCAAGTCCACAATGGCATCCAGCTCCAACTTGTCGGCAAACACCAGTGCGTCAGCTAAGGTCAGACGACCTTCAGCATCGGTGTTGTTGATCTCGATCGTCTTTTGGTTGGAGGCGGTGAGAATATCGCCGGGGTGGAGGGCGCGACCGCTAATCATATTTTCGGTGGCAGCCACAATAAAATGTACTTCCGCGTTCGGTTTGAGGGCGGCGATCGCCCGCGCTGCGCCGAGGGTTGCTGCCGCCCCCCCCATGTCGGTCTTCATCATGCCGATGCTGGCCATCGAGGTTTTGAGGTTGAGACCGCCCGAATCGAACGTGACCCCCTTGCCGATAATGGCCAGTCTGCGCTTGGGCTCTCCGACGGGCCTGTAGGTCAGGTGAATAAATTGGGGGGGAAGGTCTGATGCTTGAGCCACCCCCAAGAACGCCCCCATTCCCAAGGCTTCGCATTCTGCCCAGCCCAGCACTTCCACATCGAGGCCGTACTCTACGGCGATCGCTCGGGCGGCGTCCGCCAGAGCGAGGGGGGTGACAATATTGGCAGGGGCGGCCACTAACTCGCGAGCGAGTATCGTTCCGGCGGCCACTTCGCGCGCCCGAGCCAGAGCCGGTTCGTTGGGTTCGAGTCCTAAGAAAACAGCGGACTCGATGTTGCAGCCATTGCCATTTTCAGTCCCAGATTTGAACCGTACGTCGCGGTGAGCCACCAATAATACGCCTTCTGCCATCGCCTGCAGGCACTCCTCCGCCTCCAGCTCGCTGTCGGGGAAAGCAAAGGCGACCGTCTTGGCTTTGAGACTATTAGCCTTGCGCAGTCCCGCCGCTGCCGCGTTGCGCAGGATTTCAGTGGCGAACTTGTCGGCCTTGCCCAACCCCACCAGCACCACTTTGCGGATGGCGCGCCCGATGCGAGTGGCTGCCGTACTGCCTGCTTTGGCCTTAAATTCGGTTTCTGCCGCCAACTCGGCGATCGCTCCCTCCCAATCCGAAGCATCGATCGCCTCGATTCCAGCGGGCCAAACGATGCCGTCGTCAGTCTGAAAACATCCTAAAATCAGGCAATCCCCAGACCAGCCCGAAATGGGGGTCAATCCCGAACTCAGTTGAAGAGAGGGCATTTGAATCTGCATTGGAAACCTGCGAATGGCGGCAACGATAAAGACTGTCCCTACCCTACTCTACCTTTGGATTTGATGGCATTCGGCTAGGGGGGCGATCCTCGAAAACTCCTGTCAGCTCTGGGAATGCGCTTGCGAACCCAGGCGGTTTCTCCTGCAACGCTCTTCCAAACAGCGGTGCTAGAATCCACTTACTGCTTGCCCCTTCAAACTGCTTGCCCCCTTAAAGCACAACGCCACTCTAAAAGACCCCAACCGACAAGGATAGTGTCGTGGCTGCCCATCCTCCCCAACCTCCCTCCAAGCACAGATACGCCCACAAAATCGATGTCGCGAAGATCTATCCCTGTCCTGTTTGTCAAAAAGGACAGATTCGCCCCATTACCTTGATGGATGCATTGGGCTGTAGCCACTGCCAGCAAATTTTTGCCACCACCTCCGATGGCATGGAAATCGAGCATCTCGCCATGTCTTATGCCACCCGTAAAAGTTGGTACTGGGAAGGCCAGCGCTGGGTTTCTACCTACGAGCGCGATCGCACTCAAGTGGTGCTCTCCCGAGGGGCAGTGTTCTGCACGATTGGGCTAGCAGCGGGGGCTATTTTAGCCGGACTATTTGGCTTTCCGTTACGGTGGATCTTTATTTTGGCAGTCACCTCGGTCTTTGCCCTGTGGTTGATTTTGGTGGCACTGCCCAACCGCTGAGCGACAGCATTCGGCCCGAGAGAAGCCCCATTGGCAGCCCCAAGCAAACTTTCAGATCCTTCCTTTTCCTCGAAGGGCGCGCTAGTCTACTGCTGAGAGGCAACTGTTCGCCCACATTTCTCCTAAGCCTGCAACAGTTGCCCGTGCTATAGTCCGGCACTCATGAGAATTCTGCAGTGAACCACTACGATCTAACGACTGTGCTGCGTCAGGTGTGGCGCGTTCGATCGCAACTCAGCCAACTGTCGGGGGCAACCAAAAACCGCGCCCTAGAGGCGATGGCTACTGCTCTGCAAGAGCGTGCCGACAGCATCTTAGAAGCCAATACCGTCGATCTCGAAAATGTGCGGGGACAAAAACAGCCCCAGTGGATGCTGGAGGGGATGAAGCTCACTCCCGAACGCTTGAAATTGGCCGCTCTGCAATTGTCAGCTTTAGCGGGTTTGCCCGATCCGGTGGGGACACTGGACGGCCATTGGAACTACGACAGCGGGGCCTCGCTGGCCTGCTATCGGGTGCCGCTCGGGACACTGGGTTTGGTCTACGAGGTGTATCCCGAAATTCAAATGGGCGGTATTGGCATGGCCCTCAAATCGGGCAACGGCCTTGCTGTGGCAGGCAGTCCCCCTCTGGCTGCGACTCAGGCTGCGATCGCGTCATTGTTGAGTGTGGCGGCTTACGAGGCGGGCATTCCTGAAGGGGCGATTCAAACTATTCCTGCCGATCGCTCGGAAAACTTGCAGGCTCTGTTGAGACAGCAGCATTTTGTCGATGCTTTGTTGGTGTGTGGCCGGAGCAGTTGGGTGGAGCGCATGCAGGAGGAGAGTGCAGTGCCGACGATTGCCGCACAGTTTGGGCAGGGATATGTGTACATTGCGGCCAGTGCCAGTTGGGAGCAGGTGCAATCTACGCTGGTGGAGGGGTGTTTTGGGGCTGGCAGCCAGTCGGGCGATCGCCATCAGCCTTTCCAACGACCGATGTTGGGAATTCTGATGCACGAGGCTTGGGCGGAACGATATTTAGAAAAGTTTTTGGTGGCGTTAGAAAACTACCTGTTAGTGGCAGATGCCCGCTCGCGAGCTCTGATACCGGAGTTGCCCCCTCTGCCGGCGGGAGATGAGTTGCCCAGCGATCGCCATCTCCTGCCGTTAAGAATTGTGGCCAATTTGCCGGAGGCGACTGACTGGCTCGACAAACACAGTTACGGTCAGCTAGAGGCGATCGTGACTGATTCTGCTGGCGATATCGAGCAGTTTTCTCGCTCGGTAGAGGCTAGTATTCTCTATGTCAACAGCTATCCCAATCTGGGCGACCCCACCAATAGCCAACTGGGTGCTTTCCTCGGCATTGCCACTTCCAAGCTGCCTGCTCGCGGCCCAATTAGTCTCAAGAGCCTGACGACAGTAAAATATATTTCTTGGGATAAAGCTCAATCAGGGTTCTAGCCGAGGGATCGTTGTTAACATCTACACTAAATTTTGGCACGGTCTGCCCAGGTCAAACAGAGATTCACGAAGCTATTCGGAATTTTATGTCAAGCCTTCTACCTCTACTGGTAGAAAGCAAACACGAGCAGACGCAAGTAATATGCTCTATACTTTTGAGCAGAGTTAGTCAATGTATATTCTGTGAGCATCAGAGAACTTTTAGCTAGGATACGCAACAAATTATTTGGAGTGAATGCGATCGCAGACGGTATGAAGGCGATAGAAACTGCAGTGGGGGATTTACGAATAGAAATCAAGGATACCTTGAAAAAAGTTAACTTAAATGTATCCGATCTTTCTCCACAAGGAGAGTTTGTCCCACCAGGTCATTTTTATTCTTGCATTCCGTCAAAAGAGAATATAGATCGCATTCGTTCTATTGAATGGCATCCCGAGGCATTGCCTGGAATTGAAATTGACTCAGATGCTCAGTTCGAGCTTTTAAAACAATTTCAAGCTTATTATAAAGACATCCCATTTACACCTCAAAAACAGACACAACTTCGTTATTTTTACGAAAACCCTGCCTATTCCTATACTGATGCCATCTTCCTCCACTGTTGGCTGCGTCACCTGAAGCCCAAACGGGTCATTGAGATTGGTTCAGGCTATTCATCCTGTGTCACATTAGATACGAGCGAAAAATTTTTCGATAGCGCAATTGACTGTACCTTTATTGAGCCCTACGCCGATCTGCTAAAATCTCTAATTAAGCCAGAGGATTGCGATCGTATTCATATCATTGAAACAGCCCTACAGGATGTCGATCTGTCGATCTTTAACGCTCTCGAAGCCAATGACATTTTGTTTATTGATTCTACTCATGTCAGCAAGGTAGGTAGTGATGTTAACCAGCTCATTTTTGAAATTCTACCTCGATTAAATCCTGGTGTTTTGATTCACATGCACGATATTTTCTATCCTTTTGAATACCCGTTGTCTTGGCTGGAAGAAGGGCGAGCTTGGAACGAACAATATATTCTTCGGGCTTTCTTGCAGTTTAACAATCACTTCCGAATCCGACTACTTTCAACCTATGTTATTCGTCAGTTCCAAAATTGGTTTGGAGAACACATGTCCGATTGTTTAAAAAACCCTGGCGGATCGATTTGGATTGAGAAGACTGAATAATGAACTTTGCGCTAAAATCTTCATATTGTAATGCTTATATGAGTCTCTTATGCTATTGCAGTTGGCCTCATCTTTCGATAACTAAGATAGCAGAAAGTGCCTACGAGAGACTGGAAATCGAGATAGATGATTCCAAAAAGCTCTAGGGCACCTCGAAAAATAGGGATCGCCTCAAAATTGGCAACGAGATTTCAAGGGTTTCAGCCTCCAAGCGGGAGAGAACAAGCAATTAATCGAGGTGCCCTCCATTCTTAATTCTTATGTTTTGTTTTGCTTCTTTAGCGATCTCTGCTAACCCGTTTTTGCGAAAATTCTGCATAAGCTTCCAACACAGAATTGGCTATGTCAAACATTCGTATAGAACCTTTGTCTAACCAAAGAATGTGAGTGGCTATCTTGCGCAGAAAATCATTTGAGTGAGATACAATTGCTACCAGGCTACTAGATTCCATCATGTCTGAAATTCGCCGCTCGCATTTGAGGCGGAATGAGCTATCGCCTACGCTCAAAACCTCGTCTAGAAATAAAATATCTCGTTCGATAGAGGTGGCAACTGCAAAACTTAGCCGCGATCGCATTCCAGAAGAGTAGGTGCGCATTGGTCGATCTATGTAGTCTGCTAGTTCGGAAAAAGCAATGATACGATCCATCTGTAGTAAGATTTCTTGGCGCGTCAAACCCAGCAATATCCCACTCAAAATAATATTGTCTCGCCCAGATAAATCTCGATTAATGCCAGCCCCTAAAGAGAGTAAAGCTCCGACTGTTCCTCGAACAGTTACTTGACCTTCGTCTGGCAATAAAATTCCTGACAAAACTGAACATAGAGTGCTTTTACCAGCACCATTCATACCAATAACACCAATAATTTGTCCGCGATGCCACTTTAAACTCACATGTCTTAGTGCCCAAAATCCATCGCCCTCGAACCGGGCGTCCGAATTAGGCATGTTGGCTCGCTTTCCTGCCGCCAATTTTGCCTGTAAAGAGGTACGATAGCGCAGCCCTAAGTCATTAGCCTCAATCAAAGGTAGATCTTCTGTAGGATTGAGGATAGAAGCTGGTAGGTGTTTCGAGGTGTTGTTCATTAGAAATGTTTGATCAGACGACGATTGTAATGTCGATAAACGCTTCCCCCCACAAGCAAAGTCAAGAGACTCACAACACTTAAGGTCAGCCAATGGGATAGTGGAATCCATTGGGGAGAATACAAGACACTTCTGAATCCTTCAAACACTAGTGCAAGTGGGTTGAGTAAAAAGATTCGGTGCGGCCAGCTCCCTTCACCAAATCGCTGAACAATTAAATCCGTACCATACATACCTGGGCTCAGAAACCATACAATCCGAATAAAATGATTGATGTATTGACTTAGATCTATGGCAAAGACACCCATCGTGGAACATAACAACACAGATCCTAGAGTGAGTATTGTTGTAAAGCCGATCAGAGGAATGACCTGAATTAATTCGATTCCGAGAGGCTGTCCAATAGCCAAAGCAACTGCAATCAAGGTTAGTATTCCGGCAATAAAAAATACAAGCTGTTCCAAGACTAGTGTGCAGGGCAAGACCCAAGTAGGAAATGGAAAGGCTTTGATCAAAGGCTCTCGCGCTCGCAATAGCATTGCCGAGCGAGCTAGGGCAGTACTGAAGAACTTCCAGGACAGCAGCGCACAACCGATAAACAGAAAGTAAGGTTGATATCGATCTGCTCCCAGTACAATTCGTTTAAAAATACCGAATACACCAATCATGACGAGGGGATCGATAAACCACCAGCTCCAACCAAATCTAGACCGGGTGAGATTCAGAATTAACTCGAAGCGAGTCAATTCTGTAATCAATCTGACATTAGCCCTCAACCCTTTGCGTATCCCCTTCGAAGAAGATGGCGCTTCGAGCGAGGGGCGGTTTATAGATTGAGAGGTATTAGCCATAACGGATAGAACGATCGGACAAACGAGTGTTTGATTCAGGCTTGAATTGAGTGGGAGTACTTTAAATCAGCCCCATTTCCAGTGGCATCGCAACAGATACATGGAATGAAGATG
This sequence comes from Synechococcus sp. PCC 7336, assembly GCF_000332275.1. Classification (NCBI taxonomy): domain Bacteria; kingdom Bacillati; phylum Cyanobacteriota; class Cyanophyceae; order Synechococcales; family Synechococcaceae; genus Synechococcus; species Synechococcus sp. PCC 7336. The sequence continues at coordinate 1,585,086 of NZ_CM001776.1, forward strand.
TAGCCACGGACTACAATAGCACTGCCCAGACCTTGTGTTCTGAAAGCACGGTGGAATCGGGGCTAGTTGCCGATTGCCGGCAGCTTCGCAATGATAAACTCTCTTCGTGCATCCATGTATTTCTCAGCTACTGAGATCGCGAGCCGTTGCGATCTCGGCCCAAGCTTGTAACGAACCTGGGAGAACGCTTGTACCGTTGACAATCTCGATTGGACATTTGGACCGAAGCTTGCCCTCAGACTCCAAACAAGTGTTGCTGGTGTTAGGTATGCACCGGAGTGGGACTTCTGCCCTCACAGGAGTCTTGAAGTATCTGGGGTTTGCGTTACCCTCTCGCTTGATGGAGCCTGCCGAAGACAATCAAACGGGATTTTGGGAATCTGCCGAGCTGGCTGATATTCACGATGCTGCCTTCGCTTCTGCTGGAATGCAGTGGAATACGCCGATGTCGATATCGCCCGATTGGTTCCAGTCAGAGGCTGCCGCTGCCGCCTCTGAGCAGATCTTGGAAGTGCTAGAGCGAGATTTTGCCAATTGCTCGCTGTTTGCGATTAAAGACCCCCGTATCTGTCGGCTCTTTCCCCTATGGCGTTCAGTCTTGCATCAGCTCGATTGCCGCGTTCGCGTCATTATTCCAGTGCGCCATCCGCAAGAGGTGGTGGACTCTTTAGTGACTCGCGATCGCATGAATGCTAGGCGGGCACAGCTATTGTGGCTATACCACCTGTTGGATGCAGAGAAAGCAACCCGCGACTATCCCCGCACGTTTGTTCACTTTCACGATTTACTCGCAGATTGGCGGGCAACGATCGCCCAGATAGAGGTCGACCTCGGCTGGCGGTTCCCGGAGCGATCGCCTGAGATAGAGGCAGCGATTGATGATTTTTTACAGCCACAGTTACGACACCATCGAGTTCCTAACATTGCTCGGGTGTCTTCAGCGGAGACTATAGAGTTAGTTGAGTTAGCATATGAACAATTATTGCGCGCTCATGCCGGAAAACCATTAGACTTGGCAGTAATGGATGAAATCTCGCGCGAGTTGATCCGGGCCGAACAAGTTTTCGCAGAGACTGGGGCGGAAGCAGGGGCTAAGTATGCTGAATTAACGTTGCAGGTAAAGCAACTAGAACAGCTGCAGGCAACATTGATGCACCAAAACACAGAATTAGAGAGGCGTTTTAGGGAAACAGAACGGCAGCAGGAAAAATTGAGTCAGTACAACTTTCAACTAGAAGAGCGGTTAATCCAACTGCAACAATCTCTATCCTGGCGTTTAACCACTCCATTGCGATGGATGAAAGCTAGAGTTCAAAGCTCGGTCAGCCGGTTTCCAGTGCGAGAAGACCTCAACCGCAGTTGTCTGTTTGATAAAACCTACTACAGTCAGCAATATGCAAAAAAGATCGAGGCCTTGGGCTTGTCTCCGTTGCAGCATTTCATTCAAATTGGGGCCTCGCAGCAATGTAGGCCCCATCCATTATTCGATATAGCGTTTTATTGCTCTTGCAATCCAGATGTTGTCGCCAGTGGACTCAATCCCCTCTGGCATTACTTAACCTACGGTGGTGCAGAGGGGCGCAAGCCCCACCCACTGTTCGATTCAGCTTATTATTTGCGGGAGAATCCTAATGTGGCCCGAGCGGGGCTAAACCCTCTGGAGCATTACCTTTGCAAGGGGGCCGGGCAACGGCTAAATCCCTGCGAATTTTTCGATACTAATTTTTATCTGCAGAGTTTGGAAAATAATTCTGCTGCTCTGCAGAACCCACTACTGCACTTTATCCAAACGGGAGTCAGGGAAGGCCGCAAGCTTAATGTCGATAACTTTCAACCTCTGGATTGGAAGGTGTGGGTAGTGCTAGAGCAAGCAGCACTGAGAAGATCGCTGGATGAGGAAGCTGCTGCACTGTCTTTTCCCTACTGCGATCGCCCCGAAGTCAGCATTCTCATTCCTGTCTTTAACAAGGTGGAATACACGCTGCAGTGTTTGAAGGGGCTGATGCAACAAATCACAGACTTTCCATTTGAAGTGATTGTGGCAGATGATGCTTCCTCAGACGATAGTCAACGGCTATTGGCGTCAGTGCCGGGATTGCAGTACCGACGCAATCCTGACAATCTGGGCTTTTTGCGATCGTGCAATCGGGCTGCTCGGAAGGCTCGGGGACGGTATCTAGTGCTGCTCAATAACGATACTGTACCCTTACCCAACTGGCTGACAGAGATTGTTGCCCCATTACAGACCGATGGCAGTGTGGGCTTGGTGGGGTCGATGTTGCTCTATCCAGATGGACGCCTACAGGAGGCAGGTGGGTCTATTTGGCAGGACGGTTCGGGCTGGAATATTGGTCGATTGCAGGAGCCCCAGGCTTGCGATTATCAATTTGTGCGAGAGGTGGATTATTGTTCTGGGGCTGCGCTTGCCCTGTCGATGGACCTCTGGCAGCAGTTAGATGGATTTGACCTGCGGTATGCCCCAGCCTATTACGAAGATACCGACTTGGCCTTTCGGGTGCGCGAAACTGGCTTGAAAGTGATTTACACCCCGTTTTCACAATTGGTTCATTTTGAGGGAATTAGCTCGGGCACTGATTTGAGCGTTGGAGTCAAGCGCTATCAAGCCATCAACCGCTCGGTGTTTGCCGAGCGCTGGAAAGAACAACTTCTAGATCGGCAGCCACCCGACAGCCCCGAACTGGCCACTTATTCTGTTGGCAAGCAACGGCAATTATTGTGGATCGATGCCCTAACCCCTACCCCCGATCGCGATTCCGGCTCTGTCGATGCATTAAACTTTTTGACCGTAGCCCGCCAAAGTGGCTGGGAAGTATCATTTATTCCGGCCAGTAATTTGCTCAGGAACGGACACTATACGAAAGATTTACAGCGGTTGGGCATTCGCTGCTTGTATTGGCCCTACATCAGTTCGGTGGAAGCATACTTGCAGCAATACGGCCATTTATTCGATGTAGTTGTTTTGTCTCGCGTCTCGGTGCCAGGGCCACTCCTCTCTACCGTGCGACAACATGCCCCTCAAGCGGCGATCGCCTTCAATACGGTCGATCTTCATTTTCTGCGCCAGCAGCGGCAGTTGGAGATTCGAGGAGAGGGTTCTGAGAACGAGGTGAAAGCGACCCGAGCATCAGAGTTGCAGATGTTACGGGAGAGCGACCTCACTATCGCTATTAGCGAGCAAGAGGCGGAGATTCTGAGATCTCTCGATCCGAGCGCAACTGTTAGCGTGGTTCCAATAGGGCGCTCTATTACCGGGCGCAAAGCAGCATTCGAGCAGCGGCGAGACATTTGCTTTCTCGGCGGTTTCCAGCACGATCCCAACATCGATGCTGTGAAATATTTCATCGAATATATTTGGCCGTTGATAGCTGAGCGCCTACCCGATTGCAAATTCCTCATTGCCGGCTCAGATATTCCAGCCGAAATTCGCCACCTGGAGGGCGATCGTATTGAAATCCTTGGCTACATCCCCGATCTGGCCGATTTGTTTGAGAGGGTGCGCCTATCGGTAGCTCCTCTAAGATTTGGGGCAGGGATGAAGGGTAAAGTTGTATCCAGCCTCAGTCATGGTGTTCCTGTGGTGGCTAGTTCTATTGCAATGGAAGGAATGAGTATAGGAAAATATTTGCAGACACTAATTGCAGATAAACCTGCAGCATTTGCTGACTGTGTAGCCAGTACATACACTAATCAAGAAGAATGGGAGCAACTGTCTCAAGCTGCTTTGGACTGCTCTTGCAAGCAGTTTTCTCTAGAGGTCGTCACACCCAAAATCCAACAAGTTTTTAAACAACTATTTCAACTACGGCAGGAGAGGGTTGGTTGTTAGGGAGACCATGCATCTAAATGAGCTCCCCTTGCGAGTTTCAAGCATGTTTCGAAGAAGCTTAAAGCAATTGAAACCTCAAAGATATCTCCCAATAAGTCCTAGCCAAGATTTACTAGAGCTGGTAGAAATGTTGTGGGCCTCCTCTGCTTGAATCTCAATCTAGCTGAAGAAAAATTGACATTTCCCAATCGGAAGAATTATTCGAAAAAACTAGCAAATTGAGTATTTTGGAAATATTCCTTTAGCTCATGGTAATTTTCAATTACATTGCTAACGTGAGTTTGTACAATCTTCTTAGTTTCAGTATAGAGTCTGCGATCGCTGACACCTAAAAACTCACACAAATCCTGATGGCTATCTTTTGGCTTGGAAATCAGTTCTTCATAGGTAATCTCAAGCATGCGGTGCCTATCCAGCTTTTGCTTGATTGATTCTTGCCAGTCAAGTACTTTCTTGAAGTCTTTCAGACATTCCAACGGGTCAAGGTGGACTTGACTCACTTTGGGGCGCTGCCTTTCATCGGCCACAAGCGTAATCTTAGTTATATAGTTTGCTACATACCAGGACAGATATCTTTTCAAAAGATTTTCCCTGACGAGATAGACAATCTTTATATCTTTATCTCGAAGTATAAACTGACTAATATCTACAAAGTCAGACAAGTAAAACTCATCATGTTTAAATTTAAAACCAGCAACTTTTCTGCCCTGACTATCAAATGCATATTTGTAGATAAACTTACTCAAATCCTTTCTATCTTCTTCCAAAGACTGGCGAAGAACTGGATTTTTTAGCATCTTCTGGTGATAGTTACCAACAAGAGCACCAATTTTCCCATTGTGTAGAAAGATCTCGCCATTGCACCAGATATCTGGATGTGAGCGCAATAGATGAACTAACATTGTGCTGCCCGAGCGCGCTGGACACAAGATAACGAAGATATCGTCTTTTAAATAATCTGACATAAGAAATAATTTTTAACGTTCTGTAGTAAGCCAGCTTTTTATTCCTGAATGTCGACATGTCGAATGCAACATTCAGGAGTCCGGTCTTTATAGACTCGCATCTCGCTCTTCTCACTACCTATTAACGAAAAGATACCAAACATCATTGTCGGTTTGAGATAGCCGCAATCAATCAGAGTATCGTTTACATGCTCGATAAAGTCAATGAATGCTGTATCGGCTTTGTCTTCTACATCGAAATTATGGCCGTAACCTCTTTCAATAAAAATATCTGGCAAATTGCCAAATGCGTAGAACTTTTCACACTCAAACATGTCCACAAGTAGCTTGAGAATATCTTGAGCCCGGATGCCTTCAAACCCCTTGTGTGCGCAATTCCAATTTACAAATTTCTCATGATATTTCTGAAACTGATGCTGGAACTTATATTTATCGGGTAGAAAATCCCACATTTTTTCGATAAATTCAAGTGCCTCTGGCCATCTCATATGACCATTGCGTCCAATCATGTCAATTGTTAAGAAGCGACCATTCGGCTCTAGAAATTGAACGATCTGTTCAAAAAGAGATTCTAGCTCTACAATATGGTGTAAAGTATGATGGGCTATAAAGGCTGAATACTGATGATTCAGTTGAAAATCATTGAAATCAGTTTCGTGAAAGCTAAAGTGCTGCTGAAGGTTTTCTTCTTTAACTAACTGCTGGGCACGGCCCAATCTAATTGGAGAAAGCTCATGGCACTCTAGCACAAACTCTTTAATGCCTGACTTGACCAAGCCTTTTGCAATTTTAATTTCAACATTGCAATCTCCCGAGCCTATACTCATAATATGTTGGGAAGTTGTTTTTGGTAAAATCTCGGCAATATGGCTTATATAGAAATCTAGAGCATTAGTAATGCCAAATACTTCTTTAAGTCTTGGAATGACAAACTTCTTAGTATAGTAATGATATATTGGGGGAAGCTTTTTGAGCTTGGATGGGTCTTCAAACTGCTGAATTTGGTGCTTGACCCTAGACTTATAGCCTCTAAACACAAGATTCTCCTACTTTATTGAATCGATATGCTCCCCGTCATCTTACTATAATGCTTTCTAGCATATTAAATCTGGCACGATCGCAACTAGAGTAGGTATGGAGAATAGGCTTCCGCATTGGTGGCAATGGGTATGAAACAAACTCTACAAGCACTCTCGAACGCTTGGAGAGTGTTTGAGACAGAGGGGCTGAAAAGCTTCCTGACTCGCACGCGCCTCAAACTGCGAAAAATCCTAAAGGGCGATCGCACAAACGCCTTTCGCGCCGAGATCGCTCGGTACGCCAAATTAGCTCCCCCCGGTCCTTTAGACTTTAAGACCGTTTCTCAGCCAGAGGTTTCGATTATCATCCCTGTCCACAATCAGTCCTCATACACCTATAACTGCTTAAAATCTCTCCATCAGCGCACCACCGACAAGATTCCATTTGAGATTATCGTAATAGACGATGCCTCAACGGACGATACAACTGAGGTATTGCAGGCGATCGCCGGAATTCGCGTCCTACGCAACACCACCAATCTGGGCTTCATCCAGTCCTGCAATCGCGGCATAGAAGAGGCCCGTGCCGATTGGGTGTGCTTCCTCAATAACGACACTCAAATCTTGCCGGGGTGGCTGGAGGCGTTGGTCCAGACGATGCGATCGCACTCGAATATTGGGGCTGTAGGGTCGAAATTAATCTATGCCGACGGTCGCCTACAGGAGGCCGGTGGCATTATCTGGCAGGATGCAACGGGCTGCAATTACGGCCGTTTAAACAGCCCGCAAGAGCCCCAATACAACTACCTCCGACCAGTGGATTACTGCTCCGCCGCCAGCTTGCTCGTGCGTGCCGATTTACTGGCAGACCTCGGCGGATTTTCGACAGACTTCTTGCCTGCCTATTACGAAGATACGGATTTGTGCTTTGCTCTGCGCGATCGCGGTTATGACGTACTTTATCAGCCCCAATCACAACTGATTCACTACGAGGGAGTCACCTGCGGCATCGATGAAACCAGCGGGGTCAAGCAGCATCAAACGATCAATCGCGACAAATTCCAGCACAAATGGCAAACAGCCCTACAACACCATTGCCACAGTCAGCGGGATGGCGCTGTCTTGGGAGCGCGACGGTTGTGCGCGCGGCCCATCATACTCGTTATCGATTCCTACGTTCCGGCTTACGATCGCGAGTCGGGTTCTTGCCGCCTGTTTCACATCCTCAAGCTGCTGTTGGAACTGGGATGTACTCCCATTTTTTTACCCAATAACGGCTTGCCTGCCGAACCCTACACCTCCGAGTTGCAACAGATGGGGATCGAAGTCCTCTACACTACCCCCAACCAGCCAGATTTGCAGTTGCAACTGCGCGACCGCCTTCCCATGCTCGATCTCGCTTGGGTTTGCCGACCGCAATTGTGCGAGAAATACTTTGACCTGTTGCGATCGCGACCCGACCTCCCCGCGATCTACGACACCATCGACTTGCACTTCCTGCGCATGCAGCGACAGGAGGACTACATGAAGTCCAACGATGGCGATCTGAGTTGGCAGCAGATGAAGGAGCTGGAGTTGGGCTACGCTCGGGCCGCTGATGCCACAGTCGTCGTCACTGATGTGGAGCAGAAGCTTTTAGCTGAACTGGGCATCGATCGCGTGCGTGTCGTGCCCAACATTCATATTTCCTATGCCGGAACACTACCCGAATTTGACGCCCGCAGCGGATTGTTGTTTATCGGCGGCTACAACCACCAACCCAATGTGGATGCCGTTGTCTGGCTGTGTCAGGAGATTATGCCCCTCGTCTGGGCGGAAGATCCCGAGATGACGGTGACCCTCTTGGGTAGCAACCCGCCGGATGGGGTGCGAGAGTTAGGCGGAGATCGCGTGATTGTGACTGGCTATTTAGCGGATGTGGACCCCTACTTTCTCCAAGCAAGGCTATTTGTCGCTCCCCTTCGCTTTGGAGCTGGCATGAAGGGCAAAATTGGCCACAGCTTGTCCTACGGTTTGCCCGTAGTAACCACCTCAATTGGCTCGGAGGGGATGGGATTGGTGGCGGGAACAGATGCGATTGTGTGTGACGAGCCCGGAGTCTTTGCTAAAGAAGTATTGAGTTTGTATGGAGATCGCGATCGCTGGACGAAGATGTCTGCCCAATCCCTGCGAACGATTCAGCGCTTTGGCCCAGAAGGCTTGAAAGGATCGCTGCAGTCTCTTGTGAGTGAACTGCAATCGATCTCCACGCCTGTTCGGTGAGGTCCATAGGCGGTGCTGCAACCCTTTCCCCAACCAGAGGCAGATCGCGAATCGATCGATATTGTCTTAGCGACCTATTGCCCGAATCTGGATTATTTCGCAGCTCAAATTCAGTCTCTGCAACAACAGACCGATACCGATTGGCTCTGTCACATCATTGATGATGGATCGGGCGAAAAGCCACTCCAGGCGATTCGAGACTGTATTGCCGGAGACGATCGCTTTGTCCTGCATCCCTTTCCAGACAATGTCGGAGCCTATCGCAATTTTGAACGAGGATTGGGCTGTTGCCGCAAAACTGCAACGGCGATCGCCTTTTGCGATCAAGACGATATTTGGCTGCCATCTAAATTGGAACGGATGCTGGAGGTGCTGCGCGAGCGGGAAGCCGTGCTAGTTCATTGCGACTTGGAAATTATCGACGAGCGCGATCGCACCATCCATCCCTCCGGCTGGAATTATGAGGGTCGGGTTCCCGAGGTTGTAACGCTGCAGTTACTGCTACTCAAGAACGTTGTGACCGGTTGTGCCTGTCTGTTTAGAGCCGATCTCCTGCCGAAGGTGTTGCCCTTTCCCGAACCGACATCTGGGGATTGGTTTCACGATTGGTGGATCGCGTTGGTGGCGGCTCGGATGGGAACGATTGCCCACGTTCGAGAGCCGTTGGTGCGCTATCGCCAACATGACAGCAATGTCGTGGGAGCAACGCGCGAGGTGGGTCAGTTGGGACGGGAGTTGGGCCAGTGGTGGAGCAATCGTTTTCGCGTTACGGGTGAAGGCTATCGGGCCTACTGCGAGTTGGTGAGTGCTTTAGGCGATCGCTTTCCAACCCACAACCAGAAGCCGATACAGCGCGATTTTGGCCGTCACCTACTGGGCCTCGCTTGGCAAAGTTGGCGCGTGGGCTATGGGGTAGAGGGCACTGCATTGCGATTAGCGGTCTTGGCCTTTCTAGACGACTTCAAACACCTCTCTGGCCGTCCGTTCCCTGACTAAATTCCGCAGTTGGGCGGTTGCAGCTTCACCATAAACTCTAAACTGTGTGGAAAGCTCCACATCTAGGAGAGACGAGTGAAGCTTGCAACATTGCAGCGAGAATGGTTTGCCAACCTAAAAGGAGACATTCTGGCCGGGATGGTCGTTGACCTAGCGCTGATTCCAGAGGCGATCGCCTTCTCGATGATTGCGGGCGTCCCGGCCTGGTTCCATCTCCGTTGGTGGCGATTGTGACCATTACGGCGATCGCACATTCCTATCTTGCGGTTTCGCTAGCGATCGCCGACTTGAGGATTGCAACGGCCTCGTTCGAGGGATCTGCGTCAGTCAATCTTGCCAACGGTCGATCGCAGCTCTGGCTAAGAATTTTATGCAAAAATGATTTGGTTCCGGCAAGACTGAGGAGTACTTTTATAAGTTGTTTAAGTGTTTTCTCTAATAGATTGAGGAAGAAGGAGATCGTTTTCATCGAAAAATGGGTACTTTTATGAAAAGCCTCCAATCGGTACTGCAGTCTGCATGCTTGGCGGTACTGATTCATTATTCGACAATCCAAGCCTGTCTGCCCCATAGAGTTAATGAATACCCGTCAAGACACTCAAGTCCAGGAGCAATTGCGCGAACTGACCCAAGCCGCTGAAACATCCGAGCCCGATCGGCTTATTTTATCGGCGAGCGATGAAAGTTCGGGTGGAGATTTCGATCTAGTGAGCAAAAAATTTCTGGAATATTTTCTCAACTACCCAGTGATCGAAAACTTGAAAAAGGCAGATTTGCTGAGCGATCGCGATATTGAAAAACTGGCTTGCGAATGGCGGCGGATGGGAGGGAAGCTAGACCATATTTTGCTCGATCGGATGGGGTTTAAGAGTGCGACGGTTGACTTTTTTCGCGATTCAGGAGAGTTGGCTAAAGGTCGAGGATGTAAGCGATTGGGGGAATTTTTGCGAGCGGCTGGATTGGTGAGTGAGGAAGAAATTAAGTTTGCTCTGCAGCAGGTGCGATCGCAGAATCGCCGACTCAAAATTGGCGAAGCTTTGGTGGAGTATGGCTTGATTAAGCAATCGACGGTTGAGTATTTTGCCGATGAGTTTGTGGATTCTCAGTCTCGCGAGGAGAGGCTCTCGGGCCACCAGGATGCCTTATATGCCGACGATTTAGACGTAGACGGCAAATTCCATCAGTCTGAGTTTATGCTCGTTTTCAATCGCAATGAAGTGTTTTCTAGTGTTAGTCTCAAATCTCGGATGTATTCGGTTGGGCGGGATTCTAAGGTCGATATTTTGATTGATGATAAGTGTGTTTCTCGGCGACATGCCTATTTGATTCGTTCCAGTCAAGGAGATATTCGGCAGTCCGAGACATATGAAGTTTTAGATTGTGGTCGAGACAAAAAGTATAGTAAGCATGGCGTGTTTGTGAACGGGAAAAAGGTCAGGCACCGGGTTTTGCGGTATGGGGATGTGATTGGGTTTGGTCCCAATATTCGGGCTCGGTTTCTGCCGAGAGAGATGGCTGAGGTTGAGATGTCCGCGCTGTAGAGATTGGTGCGGTATGAGTTTCGACTGCTGCGATCGGGCTGTCATGAAGGGTTTTGAACTGCTCTGGAGAGATCGCTTTTGTATGATATTTTGGATTCTTAGTTAAACCGAGTCTAGTCTGAAACCCGTAGTTTTAATGAAGACACCTATGAGTCCCTCTCACTAGCGCTGGCGATCGCTGCATTCGCCCCCTAAATCCCCCATTCTGGGGGACTTGACGACAGTGCTAGCTGGGGTTTGGAGACGGGGAAGACGAACCAGCGAATCGCGGTCATTCAAGTTTTAGAACGAAGCCAATAGCCTCTCACAAGTCCCCCACTGGTGGGGGATTTAGGGGGCTGAGTGCAACGCCTGAAAACTTCAGGTCTCAACATGGATGCGGTTTAGAAGGAGTTGTTGAAGTTAGAGTGCCCCTAACTTTGTAGGGGAATTTGGGGCTGTGGGCGATCTCGCGCCATTAGCAGCCAAAACTTAAATTACGCCAACAATCACTAAAACAAGGCCGATCGCGCCACAGGCGATCGCCCCAACCAAAAACGCTTTAGACGAGGTATCCGCCTCTTTCTGTAATTGCTCTTCACTTTTGGTGCTGATAATAAAGCGATGCTTGCCACTCGGTAACTTCACCTGCAAATTTCCCGCTCGACCTTCCACCTCCCCTAACACATACACTTCTCGCCCCACCGGTTCTGCCTCGCAAAGCGTGCCTGTCGGGCAGCCCAAATGTGGAGCCGATCTGCTGCTTCGCGCCAGGAGTGACCGGCTGCACGGGCAATCTCCACTGCGATCGCAGGCTCTAGGGCCAAACCGCTAGAATCCATATCCGGCAGTGTGGCGGCTGCAATTTTGCGCGCGGCCCAGACTTGTAATGTGGCTGCATCCATCGGAGGCAGCGAGATCCTCTCGACTCGAAACCCCATCCAGCGAGCAGCCCAGGCCAAATCGACATGAGTCCCAACCGCAATGGTGGCGTTCGCACTCGCCGCACGAGCGAGGCCCGCGAGCAGGAGAGGGAGGGGAATGCGATCGGCCTCGTCCCAATAGGCAATGGCATCTACCGCCGGGAGGTGCCAGCGCTGCAGGACTTCAATGGGGTAGTAGCTATAGGGGCCGGGATACTGCGATCGCCAGTGGAGCAAGTGCGAGGTTTTGCCCGCACCGCGATCGGCCTGCAGTTGCACGAAGGTGTTTTGGCCCGGTTGGGGTGGCGAAATGCCGCGATCGATCCAGGTGCCTGCTGCTGCTCCCGGTGTCTCTTCGAGGATGAAGGGATTGCCCCTCAAACCCAAGCAAGCATAGGGATCGTGCTTCATCGCCGGGAGTTTTTAGGCAGGACTCGAAAGCTTGCGGTCTCTTTTAAAGATTTCAGCCAGCCCAGCGCGACCCGCACCTCGACCTCCCAGATGACGCGAATCAATTCGCCATCGTAGGAGATCGGCACATCGTCGGGCAGGGGGAAGCGAAAGGGGAACTGACGGCCGATCGCCCACGTCGCTCCCTCTAGCGGGGGCGACACGCTGTCAATGGTTCTTTTGTCGCGAGTGCCCCGTCCTTCTGTGCGCCACAGCGCTTCGATCTCGATCTGCTTGGGGGGATTGTTGCGATCGAGCGATACAGACACCTGACCGGCGATCTCGCCCCCCACCTCGAAAGTATCGGTTTCGAGCACAATGTGAATCACGCCACCACCTCCGGCAATACCTTGAGGCAAAAGACACTATCGTCATCCACCGCACGGGGTTGGCGCAACCAGACTTCCACATGCCAGCGCAGTTGATTGTGGGTCGCCTCAAATGAGGGCGGACCTCCTACAGGAATGCGGACTTGCCAAGTGCCGCGCACCGCCTTGCCTCCGGGTACGAGAGCCTGAGTTCCCAAATCGACTTCAGAGACAGGGGCATAAGCCTTGCGAGTATTCGTGCCCTGCTTGTAAATAACCCGCTCGCTACAGAGCAGCTTCGCTTCCAGTTGCCCGGAGGATTGAACCCGTCGGTTGCCACGCATTTGCCGTTCGAAAGTCACAGTGACATCATCCCCCAGTCGCAAAGGCCAGTGAGACAGCACCAGCTCGCCCGGTTTGTAGCTGCGCACGACCCGCAACTGATAGATAAACAGAGCCCAAAGCACGAGCGTGACTAAAACAAAGCCCCCAACGAAAATGACGGCAAAGATGCCAACAACAATCGTTGCGGCAAAGATGCCGCCCATCATTGACAGGAACAACAGGGCAAACCCGATATCCATTGCCGTCAAGATGGCGGCTGCAATTCCGAGCCCGTACACGGGTCCCCAACTGTCCGAGCGATCGACGAGGGTGTAGCGACCGTCTTGCAAGGTGGGCTCTACGAGAGGCTTTTCTGCCACCGAAGTCCGTCGGGGTCTTCCTTGGGTTCGCAAGCGATTGAGTTTGGATCGCGCCACGCCATCTGTCTGTAAGTTATGCCCTGTATTGTAGGCGGTGCCTCGGGGGGAATTGCGGTTCTTCAGACAGAATTCACTGCGATCGCATGTTGCTGTCGCGCATTCGCGAACCCCATCGCTGCCCAGTTCAGCTCTCGGACGGCCACAAATCCTTCAAGAGATCCATCACCTCAGCTTCGTTGGTTTCCACCTGACCGAAATTATCCTGTTCGTCAAACAAGCGATTGCTTTGGCGGTAGTCATTGATGCAACCGGCCTGCTTGGCATGACGGCACACTCTCGCCCACAGTCGCGCTTTAGTGCCCTCGCCTCCATAAGCAAACTGGACTTTGTCGCCAGAAATATGTACGTGGCAAATCGGGCAAGTTGCCGTACTGCTCATCTGCTCATCTCCTTAACCGACATTCGGTAGCCTCGATTGGCGAGGGTGGCTATTCTCGGGGCTAATGTATCAGTCGCCCTACATTCCGATATGACAAATTACCAATTCGTGACAATTGGGTAGGTGGGCGTGCCATTCGAGTAACGCAGGCAACGGCACTTCCTTCAAAATCGTCGAGTTCCCCACCGACCTCGTCTTGCCACGATTGATGTGCGGGTTACTCGGCAAGGTGAGTCTGCGCGATCTGGCTGAGGTCTTTTCATGGGGGAGATGAGTGAAGCTTTATCGCAATTTGCCGCTTCTACCCCGAAGAAATTTCTAAAATAGAAGTACAAAGCTTTGCAAGTTGTCTTTCAGCGAGGTTGTTATGGGACACTCTGCAAAAGTCAAAAGAACGTCCAACGGCGATGGCTTTTTCCTGGCGACGATGGCAGCCATTGTGCTTTTGTGCCTATTTACGCTCATCGTTTTAATTGGCATTTTCTAACTGAGGAGCGAGTGACATCCTTGCAATGCTGACAGCGGTGGTCGAGTTCTACTCGATCCGCTGCTGCCGGTTTTTTTGTGCTAAATGGCTGCCGTTGGGTGTAGAGAATCCCTCAAGAGATGAGGGGAGCGTTGCTGTAGCGATGAATCGCTTTGGCGAGTTGCAGTTCGTTACCGGTTTCGTTCCACTCGACGCGATCGAAGATTTGTTTGAGCAGATAAACGCCGCGCCCGCATTCGTCAGTAGTGGCAATGTCGCGACCGAGCTGGCGCTGGCAGCGACAGTGGCTATTAAAACCAGGCCCTTCGTCCACAATTGTCCATTGATAGAGGGGGGCTTGGTTGAAGACCTCGACCGTCACTCGCTTGGATGCATCTAAGCCGTTCCCGTGCATTGAGGCGTTTACAAGGGCCTCTTGCAGGCCCAAGCGCACTTCTGCCTGCCAGCAGCGGGGGACTTCCAGTACTAGCAAGTCGAGGATAGGTCGGACATAGAGGGTGGAAACAAAGCTGAGGGTGTAGGCGGGCCGGGTGACCGGCTGTCGCAGAATCGAGAGCACAGGCGCAGTTCTCTGGGTTGGCATTCTGGCACTTTTTTATTTTAGCAAATCAGCCTGTAGAGCAGTACAGTTTGTTGGGGCTGCCGCTAAAATAACGGCGATCGCCCGAGGGACTTGTCGTCGATTGGGCAGATTCGGTAGATTAGCACTGGACTGACGAGAGTGCTAACTTCAAGAGGCTGGGCAACCCCGAGGGCGACCCGACCCGCCGTACTGGAACCCAGACTCACTCAATAGATGAATACTCACTAGATAGATGGATTGGGAGTGACCCCGCATGCACGAACAAGGCAATATCAGCATTCATACCGAGAATATCTTCCCCATCATCAAAAAATCGCTGTATTCCGATCGCGAGATCTTCCTGCGAGAATTGGTCTCGAATGGGGTTGATGCCATTAACAAGCTGAAATGGATTAGTTATCGAGAGGATGTATCCGCTCTGCCAGAGCCGAAGATTACGATCGCGATCGATAAAGACAATCGCAAGCTCAGCATCTCCGACACTGGCTTGGGTATGACCGCCGACGAGGTGAAAAATTACATCAACCAGGTGGCCTTCTCCAGCGCTGAAGAGTTTATCGAGAAATATAAGGGGAATGGCAACGAGCAAGGGATTATCGGCCACTTCGGCTTGGGTTTCTATTCCTCGTTTATGGTGTCTGCCCTAGTTGAAATTGACACCCAGTCATACCGGGCGGATGCTCCAGCCGTTCACTGGTCCTGCGATGGCTCCACCCAATTTACGATGGACGACTCCGATCGCACCGATGTCGGTACCACCGTCACGCTAACCCTGACGGAAGAGGATGACGAATTCCTCGAAGAAGCCCGCATCCGCCAACTCATTACGAAATACTGCGACTTCTTATCCGTGCCGATCGAGTTTGGCGACTCGGTGGTCAACAAGCAGGAGCCTTTGTGGGTCAAGTCTCCAGCGGAACTCAAAGATGAAGACTATCTGGAGTTCTACCGCTATCTCTATCCCTTCCAGGAAGAACCCCTCTTTTGGATTCACATCAACACCGACTATCCGGTGATTGTCAAGGGCATTCTCTACTTCCCCAAACTCCGTCCCGACATCGATCCCAATCGCGGCCAAATCAAGCTGTTCTGCGATCAGGTTTACGTCACCGACAACGCCGAGGAAGTGATTCCTAAATTCCTGATGCCGTTGCGGGGGGTCATCGATGTTGACGGCAACGACATTCCCCTGAATGTCTCCCGCAGCTACCTGCACAACGATCGCAAGGTCAAGCGCATCTCCGATCACATTGCCAAGAAGGTGGGCGATCGCCTCAACGACCTCTACAAAGAAGACTACGATCGCTATCTGCAGGTGTGGCCCGACATCAGCCTGTTTGTGAAGTTCGGCGTCATGAACAGCGATAAGTTCTACCAGCGGGTGAAGGACATTCTCGTGTTCGAGACGAGCAAGACAGAGGAGGGCCAGTCGCCTTACGTCACTCTGGCAGGCTATCTGGAGCGCAACCAAGAGAAGCAGGATAAGACGGTTTACTATACCAACGACAAGTCTGCTCAACGACCTTATATCGAACTGCACGAGGGGCAAGGGCTGGAAGTCCTGGTGCTGGACGGCTTTATCGACAGTCACTTCACCGGTTTTCTGGAGCGGGAAAACAGCGAAGTGCAATTCAAACGGGTGGACTCGGAGCTGGACGATACCCTCGTGGATGAAGACAGTGCTGCCGATATTGTCGATCCCGCCACCAATAAAACCCGCGCTGAAACTCTGGAGGAATTGTTCAAGTCTTCACTGGGCAAAGAACAGCTCTCGGTGAAGGCTCAAGCCCTCAAGTCAGAGGCAGTACCCGCAATGATTCTGTTACCCGAGGCGCTGCGTCGGATGCAGGAGATGGCGGCAGTCATGCAGCAGGATGCTGCTTCCCTCAAGCTCCCCGACGAGCACACGCTGGTGGTGAATACCTCTCACCCGTTGGTGCGCAATTTGCAGGAGCTGTCGCAGGGGCAAGTGGTGGGCAGTGACGATCTACCCCAGTTGATCTGCAACCACATTTACGACCTAGCCATGATGGCCCAACGCAATCCCGACCCCGATACCATGCAGTCATTCCTACAACGCTCGAATCAGGTGCTGACCCGGCTGACGGAGAAGGCACTCGCGTAATCACCTGCGCTCTTGCCCTCGGTCCCGCCATCTCTCCCTTACCCCATGCCCGATATCTCTACTGCTACGCCTAGAATTGCGATCGCCATGGGGAGCGATTCGGATTTACCGACGATGGCGGCTGCGGCTGAGGTGTGCGATCGGTTTGAAGTCCCCTATACCGCGAACATTCTCAGCGCCCATCGCACCCCCGAGCGCATGCTGGAATTTGCCAAAACCGCTCATCTCAAGGGCTATCGGGTCATCATTGCCGGAGCGGGGGGAGCGGCACACCTGCCGGGCATGATGGCGGCTCTGACGCCGCTGCCGACGATCGGCGTGCCGGTGCAGACGCGACACTTGAGCGGGGTGGATTCCCTCTATTCGATTGTGCAGATGCCGAGGGGGATTCCGGTGGCGACGGTGGCGATCGGAAATAGCCACAATGCGGGATTGCTGGCGATTCAGATCTTGGCTTGCCAGCAGCCGGAGTTGTTGGAGAAGGTGCAAGCCTATCGGGCGGAGTTGGCTGAGATGGTGGAAGGCAAAGACGAGCAGTTATCACAGCTAGGGTATCGTCCTTATTTAGACCGGATGGCTGCGAAGTAGAATGGTTTTCGTCTCACATCCGGCTTCCAGCTAGGTTCTCTCGGAGACATCCAAAAGCTAGGACTAAATGTCTCTAATGAAGCTCAATAGCAAACAAGCTAGGACGCTGGCGGCGATCTTCTCTGACCCCGTCCAGTCAAACATTAGATGGAAGGATATCGAAAATCTGTTCGTAGCCCTCGGAGCAACCGTGACTCAAGGCAATGGTTCGAGGGTGAGGGTTTCCCTCAGCGATATCAAGCGGGTGTTTCACGAGCCGCACCCCGAGAAACCTGAGTTCGATGGCTCTGCATGGCCCTCACCCCCAGCCCCTCTCCCAAGTTTGGGAGAGGGGAGCAACAGCCTCAAACCCGCAATCTACTGTTCTGTTCCCCTTCCCCCAAACTTGGGGGAAGGGGTTAGGGGATGGGGGCCAGACGCGAATGGCACTGAGTTAAGGAGTAATCTGGCATCGACAGCCACGCATTTCCAAGGGGTTCAGCCTCTGAGCCGGTCTTATTTCAGTGCCATTCGGGCCAGACGCCTGTCGAACTGACGTCGAGAAGACAACCAAGAGAGCAGCAGTAAAGAGCGTGAGAGAATTCCTGCTGCTAGCCGGGATCGAACCAGAGGAAGAAGCAATGGTTAACACGAGCGCCTAATCTATTGCATCAGCGCCTTCAGATCGGCTAACACATCCGCCGCCAATTGGTAGCGGTAACGATAGTCGCACACCACCAGCTTTTTGAGAATTTGGGCTAACCCCGGACCAATGGGAAAATCATCGAGAGGGACGGGACCGACAGCACTGCCGCTGTGGAGCTGGTAAGCAGGGATACCCGTCAGGGCGGCGATCGCCACAATTCCCAGAGCATAGAGATCGCTATTGAGTTTGGGATAGCCCTCCATCTGCTCGGGAGCCGCATAGCCGCGAGAGCCAATCACGGTATTGGGCTGACCCCAACGACCATCCAATTGTTGGACTGCGCCAAAATCAATCAGAAAGAGGCGGCCATCGACATCGGCACGAATGATATTGGCGGGCTTGATATCGCGATGAATCACGCCTCGATTGTGGACGAACATTAGCACATTCGACAGTTGTTCCAATAGGTCGATCGCCTGCGCTTCCGACAGCCACTGACCCTCC
Organism: Synechococcus sp. PCC 7336; assembly: GCF_000332275.1. Classification (NCBI taxonomy): domain Bacteria; kingdom Bacillati; phylum Cyanobacteriota; class Cyanophyceae; order Synechococcales; family Synechococcaceae; genus Synechococcus; species Synechococcus sp. PCC 7336. The sequence goes on from NZ_CM001776.1 coordinate 1,603,431, forward strand.
ACAAACTCCTGTTTGAGCGATCGGCCTCGGATATATTCCTGCACGATGTATAGACTGCCATCCGCCTCAAACGAATTGAGCAGGGCTGGAATTTGGGGATGTTGCCCCAGTTGGCTCAATAGATCGGCTTCAACCGAGAGGGAGGGACTAACCGCTCCGGTTTGGGCGAGATCGCAGGGGAGATCGGGGGTTTGTAACTGCTTGATCACGCAATGTCTGCGTTCGGACTGCTGGGTGTCGAGGGCTAAGTAGGTGGTGCCGAAGCCCCCCGATCCGATGGCTTTTAAGACTCTGTAGCGAGCGGTATTGGGGGGAGCACTAATGTGAGCGATCGCCCCAGCGACAACTTGCCAGCCCCGGTTGCCCTGCAAGCGGCACAAAACTGTGTTGGGGGGCAGTGTCGTGCGCTCCAGCACAGAGTTTTGGGGAAGAGTGGTGGGTTCGACAGTCACGGTCGGGCGGACAGAAGAGCTTGGGGGCATCCCAATATCAGCCGAGGGTACAAAATGATTTTATCGGGCGGGTCAATTGCGGAATTTACCACGCTCACTCCCCAATGTAACGCCGACAGGTTTCGCAGGCGACACGAGTGGAATGGTTGAGAGGGTTGGCGAAGCTGGGGTGGTGCTGAAGGCGATCGCAGGCCACTTGCAACCAAAACCGCCACGGCTCGGATGGAGCTGGAGTGGCGTCGAGCTCGCGGATATCCCACAACTTCAGCCGGCCTTGGCGATTGCCGCTGGCTAACCAGAAACCGTTCGGGGCAGCGGCGATCGCGCTGAAGATTTCGGGGCGCTTGCTGTGGAGGTGACGCTGCACTTGGCCGCGATCGCTCCATTGGGCCAAGCTGCCATCCCAACCGGCACTGATGGGGGTGTTGTCCACAAAGGCGAGGGCAGAGAGCGGGCCCCGGTGGGCAGGCCAGCACCCGAGCGAATGCCCGCAGCGATCCCAAACGCTGAGGTTGCCCTCACTATCGCCAGCGGCAATGTCTCCGCTGCTGGCGACGGCCAGCGAGAAGCCTGTCTCGCTGGGGAGTTCGAGCCTATCCCTCAGGTAGCGATCGCCCACCGTCCAGCGATAGACGCAGCCATCGCCCCCCAACCCAACCAACAGGCAAGAGCCCGGATCGAAGCAGAGCTGCCGAACGATGCCGCGATGGCCCTGCAGGGGAGCGGCTAGCGGCACCCCTTGCCGCGTCCACAGTTGCACGACCCGATCGCTACCCGTACTGGCAATCCATTCGCCGTCGGGACTGATGGCGATCGCCAAGATTGCCCCCTCGTGACCGATAAACGGAGGGTCTAGCGGCTTTCCGCTTACGTCCCAGAGCCGCACTAAGCCATCGCTGCCCCCAGTGGCGAGCCACTGGCCGTCGGGGCTGTAGGTCACTGCCATCGCAGCTCCCTCGTGAGCCTCAATGGGATGGATCTGGCTCAGGCTGCGAGCCTCCAGTACCAATACGACACCACTGTCGCAAGCAACCGCAAGCTTCTGGCTATCGGGGCTAAAGGCAACGGCAGCGATTGCCCCTGCCTCCAATCTCGACACCGCCGTCTCCCGCGCGATCTCCAAGACCTGCCGCAAATGTTGCAGAAGAACATCGGGCACCTGTTGCAAATGCTCCAGACAGTCCCCCACCGCCACAAGGGTTTGGATCAGTCCCGCCGTCGGATCGCGATTGAGGGTTTGTTGAATGATGGGGAGGGGGTTGTGCAGAGCGGCCTCCGCTAACACTCGCACAGCGGCAGCCCATTCCCGCTCGGTGCTGAGTTTGAAATAGTCTCGAACGGGGGACGCAACGAGGGACTCCAGTGTCGGCCAGTGCTGGCGAGCCTGTTGCAGCAGAGCGCCCTGCAATAGATGGCGATCGCAAGGCTGTTGCTGCCATTGCTGCCAAGCTAACTGCAGTTGTTGTGCCAGCGCACCAGACCAGTCCGACATCGAGAAACAGGCTTTGGGAAGTGTGAATTGAGACGGAGTTGGGGGATATCTGCACTGTGCCCAGACTAGCGAATGAAGCGATCGATCGCTTTTTTTAACTCATCTAGTTCCACTTGGATATCGCCACTGTCGGCAGCATGGGCAATGCACTCCGAAATGTGATCGTCCAAGATGATACGGGCGAGGCGATCGAGGGCCCCCCTAACTGCTGCAATTTGCAGCAATACATCCGGGCAGGGCTGCTCCCGCTCGATCATGGAGCGAATGCCGCGCACGTGTCCTTCAATGCGGGCCAAACGATTCACCAGCTTGCGCTGCGATGCGGGGTCGTGATGGTGGGGATGGGCCTTGGTTTGGGTGGGTAACGTAGGGGTGGCATCGAGATCCACAGGCAGATCGTCGAGCAAGAGATCGTCAGCGCGATCGCCAGCATGGGGCTGGATATCGGAAGCAGGTCGAGAACGATTCATAAATTCAAACGTGCGAAGTGGAGTCGGGGTGGCGATAGCTCTCTCATCCTAACGGAGGTCGCTTTGGGTGTAGCGCTCGATGCAAGTGAGAAAGATCTCCACCCCGATGCCTAGAGCGGTCTCGTCAAAGTCAAAGCGGGGGTGGTGGTGGGGATAGTTCAAGCCAGCAGCAGCATTGGCTGAGCCCAAGAAGAAGTAGCAACCCGGCACTTCATTCAGAAAAAATGACATGTCTTCTCCCCCCATCGTGGTTTCGGGAACGACGCGGGCGGCATCTCCCAAGACCGCTAAGGCGCTGTCTTGCACTAACTGGGCGATCGCCGTATCGTTGTTCACCGCTGGATAGCGGCGATCGTAGTGGAAGTCGTAGGTGGCTGCGTGGGCGTCGCAAATCCCCGCCACCACCTGCTCGATGCGTTGGGGCATCAAATCGGCCAGCTCTGGCGTAAAGCAGCGCACTGTGCCCAGCAATTCCGCCTGGGCTGCGATGACGTTAAAGGTCTCTCCGGCAGCAAACTTGCCGATGGACAGGACCGCCGAGTCCAGTGGGTTGACATTGCGGGAGACAATCGTGTGGAGGGCGGTCACCACCTGTGCCCCAATGGCGATCGCATCCACGGTCTGGTGCGGAATCGCACCGTGACCCCCCTTGCCCAAAATGAGAATGCGAAAGGCATCCGAAGTGGCCATTGAAGGACCGGCTTTGACGCCTACCCTGCCCAAAGGTAGGTTGTTCCACAGGTGCAGTCCCAGCATCGCATCGACATCGGGATTGTGCAGCACCCCTGCTTCGATCATGGGCTTGGCCCCGCCGGGACGCTCTTCGGCGGGCTGAAAGATGAACTTGACGGTGCCGTGCAATTGCGATCGCCGCTGCTGCAGGAGTTGGGCGGTGCCGAGGGCGATCGCCGTATGGCCGTCGTGACCGCAGGCGTGCATGACGCGATCGTGACGGGAGCGATAGGGGATCTCGTTGACCTCCTGAATGGGCAAAGCATCCATATCTGCCCGCAGCCCCAATGTGGGACCGGGATGCTTTCCCCGCACAATCGCGACTACGCCGGTTTGCGCCACTTCCGTCTGGTGCTCGATGCCCCACTCCTGCAGGCGATCGGCCACAAACGCAGCCGTTTTGCGCTCGTTGAAGCCAACCTCGGGATATTGGTGCAGGTGACGCCGCCAAGCCACCAGTTCCGGTTGCAGCAAACTGACTGCCTCGCGCAGGCGGGCGGCGGGGGAATTGAGGATAAGGGTATCGAGCAAGGGTCCGAGCCAAATGCTTGCCTACACGTTAACGTGTCTGTCCCGATTGCGCCGATGTCAGGCCACCGTTTTTAGAGATATTTCGGCAGATCGCTAGGCAGTCCAGTCCTCTGCCAATGCAGCCTTGAGTTCGCGGCAAAACTCGCCAATCGAGGCCAACCCGTCAGCAGCACTGTCTGCATCGGCCAGCCGCTTGACGAACGCACTGCCTACTACTGCGGCATCGGCCCCCCACTCAATCACTTGATGCGCCTGCTGCGGTCCAGAAATCCCGAATCCGACGGCGATCGGCAGTTCGGTGCGGGCGCTCAAATCCCCAATCAGATCCTGCACTCGGCTGGCCATACGCTCGCGCATGCCGGTGACTCCCGTGGTGCTCACTAGATAAATAAAACCCGAAGACCGGTTGGCAATCTCCTGCATTCGCTCCACCGGGCTGGTGGGAGCCACTAACATGATCGTGTTGAGGTTCTCATGGGCCGCTGCAGCCAGCAACGGTTGCGATTCCTCCAATGGCAAATCCGGTACGACTAGGCCGCTGCAGCCGCTCTCCTTCACCCGCTGCATAAAGGCGGGAATTCCCATTCGCAAAATGGGGTTGAAGTAAGTAAACAGCACAATGGGGGCAGTAATGCCTAAAGCGGGCAGACCTGCGAGAATATCCTCCAACCTGGTGCCTTTGGACAGCGATCGCGTCGCCGCTGCCTGAATCACCGGACCATCCGCCAGCGGATCGGAATAGGGCACCCCTAACTCTAGGATGTCTGCCCCATTTGCGTCTAAAACTTTCAAGGCTGCGAAGGTGGTGGCTAAGTCGGGATCGCCTGCGGTGATGTAGGGAATGAGTGCCTTTTCGCCCCGAGCCTTCAACGCTTGGAACCGTTGGGCAATCGCAGTGGGGAGAGGAGTTGACAGCATACTCGCGAGCGGGGAACGTCAAAAGCTCCCAAATTTTACCGTACCGCTGCGATCGCTAGACATTTCGGCAGGCTAATCACCTATCGCAGTGAGTCTGGATCCAGCCCCAAAGCTTTCAATTGCTCCGCCAGCCGTTCTGCCCGCTGTCGTTCCTGCTCCGCCCGCTGTCGTTCCTGCTCCGCCCGCTGGCGTTCCTGCTCCGCCCGCGCCGCAACTTCCCCGTAGCTTTCAAATGGCTGTCCGTCCGGTCGCACGAGCTGCAGATCGACCCCCTCCAAACCAAATCGAATTCCCAATAAGGGACTCACCCACCCTTGCATGGCATCGATCGCCTCCAGCTTGCCATCGCCCCCGATCCACCCTTGCAAGACCCCACGGTCGGGGTCGTAGAGATAGTACTCTTCCACACCGTAGCGCTCGTAAAACTCCAACTTGTGGGCCATTTGCCGCTGGGTATTGCCGGGAGAGAGGACTTCAAACACCACTTGGGGGGCAATATTATTTTCTTTCCACTGCATGTAAGAGCCCCGATAGCCCTTGGGTCGCCCGAAGGCCACCAGCGCATCGGGAGCCACCCGAATCGTATTTTTCCCCTCGACAGGGTACCACAGTAAATCTCCCGCCACGAAGACATCCGGGCGATCGCGAAAGAGCCAATCTAGTCCCTCTTTGATGGTGACGATCCAGCCAAACTGCTTGGTATTGTCGGCCATCGGTTTCCCGTCGCTATCGGGGTAGTCAATCTTGGGAGGGGTATAAGTCATGGCAGGCATCCTACCGTGGGGGTTGGCTCGGAAAGGTTTAGGCAATCAGCAGTTGGGGAAGAACTCGTCCAGTCTAGACCAAGCCAGCATCTAAGGCTTCTCGCGAGCGCGCGATCGCCGCCCGCAAATTGGCCCGCTGAGTGTAACGCATGGTCATAGCCGCAGTGGTGTGGCCCAGCAGGTGTTGAATGTGTTCGGGGGCAACCCCTTTATCCAGCAGCAGGGTGGCAAAGCTGTGGCGGAATTGGTGGGGGGTTTGTTGGCCCGGTTCGTCGCGGGTGAGTTTGAGGATGACGTGGCGCAGGCCGTCGTAGGTGAGGGGGCGACCCCGATAGCGCGGGCACTTCGATTGGGAGGCAAACAGGGGATCGGTGGGGGAGTAGGGGAATCGTTCTTCGTAGAGATATTCCTGCAGCAACTCAGCTAGAGCTTCACCCACCGCCACCACGCGGGGTTTGCTGCCTTTACCGCTGCGCACGTCCAAAATGGACCCCTCGGCACTGGTTTGAAAATCCTGGATCGATAAATCGATTGTCTCCTGTGCCCGCAAGCCGCATTCGAGCAACACCCGCACTAGCGCGGAGTAGCGCAGGGAATGGCTGTCGGCCCGGATCAGGACTCGCTCTAGCATGAGGCGATCGATATCGCGGGGCAGTTTGGCGGGCAGGCGAGCAGCCCGAATCGGACGGGTGGGCAGCGGTGTCTCGCAGTAGCCGCGAGATTCTGCCCAAGCAAAAAATTGGTGCAGGGCCAGCCGCTTGAGATTGTAGGTGGCAGGGGAAGCTGGAGGATAGAGGGTTTTGCCCGCTTTATTTTTATAGGGACGACCCTTGAGATTGTTGAGAAAGGCTTGGATGTGGTGGGTTTTGATGTCGTTGAGGGGAAGGGTGCAATCTTGGCTGAATTGTTCTAGCGCCATGCGGTAGGTGCGGCGACTGGCACGAGCTAAATCGCGCTCGCGCTCGTTTAAAAACTGGGCGACTAACATCCCGGCGGTAGCCGTGGCTGTCATCCCTCAACACTCCTTTTGGGGTCAATCGCCAGTGTACTTACAGAAAGCCAGGGTGACATTGTGACCGCCAAAGCCGAAGGAATTGGACAGAGCAATGTCAACCGTCAGGGCGCGGCTTTGGTGGGGAACGTAGTCGAGATCGCAACCTTTGCCGGGGTTGTGGTGGTTGAGGGTGGGGGGGACGCGATCGCGGGCGATCGCGAGCACCGTAGCAACGGCTTCGATGCCGCCAGAACCGCCCAGAAGGTGACCGGTCATGGACTTGGTGGAGCTGACTGCGACAGCACGGGCGCGATCGCCAAATACCGTCTTGATGGCCGCCGTTTCGTTTTTATCGTTGGCGGGGGTACTGGTGCCGTGGGCGTTGATGTAATCCACCGAATCGGTTGAGAGACCGCCATCTTTGAGCGCCAGTCGCATGGCTCGCGCGGCCCCTTCCCCTCCTTCTGAGGGCGCGGTGATGTGGTAGGCATCGCAGGTGAGGCCGTAGCCGACAATTTCGGCGTAAATCTTCGCACCGCGGGCCTTAGCGTGTTCCAATTCCTCCAGCACTAACACGCCGCTGCCTTCTCCCATGACAAAACCATCTCGGTCTTTGTCGAAGGGGCGGCTGGCCTTATCGGGCTCGTCATTGCGGGTGGACATGGCTTTCATATTGGAAAAGCCAGCCATCGATAGGGGGGTAATGGCGGCTTCTGCCCCGCCGGTAATCATGGCTTGAGCATCTCCCCGCTGGATGATGCGAAAAGCCTCGCCGATCGCATTGGCACCTGCCGCACAGGCAGTAACGGTGCAGTTACTGGGACCTTTTGCCCCTACCCGAATCGCCACCTGTCCCGCCGCCATATTGGCAATCATCATCGGAATCATGAAGGGGCTGCAGCGCCCCGGCCCTTTGGTGAGATTGACTTCTTGCTGATCCTCTAGGACCTTAATGCCGCCAATGCCAGTGCCAATAATGACTCCCACCTGCTCGGCATTGACTTCACTAATGGGCAGGCCGGAGTCTGCCATCGCTTGCTCGGTAGCGGCGATCGCAAAATGGACGAACCGATCGTTGCGCTTGATTTCTTTGCGATCGAGGTATAGCGACGGATCGAAGTCCTTCACTTCAGCCGCAATCTGACAACCGTGTCGGGAGGCATCGAAATGGGTGATGGGACCAACGCCACTGCGACCGGCCATCAATCCTTGCCAGTAGGCTTCAGTGGTATTGCCAATCGGAGTGACAGCACCGAGGCCAGTGATAGCCACGCGCTTGAGCTCGATAGTACGGTTCGCAGACATAAGTCGGATGGGGAGAAAAAACGGTGCGCGATAAGGCAAATTTCTGAGGATGCAAAGTACGGACTGAGGGATAGCTCGACCTCTGTTGCACTGGCGGCCCCCCTTCGGCCAGTCAGGCGGCAGTGATTCCAAGCTAGCTCAGTGGGTCAATCGCTGTCGGTTGTGGGAGGCAATTGACGGACAAGCCGATCGCAAGTCGAGATGAATATCCCTCGGAGGGCTTATCTCGTTCTAAGACCGATCTCGTTCTAAGACTTATTAGTGGTCTCGATATAACTGACAGCATCCCCAACAGTTGCAATCTTTTCGGCTTCTTCGTCGGGAATTTCGAGATCGAATTCTTCTTCAAAAGCCATGACCAACTCTACGGTGTCTAAACTATCGGCACCGAGATCGTTTTGGAAATGAGATCCGGGTTCGATCGTCCCTTCTTCAACTCCGAGTTGCTCGGCAACGATCTTGCGAACGCTTTCTAAAGTGGCTGACATTTCTGTTCCTTTCGCGTTTGTCTCGATCAATTCTATCGGAAAGGGGGTCGCTTACTGGCTTCAGTTCCCCAGCTGATTGCTGTCCCTGCCGCAGGAACTGCATCTGCCAAAGACAGCAACCACACCCCAGTGCTTTCAACGGGTTGCCCGAGCCGTCCCATCCTGGCGAGGGTCCGCCGCTCCCTCCAAGCTACCGTCAGGGGTGACTGCGATCGCGTTGGCATTCCCCCAGCCCGCACGAAAGCTCGATTCGTGACCGCGCGCTTCTAAATCCGCTAAGGTGGCCGCGTCAAACCCCCATTGCTCTACTATCAGGCGATCGGGCCACCACTGATGGTGCAAGCGAGGAGCTGAGATGGCTTCCCCTGCATCCATGCCGTAGGCCAAGACATTCAGCACAATTTGCAAAACGGTGGTGATGATGGTGCTGCCCCCCGGAGATCCCGTGGCGAGACGGAGTTCGCCATCTTGCAACACAATCGTCGGACTCATGCTGGAGAGCGGCGTTTTGCCTGGAGCGATCGCGTTCGCGTCGCTGCCCACTAACCCGAACAGGTTGGGGACCCCCGGAGCTGCGGCAAAATCATCCATCTCGTTATTGAGCAAAATCCCGGTTCCCTCAGCCACCACCGCTGCTCCGAAGGTGCCGTTGACGGTAAAGGTGAGGCTGACAGCATTGCGATCGCCATCCACCACGGTTAAATGACTGGTGTCTTCCGACTCGCTCAACCGCGCGATCGTTTCCGCATCCGCCGCCTGCACCTCTTCAGACGGACGGGCGCGAGTCCGGTCGATCTCGGCGAGGCGCTCGGCGGCATAGTCGGGACTGGTGAGGGCGGTGACGGGGACCTCGACAAAATCGGGATCGCCCAAGTAAGTGGCGCGATCGGCGTAGGCAATCCGCATCGACTCCACCATTAGATGCAAGACATCCGCATCGTGCCAGCCCGCCGCCGCTAGCTCGGTGTCCCCCAGCATATTCAGCATTTGCAGCAGGTGAACTCCACCCGAAGAGGGGGGCGGCATAGAACACACTTGCGCCTCGCGGAACTTGCCGCACAGGGGTTCCCGCCAAATGGGTCGGTACGCTGCTAAATCTTCTATCCCAATCAGGCCGCCATTGGCCGCCATATCGGCCGCGATCGCCGCCGCAATCTCCCCCTCGTAAAAGCGATCGGGGTCTGCCGCGATCGCCTTTAACGTCTCCGCCAGATCCGGCTGCACCCAGATGTCTCCCACTGCATACGGCTCCCCCCGATTCGCAAACACCTCCACCGCTGCGGGGTTCTGCCAGAGCGTCTCTTGACGGCGATCGATCGCACTGACAAACCGCCTGTGAACGGGGAAACCCCCTTCAGCTAGGGCGATCGCCGGAGCCACCACCACTTCCCAAGGCAGCACTCCGTAGCGCTCGTGAACTTCTGCCAATCCCGCCACTGTCCCCGGCACCCCCACCGCCAAGTGGCCATCCAAACTGGCGCGGGGAATCACCTCGCCATCCGCGTCTAAATACAAGTCTCGAAACGCTGCCTGCGGAGCCCGTTCGCGAAAATCTAGCGCCTCGATATCTCCGCTTGCCGCATCGTAGTACAGCAAAAAGCCGCCGCCCCCAATTCCTGCCGAGAATGGCTCCACCACAGAAATAGCCAGTGCCGTCGCTACCGCTGCATCGACTGCATTGCCCCCCTGCTCCAACATCTCCACCCCCGCATCGGTGGCCAGCGGATGGGCCGACACCACCATGCCGCCTTCTCCCCGCACTGGTCTGACAGAGGCAGCCAGAGCAATTGAGTGAACAATAATTGAGTCGCCGAGGGGGCTCGCAATCGCCAGGGCGATCGCCACAGCCACAATCCTGAAATTATGTTTGAGATGCTGAGCCACAGTCAGGTTTCGGATTTTTGGGGTGCGGGTGTCTTTGCAATGAGGGACCGAAGGGCACTCATCAGTTGGACAGCCTTGTGAGAGGGAGTCGTGGGGCGTGAAATGAAGTCTCGATCGAGGGGGGAATTGCCAGAGCTAAGACACATGGACACCTGCTACGGAATTTGCATGAGGCTTTTGCTTGATGACGATTTCAACGTCCTGATCGAGCGCATTGAGAAACCGAAATAGGCGATCGGTGGAGAATCCATCCAGCCTGCCTCTCATCAGCTCTGATACCTTGGGCTGTTGGGTTCCGAGCGACTCGGCCGCCTGCTGCTGGGTAAGGTTGCGAGCTTCGATCAAATCGCAGATCCGGGCGACAATCTGTGCTTTGAACAGAAGTTCATCGGCATCAGGAAGTTCTAAATCGGCAAAGACATTGCCACTACTGACTTCAACCTCGATATGTTTAGCCATGTTTAGTCTCCTTCTGCTCGTTTTCTCTCTCGATAGTCTGATTCGGCAGCCTTCAGTCGCTGTTTGATTAAATCGATGTCCGACTTGGGGGGTTTAATGCCTTGCTTTGACTTTTTCTGGAAGGCATGGAGAACATAAATTCTTTCTGCAAATCGAACCGTGTAAATAGCTCGATAGGTGTCACCATCGCGGTCTTCAACAATTTCCAGTACGCCGGAGTCAGAAAACCCTTTGAGCGGCTTAGCCTGGAGGGGCTTGCTGCCAAGCTGTGCCCGGTAGAGGGAAAACCCTAGAACCTGCTGCACCTCGCGTGGGAATTCCTTGAGCGATTTACGGGAATTCCCCATCCAACTGAGCGACTTGATGGTTTTGATGTTATCCATGTATACCAAATCTGGAATAAAGTTGGGTTCCTGTCAAGATAGAGCGATGGCGGCGGATCGCCGAGATCCGCCAGTCAGGGCAAGCAGGTTAAGCTCGTATTGCTGAGCTATCCAGAAATGGGCTGACGATGGGTTGGGCTCGATTGGCTAGAAGAAGAGCGATCGCTGCTGCCATCTCGCTCGGCAATGTTCTCCTGGTGGGGGAATTGGCGATCGCCCAATCGCAAATATCGATTGTTGCCGATGATGTCGAGTATGACGATCGGGGCGCGATCGTGCGAGCCAGCGGCAATTTTGCCATCCGCCAGGGTCGAGCAGAGGCGATGGGACCGCTCGGAAGCTATAACAATCTGACGGGACAGAGCATTTTCACCGATGGGGTGACCTTGTCCGCAGGCGCACAACGGTTTGAGGCGCAGCGGCTGGAGGGAAACCATCGGGATGAACTGTTTTTGCTAGAAGGCAACGTGGTCTATCGACCAAACGCCACGCTGACAGTGCTGACAAGTGCTGCGATTTACGATGCCACAGCGGATCGGGTGATGTTGAGCGGACCGATTGAGCTAGTGCATCCTCAGTGGCGGGCGACGGCCGAGCGGGTGGAGGTAACGGCAGAGACGATCGCGCTCTCGGGAAACGTGCAGGTGGTATTGGGCGATCGAGATCCGCAAGCGGACGAGGTGCAGCAATGGAGTCGCCTGGAGATTCATCGGCGCACGCAGGTGACGCAGTTTATTGAATAGCTTGCGATCGAACAGCTTGCCTTGGCTGGGAACTCTTTGGCAATCGCTCAAAAACTTCGGGGCGGCACTCGGACGAGTGTCTGAGGCAATTGCAAGAGCCCTGTAAAAGGCAAAAAGCGAGCTGAAGACTTTCCGCGTTTCGTCTTCTGCCCGCTTTTTGTCGTTCACTCCTCACCTGCAATGAAGTCTACACCAGGAATCGCCATTTGACATCAATTAGCCCAAAACTGATTTTGGTTCCGAGCCACCTCAGTTCGACCAAAGTGTGTCCCCTACCCCTACGCCCCCGCTAAGGGCAGCATCAATCATAACTTTGGGCCTAGAGGAACCAATCCAGCCAAGCTTAGCAGCGGCTGTTTCTCCCCTCTCCCGAGGGAGAGGGGCCGGGGGTGAGGGCAATGCAGAGCTATCGAACTCAGGTCGAGAGAGACCCTCCTTCCTTCTAGACATCTAAAGAGATTGATGGGAGTCCTGCAGGAACCCTTCAGTTCGGTGTTAAATAACATTAAGAAAGCTATCTATAGGTGGCACGCGGTGGAACCGGCAGTACTGATTCAGGGCTTACAAAAACGATATGGCGATATCCTCGCCCTCAAGGACGTATCGTTAGAAGTCGAACCCGGCCAAATCTTTGGACTCTTGGGGCCGAACGGTGCAGGTAAGAGCACCACCCTGCGGTGCTTGTGTACCCTCATGCGTCCCGAAAGGGGTCGCATGGAGGTGTGCGGCATTTCGGTGTTGGATAACCCTCGGGCCGTGCGCCAAAAAATCGGATACGTCGCCCAAGATGTCGCCCTCGACAAAATGTTGACGGGGCGCGAACTGTTGCAATTGCAGGCAGATCTCTACCACATGAGCCGAGCGCTGGCCAAGCAGCGCATCAATGCCGTTTTGGACTTGCTCGAGCTCCACGATCGGGCCGATGACAAAATCGGCACCTATTCCGGCGGCCTGCGCAAGCGCTTGGATCTGGCGGCGGGCTTGCTGCACGAGCCCAGAGTCTTGATCTTAGACGAACCCACCGTCGGCCTCGACATCGAAAGCCGCACGGTCATTTGGGAATTTTTGCGCAGCTTAAAGGCTCGCGGCATCACCATCCTGCTCACCAGCCACTATCTCGAAGAAGTGGATGCTCTAGCGGATAAGGTGGCCATTATTGATGTCGGCACCGTCATTGCCTGCGGCACCCCCGCCGAGCTCAAGGCGGAGGTGGGGGGCGATCGCCTCACCCTGCGCCTGCAGGAATTTACCCCCCGCGACGAAGCCGAAACTGCCCTCAGACTGATGTCGGACCTGCCCTTTGTCCAGAACGTCGTTATCAACACGGCCCAGGGCAATGCCCTCAATTTGGTGGTGACCGATGATGAAATTGCGGCCAGCACAAAGGTTCGTAAGGCCCTCGATGGCGCCGGTCTACCCATCTTCGGTTTGGCTTACTCTCGCCCCAGTCTGGACGATGTTTACCTAGCTTCCACAGGTAAAACCCTGACTGACGCAGAATTGGCTGCCGCCGAGGCTGCTGCTGCCCCCAAGATTAAACTTAAGGGTGCCAAAAAGGCCAAACCTGCCGTTGAGAACGGTGCTGCCCTCTCCGCTGGGGTCCTCAGCCACAATGGATCTGCCCAGCCAGAAGGAGCATCCCTCGCTCGATCCTCCCAACCGGGCTCTGCAACCCTCGATGCGAAACTGCCCGGCTTATTTTCGCTCGAATTTTGGCAAGAGACCTTTGCCCTCACCCGCCGCTGGTTTATCCAACTCAAGCGCCGTCCCACCACCTTCTTGGTGGGGGTGATTCAACCGCTGCTGTGGCTGTTGTTATTCGGCTCGCTGTTCCAAAATGCTCCCCAAGGTCTGTTTGGCGAAACCACTAGCTACATGCAATTTCTCGGGGCGGGCGTGATTGTGTTTACCGCTTACGGCGGTGCCTTAAACGCTGGCGTACCGGTTCTGTTCGATCGCGAGTTCGGCTTTCTCAATCGCCTGCTGGTGGCTCCCCTCGCCTCCCGCTTCTCGATTGTGTTGGCCTCGGCCTTTTTCATTGTCAGCATGGCGCTAGTACAAACGGGCGTGATTGTGGGGGCCAGCTACGTCTTGGGGGCTGGCATTCCCAATACGGTGGGGCTTGCCATCATGACGGCGATCGTTTCCTTACTGGTCTTGGGCTTTACCGCCCTCAGCCTCGGCTTAGCCTTTGCCATGCCCGGTCACGCAGAACTGTTGGCTTTGATTTTCCTGATCAACCTGCCGCTCATTTTCTCCAGCACTGCCTTGGCTCCCCTCTCGTTTATGCCCGCTTGGCTGAAATGGGTGGCCAGCCTCAATCCTCTCACCCACGCGATCGAACCTATCCGCTATATCTACACCCACAGCGATTGGGCCTGGTCCAGCATCGTGCTGAATGCTCCTTGGGGTGGATTGTCTTTGGCGGGTTCCCTCGTCGCCCTGCTCGTGTTTGTGGGGATTTCCGTCAAGCTGGTGCAGGGCTCCCTGAGCAAGGTTCTGGCCTAAAGGACTGGTGTCGTGGCCGTTCTAGACCGAATTTCGATTTTCCCGATTAAGTCGTTAGATGGTGTTTCCCTATCGCAGGCCAGGGTTATGCCGTCTGGGGCGTTGGAAGGCGATCGCGAGTTCGCCATTGTGGACGAGGCGGGGAAGTTCGTCAATGGCAAGCGCACCGCTCGGATTCATCAGTTGCGATCGCACTTCGATCTGGTGCGGCGCAGGGTGACGCTGCGGGACAGTTCTGCCAGTGCTGGGGCGGATGCCGAACCCGTTACGTTTGAGTTGGATGGCGATCGCGCCCACCTGTGCAGTTGGCTGAGCCAGTTTTTCGGCCAATCCGTTCGGGTCGTGCAAAGTGCCGCAGCGGGCTTTCCAGACGACCCAGTTGAGGCAGGACCGACAATCATCTCCACCGCCACACTCGAAACCGCCGCCAGTTGGTTTGACAGTCTCGATGCCAATGACATGCGCCAGCGATTTCGCGCCAATCTCGAATTGAGGGAGACCTCTGCTTTTTGGGAGGATCGGCTGTATGCGGCTGACGGTCGGGGCATCCCCTTTCAGATCGGGACTGTTACCCTACTCGGCACCAATCCCTGCCAGCGTTGCATCGTCCCCACCCGCGACGCCCGCACGGGAGAAGCCTATCCCGAGTTTCAACGGACCTTTATCTCGCAGCGCAAGGCAACCTTGCCCGCTTGGGTAGCATCCCAGCGGTTTAACCACTACTACAGATTGGCGGTGAATACGCGGCTGTCTGACTTGGGGGCAGAGGGGGTTGTGCGAGTGGGCGATCGGGTGGCGATCGCCCACTCGAGGGCTGGAAGCCGGAGTTTTTTAAATCCGTAATGTTGCTAGAGGCGATCGAACTTTAGCCTACTATTAACCCTAATGACACCTCCATCACAACTCCTTCTAGAAAATTGGCTAAAGGCGGTCTTCAGTTGTTGGAAGACAAACTATGTTGGAAGACAAACTAAAAATGTAGGGGATTCCCAAACGGGCGCACCATCATAAAAGCATGAATATCGCCTATCCTCACCATGAAAGCGCTGCGCACCTTTCGAATTGCCCCCTACTTGCCCCAGCCACTCGAAGCCTTACGAGAGCTGGCCTATAACCTGCACTTCAGTTGGAACGTCGAGACCCGTCGCCTGTTCCGCCGCATGCAGCCTCAGTTGTGGGAGACCAGTCAGCACAACCCCGTTCAGCTATTGGGGCAAATCGACCAAGCGCGGCTAGATGAATTGGCTGGCGATGAAGGATTTTTGGCCCACATGGAGCGGGCCAGCCAACAGCTCCACACCTATCTCGCAGCCCCCACTTGGTACCAAAAGCACCGTCAAGATGGTGCAGTCGAAGGGGAATGCTTTGCCTACTTCTCGGCCGAATTTGGCTTGGCCGACTGCTTGCCGATTTATTCGGGGGGCTTGGGGATTTTAGCGGGAGATCACCTCAAGTCAGCTAGCGATTTGGGCTTGCCGTTGGTGGGGGTGGGTTTGCTCTATCAAAAAGGGTATTTTCGTCAGTATCTCAACCCCGACGGATGGCAGCAGGAACGCTACCCCGTCAACGACTTCTACAACATGCCGCTAGAACTGGAGCACAACCCCGACGGCTCGGAGCTGCGCATTCGGGTGGACTATCCCAACCGCCCCGTCTACGCTCGCATTTGGCGCGTGCGGGTGGGTCGCATTTCGCTGTACCTGCTCGACACCAATATCGATGTCAACAGTCAATACGACCAGAACATTACGGACGAACTCTACGGCGGCGACAAAGATCTGCGCATCCACCAAGAAATCATGCTGGGGATTGGAGGCATTGCGGCACTGCGCGCCCTCGGAATTTCTCCCACCCTCTTCCACATGAATGAAGGGCATTCGGCCTTTTTGGGACTAGAGCGGATTCGCCTGTTAATGGCAGAAAAAGGTCTGAATTTTACGACGGCCTTTCAGGTGGCTAAGTCCAGCCAGATTTTTACCACCCACACGCCAGTCCCTGCCGGGATTGACTTGTTTCCCCCCGACAAAATCGATTATTACCTCGGCCGCTACTACAAGAGTTTTGGACTGTCGCGCGAGCAGTTTATGGGGTTGGGACGAGAAAATACGGGAGATTTCCAGGCCCCCTTCAGTATGGCGGTGCTGGCCATTAATACTGCTAGTTTTGTCAACGGTGTCAGCAAGTTACACAGCCACGTATCGCGGGAAATGTTTGGCAGCCTGTGGCAGAGCTTGCCTTCAGAGGAAGTTCCCATCGTGGCTGTGACCAACGGCATTCACAGCCCCACTTGGCTGGGGACAGATAACCAGGAACTGCTCGATCGCTACCTCGGTCCCCATTGGTTCGAAGCCCCGCCATCCGATCCTCTCTGGCAAAAGGTGGATACCATCCCCGATGAAGAGCTGTGGCGCACCCACGATCGCTGTCGGGCCGATTTGGTCCACTTCGCCCGCCAGCGGCTGCACCGCCAATGGGAGGCTCGGGGGGCATCCCCATTGAAGTTAGAACGGGCCTTGGAAGTGCTCAATCCGAATGCTCTGACGATTGGGTTTGCGCGACGGTTTGCCACCTACAAGCGGGCCACCTTGCTGCTGCGCGATCGCGATCGTCTCGCCAAGCTGCTGACCGATAAAGATCGCCCCGTGCAGTTCATCTTCGCTGGCAAAGCCCATCCCAAAGACGATCCCGGCAAGGAACTGATCCGCGAAATCGTACATTTTTCCCGCGAGGAAGGCGTGCGCAATCGGATTGTCTTTATCGAAGACTACGACATGTTTGTGGCCAGTCTGATGGTGGTGGGGGCAGATGTGTGGCTGAACACCCCTCTGCGCCCGCGCGAGGCATCGGGCACCAGCGGCATGAAAGCAGCAGCCAATGGCTTGCTCAACCTGAGTATTTTAGATGGCTGGTGGGCAGAAGCCGATTATTACAACACTGGCTGGCCGATTGGCCGAGGGGAAGATTATTTCGATCGCGACTACCAAGATCGAGTCGAGTCCACAGCTATCTATGACTTACTGGAGCACGAGATCGTGCCGCAGTTTTACAACCGGGATAGCGACGGCTTGCCCCGACAGTGGATTCGTCGCATGAAACACTCCATGCGTCTGAACTTGCCGCAGTTCAGTACAGAAAGAATGGTGCAAAACTATGCCGAGCAAGCCTATTTTCCCATTAGCGGCTACTACGATCGCATGCGCGCCGACGACTGTGCTGCGGCCCAGGCTTTAGTGGAGTGGCAGGATCGACTGTTGATGCACTGGTATCACATCGAGATCGATCGGGTTGAGGTGAAGCCTGTTGGCGAACAAGCCGCAGAGCTTCCCCTGCAAGAACAATTGGACGAGTCAGGGGCGATCGTGGCAGCAGCGCCGGTGCTATCGATGGGACAGCCGATTGAGGTGACTGCCTATTTGCATTTGGGGCAACTGCTATCCACTGACGTACAGGTGGAACTCTATAGCGGCAGCGTGGACGAGGCGAGCGAGATTGCTGGCGGAACGGCCCAAGCGATGGAGTTTGCGGGGATGGAGGGAGTGCTGGCGATCTATCGCGGTAAGGTTCACTATTCCCGCAGTGGCTTGCAAGGACTTGCCTTGCGGCTGCTTCCCCACCATCCCGATCTGCACGATCGTCTAGAGTTACGCTTGATTCGCTGGGCGGAGTAACGGTACGATCGCCTTCCGGGAGTGTCCCGAGACAGGCTGAAACTGACAAGGCTGAACTGAATGAAATGCGATGTCGCCATAATTGGCTGTGGTGTGGTGGGGGCGGCGATCGCTTACGAGTTGTCCCGCCAGTCGCTGTCAGTGGTGACGCTGGATGCGGGCGCCCCTGCCGGACAGGCAACTGGCGCGGCCTTGGGGGTGATGATGGCCATCAATACCCTGCAACAGCACGGCCCCGTCGTGGATCTGCGTCTAGCCAGCTTGGCCCGGTTCGAAACCGTGGTAGCCGATCTAGAATCGCAGTTAGACTATTCCCTGCCGGTCAATCGGCAGGGGTTGCTGCGCTTGATTGCTCCCGATGCTTGGGAGAAGTGGTTGCCCGCGATCGCTGCTCGGCAGGTGGCCAACTACGACCTCCATCCCTTAGATGCCGAAGGCATTGCTCGCCTGCAACCGGCGGTGCAGTGGCAGGGGCGAGGATTGCATTCCCTCGGCGATCGCCAGATCGAACCGCGCGCCTTCGTACAAGCTTTAGTGCGCGCTGCCCAGCAAAAGGGGGCTCAGTTTTTCTTTAACGAGCCTGTGCTGCGGCTTAAGTCAGAGCGCGGGCGGGTGAATGCGCTCTATACCCGCCATCGCACCCTCTCTGCGGGCACCACTATTGTGGCGGCGGGCCTGGGCAGTTCCCAGTTCAACCAGCAGTTAGGTCTGGATTTACCCATTGCCCCCGTCAAGGGTCAAGCGTTGCGCATTCGCCCCGCCGCCCCACTGCTCTACGGTCCTCCCATTACCGATGGCGACGTTAACATCGTGCCCCTGGCCGATGGCACCTATTGGATCGGAGCCACGGTGGAGTTCGACGCCTCAATCCAGTCCCCCACTTTAGGGGGAATTCAAACATTGATGCAGCAAGCAATCCAACTGCTGCCGGTGCTGCAAGATGCGGAATTGATTGACGCTTGGGCTGGGATTCGACCTCGGCCCTCCGGCCAGCGGGCTCCGATTTTAGGGCGATCGCCCCTGCACCAAAACGTTATCATCGCCACCGGCCACTATCGCAATGGCGTCTTACTGGCTCCGATTACTGCACAGGTGGTGAAAGATCTCTTGATTGAGGGGAAAACCCACGCCTGCGATCTTTCTGCCTTTTCCCCCCGCGCCGCGAGCTTGGAGTGAGGGTCAGTTCACGATCGAGCTCGCGTCACTGCTTTCAAAGATCGCCGGTTAAGAGTTGCTCGACGGTGAGAGTGAGTTCGGGGAATGTGAGGGATTTTACGACGTGGGGGCCGGTGAATTCGGTGGCATCATACCAGCCTTCAGCGAGGGTAAGGATCGCGATCTTTTGCGCGAGGGGATCGACAATCCAGTACTCGGGAATGTCTAGAACGCTGTATTCAGACCGTTTAGCGCGATAGTCAACTCCTTGGGTGGATTCGCTGATGACTTCTACAACCAGTAGCGGCGGTGGTTCGTCGAGACGGATAACCGCTTCTCGGTTCTGGAGTTCCCGCCACTGGGCTGCAGGTAAGACAACGACATCGGGAATTCGGACAGTATCCCATCGATCGCCTCTCGGGGATTGGAGGCCGATAACCCTTTGCTTGGAGACCCACTCGCGACCCAAACGCTCGATCTCGGTGCGAAAGTTGCTGTTGATAAAGTCGGCGATTTCACCATGTTGTCCCATGCCAAGGGTCATTGGGAGGAGCTCTCTGTTGACGAGTTCGTAAGAGATGTCAGTGCCATCGTCATAGTTGAGATAGTCTTTGAGGGTGAAGCGCTGGGTTGTAATGGCCATAATTAAAGAGCAATTGGGTTGACTACCGATGACGCCATGCTTTGCGAGGGGGGTAAAGAATAGGAGACAGAGACTTGTCGAATTGATGGGGGGTGAGGGTCAGTCGGGGCGATCGCTCAATGCCTGAATGGAGCGAGCATTGCTGTCGGCAATCTTGCGGGTGGCTTCAATCCGCTCTCCTAAGGCATCTAAGAATTGCTGGGTTCTGTCTTGCCGTTCCCCCAAAGCATCAATTTGCCGCTGGGTTTTGCTCTGCGCTTTCTCCAACTTCGCAATGGCCTCTAGGTTATTGTTACTCGTCTGTAGGTTGATTAGCGCCAACTCTCGCAGGCGATCGAACTCTGCTCGGATTTCTGGAGTCATAACTTTGCCTGTTAGCATGAACTATTGCCCTGTTTCGCCTGCTATGTCTAGCTTGACTATATCTGTAGAAACTGGATCTGTAGAAACTGGATCTGTAGAAACTGGATCTGTAGAAACTGGCAAAGAGGATACTCTATGGTTTTAACAGTTAGCCCAGAGCGCATTGAACTACCACCAGGGAGCGAGGTTACCCTGCGCTATCAAACCTGGGCAGACTACGAAGCGCTGCTAGAGAGCCGTCATGATGATGCTGCTATCAAAATCCAATTCAATGCCTATACTCAAGAAATTTCCATCATGGCACCTCTGGCCGGTCACGGGAGACGAATTGATAGTTTGGTAGACCTGGTTAAAGCTTTGTTGCGCCATCGAGGGCGAGATTGGGATAGTTCCCATCCAGTTACCCTGAAACGATTTCAAGCAGCCGGAGCGGAACCCGATGCCTGCTTCTATATCCAAAATTGGCAGGCTGTTTTGGGCAAAGACCGCATCGATCTAAGCGAAGATCTACCTCCAGACCTTGCCATTGAAATGGATCTGACTTCACTCACAGATTTAGCGATTTATCGAGCCCTCAATGTTCCTGAGGTTTGGATTTATCGCCAGGGCAGCTTAGCGATTCACGCGATCGCCGCAGAGGGGTATCGAGCTAGCTCGACCAGCCCCACTTTTCCTGACATAGATGTCAAAAACTTGTTGCCACAATATGTAGAACGATCCTGGGCAGCAGGTTCTAGCGTTGCTCTGCGGGAGTTCGAGCAGCTCCTAAAATCCCTTTAACTGGAACTTGCTGAAATTAGCCGTCACTCAACATCATGAGTTTTGCTGGATCGAGCACGAGCGACCACGGAAAGGGCATCTGTTTGAGAACAGCCCACTTTTCTTTGAAGATTTCTGCTTGTAGGTGGTAGTCCTGCGGATGGGCAGGGGGGGTATCGAGCTTGAGGTAAAGGGTCATGCGGTGGGGCGTTTCACTGGTCATGGCGAGCCAGCAGGGGAAGGTATTGGGAGTCACCGATCGCGGGCGGTGGCTTAGATTCTGCCCCCCATCTTGCTGAGCCTTCTGCGCCTGTGCGTCCTGGCTGCCTCTCTGGCTACTCCAGTTCTGAATAACGGTCTCCCTCTGGCTGATGGCTTCTAAGAAGCCAAACTGATGGGCCCGTATGCCAATGTGGGTGAGGGTGTCGGGAATCGGTTCGGCAACTTGCAGGATACAGTTCCAGTTCGAGGCGCGAATCGTAGAGGGGTCAATCGGAACGGCGGGGGAGATATTTTTACAGCCCGTAAGACGGGCAGCACTGACATTTTTGGGGCGATCCAGTACGACAGATTTCGAGTCGTGGGCACTAGCGCGGCCTCGATCCATCACGAGTAGGTTGCTGCAGATGCGGTAGGCTTCTTCGATATTGTGGGTGACAAATAGGGTGATGCCAGAGAAGCGTTCTAAGCGCAGCTTTAGATCCCGTTCCATCAAGTAGCGTAAGTGGGTATCGAGCGCGGAAAAGGGTTCGTCCAGTAATAAAACCTCGGGCTGACTGGTCAGGACACGAGCCATTGCCACCCGCTGCTGTTGCCCCCCGGAGAGGGCAGTAGGATAGCGATCGCCCATTCCCTCAAGCTGCATCGCCGCCAACTGCTCCTCGACAATCTGCTGCCGCTGCCGCACCGTTAGTTTTCCGGGCAAGCCAAAGGCGATGTTCTGAGCCACGCTGAGGTGGGGGAACAGAGCATAGTTTTGGAACAGTACGCCAACGCGGCGATCGCAGCTCGGCAGATTAATCCCCCGCTCCGAATCGAACAACACCCGTCCATTCAGCACAATCCGTCCCCTATCTGGGGTCTCTATCCCCGCAATGCAACGCAGAATCAGACTTTTCCCTGCACCGGATGCACCTAACAGTCCTAGAGGTTGGCTGTCTGTGGAGAAGGATATATCCAGACTGAAGCCGGGGAGGTGTTTTATCAGGGCGACGGAAAGGGAGGGAGAGGGACTTGCAGGGGGAGGGGATTGGGAGATGAGAGTGGGCAGACGCGATCGTGACTCCAGATCGATTGCTTCCCGATGCAGTCTTCCTCTTTGGGCTTGGCTGCGTCCCTGCCAGCCCTGTACCAACGCCAATCCCCCTAGGGCGATCGCCAGAATGACTCCAGCCCAAGCGGCAGCTTCGCCAAAGGCTCCCGCTTCGACTGCAAAATAAATAGCCATGGGGATGGTCTGAGTTTTGCCGGGAATATTGCCCGCCAGCATGAGGGTGGCTCCAAATTCGCCCAAGGCACGGGCGAAGGCGAGGGTGGTGCCTGCCAGGATACTGGGGAGGGCTAGGGGTAAGGTGATGCGCCAGAACAGACGCAGTTCCGAGGCTCCCAGGGTGCGGGCAGCCTGCTGCAGGTTACTGTCGCTCCGATCGAGTGCCCCCAGCACAGTTTTGTACATGAGCGGAAAGGCCATCACCGTAGCGGCGATGATGGCGGCATACCAGGTGAAGACAATACTGACCCCAACTATCCCCAGGAGGGCACCCAGAGGCCCGTGTTTGCCCAGCAGCAGCAGGAGCAAAAAGCCCAACATCGTGGGCGGTAAGACCATCGGTGCCAGGAACGCGCCATCGAGCAGCGATCGCCAGCGTCCCCGATAGCGATGCATGAAGTGGGCGGCGGCAATCCCTAAGAAAAAGGTGATGGCGGTGGCAATGGTGGCAATCCGCAGCGAGATCCAGAGGGGCGATAGGTCAATCATGGCGATCTCAGAAGAGGGGAATGCAGGCGAATCGCCGCAGGGGCCGTTCTCGAACGCCTCCTACAGTGACGGCGGAATCGGTCCGAATCCAAAGTCTGCAAAGATTTCCCGAGCCGTGTCGGCGGTCAGAAAATCAATAAAGGTTTGGGCGGCATCGGGGTGGGGACTGCTATGGGTCGTGGCGATCGGGTACACAATCGGTTTGTGGGAGCCTGCGGGGGCGGTCGCCAGCACCTGTACGCGATCGGAGAGGGCTGCGTCGGTGGCGTAAACCATGCCTAGCTCGGCGTTACCACTGGCGACAGCAGCGAGGGTGCTGCGAACATTGTTGCCAAACACAAATGTAGGCCGCAACAGCTCCAGTAAACCCATGCGATCGAAGACCTGTTCGGCATACTGTCCGGCAGGGACACTGCGAAATTCGCCTACGGCAAAGTGGCGGATCTCGATATCTCGAAGCTGGCTGATGTCTGTAATGTCCAGGGGGGAAGCTGTGGGGGCAATCAGCACGAGGCTGTTGGAGACTAGAGACTGACGGGAGTCGGTCAGAATCAACTCTTTTGCGGCCAAAGCATCCATCTGTTTGGTGGCTGCCGAGAAAAACACGTCGGCAGGGGCACCTTGCTCGATCTGCCGCTGGAGTGCCCCAGAGGAACCAAAATTGTAGTCAACAGCAATGTCCGCATGGGCTGCTCGGAACTGAGGCGCGATCGCCTCTAGGGTATTTTGGAGACTGGCAGCAGCGGATACCGTAATTGTAGTCGTCCGGGCCGAGGCGCTATCTGCACCGAGCGGCGAGGGAACCGAGCCACGCTCAATCGACCACAAGCAGGCCACGATAAGGCCCACCAGGAAAGCGATCGAGAACTGATAGTGCTTTCTGAGTGCCATGCTAGGTTTCCTCGGGTTGGGGATACAGACCTAGCTGGCGGGCCAATTCTCGAGCAATGAAAATCAAGAACTTGGCGGCCTCGGGGTTATCTTGGTGGGCAAAGTAGGAGGCTGTCTGCATTAGCGCCTGCACAAAGCCAGCATCTAGCAGTTCGGGAGAACTATCTAACACTTCTGGTTCTGTTCCATTGGGGCACTCCAGCAGGCGATCGATGAGGGCAAAATAGCGTTCCTGTTGGGGACTCGTGTCGGTTGTCGTCATCGTAGGAACTCCTGAAGGGGAGAAGGTCGTTAAAAGCGTCTTGCAGTCTGGGTTTCGGGTTCGAATTGGAATCGGCTTTTGGGTTGAGTATCGCCGTAAAATTGAAAGGTTAAGGAGATCTTTTGCCCTACGGTTTCGACTTGGTGAATGGCATCGGGATGGAGGCTGAGTATTTCACCGGGTCCGAGCAAATGTTCGCCAACGGGTTCAATCTGGAGCGGTTTTTCGGCAGGATTGACGCGACGCCAAAAGGTGTGGCGTTCTTCTCCTCGAATTTGGAATATAACACCCCAAGTTCCGTGGTTGTGAATTGGCGAAAGAAGTCCTGGTTTGGTCGTGACATTCTGAACTGTTAAAGGATAGCCAATTTCATCATAAAGAGTCGTTACATTCACTCCCGTTTGAGCATCTGGTCGTGAATATTGGGTTTTTACCCAATAGGAATTTAGAACGAGTTGGCGCACCTTCCTACGAATTTGGGGTAAACGATCCCATTCATCTAATTCATGCGGTGCAGAGGCAACGATCTCCAGAACTTCGGAGAGAAATTGGTGTAAGTAATAGCACTCCCGCAGGAGATCCCACGATCGGGCAGCGGGGCTGGGCTTTTTTAAGCTCTGGGAGGTGAATCCATGTATGGTCATTTAACTGCCAATGTTCAGAAATTCTGGTTATGTCTGAAAGGAGTCGATCATTGTTTCCATGCAGGAAAAGAGCTTAAAAGTACCTCAAAACTCTTTAAATAGTGTAATATTTTAAGGCTTGTCAGGAAAAACCTAATGCACACTTTGCGCCAATTTAGAATGAAAAAGCCCTGGGCAATGATTACTTGGGAGCCCTGAAGGGGAATCAGCCGAAGCTATTTACCGCAGTCAAGCAGCAATTTGTCCCCCAGCAGGAATATCTCGACATCAGTAAGGGTCACGGGCGCGTCGAACGCCGAGTGACCCAGGTGTGCTATCAGCTCGACGGCTTACCGGATTGGCCGGGACTGCAATGTGTCATTCGAGTGCAGTCCACCCGCGAAGAACTGTTGCACGATATGAATGTGGTCACCCGCAAAACCCGCTATTACATCTGCTCCTTTCCAGAGAGCGCCGAGCAGTTGGCTCAACGGATTCGCAACGATTGGGGGGTGGGAAACAAGGTTCATTATGTTCGAGATGTTACTCAAGGAGAGGACAAATCTCGCATTCGCACCACTCCTCTGGTCCAGATTTGCGCCTTGGCCCGCAACTTTGCCATCAACCTCTACCGAGAGTTTGGCTTTACCAATATGGCCCAAGCTCAGCGACGATGTGGACAGACCCTCAACACACTCAGGGCTATCTTTGAATGAAATAACCCTGGCTGATTGCCTCAATTAAAATCTTCAAATCCGCCCGCAAAATTCCATTGCAGAAACTTGTTATGCTGCCTCGATCTCCACTGCCACTTCCCTGCCTTCAACTTTCGGGAGGGATTTGCAACTTCAATTCTTCAATCAGAGGCGTTATTTCAGATTGAACCACATTCCAAACGACAATAATATCTACATCATCATATTCATGAACCAACCGATTTCGCATTCCGTTGATTTCCTGCCACGCGATGTCTGGCAATGTCTGTCGAGTTGCTTTTGAAATTCGTCTTGCAGCTTCAGCAATCACCAATAGTCGCCGAATGACTGCATCCTGAAGCTGCACATTTTCAACGAAATCATCTTTCGAGCATTGAGCAGTGTAGGTGGTGATGAGTTCCGCAGATTGGAGCATATCAAGCAAGAATTGAAGATCCCGTTGCATAAATGACCTGAGCAGAGGAAAGAATCTCGTGGCGGCGTAGGTAGTTGCGACTAGTTTCGATACCCTGACGGGTAATTAGGTCAATATCTCTGTGAAAAATGGCCTTTAACTCTGCTTCCATCCGATCTAGGGTATTGAAGGTGGGGCGAGCATCTGGGTGAAATTGCACCATCACATCAATGTCGCTGTCGGGGCGAAAGTTATCGCGCAGGACGGAGCCAAATAGAGCAAACTCAGTCACTCGCCAGCGATCGCAGAACTCAGCAATTTTTTCTATCGGTAGATCGATCGCAGTGATAGTCATAGCAATTTTACTCCCCAAGCTCTAGGTTATTGGTTCACCCAAGTCGTTGATGTTGCTTCATCCGTCTCGATCGCCCTCAACACCTCACCGTCAATAAAACCGCGATCGGCAAAATTGCGATCGGTCGCCCCACCCTTGACGAACGGCGATCGCCTCCACACCCTCGAGCAATGTCAAGATGGATAGAGCATTCCGAATCCAAATCCTTGAACGCTGCCGCCGCCACTCTTCACCCCCCCGACATTCTAGTCGAGACCTTAGAACTACTGGAATGGTCGCGGCTGTGCGAACATCTCGCCAGCTTTGCCGCCACCCGCATCGGCAATAGCGCCTGCCGTACCATTACCCCTTGGATGTCCCGCCAACAGAGCGAAACCCTGCTGGCCCAAACCGGCGAGGCGATCGCCCTCGACCTCAGCCTTCCCGGCGGCATTCCCATACAGGGGATTTGCGATCTCGTCCCCTTGCTGCAGCGGGCAGAGTTGGGGGGCGTGCTGCAGGGACGCGAGTTGAGCGATGTGGCCAATACACTGGCGGGGGCTCGCAAAGTGCGGCGGGTGCTGGACGAGACGGAAGAGGCACCGCTGCTGCAGGATGCCATTTCCAGCATTCGCACCTACCCGGAGATCGAGCGGGACATCAATCGCTGTATTGACGAGCGCGGCGAAGTCACCGATCGCGCTAGCGAAACTTTAGGCAATCTGCGCGGCAATATTCGCACCCTGCGCAATTGCGTGCGAGACAAACTGCAGAACATCATGTCGGCCAAGAGTTCGGCCATTCAAGAAATGGTGGTGACCGAACGGGACAGCCGCTTTGTGATTCCAATTAAAGCCAGCCATCGGGATGTTGTGAAGGGACTGGTTCACGACAGCTCCGCCAGCGGAGCCACACTCTATGTGGAACCCAATAGCGTTGTCAGCGACAACAACCAACTGAGAGAGTTGCAGGCCCGAGAGCGACGGGAAGAAGAGCGGATCTTGCGGCAGTTGAGCGAGCAGGTGGGGGAAGTGGCGGACGATCTGCGCCACCTGCAGGCCATGTTGGTGCTCGTCGATGGCGCGATCGCCCGCGCCCGCTACAGTCTGTGGCTCAACGCCCATCCCCCCAGTTTTGACACGGATACCCTATCCCTGCGGACAGTGCGGCATCCGTTGCTGTTGTGGCAATCGCAAAAGGACTCCGAGCAGCCATTTGAGGTGGTGCCGATCGATCTGGCGATCGCCCCCGAAAAGCGAGCAGTAGTCATCACCGGCCCCAACACGGGCGGCAAAACCGTCACCCTCAAAACCTTGGGCCTGATGGTCGTGATGGCGAAAGCGGGCATCTTTTTGCCTGCCCGAGAACCCGTGCTGCTTCCCTGGTTTGACGGGGTATTTGCCGATATTGGCGACGAGCAATCCCTGCAGCAAAGTCTGTCCACCTTTTCGGGTCACATTCGCCGCATTAGTCGAGTGCTAGCGGCGATCGATGGCGATGCTCTGGTGCTGCTGGATGAAGTGGGGGCGGGCACCGATCCCAGTGAAGGGTCTGCCCTAGCCGCAGCCCTACTCGAACACTTGGCCCATACCGCCCGCTTGACTGTGGCCAGCACCCACTACGGCGAACTCAAAGCCCTCAAATACCAAGACCCCATGTTCGAAAACGCCTCCGTCGAATTCGACTCCAGCAGCCTCGCCCCCACCTATCGCCTGATGTGGGGCATTCCGGGGCGATCGCACGCCCTCGCGATCGCCTTACGCCTGGGGCTGGATGAAGTCGTCATCGATCGCGCTAAAGCTCGACTGGGGGAAGACAGTTTTCAAGTGGATACGGCGATCGCCGGATTGGAAGGCCAGCGGGCCGAGCAAGAGGAGAAACTGACTCACCTCAATAGTCTGCAAGCTCAGTTGGAAACGCTGCAGCAGGAGATGAAAGAGCGCGCCCGCCAGTTAGACCGGCGGGAGGCGGAGTTGGAAGCGGAGAAGAAGGCGGCGATCGAGCAGGCGATTCGGTCGGCGCAGGGGGAAGTGGCCTCTGTGATTCGGCGGTTGCAGAAGCAGGGGGCCACCGGTCGAGATGCCCAGGCAGCCTCGGAACAGCTCAAACGCATTGGCAAGCAAACCCAAAAGCGCCAGCCCGAGCCGGTGGTGGCGACGGAGTTTTATCCCGAGATCGGCGATCGCGTTCGCTTGCGAGAGTTGGATCGGGTCGGGGAATTGGTGGCGATCGAGGGCGGCAGCTTTACGGTCCGCAGCGGTATTTTAAAGTTCAATGTCAATCTGTCGCAGATCGAGCCCCTCGACGAGGTGCAAGCCAAACAGCGGCAGCGTCTGCAGCCCGTGAAAACCCCAAAAATCCCGCCCTCAGCGGCGGATAGGGGCCTGCAGGTGCGCACCAGCCAGAACACCCTCGATATTCGCGGTCAGCGGGTGGCGGATGCCGAATATCAACTGGACGATTGGATTGCCAATGCGGCTTCTGGAGCGGTGTGGATTATTCACGGCCACGGCACCGGCAAGTTGCGGGCGGGCGTGCAGGAGTTTTTGAAGCGCCATCCCCGCGTGGCTAGTTTTGAAGCTGCGGAAGCCAACGATGGCGGTACGGGAGTGACGGTGGCTCAAATCAACTAGGCTGGTCGCATCGGTCGGTCAAGGTTGGAGGAATGTCTAGCCTATGAATTCGGCAGGTGCGGTCGCGAGTTGGAGAAGCTCGCTATACTCAAAGGGCTAGAGGTAAGAGTTGTCATTCACTGAGTTAATCTACGCTTGAAATCTGTGGAAACTACAGGGCACCTTTTGCCGCGATCGGAACTATTACAGCGGGTCGAACATCGCGAGGCGATCGCCCGTACCCTCGATTTAGCCGAACGGGCCATGAAAACGTGGGAAGTGGTATGCTCTGACTTTTTATCCCCACCAGAGCTGGCAGAGGCGATGGCGATTTTCGAGCCGCTCGCCGAAGTCGAAACGGTTGCTTGGGGCGGCTATCCTCAAGCGGAGCGACAGCGATTGGCGATCGCTCCCCCCTCCATGCTGATTGCTTCTCCTGGCGACGATCCCCAAGCACTGGCCAAAGCGGTGGTGGAGCTGGCGGCGATCGAAGTGCGGGGCAATTTTTTGTTCGATACCGCCACCCATCGAGACTTTTTGGGCAGCATTTTGGCCACGGGCATCGTCCGCGAGAAGGTGGGGGATATTTTAGCGGTCGGAGAGCAGGGGGCTCAGATTGTCTTGGAGCCGCAGTTGGTACCCCATCTAGAAATGAGTTTGACCCAGGTGCGATCGGTGCCGGTGAAAACCAAGCAGATTTCTATTGAGGCATTGAGGGTTCGGCCTCCTCGTACGAAGTCTATTACCACGGTTGAAGCGTCGATGCGGCTGGATGCGATCGCCTCGGCAGGGTTTAGCACCTCCCGCAGTCGTATGGCGGGCGATATTCAAACGGGGGAGGTCAAGGTCAATTGGAAAACCATTACTCAGGCTAGCCGTCCGGTGGCGACGGGCGATCTGATTGCGATTCGCGGTCGCGGTCGGGTGCAGGTGGGGGAGGTTTCGACCACAAAGAAAGGTCGCTATCGCGTCGAGTTGACTCGCTATCTTTAAGGGTTGCGGGGGGATGAAGTGGCCTGACGTCAGTGCTAGTATCGGCCTATCGCTATGTAAGTGAACCCGTGACTGTTGCTGCTGGCAAGAAAGTTTGGACGGATGCAGAGTTTTTGGCGCTGCCTAAAGATGGGGGCCGTTATGAGTTGCTGAACGGAGAAGTGGTCGATATAGGCAACTCCG
Source organism: Synechococcus sp. PCC 7336 (assembly GCF_000332275.1). NCBI lineage: Bacteria > Bacillati > Cyanobacteriota > Cyanophyceae > Synechococcales > Synechococcaceae > Synechococcus > Synechococcus sp. PCC 7336. The sequence goes on from NZ_CM001776.1 coordinate 1,633,128, forward strand.
GGATGGAGCATGGCAATATTGGCATCTTTCTGGGCGGGGCTTTGGAGTTCTATGCTCGTTCTGAGAAGCTGGGAGTAGTTTGCGATTCCAGTACGGCCTTTGCCATGAAGGAGGGCAATAAACGGTCGCCCGATGTTGGCTTTGTTGCTAAGGAAAGACTGAAAGGTATCAAACGCTTGCCTAAAGGTTTTTTTGAGGGGACTCCCGATCTGGCAGTCGAAATCTTGTCTCCCAACAACACAATTGAGGAAGTTCATAGAAAGATTGTGGAGTTTTTTGAGAACGGGACGCGATTGGTTTGGGTGATTCATCCAGATGAAAAGTTTGTTCTGGTCTATCATTCTCCCCAACCCGATCGCCTATTACTAGTTGGAGACAGCCTCGATGGAGAAGATATTGTGCCGGGGTTTTCGTTGGCGCTCGCCGATTTGTTTATAGAGTTAGATTTTTGAGTGTTAGCGTGAGGCTTATTGATGCCTATTCAACGTTGAGATCTGGAGTTTTCAGGCGTTGCACTCGGCCCCCTAAATCCCCCACCAGTGGGGGACTTGTGAGAGGCTATTGGCTTCGTTCTACAACTTTAATGACTGCGATTCGCCGGTTTGTCTTCCCCGTCTCCAAACCCCAGCTAGCACTGTCGTCAAGTCCCCCAGAATGGGAGATTTAGGGGGCGAATGCAGCGATCGACAGCGCTAGTGAGAGAGACTAATCGATGTCTCATCAAAACTACGGGTTTCAGACCAGACTCGGTTTAACAGCTCTCCTTCTCTTTTGCAAGAAAAGATAAGGGCTATTCGTGGTGAGTAATCGGATTCGGTTACAGTTAGACGAACAGGTTAAATCAGTGATTGCCCGTGAGTTACGCCATCGCGGCATTGATGTGACGACTACTGTTGAGGCAGGATTGCGAGCGAAGAGCGATGATGCACAAGTAGAATTTGCTTGTCAATCAAAGCGAGTGCTCTTTACTCAGAATGAGGATTTCCTGAAAATTGTCAGCCTGACTGGCAATCATTTTGGTATCGCTTATCGCAGGCAAGGAACTCGTTCGAGCAGCTCAAGCCCCCTTCTCTTCCAACAGCCGTTGCAGCCATTGCAATGCCCCCGGCACTTGTTCCAGTCCGGCCTTGAGCAGCAGCAGGATCGATAAGGTCAACGCCGCTGCCAAACCCGAGAGCAGCAACCCGATCGCCGCGATCGGTCCGTCATCCTCCAGCAACCCCGCCCCCATCACCACAATGGAAAACGCAGGTGCAGTATTCGTGAGCGGAAAAGGCAGCATCATCGATATCGCCATCAGAGCGATCGCCATGCCCAAGACTCGCCGCCCCAGCGATCTCTGACACATCCAGGGCCAGCGCGGTCGCGCAATTAGCTCAATTTTGCTCAGCAACCATCTCCCCTTCCCTAACACCGACGTGGCAAATGCCGTCGGCACCGACCAGCGGGCGATCTCCCCCGGCAACCAAGGCTGAGGAGTACCTGCGATCATCTGAGTCGCTAGGAAGAATAGCGCCACCCCAAACGGAACCGAATACCCCGCCGCCGGAATCGGCAACCCAGACGGCAGCGCTAACAGCACGAGAAAGAAGCCGAAGCCGCGCTCGCCCGCTAGCAATTGGATATCTTTGAGAGAAATTCTGTCCCCCCGGTCGGGACTCTGTAAAAAAGTATCTAAGTCTTGAGAAAGTCGAGCCATAACAATTGCGAGGAGTCGGTCAGATCCAGTCATACCTCGTGCATCCTGACAGAAAAGGCGATCGCAGAGAAAGGGCAAGTAGCGCTAAAGCTGGGTATTCAAGCCAGTTGGCGATAAGCTGAGCACAATTGCCGTTCCCTTACTGTTCTACGCTAGGGTGTTTCGATGGAGTCTCGCCCGCCCATCGGGTTTCGCTGGCAACCCTGCAAGGATTCGACCCATTGCCGATCGCGCTGGCAGGTCGGGCAAGTTAGAGGATGCGATTGGAACAGACAAACGTGCGACCTCATTACGATAAGAGATGAATTCAGAAGCACCCCTAACCTCGCTCGGACAAAGAACCCTAGCTGCAATCGTGTTTACTGATGTCGTCGATTTTAGTGCGCGCGTCGGTCAGGCAGAAGAACATACCTTGAATTTGGTTCAGCGCGATCTCAACATCATGTCTCAGCTCTGCAAGCAGCATGGCGGGCACGTACTCAAATTCACTGGCGATGGCTTGCTGATCTATTTTTCCAGTGCCTTCCGGGCAGTAACCTGCGCCCAAGAATTTCAGCATGCCATGGCCCGTGCAGCCAACAGCCTGCCGGAAAGTGATGCGTTGTGGCATCGCTGCGGCATTCACTTGGGGGATGTGTTTGTGAGCGAAACGGATGTCATGGGCGATGGGGTCAATATTGCAGCCCGCCTGCAGGGGGAGGCCCAACCCGGTGGCGTTTGCATGTCTCAAACGGTTTACGATGTTGTCAAAAAACGACTCACCTTAAAAGCAACCTATTTAGGGCCGCGCGATCTGAAGAATATTCAAGAACCCGTTCACGTTTATCAAATATTAATGGCAGCGATGGAGGGGAGAACCTCAGTTGCCTCCATCAAAAACGTACCGTTAGAGCTTGCGCCGTCCGACGAATTATCTGAGGGGCTGGTTGCAACCCCTTCACCGCTAACGCCTGCGCGCGAGGTCGAGGATATTGCTCCGAACGCACCCCAGTCCGCTCTACAGGAGAGCAGTCCCGCGATCGCCGCCAGCGTCCGGAAACCGCCTTTCTCAGTCTTGCCGAGCACTCAAATCCAATTGACCGAGCTGGTTATCGAGCATATGGGACCCATCGGCAAACTCACCGTCCATCAAGCCTTAGCCCAATCGAGCGATGGGAAAGAGCTGATTGCCGAGATCTCCCAGTGGATTCCAGCTAGCAGCGTCAAAGCTTTTCGCCAGCAAGCCGAACGCCTGTTGCATCGAGATGCCCTCGCCTCACCTCCAGAACCTCTGACCCCGCCGCCTCCTGTTGCAGACCCGCCAGCTAAAAACTCTGCAACCTCTACGGCTGTCACTGCTGCGATCGGCCAAGACGAAGCCTTTATGCACTACTGCCGCCAAGAATTGACTCAAGCCATTGGCCCGATCGCTTCACTGTTAGTCAGAAGGGTGCTGAATGAAACCCCCAGCCTCTCGCGCCCGCAGCTCGTGGATGCCCTTGTGGAAGAGGTGACCGAGCCGCAAGCCGCGAAAGAACTGCGCGATCGCCTGCTCGCCTGGAGGCAGCCATCCGACTAGTCGTTTTGCCGGTCCAACATTTTCATGGCCACCACCAAACTAGCCCGCATGCGATTGAACGCTGCCGCCAAGATCCCCACCTCATCTTTTGAGGTTTGGGCAAATTCAGAATCCATTTTCCCTTTACTAATTTCGTCGGCCACTCGAGCCATTTTCATCAAGGGGCGAATCACCACCTGCTGGAGAAAGATATTGGTCAGCAGAATCGAGACCGTAAAGGCGATCGCCACAATCCCCATCAAAATCAGCAAGGCTTGTCGAGCGTTGAGGAAAACGCCGCTGGCAGGCACCGAAATAATCTGAGCCCCAACCACTTCGTTCAATTGCCAGCCAAAGCCGTTCTCTCGACCGTAGGTAGCCAGTTGGCTGGCGGGAGCGTCTGAAGGAACTCCGTGGCATTCCAGGCAGCTCTCCTTCGAGATCGAAATGGGTCGGGCAATATAGAAAAGCTCGCCGGAAGGGGTCGAGCGGTAGCCCCGCAATTCATCTAGCCCGCTGGCTTGCCGAAACCGCTCCACGATATCGGCCTCGAACCGATCGGCTTTATCGCGCAAGTTAGTGGGGTTGAGGGTGGCTTCTTTATAAAAGAATTCACTATAGTCTGGATCGCTGCGCAAATCCTCAAACACTTCGCGGGCGGAGTAAGCGGGTACCGTTTGCGGGATGAATTCGGCCTCAGTCTGGAGGCGATCGGCCAGCTCGGGGCGCACCTGCTGGCTGGTGTAGTTCCGCACCGAAATCATCGTCCTGAGCAGAATAACTGCTTTGGAAGCAATCTGACCTTCAGCATTGCGATTGAGAATGGCAATAAAAGCGCCTCCGGTCACCAAGAAGCTGATGGTGAAAATAACGATTAATGTCAGACTAAATTTCTGACCAATTTTAAGATTGCGAAACATTGTTCGACCGCACTGCCTTGAAGAACTGAGATAAAATCTTACTACCGATTATGTTTCGGGCACTCTATGCTTAGGATGTTTACGACTTTCCCGAGCTGAGATCGAGGTTCCATGCGAGTTTGTCGAGTGGTTGTGCTGTTGATTGCGGCGCTGTTGGTGGGGTGTGCGGCCAGCGCCCCGGTGCCGGTCAATCGCTTGATCGTGGGTGTAGTGGCCTATGGAGAAGGGAGCCAGTCCCTCGATCGATACGAGTCTTTCCGCGACTATTTGGCTTTGCAAACCCATTCGGTGGTGGAGCTGGAGCCTGCCTTTAACGAGGTCAAGGCCCTCGAAGAAATTCGCAGACGTCACTGGTCGCTGGTGTTTGCCCCGCCGGGATTAGCTGCGGTTGCGATCGCGCAAGCGCAATACAGTTCTCTCTTTCCCCTTCAAGGTCGGTCGAGTAATGTGGTGCGCTCGGTTTTGGTGGTGCGGGAAGATAGCCCCATTGAGGCGATCGCCGATCTCAAAGGTCAAGCGGTCGCTCTGGGACAACCGGGCTCGGCGACTGGCTACTATCTGCCCCTCTACGACATGTTTGGTCTGACCTTAGCCGAAGTTTCGCTCGAACCCACGCCGCGCCAGGTGTTGATGGCGATCCATACGGGAGAAGCGGCCGCCGGGGCGTTGGCTAAATCGGAGTTCGAGCGCTATCGGGGGGAATTTGATGGGGCACAGTTTCGGACGATCCACACCAGCCGCAGCCTGCCCGCCGGTGTGGTGGCGATCGGGCCTGCTGTCGAGCTCAACCTACAGGAGATTGTCCGTCAAGCAATGAACGATGCCCCCCCTCAAATCGCCTCGGAGGTCGGGTTTATTCCCAATGCCGATCCTCCCGATTACCGTTTCTTTATCGATCTGATTGCGAAAGTCGCCCCGCTGGAGGTCCGCCTCAACGAGGTTCCTGTCGCTCTCTACCCTCCGGCGATCGAAGTCGAGAGTCCTCCGGTAGAAACGGTTGAGCCAGAGCTGGAAGTGGTTGGCGATCGCCCCTAGTAATAAGCGGTTTGTAATTGCTAGTTTGTTTTACAGAGCGTTCAAAATCAATTCGCCTCATCAGCGCCCGTCCCGCAACTCGTCGAGAACTCAATGACTATGAATCCAACTTATTCCCCCGAGCCTAATAATATTGAAGACGATATGGAAGCTGAGTATCAGTTGGATTATCGAAAAGCTAAACCTAACCGTTTTGCTCCCAGTCATAATTCTAGAGTGGTTATTCTTGATGAAGATGTGGCTAATGTCTTCAATACTCCAAGTTCTGTCAATGATGCACTTAGATCTTTGATTGAGCTAGCACAAAAGATGCCTAAAATCGTGCCGCACTCGGAAAATTAATTCGTAAAGGCTATCCGATGGCTCGGGAGAACGTTTCCATCAAGTTTGGCTGTGGGTGCGAATCCATTCTCGCCCGCCCCATTCGGCAGCCTGAGGGGAGGAGAAAGTTTGTTCGTCTCGATAAAGGGTGCCCGAACAGGCGAGCACTTGAAAATGACAGCCTCGGCTGTCGGCAAAACACAGCAGAGTGTATTCCCGGATGGTGACGACGAGGTGTACTCTGACATGCATCTGCAGCAGCCTGAGATGTCTTTGAATCTAGCCTACAGCGAAAGCGATCTACATACATTTGCAGGCGATTGACCTGTCCTGTCGTCCCAGTCCTCCGGTTTCAAAAAAAGTTTTGGACGCTTCCCCAGAGAAACTCTAGAATCCCTTCGTTGCCAATATCTCTAAAGCAGGGGTGCGATCGCCCGTACAAGAAATTCGTCGCGGTCCCGGCAGAGTGTCTACCGTAAATCCTAAGCTGCGGTAGAGCCTGCAAATACGCTCGGTTGCCTGGTTTGACGCCACCACCGGCCCTTCGTGTCGGGCCAGCCACTCTGCCAAACGGACCTGTTCCAACCAATCAAATCCCTTGGCGCTATAGGTGGTGAACTCGACATCGTAGGGGGGATCGGCATAAATGAAATCATCGGCCTGACGCGGCACTGTGTCGAAGTCGCCGTGCCGAATTGTCCAAGTCTCGAATAGCGGGCGATAAGGTTGAAAGTTGCGCTGGTAATTGATTGTCTTATAGCGACCGAAAGGGACATTAAATTGGTTGTTGCGATTGAACCGACACAACCCGTTAAAGCCAGTGCGATTGAGATAGTAAAACAACTCGGCAGCTTCGCAGCTATCAGCTCGACCCGCCTCCACTAGCTGGTTGAATTCCGTGCGGTACTGGTAATACAGCTCCTTGTTATTGGACAGCTCGCGCTCGATCTGCAATCCCCGCTGCAACCAGCGATAAAAGTTAATTAAATGCTCGTTGGTGTCATTGAGAATTGCCCGCTCGGGACGCAACCCCAAGGCGATCGCCATTCCCCCCACAAACGGCTCCAGCAAGCGACGATCGCGATAGGGCTGCCACAATTCGAGTAATTGAGGCACGAGCCACCGCTTCCCCCCCGCCCATTTCAACGGGGGTTTGAGGGCTGGCTCGGCGATCGGTTTCGCAGAACTGGCGGTTCGAGCGACAGAATTCAGGGGCATGTGGCGAATTGAGAGGGTGCCCTCACCTTATCGAAGAATCACACTCCAGTCTCCCGCCCTCCTTCCTTTAATGAGCTGTTGTCGGGTCTACCGTACAGGCAATTTCATAATTTCCCGTCACGGGCTTGGCCGCAAACAACGGAGCCATCTGTCTCAAAATCGAATGGTAGACATTGCCCTTATTTGCCTCCATCGCCTCCCGCGTATCCCAAAAAATTACGGAAATGCCGCGATCGCTATCGGGCTCCCGCAGCAAATAAGCCCCCTTAAACCCCTGTGCATAGGTGGATACTGCCTTTTGATAGAGCAATTGAGCCTCTTCAAACTTGCCAGATTTAAATTCGCCAATCGCAACGTAGGCATATGGATGTGCGAGGCGATCGTGAAAGTCAAACATCAAATCTTCTCCCTCCCAATGCTTGAAGTGTCGCGATCGGGCCGTTAACCTCGCGGCGCACCCACACTCCCAGCAATGCGGACACAATAGGAATAAATTGATTGTCGCCGAAACTCTTCGCTGTAAGCTCGAATATCTGTAAATTCAAACCTTTTGAAACATCAACAGCTCCCCAGAACGAGGAGCTGTTGGCGATCGCGATTGGGCGATCGGAACTCTGAAAGGGCGATGGCCCCCTGCCGAGCCTGCCGAATTAACGCATAGCGGTCTTCATGATTTTCGGTCCATTGCTAACCAAAGGCGAGCACATCGGAGCCATAATCGTGGTGCTTTGAGCCGTAGCCCCCAAACGCATATTGCGCAGCATCAAGCCCCCTGGGGTGACATACCGCTCGTAGGGCACCGCGTCTTCCCCAAATGAGTCTACATACTCTTTGCTATCCACAAGGGCATCCACGACAGCGTAATAGCCATCCTTAGAGGCAATATCGAAGAGCGCATTAATTTCCTGACGCCCAAACGTCGGACGACCCAACAGGCGGCGATGCAAGAACTCAATCGCCTTGACCACGTACATCGTAGACCAGTACTTATCGCGAAACAGCTTGGACTTGGCCAACTGGCGGACAAACTCGCGCACGGTGATGTCGCCATTTGACAAGCGAGTCTCTAGCAGACTCAACCGCTGGCCACTGTAAGGTTCGAAGCCATACACCCGCACATAACAGGTGCAAATGACCCGCTGTACAGAGGTTTCTCCCAGACGAACCACCGTTGGAGCCAAGCTCGTGGTGCGGTAGGTGGGGGTGGTGGTCGCCTTCCCGTTGCCGGGGGTAATGCCGCTGGCGATCAAAATACGCTTCACGTCTTTGTTGACCAATGCCGGACGGGCACTGGGGCTGACGGTGTCTTTGGGGAAGATGGCCCCAAATTGAATTTCCAGCGAATCGTTGCTCTTGCCGTAGGCATGTTGGTCGGGGAGAGGGGCCTTGTAATCGGAGAACAGCGTGATAAATTGAGGCACCTTGCGGCGGGGGGCGGCGTAATTAAACAGGTCGAACTTGGCTCCCCAGTTGGCGCTGGTCTGGGCTTCTACCCCCAGCTTGCGCAGATAGGGCACAATCTCGTCGCCAAAGTAATCGCCATATTCAGCGCTGTCCACCAAGGCATCCACCAGCGCATTCAAACCCTTTTGGGTGACGATCGCAAAATAGGCCGAAAACTCTTCGGTGGTTTCGGGGCCGCGTCCCAGAAAATGACGGAAGGCTAATTCCACCACGCGGCTGTTCACAAAAGGCTCGTAAAACTGCTTGCGGTAGAATTCTGTTTTGCCCAAGCGGCGAATAAACTCCTTCATGGAGATTTCGCCATTTTTCACCTTCGATTCCAGATCGCTGATGCTTTGGCCGTAGGCACGACGGATATCGCGTTCGAACACCTGGCGGTAGGCTGCTTTCAGAATCCCCTGCTTTTCGCCCTCAGACAGTCCGGGCTTCATCTTGAACACCGGCACTTGCTCTGCAGCAGCGTTATAAATCTGAGGCAGTTGCAAACCCTGTAGCTTGACGCCGGTAGAGGCTTTGCGCTGGCGAACCTGATTGGAGGGGGCCGAACCGACAAATTCAGTCAGGGCCACATCGAAATATTGGTCGGAGATGGCCTTGGCCTCAGCTGCATTAGCGAATAATTCGCCTGCAGCCTGCTTCATCACCCTCAGGGCCACAAGCGTTGACTCGCTAGAGCAAGCGGCCTCGATAATCTCTCGCAGACTGCGGGTGTTAACGGCCAAAATGCTGGGATCGCCCGCCACGATCGCGTAGGTGATATAGCGCAGGAACCACGCCATATCTCGCAGCGACTTGGTCATGTTAGCCGTGCCGTAGCGACCGACGTCAATCGTCCGAAATCCGGGGGGAATGGCAACGCTAGTCGTACTGAAGAGGTTGCGCAGTGCTGCCCCGAAGCCTTGGCTTGCCTCCACCACAAATTCGGTGCCGAGGGCCGAACTGCTCGATTGCTCCATCGTGCCGTCAGTGTCCTCTAAGGGCTTTTCGAGGTAAGTCATGGCCGCGCCACCCGTAAAGATGCGGCCTGCGGCCTGCGAGACGATGCCCTCGTAGTTTTGGGAAATAGTACCGGCCACCTGAAGGCGCAACTGCCCGAGCCGGTAAAAATCTGCCAGCCGGTCTAACTCTGTTGGGGTGGGAAAGCGATCCTGCTGTTCTGCCTGAGAAAGAGTCGAGACCGGGACCGTTTGGTAGAGACGAGGACGAGAAACCACCGTTCCAGCCGATGTATTAATACCCATCGATATGAAAACTCCCTGTTTATAGCAATTCAGCGCAGCGCGAGAGGCTCTCCCGCCACACTAGAGGAAAGATATGAAAAACCGGCACTATTCTAAGCCTCGCTCGCCCGAGTTTAGAGCCGCTACGGAGCAACTGTCAGGGGTTGTGACGGTTGCCTGCAAAGCTCTCAAGTCCCGACCGCGACAGGGATAGAGAGATACCTAGACAGGTTCAGAATACAAGGGCACCCGATCCCCTAGACTGCTTTGTTGCAAGTTGTTACAAAGCTGAGGCTGGCGATCGCGCTCGATCGCCGCTTAGGGAAGGGCGCTCGTCGCCGCCACCAAGGCGATCGCCTCCGTCCATTCCACCACTGCTCCATAGGTATCGCCGGTATGTCCTCCCAGTTGCCGGTACAGCCAAGCGCCGCTGGCTAGGGCGATCGCCGCGCTGGCTGCCATCCATAACGGGAATGGAAAAGTCGGGGCGGCCAGTTGTCGCAGGGCGACGAATGCGATAACTAGGAGTAGTGTGGAGGGCCACAGGTCTTGGGGCAGGCGAGTGGTGTCTTTGAGAAAGCGGCCCTTGCCTCGCTCTTTTAGATAGGGGTAGAGGGCGATCGCCAGCAATTGCCCCCATCGTCCCCAAGCGGGGACCAACAGCAGCACCATCCAGCGGGGTTCGGGCAGGTGTAGCAAGGCGACGTACTTGAGCAACAGCAGGAGGATAGCTGCCATGACGCCAAAGGCACCGGAATAACTGTCGGTCATGGCTGCGAGACGGCGCTGCAGTCCGGCGGAGGTGCGATCGCCTGCTGCCAAGCCATCGGCAGTATCCATTGCCCCATCCACATGCAATCCTGCGGTGATGCCGACCCACAGGCACACCACTAAAACCGAGCGGATCTCGTTGGGCACCAGCCAATGTAACAGCCAATCTACGCTCGCCAGCAGGGCTCCAATTGTCAGGCCCACCAAAGGCAGCCAACGGGCGACGCGCTCGAAGTTGAGGGGAACCGAGGGAGGAATCGGCAGAATGGTGTAGAAGACGAAGGCGGCGAGGAGAGAACGCATGAGCGGTTTGGGGCGGGGGTGAGGGAGAGCTTCTGAGTGGACAATAGATAGTACCAATCAAGTTTCTCCGATGACCGAATCTCCTACCCCAGTTCCCAGTCCAGAAGCATCTGCGCTGACAGATATCGAGCAACCCGCTGCCTCGATTGTCCCCAGCTACGGCTGGCATTTATTTCTGTGCGCCGACCAAACCAAGCCCAAATGCTGTGCCAAGCCTGATGGTCTGGAGTCTTGGAACTATTTGAAAAAGCGCTTGAAGACTTTGGGATTGGAGAAGGGAGAGCTGCGGGTTTATCGCACCAAAGCGAACTGTTTGAGGGGCTGCGATTACAACATTCCCGGCCCGGTGATGCTGATCTATCCGGGGGGCTACTGGTATCAATCCGTGACGCCCGAGGTTGTGGAGCGCATTTTGCAAGAGCACGTCACGGGCGGTATCCCCGTTGAGGATTATCTAGTGGCCCAGACCCCATTGCCACAGCTCCGAGCAGACCCCCAAGCCACCCCATCCCTGCCGACAGCGGCATCTCCTCCAATGCCTGCCACTGAAGATTGAATGATAACTCTGCTATTGTGTTGGCGCACCTCAAGCTAGTCGGGTAACCTAGACATGCAAGTATAGGATTACAGCTTAATTTGTAGGATGTAGAGGCAAGCATGAATCTACACTACGCTTCAGATAAAGGCGTTTCGAAGTATCGTTCGAATTTCCGGCTCGTGCGTGGAGCTACTGGTGTTCTCCGTGTAGATGTTGAAAAAGCAAACGCTGCAATGAAGTACGCGATGCAAGCTCGAAAAGAGCGCCACGACCTCGAAGGCGTTACAAGTTCTCGATCGCCACTGGCTCCAGATCATCTGCCAACTCGAAGCCAAACACCCGAGCGTAGAAATACATCTCCCCATCCAGAGCTCGCTTGATATTTTTCGCCTGCCGAAAGCCGTGTTGCTCCCCCTCAAACAATACGTACGCGACTGGCAATCCCTTAACCCGCAACGCCTCCACCATTAACTCCGCCTGATTGGGGGGCACAATCTTATCCTCGCTCCCCTGCAAAAAGATAATCGGACAAGACAGCTCATCCGTAAAGTGGATAGGCGATCGCGCCTCGTACACCGCCTTCGCCTCCGGGTACGGCCCCACTAAGCTATCCAGATAGCGGGATTCGAACTTGTGGGTATCTCGCGCCAGTACCTCTAAATCGCTCACCCCGTAATAACTGGCCCCTGCCTTAAACACATCCCGAAAGGTCAGGGCAGCTAGGGTCGTGTAACCTCCCGCACTGCTGCCGTCGATCGCGAGGCGATCGCCATCCGCCAAGCCGCGCTCCACTAAATACAGGGCACCATTGGCGCAATCATCCACATCCACAACGCCCCACTGACCCTTCAACTGCTCTCGATAAGCCTGCCCGTAGCCCGTACTGCCGCCATAATTCACATCCAACACCGCCCAGCCGCGACTGGTCCAATATTGAATCCGCCAATCGAGACTGGCTGCTGTTGCCGCTGTGGGGCCGCCGTGACTCTTCACCAATAGCGGCGGCTGTTCGCCTGCTGGAGCTGCAAAATCGGGATTGCTGGGGGGGTAATAGAAGGCGTACGCGGTGCGATCGCCACTCGTGGGGAACTCAATTTCCTCCGGCACCGAAAGGTAGGCTTCCTCCACCGACACCGTACTGGCTCGACGCAGCTCCTCAATCTCCAGCGTGGCTAAATCTAAACGCACGATCGCCGCAGACTGTTGGGCCGAAGCGGCGATCGACACCGCTTGCCCCGCTCCCACCTGCAGGCCCCCCATCTGGGAAAACGGGACTGGAATTTCGGTAACGGCTAGCGTGTCGAGATTGAGACGCGCCAAATGTCCGAGACCTTGGTGGTTGTAGGCACAAATGAGGGAGTTTGCCGATTCGAAGCCGTAGGTGGACATGCGAAACACCCAATGGGGCAAGCCAAATTCGGCCTCCATCGGCAGCAGGGGCTCTACGCTGTTCCCCCGCCAGCGATACAAATTCCACCAGCCACTGCGATCGCTGACAAAGGTCAACACTCCATCCGGCGACCATTCCGGTTGCACGATGGCTTCTTGCAACCCACCCGCGATCTTCTGCGAATTTGCGATCGAGCCATCAGAAGCGATCGCCCCCAGCCAAAGCTCAGTACCATCCCAGGGCATATTGGGATGATTCCAGCACAGCCAAGCCAGTTGCGAACCGTCGGGGCTGAGTCGGGGGGAAGAATAAAAATCGGCTCCAGCCACCAGAATCGTTCCCACGCTTTCTGCATTGAGATCGACTCCCACGATCGCATTGATAGGCTCCCGACCCGCTTGACTGTGGTCTTCCCTCACGCAAATCAGTCGCTGTCGGCGGTCATCCAATACCCCATCGGCATAGCGCAAATCTGTTCCCTCGGGCGAGATCGGTGCAGCGGACTGTCCGGCAGTTTGGCGATAGAGTCGCTGGTCGGCAAAGTTGGAGAAATACACCGTCGAGTCGCTGACGATGAAGGCTCCGCCACCATATTCGTGAACGCGGGTACGCGCGTTAAAGGATTCCTCCAGCACATCTACATCGGTTCCATCGGGGGAGCGACGGACGATCGCCTGACGTCCCCCTTCAGCGGGACGCCCTTCGCTCCAATAAATATCGGAGCCATCCAGCCGAATTTCCCCCAGTCTCAAGCTGTCCGCCACGATCGCCTCTGACGTGATGGGGGATTTCCAGGAACCATAGGGAGCAATGCGCGCTGCAGCCATGCCAGTTTTGCCTTTCTGAGTCACCTCTATCAGTTCAGAGCATAAGCGCTGGCGATGGGGTTGGAAAGATTGGGGCTAAGCGACCTGCCCGCCGATGAGAGCGTGACGGATATGAGATGCTGGTGGCAGATGGAGCCCGATCGGGAACTGGTGAGCCTTGCGCGTCGGAATTGTCGGGACTGGATATGCTGCACGCCTGCGGGCGGAAGCTCTGCAACAGGAGCTGCGCTGCGAATTAGTGGCAGTTGTGGGGCGCGATCGCGATCGCACAGCCGGATTTGCCGCAGGGTTTGAGGCTAAGGCGCTATCGGATTGCGAAGCGCTGTTGCGAGACTTCGATGTCGATTTAGTCTTTGTCAGCACCATTAATTGCCATCACGCCAGCATCGTCCGCCAACTGTTAGAGGCGGGCAAGCATGTGGTGGTGGAATATCCGATCGCCTTCGACCTGTCGGAGGCCAGGGATCTGATTGAGTTAGCCAAACGCCAACATCGGCTGCTGCATGTGGAGCATGTCGAACTGCTCAGTGGCATCCACCTCGCCCTCAAACGGGAACTCCCGGCTTTGGGCTCGATCCTGTACGCCAACTATGTCTCGGTCAAGGCCGCCCATCCCGCTCCCCAGCGATGGACCTACCAGCCGGATTTATTTGGTTTTCCTCTAGTCGGTGCCCTCTCTCGCATTCATCGCTTAGTCGATTTGCTCGGTGCTGTCGAACGGGTGTCTTGCCAATTGCGCTATCGCGGCCCCCATCTGCCCGATCGCTTTTCCAGTTGTGTGTGTTCGGCTCAACTGACGTTTTGCAGTGGGGCAGTGGCGGATGTGGTCTATGCCAAAGGCGAGTCTCTCTGGCGATCGCGCCGCACGATTGAACTTCACGGCGAGAGTGGGTCGCTTCAGTTGGGGGGGGAACAAAATGTGGCGATTGATGGCAATGGCGTCCGCAAGGTGGATATGGGCAGTCGGCGGGGCTTGTTTTACCGAGATACCCAGGCGGCGATCGACCATCTTCTAGGGGGGAAACCCCTTTACACGTCTGCGCTGGAGAGTTTGCGATCGCTTGAGGTGGCCCTAGCTGCCGAACAAGCTGCTGCCTCGCAGCAAACCGTTACGCTTCCCCTATAAATTCACTCACTGGCCTGCTGCACTCTCCAGCGATCGCCCTCGACTCGCCTGAATCGCTGCCCAAGTCCGCTGCACCGTTAAGTCTTCTAGCTCGACCGGCGTGGCATTCGGGTAAACGGGATCGTCTGCAATGGGCACCAGCAAAAGTTGCTCGGCCACCTGCGCCGTTGGCCGATAGGCTTCAATCTGCTCGAACGCCGACCACAGAATCGTCGGAATGGCAGCGGGACGGCCCGGAATAGCGCGCTCGAAGTAGATCGTGCGATCGGATTTCCACAGGTTGCAAGACTGGCAAAGGGGCTGTAGGTTAGCAGGTCGATTGGGACCGCCGCGACTGAGGGGAATAATGTGATCGCGGGCGATCGCCCCCTCCGTCTGTTCCCAGGCAACACCGCAGCAGGGGCAGCAGGGGTAAAGCCGCAACAACTGCCAAAACTCAGCCTCCGACACCCTATGGGTCGTATCGTAGCTCGCTCGACGCTCGCGCGCCCTGGCATGCTTGTGCTTGCGCACCTGTTGGGATGCGCAGGTGGGACAGTCCTGCGGTTGAAATAAGAACGTGTCGCGGCAGCGGGGGCAAGTGTAGGCCACAAGCGAATTGAGTCGGGGTCTATTCGAGCAGCGAGGCGAGCGGATCGGGGATGGTATCGCTAGGGGCGACAAACTCGCCCATTTCGACAAATTCTAGCCGCAACTTCAGCCAGCGGATCGCCTTTGGATCGGAGGACACAATCGCGATCGCCGGAGCGTCAATCCTCGCCCGCACCCCATCGAATTCCGGTGCAGACAGAAACGCGGGCCGCTCCACATAGAAAAAATCAATCGGCTTGCCGCGCTCCGCGTAATTGCGCTTGCGCTCCTCCAACACCTCGTCCAACGGTTCGGACTCGATAAACGCTTTGCTGGCGGCAATAAAATAATAGGTCTCAGTCATCAGCCTGCTTGCAATACCTGCAGTATCTTACCGAGGGATGCGATTGGGCGAAACCACTCCCCGCAAAACGTTACCCGTCAAAAATCCCCCCCAAACCTACAGATCGTTCTCGCGATCGAACCGATCCATCTCCGGGCTGGCGCAGCCGTAGATATCTCCAATGTGTTCCCGACAGCAGGCCGCCGCATATTGGGGGAGCTCGTCAGCCGAGACGCCAAACATCACGCCAAAGGTTTGAGGGGTTACGCGGCAAAAGGAGGGACGACTCTTGTAGATGCTGCACTGGCGCTGCTGGCGATCGTAGTGAATGCACCAACCATCCTCCCCCACCATGCCCAGATACTGTTGCAGTTCTGTGGCCGAGAGATAGCTGTCTAACTCATCCCGCTCGTCGGGTTCGAGATAGCAACAGGCACCGCAATGGCTGACGCAGTGCCATCCTCCCCGTTGGGATTCGACCGGTCGATCGGAGAGAGAAAAGCGATCGCCTGCATTCAGATCGGTCAAGTTCTAGTCCTCGCGGATGTATGTAACACTCGAATCCTCAGTACCCACTTTAGACCCACATACCCACTCTAACTGTAGCGATCGGTCTGTCGCGAACGGTGGGACATGGATCGCACTCTTCTCCATCACTGGCAAGCACTTGACTGGGCGAGACACTCCGTCAGCTGTTGTACGTAATACCGTACGATAGGAGAGGCAGAGTTTACGATACCGGTATGCCAGACTCCAATATCATTCCTATCACTGAGGCTCGACAAACACTGTTTGGGCTTGTTGACCGCGTCAACGACTCTCACGAACCCGTTTTTATTACTGGCAAGCGGGGAAGTGCCGTCCTGGTTAGCGAGGAAGACTGGCGATCGATCCAGGAAACGCTTTACCTGAAATCGATATCTGGTGTTTGGGATTCGATTGAGGCAGGGATGAAGCAGCCCATTGAAGACTGCGCGGACGACCTCCCCTGGTAGAGAGATAGATGTCTTGGAGGTTGAAATATAGCAAGCAAGCGCAGAAAGATTCGCTGAGGCTTGCCTCGGCTGGGCTGAAGGGCAAAGCAGAGAAACTGTTAGCGATTTTGGCTGACAATCCCTACCAATCGCCACCCAGCGTTGAGAAGCTCAAAGGCACCTCAAGCCCGGTTTACTCTCGCAGAATTAATATCCAACATCGTCTGGTTTATCAAGTCTTCGAGGAGGAACGCCTTGTCAAAGTCTTGCGGATGTGGACGCATTACGGCGATTAACTTTGTTGTATTCGAGTCAGGGGTCCAGTCCGCATTCGAACTCCCGTTACCCAGAAAGCAGGCTGGGTCAGTGCAGTGTATCTGCTAGCGCTCAGATTCAGTGAAATCGCTGTTGTAGACTCGCGATCGCCCCCGGTCCGAGCTGTCAGAATCTTGATATGATGGCCGTCTAGGATGGTGTTTGAGCTCGAACAGCGCGAGCGGTCAACGGTGGAGGGTGATGATGGCGGAAAGGTCGGTGGCTGATTCAGCTGCCTATCATTTTATTGGTATTGGCGGGATTGGTATGTCCGCTCTCGCCTATATCCTTGCGGGGCAGGGCTATCGGGTATCGGGATCCGACTTATCTAACAATAGTTGTACCCAGCGCCTCGCCGAGATGGGGGTGCATTTCTGTCAGGGACATGCGGCAGAAAATATTCGAGGTCAACCGCAGGTGGTGCATTCTACCGCCATCAAGCCCAATAACCCAGAGTTGGCGGCTGCCATCGATCGCCAGTTACCCATCTGTCACCGCTCCGATATTTTGGCACAATTAATCAACGATCGCCCCAGTATTGGCGTTGCGGGCACCCACGGCAAAACCACCACCAGCAGTCTGATCGCCTGCATGATGCTCAAAGCCGGTCTCGACCCCACAGCGGCGATCGGCGGCGAAGTGGAGCTACTGGGTGGCAATGCCCGCCTCGGCCGAGGCGAATATTTTGTGGCCGAGGCAGACGAGTCGGATGGCTCGCTAGTCAAGCTGAAGCCGACGATTGGCGTCATTACCAATATCGAACTCGATCATCCCGATCGCTTTCAAACCCTCGACGAAGTGATCGAAGTCTTTCAGCAATTTGTCAGTGGCAGCCAAGTGACGATCGCCTCGCTGGATTGTCCGACAGTGGCAGCCTCCATTCCCGTCGATGTGGGCTATAGCTTAGAAGATCGTCCCGATGCAGTCTATTGGGCTCGGGACGTGCAGGTCGTGGCTGGCGGCACCGTTGCCAGCGTGTGGGAGCGGGGCGAGCTGCTGGGAACCCTAAAACTGCGGTTATTGGGTCGCCACAACGTTAGCAATGCTTTGGCGGCGATCGCCGTCGGACGGCAGTTAGGGCTGGAGTTTGACGCGATCGCAGAGGCCCTCGCCAACTGCGAAGGAGCCCGTCGCCGCTTCGAACTGAAAGGGACGGTCAACAGCGTTCAATTTGTGGATGACTACGCCCATCACCCAACCGAAATTGAAGCAACGCTGGCGGCAGCAAGCACGCAGCAACAGCGGATTGTGGCAGTGTTTCAACCCCATCGATACAGCCGCGTTGCTTCGTTGTTTGACGAATTTGCCCACTCGTTTGCCCATGCCGCTACAGTGATTGTCGTGCCCATCTATGCAGCGGGCGAGCAACCCCTGCCCGGTCGCGAAACCCAGTCGGCCCAAACCCTCGCGGCTGCCATTGAGGCCGCCCGGCCCAGCCAGACTGGCAGCACCAATGGCCGAAGTGTTTATTACGAACCCGATTTAGCCCAACTGTCCGATCGGTTAGTCCCCTTATTGCAAGACAACGATCTGGTGTTATTTTTAGGGGCTGGCAATCTCAATCGCAGCATTCCCGACATCATGTCCGCTTATCGACAACAGACCGAGCAATCTCAAACCGCGATCCCGTGACGCAGTCCTCCCGCAATTTACCCCCTCCTTGTGTCGCCGCTCAGATTTCCCTTGCCCCCTACACGACATTTCGCGTTGGCGGAGCAGCGGAATGGTTGGGCTTGCCGCGATCGCCCCAAGAGCTCCACGACAGTTTGGCTTGGGCGCAGTCGCAGGACTTAGTATGCCGCTTTATGGGGTTGGGCAGCAATCTGTTGATCGGCGATCGCGGCTTGCCCGGGCTCACCCTCAGCACCCGCAAACTCAAGCAAGTCAAGGCTTTAGAGGACGGCAAGCTGTGGGTGGAAGCTGGGGCTTCTGCGGTCAAACTGGCCCATACTGTGGCCGACTGGGGTTGGAGTGGGTTGGAATGGGCCGTTGGGGTGCCGGGAACGCTCGGGGGCATGGCCGTCATGAATGCAGGAGCGCACGGCTGCGAAACCAAGGATGTGCTGGTGAGTGTAGACATTCTGGACGAGTCGCTGCAGTCCCGCACTTTAGACCCGCAGGAGTTGGACTATCGCTATCGTGACTCGCTCTTGCAGCATCGCCCTTGGATTGTCACGGCAGCCACATTTCAACTGGAACCCGATCGCGATCCAGAACAAGTGCGAGCCCAAACCCAAGCCTTTTGGGAAATCCGACATTCTACCCAACCTTATGACTGGCCCAGTTGCGGCAGTGTATTTCGCAATCCCTATCCCCAAACAGCGGGCTGGCTGATCGAACAAACGGGGTTGAAGGGCTATCAACTGGGGGGGGCACAGGTGTCTGAGAAACATGCCAATTTCATTATCAATCGCGATCGCGCGACGGCCACAGATATTTATCGCTTGATTGAGCAGGTCCGCGAGCAGGTCTACGAGCGCTGGGATATTATGCTGCACCCCGAGGTCCGAGTTTTAGGGGAGTTTGATTGAAATCGGGTCGCTCTTTGCAATACTGTCCCATCAGTGTTCGAGATCGTCTAAAAATTCCGAACAGGGATCTATGCCGGTTGCCAGCAATCTATCTCTAAACCGAGTCTAGTTTGAAACCCGTAGTTTTGAGTTCTTCCTACTAGCGCTGCCGCTCGCTGCATTAGCCCCCTAAATCCCCCATTCTGGGGGACTTGACGACAGCGCTAGCTGGGGTTTTGAGACGGGGAAGACGAACCGGCGAATCACGGTCATTAAAGGTGTGGAGCGAAGCCAACAGACTCTCACAAGTCCCCCACTGGTGGGGGATTTAGGGGGCCGAGTGCAATGCCTGAAAACTCCAGGTCTCAACATGGATGAGGTTCATAGACCTCTTCAAGCTCGGATTCATCCGACACGTTTTCGATGCGAATATCGAGATAGTAGCGGTAGTCGTTGGCCCATTCGACGAACAAGAGGTCATCTGAAAGCTTCCCTTGCTGATAGCGGTTGAAGAAGTCTTCAGAGTCGAGCTTTTGCTCGTTTTCGTAGGTGCTGAGGCGTTTGGTGACTGCGACCAGAGCATCGATGGGAGAAGTATATTGAATCGTTTGTTTGCGCATGAGATCGCCTCCTGATTCGCTTGAGTCTACGTTATTAACCACGGCTCGATCGCCTGCAACAACTCAGGAATGTTGGTTTGAAGGGTGAGCCATACGCGGCGCACATCAACACCTTCGTAATCGTGAATGAGTTTATCTCGCATTCCTGCGATCGCCGTCCAGGGAATTGCGGAGGTTTGTTGGCGAAATTCTGGGGAGAGGCGTTTGACGGCTTCTCCCAGGATGGCGATTTGGTAGAGCACGGCGGATTGAGTTTTGATGTCTGCGGTAAAGTTTGCTGCGGTGGTGCCCCGAATAAATTGAAGGGCGAGCCGAGCGGCTTTGGCGATGTCGAGTAATGAGGCGCTATCTCGCGGGTTCATAGGCTTAGGAATAGACGACGCGAGCGGTGCTTAAGATTTCGTTGCGACGGATCCAGTTGTCGCTGGTTTCGATGACGTGTTTTTCAATTAGATCGACGTTTCGGCCTGCGATCTGTTCGAGTTCCTGTTGCATGGTGATGAGGTCGAGGAGAGTCCAAGGGGTGTTGGGGGCAAAGCTGATGAGGATGTCTAGATCGCTATCGGGACGGAAGTCGTCTCTCAATACGGAGCCGAACAGAGCTAGCTCGGCAATCTGCCATTTTTGACAGAAGCGATCGACTGTTTCGGTGGGTAGTTCAATGTTGCCTAGCTGCATGGGTATTTGGGGCTGCGGGTTTGAAGGCTGGTTGCTCTGGTGTCGATTTGCTCTGCCTACGTTTAAGCTAACTGACGCTGAAGACTTTCATCACTTCGTCGCCAAGGTGGTTGATGACTTTGACGGCGATGCGACCGGATTTGGGTTTGTCGAAGGGGCGAGAGGTTTCGCTGTACAAGCTCTCCCAAGCTTCGGGATCGATTTCGACGTTGAGGGTGGTTTTGAGGGATTTGTAGGGGTCGCTGGCACCCAGGAAGTAGGCGTGGCGGACGAAGAAGCTTTCTTCGTTGTAGTCGGTGTCGATAAACCAGCACGCTATGGCATCGGTATCGCTTGCCCGCACCTCACCAGACTGCGGATGAAAGACATCAACGCCGTGGATGGTGACTTGGGTGTAGTGGCTAGTGGTTAGTGGGGAGTGGAGAGAGATTTCATGAGTCCCCGCAGCATTTTGCCAATCTCGGTACAAGCGTTGAGTAAGTTCTCGGAATTTGTCAGGGTGAGATAATCCAGCTTCGCGGACAAAATTATGAAGGTTTCCAGTTCCGCCAGAGATCCCCGCGCAATGCCAAGCGACTGTAGAAACTCCCCGGTCGTTTTCCTGGCCTGACCCTCCGCGATATTGGCTGGAATTGACGTGGCGGCTCGCCGTATCTGTGAGGTGATCCCAAATTTCTCTTCGGCAGGAAAACTCCGCGTAGCGGCATAAATCTTGACGGCTAAGTTCATTGATTTCTGCCAGACGATCAACTCCCGATACGAGCTTAAAGATTTCATAGGGGGCTACCCTCGTCCCTGCACTATCCACTATCCACTCCTCACTAGCCACTACAATATCCGGTTCGCCAAAGATGACGAAGAGGTTGCCTTTGCCGGTGTTTTTGAGGGTGTCGGCCATGTGGAGGTCTGCGTTCATGCGGGCTTTGAGGACGGGGATGCGGCCTAGCTTGGTGAATTCGGCGGAGTGGGCGTCGTAGCTGAAGGCGCAAGCGATTAGGACATCGAAGCCTGCGTCTCCGGCTTCGCGGGTGGCGGCGACGAGGTCGGCACGGGAGACGGTGCCAAATTCGGGACCGATGAAGATGCCTGCCCGTTTTTCGGTTTCGCTATCGCCTTCGAGGTAGCGACCTTCGGCACAGATGTAGTCGCCGGGCCAGCCGGTGAGGGTGGTAAAGGTGATTTTGTCGCTTTTGTGGGCTTGTTGGACTCCTGCAATTTTGAGGGTTTCGAGGATAACGTTGGCGAAGTCGGTGGCTGCGCTAGTGGTTAGTGAAGGATCTTGACTAGTCACTAAACACTTGCCACTATCCACTTGGTCTACCAGTTCATCATGTTCATCTACTGCCAATACCCGATGGGGGGAGAGGCTTTCGACGGTGAAGGGGCCGGCGACGCGGACGATGGTTTTGTCTTGGTAGGGTTTGTCGTAGAGGAATTCTTGGTCGGCGCTGGCGGCGATGGAGGCATCGATCTCTTTTTGGCGGGCGATGCGGGCTTTCCAGAATTCTGCTAGGGGTTTCTGGGTGTTGTCGGGCCAGTCGGTAGGCTGTTCGCGGGGGACTTCCCATTCGAGCAGGGCGTTGGCGGGGGCGTCTTCGCCGGAGGGTAGCTTGACGGTGCCGCTGGCAGTGAAGTCAATTTTTTGGCCGTTTCTGCTGCCGGTGGTGACTTTGTAGGGTTTGCTGTGCCCATCCAGAGCGGCGTTGAGATTGGTCAGTGCCTCCTCGACTTGGGGCTGATACTGTTCCCAAATCACGTCGATTTCGGCATTGTTGGCAATGGCTTTTAAAGTGATGTGGGGGACGCGATCGTAGACAAAGCCCTGGCGAATATTGCCGTAGGTGGGGGATTCTGAGGGAATAGTGCGGGTGAGTTCGGCTTCTTTCTGCTGCCCTGATTTGGAGTCTTTGAGTAGGTAGTAGGGGTAGCGGGCACCCATGATGCGGGCACGGGCTAGGGCTAGAGCGACGCGGGAAGTGTCGATGGCGATCCAGCGGCGGCCCCATTGTTCGGCGACGTAGGCAGTGGTGCCAGATCCGCAGGTGGGATCTAATACAAGATCGCCCGGGTCTGTAGCCATTAAAAGGCAGCGAGCAACTATTTGTGGATTAGTTTCTACCACGTAACTCTTCAGAGAAGCATCAAATCCCCAACGCAAGTCAGACCAGAGATTATTGATCGGAGCTATTTTGTAGTCATCAAGAAACCGAGCATATCTTAAGGAATTAGTTCTTTGATAGATACGACTTGCTTTGAGGAGATTGCTGAAGCCTGTCTTGTTTGTTTTCCAATGCTGTCCACTTGGGCAGTCAAAACATTTTCCCAAATGATCAACAGAAAATGAGCCTGAAAGTGTCTCCCCCTGACTAGTTGTTGAAGAATAAGTAGCTAATTGAATGAATTCTTTATCAGGATGTTTCTCAAGATCATTCCTCTTGACAGAAAGACCGCTCAAAGAATTGAAGAAATACTTATAGTCTTTTGCAAGGTCACTACTTTCATTTTTCTCTAAATATAACTGTCTGTATTTAACAACTTCTTTTCTCTTTGCATACCATAGGATAAAGTCTCCTACAGAGCCCAGTGTGCGAGTATCGCCGAATCCACTCGTTTTAGTCAAAAAAACAACTGATGTAAAATTTTCAGTGCCGAAAATTTCGTCTAAAAGTAACTTTATTTTGTCAAAGTTCTCATCTCCAATTTGCAAGAAAATCGAGCCACTATTCGTCAACAAATCCCTCGCCACCGTCAACCGATCGCGTAGAATAAGTCAAATACGAATGAATCCCATCCCGCCAAGTATCTCGAAACGCCTTCACCTGCTCTGGTTCCCGCGTAATGTGATCCGTCTTGCCATCCTTCACATCCCGACTCGTCGTAGACCACTGAAAATTCGAATTGAACTTAATCCTATAGGGCGGGTCGAGATAAATACACTGCACCTTCCCCCGCAGCCCCTCCCGCTCCGCCAAACTCGCCATCACCTGCAAGCTATCCCCCAAAATCATCCGGTTCGTCCAATGGGCATCGTGCTGATAAAACTCCGCCCCCTGCACCTCCTGCGGCAACCCATTAAAATCCGCAAACAAATCGAGCTGTTCATCCTGCCGCAACTCCGTCCGCTGCATCAAGTCATCAATCAACACCTTCGGATGCACCTTCTCCTGGATATACAGCGGCGGCGCACTCACCACCAAATCCGACCAATCCTGCTCATCCTTGCCCCGCCACACCAACTGCGGATCGAGATCCCGATTGCGGCGCTCATACGCCACCCGAATCGGACTCTTCTCCTCCTCCGCCATCACCGCCTGATACTCCGCCGTCGGGATATTCTTCCGCGTCGCCTCATCGTACTTCAGGGTTTCGACCTTCTTCGGTTGCTTGTTGGCAGATTTGCGAGGAGACATGATGGGGGATTGGTTATGGGTTAGGGTCAGTCGTTAGCCTTTGGCTCTAGTCGCTAGAAACTCGGCAGAACATTAGAGTAACGGTGAGGTCAGG
This sequence comes from Synechococcus sp. PCC 7336, assembly GCF_000332275.1. Taxonomy (NCBI): domain Bacteria; kingdom Bacillati; phylum Cyanobacteriota; class Cyanophyceae; order Synechococcales; family Synechococcaceae; genus Synechococcus; species Synechococcus sp. PCC 7336. The sequence continues at coordinate 1,657,011 of NZ_CM001776.1, forward strand.
CTGAGAGATTCGGCAATGGTTTTGAGGCGTTTATCTCGCGTCCAAAGTTCTGCATCGCCAACCAGAGAAACAGCAGTTAGCAAATGCAGATCGATCCAGCCGACACCACGTCCCATGAGCTGATGCGTATCGAGCAAGACCAAAACCTGGTCACTGGTAGCAGGTTGAATCGACGGCAGAGCCTGCCAACGCTTGAGCAAAAGCTGGCGATTTTTGAAGGAGCCGATCGCGAGTTCGCCCAGCACCATTTCATGCATCACAATTGTTCCCTGGCGCAGTTGCTCTGCTAAGAGCGGTTCCCCTTGCCGCAGATAATCAATCCAAACCGAGGTGTCAGCCAAAATCATTGCGCCCCTCTAAATGTCATACCGACGGCGAGGAATCACAGCCGCTTGTGGCTCAGTTCCGCCTAAATCCTCTAGCTTTGGCTCTTTGTCTGAGACTGGTAGCACCTGAGTATCATCAGCCTCGTCTTCGAGTAGGGTAACAATCGCCCTAGCCGACTTCACCGCTGGCTGTTCTTTAAGCCATTTAATCTCACCGTTCTCAATCATGACTTCGTAAGCTCTTAACATAATTTCATCTCCTGGGTTATTGTCAGCCGATCAGTCTGTCTGGGAGCGAGAGCCCGCTTGCGGCGATCATGCGCAACCTGAATCGTGCTTTTCTTCTCCTCCTCCATCACCGCTCGATACTCCGCCATCGGGATATGCTTCCGCGTCGCCTCCTCGTGCTTCAGGGTTTCGACTTTCTTCGGTTGCTTGTTGGCAGATTTGCGAGGCATAGCGTTGGGGATGTGAGAGATCAAGGGAGAAAGGGGCAAAGAGAAAAAACGTAAGGTTTAAGAGAACTGGATATCGGCTTGTTTCTCAATCGCCTTCAAAGTACCCATAGGAATGACTCTTTTGCTATGAATCGGGACGATCGCGGTACGGCGGGTTGCTGAATTGAATAGCTTGAGGTGGGAGCCCGTTTGGGAGACCTCAACAAAACCAGCAGCTTTGAGTTGCTCAATCACCTGTTTAGCGTTCAGGCGTGGAGTTTTGGAAGACATGACAGTTCCACTACAGCGCCAGTTCCACCACTTCTTTGGGCTTGCTGCCCTCTAAAAACTGGTCAGGAATCGGCTCCAGCATTAACTGAATCGCATCCTTGAGGTTCGCGATCGCTTCATCTTTGGTATCGCCAAAGGAAGAGACAAAATTGAGTTCTGGACAAGTTGCAGAGTAAGCAGTGGACTCCTCATCCCATTCAATGACAGCTCGAATAATCATGGTTAATTCCTGATGGTGATTTCATGAGGCTATGGGTGAGTGCGGGATATCGTGGGAACTTGCTGTCAATGCTAACAAGCTGGGCTGTGTCAAAAAATATCTACTGCGGTTGCGCGATCGCGGCCTCCACCACCTTGTCAAACTCCGACTGAATCTCAAACACCGCCCGAAACTCAGCAAACGCCCAACGCCCATAACTCCCCAAGTTATTCACCCCCGGAATCCAGTAGTTCCGCATCGTGCTGGCTTTATCCTTCGCGTCTTCACCGCGATACCCTTTAATTTCCACAATCAGATTCAGCGGATCGTCACGCCCATCATCCACCTGCACAATAAAATCGGGTTTGTACTTCCTCGGGGTAGAGCCATAGAGATAGGGCACCTCTAACCCCAGATTGTGGTTTTTGACATAAGCCCGCACCCGAGGTTGAGCCTCTGCCACTCGGCAAAACTCAGCCTCCCAATTACCATCGCAAATTACCCAGTTGATGTGGCAGCGACGAGCATCCGTCTGCCAACGATCGCCTTTCGACGTGTTGAAGTTGACATGGGCCGTCGAGCCCACAGGGTTGTAAGCATCCAAAATCGCCTTAATAGGCTTTTCGCCAACGCTCGCCTCAGTAATCGCCTTGCGAATGCGATCGCGATCGCCCTCACCTCGGCTATTTATAACCCACAACAAACAGGCTTGCACGCTTGAGAGAACGCCCGCTCGACAAGTATCGGGAGGCGATCGACCCTTGGTCCGAGGGGTTTGACAGGAGGAGGCTACACTACAATAAGGTTCGTGTGAAGCACGATCGCCCTGCTCGCACGCCGCGTTCCTTCTCGATTTTCAGAACTCACAATGACTCTTTCTAATCTCGGTAAAAAGCTAGCCTCGCGATCGCGGGGTATCTCTCGCGGTATCTCTTCCACAGTGCAATCGGGGCTGGATACCGTCTCGCAACCCAACCGCCGAATTGTGTTGCTGTCCAAACGGGAAATCGAGAAGATGCGGCGGGCAGGGCGGCTAGCGGCTCAACTGCTGGATTATTTAGAACCCCTGATCCAGCCGGGTATCAGCACTTTAGAACTGAATGACGAAGCGGAACGCTGGACTCGAGAGCGCGATGCCATTAGTGCGCCGCTGGGCTATCAAGGTTTTCCCAAATCCATTTGCACCAGTGTTAACGATGTCGTCTGCCACGGCATTCCCAATGCCAAGCAGATTTTGCGCGAGGGGGACATTATCAATGTCGATGTCACCCCGATTCTGGATGGCTTCCACGGGGATACCTCGAAGACCTTTTTTGTGGGCACTCCTTCTGCCAAGGCCAAGCATCTAGTGGAGGTGACTGAGGAATGTTTGCGACGGGGCATTGCAGAAGTCGCTCCTGGCAAGCGGGTTGGGGATATTGGCGCTGCTATTCAGGAGTATGCCGAGGGGCAAGGGTTTTCGGTGGTGCGGGAGTTTGTCGGCCACGGCGTCAATAAGGTGTTTCACACCGAACCGCAGATTCCCCATTACGGCAAGCGCGGCACCGGGCCTAAGTTTCGTCCGGGCATGACATTCACGATCGAGCCGATGATCAATGAGGGCAAGGCCGCGACGCGGGTATTGCCTGACAAGTGGACGGCAGTTACGGTCGATCGCAAGCTGTCTGCTCAGTTCGAGCACACGCTTGTGGTGACCGAGGATGGGGTTGAGATTCTGACCCTGGCAGACTGAGGCTGCACAGCGCCCCGAGTTCTGTTGGGGGGCGAGACAGAGAATTTTTTGCCCGATCGCTGCTGCCAGCGAAAATGGCCGGGATGTTTGAGAGTGACGATCTGGCTATTGATTGTCAGTCGCATCACCTGTCACACTTCTGACAGATAGACTCTGGTGGTTATCGACCTCATGCTTGGAATTCTCGTTGTTTGGCTGGTCACAAGTGTCAGCCTGTTTATCATTTCCAAAGTGCCCTTCATTGGTGTGGAGATCGTCAGCTTCGAGAAAGCGATGATTTCAGCAGCCGTCTTTGGCATTCTGAATGCGATCTTGGGAGGCATTTTGCGCTTTCTTGCTTTGCCGTTCAATTTTTTGACCTTGGGTTTGGTCTTCTTCCTCATCAATGCGTTCATCTTTGGCCTTGCCGCCAAGTTAGTCGAAGGGTTTCGTCTCAAAAATGGCATTGCAAGCGCGATCTTGGGAGCCTTGGCTCTCAGCATCCTGAACTCGCTAATCTTCCGCATTCTGTAATCGCGCAGCGTTTCCGAGCTCTGCCCGAACAGCTCATTCCAACACGATCGCCCGTTCTACATCCAACAGAACCTCCCCCTGGCGGACGAGTTGATATTGACCCAACCAGCGATCGCCTTCGCGACCTTCCCTCCTCAATCGCTTGCCCGCAAAACTCAGCCAAATCCGCTGGTTCCGAAGCTCCCCTTGCTTTTCAGCAGCGATGCTGCCATCGGGAGCAATGAGCTGAATGCGCTCCTCGTCCCCATCCAATACGCCATAAGCCTGTACCCAAAACACGAGGGCGGCACTGTCTGACGGGAGGCGATCGCCCGCAAACTCCCCCGCCCACAATTGCCCCAACTCTGGCGGTTGGGGTGCAAACCCCGCTCTGACTAAACCCGTCGGCTGATAGGCCAGCGATACATTCCACAGAGACTGGCGATCGCCCCCGCAACCCTCGCTCCCCTCAACTCCAACAAAGGGGTCAATGACGCGACCTTCGCGACGCACCGTCAGGTGAACGTGGGGAAATGAAGCCAATCCCGACATGCCCACCAACCCCAACAATTGGCCGCGCTCGACTCTATCCCCCGGTTGTACTGCAACACTCCCCTGTCGTAGGTGACAGTATTGGGTTTCCCAACCGTCTCCGAGATCGACAACAATGCCGTTGCCGCACTCCCTATCGGATACGGCAGCTCGTTGCTCGTCTGAGACGACGCGGCGATCGAGAACCCCGTCCCGCACCCGCAAGACAGTTCCCGCTGACGACGCCACCACTGGCACCCCTGCGGCCATCGCCGCCGCATCGGGAATGGCAAAATCAGTGCCCTTGTGGCCGTCATAGGTCATCCGTCCGCAGCCAAAATCGACCGCACCGGGACCGGAATCGCGATCGACGTATTGCAAGATAAAGCAGTCTTGCCCGAGGTCGCAGTCAATGGGTAAACCGAACGACGGTAGAGACTGAGCGGATGAAACCGCAAACCGAGCCAGAAGGGCAAGAGAAATCCCTAGAGCTAGCAGCACTTGCCAGAGCGAGCGTTGCCAATGCGAATTCCGGTGGCTTTTCAAACTCATCGAACTGTCCAGAACTGCTTGTGTAGAGACCGTAGTGATAGCCTAACTGAACCCTTCTATCCCTCGTCGAGCTGCGCAGGCGATCGCGTACAACAGACTAATGCCCCCCAGCCAACAGAGCATCACTTTGCGCAACCAGGTCACACTCTCTTGCACCGCCGTTGGAGTCGGGCTGCAATTGGGTTTCCCCAAGCGCGGTTTGAGCACTTTAACGCCTCCGTACAGATTTTCGCCCCCCAATTGCACCCCCAACAGCCAAGCAAATGCCGCTTCGCTCCAACCCGAATTGGGACTCGGATCTTGGCAAGCATCGCTGGCGCAGCGGCGCAAATACTGCCACGGTTCCCTGCTCCAGAGGGCCAGCGCGATCGCAGTCAATCGGCAGGGCAGCCAAGTGGCGGCATCTTCCAGGCGGGCGGGAACTCGGCCCAAGTGGGTATAGGGTTCTCGCCGATAGCCCACCATCGAGTCGAGGGTGCTGAGGGCTTTGTAGGCAAATGCTAGGGGTGCTCCACCGATCGCCGCGTAAAACAAGGGGGCAGTCGCTCCGTCGGGGGTGTTTTCGGCCACAGTTTCGATCGCTGCCCGACAAATTTCGGCTTCGTCCAAAGCTTCGGTGTCGCGACCGACGTAACGGCTGAGTAGGTGGCGGGCAGTCGGCAAATCCTGTTGCTGGAGTGGGGGTAAGAGGGAGAGGGCTGCGAGACGCAAGCTTTTGGCTCCCAGACAACTGGCCAGTAGGACGACATGAGTGACGACACCAGCCCAAGGGTGCCAGCGGGTGGCGAGCCAGATAGAAGTGGCGGCAAAGGCATAACTCCCGAGGAGCAACAGTCCCGTCAGGACTGCACCGCCCCATTGTTGCTGCCGAGGCTGGGGGCAAATTTGCAAAATCAGCCGTTTGCCAAGCGCGATCGCCGCCCCCATTGCCTGCACGGGATGGTACCAACTCCAGGGATCGGCTAGCAGGAAATCGAGCAGCAAAGCTCCGGCTAGGGCGATCGCGGGGGGAGGGTGAGGCAACACAATACTCCGATACACTCCCTTTAACCTTTTGTTTCTTGCAAGCCCGTTTTTCGTGTGGATTCGGCTTCGGCTTCCAGCTCTTTGTTGAGGAAGTAGTTGAGAAAAGTCCGGATCAAAGCGATCGCCCCCAGTTTACCTAGCGCCTCAAACGACGGAGCAATCGTGCTGGTCAGGATGTCGGCTCCCAACTGAAATTCCAGTGCTAGAGCCAGCCAGGAGCCGAAGCGCAACCGCAAGAGCACAAAACGGTAGTCTTGAAGGCGAAAGGATTGTAGGAGCGCCAATCGCAGGGTGGTTGCCAAGGCGAGAAAAACGCACAGGACCGAAATCGCCTCCAGAACAAACTTGAGGAGCCCTACAACTTCAGCCAAGCTACTTTCTAGATACCCAATCCACTGCATATGTGATGTTTTCCCAACGCTGACCTTACAGTACAGCGCGGTACTTTACGAGGGTGGTGCAGTACCTAACAAACCAATAATGCCGAACAACATGCCCAACCGTTCCCAAATAATAAAACTGTCGTAGGCGATCGCACTGCGGTGCAGTTGATAGCGAATCAGAGCGATCGCCAAACTCAGCAGCATTGCCCCAGCAAAGACGGCAAACCAAAGGGGGCGAGCCATTGGCAGCAGGAATAAGGCGCTGGGGATGGAAGCCATCAGGGTAGCGATTGCCCCCCAGGCAATTCCAAATGCCGTTCTATCTCCCCACCGGTTCGCAATCGTCGTCACGCCGCGATCGCGATCGCCTTTCGCATCGTGTACGTCCCAAATAATTTCCTTTGCCCATTGATAGACAAACAAAAAGCCAGTGGAATACACCATCGCAAACGGTCGATGAGCCACCAATCCTCCGAATAGAATCAGTGCAGCAATCACGGCGGCCACGATCGCATTGCCGAGGATGCCACTGTAGGCAAGGATCTGCGAATAATGCCACAACAAGGGGATGACCATTGCGACCAATAGGAATGGATAGAGGCCGAGATGAAGGGCGGCGATCGCCGCTGTAGTAAACAAAGCGATCGCCGCTCTGCGGGCTTGTGCCAGCGAGAGACGACCGGAGGGAAGAGGTCTGTCGGCATGATTGATGCGATCTTTGTCTAAATCCCAATAATCGTTAATCGCACAGGCGGCTGAGTACATGCATGCTAGGACGATCCCGGCGAGTAGATAGCGATCGAGTGCCATAGCGGAATTGAGGGCATAGACAGTCGTGCAGCCCGCTAAAGCGGCAAGAATTGCTACGGGCAACCGAAACAGATGCGCAAACGCTCTGCTCTGTTCGAGCCAAGAATTTGTCGGGGAAGAAGATGGCACCACAATCGACCTCATCGCAAAGGACTGGAGGTCGCTTTCTCTATCTCTATGATAGTGAGTCTAAAACTTGACAGATTGGGGGGTACGCTCGTCGCGAGCTAAGAGGTGGTTTTAAGAAAAAGCGATCGCCCTTGTGTCGCAGTGCGCAATGGTTTAATCTTTACTGCAAGGCTTCTTTGTATGTATTTCTCTATAGTTGTCACTACTTAGCATTTACGGCTCTACCGGACCCAGTATGCTAGTTCCATGCCAAAGCTGCTCAAAGCCTTGCTAGCAATGGATTAGACGGTAAAACATACCTCTTTATGGTCAAGATCTCATGAAAGCCTTACCTAGAAGGGCTTTTGGGCTCTTCAGGGCGACGGACAGCATAGCCAGAACCGATGAGCCGCATTTACATAAATCTATAATGACTTATGAGACACGCAAGATTCTCATAGTTACCAAGACTTATCCTGAAATAAGCACGAAGTACTTTGAGACCGTCTGTACCGCTGGAATTCTGCTTGATGACGCCGAGTGGCCTTTACAGTGGATTCGGATTTATCCCATTAGATTTAGGGAACTCGACAGCAACCAGCGATACGCTAAGTGGTCGATAATCAGTGCTGCTATTGAGAAGAATCCAAACGATAATCGGGCTGAGAGCTATCGAATCAAAGATGACTCCATTGAGATTGTTCGTCGTATCGACACTAGTAATGGCTGGGAAGAGCGCCGACAATATTTCGAGCCCCTGATTTTCAGGTCGATCGATGACATCAAAGCACAAAGCAAATCTCTTGGAGCCATCAAGCCCACCATTACCGGATACCTGTACGAAGAGACCGATAGAGATTGGCCTTCCGCTAAGCAGGCAATACTCGATCAAGGAGATTTATTTAGAGATGAAAATCCCTTTTCCAATTTAGAAAAAATTCCTTATAAGTTTTTCTACAGATTTACGGATGAAGGTGGACTTCACAAATGCTCGATTATCGATTGGGAGATTGCCCAGCTATACAGAAGCATGAAGAGGAAGTCCGGAAAGCCTTCAGAACAAGGAAGGGAAGAAGAGGCACTAGAGAAAGTAAGAATCAAGTTGATGGAAGAATTTCTTCCTAAAGATCTGTACTTTCTTATGGGGAATATACGAAAATATCCTCAGAACTTTGTTATCATTGGCATAATTTATCCTCCTCAAAGAAAGCCTCGACAGCTAAAATTAAATCTTTTGAGCTAGTTTTCGAATGATAAAAGCAACAATTTATACTTTTGGCTACGGAAACCGTAGCAACTACGACGATCTCCGATCGGCCCTTCTTGAAAATGAGATCTCTACATTGGTGGATGTGAGGAAGAATCCTCGCGGTTGGAGCGCGATCTGGGGTGCCAAGAAGCTTGCCTCCTTCTGTGACTCTCTGGGAATCGAGTATCTGTCAAAGAAAGACTTAGGAAACGACTCGGGCAACAGTACTTGGGAGCCACCTGATAGGGCGTTAGCTGAGGCTGCACTAGTGGATGTCTCGAAGCTAGCTGAGCGTCGAAACATTTTGCTGATGTGTGCTGAAAAGGATTGGAACCGCTGTCATCGGGCAGAGGTATCTGAACGAGTCAAGACAATGGTGGGGGCTGGAGTCGTGCATCTTTCCTGATAGAGCGAAGGGGTCTCCCGCCTGCTCAAACCCCCTCCATCTCAGGCGAGAAAAGTATCACTCTCTAAATCTCAGCAAAGTTTATACGAGAACCATCATTTAAGGCTGCCATCGAGGGGTGAGAGCAAGAAACGGTCCTATAAAATAAAGGACAATCGCCCATACCTACTTCAGGTGCGATCGCCCCTGACTGATGCATGACGCTCTCGGTGGGCTAGGTAGTCTGTAGGCAACGAATTACATTGACAAGCCGTGACGCCTGACGAGTGGCCTGCATTCTCCGAACTAGAGCCAAGTTACATGAGCGGATGGGAGACGGCATTCTTAGGACTTATTTTGCTGGCAATGGTCGGATGGGTCTTCTTTCGCGGTGGCGAGTAAATTCTCTGAGCCTTCCAGTAGTAGCGATCGCCCAGCCCACTGACCGGGAAGCCCCCATCAGCTAAGCTCGAAAAAACTGAGTAGGCCCGACATGGACCCCGAGATCGGAGAAGAGCTGGACAGACTGGAAAGAATCGCCTCCCTCAATCTCCAGACGAGCACCAACAATCTCGAAGCGATCGGCCAATTGCGGGAAGTGCAAGAGCGATCGCAGAGGCAAATCGACCAACAGGGCAGACAGATCGGCCAATTGCGGGAGGCGCAAGAGCGATCGCAGAGGCAGATCGACTCACTGGCAGAATCGACAGCCCAACTCAAACAGGCGGTGGACTACTTGCAGAGCAAGGATTGACTCGTGGGGGCGATCGCGCTTTTCGAGTTGAAGGCGATCGCTTGCTGAAACTTTAGAACGGTAGAAAATAGCTCAGTCCATTTTCAGGTGTGTACTCGCTCCATAAGGCTGCAAGCCCATTACCAGTGACCTTGAAAATGCTCGCCCTGCCGATCGAGCCAGCCCCACGAGAACGGTAGAGACCAGCACCTAGAGCAAAAGCCTCATCTTCGTAGCCGTCTATTTTGCCAGCGGCTAAGTCTTCAAGTCGGCGATCGAACATGTCGTGAAATATAAGGCTCGTGTTGCGGTAGCCGACGTTCTCGGTAAGCGTCCCTCAAAGATTGTAGGCATCCCCCAAGTAAGCGTTCCGGAGGTTGGCCTCTAGGAGGTAAGCATTTTGCAGGTTAGCTCCCCTCAAGTTGCTTGGAGAAACCTGCAGTCCAACTAGGTCAGCACCTCTAATGGGTCGTTAAACAGAGTACCGCTTAGCCTTGCAGCACAGGCTGCTCCATACGATGCAATTGTTGCACCAGCAAGCTGAGGAACAGACCCACATCCGTGACAATCCCGATGGATTCTAGCGAGCCGCGATCGGCCAACTTGGTCACCACTGCTGGGTTGATATCGACGCAAATCAGCTTCACACCCGCCGGAGTCATATTGCCTACCCCAATGGAGTGCAGCATGGTGGATAGCATCAAAATCGTATCGGCCCCCCGCACCAGCTCGGCATAATCCTTTTGGGCCTCAATCAGATCCATCTGCGTATCGGGCAAAGGACCGTCATCTCGAATAGAGCCCGCTAGGGCAAACGGCACCCCCTGATGCACGCACTCGTAGAAGATGCCCGCAGTAACCTCTTCAGCCTCTACTGCTGCCGCAATGCTGCCATGCTTGCGAATTAAATTAATCGTTTTGAGGTGGTGGCGGTGCCCCCCTTTAACGGCATTACCGCGCTGCAGGTCTACCCCCAGCGACGTACCGTACAAATTCTGCTCTAAATCGTGAACGGCGATCGCGTTGCCTCCCAGCAGCCCCTGCACGTAGCCAGCGCGGATCAGCGAGGCCAGGTGGGGGCCTGCCCCCGTATGGACCACCACGGGACCGGGGACCACAACGGTCTTGCCACCCCGATCGCGCACTCGACGCAGTTCCCAGGCCACTTGCTCCACCACCAACTCCACCCGCCGCTCGCTGGAGACACTGGAGCCCATAAATGTAAACTCCTGCTGCGATCGCTTCGGGATGGGCTGTTGCACTGTGCGAATGCCCTCCAGACCGCAGACGACGCGATCGCCCAGCTGCAGATCGCGAATCAAGCGGCAGTCAGCCTGCAGATTTCCCTCTGGGTCGCGCCCGATCGCGATCGTGCCGTCCATCCGCTGGTTATCCACCGTCAGCCACTGCCCCTCCGCCAGCACCTCTGTCGGATAAATGGAGGTGACGTAAAAATCCTCCGGTGCCACCCCTGCCACAAGCACGGTTTCCAAGCAGGCGTCCCGCCTGGTTGCTGCCGCCACGCGAGCACCCTTCGCAATTAACTGACTGAGGATATCCTCCAGTTCCACCGCACTGGCAGCACAAACCTGCAACTGGACAGACGAGGTACTCTGCCGCTGCTTCCCGAGCTGAAACTGTCCAATCTGAAAACTGCCCCCGCCCTCCACAATGGTGTCGAGTGCGTCGTTGAGCAAGTTGTTGTCGATCAGGTGTCCTTCTAGAGCGATCGCGCGACTGCAAACGGCCACCCGCTCGGTCGCGTCTGGAGCCAAGCTTTCGGTCAGCCGCAGGGTCAAACATTTCGCAGCTCCACCCGCTTTGAGAAATTCTGCCAGATCGATTTCGAGGACAGTAAAGCCTCGCTCCTCTAGGATGACTCGCAACTCGGGACTGACTCGATTGACGAGCAGAGTGCCGTCAATCTCCACCCCATTGCAGGCAAAGTTAACGGCATCCGATTCGGCGATCGCAATGCGTTTGTCTGCTGGAACCCGCAGCTCGATCGTGCGATTGGAATAGGCATCGAATGCATCGGGGTAGTAGAGGAGATAGCCGTCGGACAGGGGGCAAAAACAGGTATCGAGATGATAAAAGCGGCGATCGACCAAATGTAACGACAGCACCTCGATCCCCAGCCACTTGGCCAGCAACGGGTGAGCTTCCAACATCGTGCGAAAGCCATAGCCCGCCCACAACCAACGTCCGGCGCGATCGAGCAGAGCATCGCCCGCCCCTTCAAACGCAATCTCTGCCGGAAGCTCGCAAACGGTATACCCCCGCCGCTCGAACCAGGCTTTGAAATAGGGTTCTTCCCCCTGTCGCTCGGCATGATAGAAGCGACTGAGCACTACTGTCTGCTCGAGAATCAGTCCGGCATTGGCCGTGAAGACCATATCGGGCCAACCCGGTTCGGGGTCGATGAGATCGACTTCAGCGCATTCCCGCAGCCTTTCATACAACTGCTGCCACTGCCGAGCAGCCCTCTCCCGCGACGAGCGATGGAGGTTCCCCTCCATCCAAGGGTTGATAGCGTAGTCGATGGCGTAGTGGTCGGGCGGGCACATCAAGTACCGGATCGGGCTGGTCATAACAAAAGCTCTGAAGACGGGCAAAAACTCTATCGGGCAGGCAAGAATTGCTCGAACTATTGTGGCGATCGCAAGCCAGCAAGTCCCCTAAATCTCGTCGGGATCGACCCCCATTTCTCTCAATTTTGCGGCCAAACGCTCCGCCCGCCGCTGCGCCCGCTCCAGATCGCTGAGAATCCAGTTGCCGTCGGCGTCATACCACCGCAGCCAAAGGCGATTGACCTGCCGATACGTTCCCGACCACAATCCCAACCCAATCCCGAGCTCGTCCAGCCAGAATCTCGCTTCCGACAGGGCAACTTCCCGGAACTGCTCTCCCGATCGCCGAAACGCCCTCAACTGGTCCGTATAGCGATCGAACGCGATGTAGTAAGGCACTTGCAACACTTGTTCGTAGACTTGCCATTTCGTCGGCGGACGATCCTGCTGTGGCTGGGTTTTGCCTAAATCCTCCCGCTCCGTGCCAGGGGATAGCAATTCCACCACCACAAACGGACTGACACCCTCTTGCCAAATCACATAACTCAAGCGCAAATCGCTCTCGTCATAGAGCCGAGGCACCCCCACCACCCCAAACCAATCGGGTCGTTTATACCATTGAGGACGATCGAGATCGTAGTAAAGGTTGAGGTCCGAGCCGGTAAAAATGCGATCGCGATCGTAGCTAACCGGAATGAATGTCTCGCTCAATAATTGGGGCTGCAGCAGGTGAAATTCGTCGGGCAAGCCGGACTCCTCTAGGGCTTCGCTGGGCAAGTCGTACATCGTCGGCAACAGCTGCCGAGGAAAGCCGGAGCGATCCGTATGCTCTGTGAGAGGACGAGTGGAGGTCATGGAGGAGAGGCGAGCTTTAGCCCTATTTTAGCGAGACTCGGATACTCCCCCGTTCCGAACGATGGCAGGTCTCGATAAAGTTCTGCAGTAGCGATTTGCCCACCTCCGTCAAAATACTTTCGGGATGGAATTGCACCCCTTGCAAATGGGGATAGTCGCGGTGACGCAGGCCCATAATAATGCCGTCTTCAGTCCAAGCGGTCACTTCGAGCACTTGCGGGCAACTGTCGCGATCGACCATCAGACTGTGGTAGCGGGTGGCGGTGAAGGGATTGGGCAGCCCCGAGAACAGGCCGCAATTGTTGTGATAGATGGGGGATGTTTTGCCGTGCATGAGTTCGGGGGCGCGTACCACCTTGCCCCCGAAGGCTTGACCGATGGATTGATGCCCGAGACACACCCCTAGAATGGGGAGTTCGGCGGCCATTGTGCGAATCACCTCCAGGGAAATACCGGCATCGTCAGGACGCCCCGGGCCGGGAGAGATCGCTATACCGGCGGGCTCAAAGGCCCGAATAGCGGCTAAATCAATCTCATCGTTGCGACGAACCTGGACCTCGGCCCCCAACTCGCCCAGGTATTGCACGATGTTGTAGGTAAAGCTGTCGTAGTTATCGATGACGAGAAGCACGGCTGCGACTGATGAAGGAACTGACGGTTATTCTAGCGTTCCGGCATTCCACTGTCCGCAGTTGATTCAATCTGTGGCTGCCCCCCTGGATGTCGATCGCTGCTATGCCTCCGGTTGCGGTTGTAAGGGCATCCCATCCGCTGGGGCGGAACGCGAAGAACTGGACTCCCGGGCGGGTTGGGCTAGGGGGGCGATCGGCTTATATTGAATTGCGATCGCGCTGGCTTCCCGCTCCAAGCAAAACAGCTCGTCCCCAGGTCGCCAGTCTTGGGAGTGGGGAAATAGGATGTAGGCTTCTTTGCGGCGCAGAGCAATGGGCAAGAGAAAATCACTGCTGGCAAACTCCACCAACTTTGCCAGCAACTGAGCGAGGTTGTCGTTGCTGATGGTTGGCAATTGCGAAGGCTTGTCGAACTCGCCTTCTATAGCTGACGTGCGAGAGCGCTCTTGTGCGGAACCGCTGACCAACTGCGCAGCCCATTGCGGCGGTCGATCGCGGCTGAGAGCAGGTAATTGTAGCGGCTTGAGATGAATCTTTTCCCGATGCACGTAGGTGTTCCAGCGCTCGATCGCAGCACTGCCGCCAGCAATATCTTCAACGGCTGCCGAACTGTTCTGTCCGGGAGGAAGCGCCGCTAACACGCGCGAAATATCGTAGGTTTTGGCGGCTAACTCTGCAATGGCTTGGTTGACATCGCCATTCAGCGAGATCGCCACCAACTGGTCGGCCCGCTCCAAGCCCGCCCGAGCCAGCACCGATGCGTCGAGGGCATTTCCATAAATGACTGTCAGTCCGGGCTTTCCCTTGTAATTCTCCCACTCTCCCCGCTGGGGTGGAGTGTTGACGCGTGTCTGCTGGTGGGCGATCGCCGCCACCGGTTGGTCTCCCTCGCGCAATAACTCAGCCACCCGCAAGCCAATGGCATTGTTGCTCACCACCACCGTTGTGCCTCCCTCTTTGAGGTCCAGCAGTTGAGCGACTAGCCCCGCACTCAACCCCTGCAGGACGACTGTAGAAGCGATCGTCAAAAACACCAATGCTTTGACCGCCTCTCCCCCGGCAATTTGGCGTTCGGCCAACACTAAGGCAAACAGCGAAGACACCGAGGCGGCCACAATGCCGCGAGGGGCCATCCAAGCGGCAAAGACTTTTTCCCGCCAGGTGAGCTCTCCCCCCAAGGTACACAGCAAAATACTCAGCGGTCTCACCAACAGCATTAAGGTGGCAACCGTGCCCGCGGCCCCCCAGCCCAACACAGTGAATGACTTGAGGGAGAGATTGGCGGTCAGCAAAATGAATAAGACCGACACCGCCAGCAAAACCAACTGCCCCTGAAAGCGGCGCACCTGTCGCTCTTTAATTTCGGCCACCTGCCGCAACGCGATCCCCGCTGTAACAGCAGCCATCAATCCCGATTCGGCCAGCAAAGACTGGGACAGGGCGTAAATGCCCAGGGCACTGGCGAGCACGACGGAGTTGGTCAGTTCTTCGCTAAAAAAGTTTTGAAATTTTTTGAGCAACTGTCCCACGATCCAGCCCCCCACGGCTCCGATCGCCCCCCCGAGGGCCAAAGATCCCGCCAATTGCTCTACGGCAAACACCAGTTGCTTTGAATTGGGATCTCCAGCCACCGCCAGATTTAAGACCGCTAGTGCCAAGATGGCCCCAATCGGATCGATCAGCACCCCTTCCCCCTCTAACAGGGAACTGAGAGACTCGCTCACCCGCACCCGCTTGAGAATGGGGTTAATGACCGTTGGCCCCGTAACCACCACGAGCGAGCTGTAAATAAAGGCAATTCTCCAGGGAAATTCTCCCAAATAGTGGGAGGCGATCGCCCCTCCCAATAGGGTGATCGTGGCCCCCAAACTCACCAGCCGCCACAAACTCCCCGAAACGCGCCCCAAGGTTTTGAGATTGAGATTGAGCCCCCCTTCGAACAAAATCAGGGCCACCGATAGGGCCACAATCACTTCAATGCCGGTCCCCAAAAGCTGCGGGCGTATAATGCCCCAACCGTCCGGCCCCAACAACACGCCGAACAACAGCAGAAACACAATGCTGGGCAGCTTGACGATATTCGCCAAGACTTGGGCTCCAATCCCGGCCACCAATACGGCGACCATCATGGTGGTTAGGGTTGCAGACTGTTCCATAATGCTGGTTCGTCGCCGAACCGGAGCCTCCAGTCAAACCAATTGGATAAGCCTCTATTGTACAAATCTCTATTATGTAGATTCTCTAGTGTAATGAAGGAGAAGAGCCAAATGGAGTTCCCCAGCGTGTCAGCACCCTAGGCTCTAGTGTGCTCGATAATACCCGTTTAGCTTGGATTCTGTACGAGTCCCGCTTAAGTGGGTTGTAGAAAGGGGAGTGCGGTATTGCTGGGCGAGAGTCCCACCAGCGAGAAGCCTTGCTTGGCGATGGTTTTGAGCTCGGCAGGACGTAGGCTATAGGGCCAGACGAGATATTTGGTGTTGATATAGTCTTTGCCCTCGCGTGCGAGGCTGACATGTTCGGTGGTCATCATGGCGCGGGGGCCTCGCAAGACGATCGCTTCGGTTTGCCGCAGGCGATAGAGCAATTGGCTAAACGATTCTTGCGGTTGCTGCACGACAACGGCGATCGCGATATCGCAGGGGTTGTAATAGCTGCCATCGCCGCACAGCAATAGCGCTTCGCAAGCCAGCACTTCGGTGAGGTTGTCTTCGAATGCCACCACAGGATAGAGAAAAGACCGAATTTGGGCCACTTGCCAAGAATTAAACGAATGGTGCCCCGTACTGCCCCGCACCCAACTGGATACCGGCGGGATGACAGCTTCGCTCAAAAGGCGATAGACCTCTTGCGGGCGACCCAGCCAGCAGAGGGCATTTTCGTAAAATTGACGGGCAACTGCCAGCTCCGTTGCATCCATCGCCTCAGAGATTGGCATCGGGGGATAGGCCATAGTGCTGCCAGTCAACTCGCGAATTTCAGATCGAGGAAATAGCTTGCCCGTTTGAGGGGGAGAAGCTGACGCAGGTTGTATTTTGGGCCGAGATCCCGGTCAATGCTCAGGCGCGACGACTCGGCAGGGTGCGCGCTTCAGACCAGAGGGTCAACAAGTGTTTGAGGGTCGATCTCAAGACTCGCGGCGCACCAAAATCGATCGGCACTATCCGATCGGGCAACTGCCAATCTTCACAGCGCAACTCCTGCCAATTTGCACCCACAATCTCGATCTCGCCCATCTCGGGCATTGACCCCAATGCTCGTCCGGCGATGTAGATGGGTACCGTTTGGGGATCGACAGCCAGAATTTCCATTAACAGGCGATCGAGGGCAAACACGTTGGCAGAAGCGGCCAATACCCCTAAAGGACGGGGGGTGCCACCGCTGGGGCCGTTGCCTTCGTGACCGATAATGCCGTCCGCAATCGTCAGTTGGGGGGCGATCGCCAATGCCGTTTCCACTAGCATCTTGCCAAACCGCAGTTGGTCTTTGCCTGCCTCCATGTGCCACCAAGCCTTCATCTTGCCAGGAACGCAGCCAAACAGGTTCTTAACCCCCAACGTAACCGTCAACTGCATGTGAGACTTGACTTTGGGCAAGTTGATAACCACATCTGCCCCTAACGCTTCTCGGCTCAGACGCAAATGTTCGAAGGTGCTGCCCTCGGGGGTGTTGAACCGCTGGCCGCGAAATTCCACAATCGGGACATCGAGGGCTTCGCAAATGGGAACGAGGCCGTTTTGAGAGGCGACGCCATAAGCGCTGCCAAAGGCCGGACTATCGCCAATGAAGGGCTTGCCCCCCGCCTCGCGTACCGCTTCGGCGACCACCCGAACGAGTTCGGGACGAGTGGTGCATTCATTCTGGGGGCGAGCCCCAGTGAGCAAATTGGGTTTGAGCAATACGCAGGGAGATTGGACGTTTGTGGCCGATTGCAGCAAGCCGGTCATACCTCCCCAGGGGGCCAACAGTTCGACCAGAGCGTGGCGCAGCAGATCTAGGTCGTACCGAGCAACCTGTTGCAGACTGACGAGGGGCTGGGAAGGGACGGGCACTGTGTTTACTCCTGGGCGATCGCGGCGGGCTCCACACCCACATTGTTTTCCACCGTAACAGGTGGATCGATGGAGAGGCGATCGAGGATGCGACAAAACTCTCGCTCGAAAGTCACTAAGGCACGATTGGTTTTGCCTCCGATGTAAAGTTCTGACTCCGTTTGCAATGCCCAAATCTGGCTGTGACTGACATAGCTCATCAAGACCGCCACCATCAACAGACCAAATCCGGTATAAACAATGGGAATGCCGGGATCGGACTTAATTTGCAAGCCTGTGGCCCCAATCAAGTCATCTAGGTAGATCGTTTGTCCCGCCACGTCAAAGCTGGAACCCGCTCGCATCGGCCCGACGAGATTGCCGTCTTTGCCATAAATCAACACCGTGCCCTGAAAATCTGGCACCAGCATCGTCAGCCCTTCCGACAGGTCGGGCTTAGTGGGAATAAACGTGCCCCACAGCTTGTTGTCCCCCGGTTGGCGCAGCGGAGTTAGCGGCAATCTTAGGGAAGGACTGTGATTAATCCGCACGATCGCCGAGTCCACCGTCCAATCCGCTTGATACAGAGTTACCCCCTTGTATTTGAGCGGCTGGTTGACAAAAATCGTTTTGCGCTGCGCCTCTTCGCCCCCATCCAGAATGGATAGATCGGAATAAAACTGCTTGATGCGGCCATCCTCGGCGTAGTCAATCCAAAAGCGATTGACGTGGATTTGCCAATCGGGCAGCGCCTGTTGGGCCAACGCCCCCCTCTCGATCGTCCGTTGAATTCCGGCTGTGCTGCCGCTCGGAACGATTAGCTGGGTTTTAAAGCCAGTCAGAGACCCCCAGATGGCCCCTGCCAGAATCAGCAACATACTGGCGTGAACGACAATCGGACCAATTTTGCCGATGATGCCTTTGCGGGCGTAGAGCTTGTCTCCATCGCGAAAGGTGAGATAGCGCTGCTGCTGCAGTTGGGTTTCGAGCGCATCCAGCTTTGGACGGGTCAGAGTGGCGCTGAGGGCTAATTTGCGGAAGGATTGCGGACGGGTGTAGTAGCTCCAGCGGCGGGCTACTTTGAGCATGGGCCACTGGCGCGTGAAGGTGCAGGCTGCCAGACTCGACCCAAACAGAATTAAAAGGGCCAGAAACCAGGCGGAGCTATAAACCCGATTGAGCCCCAAGCCCAGCAGCACTTTCCAGGTCAGAAAGCCAAATTTCGCAGGCACTTCGGGGTAAAAGTTTTGGTAATACGCTAGGGTTTCACCCTGTTCGATAAAGGTGCCGGTGGCAGAGGCGATCGCGATAACGATCAGTAGGGCGATCGCCAATTTGAGATCCGCCAACAGCGGCAACAGTTCGTGGCGAAAATAGCGCGAAATTGCTTTCATAAACCTGTCAGAGATAAATTGTCCCGCAATCGAAACCTGCTGTCTCAAGCCAGTTGCGTCAAAATTGAGAGGGTGCCAAATCCGACTAATAGCCCTCCACTGCCGTAGGTGAGCCAGCGGGACCAACTGCGCGCCGACAATAATTGTTTGAGCAGACCGGTAAACGTGCCAGCAACGATCAGCGGCGAAACCAGCCCCAGCGCATACACCAACAACAATCCGCCCCCCAGCGTGGGATTGCCGCTCGTGGAGACCCAACCCAATAGTGCCACCAGTACGGGGGTGCTGCAGGGGGAGGCAATCAACCCGAACGTCAGCCCCAGTAGCACAGACCGCAAAGCAGTAGGCCATTGCTGGGGAATTTCTTTGTCGGCCAGCCAATTGGGAAATTGCAGTGGCAGGATTTCCAGTAGATTGAGGCCCATGGCGATCGCCACTCCCCCCATCAGCAGCGGCCAAAAATTGCCCACCTGACCGTAGATGCGACCTAGCAGTGCTGCAGAGAGCCCCAAGGCAGATAGCGTCACGGCCAATCCCAGCGCAAACCAGATCGATTGCACCGTCGCCTGCCACCGCTGTTGCGTTTCGCTATAGCCACCGATATACCCCACCGTAATGGGCAGCATCGACAACATGCAGGGGGACAGACTGGTGACCAATCCCGCTCCAAACACCACAGCCAGACTGACAGGTGTCAAATGAATCAGTTGAGCGCGAACTAATCCGTCCGCCCATCCTTCTGTTTGGTAAAGCCAAAGCTGCAACGGGTCCCACATGGGTTTGGCGCATCAGTGTACTGCAGTTTTGAGTCTAGCAGGGGAGCCGCGATCGCAAGACCCCCAGGCGATCGCGCAGAAGGACATCTCCACCGCAAAACTGCTGGGGGGCAAGGGATGCTGAAACCTCCATCAATCCCCTTAAGGTAATCTGCAAGCCCGAACTTTCAGGGTTATTACGTATCTTCGAAACCAAAAATGGCAGATGTACCGATCGTTTTCCCCATCACTTTGTTCAAACTACAACTAAGACAAGCAATGAATGCGTCAATCATGATTCTTTTTGATACTCATTCCCTGTCCTCGAACAGTCATTTAATTCTCAGGACCATGCAATTACCCTCTAAAATCCGTCCCTGCCGACAAGCAACCAATGGCTTTACCCTAATTGAACTACTGGCGGTCACTGTTGTCTTGGGAGTCCTCTCAGCCGTCGCAGTCCCAGTGTTGGCCAACAACATAGAACGGGCTAGAGTTGCTGCGACCGCGAGCGAGATGAAGAGCTTTGCCGATGGCATCTACACGTATGCATTGCTGACGGGAGCCTACCCCAACGACTCTCACAATGCGATTCCACCAGGCACTGAAGGATACATCAACGATGTGGCCTTCCTTCAAGATGCTCCCATCGGCGGACGATATAACTGGGAGGGAACAAATAGTATTTACGACTATGTGGGTGTTGCTCTGGATAATTCCCCTGCCCCGAATAATGTTTTAGTGATGCTCGATGAAGCTCTCGATGACGGCAACTTAACTAGCGGTCGCTTTAGGAATGATGGTCCTAGCGGACGACCGACATTGATTGTGGAAGAATGCGGTACTGGCCTCGCGCCTGCCTGCTAGGCGAATGATTTGCGACAAAGTCCAGGGATGAAACAGGCAAACGGGGCTGATTATTGCCCCGTTTTTCGTGCTTTGGTAGTAGGCTTGACATGAATTGGGGCTGGCGAGATCGCTTTGGGTCCGGTTTAGACCTGCGGTATTCTGATAGCTCCATCGATTTGCAAGCGAGGAAAGATTCTTGAGCACTAGTACTGGGGCGATCGAGTCAACTACACCATCTCCCGTCACAACTGCGAATCGGACAGAGTTGCAAGAGGAGAAGAACCCACGCTCGCCCCTGCCGGTTTTATTGGTGGGCCACGGTTCCCGCGATCCGCAGGGTCGTCAGGCCATTCTCGATTTGGCTGCAGCCTACGCTCAATTCGATCTCAGCCGCCCGGTGATTCCTTGCTTTCTCGAATTGACCGAGCCCACCATTGCCGATGGTGTGGCAGAGTGCGATCGCCTCGGGCTGCACGAAGCTGTTGCACTGCCCGTATTGTTATTTGGGGCGCGTCATAACAAATTCGATATCACCAACGAACTCGATGCCCTCCAGCGCCAACATCCCCATATGACCTTCTACTACGGCGCGCCGATGGGGATTTCGACGGACTTATTGGATCTGCTGCGGCAGCGCCTCGCACAGGTGGAGGCGGGCCTGCCCCCCTTGCCCAAACAGGACACCGTGTTGCTATTTGTGGGTCGGGGCTCCAGCGACCCCGAAGCCAATAGCGAAGCCTATAAGTTAGCGCGTCTGTTGTGGGAAGGGTCGGGCTATCGCTCTGTGGAAATCTGCTTTGTGGGTATTACCCACCCTCGCCTGGAGGCGGGCTTCGATCGCGCCCTCAGCTTCCAACCCAGGCGCATTCTCGTCGTACCTTACTTCCTTTTCACGGGGGTATTGGTGAAGAAAATTCAAGCGGCAACAGTCGCCCGCGATCGCGCACATCCCGATGTCGAGATGGTCTGCTTGCCAGAATTGGGAATTGCACCTGCAGTACTGCAGTCACTGTACCGACGCGAGCGGGAAGCGCAGGCGGGCGAAGTCCGCATGAATTGTCACCTGTGCAAATTTCGCATTGCCGCTAGCGAGGCGTTGAGTCCGGGCGCTCTCCACCACCATCACAACCTCAGTTCTCACAGCCACGGCCCCCATCGCCACGATTGCGATGGCGAAGCGGTTGTGGATCCATATGCTGCCCCAATTCACTACCATCAACGGGTTTGGCAGCTTCCTTAACCCGCCTGGGTGGCGCTAGGGCGATCGCATCGAACGGTATTCGCCAATTGACTGACCGGTTTGTACGAACCTCCAGAACTACAGGTTCGTGATAAGACATTAGAGTCTTTACCCAGCCCGTACGCGAGAGGGAAGCAATTGTGCCAGAAGGCCAGCTCGATGTCGGTGTTATTGGCACTCCCGAATACGGCAGCCAGTTACTGCTCGATCGCTTGCGACAACATCCCAGGGTTCGTATTGCCGCAGATCTGACGGATTGGGGAGAAGCAATTTCTGGAACGTTTCAACACGACCCGAGCTGGGTACTCGATGCCGCTCTGGCCAATATCGATCGCGATCGCCTTGCAGAACAGTGTCAAGTTCTCTTTCTGGCCCTCCCTCGCGGTTGCGCGTTGGCCCTCGTCCCCGATCTGCTGCCGCTCGGCTGCCGCATTATCGATTTATCTGCAGATTATCGCCTGCACGATCTCGATCTCTATCGGACGTGGTACAGCCAGGGGCAATCCCCCAACCCGTCAGTCTGGCTAGCAGAGGAAGATATTCGCCAAACGGCTACCTACGGACTGCCCGAACTGTTTCGCAGCGCAATCTCCACAGCAACCCTCGTCGCCTGTCCGGGGGAGTTTGCCACGGCTAGCCTTTTGGCGATCGCCCCCCTGTTACGACAGGGATTTATCGATCCCGATCGCATCGCAATCGACGCTAAAGCCGGACTGCCCGCGCTCGCAGATCGCGATCGCCCCAAGACTGCCGATCGCCTTTCTGGCATTTGGACCGAGAGCGTAGGCCAGCATTGTCAGACCCCCGAAATTGAAAGGGTTTGCAGCGATCTGGTCGGTCGAGGCGTAGCCGTACAATTTACTGTTCATCGGGTTCCCATCGAACGGGGCTTGCTGGTGACGGTCTACGCCCCCATCCGCGATCCGGGGCTGGTTAACGAAGATTTGCTAACCATCTACAAGGCGTTCTACAAACAATCCGCCTGGATTGAGTTGTTGCCGAGCGGACAGTTCCCCTACAGCCAGCAGGTGGTGGATACCAATATTTGCTCTGTGGGCCTCACCCTCGATGGCCGAACCAATCGCCTGGTGGTACTAGCCACTCTGGACGAGAAGCTCAAGGGAAGCATCGGCCAAGCGATTCAGTGTCTCAATATCGTGGCAGGTTGGGACGAAACTCTAGGATTGCCACAATAGTCGAGGACTGCTGCGATCGCCCCAAGGCACAAAGTCTCTAGATTGCAAAAGGGATGGCTACTGCAGCAGTTCTAGATTCAAAACCAGATCTGCCTGTTGATTCACAAGCTCAGTCTGGCTGACAAACGTAAAGTAATCACCGATCAAGAAATGCACAGTCAGAACGCCTGCTGCCGATGCTACCACCAACATTCCTGCCAGCATGCGAGAAAATTCCTGACGTTGAACTGCCTGCTCCATCAGAATGAGCGCCCACCAAACCAGGCAAATGATTATCGTCACAGTGCATATCATTATGTAAATTAATGTAACAAAGACTTTCCGCGATGTCTACCTCTTCTGGGGGATAAGACTGCCAATGTTGCGTCATTTAACCCCTCTTGAGCGTGAGTTCGACTGGCCCCCATCCCCTAACCCCTTCCCCCAAATTTGATGCTGCTGGCGAAATTCATATTCCGAAACATTGGCCATTTGTCTAGATGCCTGTGGCCCCCTTCCCCTAACCCCTACCCCCAACTTTGGGGGCAGGGGAACAAGGCCCCGTAAGGATTTTCGGCTGTTTCTCCCCTCTCCCAAACTTACGGCTGACGCCACGCTTCGCGAGGGGAGAGGGGCCGGGGGTGAGGGCAATGCAGAGGACTTGCACCATGCCAATATTTCTAAATGTTAAATTGGCCAGCAGTATCAAACTTGGGAGAGGGGCCGGGGGTGAGGGCAATGCAGAGTCATCGAACTCAGGTCTCTTGAGGATGCCCGACAGCCCTAGAGGCTTCGGAGCTTCGAGCGTGCGAAAAGTCGCCTGAAAACAGCTCGAGACGATGGGCAATGTTACGCGCCCATCGTCTTCAGCGGGTGGTAGGTATTGTGGGATGACTAGCGGCGAGATTTGAGAGAATCTGCGGCAACCGAGAAGGTATCGGAGATGAGGACTCGGGCTTTGCCTAAAAATAAACTGCCGCGATCGAGCGCGAGGGTGCCCGTTTGGATAGCGCTATCGGCGGCACGAATGGCTAGTTTTCGGGTCGATCCCCAAAGTTGCTTGCCAGCACTAGTGATGTAACTCTCCACAATCTCACCTCTCATTCGGATAATCGCTAGCGGCATAGGAGCACCTCGACGAGGCTACTCCGGTACTGGCCAGTTGCCTACAGCATAGCGACTGACGCCAGTCTGGGTCTAGCTCAATGGCTTTGCTCGCACCTGGAGAATACCCGGTTCGCTCTGTCGGGGAACCACATTGAAGCGATCGCGATCGGCACAATAGACCAAATCGGCATCCCGCCCCAGCGCGAGTAGCCGCTGACCGTGACTGGACAGCCGCAGCAACCCCAACAAATTGTCTTGCCATTGACGGTAAAGGGCGATCGAGGCCACCGTTTCGTCATTGGCAGCCTTATAAGAGCCAGATGCCTGCTGCAGGGCAGCACAAATCGCCCCCGAGCAAGCAGTGTCTTCTAGAGCGTAAGCCCCCTGCCAGCCGGAATTAACCAGCCAAACTGACTCAAATTGCTGCTGGAGTACCTGCTCCACCACCGCCGATAGATTCACAAAGGCGGCAGTCAGCAACACTGGCGCAGTTTGGACGCAGGCCAGGGCGCGGGTACCGTTGGTGGTGCTCATAAAAATGCGCTTTTGAGCGACAGTTTCGGCAGTGTAGTCTAGGGGCGAATTGCCCAAATCGTATCCCTCGACGGGCTGGCCCCCTCTTTCGCCCGATCGCAGGCGGCGTTCTTGAGGCCAAGCAGCACTGGCGGCATCTAGATCTGCAAGCTCGGCAACAGCTCGAACCGCTTCAGCCCCTGCTGCAAATGCCGTTGCAATGGTCGTGGTAGCCCGCAAAACATCCACGACGATCGCACAATCTGGACTTGGATTGCTGGCGAGGGAAGGAACTTGCTCGGGGGCATGAAAGACAGACAGTTGCATTGCGAGAGGGGATTCACAGCTACAGATACTGTACTGGTTTGTCTGGTTGTATTGGGGTTACTGCAATCTCCCCTCCATCAAATCAAACGCATGATTAGCACAATCCCTTCTTCTGGGTAAACGCGATATGCCAAGCGCAGTCCAGCTCCAACGTCTCGTAAATAGACAGGGCCGTCGCACACAGTCCCACATTACCCATGTCGAGCCCCGATTAGTCGTTCCGCTCGGGTCTCGGACGCCTGCTGCGACGGCTGCGGAACGAGTTGTTGCGATCGCGTCGATCGCCTCGCCCGCCCGCCCGATCGTCTAGCTTAATCTGAAGTGGCTCGCCACAGACCCGCACTCGCTTGAGTTGTTCGAAAACTTCCGGTGGCAGGTCAGCCGGCAAGTCCACCACACTAAATGCGTTAAACAAGCGGATCTGGCCGATATTGCGGCTGTCAATCCCGACTTCGTTGGCGATCGCCCCCACAATATGTTTGGGTGTTGCCCCGCGATCGCGTCCGACTTCAATTCGATAGGTCGCCATGGGGACGTCACTGCGTCGATTTCTACCTGTTGTCGGTCGAGCCGGACGCTCTCCCTTGCCTGGAAGAACCTCGGGTTCTTTCGGTAGCTGCAGCGGGCGTTCTTTTTGGGCGAGAAAGGCCAAGGCTGCTGTCACTTTTAGAGCACTGTTCTCGTGCTCGGTTTGGTAGTTGCTGACGAGATCTTCAAAAAATTCTAGATCTTCAGAGGCGATCGTTTCTGCGATCTTGTCCTTGAAATGGGCAATGCGGCGGGCGGCAATATCCACATTGCTGGGCAGTTGCATCTCCTCAATGCGCTGGCGGGTCACTCGCTCGATTGTCCTTAACATACGCCGATCGCGCTGAGAGACAAACAAAATAGCATCCCCCTTGCGACCCGCTCGACCGGTGCGCCCGATGCGGTGAACGTAGGTTTCGGCATCAGACGGAATATCGTAGTTAATCACGTGACTGATGCGCTCTACATCCAACCCCCGCGCGGCTACATCGGTTGCCACTACAATATCGATCGCCCCCCGTTTCAGTCGTTCGACCGTTTTTTCCCGCAACGCCTGACTGACATCGCCATTCAACACTGCACTGGCATAGCCAGCCGCCTCTAATTTCTCGGCGATCTCTGCTGTAATCGTCTTGGTACGACCGAACACGAGTGCCGCATCGAAATCCTCTGCCTCCAGAATGCGAATTAAGGCACTCTGCTTGTGCATGCCTCTCACCTGCCAGTACCGCTGGGCAATCGTGGAGACTGTTGCTGTCTTCGCCGCAATCTTCACTTCCACCGGATCGCTCAAATGCTGCGCGGCAACCTTGCGGATTGGGGCGGGCATGGTGGCGGAGAACAAAATCACCTGTCGCCCTGACGGTGCTTGGCGCAGAATGAGTTCCACATCGTCAATAAAGCCCATCCGCAGCATTTCGTCGGCTTCGTCCAAGACAACGCTGGAGAGGCGATCGAGTTGAAGGGTGCCCCGCTTGAGATGATCGAGCAATCGACCGGGAGTCCCTACCACGACGTGAGCGCCACGGCGCAATTGCCGAATTTGCAAGCCAATACTTTGTCCGCCATATAGGGTCGCAATCTCGAGGCCAGACAGGTGACGCCCGTAGGATTGCATCGCTTCTGCCACTTGAATGGCGAGCTCTCGGGTGGGGGCTAAGACAAGGACTTGGGGATAGCGCTGGGACAAATCGAGACGGGTGAGCAGCGGTAGTGAAAAGGCAGCTGTTTTGCCAGTACCGGTTTGGGCTTGGCCCACTAAATCGCGACCGTCGAGGAGGGGAGGAATACTTTGGGCTTGGATGGGAGATGGCTCTCGATAGCCAATCTCTTCGATCGCCTGCAAAATGGGAGCTGCAAGGGGGAGCTGAGCAAACTGGATGGCAGTAGCTTGAGACATAAAGAACCTATGAGTGGATGGGGCGATCGCAGTGGGCTGTTGAAAGACTGCAGCGATCGCTTCAGTGAATGGATTCGAGGACGTAGCCGCGACCGAGAATCCTACACTCACCCCTCAGCTTTGCTGCGCACTCGATTGTTGGGTGCCCGCAAGAGTTTGCAAGCACGAAACCTAACTCTAGCATTTTGTTAAGAAATTTTGCTATATTTCTTCGGTTTTTGCCCAAGTGCGGGTTTCTTTAGGAAGAATTTTGTGGGATGTAGTCCTACTGAGGCTGAATTGGCCCATTCTGGCCGACACTGAGTAGCAGCGATCGCCGTTTGTGCGAGGTACCCCACTTGAAATCGAATATCGATGGTAAATCTGCGGTCCATTCCGATCGGAAAACCGATTATGACGATAGCCCCTTCGACCAACTGTTGATTTGGCTGTTGTCCCGCAGGATGGCCGAGACGATTGGTCGAGAGACCCACTTGGATGGATACGACGGTTTTGTCGATCTCTCCCAGAAGATCGTGCAGGGGCGCAATGCCAACGAGCAGAAGCAAGTCGTAATGGGAGTATTGCGATCGCTCGTGCCCGAGGTCGCTCTCCAGGCGATCCGCACGTTTTTCTCTCCCACTCAGTTGGTTTGCGAACTCAATGCCTGGTCTGCCACGCTGTTATTTGAATGGCTGGTGGGGCCGTGCGAGGTGAAGGAAGTCGAGATTGCAGCGGCAGATGGGTCGGTGCGGCGACAAAAGAGCGGCGTCCACATCAAAAAATGTCGCTATCTGGAACAAAGTCAATGTGTGGGCATGTGCGTCAACATGTGCAAACTGCCAACCCAAGATTTTTTCTACAAAGACTTCGGCATTCCCCTCACCATGACCCCCAATTTTGAGGACATGAGTTGCGAGATGGCGTTCGGCCAACTGCCTGCCGCGATCGAAGACGATCCCGCCTGCCGCGAGCCTTGTTTGGCCCGTAAATGCGAGATTGCCAACGAGCAGGCCAAGTCTTGTCCGAAATTGCGAGGCTAGAACTTTTCGAGCTGAGTTTTCCAGCTCAAAGCAGTAGTTCACTGTGTCCCGAAAAGCCTAGCGCCGGACAGATCTAAGCCGGAACAAAGTTTAGTGCTGCCGAGTTGAGACAATAGCGCAGTCCCGTTGGCTGCGGACCATCCTTAAAGACGTGCCCCAAATGCCCGCCACAGCGAGCGCAATGGACTTCGGTTCGGGGCACAATTAACTTCCAATCGGTCTTCGTGCCGATCGCCTCAGCCGCAATCGGCTGCCAAAAACTCGGCCAGCCGGTACCGCTGCTGTACTTGGCTTCTGAGGAGAACAGAGGCTGTTGGCAACCCGCACATTTGTACAAGCCCTCGGCTTTGTTGTCGAAATAGGCATTGCGAAAGGGGGGCTCGGTGGCCTCGTGGCGCAAAACTTCGAAGGCTTCGGGGCTCAAAATGGTCCGCCATTCAGCATCCGTTTTAGTTACCTCGAAAGACTCGCTCGAAGCCTTGGCTGCGCGAGGATTGCCGAACGCGGCAGACAGTAGGCTGATACTGAGGGCAAGTCCCGATTGGAGCGCATTGCGTCTTTTCATGATTCCTACAAATGGTTTTTGGAGAGAACGCGTTGGGTGGAGAGATAGTTGGAATTATTCGATCGCGCCCCAGACTTCCCGGAGACGGCGATCGCGTCCGCAGCTAAAGCGGTAGTAGCGATAGAGCAGCGGATTTTTGTCGGCGTAATCCTGGTGATATTCCTCGGCTGGGAAAAACTGGCTGGCAGCCACAATTTCGGTGGCGATCGGCTGGCTGAGGAGATCGCTCACTTCTGCCTTAGAATCTGTCGCTAGCTGTTGTTGCGGCTCGTCATAAGTAAAGATGGCGGTGCGATATTGGCTGCCGCGATCGCAAAATTGTCCCTCAGCATCCACGGGATCGACATTGCGCCAAAACACCTCTAGGAGCCTATCGTAGCTAACGATCTCGGGATCGTAGGTTACTTGAATGACCTCAGCATGGCCCGTTTTGCCCGAAGCCACTTGACGGTAACTGGGGGCTTCCACATGACCGCCCATGTATCCGACGGTGGTAGCGGTTACTCCTTCCAGCTCGTTAAAGGGATGTTCCATACACCAGAAGCAACCTCCTGCAAAGGTCGCTTCAACTTCGGCTCCATAAGCGGGGGCAAAGGCAGAGAATAGAATCAAACAGCCAGTCAGCAGACCAGCCCAAGCAATGGTTTTTTTCACGAGCACCATCGAGCAGCCGAACATAACAACCTAGTTTATCTTTACCCGATTGTCCCACTAGCCAAACTTGAGGCTGGGTAACCAGCAGTACCAAAAGCTGCGCTAACCTGCGGTGGGTTCGGGAAACCTCTCGTGTCGATCGCGATCGCCCAATCTCACCCGCGAGTTGAGTTAAACCCCTTAAACAACAAACGGGACAGGCAGAGATTGGAGCGGTTGTCGCTACGATCGCAAACGGATTGTTTTAGTCTGGCAATCGACCGCCTCCCATTAGATATAGCAGGGCCATGCGCACGGCGACGCCACTGGTGACCTGCTGTTCGATCAGGCTTAACGCTGCATCTTCCATCAGGTCCGAGCTCAATTCTACGCCGCGATTGACCGGACCGGGGTGGAGGATTTTGACGTTGGGATGGCACCGTTGTAGGCGATCGCGAGTCATGCCGTACTGCTGGTGATATTCCCGCAGGCTGGGCAGCAGGTGTCCCTCCATCCGTTCCTGCTGCAGGCGTAGCGTCATGATAAAGTCCGTTCCCGGCAAGGCATCGTCGAGCTGCCAGTGAAGGGGTACACCATAGGTGGCAAAGGTTTTCGGCAACAGTGTTGGGGGGCCAACCAAATGTAAATCTGCACCTGCTGCTTTCAAACTCCAAATATTCGATCGCGCCACCCGCGAATGCAGGATGTCGCCCACAATCAGAATTTTCTTCCCCGCTAACAATTTTGGATGGGGATCGGCGGAATTGAGATGAGTACACAGAGCGAAGAGATCTAACAGTGCCTGGGTGGGATGGGCGTGTTGGCCGTCGCCTGCATTGAGGATGCCAACTTTGCCCTGACTCATGCGATCCATTTCGCGGGCGATCGCCTGCGGTACCCCCGCCTGTCTGTGGCGAATAATCATCAGATCGGTCCCCATCGCCCAGAAGGTGCGGGCGGTATCTAAAATCGTTTCCCCTTTGCTGAGGGAAGAGTGTCCGGGGGAGAAGTTAACCGTATCGGCGGAGAGGCGTTTGGAGGCTAGCTCGAAGCTATTGCGCGTGCGGGTGGAGGGTTCGAAGAATAGATTGGCCACCACCTTGCCCTGGAGTGCTGGAACTTTGCGATTGCGCCGAGTCAGTACCTCGCGAAAGCTGGCGGCAGTCTGAATGGCCATCTCGTATTCGAGGTCCGTAAAGTCAGATAGTGTCAGGACGTGTCGCCGCTGCCATTGCCCACCCACGATCTGCTCCTCCATGACAAACGCAAGCCACCGCCAGCGTCGATAGAATTTCCCGCGTTACCGAACTCGCCCTATTAGGCTACTGTCCTGCTGCGATCGCGGCAACGCCAAGACCAGTGCTGCACTGCCTGCCACAGCAAAGAGAATTCTGCCTGCCACAGCAAAGAGAATTCTGCCTGCGATCGCGATCGGCAGACAGCATCGCAAACCCACCGTCAAGTGAGTCGAGGTTGGGGGTAAGCTGATTTGCAACTGGACATTTTGGCAAAAAAAAGCTGGCTAGAACTCAATCTAGTCAGCTCGTCGATCCGTGAAAAGCTAGAACTTATGCAAAAGCGATTTCGGCTTTCACTTATGCAGAGGTGGAAGCCAGAGTCTTAGTCATCTTGGCAAAGTTAACTCCGAGAGCGCGTAGGGCGTGATAGAGGTGACCCTGCAAGCAGAAAAATGCCAGGTAGAAGTGCATATTTGCCAGCCAACAGCGAGAGGTATATGTGTCAAATGCGAGGCTGTCGGTATCGGCAAAATATGGAGCTAGACCTAGCTTGATTGACAGCGTCCCGCCGTAAAATTCTACAGGATAAGCCACAGTGTTGACTGCACAGAAATATGCTGCTGTAAATCCAGCTAAGGCAATACCGCCTAAAGAGTAAGACAAAATTGCTTCGCCCGAAAAATCCAACACATTCTTGGCCCAATCCATCGGCTCGACGAGAATATGCCAGATACCGCCACCTACGAGTAAGACACCCACGTAAATATGGCCGCCGACAATATCTTCAAGATTATCTACCGTAGCAAAGTGGGTCTGATATCCATAAATTGTTAGAGGATTGAGGGTTGGATCGGTTACAATTCTCACATCTTGAATGACAGAGTCGTACAAGCCACCAAAGTACATTGCCTTAGCAACGAGTAACAGAGCTCCTATCCCTAACAGAATTAAATGGTGGCCCAAAATAATGCTTAACTTTTTAGGATCTCCCCAATCAAAATGAAACTCTGCAGCCCATCCTGAGGCTGTTTTTAAATCTTGAGGTCCTTTCAATGCGTGAAATAATCCACCTGCCCCTAGAACTGCAGAGGAGATGAGATGGAGTGCGCCAATCACGAGATAGGGATACGTGTCTTCGATGATTCCACCGGCACCCACGCCAAAGCCTAAAGTAGCCAGGTGGGGTAGCAAAATTAGTCCCTGTTCGGACATGGGTTGGTTGGGCGAGTAGCGGGAAATTTCAAATAGGGTCATGGCTCCGGCCCAGAATGCGATTAGACCCGCATGGGCAACGTGAGCACCAATAAACGTACCCGATAAGTTTGCTAGGCGAGCATTCCCCGCCCCAAACTCAAACTCCATATCGGGATTTCCATAGGTTTGCATTGAGCTTATTCTCCTTGGCAAAATACCAAACTAGTAGCGGACTGCGCACTCAGAATCAACTCTGAAGTCACTCGAAAGTCATTCGAAAATCACTCGAATACCCTCCAGCCTGCCACTTTGTTGCAATAAAGGTTGCAAGTGATACATAACACCAGTTGCCGATGCACTAACAGTGCGATCGCCAGATGAGAATTATTGAATTCAGGCAAGTCTGAAGTAGACATCGCCAAATACTTCAGATCGCGAATCCATTCAGCGCAATCACTGCAAATGCCGATTGAAAAATGAGTCCACACTGGCGTAAATCGAATGGAACTGGGCTCAATCCGAGCAGTACGGGCTTCGAAAAATCATCGGCAGAATCGAGAAATACGCCTATATTCCCTAAAGGTGTTTGCTGA
Organism: Synechococcus sp. PCC 7336; assembly: GCF_000332275.1. NCBI lineage: Bacteria > Bacillati > Cyanobacteriota > Cyanophyceae > Synechococcales > Synechococcaceae > Synechococcus > Synechococcus sp. PCC 7336. The sequence goes on from NZ_CM001776.1 coordinate 1,688,882, forward strand.
GTTGAGGATATTCCTCATAAAGCTAGGACAAAACCTAGCAGAAGAGGAACGGTACTGCAAGACATCTCATCTAAAAAGGCTAAAAGTTCCTCAACTCCTCTCGCTCCTAACAGCACCTGTTGCAGATGCTGCATGCCATTAGGGTTATTGCAAACTTTTACTAGTTAGCAAAAAGTTTGCGTGACGGCAATCACAATTCTGCAATCCTGGTGGCGCACGTTTCCCGTTAGCGACGTTGCATCGCTCTTTGCAAAGAAACTTTACGCAAATTGTGGCTTCGATCGCTTTACGACTTCAATCCCAATGTTGAGGATAGATTGCGATAGACGTTCTCCGTGGGAAGAGTAATATCTCAATTCTCGTGCTGGAAAGCAGTCCGGTCACGTGCGGACTTGGCAAGCCTCGAGCGATGCCATTCAGATGAGTTTCCCTGAGAGAAAGTGTGACGCACAATCCAACCCCTGCAGTTTCTCCTCTCTCTGCAGGGGCTTTTTTATGTCTGAGGATGGACAGATCGCCTGCCCAGACTGCATTGCAGCATTCAACCGAAGGGGCGAGGAAGGCGGTTCGATTTTTTGATGAAAACTATTTGCAATAAGCCCCTGGTGGTGTACACTGCCTTCAAGAGCTTAATGAGTTTATTTCTCATTAATGGGATGGACGATTGCTACCGATCGTGCGGCTCGTGACTGGCTCGTCCCGATTGTCTAGAACAAGTTGATGGGCGTTGTTGGCGAACAGCTCTGCCCTAGATGAAGACAACGAGTCCGATAAAACTGACGGACGCATTAAAGCTTGGGTCGCTCAACTCAAACCTGCCTTCGGTCTGTAGATCGTTTTGCCCGCTGCTGGTCAATCAGCTTAAAGCGATGCGCAGCTAGCAGTGGGCTGCCAACCCCAATAGAGGAAACCAGTTGTGCCCGTTTGCGAATCATCCATCCCCTATCCTCCAGATGTCTTGTGGCTTAACGTCAGCCCGAGATTTATAGCGCTCAGCTATCCACTGCTTCGCTGTTTAGATGAATCCCGACACGCGATCGCCTGTTGGGAATATGCTCAGGGACAAGACGAGCCCAACTCGCTAGAAGCTGCTGTCGATGCCCTGCATCAGTATTTGCAAACATTGCCCGGCCCCGTTCACGCGATCGGCCACAGCACAGCAGGTCTTATCGGGCTGCTCTATGCGCGGCGACATCCTCAATACGTTAAGTCTCTGACTCTTTTGTCAGTTGGCGTTCAACCCGCCCTCGACTGGCAAGCTCACTATTACACTCGTCTGAATGTATTGCCCTGTAGCCGAAGGTTCGTGTTGGGCCAAATGGTGCGGGAGCTGTTTGGCCGCCAGCAGGGAAACGCCTGCCGCATGTTGGAAACCATTTTGCAGGACGACCTCGATTACTCCCCTTCGCCGCACTCGATGTGGAAGGTGGCCGCAGTGGAAGAAGGAGGGTGCAACATGCCTTTATTCGTGGCTGGCAGTCAAGATGACACAGTTGTGACCCCCGACTCGATACGGAGGTGGGAGAGTTGGTTTAAACCGGGCGATCGCCTGTGGGAATGCCCGGGCGGACGGTATTTTTTCCACCGCTTCTATCCCGAGTTACTGCGGGACCAACTGTTGCGCTTTTGGACAGAGGTGGAACTGGGGGTCGAGACTACAACGTATGGCTCTCTATGCGATCGAGTTTTGTAGAAAGTTCTCAGCAATCTAGTTCAACCTAAAGACTAGTTCAACTTGAAGGCTAGTTCAACCTGAAGAAGGAGTTCGCCTGTGTTTGCTACCGAAATTCAGCCAAAAAGATCCAGGCATCGTCATCAGTTACCCCTCGCCAGACAAGAGCAACGCATCTTTCAAAGGCAACAACTGATACCCCAAAGGGAGAATATGCTCTGGCAAATTAATGATGGATATTTGCGAACAATCACCCTAACTGAAGCAGGAGAAATTCATACCTTGGGAATATGGGGACCGGGAGACATTGTCGGTATTTCCCTAAATCGTAATTACCCCCATCAGATGGAGCCCCTTTCAACCGTTAAGGCGACCTCGATCCGAGATGACAGTATCTTTGCAGGTCAGTGGTTGATTGCTTATCTCGAACAGACAGAGGCATTACTCAATATTCAATATGAGAGTCTGGTTAAAAATCGATTGCTACTGTTTCTAAAATGGCTATCCGATCGATTTGGACATTCAGTAGAGCCCGGACTATCGACGGGAATCCGGTTGACTCACCAAGAGATTGGCGAATCGATTAACACAACCCGAGTGACGGTTACGAGAGTCTTAGGCAAACTCCAAGAAGAAGGTTATTTAACTTGGTTCAATCGTTACTGTGTTTTGAAAAATCTAAAGTAACTGCTGAGTCACTGAGACAAACGGAAAGCATGGTTGAGGCACGGGTGACTGGAGAGCGATGGGTCGCAAAAAGATTGACCTTTGGGAAGCGAGATCTCCTTCCTTGCGATCGCCGACTCGCATGGGAAATTGAATCTGGATACGTGCGAGCGATTGCTTCAAGCGATCGCGAAACTATCAAAGTGCTGGGGATTTGGGGACCGAGAGAGTCGATCGGAACCTTTGTCTCTCAGGCTCATGCTTGTCAGCTAGAGTGCCTATCTAAATTAGAGGCAAAGCCTATATCGATTCAGTCTCTCAACATGAATGCTCTTCTCAAAGGCTATATCGAACAGACAGAAACCTTGCTGGGCATTGCTCGAGAGCGACATCTCAGTGCAAAGATCGTCAAATTATTCTCTTGGCTTTCCCATCGCTTTGGGACCCCGCTTGAAAGCGGCATCAGAATTGATGTTCCCCTAACCCACCAGGATCTTGCAGAGGCGATCGGCGCATCTCGCGAAGCTGTGACGCGAGAGCTACGAGTTTTAGAACAGAGTCATTCAATCGAATGGCAAAATAGAAGTGTTATCTTGCTAAAATCTGTCTTTTAAGAGTCTATTTTTTAGTTTTTGGTATCCTGAAAAACAAACATATTTGCAGAAATTGATATAATAAACTTAGGTGTTGATATATCCTTAAGACATCTCTCAGGCAGATTTTTTAAAATCTGCCTGATTCTTTTTTTGATGTCTTAGATTTACTGGATTTGCTGTAGCTTTTCTGAGAGCTCGGGATCTTGGCGAATTTGTGCGATCAACTGGCTGAACTGATTGGGCTCGTAGCCTGCCTCGACAATAACTTGCTCTTGCTGCTGCTGAGCTTCGAGTTCTAGGGTTTCTACCTCGGTATCCACCTGCTCGAACTGCTCTCGCTCTGCCGGCGAAATTCCTGCATCCGCTTGCAACTCCGGCGATCGCACGGCCTGGGCGATCTCGACATAGCGCTCTTTGCTCAGGCCAGAACTGGCGATCGCCGCGCTAATTTGGGCGCTAATCTCGGCGGCGATCGCCTCGAGATCCCTCATGGCAATAGCAATTTGCTGCAGTTCTTCATCCGAGAGATCGGCTGCACTCACCTCGACATCTTCCGTCTCTTCGGCATCGCCGAGTTCTACGTCAGCCACATCGGTCTCTTCCAGCTCGGAGCTAGGAGACTGCGCTGTTGGATCGACAGCGGGGTCAGACAGTACGCCATCGGGGGCAGCGCTGCTATCTAATGCAGGCTGGGCCTCGCCCGCTGTCGGATCTTGCAGGGAATTCTCTTCTGCGTGTAGGTGGGTGATGCCGATCGCGACTAAGACCAAAGTAGTGCCACCAATGAATAGGGGTTTCAGCATGGGTAGTGAATTGAATAACAACGATAGGGCCTCGGGGACGGTTAAATGTCTCCGTCGGCCTGCAGCTCTAGCGCTGCAATACACTCACCTTAGATACTGAATGGGAGGAAAGCGGGAGTCGCAATTTCGGCTTTTCTGGCAATGCTGAGAAGGAAAATCCTTGCATCCGAACGGCACGAACGGCGGTCAATTCTAGAAACGGGTTTCCAGTTCTAACGAGCCGCGAGTGTCTTCATTAAAGTCACTTCTGCCCCGAATAATCAGTCGATCGCTGAGACGATAGCGGGCTCCCAACCTCGGATTTTCCGTGTTGTCGGTGAGGCTGGCCTCCCCCGTAATCGAGACATTGCCGCCGAGATCTTTACTGGCCTCCACACCCAAGCTCGTGTTGTTTTCGGTGCCTACAAACGTACCGATATTGATTTCATCCAAACCCAGCGCATCCCCCAAGCGGTTCTGTCCGCCGAACAACACGCGAGACAGAGTAGATTCCAAAACATTGCCCAGCAATCCTTCTACTGCACCTGCCCCCAACAGCGTCACAATTTCCCCTTCCGAGCGGGGAGGGATGCTACTCAACTCCACAATTCTGGCCTCTAGGCCACTGGCTGCGAGGTCGCTGGCGGGTCCCTGCACTGTCGCCCGCACTTCAATGGTTTGCAATTGGTCTGCCCCCTGTTGGCCATCGCGACCGGAAGTCCCCGACAATTCGTCGGTGAAGAGAAAATCTCTCGCGCCAGCAGCCTCAGTTAAGCCGCGACCCACCTCCGTTGCCCGCGCAACAAGACGCACGTTCAAGTTGGGGTCGAGACCGCGATCGCGCTGAAAGATGGCGGTATTGGGCCAACTGCGATCTAATCGCAATAGTGCAGGACCGATGGTCACCACCCCCCGCGTCAGAAAAATGGTGCCATCTGCTTGCAGAGACTCAACGGGTCCGTAGAAGGTCATCTCTCCTTCTGCCGAAAATCGAAACAGAGGATTCTGGTCCACATCTACCTCTTCAGCCAGGGCGATGGTAAGGCCGTCAAATTGGGGATCGAAGCGGAACTCCTGTTGCCAGCGCGGACCGACAATTTCTGCTGTGACTGAAGTTGTAGTTTGTCGAGAGGATAGGTCTACGACGCCGTTGGTCAGGACCAAATTTCCGCTAATTCTGGGAGCCAGCACACTATTGGCGATCTCTAAATGGCCGTTGACATTACCTGCATACAGGTTGGGCCAATCGATGGAAAGGCCCTCAATATCGACCGCCAGGGGAGACTCCTCCGACATCAGACGACTGGGATCGACAATGGGAATGTATCCCTCAGCCGTAATATCATCGCCGCTAAACGAGCTGCTGAAGGATCGAACGTGAATGGTATCGGAGTCGAAGGACACTTGTGCTTGCACCTGCTTTAAGGGGGCAGGTAAAAAGCCCACCTCCGCCGTGGCATTTTCTACGCTCAAACTGCCCTGCAAAGTGGGATTGCGGAGGCTGCCGCGCAGCTCGGCACTCAACTGACCCCGTACGTCTTGCACCTGCAGTTGGCTGAAAAACAGGTTGGTCACTTGCAAGCCGCCGTCACTAGTAGAAATCGACAGGACAATGTCGTTGCTGGGAGGCTCCACATCCAGTAATGGAATGGGGAAGGGAATCGTGCCCTGCAGTGCAATCGGATGGTCAATAGTCTGCAGGTCCAAAATGAGATTGCTATCCAGAGACAATTGACCGGTGCGATAGTCAAATGTCCCGCTGGCGCTGTATAGAGGTTGCTGGTTGAACTGAGCTCGTTCCAGTTGCAACTGACCGCTCGCAGCGGGCGCTTGCAAATTGCCCTCCAACTGGGCAGTCATCCCTAAATCTCCGCTAAACGGAGGGACTTGAGGCAAAAAGCGCTGCAGGAGTTCGATGGGGGCGCGCTCCACCGTTAACGAACCCGAGATGCGATCGCTGCCAAATGTCCCCTGTAGGCGGCCCGAGCGATCGCCCGTTCGCCCTTCCAGCGCGACCACATCGAGCTGTTGCTCCCAAAACCGACCGCGAGCAACCACTTCCTCTAGCTGGAATTCCTCCAGAGACCAGTTCTGACCGCGAATATCGAATTGAACGACGGGGTTCGTCACTAAACCGACTGCCCTCAGTTCCCCTTGAAACTGACCGCCGAGCTCGGACAGGTCGGGCAGGCGCGGGTCGGTTTGGGCAGCTAAATAAGCCTGCCATTGAATCACCCGATCGGCATAGATGGAAATGCGCTCGTACAGCGATCGCTGCAAAACGCTAATGGGGTTGACAAATAAATCGTCTGCCGTTCCCAACTCTGGAATTTGAAAGCTTTGGGCGACATCAGACCATTCCTGCCAGTCTAGAGCAGTCAGCAAATCCTCTAGCGAACCAGTTTGAGTCGACAGATTGAGGTCAATTTCAGCGGGCACGGGCTGACTGCGCACCCTCTGACCGCGGCGCACAATCGTGCCGGTGTTGCTGGGCAAGACGATCGCCCCATTGATTGAATAGAGGCTGTTGTCCAGAGAAAATTCTCCGTTTGCGAGGGCTAAGCGATTGTTGTCCCAGGCAAAGTCTCCCTGCAAGCGACTGGCCCGCAGGCCAGACCAGTGAGGGCGATCGGCCGAAAAATGACCGGCAACCGCGCGGGCCTCCCAGTCGATCGTAAAGTTGCTGTCGAGGCTGCCGCCAAAATAACCCGGGGCTAGCACCGTCAACAGAGCCAGCGGCAATTGTGTCAGTTGCACCTGAAACTGGTTTCCCTGGCGATCGCCGATCGCCTCAGTAATCCCTTGGCGCAGTTGGAACGATTGGGGAATGAAATCTGGACCCAGTTGCAGAGCAATGCGATCGGGCGGGAGATCGGGGGAGGCGCTGCTGCCCGTCAAATCGAGACTGGCGCCTCGCGCGGATTGCCAGGTCACAGTGCCCTGCAGTGGTGAAAATTCCAGTCCGGCAGCAACTAGATCGAGCAGGCTAGTTTGAGCGGACAGTTGCAGGGCATCGGGGGTGCCGGTGAGTTCCCCCTTGAGATTGAGCCTGCCCCTGAAGGGAAATTTGGGTAGGATTTCGGGCAGCAAGTCGGGCAATCGCTGGGGGAGTTGTTCTAGCGAGAGATCGGTGGTGGAGATGGTGAGATTGACAGAGCCAATGGCCAGGGTGTACGGGTTGACGGGAATGCGACCGCTAATGGCAACCAACCCCAGTGCATCTCCGTTGGAAACTGTAATCCCCGCGCCGTCCCAAACCAAATGGGCAGAGATCGCACCGGGTAAACCGGCCAATTGAGTCAGTGTGATGGGGCCGCTCCCCCGCAGACCGGCCAAGCTGAGATCGGCGGTGTTACCGGCGAGCTGAATATCTCCACTGACGAATCCCCGCTGACCCGCCACAAACTGATTGAGGGGAACCCTATTTGGCCGCAGGCGGGCCTGGAAGGAACGTGTCGCAGCGCCTCTAGGAGCAGGGGAAGTCAGGGAGAGAGCGACGGTACCCGTCCCGAGTGCGAACTGCGATTGGGGAATTGAAAAAGTGCCATCGGTTAACTGCATCTGCCCGTTCCCGGTAATTCCCCCTTGCCAGGAGGCGGTGGCGGAGAGGTTTGTGCCGACCGAGGCGATGGTTGCATTGATGTCGTTGATGCCGAGGGGGAAGGGAATGGACACACCGTCATACCGAGCGACGATTGCATCCAAATTGACCCGGCTGCCCAACACCTGCAAATTGGACTGGAGAGGGCTGCCCAACTGCACCGTGCCGTTCCCCGTCAGTTGTCCGGCGTCAATCTCTCCAGCTTGCAGGTTGGCGTTGATGTCGGCGAGGCTGAGAATGCGATCGGCGAGGGCGAACTGACCCGTCAGTTGGGGGATTTGAATGCGGTCGATCTCGATCGCCTCGGCAGATTCAAAAGTGCCTTGAATTTCTGGCCGAGTCAGCGAGCCGCCGACTGTAAAGGTGCTGGCAATTGCCCCCGACATTGGCACGGGGGGGACAAAATCAACCAGATTGAAGAGTTCCGAAATGTCGGTGCTGGGAATGGTGACTGCGAGATCGAGCTGGGGAGCCGCAGGGGTAGCTCCGTCTCCTGCTTGGGCGATCGGGGTTGGGTAGGAGAACCCGCTTGCGAGAAGGATACGATCGCCATTACCCAAATTTCCATCCCAGTGGGAGACAGACGGATTTTGCGGCGGCGTCTCCTCTCCAGTAGGACCGGAGAAGGGCAACTGCAATCCTTCCCAATCCAGCACATCCGCCCAATCGAGGGTTCCTTCGGTCGAAAACGGTACCCCGCCAATCTGACCGCTCACGTCCACCAACGAAACGGTTTGACGGGCTAACTCGAACTGCCCATTTAAGTCCGCTACGGTGCGATCGAGTTGAGGTAAATAAACCGTTCCGTCCTGAAGCTCGATCTGCCCTGTCACTTCTGGAGTCTGCTCTGCTTGCCACAAAAGCTGTAGATCTACAGCCAATTGGCCCGCTTGGGGCTGCAGCGGCAAGGTCGGCGCGATGCGATCGACGATCGCGATCGGTAGCTCCTGCCCCTGCAGCGCGACATCGACTCTGGGGGCAGCATCCAAGCGGGCGGTGCCTCTGAGCTGAATGGGAGCAGATTCGAGTTGGGATCTGAGGTTGAAGTCGAGATTTGGACCGGCGGGATCGTCCAGCACAATCGAGCTGCGACCGCGAATGTTGGCGATTTGCAGGGGGTCCCCTTCCAGCGGTACGAGGGAGATGCTGCTATTGCGCAGGCTGACATCGAGCTCGGTCAGGGGCAACCCGCCGCCGGTGTCATCGAGGTTGAACTGAACGACATTCCAGCCCCGTTCAGCCGATTCGGCCAGCACGATCTCCGCTCGGTTGAGCTGCACCCCAACCTTGAGTTGGCGAGATAAGAGAGCGCTGAGGAGATTGAATCGAATATCGATGCTCTCGATCGTCCCCAGATCTTCAATTTCAGTGGTCCCCACTGTGGCTTGCCAAGGCAGCAAGACTTGCACCTGCCCCAAGTCTAAGGGGCGATCGAGGGTGCGTTCCAGGCTGTCTTCGATTTGGGGGAGGAGGGTGCGGTTGACATACGGACGCATCCCAACGCTCAATCCGCCCACGACGACCCCCACCCCAAGCACCACACCTACAGCAATGCGGCGGATTCGCTTGCCTGACTGTGGAGGCTGTTGTTGCTCGATGGGTTCGGGTTGTCCCGTTGAATCGGTAGGGGACATCAGCTATAACCTTTACGGACGCCACTTCAGTGATAACTCACAGAGCTGGCGGTCAGCGATCGCTCGACACCAATTTCAATTATTTTGCCTGACCTACTGCAGCCTGAAGTATGACTTCGATTTTGCAGGGCAAACATCGTAAAACTGACTCGACGATCGCTTGAGGTAAGGCCTAGATGTCGATTGCAGCGGCTGACGATCGCCCTTTTGCAGAGCAGGTTTATCCAAACTTTTTGGGGTTGGAGTCTGGCTCGCCAGACAGCGCGCCAGCGGTGTTGCTGCCCATTCCCTTGTTAGACAGCTTGGGGCCACAGGTCTATCTCACCGTCGATGTGGATGGATTCGATCCGTCCGTCATTCCCTCCACGGGTACTCCCGAACCGGGGGGACTGTCTTGGTGGGATGGGGTGGAGTTGATTCGTGCTGTGGGCCAGCAGCGACACATTGTGGGGGCGGATATTACCGAATTAGCGGTGACTGGCGATCGTGCTGCCGATCGTATTGGTGCTTTTGCTGCCGCCAAATTGGCCTACCAAATTCTGACTGCGGCGCTAGAGAGCCAATCGTAGGTTCCCATCTGGCCGCTCCGACGGGCAGCAGTTGCCCCGCGCCGCACAACTGCCTTGAGGAATTTGTAGAGCAGCATTGACAAGCTGTCGTAGAATGAATTTTAGACTTTTGTGCCTTAGCCCGATCGCCCTTTGGCCTTCATAGTCTCCGCCATCGTTCCACAGACAGTCGTACGGACTCTCGTGGGGCTGGTTGGCAACCCACAGAGTCGACCTTACGTTCTTTTGTTTGCGAGAAATTAATATGAACTCCGTTTTTTCTGCAATTCGCCGTTTAGGCACATTGGCAGCAGCGTTTGCGCTGGTTGCCGCCGCCTTCTGGATGTCTGCTCAGCCCGCATCTGCTGAAACCTACACTGTCAAAATGGGTGCCGATAACGGCATGTTGGTTTTCGACCCCAGCAGCTTGACCATCAAGCAAGGCGATACGGTGAAGTGGGTTAACAACAAGGCATTTCCCCATAATGTCGTGTTTGATTCCAAGGCTCCTGAAGCCGTTCAGAAGCACTCCCACAAGCAACTGGCATCGGCTCCCGGTCAAGAATTTGTCGAGACGTTTGACGACGTTCCCGCTGGTGAATACGGCTACTACTGCGTTCCCCACCGCGGTGCCGGTATGGTTGGCAAGATCGTCGTTCAATAAATCATCTTCATCCCCCCCCACTCGACCGCAGGTTAGTGGGGGGGATTTGTATCTTCAAGCGATCGATGCGGATATGCGATCGATCGGTTTGCTCTCGACCTCAGTCGATGCCGATTTCATCGCGGGGATGGAACAGGGCAAACACAGATGTATAGCCGTGCAAAAATGTAGTGCCTCGCACGGGCCCAATTTCGCCATTACAGAAAAAGCCCCCCATTGACACCTCCCCTAACGCATTTTCGAACACCTGCGTGTCGTGGTTGGACTTGCCATAGAGATACTCCCCTCGCCCCAAACAGGAAAACATCAACGCCCCATCGGGTGTGGCAGCGCGCTCCTGGCGATTGCGCTCTTGACAGTAACGGCGCAGCACGTAGCGCAAATCTTCATCGGAGGTGCGGGCGTCGCGCAAGTGAAACTGGAGGCGCTGTCCCGAACGCAACCGATCGCCCACCGCGATCGCCCCCGTGCGAGGATCGATACCGATAATATTGCGAATGAGAAAGTCACCGGGCTCGGGATGTTCCTTAAACTCATCCATCACCATGCCGGCAAAGAGGGAATTGCGAACCAGATCGCGATCTTCGTCACTTAACTGTTTCACCATCTCCTGCAGAGCTTTGAGGGGCTGCTGTTCGTTTAAGCCCAACACCACATTGCGCTCCGCCTGAGAAATGGTCATGGCCTCGCCAATCGGCCGACAGCCCTGGGCCACCACCGCATCCACGGCAATATTGCCCGACAGTGCGACCCCCACTGTTCCAGTGCGATACAGCTTGTCATTCAGGAATAGGGCATTGCCTTCCGGTCGCCGACCGCCGCTGGCCAGACCGCCCACTTTAGTGGAACTGGGAAAGGCAAAGTCCAGTCCCTGTAATAGTTCTGAAATTTTGGAGGAGAATCCATCCGCCAACACCACAAACTGGGGTTGCGATCGCTGGCTTACCCCCAATGTCTGCTCCCATTGATGGGGCGGTGCATCCAGATCGGGCAGATCGTCTGCCTCCAAATGGAAAGGAAATATCTCCACGTTCGGCAACATTGCTAGCGAGAGCGAGACTGCAGGCATATCCTCAATTTCTGCTCCTCCACCCACAATGCCGCCGCCAGAACAACCCACCAATACGCGGGCGGGCAACAGTGTCTGCAGCAGAGGGACAATGCGTGGATATTCGCTGGCAAATGCAGCAGATACAAAGATGAGAGCCAAGTCGACTGCTGCGCTCTCCTCGACTGGCCCGAGCTGTGACAGAGCGGTTTCTACCACCTCTGTCAGGGCCGCTTCTAGAGAGGGTTGCGTTGAAAGTGCGTTAGCCCATTGCATCGGTTCAGGCATCTCGTGAAGGTTTGTCAGTGGCGATTCCCCTGCTCTTGTCAGAGGAACCTGCGATCGCGATTGTAATCTATGGAATCATTTGCTGTCGGTAGATCCCGAACTGTAAAGGGGAAGACCCCATTGCTGCACGGCATCGAACTGGCCATAGGCTGTCAGGTTGAAATGCAGGGGGGTAACGGTAATGTAGTTGTCTTGAATGGCAACAATATCTGTGTCGGAGGCAGCTTGGGTGTCGAGGGCTTCTCCGGCAATCCAGTAGTAGATTTTGCCACGGGGGTCAACCCGCTGTTCGAACGTCTCGGAATAGTGGCGCATGCCTAGCGGGGCCAAGACAACGCCGCAAATATCAGTCGCAGGTAGGGCTGGAACGTTGACGTTGAGGAGGATGGGAGGCCCGATGCCAGAGGATTGAGGCTTATCTAGCCAATCGCGGACAAAGCTGGCCGCCGGCTCGAAGTCAGTGGCACTCGAGCTATTCAAGCTGACCGCCATGCTGTTGACCCCTGCCATCAGGCCCTCCATCGCGGCTGACACCGTGCCGGAATAGAGCACGTCCGAACCCAGATTGCCCCCTCGATTGATCCCCGAAATGACCCAATCGGGGCCTTCGTCCAGCAACTCGTCTAGCCCTAATTTGATGCAATCGGAGGGGGTGCCGGAGCAGGCCCAAGCGGCGATCTCGCTGTCGTAAGGAGCCACAACCCGCTCCACCCGCAGGGGCTTATGCAGAGTGAGGGCGTGGCCGGTGGCCGAGCGCTCGCGATCGGGACAAACCACTGTGACAGAATGTCCGGCAAGGGCGAGGGTATTCGCCAGATACACCACTCCCAGTGAGTAAATGCCGTCATCATTGCTAATTAGCAGCTTCATGAAGTTATGGAGAGGGGTGTTTTGGGGGGCTCTGTGGGCTGAGGGCAATCTTCAGTGGAGATGGAAGGCTAGAGGGCGTACACTTGGCCGTCTAACAACAGATGGGTAATGCCTTTGGACTGTAAGTTATCCCGCGTCACGTCTAGAAAATAGCCCGGGAAGGCAATGACGCGATATTTTTGGCGGCCTCTATGGCGAAAGCGATCGGAGAATCGCCGCGCAATCCGGTGACTTTCAAAAATGGGAAGCGTTTTGGCTTCGCTCAGCTCGGCGGGGACTTGGCCCAAATGACTAAACTCTTGCAGGGGGCAGGTGGTGAGTTCGTGGAAGCGATCGACCACGGCATAGCATTCTTGAGGGGGGGCGAGGTCTGCTAACCCCAGAATGTCAATTTCCTCTCGGTCGGCTGGAGGCGCAAAGTCAGGATTAGCCGCAACTGAAGCATGCCAGGAAGGAGGGGGACCTACCACTTCCACTTGAGCGGGCTGTTCGTTGCTCCAGCGACGTTTCAAGATCGGACGATTTCGCCTGACCTGAGGATCGTCCTCACTGTCGCTGTCATCACCATCTAAGTCATCGCCATCATCTAAATCATCATCGTCTAAGTCATCATCAAACTCGTCATCGCCATCATCGTCATCATCTAAATCATCATCGTCTAAGTCATCATCATCAAACTCGTCATCATCATCAAACTCGTCATCTTCATCGCCATCGTCATCGCCAAATAACTCGGCTTCCAAGTCATCATCATCATCTACAGCTTCATCATCTACAGCTTCATCATCGCTATCGGAAAGAGTCCGATCGATCGCCTCAGACGCTTCAGGTTCGGCCTCGTCACTATCCGACCGGGGCTCGACAGACAACTGTTCGGCAGTAGACGCTCCTGCAGGGGCGCTGTCGAGCAGCGACGGCTGGACTGAAGAGGAGCTTTTAGTCGGTCGCCCACTCCGTTTTTGTTTGACCAACTCGCTATATTCGTCTTGAGGAATCGCTTCTTTCAGGATGCGAGAGACAGTACTGTTACTGACGCTAAATTCTTCTGCCAAGTGAGCAACGGTCACTCCTGGCTGGCGGTATCGCTCCACCAGCCGCTCGCGATCTTCAGCAGAGAGTTTAATCCGGGCCATGGCTACCTGTTTGAGTCGCTGCGAAGCAATTGTGTCTACCACGACTAGCGCTATCGAATAGGCAGTGAGGCGCTTCGATTGTAAGCCAATTGGCGGCGTAACAGCCGCTCGATCTTCAATAATCTCACACGAACTGCTGCGAACTCGATCGCATTACATGACTTACATGACAAATTGCCGAGAATGGAAATCGGCATAGCGCCCCTTCCGGGCCAAGAGCTCCTCGTGTTGCCCCGATTCCACCACCTGTCCCCCTTCCAAGACCAAAATGCGATCGGCTTCTCGAACGGTGGAGAGACGGTGGGCAATGACGAACACAGTACGGCGGTGCATCAAGCGGTTGAGGGCTTCTTGCACCAGCGCTTCCGATTCGTTGTCGAGGGCAGAGGTGGCTTCATCCAGAACCAAGATTTTGGGATCGAGCAACACAGCTCGCGCGATCGCCAATCGCTGTCGCTGGCCCCCCGACAGATTCACCCCCCTTTCCCCCACTAATGTGTGATAGCCATCGGGGAGTGCGGCAATGAATTCGTGGGCATTGGCCACTTCAGCCGCCCGTCGTACCGCAGCCAGATCGAACTGGGTGCGACCGTAGGCAATGTTTTGGGCAATGGTGCCAGAAAACAGGACGGTCTCTTGGGGCACGATGCCAATTTGTCGGCGCAGGCTGCGTAGGGTGACGGAGGCGATATCGATGCCATCCAGCAAAATTCTGCCCTGCTGCGGATCGTAAAAGCGGGGGATGAGATTGACGAGGGTGGTTTTCCCCGCTCCTGAAGACCCCACCAGTGCGATCGCCTGTCCGGGGGCAACTGAGAGATCGAGCTGTTTGAGCACGGGACGATCGGGGGCGTAACCAAATGACACGCGCTCGAACTCGACGCGACCGCGCACGGGAGGCAACACCCGAGCTGCGGGGCAATCGAACACTTGCGCTTTGACATCCAGCAACTCGAAGATGCGATCGACAGAGGCTTGTCCCTGTTTGAGTTCGCTGTAGTTGCTGGTAATCAGCACGATCGGATCGATCAGCAGGGCCACGCCCGCCAAAAAACCCAAAAACTCGCTGCCAGTTAAATGCGTTTGGCTAATTTGCCATGCCCCCAACCAAAACACTAACAACACGCTCAGAGCGTAGAGAAATCCCACCACTGGATACTGCACGGCTTTGACATGCTCGGTGCGAAAGCGAGCTTCGCGATTTTTTTCGGCAATTTGGCTGAAGCGCGCCACTTCGTAAGCTTCGGCGGCGAAGGCGCGGATGGTGCGAATGCCGCCGAATACTTCTGTCAAGAGGGCTGACAGGTCGGAGACGCGATCTTGGCTGCGACGGGCACTGGCCAATAGGCGATCGCCAAACCAGCCGATTAACACCCCCATCAGCGGAGCCACCAATAGGGTGGCTGCCGTTAAGGCGAGATTGAGATAAAACATATAGGCCAACACTGACAGAATCGTCAGTACGCTGGGGATCGACTGGTGGAAAAACTTGTGAACGACTTCCCCCAGGCGATCGAAATCTTCAGTCATGCGATAGGCTAAATCCCCCGTGCGGGTTGTGGCAAAATAATCTAAATCGAGGGTGTGGAGATGGGCGTAAACCCGCTGGCGCACTTCCAACACCACCTGCAGCGAGGCCCGCGCCATCAGGGAATCCTGACCGTATTGAAACGCCCCCCGCACCACAAACACGACGAGCGCAAATGCCGCCAGTCCCGCGATCGCTCGCACGTCTCCCTGCCCGATCGACTCCGACATCCATTGCACCATCTGGGCCAGTAGGGGCATCGTGAGCACGAAGCCCAACGTACACCCCAAAGCCAATGCAAACATGCGGCTGTGGGGCAACAGGTAAGGAAGTAATCGTCGGTAATTTCGAGTCAAAGACGTTTGGCCAAAGCAAAGGCAGCATCGAGTATGCCGTAGTGCTTTCACCCTACGATTTGATGTTGCAGCCTGACAAGCTCGGGGGGCAGCTAACTGTTCTGCGATTGGCCTCGTCCTGCCTTCCGACTCAGGCTGGAGAACAGGTAGGGGTTGCCCTTGAATCCTCGCAAGCTTATTTAATCAATTGCTACCAAAATCCTAACCAAGAGCAGTCATTCTTTCAGATGATTTTTAAGAGACGATCGAAATCTTAAATTAATGGGCTAACCACCCGAGGTTTTGCGCCAACCGCTTAATTTATCTATGTGTCGAAGTTGTCTGCGCCGATGTGTGTCGGATATTTTGCGCTCTGTAGATTAGTGATAAAGAGATGTAGTGATAAAGAGATGAGCCGAAACCAAACAGACAAGAAGATTAAATGATTTAGTGGATTGCCGAATTGTTGGGAATAAGTCACTAGGATTGGGGAAACGGATAGAGAAGATGGCAGAAGTGCACGATTATGGAATACTTACAGCAAGAACGAGTGAGTGAACTGCAGCAGCAGCTAGAACTGCTGAAGCAATCGATCGAGCGACTTCCAGCCGCAGTGGTAGCAGAATTACAGACCCAAGCCATTCAGCCTCCCGCACCGATCCTTTCGACCGGCATGCAATATGGTTCGGCTGAAGAAATGCAGGGAATTTTGCTCGATGAGGACATGACTGCAGAACGGCAAGCCCGAACGGCTGTCAGCCAAGCGATGCTGCCCGAAGCACAAATTCAGCGACTCACCGCCCAGTTGACAGCAGCTTACAACCGCATTGCTGCCTTAGAGGAGCAACTGCTATCGCAGCGATTGCAGTAGTTCGAGCCCGCTAACCACCAGCAAGACTCGAGTGCCGACCGACATTAGTTCGGGGCGGCACTATTTCTTTAGGTGCAGAACGGCAATTGACGTCCGCGAGGGGGCCTGGTTCAACTCAGGGTTATACCTCCGGCGCAAGCAGTTGGTGCGATCGGTGTAATCTGAATGCTTGTCGTTATCGCAGCGAATGAAATCAGCCCCTTTAGCTTCTTAGAGCACTCCAACCGAATCGATATCTCTATTATGCTAAATCACAATTAACTTAAATCCTCTAGAGGTTCTATGCGAAAACTTAGAATTGGAATCATCGACATTCTGGGTAGAAAGCCAATCAGCACAGTATACGCACGGGTTATGCGTGCTAATTTCGCGAGTATTATGCCACAGGTGCTTGCTGTTTGGTGCGAAGCGGAGGGGCATGATGTTTTTTTGGCTTACCATAATAGCTATCAGACTATGACTGAGCCTCTTCCAGAGAAGCTGGATGTGGTCTTTATCAGTTCTTTTACCCAGTCTGCACAAGTTGCTTATGCCTTAAGTAATTTATTTCGTACCAAAGGGGCTCTGACAGTCCTGGGAGGACCCCACGCCCGAAGTTATCCAGAGGATACTGCAAAATATTTCGATTATGTACTGGGGTTCACCGACCAGCAAGTGGTTAATAATGTGTTGCAAGATCTGACACAGCATCGTCCGCTGGGAATGTATCTTTCAGCAACGCAGCAACCGAAACAGCTTCCGGGGGTACGTCAACGCTGGAAGTACATCGACCGGATTTTGCAAAAAGCGCCCTGGTTGAAGATGGTTGCGGCGATCGGTAGCTTTGGGTGTCCTTATACCTGTCACTTCTGCACGGACTCTACCGTTCCCTATCAACCCCTCGATTTTGAGGAGATAAAAGCAGATCTGCGCTTCTTGCTCAAAACCTTCAAGTCCCCCATTGTTGCTTGGCACGATCCGAACTTTGGCGTTCGTTTTAATGATTATCTAAGTGCTATTGAGGAAGCTGCTCCCCCAGGTAGTATTAGATTTATAGCAGAGAGTTCCCTATCGCTCCTCAATGAGGATAACATTAAACGCCTGAAGAAAAATGGCTTTCTGGCCATCTTGCCAGGAATTGAGTCGTGGTACGAGATGGGCTACAAAACACGAGCTGGGAAGAGAAATGGGCTGGAGAAAGTTCATCAAGTTGCCGATCAGATTAATACGATCCTTGGCCATCTGTCCTACCTCCAGAGTAACTTGATTCTCGGTCTCGATTGTGACTATGGCTCGGAGCCCTTTGAACTGACGAAACATTATCTCGATCTGACCCCTGGTAATATTCCCGGCTTTTCAGTCTTAACTTCCTTTGGGCGCAGTGCTCCAGTCAATCTGGAATATCAACGACAAAACCGCATTCTTCCTATCCCTTTTCACTTCCTGAATAACAACACCATGAATATTCGACCCAAACACTATACCTGGATCGAATTTTACAACCTCACGATCGATCTTCGGGAATATGCCTTCTCCTATCCAATGATTTACAAGCGTGTCTCAGCCACTAAATCCCCAACTCCCAAGCTCATAAAACTCTTCCAGAGTCTATCCGACAGGAGTAAAGTCAAATACCTTAAAGAAGTCCGCCGTAGGCTTGAGGAAGACAAGCAATTCTGCGCTTTCTTCGAGCAGGAGACAGAGGAAATTCCTGTATTCTTTGTTGAGCAAATCAAAAAAGATCTGGGTCCTCTCTGGGAGTGGCTACCCGAAGGTGCGCTTTACCATGATGCTTACGCCTATCTTAAAACCGAAAACACCCCAGATCCCGATCTTGTGAGAGTAAGCCGCAGCCAGCTTCCCCCCAGAAGTTCGTAAAGTGATTGCCATGCAGGCGCTCTCGAAATCAGAACCGATTAGCCATCTAGCAGCAGAGCTGCAGGTCAGCCGGAAATTCGTCTACTTTTTCCTGCGCAAGACATTGAACCGTGCCCGCGAGGGTTAACGAACTCGCGACTCGTCTCAATCCGTACTAGCGAAAATATAAGCTGCGCGATCGCTAGAAGGCATCGGCAGCCATTTGGGTTGGTTTTTGTTTGAGATCGCGCAAAAACTCGCGTAACTCCTGCTCGTCTAATTGTTGGCGCGACTGCTTGCCAAAGCGCTTTTTGAGGTAATTGCGTCCTTCTTTCGGCCCCCAGCCAATGCGGGTGAGTTCCACATCAGTTTGGGCGATTAATTCGGATAGATCTTCGAGTTCGAGCTCTGGGAGAGGAGAAGGGGCCGGCGAGGGTTCTGGGGTTGAAGGGGTGGGGGCAGACCAACTGGTCGGAGGCTCACCTGCATAATTGGCGGTATTGCCGTTGGCTGGAGGGGTGGGCATGGCGGATGGAGCGATCGCCGGAGCCGCCACAGTGCCCAGAGTCAGAGGAGTAGAGCCATCTAAGCCCGCCACTCTGAGTGCCCGCTGAATGGCGGCATCTTCCGCGTCTTCTACAGTGGTGGAGCCCGCAATCCCGCTACCGAGCGTAACTTGGTTGACAATCGCCTGCGCTCGCACGATATACAGCCCTTCTTCCACCCTCAGCAGATCGGTGACGATGCTGCCCCAAGGATGGCGATCTCGAAATGTCGAAAGCATAGATCGACCGTCAGTATTGCACCCACTGCCACCATTGTGACGCTCGCGACAGCCAAGGGCAACCGCTGTTAACCAAGCTTACTAAGGCGGCAAGCTGGGGGAGTTCTAACCATTGGGGTGACGACCTCAGCCAGCCATGACTTCTAGCGGGACGGGTCGGAGATCGCAGCGCGCGAAGACTTGACTCTGCGGATGGGGAAATTGGCAATTAGCGCAGTGGTGCCCGATTGTGAAGCCAAATTGAACTCGAACCCTTCTCGATCGAGCTCGACGTATTTGGAGAGCACCCCCATAATTTCTTCGCACATCGATTCGAGAGCTGCAGGACTGAGTTGGGCGCGATCGTAAGCCAGCACAAATTTGAGCCGATCTTTCGCGGTCGACCGGCTACTTTTGTTGCTGCGCGCAAATAGCTGCTCTAAAAACTCGAATAACATGGCTCAGTCACTGACGAAGGGAATTCGGGTACTACTTATTCAATGTATTCAAAAATCGTTTAAAGCGGGTTACCAAAGTGTCATTTAAATTCGCGACATCTAAAAATGGGACTTTCTCCCCTTCCAAACGTTTACCAATATTGGAAAAGGCAACTGCAGCATGGGTAGGCTGTGGCGAAAGTACCATCGGTTCGCCATTGTTGGTAGAAACAATCACTTCGCTATCTTCTGGCACCACACCTAGCAGAGGAATGGAGAGAATTTCTACGACATCTTCTACTGACATCATATTGTTAGCGTTGATCATTTCGGGGCGAATGCGATTGACCACCAGTTGCGCTGCATAAATTTGGGCGGCTTCCAGCAGCCCAATCACGCGATCGGCATCCCGCACGGCAGAGATATCGGGGGTGGTGACAATAATGGCTTCACTCGCCTTGACGATCGCATTTTGGAACCCCTGTTCGATCCCGGCAGGACAATCGATCAAGACATAATCGCACCGGGGAGCCAACTGCTCGATCAAGTCTCCCATTTGTTCGACCGATACCGCCGTTTTGTCGCGGGACTGAGCGGCAGGCATCAAGCTCAAATTGGGGTTGCGGCGATCTTTGACTAGGGCTTGATCTAAACGGCAATCGCCATTGATGACATCAATGGCAGTATAGACAACGCGATTTTCTAGTCCCAGTAACAGATCGAGGTTGCGCAGGCCAAAGTCGGCATCTAACAACGCGACTTTCTTCCCCGCGCGTGCTAGAGCCGCACCAATATTCGCTGTGGTGGTGGTTTTACCCACTCCACCTTTACCCGATGTCACAACAATGATGCGGGTCATATAGCTCTCCGCAAGTACTCCGATACGCTCGATATACAGATGACTTCATCTTCGAGATAGGCCACTTCGGGGCTGGGAAATGGCGCCGCCCCCTCGGGGGCGCGGGCGACGCGATTGGCAATGCGCAACTGAGTGGGCATTAGGGACAATGCCATAATGGTTGCGTCCTGCGAGCCGCCAGCCCCCGCATGGGCCACCCCCCGCAATCGCCCCCATACCAAGATGTCGCCTCCGGCGAAAACCTCGCCGCCAGGATTGATATCCCCCACGATCGCCACCGACCCACCGTGCTGGATGGCTGTACCCGATCGAATGGTGGTTTTGAGATAGAGGGTGTTGGCATAGTCTCCATTCGCGGCCAGAGGCGCTAGGGGTGGGGTTTGCTCAACAGAATAACCCAACTCTACGGCGGCGATCGCCGTTTGTCGATTATCGGTTTGCACGCGATACAACCCCAAGTTGCGAGTGGCTGCCAGAGCGGCGATCGCCTGCAGTCGCTGAGTATCGAGCTGCCAGCCTCCCGCCCAGAGGGTGAGTAAAGCGCTGCCCGAATTCAGGTGCTGAAAGCCTTTAAAGCGCACGCTCACCTGCTGCCACAGCTCCGACCAAGCGCGGTCCGGCACGGGCAAGTGCAGGTGCAACCCGGAACTGTCTGCACGGAGATAAACCTGCTCTGGTGGCGCACTTAGCACGGCGACCTATTCCAAACCCAATCGAACTTGAATGGTAGCATCCTCTTTCAAAGTCCCTGCTGGACTTCAATAATAGTTATGCTTGAGGAATCGTTCATAAAACTTCACTGATGGCCCGAGACCTACGCGGATTTTTGCGACTATTGGACCAGCGGGGCCAACTCCATCGCGTCACGGCAGCGGTCGATCCCGATTTAGAGATTGCAGAAATTAGCAACCGCATGCTGGCTGTTGGCGGTCCGGTGCTGCTGTTCGAGCAAGTGAAGGGATCGCCCTATCCAGTGGCGGTGAACCTACTGGGCACCTTGGAACGGGTGTGCTGGGCGATGAATATGGAGAGGCCCGCAGAACTGGAAGAGCTGGGTAAAAAGTTAGGTATGTTGCAGCAGCCGAAGCCGCCCAAAAAACTGTCGCAGGCGGTTGAGTTCGGCAAGGTTCTATTTGATGTTTTAAGAGCCAAGCCCGGTCGCGACTGGCTGCCGCCCTGTCAACAAGAGGTGGTAATGGGGGAGGCCCTCGATCTGAATGCGATCCCCACGATTCGCCCCTATGCGGGGGATGCGGGCAGGATTGTGACACTGGGGCTGGCGATCACCAAAGACTGCGAAACCGGCATTCCCAATGTGGGGGTCTATCGCCTGCAGTTGCAGTCCGAGAGCACGATGACAGTCCATTGGCTGTCCGTGCGGGGGGGGGCTCGCCACCTGCGCAAGGCAACTGAACGGGGGCAAAAGTTGGAGATCGCGATCGCCCTCGGCGTCGATCCCCTCATCATTATGGCGGCTGCCACACCGATCCCCGTTGACTTATCCGAGTGGCTCTTTGCCGGTCTTTACGGCGGTTCGGGGGTCAAATTGACAAAGTGCAAAACCCTCGATCTGGAAGTTCCTGCCGAGGCCGAGTTTATTTTAGAGGGCACGATCGCCCCTGGCGAAGTTCTGCCTGACGGTCCGTTTGGGGATCACATGGGCTACTACGGCGGCGTGGAAGATTCCCCCTTGGTGCGCTTCCACTGCATGACCCACCGTCGCGAGCCGGTCTATCTCACCACCTTCAGCGGTCGCCCCCCCAAAGAAGAGGCGTTAATGGCGATCGCCCTCAACCGCATCTATACGCCCATCCTGAGGCAGCAGGTTTCCGAGATTGTCGATTTCTTCCTGCCAATGGAAGCCTTAAGCTACAAGGCAGCGATCATTTCTATCGACAAAGCCTATCCCGGCCAAGCCCGCCGCGCCGCCTTGGCATTTTGGAGTGCGCTGCCACAGTTTACCTACACCAAGTTCGTGATTGTGGTGGATAAAACCATCAACATTCGCGATCCCCGACAGGTGGTCTGGGCAATGACCTCCAAAGTGGACCCGGTCCGAGATGTGTTCATCCTGCCGGAAACCCCCTTCGATACGCTCGATTTTGCCAGTGAAAAGATTGGTTTGGGCGGTCGTATGGGGATCGATGCCACGACGAAGATTCCGCCGGAAACGGACCACCCGTGGGGCGAGCCGCTAGAGTCGGATGCGGATGTGGCGGCAAGGGTCGATCGCCGCTGGGCTGAATACGGCCTCGCCGATCTCGATCTGGGGGCAGTCGATCCCAATCTATTTGGGTACGACATTCGTTAACCTGAGGGGCGATCGATCTTGCTATTTCTGAGGGAGATTGGCTTTGGGCCGAAAGCAGACCTCTGAAAGGCGTTCTGGATTGTTGCACAGCCCCCTAAATCCCCCATTCTGGGGGACTTGTCTACAATACTGGCGTGGCTTTGAGAGATTGGGATCGAGATTGCTGCGAACGAAGTAGAGACTTATCCGCAAGTCCCCCACTGGTGGGGGATTTAGGGGGCCGAGTGCAAGGTATAACAAGCAGCTCGGGCATTGCAGAACAACTATTCCTCTACAATCCCGATCGCCGCTTGAAATTGCGTCAATTAGGCTGACTCGGGCTTGGGCAAGGACGAGGGATGCAGGATCAGATCGGCGGTAGAACGCTGTTCCACCATTTCCTTCGTAATCGTGCAGCGCTTGATATCTTGACGGGACGGAACTTCGTACATCACATCCAGCATGAGTTCCTCCACGATCGCCCTCAGCGCCCTCGCCCCCGTCTTGCGCTTGAAGGCTTCGCGGGCGATCGCCGCGATCGCTCCCGGCTCGAATTCCAGCTCCACGCTGTCCATACGCAAGTACTTCTGGTACTGCTTGACAATCGCATTTTTCGGCTGCGTCAAAATTGCTTCTAATGCCTTTTCGTGCAGTGGCTCTAGCGTTGCAACCACCGGAATGCGACCAATAAATTCGGGGATCATGCCGAATTTAACTAAATCTTCAGGCGAAAGCTGTTTGAGGGTATCGCTGGTGCGAGCCTCGCGGGGTAATGAGGTTTCTCCCTGCTTGATAAAACCCATCGACTTGCGACCGGTGCGCTGCTCGATTACCTTATCGAGACCCACAAAGGCACCGCCGCAGACAAACAAAATATTGCTGGTATCGATCTGGATGCAGTCTTGGTAAGGATGCTTGCGTCCCCCCTGAGGCGGAACACTCGCCACCGTTCCCTCCAGCATCTTCAGTAGTGCCTGCTGCACCCCTTCCCCAGACACATCGCGGGTAATGGAGGGGTTCTCGCTTTTGCGGGCTACCTTGTCAATTTCGTCAATGTAGATAATACCGCGCTGGGCCTCTTCCACATCGAGATCGGCCACTTGCAATAGTCGCAGCAAGATATTCTCCACATCTTCGCCAACGTAGCCTGCTTCTGTCAGGGTGGTGGCATCGGCCACCGCGAAGGGAACATCCAGCATGCGGGCTAACGTTTCTGCCAGCAGAGTTTTGCCCGATCCGGTCGGACCAATCAACAGAATATTGGATTTTTGAATTTCAATCCCGTCTTCCTCGATTGACTGAGCTACTTCGGTACTCAGACGTTTGTAGTGGTTGTAGACTGCCACAGACAGCACCTTTTTGGCCTGCTCTTGACCGATGACATACTGATCGAGATAGTCGCGAATGTCTTTTGGTTTGGGCAGTTCGGCAAGAGAAGGCAGTTCTCTCGGAGGCCGCCGTTCTGCTTCCTTGCGGGCTGGGGCTGCTGTAGGCTGAGTGCCGCTGCCGTCGTACAACTCTTCGTCGAGGATCTCGTTGCACAGATCGACGCATTCATCGCAAATATATACGCCAGGACCGGCAATTAACTTCCGAACCTGCTCCTGCGATTTGCCGCAGAAGGAGCACTTGAGATGGGAGTCATATTTTGCCATGAGCCATTTCTTTTGTGCGAGTTAACAGCGAGAACTTACTCGACAAGCCACAGCTCGAAAGCTCGGGCTTTCACTCTAACATTAGCTTCAATCGCCCGAGGTGGTGGCAGCCTCCAACAAGACTTTAAACTATTTAGCGTCTACTTCACTCAGACTGCCGAGCTTGCCCAGCCTCGAACGCCATTGCTGCAGTGGTTCAGGCTATTTGTCTCCCTCTGAGTCTGCTGTTGCTGCGCTGGCCTCCACCTCGACGATTGCGTCTGAAGCCGCAGTCTCTTCGACCTCGACGTTAGAGTCAGTATTGACCTCGGCCTCACTGTCGTCAAGGGTTGGATCCCCGACTGGATTGCCGTCCTCATCCACCCACTCAATCTGGTTTTGTGCCCTCAACCAAGCCAATACTTTCTCGGTTAGCAACTCCTCTCGGTAATGGTCCCGCACGCGCTGTTCGGAGATCTTTTCATTGCCGCGGTAGGCATTTAGAAAATCTTCAACCTTGACAGCCAATTCGGTCTCGCCCACTTGGATGTTTTCTTGGCGGACAATCTCAGACAGGGCGAGGGTGCGAAGCAGGCGGGCGATCGCCTCGGGGCGAGTCTGCTGCTGCAGTTCTGCCATCATCTTGTTGTCGTTCGTGAGGCGCTTGACGTCTAACCCTTGCTGCGCGAGCTGGTTGAGGTTTTGGTCGATTAAGAACTGCACCTCGTGCTCGATCAGAGTTTCGGGCAGATCGATCTCCGCCCCTTCGAGCACCGCATCCACGAGTGCTTCATCCAACTCGGCTATCGACTCGCGATTGGCTTCTGCGGCGAACTGTTCTGTTAGATGTTGTTCGAGTGCTTCAACAGTGCCGAACTCGCTAATCTCACTGACAAACTCGTCATCGAGCTCGGGCAGCTCTTTCATTTTGAGTTCGTGCAGCTCGACCGTAAACGTTGCCTTCTGTCCGGCAACGTCTGGATTGGCATAATCTTCTGGAAACTCGGCTTCTATTTCTCGCTCTTCGTCAATCGCCATGCCGACGATGCCAGCGACAAAACCGGGAATGAACTTCGACTCCTCCAGTTCCAGTTGAAAATCTTTGCCTCGAGCCCCTTCAATCTCTTCACCATCGAGGGTGCGCCCGACAAAATCGATCGTGGCCACATCTCCCATCTCGGCAGGACGATCTTCGATGGGGATCAGAGTGGCCCGCTGTTGGCGTTGATAGTCGATGGTCTCCTTAACGCGATCGGGGTTCGGTTCTTGGCGAGTGACTTTAATCTCTAGGCCCGTATACTTGCCCAGGGTAACTTCGGGTTGAACCTCTACAGTCCCCGTAAAGGAGAGCTCAGATGTGGGATTGAAGTTGGCGAGCAGATCGTCGATATTTCCTTCGAGCGTGAATTGACCGATCGCCTTGATGTCGCCTTCTTTCAGCGCTACTTCCACCGAATCGGAGATCAAGCTTTCTAAGACAGTTGCCTTCACTCGCTGGGAACCAACAGACTGAATCACCAACTGACGGGGGGCCTTCCCTTTGCGAAAGCCTTGTAACTGCACATTCTTGGTAAAGTCGCGCACGGTTTTTTCGTAGGTCTTTTGTACCTGCTCGACATCGAGGGTGATGTTGAGGTTGACCTGGCTGCCGGGCCGCTTCTCCTGGGTGACTTGCATGAAACAGTTACGAGTAATAGTGCGACTAATTATCGTAGCGTACTTACCGCTCGCCGAGTGGCACGAAATATGTTTTTCCGACTATTTTTGCCGTGCTGCTCGTCCGGCAGAGCCTCAACCGTTCAGCTTGTTTCGAAGTCCGCTAGCCGTTATGGTGGCTGAATCTTTTCTAGTGGTGACTCCAAGTCATGGCTGTTTCTCTAGGCCGAGCTTCTGTCTTATCGGTCTTAATTCCTGCTTATAACGAGCGGGATTCGATTGCACAGGTGCTGGTAACGGTGGCGGCTGCCCTGCCAGACGTCTCTAAAGAAATCGTCGTTGTCGATGACGGTTCGACCGACGGTACGCGCGAATGGCTCGATCGCAACATTGCTAAGAGCGCTGGCTACTGGCAAGAGCTCACTTTAGAAGCTGACGGCACCCTCGGCAGGATTGCGGCCGATCGCCACAGCCAAGGAGCGGTTTCCTTTCAAGTGATTTTTCACGATCGCAATCGAGGTAAAGGGGCTGCCCTACAAACGGCAATGAAGGCATCCACCGGAGACGCGATCGTGGTGCAAGATGCCGATCTGGAATACGACCCCGCCGATTGGGAGCGAATGTATCGCCTCATTTGCGTTCGTCAAGTGGCTGATGTGGTGTACGGATCTCGCTTCTACGGATACGCCCATCGCTCTCTTTATTTCCATCACTATTGTGCCAACCAGCTCATTTCTCTCCTCTTCAACCTGCTATACAACCAGACCTTGAGCGATGTAGAGGTTTGCTACAAAATGTTTACGCGAGAGGTGCTCGAGAGCTTGAAGATTACTCAGAATGACTTTGGCTTCGAGATTCAGATTAGTGCCCAAATTGCCCGCCAGCGGAAATGGCGCATCTATGAATTAGGGATTCACTATTACGGTCGTACCTATAGTGAAGGCAAGAAAATTAACTGGAAAGATGGCGTCAAAGCGCTGTGGTACCTGTTCTGGTTCCGCTTTATCTAGCAGGCGAGCTAAAGTCATACAGGCAAGCCAGGACATCGGGTTGTGCAAACGCATCTCGTCGGCTGCCGAAGCGATCGAGCTCGGCCAGTAGGGCCGCTTGAGTGGCTTCTGATTTGCGGGCGATTAAAAACCAAACTCGATCGCGATCGCGGAATTGAGCGATGTCCTGGCGGTAACGATCTCCCAGCTCGCCCGCAAGCTCGTCGGCATTAGGGGCATTGACTCGCCCCAAGCTGTAGTCTGCGGGGGATAGGCCCAATTGCCGAGCGTAGTAGAGGAAAGGGCGGTGGGCGCGGGGGAAAATGTGGATCGTATCTACAGGCTGGCGGCGGGCTTGGATGTAGTGAACTGCGGGACGGAGGTGGTCGAAATGGTACAAGCTTGGGTTCAGCAGTCTTTGGCCGGAATAGAGCAGAGGGGGCAGGACGAGCATAATAGAGACGATCGCTCCGAATAATCCAATCGCCTTTGCCTTGCGAGATCGGGCCTGGAGCTGACTTAAGAGGGCTGCAGCGCCTTCGGCGATCGCAATTAAGGCAAATGGGGCTAGGAATAACACCAGACGTCCGTGGAAGGGGTATTGATGTAGGTAAGCAGCCGTTAAGGTGACGAGTAGCGGCGCAATCAAAACTGCCAATTTCCATTTGTCTTGGCGATAGAGGGCGATACAACCGCAGACAAAGGCAAAGATGGCAACGCCGTCGGTGAAATTAAGAAAGCCGAGGGGCCGGTAAAAGAATTGGCCGAGGGTATCAAACCCCCAAACCCAGTCGAAGGGAGAGTCGGGATAGGAAAAAGCCCACCAATTGGATAGGGACTGACTGCTTGTGGCAGGGATGATGAAAAAGCGATATAGGGAGATAAAGCTGACGCTCCAAGTGAGGTACATCGGCCAGCGGTTGAGCAGAATCGCCTTCAACTTTCGGGGGCGCGCGAGGAAACCGACAATCTCAATACCTGCCAGGACGAAAACAATCGGAAATGAGAGCCAAATAGAGACTGCGCCAAGCAGGCCGTAGGTCAGAATTTGGCGCTTGGGGAGGGGGCGATCGCGATGGGGGACCAGGAGTAAAAACAACAGCAGAGCCAGGGCCATATCCGTGCTGTAGGGTTTAGTTTCTGCTGCATAGAAGACGAGATATTTGAGGGAAGCGAAGAGGGCGATCGCAATTGGCACGGCCAAGCTGGTGGCATAGCGGCGAGCGAGTTTGTAGAACAACAATAGGGCGGCGAGGCCAGAGAGGAGCGGAAAGAATCTCAAGGCATATTCGTGATTGCCGAAGAGTTGAATGGCTAGTTTTTCGATCCAGAGGAACAGAGGGGGGGCGGATTGATCGTATTCCAGTCGGGTGAGGAGGTCTGGGTAGGAGCGATCGACGATGCTGATGGCGAGGCTGGCTTCGTCGAGCCAGAGAGAGCGATTGCTGAAGTAATGGGCCAGCCGGGTGGCGACGCCGAAGAGTAGCAAAAGCAGGAGAAGAGTTCGATATTGGAGCGGGGGGAGGGCTGCTTTGCTTGTGTCGGGTTGCATCTGAATCATTGGGTTTGTCGATATTGAGAGCTGGAGTTTTGTAGAGGAGAAGCTGAGCAAGCTAGAGTCCTTGGTCTTCAAGCATTTTAGACATATCCTAAAAACTATGATTTTCAAGCCAGCTGCGACTTCGCGGTGTACTGAGGAAGGGATCGATGACAATCTTGTCCAGCAAAATGCCCCAATATTTTGGCAAGGATCTAGAAGCCATGTCCTTTGCAAGGAACTATCATAAATGGATTATGGCTGAATTCCATTCCTATCTCGGAGGTTCTGTAGCTGAAGTTGGCGCAGGAATAGGAAATTTTTCAAAACTAGTCTTAGAGGCTAATATAAAGAACCTAAAAGCTTTCGAGCCATCTCAGAATATGTACCCGTTATTGAAAGAAACCCTCAGCCAAGATCGGGGAGCTGAGGCGATTAACGGTTTCTTTGGCAGGGCAGATCCAGGAGAAAGCTTTGATTCAATTTTATATGTCAATGTTCTCGAACATATAGAAGATGATGCCTCTGAGCTTGCCAACGCGCACAAAGCACTCAACATGAATGGGCACCTACTCATCTTTGTGCCAGCACTACCATGGCTCTACAGCGAACTGGACAAACAGGTCGGTCACTTTCGTCGATATTTAAAGCAGGATCTCGTATCTCGCGCGCAACAGGCAGGATTTACGATTGTAAAGGCACGATATTTCGATCTAGTCGGCATCATTCCCTGGTACTTCAACTTTGTGTTACTCAAGAACTCGATCGACGGCAATAGTATATCTCTTTACGATAGGCTAGTGGTTCCGCCCATGCGTTTTATTGAAGGGCTCGTGGCACCACCGCTGGGCAAGAATGTGTTGTTGGTGGCCAAAAAAGCTTAACCGTGCGCTTAACCCAAAGCGATCGCACCGATCCCGTGGGTCTAAGCCCACAATTGACCTGCGGGATCGCTGCGAAGCTCAACCCAGCCACTAGGCCGCCAGAGGTTGACAGCATACCGAAGAAGTTACCGTATTGCTGTCGGAATATTGCAGAATGTAACGCAATGTTTTTTTAGATTTCAAATCTGTCTCTATCTTCGTTACAAAGTTGCGAAGGTGAGATAAGTTCGATTAATTTTAGGTACCGTCTGCAGATTTGCTGCCGGTTGACAACGGTAAACGGAAGTTCCGGTACAAAAAACTATGGATTCACTCAAAACCTATCGTTTGCGCTGCACTTTGACATTTGGCGATATTTACGGACAGATTATTGCTTGGCTGATTGTGATTTTTGCGAGTTTAGCGGCTGCCATGGCGTCAATGGCTGGCAGCAGTCAGCCGCTTTATGCGTTGGCGACTGTCGCACTGGTGCTAGTGGTGACGCTACCCTTTTTGCTGTTTGCCTTTGTGACAACCTTGTTCAACCACATCGAGGCGATGCCCGTCGAGAGTACCGAGGCAAGTTCTACCCAATCCCGACAATCTAGAGCCTCTGGTTCGATGAGTGCAGGTGCTCTCGGTTGAGTTGGGTGCTCTGACACGATCGCTTCGAGCCCACCATCGAAGCGAAGCTTCTGTCCCCACCGAACGGTGGGGATTTTTCGATTCACGCGCAATAAAACAGAGGACGCTGGAAGGCGTTCCCGTTCGTTCGATACAGGCTAGGCGTGCTGCAGGTGAGATTGCATCAGCAGTTCGCAGCGGTAGAGCAGATCCTCGCGGTTGTGAAAGTTACTGAGTCGCTCTATCTCTTGGCCGTCATACCGCAGTAATAGCAATGTTGGCAAGGTGCGAATGTTGTACTGGCGAGCAATATCCCACTGTGTGTCCACGTCAATCGAGGCGATCGCGATCGTCTCGGGCCATTCCTGCGAGAGGCGATTGAGTACGGGCTGGACCCAATGGCAGAGGTGGCACCACGAAGCGCCAAAGTTTAAGAGAGTATAAGGCTTAAAAATTAAAGGGTCTGAGGTCAAAGAAGCATATTGTTGAAATTGCAACGTCCCAAATCTCCACAATAAAGATTGGTTTCGGGATCATCGTACCAGGGAGAACTGCTTCTCATGTAGTTCCTCCGATAACAAATCCTGTAAAGATTCAGAACAATTCTGAGAATGCGAACTGAGCCCAAAGCTAATGGTCGTATGGCGGCAGCGGGGATCGCTGGGGATCGGGGATCGCTAGATTCAAGCTCAATCAGACGAATCGGAGCGTATAACTGGGCTTGCAGCCCTATCGCCCAATGCTTAGGTCTCGCCCCAGCTTTCCCACTGCTGTTGAGCGGACTGGTTCTCTACCGTTTGATAGTGTTCGTCCGTTTCTTGTCGATGAGTCATATTACCGAGTTTGCCTTCGATCTCCGCCGTCAGCTCCGTACATTGCTTGCCTCGAACTCCCTTAACGGTTTCGACAACGCGCCCGTCGGGATAAATGGTAAATTCCAGCGTTTCTGTTGCCATGATGCAGATCCTAGTCGACGCTCTCATCCTAGTCGACGCTCTC
This sequence comes from Synechococcus sp. PCC 7336, assembly GCF_000332275.1. Classification (NCBI taxonomy): domain Bacteria; kingdom Bacillati; phylum Cyanobacteriota; class Cyanophyceae; order Synechococcales; family Synechococcaceae; genus Synechococcus; species Synechococcus sp. PCC 7336. The sequence continues at coordinate 1,719,605 of NZ_CM001776.1, forward strand.
AGATTAGCTTAAGTCTCGGGGGGCTTTCGATCTAACACAAACAGATTGCCTTGATTGCCGCGTCCGATGCGCAGATTGCGATCGAGGTAGGTAATGTCGAGCCAGCCTCGCTGTTCGCGACGTTCTGGAAAGGTGACTTTCACGGCTGGGATCTGTTGGGGGCGGTGTTGCATTAAGGCCAGAAAGGAGTCTAGGTCGTAGTTCATCACCGCTTGCGAACCCACCATCGCCTGCAAAAATTTGACGGACACTCGGCGATCGGAGACGACCTGGAAGGTGGCCCGCACGGCAACGATCCCGCCCAGTCCGGGCAGGCCATTAATTTCGCCGACATTACACAATAATTGCCGCTTGGCCCAAATGCATTGGTAGATGCCTCTCGATTTAAACCCCGGTAGGGTTTTGCCCAGTCGCAGTAATTCGGAGCTGGTGGTATAGAGGGTTCGCCAGTTGCCACTTAACAGCTCGGCGGCGGCGGTGGGGGCGGCAGTGGGGTTGAAGGCTTCGAGTGCTGCAACGAGTCGATCGATTTCTGCTGAGGGTTCTGGCAGCCCGCTGGGGGCTGGAGCGGCGGCGATCGCCTCCAGCAAGGCAGATTTTGCCGCTGCTCGGTCGGGGCTAGAGTCTTCGGGATGGGGCATGGTCTTCTCGGGGATCGCAATCTGAGCTAACCGTTCCGTCCGATCCTAACGCCATCCGCTCGCTACTCCACAGCAGGGTTGCTGCTGAGGGAGTGGGGTTTGCTAAGCTCGGACTGGCTAATTTCTGCGCATGAAATTCGGAGTCATAACGTCTTGTGGCCTTTTTGATTACTAACGACGATGGCATTGATGCCCCCGGCATTCAGGCCCTTTGGGCGGTGGTGGAGGGGGATGGCGCGATCGTGGCTCCCCAGCAGCAATATTCCGGTTGCGGCCATACGGTGACGGCCAACGGACCCATTCGGGTGGACGAGCGATCGCCCCAACACTATGCCATCTCCGGCACGCCTGCCGACTGCGTGCGTCTCGGTCTCAAACATCTCTATCCCGGTGCTCGCATGGTGTTGTCAGGTATTAATGCGGGTGGTAATTTAGGTTCGGATGTTTATATGTCGGGTACCGTAGCGGCCGTGCGGGAAGCGGCTTTGCTGGGTATTCCCGGTATTGCGATTTCCCATTACAAGCGGGGCCAGTTGCAGATTGATTGGGAAATTGCTGCTCGCATGGCTGCGCGAGCCATTGCCGAGCTCATCTCCTGCCCGCTGCCTTCGGGCAGCTATTGGAATGTCAACTTGCCTCACCTGCAGCCAGGGGAGACGATCCCCGAGCTCGTCTTTTGTCCCCCCTGCAAGCAACCGCTGCCGGTGAGCTATCGGGTGGAGGGCAACGAATATCACTATAATGGCCGCTATGCCGAGCGAGTGCGAGATGCAGGAGCGGATACGGAAGTTTGTTTTAACGGCAAAATTGCGGTGACGCAGTTGAGTGTTTAGGCATTGCAGCTGCTGTGGGGATCGCGATCGGTCCTCAGCTCTCGATCGCTAGCAGTATTTGGACGCGGCAGGACAAGGGATCGATCGTTGGGAGAGGCTTCGTGCGCACATTCGAGCAATCCATCTCTATTGCTGCTCCAATTGAGGTGGTCGATCGCTGCATTGTCTCCCCAGACTTGATGGGCCAGTGGCTCAACCCCATGTTGAAGTGCGAGTCGGTTGGCGATTGGTCTGTGGAGGTGGGAGATCGGTTTCGCTTTAAATTAAGGATGCCGCTACTGGAACCGGCACTAGAGTGCGTGGTGGCCGAGCGCAGAGTCGGCTTAGTGGTGTGGGATTTTGCGGGGTTCTTTACAGGAAGCGATCGCTGGGAATGTCAGCCACAGTCAGAAGGGACGCTGTTGCTGAATCAGTTTAGCTTCGAGATTCCCAATCCGTTGGTGGCAGCAGGATTTGAGTTGGGAGCTGCCCAATTGACTCAGCGGGATATGCGAGCGCAGTTGAGGCGGCTGCAGGCGATCGCCGAAGAGCTAGCGATGACAAGAGAGTAGCCAAAGTGCGAGATCGCTTTCTTGTCACTTGGCAGCTACAATAAGACAAGTGGCACTTAGAGGGCGTCATGGGAATTAGTCTTGCCGACAAACCTGTCAAATACGAAACCTTGCAAGCCAGCGCCGCGCAATTCGACTTGAACGTGCAGCAGAAGCAGCTCCTCTTCGGCCTTTCGCCGCGCACCCAGGCTCGCTACAAACAATCCAACCCGGAACTCAATCCACTAGTGGCCGATCGCCTGTCCCGCTTCCAGCGCTTGACGGACCTCGCAGTAAAAGTTTTCGAGGACGAGCGAGAGGCAAAGCGATGGCTTTCTTCGCCGAAGGCTAACCTGGACAATCTAACCCCTCTCGACGCGATGGCCACAGACAGCGGTGCTACCCAAGTCGAGCAAATGCTGTATCGGATCGAGTATGGGGTATATGCCTGAACCGCTGATGGTATGGCGGCTCAGCAAGCGGAAATATGCGCCAATGGCTTTTTCTGGAGAGGGCGGGCTCTACGTTGCAGGTCGCTGGACGCCCAAGGGATATCGAGCTGCCTACACCTCCGAGAGTTTAGCGCTGGCCAGCTTGGAAGTTTTCGTCCATGCCGAAACCAACAATATCCCCCTCATCGGCATCCGAGCCTACCTGAACGAGCCAGTGATTGAAGTCGTGCCTGTAAAGAAGCTACCGATAGATTGGCAGGAAACCTCGGCTTACCCCCAGCTCCAATCCATCGGCGATCGCTGGTTGAAGAACCTGACGGCTCCTATTCTGAAGGTTCCCTCGGCGATCGTGCCTATGGAATATAACTACATTCTGAATCCAGCCCACCCCGATTTGCAGATCGTCACCGAGCCGCCGATAACTTTCCAATTCGACCGGCGGATGTGGAAGTCCTTTTGAAGCACGGTCATCTGTCTAGTTACGCCAACAGCAGAAAATTCAGCCGACTAGGTAATGTCCGGGGCAAGGGTTGTGTGGGGGCGATGGGGACGGAAGAGGTGAACGTGACTGGGGCTGTAAAGTTGCGATCGCGCAGGGGCCGTCACATCGAGCGCAGGGCTAACCAAATACAGTACCGTGCGGTTGAGTTTGGCCGACTTCGTTAAATCGTGCAATTGACTGAGGGTGCCGCTGAGGATTTGCTCGTCGGGCCAGCCGATGCGGTAGCAGATGGCGATCGCCGTTTCGGCAGGATAGTGCTCCAACAACGTTGCTTGCACGTCTTTGGCATGGTGGGCGCTGAGATACAGACAGAGAGAGGCCCGGTGGGCCGCCAGACTGGCGAGATCCTCCGCCTCGGGCACAGCAGTTCGTCCGCTCGCCCGCGTCAAAATAATGCTCTGCACGAGATCGGGCACCGTCAGTTCCACCCCTAAGCGAGCCGCTGCCGCCTGAAACGCACTTACCCCCGGCACCACTTCGAATTCCACCCCCGCTGCCAGCAGAGCAACGGTCATTTCCTGCAGTGCGCCATACAAGCAGGGATCGCCATCTTGCAAGCGAACCACCACTTGGCCCGCTCTAGCGCGGTCCACCACGGTTGGCAATAGCGTTTCGAGCACCTGCGATCGCGTATCGATTCGTTCTGCCTCGGGCCGGCAGTAATCCAGCATCGCTGCGGGAACAAGCGATCCGGCATACACCACCACATCCGCTGCCTGCAGCAGGCGCATCCCCCGCACCGAAATCAAGTCGGGATGTCCGGGGCCAGCCCCCACGATATAAACCCGTCCTGCCACAACACCCTTGTCCATCAATGACCAACCTTTATGTTTGCTCTGCCAAAGTGTTTCCCCAGCATACTCGCGCTAGCAGCCGCAACTGGCGATCGCCGAATTGCTCTAGGGATCGTTCTCCACCAGCAAACTCAGTTGCTCTGCCGCAGGTTCCCACAGCGCCTTGTCGCTTGGCTCCACCTTTACCCAATCGGGAATTACTTCTGCCATTAGTTGACGGGCAGCTTGCAGCATGTCGTCGTGCAAGCCAGCGAGGTCGTCGCGGGTTTGCAGGTAATGTTCGAGGGCTTCGACGGGGGTGAGATCGGTGGCAGCTAAGCCGGGAAGGCGAGTGCGATCGGCGGCGATGACTTCGGGGCTGATGGAGTAACTGGAGGCAGGTGAGAGTAATTCGTGCAGGCGGCGATCGTCGATTTCGTCGGCGCGATCGGTGCGAATGCGATAGATCGTGCGAACGACAGCCCCTTCAATCTCCCGTTCGGCGATCGCTGCTTCCAAGACAGCCATAGGGGATTCGTCTGAGTCCAACTGGGCTAAATCGACGCGGATGGTGCAGAAGTTACGCACCTCTAGCGGCACCAGCTCGTATTGGGTACCCTCGACTCGCACGTTGGCGAGGATAAAGCCTTTGGTTTCTGTTTCTTCACTGAAGTCCACCCGTTCGATGCTGCCGGGATAGATGACGGGGGGATTGTCGCAGAGCACTTGATGGCGGTGGACGTGACCGAGGGCGACGTATTGATAGGCAGGTCGGGCGAGCAGGGAAAGGGGAACGGTGAAACCTTTGCCAACGGCGAGATGGCGTTCGGCTCCGTAGCGGGCGCGATCGACCATGGCGTGGGCTAACAGAATAGCGGGGATGTCGCGATCGAGTTGGCGGGTTTCGGCTTCGAGGGCAAGGTCGAGTTTTTTGAGCAGGCTTTCGGCAACGGCAGCAGCAGATAAGCCTTCGGTGTTGGGGTTGGCGAGCAGGGCAGAGCGGTTGAGCCAGGGGAGGGTGGTGACTTGGATGGGGCCGCTGCGGGTTTCGATTGGGAGGGTACGCAGGCGATCGCCGACAAAGAAGTTGGGGACCGATAGGGTTCTGTAAATACTGAGGCTGTTGCCTTCGAGTCCTTGTCCGTGTTGGTCGTGGTTGCCGATGAGGAGGACAGTGGGGATGTTGGCGTCGGCGAGGCGGCGAAATTGGCTGGCGAAGGCTTCTTGGTGGAGCGGGGGCGGGGTAGCGTCAGGGAAGGCGTCGCCGCCGAAGAGGACGAGATCGACGGGTTCGGAGATGGCGCGATCGATACAGTGGCTGAGGGTAGCGGTGAAATCTTCCAGGCGCGTATTGAGTCCAGTTTGGGGATTAATGCGACCGTGGCTCAACCCACTGCCCAGATGGATATCGGATAAATGTAGAACTTTGACCACGAGCCAGCTGCATAACCTCTATAGCAGTTTTACCTTGAAAGTGACGAGCTAGGGATTGATTGACGCTCATCCCGCTAACACTTCGCGTATAGCAGGAGATTCCCCATTCACAGAGTCTTGGCTAGAGTGCAAAACACTCCCCGCCAGAACCTCTCCAGGGGCATTTTCAGCACTGTCCGCCCGACAGCGCTTTTTGAACCTATTTCTCAGCACCAGGCCACTGGCGACATCTCTGGGTATTGAGCAACCACAGGTGCATTTATGCCAACGAGTTGCCAGCGTTTTGCGTACCGCTTCATCGCAGTCAGGGCACTCCTGAGAAGTCCCCGCTGCCTTTTCTTTTACCACCACCTTGCCGCGCTTAAGGCCAATCCAGGGCAACACCGAGTTAAGGAATTGCCCGTGACCGGAATCCAGCATGTGCTTACCCAACATCCCGCGACTGAGACCAATCAGGTTTAAGTCTTCAACCACAATCACATCAGCAGCATCACAAAGCTGGTGAGCCGCCTTGAAGTGAAAGTCCTTGCGGGTATCGGCAATCCGTTCGTGCAGCCTCGCCACCTTAGCTTGAGCCTTCTTCCAATTGGCTGACCCAGGCTGCTTTCGCTTCAATCTGCGTTGCAGCAATTTAAGCTTGCGCTGCAGATCCACGAAAAACCTGGGCCGCTCTAGCTGAAGGCCGTCCGAAGTTGAGAGAAAGTATTCCAGCCCAACATCTACGCCCACTACATGACCCACCAATGGTGGTTCTGGGATGACGATATCGGCCCGAAAAGTGAGCATGACGTAATAGCCTGATGCTCGTTTGACGACCCTGGCTTGCTTGACAGTGAAGCCCTCTGGATAGGGGCGCGAATGGCGAATGGCCATCCAGCCCAGCCCTGGCAGTTTAACTGCCCCGTCTCTCAACGGAGCTTTGCCCAGTTGAGGAAAAGAGAATGACCGCATTCGCCCCGACTTCTTGAACCGGGGGAACCCAGCCCCTAGCTTTTTGCGGCGGTCAAATGCTTGGTCTAAACGCCTCAAAACTTGCTGTAACGCCTGGGCATTGACCGAGGCTAGGTCAGCGTTGAGCCGCTTCGCCTCAGTCAACCGCTGACACTGAACCTTGAAGCCAGGGTATGGAGCATCTGCCGGAATGATGTACTCGCCACACAGAGAGCAGACATTAACCGGACACTTGCGAGAAGCAACCCAGTCTTTGCGCTCTCTCAGCGCATAATTCCAAACCCGGCGGCACACCTCTAAATCGTGGTCAATTTGTTCGGCCTGCTGCTTAGTCGGTTTTAGCTTGTACTCATACGTCAGGGTTATCATAGAGCTATTCTAGCCTTTAGTCGCTCTTATGTCGCAACAGCTAAGCACCCTCCACCACTGCTCTTACAGTATTCGCTTTCACTTAGTCACCTGCACTAAATACCGCCGCAAGTGCATCACTCAGCCCATACTGGATAGGCTCAAGGAGATATTTTCAGAGACCCTTCAGAAGTGGGAGGGAGAGCTGATTGAGTTCAATGGTGAAGCGGATCGTGTCTACCTGTTAATAGCTGTAAACCCAAAGTGCCAGCCCTCTAAGTTGGTCAATAACCTGAAAACCGTCTCTAGTCGCTTGATTCGGAAAGAGTTTGCGGAGCACCTAGGCAAGGTCTACCGCAAGCCCGTTTTCTGGAGTCGTTCGTACTGCATCATCTCCTGTGGCGGAGCACCCATTTCAGTCCTGAAGCAGTACATCCAACAGCAAGCCGAGATTGACTGATTGCTCCCTCCGGTCGCCCGCCGCTTCACCACCCCCCAAACCTTCGGCTATGGGCGGAGCACTGCGACGGAATTTCGGTAGCAGTTTTTCCAGCAGTTCTACTGCAAGGTTTTTGTACTGTAAGTGGCGCAGGTCTTCGAGGAATTCTTCAGAGAGGAGGCTGATATTGGGGGTGTCTAGACCGGCTAGGGCGAAGACGTCGGTGACTCCTTCAGCGACGATCGCGTTGTCGAGAATTTGTTTGAGGGCGGAATGTTTTTCGGCTTCGGTGCGTTTGCGATCGACGGTGGTGGATTTGACGATCGCGACTTTGACGGCGGTGAAGAAGGCGATCTCTTTGCGTAGGGCAGCGGCGGCTTCGAGGGTGCTACAGAGGGAGAAGGCTTTGTTGACGGCAGTGACAGCATCGAGGAATCGCTTTTTGCCATCGGGTAAACCGAGGATGTAGTTAGCGGCTGGTATGAGGAGATCGATGGCTTTGGTTTCGAATTCGCTGTAATCGAACGGGTGGAAGAGCGATCGCAGAATTTCGATTTTTTCCCGCAGGATGGGGAGGGCTTCTCGATCGATGTTGCGGGTGGGTTGACCTTTGCCTTTGGCGTCGGTGTAGGTTTTGAGGGCGTCTTTGAGTTCGTTGGCGATGCCGATGTAATCGACGACTAGACCGGCTTCTTTGCCTTTGAAGGCGCGGTTGACGCGGGCGATCGCCTGCGTGAGGCTGTGACCGCGCATGGGTTTGTCGATGTACATGGTATGGCAGCAGGGGGCGTCGAAGCCGGTGAGCCACATGTCGCGGACGATGACGATTTGCAGGGGGTCGGCGGGGTCTTTGAATCGCGTTTCTAGGCGTTTTTTCTGGGCTTTGGAGTAGATGTGGTCTTGGATATGGGGGCGATCGGAGGGCGCTGCCGGTCATGACGATTCGGATGGCTCCGTCTTCGGAGTTGTAGCCGATTTCTTGGCCGTCTTTGACGAGTTTGGTTCCGGCCCAATCTGGACGTAAGGCGATCGGTTCGTCGAAGAGATTGACGCAGATGTCGCGGCTCATGCCGACAATCATGGCTTTGCCTTGCAGGATCTCGGTGCGGGTTTCGAAGTGGTGGACGAGGTCTGCGGCTATGGCTTTGAGGCGGGGTTCGGCTCCGACGAGTTTGGCTAGTTGTGCCCATTGGCTCTTGGTGTTTTCGCGGGTGGCGAGGTCTTCTTCGTCTTCGACGATATCTTCGACTTCTTGGTTGAGTGCTTCGATGTCTGTGTTGTTGAGGTCGAGTTTGGCGAGACGGCTTTCGTAGTAAATGGGGACGGTGGCTCCGTGTCTAGGAGTGAGAATTTCTGGACGGTGGTGAAGATGATGCCGCCGGAGGCTCGGGTGGAGAGTTTTTCGCGCAGTTGTTCGCGGCTGTCTGCTTGTTCGGGGGTGTCTTTGAACAGGTCGGTGGCTTTGCAGAATTGTTGGTAGAGTTGGCCGTCGAGGTCGTTGCGATCGGTGACGACGATCGGGGTGGGGTTTTTCATGGCGGGCTGTTGCAGGAGTTTTCCGGCGTAGCAGCACATGGAGATGCTTTTGCCTGCTCCTTGGGTGTGCCAGAAGACTCCGGCTTTGTGGGAGCCGGGTTTGACTTCCCGTCCGTAGGTGGCGCGGGTTTCTTTGAGTAGACCGGATGGTTCGGTGGGGGCGGAGGCGATGAGGGTGACGCGGATGGCTTCGCGGACGCCGTGGAATTGGTGGTATCCGGCGATTTTTTTGACGAGGGTGTCGCCGTCTCGCTCGAACAGGATGAAGTTGCGGATGTAGTCGAGAAAGAGGTTGGGTTGGAAGAAGCCTTTGACTAGAGTTTCAAGTTGGAATTCGAGGAGTGGGCGATCGTCTTCGTTATCGACAGCCCGCCAGGGTAGGAACCATTCTTCGGTGGCGGTGAGGGAGCCGATGCGGGCGGTGATGCCGTCGCTGATGGCGAGGGCTTGGTTGTAGACGAACAGGTCGGAGATTTCGTCTTTGTAGGTTTGCAGTTGGCGGTAAGCTTCCCAGATGTCGGTGTCTTCTTTAGCGGGGTTTTTGAGTTCGACAACTACGAGAGGTAGACCGTTGACGAATACGACGATGTCGGGGCGACGAGGGATTTTGGTGCCGGTGACGGTGAATTGATTGACGACGAGGTAGTCGTTGTTTGAGGGGGTGTGGAAGTCGATGAGTAGGGCGCGATCGCCGATGGTTTCGCCTTCTTGGTTGGTGTACTCAACGGGGATGCCATTTTTGAGGAGGCGGTGGAAAGCGTGGTTGTTTTGGATGAGGGTGGGGTGTTCGGGGGTGGTGGCGATGTGGAGGGCTTCGGCGATCGCTGCTGGGGGAAGGGCTGAGTTGATTTGGGTGAGGGCGGTTTGGAGGCGATCGGTGAGGATAACGTCGCGGTAGTCTTTGCGCTCGGGGGTGGGGCCTTCGGGGGCTAGGTCGGGGCCAGGGATGTAGATCCAGCCGGTGTCTTGGAACCACTGGAGGCAGAGTTGTTCGAGTTGGTCTTCGGTAATCATGAGATGGCGAGTTTGTGGCTCATGGAATATCTACAAATGATTTTGTGGGTCGTGAAACGTAAAATGTGAGCAACAAGAGGGCTTTTTTGCGCAAAGGGGAATTTGCGTCTAAAGAAGGAGATGCTTAGTAAGAAGGGCTTTCTGGAATTTCGGTAGACTGAGGGTGCTTTTCGCCTAAGAAAGAAATATACAAAGATTATCTATGTAAAGTGGACTTTTTTGGGAAGGTTATGGGGCGGCGTTGGTTGTGGGGGTGAGTTGGCCTGAGATGGTGGCATAGAGGACGTCGGGGTCTAGGTCTGCGCCGTTGTTCCAGTAGATGGTGCCCCATTCGGGGTGGACTTGGACGGTTTGAAAGTAGGTGATGTCTTGGAGGGGGGCGAAGATGCCGGTGAATTGGATCGATTGGCTGATGTCGATGGTGCCTTCGAGTCCGTCTTCGAAGGTGAGGTGAAGTTGGTAGCCGGTTTTTGGGGTGACTTTGATGATGTCTTTTAGCATGGGCTAGTCCAGGGGGTCGATGTTTTCGAGGGGGGTGTTTTGTCGGGCTAGTTGCCAGTTTTGTTTGAGTTCGGCTTGGTGGATTGTGGCCCATTCGATGACTAAGCCGAGAACTCTGGGTGATAGTTTCCCCTCTAGTATAGATAGGGTTTCTATGTTAATGAGTGCTTTTTGCTGGTTGTAACGGACGTGGAAGTGACTGGGGGGATGGTCGTTGTAGTACATCGTGATGATGATGCCGAGGAAACGACTAATTTCGGGCATTATTGCACGACCTTTTGGAGTTGCTTTCCTGCACCTGAAAAGTTTATCTCTCCAGAGAGTAACTTAGGTAGTAGGGTATAAATTAGCTCTGAAAGTATACGAATCTGATTATCATTTTTGGCAATCAGAATATCAATTGGCACTGCAATTTTTTCAAAATATTCCAATACTAATGAAGAAGGAGACAGAACAGAAAGCGTTTGCATCTCTTTCTTCGTTACTGAGTTATATATTGTTCCAGATCCGATTATATCTTCCTCTTGAAAACTATGCTTGAGGAAATAATTCAGGAATGATTGCTTATTATCTTTATGCCTTATGGCCGCTAGCCCTCGACCAATAACCATTTTTCGATCTGCAACATTAATACGACCAACTGGGGCTCTTACTGAAAATAAGATGTCTCCTCTCTCTGCAATCCGATTTTCTACAGTACAGAAGACATTATGCGTGGGAAAGCGAGAACCAAAATTTTTGACACCTTGATGAAAGGGCAGACCTTGACCTTCAGTGTTATAGAATTCTGACTTTGGTGACTGTCCCATCGTCAGTTTTGCAAAGTCTATTAAGCATCCAGAATTCCATCCTAAAGGGATAATTCCAAATTCAGAGCTTGTAAGCTCATCAGGAAATAGTTTTGTGGCTGAGTTAAGGCTTTCTTGTATCTCGTTTGCCAAGAAATCTAACTTAGTAGTTGCCTTCCCACAAATCGCTGCCATCCCGGCCCGTTCGATGTCTTCTGCCGACCCCCCAGCCTCCCGAGCCTTCTGCTTAGCCTTCACCGGCTCAAAATCCACAAACCACGACTTGAAGATTGCTTGGGCGATCGCCTCTAGCGTCTGATTCATCTGGCGATTGAGTTCGATCTTTTCGTCTAGAGTATTTAAAATATGAGCAATTAGTTTCTGTTCTTCATATCGTGGAATTTTCACCTTTGCCAAGTGAAGGTGATTACGATTGACACCAGGAACAGCCGCTTTGTCTGAATAGCTAAGATAGTCGATGGTTTCTAATAGATAGCTTATATATCGAGGATCGTTCCCTTTGAAGTCTTTAACATATAGAGTTGTATTGAGCGGCCAATAATCACCTTCTATCCAATAAACTTGTCCTAGCGTTCCATATCGGCCAGTTACAACTCCTGGGCCTGAAACTTTAGCCTCATTATGAGTATCTGAAATACCTGAAGATGAAACGATTGGTATTGTTCCATCCTTCCGATTCCTTCGTGGAAGGTCATACCCTCTTTTGAGCTCGACCACTTCACCGAGCGTTGTTTCCAGCCACTCAGATGACATAGCCTAAACCTTCTAAATTCTTCTTGATTTCTACTTCTAGCTCTTTACTTTTTTCTAGTTGAACACTGAGTGTTTGAGTGAGATATTTCATTTTTTCTGCAAAGGGCTCTCCGTCATCTTCTTCAACAGCAGCCCCAACATACCTCCCTGGTGTCAACACAAAATCGCTCTCATCAATCTCATCCAACGTTGCAGACTTACAAAATCCTGCCTCGTCCTCATATCCATCCCCCGCTTCCACTTATGAAACGTCCCCGCTATCTTCTCAATATCCTCATCCGTAAAGTCCCGCAACACCCGGTCCTTCATATATCCACAATTGCGAGCATCGATAAACAATACGTCTCCAGACCGATCCCTAAGCTTACTTTCTCCGTGCGCTCTCGCCTTCTTATTCTTCGTCAAAAACCAAATACAAGCCGGAATCTGCGTATTCGTAAACAACTGCCCCGGCAGCGCCACCATACACTCCACCAAATCATTCACTAACAGCGCTCTCCGAATATCCCCCTCCCCCCGAGTATTCGAACTCATCGACCCATTCGCCAACAACAACGCCAACGACCCATTCGGAGCCAAGTGATACAGCATATGCTGCAACCAAGCAAAATTCGCATTCCTCTCTGGCGGCGTCCCATACCTCCAGCGCGGATCGTCCTCTAACTTCCCACTCCACCATTCCTTCATATTAAAAGGCGGATTCGCCATCACAAAATCCGCCCGCAAATCCGGATGCTGGTCGTTCGTAAAACTATTCGCAGGCTCCTGACCAAAATTAAAATCAATCCCCCGAATCGCCATATTCATCGCCGCCAACCGCCAAGTCGTCGGATTCGACTCCTGCCCGTACACCGAAATATTGCCAATCCGCCCCCCATGCCTCTCAATAAACCGCTCGCTCTGCACGAAGACCCCCCCCCGACCCCATTGCCGGATCGTAAACCCGCCCCCGATACGGCTCGATCGCCTCCACAATCAAAGACACAATCGACTTCGGCGTAAAATACTGCCCCCCCTTCTTCCCCTCCGCCAGCGCAAACTGCCCCAAAAAATACTCGTAAACATGCCCGAGAATATCCTTCGCCTTCAAACTCGCGTGCTCGAACGGAATCTCCGATATCAGGTCGATCGACCCAGTCAAACTTTCCGTCGGCAACTGAAGCTGCGTATACGTCTTATTCAAAACCCCCTTCAGCCGAGGATTATCCCGCTCCACCTCTCCCAGAGCATCATCAATCAGCCTGCCAATCGACTTGAACTCGTAAACATATTTCTTGCCATTCTTCACCTCGATCTCGGTCCCTGGCGCAAGCTTGGCATTCTCCCTCAACATCGACCATCGGGCCAGCGCAGGCACCCAAAACACATTCTTCTCTAGGTAGTAATCCCGCTCCTCCAGTTCCTCCCGAACAATCGCCTCATACTCGTCATCCCCATAATCCGCCGGATCGAGAAAGTAATCGTTGTCGCGATCGCGCAACTGCGCCTCAATTTCCCGCTGCCGCTGTGTGAATGCATCCGACACATACTTCAAGAAAATCAACCCCAACACCGCGTGCTTGTACTGAGCCGCATCCAAATTCGACCTCAGCCGATCTGCCGCTGTCCACAGCCTCTTATCCAGCCCATCCAAAAACTTCTGCTCGGCATTCGACATCAGCAACAATTCCTACCTAACTGCCAGCCTCCCAGCGGGTAGAGCCGCATCCGTTGCATAGTAGCCGCTAAACACTCCCCTGTCCCACCACCACAGCGATCGCGAGATATGTTAAGCCAGGCCAATCTCTCCACTCGGGCTGGAAACCGATCGCTGGCTTGAGACTTTCCCACTGCGATCGCCTGCAAAATTGTGTACGAGCCTAAAAGGCGAGTGGTTGATATCTTGAATTCAACCGAGTTGCCAATCTACTCAGTATTTGGGGGAAGACCATGCCCGAGCAATTGCAGGGACAAGTGGCCATCATCACCGGATCGAGCTCTGGAATTGGGGCCGCGATCGCCCAATGCATGGCAGCAGCAGGGGCCAAAGTCGTGGTGAACTATGTCCGCAGCTCGAAAGGGGCAGAGGAAGTGGTGGGCGAGATTGAAGCGGCGGGGGGAAAGGCGATCGCCGTTCAGTGCGATGTCAGCCAAGAAGACCAGGTCTTGAATCTATTTGCCCAGACCTACGCAGCGTTTGGGACCGTGGACATCCTCGTCAACAATGCCGGACTGCAGCGGGATGCCAAGTTTGTGGACATGACGCTGGATGACTGGAACTGGGTGATTAACGTCAATCTCACCGGTCAGTTTTTGTGCTCCCGCGAAGCCGCCAAGGAATTTATCAAGCGGGGGGTGGTGTCGGAGTGTTCCTGTGCGGCTGGCAAGATTATCTGCATTAGCTCCGTCCACGAGGTCATACCTTGGGGGGGGCACTGCAACTATGCGGCGTCGAAGGGGGGCGTACGGCTGTTGATGCAGAGTATGGCACAGGAGTTGGCCCCCCATAAAATTCGGGTGAACAGCATTGCACCGGGGGCGATTAAGACCCCCATTAACCGTTCGGCATGGGAGACCCCGGAGGCGTTCAATGACCTACTCAGCTTAATTCCCTACAATCGCATTGGGGTGCCGGAAGATATTGGCAAAGCGGCGGTGTGGCTGGCTTCGGACGACTCCGATTACGTTCACGGGGAAGTTCTGTTTGTGGATGGGGGCATGACCCTCTATCCCGGATTTGCAACGGGAGGCTAATGAATATGAACGCTGAAACTCAACGTCTCGAAGAAACCCGTCAAGGCACCACCGCTTGGAAGCGCTGGGGACCGTACCTGAGCGAGCGACAGTGGGGCACTGTACGCGAAGACTACAGCGAAGGGGGCAGCGCCTGGGATTATTTCGGCCACGACCAAGCGCGATCGCGGGCCTACCGGTGGGGAGAAGACGGCATTTTGGGCATTTGCGACGATCGCCAACTGACCTGTTTTGCCCTCGCCCTCTGGAACGGCAACGACGACATTCTCAAAGAGCGCATGTTTGGTCTCACGGGCAACCAAGGCAACCACGGGGAGGACGTCAAAGAATATTTTTTCTATTTGGACAGCACTCCCACCCATTCCTACATGAAAGGGCTGTACAAATACCCCCAGGCAAAATTCCCCTACAGCGAGCTAGAGCAGGAAAATGCACGGCGACTGAGTCAGCCCGACCGAGGGGGCTTTGAATACGAGTTGCTGGATACGGGCGTGTTTGAAGGCGATCGCTATTTCGACGTGTTTGTGGAGTATGTCAAAGCCGATGCAGACGACATTCTGATTCGGATTACTGCGGCCAATCGCGGTCCAGAGGCTCACCCCTTAAACCTGTTACCCACCTTCTGGTTCCGCAACACTTGGTCGTGGGATAAAGACGAGCCCAAGCCCTCCCTGAAGCTGTTGCGATCGCAGGACAATTTCAGCGCTATCGAAGCGAACCATCCCGAGGTGGGGCAACGCTGGCTCTATTGCAAAGGGACTGCCGATCTCCTCTTTACGGAAAACGAAACCCACAACGAGCGGCTCTTCAATGCCCCCAATGCCTCTCCCTACGTGAAAGACGCCTTCCATCGCTATCTCGTTCGAGGGGAAAAATCCGCTGTCAACCCCGATCGCCGAGGCAGCAAATTTGCCGCCAATTACAGCCTCTCGATTCCCGCTGGAGCCACTGAGGTTATAGAGTTGCGGCTGTGCGATCGCCCGGATTTGCCGGAGCCCTTCGGCCCCGAGTTCGATCGCCTCTGGCAAGCGCGAGTGCAAGAGGCAGACGAGTTTTATCGCGACATTGCCCCCTATCCCATGAGTGACGACGCTCGCAACGTGCAGCGGCAAGCCTTCGCGGGCATGATGTGGACGAAACAGTATTATCTCTATTCGGTGCAGGACTGGCTGAAGGGCGATCCCGATACTCCCTCTCCGCCGGACAGCCACAAACAGGGCCGCAATCGCCACTGGGTTCACCTAGAAGCCCAAGAAATTCTCTCGATGCCCGATAAGTGGGAATATCCCTGGTTTGCCGCTTGGGACTTAGCCTTTCACGCTCTACCCATCGCTGTCATCGATGCCGAATTTGCCAAGCATCAACTGGATTTAATGACCCGCGAATGGTACATGCACCCCAACGGACAACTGCCCGCTTACGAATGGGCCTTTGGAGATGTCAATCCTCCCGTGCATGCTTGGGCGACGATGCGGGTTTATCAAATTGAACGGAAGATGCGGCGGCAGATTGACCCAGACTTTAAGGGCGATCGCCAATTTCTCGAACGGGTCTTTCAAAAGCTGCTGCTCAACTTCACCTGGTGGGTCAACCGCAAAGACTTAGAAGGTAACAATGTGTTTGAAGGGGGCTTTTTGGGGCTGGACAACATTGGCGTGTTCGATCGCAGCTCAGAACTCCCCACTGGCGGCCATATCGAGCAGGCGGACGGCACCAGTTGGATGGGGATGTACTGCCTCAACATGCTGACCATTGCCCTAGAACTGGCCCAGGACAATCCTGTCTACGAAGATATGGCCACTAAATTCTTCGAGCACTTTATTTACATCGCCGATGCCATGAACCACATTGGTGGCGACGGCAAGGCACTGTGGGACCCAGACGACCAATTCTACTACGACGTGCTGAATATGCCCAACGGCGATCGCGTCAAGCTGCGGGTGCGATCGATGGTGGGGCTCACCCCACTTTTCGCCATTACCACCCTCGATCCAGATCTGCTCGCCAGCGTGCCTGGATTTACAGAGCGTCTCAACTGGTTTGAGGAAAATCGCCCGGAATTGCGACGCAATGTTGTCTGTACGCTCGAAGGGTCCTGTCGGGGATCTACCCGTCTACTGGCAATGGTCTGGCAAGATCGGCTGCGCCACATTCTAGAAAAGCTCTTGGATGAAGCGGAGTTCTTTGGCCCCTATGGCATCCGCGCCCTCTCCCGCTGCCACCTTGACAATCCCTACAGTTTCTACGTCAACGACACCGAATACCGCGTCGATTACGAGCCCGCCGAATCCAGTACTGGCTTATTTGGAGGCAATTCCAACTGGCGCGGTCCGGTGTGGATGCCTGTCAACTACCTGCTGATCGAGTCCTTGCAGAAATTCCACTATTACTTTGGGGATGAGTTCACAGTGGAATGTCCGACGGGGTCTGGCAGACAGGCCAATTTATGGGAGGTGGCTACGGAAATTTCCAAGCGGCTCAACCGGATTTTCCTACAGGACGAGACTGGCAAGCGTCCCGTTTACGGCGGTCTCGAAAAATTCCAAACCGATCCCCACTGGCAACATTACATCCTCTTCCACGAATATTTCCACGGCGATAACGGCGCAGGTGTGGGGGCCAGTCACCAAACTGGTTGGACGGGCCTGGTGGCCAAGCTGATTCAACAGGTGAGTGAATATTGCGAGGGCAAGCCGCGAGGTTAAACCATCTGCCCATCTATGCGTATAGAGACCCACGATCGACGCATCACCGCCCCCCGAGCCGGCAAAATGACTAGGGGTCGAGCCGTCGGATCGTCCAGTTGCCAGCGGTGTTCTGTGCGCAGGGTTTGAAGGCGGCAAGGGGGCAGATGCATCACTAGAGGCTGCCGACGTGCAGGGTCTTTACCCATCTGAGACGCTTGGCTCGCACGCACATGCGAGCCGTTGTCAGCACCATCACTGGCACCCAGTGGAGCATGTAGATCGTCCCCACTGCGGTTGTGCGGATTAATTTCCAACCGCGCAGGCGATGCGATCGCCGCAAACCCTGAAACATGGCGATCGTACTCATGGATATCGCCACCGAACTCAGGGGCCACAGCACCACATTGTGACGGTGGACAATCGCCATCGCCAGATCGGGAATCGCAGCCATCGGCAATAAATATTGAATCGTGAAAAAGAGGGCCAGATCGAGGGTTTTGGCCGTCCCGAGATCGTTATTGAAAATTCCGGGCCAGTAATCGAGATAGCGCTGGTAGCCCCCCTCCGCCCAACGGTTCCGTTGCGGCCATAGGTTCTTCCAACGGGTCACCCCTTCCTCTTGCACCGCAGGGTCTGCCAAAAAGGCTACATCGCCTCCCGCGAGATGAAAGCGTATGGTCAGGTCTAAGTCGTCGGTGATGGTATCTTCGTTCCAGCCGCCTGCCCGTTCGAGGGCAGCGCGACTGACGAGCTGGCCGTTACCGCGCAATTCGCCAATGCCTCCAATCGCCCGTCGCTGCTGCTGGAAGTAGCTGTCGAGGGCCATCTCGGCCATTTGATTGCGGGTCCAAAAATTGCGATCGCTATTGGCGATCGCCTTGCGCAACTGCAGGGCTACCACCGAGGGCTTCTGCTGAAAAATCGCCAGCGATCGCCGCAGTAAATCTTCGGGCACCAATGCATCTGCATCGAATACCCCAATAATGTCGCCAAAGGTGCGGGGCAATACCTCGTTGAGGGCCGCAGACTTGCCGCCCGTGGCTCCAGGCGATCGTTGGTGGACGTGTAACTGGGGCAGGTGCTCTTGCCACAGCGCGAGCTGAGCGGCAGTATCATCCGTGCTGGCATCGTCAATGGCCCAAATTTCAAGGCGATCGGCAGGATAGTCTAGGTTGCTGAGGCTCTCCATCAGCGCCGGAATCACGCTCCCTTCATTCTTGGCAGGAATTAGGATCGAGACGCGAGGGAAAGGTTGCGAGTCGGAATTCCCTAACGCCACGGTCAAGGGGGAGCCGGGATTTCCATCGAAATTTATCCCTTCACCGCAGGCCACCTCCGCTCCCAGCACGGGGGGAGGAGAGAAGGGCGAGACGCAGACCAGGCGACCGGCATACATGACCATCCCCGCAGCCAGCCCCGTCACCGCCCAGCGGGTGACGGGAACAACGTGCAGGACAACCACGGTCAGCCAGACAAAGACCATCACCAGACTGGCTTTGACGCGACGCCGTTGCGGCAGAATTCGAGGCGGACTATCAGCTTGTTCCAACGTGAAAGGGGCAGGACCCATAGAGCAGACATTAACGCAACAACGAATGTGCAACTGGATTTTATCTACAGGCTACACCCAGCACGAGCACTAGCCCCATGCTAACTAGCGCTGCGTGATTCCATTCCGCCACACTAGAGATTGCTGTAGGTCCATCGGGCAGGACTAGCCCAGGTTGCCCCGGATTTCCTTAATGACTTCGTCTTCTAGAACCACTTCAACCCGCAGTTTCTCCCCTAGGTTGTCGCCGGGGCTGACGCGACAGTAGCTTTCTAGATTGGTTTGTAACGTGACTTCCTGATTGAGTTCCATCCCGGAAATTTGGTTGAGCTGCTGCAGCAAAGCGTTCTTTTGATTGAGAATCTTTGCCTTTTGGGTGTTGACCTGAGACTTAATCGACTCGATTTGCTGAGTCGCTTCCGGTCCGGCAGGCTGAATGGTTTTCTTCTCAATTTCGGCGATCGCGCGCTTGCCTTGAAACTCCAGTTGCTGCATTTGGTTGTCGAGGGCTTGTACTTGCTGCTGTACTTGCTCTTGAGTCTTTACTTTAAACGCTTCCGTCACAATGGATTTGACGATGACAGCGCGTTTGAGTAGCAGAGAGGGGGTTGCAGTAATGTCGTCCATAAGTTCAGAAAAAGTGTCCGAGACTATAAATCAATGCTTGAGCGAGAAGCCTTTATCAGACTACCCTACTACCCCCTGTTTCCTCATGGAGTATCGCTCGCCTACTACCCGTAGAGTTCGGAGATTTCGCGAGCGTAGCGTTCGACGACTCGATTGCGCCGAATTTTATAGGTTTGGGTCATGAGGCCGTTTTCAATCGAGAAGGGTTCGGGGACGAAGCGAAAATCCCCCAGTTGCTCGTCAGGACGGTAGCCCGGCCGCTGTTTGAGGCGCTGCTGCAGGTCAGAGAGTACGGCTGCTCGCACGGCGGGTTGCGATGTCAGTAATTCGATCGCCTCCGGCCGCTCCAGCCAGTGGGCGGGATCGTCGCTTTGGGTGAGCTGGCGCAGTTGGGGGGCGATCGCCGTGCCGAAGCTTTGAGCTACCTGCAAGAGGTTGGGATAGACGAGGGCTGCCAGTCGCTTTTGGTCTTGCCCCACCACGACAATTTGATCCACCCACGGACTTCGAGCGCAGGCATTTTCTAACGGTTGGGGTTCGATGTTTTCGCCGCTAGTCAGCACGATCGTGTCTTTAGCCCGCCCAGTTAAGACAATTTGTCCGTCAGGGGCGAGCCAGCCCAGATCGCCAGTATTGAACCAGCCCTCAGCATCCAACACTTTGGCGGTGGCTTCTGGATTGCGATAGTAGCCCAACATAATCTGGGGACCGCGAGCGCGAACGATGCCTTTACGTTGTTTGGCAGCAGAGAGGGTGCTGGCACGGGGCAGGGGAACTAGAGTGTCGGGATCGCAAATTTGCACTTCGGTCTCTTTGAGGGGCAGCCCGGAGGTACCGCGAACGTTGTGTTCTAGCGGGCGAACGGTGAGGACGGGGGAGGTTTCGGTGAGACCGTAGCCCACCAGAATATCGATGCCGACGATTTCGTAAAAGGTTTCTAGGTGGTCCGCCAGAGCGCCGCCGCCGCTGATGGCAAAACGGAAGTTAGGACCGACAGCTTGTCGCACCTTTTGGTAGACGAGGAGATTCCCCAGGGCATGGATGGGAGTCAATAAGGCCCTTTGCAGCCGAGCGGCGAGAGCTTGTAGAGGAGTGAGGGGATCGCGATCGAGGGAACGGTTGTGCAAGGCTCGCCCCAGTCTCACCCAGCGCTCGCTGGCCCCCAAGCAGAAGAAAATTACCTTCTGCAGCAGGGGAGATTTCTCTCGAAATTGCCGCTGCACCCCTTCGTATACCGTTTCCCAAATGCGGGGAACGGCAACCATGTAGTGGGGGGCATAGGTTTTTAAATCTTGTTTGATGGAGCGGCGGGTGGTGTAGACCAACTCGCACCCCCGCGACAGGAGAAAATATTCTCCCGATCGCTCGTAGGAATGCCAGGTGGGCAGGATGCTCAAAAATCGTTCGCCGGGTTGGGGCTGGACGGCTAAACCGATCGCCTCCACTTGATGCATGAAATTGCCGTGGGACAGCATCACCCCTTTCGGTCGCCCGGTGGTGCCGGAGGTGTAGATGATAGTGGCTAGCTGCGATCGCTCCAGCGCAGGGGGATCGAACTCGCGGCTTGCCCCTCGCGCCATTAGGTCGGGATAGGAGAGGCAGCTGGGGTGGGTTTGGTCTGAGAGCAGGATGGTGGTGCGAATGCCGAGGCGCTTTAAACTGGGGTGCAGGCGCTCTAGCGTGGCCCGATCTTCAAGAATGGCCACCGAGCTGCCGCTGTGCTCCAAAATGTAGTCCAGCTCGGTCTCTGGGGCTGAAGAACTGCGGGGGACATTGACGGTGCCCGCCATGAGGCTGCCTCGATCGGCAATCAGCCAGCGGGGGGAATTGTCAGCAATCAGAGCGACGCGATCGCCAACTTTAACCCCTACGGCCTGCAATCCACTGGCAAAACAGCAAATCTGCTCGCACATCTGGCGATAGGTGAGTTTGACTGGTGGCTCTAGGTGTGGAGCCCAGAGGGCGAGGCGATCGGCATATTGCCGGACATTCTGGTACCAAACATCGCCGAGGGCGGTCGAACGGGATTGGGGAGAAGGGGTAGCAGTCATCCTGAAGGGTTCACTAATAATGATGAATGAAATGGAGCAGGGGGCGTTGCTGGCGGGAGGATTGCGAAGGGGAGATTCGGACTCGATCCACAAACAGCTAATTTATTTGCTTTCAGTTTGCCTGCAGTTTGCCTCGATTGAACTGCGCTTGCGCAACAGAATTTTAGCCGATGCTCGTCGAGCGTCCGGTGCGGTTTGAAGTCGAGCGGTCGATCGCCCTGCGGTGAACTACGATCGAGGGTGAAAGCTAGGGTTGAGCGATGAGCTACGAATTCGATTTATTTGTTTTGGGTGCTGGTTCCGGCGGTATCGCCTCTGCGCGGCGAGCAGCCGAATACGGAGCCACCGTTGGCATTGCCGAATTCGATCGCTTGGGGGGCACTTGCGTCAATCGCGGCTGCGTTCCCAAAAAGCTATTAGTCTATGCCTCCCGCTTCCCCCATTACTTTGAAGAATCTGCAGGCTATGGTTGGACTGCACCGCTAACCAGCCTCCATTGGACGCGCATGGTTGCCGATGTCAATGCCGAGGTCGAGCGCCTCAACAGCATCTACCAACGCATGTTGGATAACTCTAAAGTTGAAATTCTGAGGGGACGAGCCCAGTTTATCGACCCCCATACGGTGGCGGTGGGCGATCGCCAAGTGACTGCCGCGAAAATTCTGATCGCAGTCGGCGGCATCCCCATCCGACCCAGCGATATCCCCGGCATCGAGCACGCCCTGCTTTCAGACGATATGTTTCACTTGCCCGATCGACCCAAGCACATGGTGATTTTGGGGGGCGGCTACATTGGCTGCGAGTTCGCCTGCATCCTGAACGGGTTGGGCACCGAAGTCACTCAAGTGATTCGAGCTGACAAAGTCCTGCGGGGATTTGACGAAGATCTGCGCGCCGAAATCCAAACAGCCATGCAGGCGCACGGCATCCGCATTCTCAACTGCAGCCAAGAGATTGCGATCGCAAAACTAGATGGCGGCGTCCGGGTTACCGTTACAGGGAAAACTGAGCGGGGAGAAATTGAGCAGGTGGCGATCGCCGATGCGGTAAGCTTGGCTGCCACCGGACGCAAGCCCAATCTAGAGGGATTGGGTTTAGACAATACGGCAGTGGAAGTAGTCGAGGGGGCGATCGCCGTTAACGAATTCAGCCAAACTCGAGAACCCCACATTTTTGCGGTAGGCGACTGTACCGATCGCGTCAATCTCACGCCAGTGGCGATCGATGAGGGGCGCGCCTTTGCCGACACCCACTTCGGCGGTAAGTCTCGACAAACCAGTTACGACAATATTCCCACAGCCATCTTTACCACCCCCGAAGCCGGGACAGTGGGTTTAACCGAGCAAGCGGCGATCGCGCAATACGGCGAAGAATCTATCCAAATCTATCGCAGCCGCTTCCGTCCGATGTACTACACTTTGGCGGGCAAGGACGAACAGACGTTGATGAAGCTGGTCGTTCACAAAGAAACCGATCGGGTGTTGGGGGCCCACATGGTGGGGGATAGTGCAGCAGAAATTATTCAAGGGGTGGCGATCGCCGTCAAGATGGGAGCTAACAAAGCTGACTTCGATGCTACTGTCGGCATTCATCCCACCTCTGCAGAAGAATTTGTCACCATGCGTTAAGCCCGATCTCGATAGTGTGAATTGGAATACTTCATCCATTCAGATTGCCAATGGCGACAAAAATCGAACAGTTATTATCCGCTAAGCAACCAGCTTTATCAGTTTGGCTTTTTTTTAGTTTGCTGATTCCAATATATTTTGGCTTGATTTCATTTCGCCATGCGATCGCCCTTCCTTATCTCATTCAAGACGATATGCGACAACATGTTGTCTGGCTGCAAACATTTGTCGATCCTCAGCTATTCCCCAACGATCTAATCGCTAACTATTTTAAGACTCTAGCTCCGATTGGCTATAAGGCTACTTATTATTTAATGGCAAAGCTAGGAGTCGAGCCTATTTCTCTTGCCAAAGCTCTGCCTGTCATACTGGGGTCAATCACTTCGTTTTATTTCTTTAAGTCTTATCTATATTTGCTCCCGTATCCTGCAGGTGCATTTCTCGCTACACTCATTTTGAATCAGAATATTTGGCTGAAAGACGATCTGATTTCGGCAACTCCAAGAGCTTTTATCTATCCGTTTTTTGCTGCTTTTCTGTTTTATCTCCTCAAGCGATCGCTTATCCCCTGCCTAATCGCGATCGCTCTTTTAGGCTTGTTTTTTCCTCAGCTAGTTTTGGTTGAAATCGCAGTTCTAACGATCCGGCTGTTTGGTTGGCGAGATGGGTGGATTCGCCTCAGCCAAAAGTCATTAGATTACAGACTTTGGCTGTTTGGATTGTGTGTTGCATCTATTGTGATTATTCCATTTGTCTTCAACACATCTCAGGTTGGCGATAGGATTGCCGTTGCTCAGATGCAAGTGATATCTGAATTTGGCTTGAAGGGCAGGAGTCAATACTTTGGTGTCTCGCCATTAAATTTTTTGTTTGCTGGGTCTAGCGGTATCCGCTTTCCATTATTCCCACCCATCATCTGGTTTGGTTTGGGCTTGCCATTTGTGCTGAGATCGAAGCTAATACTCGCCAAGTCGGTTACCGATCGCATTGTCATTTTACCCCAGCTCGTCCTCGGATCTATTGGAGTATTTCTACTAGCACATGTCCTATTCTTTAGATTGTATTTTCCCAGTCGCTATACCTACCATACGCTACGATTTATTATGGCAATGTCAGCAGGTATTGTTGTCTTCATCTTACTCCATAGAGGCTATGACTGGCTCCGCAAGCGTCTGCAAGGCCAGCACAAACTAAAGATTAAAGAGGGGATTTCTGTAGGCTTGATAGGAATGTTTGCGATCGCATCTCTCATTGTCCCAGCTTTGCCATCTGTCTTTTTAAAATCGCATCTTTGGAGGATGGGAGAATATCCCCAGATTTATACATTTCTCGCCAGTCAGCCCAAGGATATCATCGTCGCCTCAATTGACGATGCAGCAGATAATATTCCAGCATTTTCCCACCGCTCTGTCTTAGCATCGCAAGAGTTTGCATTTGCTTACCATCCCAACTACTACCAGCCATTTCAGCAACGGGCGATCGATACCGTTAGAGCGCAATACAGCCCAGACATCTCGGAAGTGAAATCCATCATCTCGAAGTATGGTATCGACTTTTTTCTGGTCGATCGCGAGGCTTTTAGTGCTGGCTATTTGCTCAGTCAGAGATGGTTGACTCATAGCTCGTTCAGCGATGTTGTTGTGGATGTGGCAACTCAATTAAGTGAAGGGAGCAGACCTGCGCTTGCCAAACTCTCTGAAGTTTGTGAAGTTGCTTCGGAAGGTAATTTGCGGGTCCTGAGTGCAAGTTGTATGGTTCGGAGCGAGTGATGATTTTTTCGGGCTGAGAGGGTCAGCTCGCGATCGCGCATCCCCACGACAAACCCGGTATGATGCGGCTGGGAGGATAGTGATGTCAGAGCAGACCCTCGAACGAATTGAAAGTACGCTGCAAGAGTTGGTGGTTACCGTCCGCGATACCAACGAGCGCGTCGAAAAACTGGACGAGCGCGTCGAAGCCCTCGATCGCGCCGTGCGAGAAAATAGCGAGCGGATAGAAGCTGAAACGAAGCGATGGGATGAACGCTTTTTCCAGCTTGCCCGCGACAATAACGCCATCTCTCGAAACGTAATTGTAGCTGCAGCCAGCGTTATCATTTTTGGCTCGGTGCTGAGGGCAGTCCCCGACATTTTGGAAGCGCTCGCACTGCTATCTGCTGCACGCTAGTAGACCACACCCCTCAGTTCTGCTATTGCCCTCGCGATCGACCATAAACCGTGCGTCGCCCATAAACCGTGCGGTACCAATCCACAAATTTGCTCAGCCCCTCTTCTAGCGGAGTGGCGGGACTAAACCCAACGTCATTCATCAGATCGCCAACATCGGCATAAGTGGCCAATACATCCCCCGGCTGCACGTCCATCAGATTCTGTCGCGCTGTTTTGCCCAAGAGCTTTTCGAGCATGGCAATAAACTCCCCCAACTCCACCGGACGGTGATTGCCCAGATTGTAAATCTTGTAACGTGCCTTCGTCGGCAATCCCCCCTCTACCGGCACAGCCTCAGCAGGAAGTCGCTGCATCACCCGCACAATCCCTTCCACCACATCGTCGATATAGGTAAAATCCCGCTTCATCTTGCCGTAGTTGTAAACATCGATCGCCTCTCCCGCCTCGATCGCCCGCACAAATTTGAAATAGGCCATATCGGGTCGCCCCCAAGGACCGTAAACCGTAAAGAAGCGCAAGCCCGTCACGGGAATGCCGTAGAGATGGCTGTAGCTGTGAGCCATTAACTCATTGGCTTTTTTGCTGGCGGCATAGAGAGAGACGGGGCGATCGACCGCATCGGTGGTGGCAAACGGGATTTTGGTATTGCCGCCGTACACCGAGCTGGAGGAGGCAAAAACGAGGTGGCCGACATTGCTGTGACGACAGCCTTCCAGAATGTTGGCAAAGCCGACCAGGTTACTGTCAATATAGGCCGCAGGGTTTTGGAGGGAGTAACGCACTCCAGCTTGAGCGGCCAAGTTAACGACGCAATCGAAGGCTCCCTCGTCAAACAGCTTGGCGATGCCTTGGCGATCGCTCAGGTCCAATTTTTGGAATTCGAAGGCTTCCTGCCGAGCGAGGATATCCAGCCGCGCCTGCTTGAGGGAGACATCGTAGTAATCGTTCAGATTATCGATCCCCGTGACCTTTACTCCATCGGCGAGTAGCCGCTCGGCCAAGTGAAAGCCGATAAATCCGGCAGCTCCAGTCACTAATACATTCACGCTGATGGCTTCCTATTGGATGAATAGTCGAACTATAGCGGATCGTCCCCCGTACCCACGCCGGCTTTGCGATCGCGATCGGAAGCGGGCTCCATCCAAGCATAGACAAAGTGACTGATGCAACTGAGCTCCGGTAGGCTCGTTTGGAGCAACTGCATCTGCGCTTCCAGACTGAGGTGTTCGCCAAATGGTTGCCCCCAAGTTCCCGCCAAAATAGGGCAGACGGGGGCTGTGGGTGACTGTTGCAAGACAGTTCGCACCTGATCGGCTACACAACTGCCATCCTCGCAGATGGCGTAGGACATGGGATGCCGTTCCAGCTCGCTGGCAAAGCGATCCCAAGG
This sequence comes from Synechococcus sp. PCC 7336, assembly GCF_000332275.1. NCBI lineage: Bacteria > Bacillati > Cyanobacteriota > Cyanophyceae > Synechococcales > Synechococcaceae > Synechococcus > Synechococcus sp. PCC 7336. The sequence goes on from NZ_CM001776.1 coordinate 1,745,954, forward strand.
TTGCATGCGGGCATCAAAGCCGCCTGCTTCCGCTCGATTGCCACTGGGAAAGAACACGGTGGCGGCGGGAATGTCGCGATCGCGCACGGGGGCAGTGGCAAACTCGGCAAAGTCCAGCACGCCTGCATAGGCATGTGTGGTGGCGATCGTCCAGAAATGCTGTCGATATCGATCTAGGGCAACGGCATCGAGCCTTTCGAGATCGAGGTCTGCTTCGAATGGCAACGGGCTGTCGGGGAATTGGGCTGCACTCCGGCGAATATCCTCAGTGCTCAGTTCCCCCCGCTCCAGATAAACATCCATGAGGGCCCGTTCGCGATCGCCAGACAGCCGCTCTCGCAACACCTGGCGGGAGGCAGGACTGTAAATCCACAATTGTTGGGGGCGGGTGACGAGGGTATCTCGACCGAAGGTGGTGGGGTAGCGGATGTAATCGAAGAGCATGCCGTCGGGATCGCGATCGAGCAGAGCCTCCACAGCGATAAGATAATCAGCTCGAGCGGTCTCGTTGTAGGGATCGATAAACAAGTGTTCTAATTCGCTGGGGTCGAGATAAAAATCCCGTCCGTCAGACACGTCGTCGGGGTTCCAGCGGGCGTTGGCAATGCTGGTTTCCCCCCAGCCATTGCGGGCTAGCGCCGCTTGGCGATCGGGCAGGTTTGCGTAGCTCCAGCCAAAATTGAGGGCGAACATCCAGCCGTAGACTTCCAAACCGCGATCGCGCCCTTTTTGAATCGCCTCGGCCCACAAATCGTAGTTCGCATCCACCTCGCCCTCCGCCTCCGCCTCGGCCAAAATTGAGCGCCAAGGAGTGGGATTATCGGCCACGGGAAGCAGGATGCGGCCTTCGTAGAAAATTTCGATATAGACCTGGTTGTAGCCGCGATTGACAATGCGATCGAGCACGTCCTCTAAAACCCCCGCTCGAACGTCGTGGGGATATAGACGCAGCCAGACAGCTTGGGTGGAGGGCCAAGTGCGATCGCGACAGTCTGCTAAAGCACGCGCGTGAGAGGCGATCGCCGCCGCATAGTCTGCCGCCGCCGCTGTATCGGTCAGGCTTGCCTGCAGCAAATCTTGTTTGCGATCGCGTTCGGCTGCGGGCACGGCACAGGTGGGGTTGCCCCAGAGGCGTTTCGGCAAGTGGTGGCTCGCGGGCGAACGGGGAGAACAGGCGACGGCGATCGCCACCAAACTTGCCAGCCCCAATCTCGCACCCCAAAATTTTTGCTTCACAATCCCCTCGCTCTGGAACAACGCAATTCGATGCTATGCCAACATGCGAAGCGATGGGTATAACGAGGCGCAAGAGGTACTTTCCTCCATTGCAGGCTCGCAGATTGAGCCAATATTCGGCGATGGGCGCAAGATGGTGATGTCCGACGCGAACAGAGGAGCTTCTGATGGATCGGAAAACCACACGGCGAGCGTTTCTGAGTGCTAGTGCGGCGATCGCAGGTGGAGTGCTGAGTGCGGCAGGCTTGCCAACATCCTCCGAGCGGCCAGCGACAGCAATGCCCGAGCGCGAGTTGGGCAACACGGGCATACGCTTGCCCGTCTTCGGTTTGGGCGGTGCGGGGCAGACCCCCCTTTCGCGCGGGCCAGAGGCAGCAGCCTTGACGCTGGTAGAGCGCGCCCTGGAATTGGGCATTCGTTATTTCGATACAGCAGCAGACTACGGTCCCAGCGAGGCTTACTTAGGCAAGGTGTTGCCCGCCCACCGCGATCGCATCTTTTTGGCTAGCAAAACCGCCCAACGCGATCGCGACTCAGCTTGGCGCGAGCTGGAACGTTCCCTCCAGAGGCTCAACACCGATCGCCTCGATCTGTGGCAAATGCACCATGTGGCCCATGGGAGCGAGCTCGATGCACTCTTTGGCCCCGACGGAGCGATAAGGGCAGTTGAAGAAGCAAAAGCGCAGGGAGTTGTCCGTTTTGCAGGCATTACGGGACATTACGAGCCAGATGTTATCGTTGCCGGACTGGAGCGCTATCCCTTCGATACGACGCTCATTCCCCTGAATGCAGGCGATCGCCACCATCCTCGTCCCTTTGCGCCGACTGTGCTGCCCGTAGCCCGCGAGCGAAATGTCGGCGTCATCGCCATGAAAGTACCTGCTTACGGACGTCTGTTTCGTCCGGGCGGTCTGGACGGGATGTATCAGGCGCTTGGCTACGTGCTCTCTCAACCGGGAGTACATACCTGCGTTGTAGCAGCGGAGTCGCCGGAACAGTTGTCTGCGAATGTAGAGGTGGCGAGAGCCTTTCAGCCGCTGTCTGCAGCCGAGCTAGCCGCAATCGAGCAGCGCGTGGCAGCCATTTGGCAGGAGACGTCGTTTTATCGAAGTTGGGGATAGGAGCGTGACTTGCTTCAAAACCTGTTTGCTGCCCGGAGAGGGTTAAATCCGAATGATTTTGCGATTGACTGCCTTGAGATAAGCGTTGCACTGCGGACAGCGGCGACCTAGCGCAGGCACCGCCAACTGATAGCCACACTTGGGGCAGCGTCCCCGCGCCACCGACCATTGCAGGAGGATGCCCAACGCTGACAGCAACACCCAGAGCGGCGGAATTGCCCACAGCCAAGCACGAGGGACTTGCGGAATTAACACCAGCCCTGCACCCACAGCGAGGGACAGAACAGACCCCCAGAGCGTACCCCCCACAATCCGCATAGCGCTGGTATACTCTTCTACTTCGGTGGGGCGATCGCTCCGATCGGGCATGGTGGCATCGGACTGGATAAACTACTGCGAGGTGGCTTTTTGCAAGACTGATGCTTAGATCGACGTACCGTCTGGGATAATGGAATTTCGCACAACGCAGACAATGCCATCACGAATCCAAATGCCCTCATCTTCTCGCTGGGCCTCTTGTACGCGATCTTTATTGAGGATGCGCACGTCGCGGCCAATGCGAGAGTTCTTGTCGATAATGGCATTGCGGATATGACAATCGGGGCCAATTCCCAAGGGGGGAAGGCCCGCGTCGCGAGCGGCTTGGCGCTCGTCGGGAGACTCGTACTCGTCCGAGCCCATCACCAAGGTATTTTCGATGACGGTATTGGTTTCCACTCGAGAGCGCACCCCCAAGATAGAACCCGATACTTGCACGCCATCCTTGACAATGCAGCCGTCGCAGACAATGGACTGGCGAATGTCTGCCCCCAGAATTTTGTTGGGGGGTAAAAAGCGCGGTCGAGTGAAGATGGGGGCGGCGGCGTCGTAGAAGCTAAAGGGCGGGCTGGGTTGCTGGGTCAGGCTGAGGTTGGCACGATAAAACGCCTCAATTGTTCCAATGTCTTCCCAGTAGCCTTTGTAGAGATAAGCCTGCACCCGAAAATCCTGCATCGCTGCAGGAATGACTTCCTTGCCAAAGTCGGTGTGCTCGGGCGATCGCTTCAGCATCTCCACCAAAGCTTCGCGCCGGAAGACATAAATGCCCATTGAGGCAATATAGGGCATTTTTGCAGCGCGCTCTGCATCTAAGCCCATTGACTGGGTATCCACCTGCATCGACTTTAGGGCTTCGCCCTCGGGCTTCTCTTCGAAGTCAATCACGCGACCGTTACGGTCAATCTTCATCAAACCGAAGGCCGAGGCGCGGGCCTCGTCAATGGGAATGACCGATAGCGTCACATCGGCATTGGTCTTGCGGTGATGTTCGATAAATGGACGGTAGTCCATCCGATAGAGGTGATCTCCTGACAGGATCAAGTATTCAGCCGCCTTCCACGACTCCATCAACCAGAGATATTGACGTACAGCATCGGCAGTGCCTTGGAACCAGTCGGGATTCTCAGCGGTTTGCTCGGCCGCCAATACATCCACAAACCCTTCCGAAAAGGGCGAAAATCGATAGGTATTTACCAGATGTCGATTGAGGGATGCAGAATTAAATTGCGTCAGTACGTACATTTTCTGAATTCCAGAATTGATGCAATTACTGACTGGAATATCGATGAGCCTATATTTTCCGGCCAACGGCACAGCCGGTTTGGCGCGGCGTTTGGTTAGCGGGTACAGACGCGTTCCTCTGCCCCCCCCCAGAATAATTGAGAGTACGTTTCGCATGATTGTGCGTCCCTCCAGCAGACTGATGCATTCGGCATGCGTCCCCAGCATAGACCTTACTGGGGACGGTTTCTGAGGTTCAAATTGCAAACTCGCGAAACTACCCGAGCGCGAGATCGCCCGCGAGGGATAGTGGTAGGTATTTGTAGAGTATTGGAGGGCTGCAGGTCGAGAGCAGAGGTTCAATGAACCCGCTCTCCATAGCTGGTCTCCCTCGCGGCGTGGGATGCTGGTAGACGCGATCGATGTGGGGAGAGCGCCATGATTTTAGAAGTTGCAACAGTTCGAGTGCAGGCGGGCAAAGAGGCTGAGTTTGAAGCGGCGATCGCCACTGCCTATCGGCTGCTTAAAGAAACTGAGGGCTATTGCAGCCATACGCTGCGCCGCTGTTTGGAACAGAGCGATCGCTATCTCCTGACGATTGAGTGGCAGACCCTCGAAGCCCATACCGTCAATTTCCGTCAATCGGATAACTTCGTCACTTGGCGCTCCATCATTGGCCATTTTTTCGCTGCCCCACCCGAAGTGCTCCATTACGAGATCGTCCACCAGAGCTAGATATTGGCAGCAGCGCTAGACTGAAATCGTTCCGCCATTCCAGCAATTTTGAGTCACTTCTAACCATCATGACTGCCTCTCAACCTTCCGCGCCTACAACCGAAGCGGCGATCGCCTTGACGCCCGACTATCGCTTGCCTGCGGCGATCGCCCTCTTGGGGGCTTTGCTCTTTTTCGTCTCGATCTGGGCGAGTGTGGCGATCGAGCTATTCGCTGTGTTTCTGAGTGTCCAAACCGCCACACTGCGGCTGGAATTTGACGCCACCACCCTCAAGGTGTATCGCAACCAAAGCCAAATTCGCGATTTTCCCTACGCCGACTGGAGCAACTGGGAGATTTTTTGGTCTCCCCTACCGATCCTGTTTTACTTCCGCGAAGTCAACAGCATTCACTTTCTCCCCATCATCTTCAATCCCGGCGAGCTGAAACAGGCGCTCGTTCGACACGTTCCCCTCAACCGTTCAATTTGAGAGCATGCATGGGAAAGCAATGGTATCGGAACCGCATTTTGTCCTCTACAGCAAGCTGGGCTGCCACCTGTGCGAAGGGCTGGAAGAGAAACTCAGACAAATTCCAGCCGTGGCGGCAAGCTTGGAAATTCGCGACATCGCCAGCCGCGAGGCGTGGCTCGCTCGCTATCGCTTGGAAATCCCCGTGTTGTGCTGGGTTGAAGGCGATCGCGAAACTGAGCTGCCGAGATTTTCGCCCCGTGCTACAGTAGCCCAGATCCAAGTTCGGCTGCGTCGCTATGTCCGAGACTCTGACTGACTTGCTGCGGGCCCTTCCCCCTGCCACGCGACAATGGGGGCCGCTCCCCGAAGCTAGGGCGATCGCGGGCTTGACCACCGATTCTCGCCAAGTGCAGCCAGGGGACATTTTTGTCGGTATGCCCGGGACTCAAACAGATGGAGGACGCTTTTGGCCCCAAGCCGCCGAACGGGGCGCGGCGATCGCCCTCGTCTCCGATACTGCTCTGGCAGACCCCTCCATCGAGCCGCCCCTGCCCCTCTGGAGTTGGCCTGCCGCACAGATGCCCGAAATCTGCGGGCGTGCGGCCACTGCCTGCTACGATTGTCCCGCCCAGCAGCTTTCGCTGGTGGGGGTGACTGGAACAAACGGCAAAACCACCGTTACCCATCTCGTCGAATTTCTGCTCAATGCCGATCGACAATCGACTGCCCTCGTCGGTACCTTGTACGAGCGCTGGCCCGGTCACAGCCGCGAAGCCGCCCACACCACCCCCTTCGCCCCCGCGCTTCAACAGAGCCTCGCCTCGGCGCTCGCCGCAGGATGCCAGCGGGCGGTGCTGGAGGTCAGCTCCCACAGTCTGGACCAACAACGGGTGTGGGGCTGTCAGTTCGACGCTGCCGTGTGGACCAACCTGACCCAGGATCATCTGGACTACCACGGCAACATGGAAGACTATTGGCGGGCTAAAGCCAAACTATTTTCGCCGCTCTATCTCAAGCCCAACAGTCGAGCCGTGCTCAATCTCGACGATCGCTGGGTACGACTGCTACTCGAACGCTGGCCGGAGGAGATCTTGCCTGCTTGGGGATTTACGCTGCAGGCGGCTGCGGCTTGGCCGTCCGATTGGCGCGATCGCCTCTTGTGGGCTAGCGACGTGGAGATGGATGCCCTACACACTCGGGCACAGTTGCACAGTCCGGCGGGCAGTATCGAGATCGAAGCCCCTCTGATGGGTCGCTTTAACTTAGCCAACTTACTGGCTGCAGTTGGGGTGGCCCTCCATTTGGGGGTCAGCTTGGCTGCGATTCAGGCCGCTTTGCCCCAGTTTGAGGGAGTTCCCGGTCGAGTGGACCCGGTGCGAGTGCCCGGTCAAGATATCGCAGTCACCATTGACTACGCCCATACCCCCGACGGGCTGCGCAACCTGTTAGAGGCCCTACGCCCCTCCGTGCGCCAGTCACTCATTTGCGTGTTTGGCTGCGGCGGCGATCGCGATCGCCGCAAGCGCCCTCTCATGGGGGAAATCGCCGCGGAACTCTCGGATGCCGTTATTGTCACTTCCGACAACCCTCGCACGGAAGATCCGCAGCAAATTCTGGCGGATATTCTGGAGGGGATCGACGGCGATCGCGCTCGATTGAGCGTGGAAGTAGACCGCAAAGCCGCAATTTTTCAGGCAATTTTGACTGCCGAACCGGGCGACACCGTAGCGATCGCCGGCAAGGGGCACGAAACTTATCAAATTCTGGGTAACGTAAAGGTGCATTTCGACGATCGGGAAGTGGCCCGAGCCGCTTTGCAGCAACGCCTCTCCCGAATGCGACAGGACGAGGCAAGTTCTATTTAGTGCCGAGTTCGCTGTACTTTTCCCCGCTGAGAGGGATTTGCCGGTGGTGGTTTCACTTCATAACTTATCTATTTTTGAAGCGATTCAAACCCAATTGGGCGATCGATTCAAACCTTTTTTAGCCAGTCCGGCCACATTAGCGAGTGTCAGCCGCACACTCACCGATTGGGTCAGCCAAAACCCATCCTCCGCCACCCTTTTTATCAGTGTTCCCAACGCCCACAGTTGGTCGGAGGTTGCCCCTTACTACGAAGCCCTCGCCCGCAGCGTCCGTTCGGTCTACATCCTCTCGAAAGACAGCTTATACACATCGGTCGGCAATCTCTATTGCTGTCGTCTCGCCCTCGATAGCAAGCTGCAGCAGGAGTATGTTTTGGGGATCTTAGCTCCCGAGCTGTCTTGCATTTTGGTGGGGCAGCAGTTGAGTCATACCTCCGGTAGCGATGCTTTCTCCCACTGTGTCACTTACTATTCCTATGCACCGGAATCGATTGCCCCAGCCTTAGAGGTGCTCCAACAGGCGATCGGCCAATCGAAGCCCGCGCTCAAACCGCAGTTGCAAGCCTGCTGCCAAGAGACCGTTCCCTGTCCCCCCTCGCCTGCTGCCGCGAGTGCCATCATCCCTCCCCTGCTGCAGTTGCTGGATACAGCCATTCAGCAGAAAAGCCAGTTGCAGAGGCAATCTCAGCATCTCGAAAATCTCCAACAGGTCAATGACGAATTGCAGAAATCTCTGCAATTCAAAGACGAGTTCATGGCTCTGGTGAGCCAGCAGTTGTGCAATCCTCTCACCAATATCAAAACGGCTATCCAGCTTTTGCGATCCCCCCGCATCAAAGATGCTCAAAAAGACAAGTACTGGGATGTTTTGCAGACGGAATGCAACCAACAAGTCAATTTGATCAATAGCTTAGTCGAACTCACTTCCCTCGATGACCCCACCCCGACCGATCGCGATTGCAGCACCGTTTTGTTCGACCTCGTCCCCGGCATTGTCAGCACCTATCAAGCGGTGGCCCGAGAAAAAGGTGTCATGCTAGCTTACACCGTGCCTTCCGCCCTCCCTAAAGTCAATTTCCCAGCTGCAGCCCTCAAGCAGATCTTGGTCAAACTGATTGAGAACGGTCTGGAATGTACCTTGGAAGGGGGCAAAATTTGGGTCACAGCCACCGCGAACGGCAATTATGTCCAGCTCGAAATTCGCGATACAGGCATTGGCATTCCCTCCGAAGCACTCCCCAAGCTCTTCGATCGTTTCTACCGCATCCCTCGCAGCCATTTCGCCGCAAGAGGCGTTGGCCTCGGGTTAACGATTGCTCAAAAACTAGTGCTTCAGTATGGGGGCAGCATTTCTGTGCGCAGCCAGCTCGACCGAGGCTCTACCTTCACGGTCTTGCTACCTCAGGTCGATCGCTCCTGATCGTGCCAGCAAACTACCCCGCTGCTGAGAACTCACCTCCGACGTGGGAGAGCGGGGCGCGATTTTCAGCGCGCTGGATTATCTCTGAATCGAGGTTTCATAAGGGGTAAATATACGGACATATCAGAGATCTGCCGAACTCATTCATGTAGAATTTAACTAAAATTTCGCTTGTAAGCCCTGAAATAGTCTGAGTAAAGTTTCTGAAGAACATTTAGAGATTAATTTTAGTCCTAACAAGTGCCAAGTCAGATAACGAAATCGCCTTTTTGGGTAATATCTTTCTGGGATTCTTGGGTCTGTTTGAGGATGACTGACAACTCCCATCCAATGCAGCCGTCGAGCCTCGCTTGTTCGCCGGCTGCTGTAACGGTAAACGCGACTTTAACGGTAAACGCGACTTTAACGGTAAACGCGACTTTGCCAGCGACGCGCCATGTTGCTCGCTAGCCATCTCCAAAACGAGCCAACCCGAGCAATAGAACAGTGGAACAATTTCAGTTTCTCAATGCGTCACTAGATAACATCACTCGAGCACAGTTGCTAGAGCGACTGCGTTGGGGTGGCACGGTTTTCACCCTGAATGTCGATCATTTGAAGAAATTACAGCAAGATGCAGAGTTCTATCGAGCCTATACCTCAGCCACTTACCGAGTCTGCGATAGTCAGGTTCTGACAAATTTATCCAGGCTGAGCAAACGCCCCCTGAAGGAGAAAATTGCGGGCTCCGATCTGCTCCCTGCTTACTGCAGGTATTACCGAGACAAGTCTGAGGTGACGATGTTTCTGCTGGGGGCTGCCCCCGGAGTTGCCCAGCAGGCGCAGCAGGTCATCAATGCCAGCGCCGGACGCCAGTTGGTGGTAGACACCTATTCCCCTGACTGCGGCTTCGAGCGCGATCGCGATGAATGTCAGCGGATTGTCGATCGTATTAACGCCTCTGGGGCCACAACATTGGTGGTGGGGTTGGGAGCTCCCAAGCAAGAAATTTGGATTTATCGCCATCGCCACCAACTGGAGCGCGTAAAAGTTTTTCTAGCGCTTGGTGCTGCCATTGACTTTATCGCGGGTCAGCGAGAGCGATCGCCCCGCTGGATGAGCGACCTGGGCCTGGAATGGCTGCACCGACTGCTGCAAGAACCCAAACGATTGTGGCGGCGCTACTTAGTGGACGGCCCGCCTATTTTCTGGATGTTTCTGCTCGATGTCTGCCATTGCTACCGTTTCCCCGTCGAGCAACGGCAACCCCTGCAACAGTTGCTCGATGCTCAACCCATTGGTCGAGTCCTTCAGCGGGCGGGTCTACTCACAGCCGAGCGGGTCGATCGCGCCCTCACAATTCAAGCTCAGCAGCAGCCCCGCCAAAGTTTTGGCGAGATTGTGGCAGAACGGGGATGGCTCGATCGGGCGACGGTTGACTTTTTTGTGGAGCAGTTGCCAACACTCGCTCAAACTATGCGCCAGAGACCCTTGGGCCAGTATCTCAAAGCAGCGGGGTTGCTCGACGACAGCCAAATCGAGTCTATTTTGCAAGAGCAGGCGCACACTGGGGAGCTGTTCGGACAAATTGCGGTGAAGCGGGGTTGGGTTTTCGATCGCACTGTCGAGTTCTTTTTGAACTACGTCGCTCCTGACTGCGAAACCTTGCCCTACAGCATCTTTACCTCTGCTGCAGTCGCCGAAAAACGAGTCGATTGGAGCCAAAGAGACCGAGGGAAACTGCCAACAGCAGTATCTGCCCTATCTGAAATATCTGGGATATCTGCTGTGAAGCAAGCAGGGGATTTTGAATGCTCGGGAGAGCGCGCATGAAGGGGGGTCCGTTGAAACCATTCAAGTCTGTCGCAACCACTGCTGCTGTCAAGCAGCCGGTCGCTCCACATCTATCGCCCAAGAGGGTCGGCTCGTCAGGTCCCCATCGGTCTGCGACCAATCGCACCAAGCGGGCCATCGATATTTTGGGCGCGGCAGTGGGGTTGGTCTTGCTCGCGGCGGTCTTTGTGCCGATCGCGATCGCCATCAAGCTCAATAGTTCTGGCCCGATTTTCTTTACGCAAACCCGCTGCGGCTTGAGGGGCAGACCCTTTCAATTGTGGAAATTTCGCTCGATGGTAGTGGATGCAGATCGATTGAAACACACTGTGGCCAACCAAGCTCGCGGGCACATGTTTAAAAACGACCGCGATCCTCGGGTGACGGCTGTCGGTCGGTGGTTGCGCTGCACCAGTTTGGACGAATTGCCACAGTTTTGGAATATCCTCAGGGGCGATATGAGCTTGGTAGGAACTCGTCCCCCGACCTTAGACGAGGTTCATCAGTACAAGCTCCACCATTTCCAGCGTCTCAATGTCAAACCTGGCTTAACGGGAGAGTGGCAGGTGCGGGGTCGGTCTAAGGTGGACAATTTTGAAGAGGTGGTTCGTCTCGACTTGGAATATCAGCAACAATGGTCGAATCTCCGCGACCTAGCCTTAATTCTCCAAACCGTACGGGTAGTGTTGAGGCGGGATGGGGCCTACTAGATCGATCTTCAAGCTCGGCGATCGATCTCAGTACTAGGCATTCATTCAGACTTGCCTTGGTTTCTTACCCATTGGCGAAACTGTTTAATTATCTTGTTCTCGCCAACAGTTGAGCGCAGGTCTAGAAACTGCGCAATATTCTCAGCGTTCAGCACTGGAATTGCAATGCTACTTTCACTCAAGACATAGCTTCCATTTTGCAAACAATGGATTTCTAAAGTACTACCGTTATATCGCCAAATTTCTGGAACTCCCAGATCGGCATAGATGGAAAATCGGTCGAGAGAACTACTCGCAATATCAATTTCAACAGCTAGATCGGGAGGTGGAAGCTGCGCCAAGTCGATTTGTTCGGCTCTTCTCACCAGTGCCTCGTGTTGAATGTAGTAGCACTGATCTGGTTCTAATCCGCGAGCGAGATCTTGGCGATCGCAAGTTCGCGAGCCTAAACTTCGAATCTCTAAATCCAGTTCCTCAGTTGCAGCCTCAACCAGTCGTCCTAGAAGCTTCTTATAGGTTTCGTGAGGGTCGAGAGGCATGCGGATTTCAAGGGTACCGCTGTCATAAGTCAGTCGAATTGCCGGTTCCCCCTCAAAATCGCCGATGAGAGATTGATAGGTGGACCAACTAATATTGCGAAGCAGGACCCGATCTGGACTCTGGATAAGCGTAGCTGTCATGGCATTACCCAGTAGGTCGAGAGCAACTGTAACTAGTTTAGCTGCTACCGACTGCAAGCCAATCCACCAAGAATCGACTAGGTCACGACGAAGTTCACCAACTTCTTCGGTACCACGATCGCTTTGCGCAATGTTCCCTCCGCCAGATAGCGTTGTGCCGCTTCAGTAGCCTTGGCCAATTCCTCCTGCTGCGCCTTCGTCACATCTGCCGGAGCCTCAAACTCGCCCCGCCGCTTGCCGTTCACCTGCACCACAATCGTGACGCTATCGGCCACCAAGGCGTTGGGATCGGCGATCGGCCAAGTACTGGCATGAACGGAACCTTCACACGCCAGTGCCGACCATAGTTCTTCGGCAATGTGGGGGGCGAAGGGGGCTAATAACTGGACGAGGGTTTGCAGCCCTTCGGCATAGACAGGGGAAGCAAGCAGTTTAGCCTCATTGAGGGCGTTGCTGAGCTTCATGAGCTCGGCGATCGCCGTATTGAATTGATACCCTCCCTCCATGTCCTCAGTGGTTTCCCGAATAGCGATGTGAATCGCCCGCCGCAGATCTTTCTCCGCTTTGCTCAACTGGCCCGAACAATACACCTGGGGGCGCGAGTCTTGGGAAACAAAGGCATGTACTAGCCGCCAAACTCGATTGAGGAAGCGGAATTGACCTTCCACATCCGTATCGCCCCATTCCAGATCTTTTTCGGGGGGGGCTTTAAACAGAATGAACATGCGCGCAGTGTCAGCCCCGTAGTTCTGCAATACGCCTAGCGGATCGACGCCGTTGTACTTCGACTTCGACATCTTTTCGTAGAACACCTCCAGAGGGTTACCGGTGGTGGGACTGACGGGGCGATCGAGATTCTCGATGTCGGCGGCGGCCACATATTCGTTGGTTTGGGGGTCTTTATAGGTCAGTGCTTGCACCATTCCTTGGGTGAGCAGGCGCTCGAACGGTTCGTCAAAGTGGAGCAGATCGCGATCGCGCAACACCTTTGTAAAAAAGCGCGAATACAAGAGGTGCAAAATGGCGTGCTCGATGCCCCCGACATACTGGTCTACGGGCAGCCAATTGTTTGCCTTGGCGGCATCGAACACCTTCTCCCCATTGGTCGCATCCGCATAGCGCAGGAAATACCAGGACGAATCGATAAACGTATCCATCGTGTCTGTCTCGCGGCGCGCCGCAGCGCCACAGGTGGGACAGTCCACCCGAACCCAACTCTCTAGAGTTGCCAATGGCGAGCCGCCGCGACCGCTGAGTGCCACATCAGTGGGCAGTTCCACAGGCAGTTGTTCGTCGGGTACCGGTACAATGCCGCAGTCGGGGCAGTGGATGACGGGAATGGGGCAGCCCCAATAACGCTGGCGAGAAATCAGCCAGTCCCGTAGGCGATAGTTCACCTGAGCTGTGCCGATGCCTTTATCTTCCAGATATTCGACGACTGCGACCTTGGCGTCGGAGACCGTCAGGCCGTCGAGGGGACCGGAATTGTGTAGAACGCCCGCTGCGTTGTCGCTGTAGGCTTCGGTCAACTCTGCTGCAGTGGCGGGATCGGCCTCGGGGGGGAAGACCACTGGAATAATGTCGAGGCCGAAGGTTTTGGCAAACTCGAAATCCCGGCTGTCGTGGGCGGGAACCGCCATGATGGCACCAGTCCCGTAGCCCATGAGGACGTAGTCGGCAATCCAGATGGGGATTTTGTGGTTATTGACGGGGTTAACGGCATAGCTGCCGGTAAACACGCCCGTTTTTTCGCGATCTTCGGCGGTGCGATCGATCTCGCTCTTGGCGGCGGCGGTTTCTCGATAGGCTTCCACTGCTGCTTTCTGCGCGGGGGTCGTCAGCTCGGCCACCAGCGGATGTTCGGGGGACAGCACCATGAAGGTTGCCCCCCAGAGCGTGTCGGGGCGAGTGGTAAACACAGGAATCGACTGACCGGTCGCTGCCTTAAATTCCACCCGCGCGCCAGTGGACTTGCCAATCCAGTTGGCCTGCATCGCCCGCACTTTATCGGGCCAACCGGACAGTTTCTCCAAATCCTGCAGCAGTTGTTCGGCATAATCGGTAATTTTGAGAAACCACTGGCGCAGCATCCGTTTTTGCACCACTGCGCCCGATCGCCAGGACTTGCCCTCCGCATCCACCTGTTCGTTCGCCAGTACCGTCTGGTCGATCGGGTCCCAATTCACCGCCGACTCTTTTTGGTAGGCCAAGTCCGCCTTGAAGAACTGCAGAAAGAGCCATTGGGTCCAGCGGTAGTAGTCGGGACCGCAGGTGCTGACTTCCCGCTCCCAATCGTAGGAAAGGCCGAGCCGCTGCAGTTGCGATCGCATTTGAGCAATATTCTGCTGGGTCCACACGGCGGGCGAAATACCGCGATCGATCGCAGCATTCTCTGCTGGCAGTCCAAAGGCATCCCACCCCATCGGGTGCAAGACTCGAAACCCCTGCATCCGCTTGAATCGAGCGATCGCATCCGTGATGCTGTAGTTGCGCACGTGCCCCATATGCAAATTGCCGGAGGGGTAGGGAAACATCGAGAGCGCATAAAACTTGGGGCGCTCGCCATGCTCGGGAGTCTTGTCAGCTCCCGTTGCTTGCCACTGCTGCTGCCACTTCGGCTCAATCGCTTGGGGATTGTAGCGTTCTTCCACCGGTTGCGCTCCAGATCGACATCGCGGTTACTCCTCCACATTCTAGCGATCGGTTACAGCGGAACTGTGTCGAATTTCTCAGCTTTAGCTGTTCATTCCCCCCACTCGATCGGATCGCCAACGCGACCTTCCACCTGGCTGGCAAAGTTGCGGGCTCCTGCATAGGTGGCAAAAACTGCTACCCGAACCAGGGGTTGACCGTTGACCTCAATCTGGCGATCGAAGGCATCGCGACAGAACATCAGGCGCACTTCCTCCAGGCGATCGAGCGGCACGAAGACCGGATACCAGATATCGAAGGCGTCGCTGTAGGGGGAACCGCAACTGTTGCGGGCGCGAGGGGGGGCGGCGGCGTTGCGGTAGCTGGGGGGGGAAACATCCCGACCCAGGCAGATGCTATCGAGGCCGTAGATGGCATAGCCGGGAATGGTTTGGATATAGTAGGCTTCTGTTTCTAGGGCGTGAGTGTAGGCGTTCCGATAGCCGCCTTCCACTTGGCTGAATCGACTGCGGGCAGAGACGGGCACGTTCAATCCGACCGCAGCGATGCTGCCCCCAATTTGCCCGGAAGCACAGTCTTGCACGACGTGAAAGGCTTCGTGTCTGAGCAGAATGAGAAATTTATCGGCTTGGGGAGAGGCTAAGGAGTGGGGGGCGATCACGAGCCTGCCGTCTCGGTAGGAGCCTTCCACAACAAATTGGTTGCCCACTAGATGGGGGCGATCGTTGAATAGAACCTCAATCCCGACTTCAATTAGGGCGGCGATCGTGTTGTTGATTTCTAAGCGTTCTGCCGAGCTGAGGGCCCTTTGCTGGTTGGGATGCAGGCGAGAGAGCAGCGCTTGCAAGTCGTCGTCATTGGCAATGCGATGGACGGCAGCTCGGGCGGGCAAGGCAATCGGGGCAATTGCTAGTATTGCCGCAAGCCCCCATTTCAAGAATGATTTCACTGGATCGATCCGGGTCAGAGTCCAGGTTGTGCGTTCAACCTGATACAAGGAAGCCCAAATCAGACTGACGAACGATCTCTCCCCGTCGAGATCGGTGTTTTTGCGGAGCAGGCGATCGCTTACCCTACACGACGTCGCGAACAGAAGAGTTTACCGAGAAAGCAGTCTGTGAATATGCGCATCGCGATTTTTGTCCTAGTGTTTGCTCTGACTGGTGTGGGACTGCTGTACGTGCAGCCTCGCTGGATCTTGGGAATTGCTGGACGTCTGTCGGGCGATCGCGTCTTGTTCTTTGTGGAAACGGAACGACCGTTTGTGGCGCTGACGATTGACGACGGCCCCGATCCGGAAACGACGGCCAAGATTTTAGCGGTGCTCGATCGCCACCAGGCCAAAGCGACATTTTTCCCGATCGGCTCGCATGTTGAAGGGAACGAGACGGTGGTGGCGGAGATGGTAGCTGCGGGTCACGAGCTGGGCAATCACATGTTGGAAGACCGGCTCAGTGCGGGGTTACCGATCGAAACGTTTGCCAGCCACCTCAAACAGACGGAGTCGTCGATCGTGTCCGCTGCCAAGGGGTTAGAAGGCTTGCATTGGTTCCGTCCGGGGCAGGGACTCTATACCCAACGCATGTTGGATGTTGCAGAAGCTGAAGGGTACCGCGCGGTTTTGGGGTCGGTGTTTCCCTACGATACGCTGTTGGGCCAACCGGGCTTTTCGGCTCGGTTTATTCGCGATCGCGTTCGACCGGGCTCGATTATTGTGTTGCACGATCGCGGCGAGCGGGGGGAACGAACGGCGATCGCTTTGGAAATACTGCTACCTCAGCTAGCAGATCGAGGCTACCGAGTGACGACTCTATCGGAATTGGTTGAGAGCGGGGCTGCAGGCAGTACGGAACGGGTGAACTAGAGTAGAGGCACAGACATTTCAACAAGGCTATGGTTGCGAGTCCGACAGTTAACTACCTCACGCCTGAAGACTATTTAGAAGGTGAGAAAAAGAGTCCCATCAAGCACGAATACGTTCGGGGCGAGGTCTTTGCAATGGCGGGGGGGAGTGACTCCCACGCAACCATTACATTGAACTTTGCTGCTCTGCTGCGCAATCACGTTCGAGGTACGGGCTGTAAAACCTACGTTGCGGATATGAAAATCCGAGTTGAAGCGGCAGATGTGTTTTACTATCCCGATGTGTTTGTCACCTGTGACAGCGACGATCGCCCGTACGAATACTTCAAATGCCATCCCTGTCTCGTGGTGGAAGTGCTCTCCGACTCGACTGAAAGGCTAGATCGGGGCGATAAATTTGCCAACTATCGCCAACTGGAATCTTTGCAGGAATACGTCCTAGTCAGCCAGAAGCAGCAAAGCGTCGAGCTGTTTCGGCGCGATCTCGATGGGTATTGGAAACTATATCCCCACCAGGGGGGAGATAATATCGAGCTGACCAGCATTGGGTTTCGGTGCGCGATCGCCGACCTCTACGAGGATGTTGAGTTTGTGCCGGAAGTATAAACTCCGTATCCCAATATTCCCTCATCAATCCCTCTGACCGGCCCTCTGGAAGATCGAGTAGGCCACAACCAGCACGGAACGGGTGAACTAGAGTAGAGGCACAGACATTTCAACAAGGCTATGGTCGCGAGTCCGGCAGTTAACCACCTCACGCCTGAAGACTATTTAGAGGGTGAGAAAAAGAGCTTCGTCAAACACGAATACGTTCGGGGCGAAGTCTATGCAATGGCTGGCGCGAGTCGAACGCACATCACCATTGCGGGGAACCTGTATAGCCGATTGCGCACTCACTGTCGCGGGACTGGTTGCCAAGCTTACATTGCGGATATGAAGGTCGATATTGAGGCCGCTGATGTTTTCTACTACCCGGATGTGGTGGTGAGTTGCGACAATCGCGATCGCCAATTCGACTATTTTCAGCGCCATCCCTGTCTCGTGGTGGAAGTGCTCTCCGACTCGACTGAAAGGCTAGATCGGGGCGATAAATTTGCCAACTATCGCCAACTGGAATCTTTGCAGGAATACGTCTTGGTCAGCCAGAAGCAGCAAAGCGTCGAGCTGTTTCGGCGCGATCGCGATGGGTATTGGAAACTATATCCCCACCAGGGGGGAGATAATATCGAGCTGACCAGCATTGGGTTTCGGTGCGCGATCGCCGACCTCTACGAGGATGTTGAGTTTGCTCCAGATGAAGCGGAGGCTAAGCTCAATTGAGCTCCCAAAAAGCATTCCAGCAATTCATTGCATAGGTGGCAAACTCGCTTCGAAATTGTTCGACACTAAACCGAAGTGCATTTTCGCGGCAACTGAGCGGACGAATAGCCGTTTTTTCAAATTGCTCGATCGCAGCTTTGAGACTGGCGATCGCCTGCTCGCCAAATAACACTCCGGTCGGATTTTCTGCCTCCAACCCTTTGACCGTTTCTAAAGCTCCGCCAGCTCCATAGGCAATCACTGGGGTACCGCAAGCCTGTGCTTCCACAACCGTAATGCCAAAATCTTCCTGAGCCGCAAACACAAATGCCCTTGCTTTCTGCATGTATTCCCTCAAGCATTCCATTGACTGATATCCCAATACTTCAATATTCGACGTTGCAAGTTGTTGGACTCGTTTCAAACCCGGACCATCCCCGATCGCCACTAACCGCTTATCCGGCATCTGCGAGAAAGCTTCTACAATCAGCTCCATCCGCTTGTAAGGCACCATCCGACAAGCAGCTAAATAATAATCCTCGCGAGGCCCATCATACAGTTCGAACTCGTTCGCGTTCACGGGAGGATAAATGACGCGAGCAGAGCGTCGATAGATTTTCCAAATGCGACGGGCGATGAATTGGGAATTGGCGGCGAAATAGTCTACACCACTGGCACTGTGGCGATCCCATTGACGCAAATTGTGGAGTAAATAGCGCGCTAGCCAACCTTTGGGACCGCGATCGAAGCCCGATTCCCGCAGATATTGATGCTGCAGATCCCAGGCGTAGCGCATGGGGGAGTGAACATAACTAATGTGGCATTGACTGGGGCCGGTGAGAACTCCTTTTGCCACTGCATGGGAACTGGAGAGGATGAGATCGTAGTTGGATAGATCGAGTTGTTCGATCGCCATCGGCATGAAGGGTAAGTAGTTTTGATATTTTGTCGGTCCCCACGGTAGGTTTTGAATGAATGTGGTGCGAACGGGTTTGTGTTGAATGAAACCCTTTAACTCTACAGGTAAGTTTTCGACGACTGCATACAGGTCTGCGTGCGGGAAGAGCGTTAAGAGTTGTTCCACAACTCGCTCCGAGCCAGAGTAGTCGATTAGCCATTCGTGGACGATCGCCACTTTGAGTTCGGCAAATGCGGGAATGGCAGGCATTGACGGACAAAGGAAGTGTGCCGCGCCAATCGTACAGCATCGTACCCATTTGCCCCATCTCTCGCTAGACTCGACTGAGTTCTCAAGAACTTGTGTTCCTCTCGCGAATCGTTACGGCAGTCCCATTCGGTGTTTCAATCCCTCGATAATGTGTTGAAGGCTGTCAAAGCGCAGCCCACCTGGCAAGATTTCCGGCAACTGGAGATCTTGCAACAACGCTGGCCGACAATTGTGGGCAAAGCTGTTGCCCGCAACACCAGACCCCTGCGCCTCTACCGCGACACCCTCCACGTCGCTACCTCGTCTCCCACCTGGGCTCAGAACCTTGCCTTTCAACGGGCTCTGCTCGTCGAAAAGCTCAACCCCCACCTATCGAAACCCATCAAAGACATTCGCTTTCGACCGGCAGAATGGCACCGAAGCCAAGGAGGCGATCGCTCTGTCGTGCCGACCTCTTTCATCTCGCGCCCCAGCACTGCCCCCCAACGTCCCAGACCCGCAACCCCCCAGGAAGCCTTTGTACGCTGGCAGCAGCGGGTCAAGCAAGCCCAAGCGAACGCGGGTACGCTTTCCTGTCCGGCCTGTGGCCGACCCAGCCCTCCCCAAGAACTCGATCGCCATTATGTCTGTGGTTTCTGCTTCCGAGAAGACTCTAAAAGAATTTAGCGAAATCCGATCGAGCACCGGAATTGTGGCACTGTGGCATCAGTGAACGTTGCGCTAGCGCAGAGGGTTCGGCAGCGAATTCTGCTGGGTGTGACGACTGTTGTTGTTGGGTGGCGATCGCCTTGACCTCCAAAGCTTCCAATTCGATTCTGCAACGCCTGTTTGTCAACCTGATAACCGCGCTGGCCCTCTTCTTGGCTGGCACCTCTCTGTTTGACAGTTGGGTGCAACCTCCCCCGCAAACCCGTCTCGATCTGATTCAGACCAACCTGTCACTCCAGGCCGTTCGCACCCTGGACAATCCCGATTATCGAGACCTTGCCCGCACCCTCTTCGGCTCGCAAGACCCCGTTGACGGTGCCCTCAAACAATATCGCAAGGCCACAGACACTCTGACCCAAAGAGTGGCTGAATCACGGGCGGACGATCGCTCGGAGAGTGCTGACGACCTGGCGGCTGAGACTCCCTCGCCAGAGGGGGCAGAAGCTCTGCAACAGCAACAACTCGCCCTTGACGAACTCAATTTACGCACGGGAATTTTGCTGGCCCATCAAAGTGAAGTCCTCGATGCTCAAACCTATTGGCGGGCGGTCGCATCCGAACAGTTGCAACCCTGTGCAGAAGTACTATCGGGTCTGTGGGATCCGCAATTTCTGCGAATTGTGCCCAATGCAGAAGTCAACCTGCAGCAACACTTAGATGGCTGGTTCGAAGCCACTGCCCTAAAGCAACTCTATCGCCTGCAACAGCGTCCCGACGCCATTGCCGAACTCGATCGCGAACAAGAGCAAGCGGCGATTGAGTCTCTCGCGCGATTGTCGATTGTCAGTGGCGTTCCTGTTTCGTTTGGAATCATTGGCTTCTTAGTGCTGCTTGTCTGGTTGGTGGGGGTGGCGATGAAGAAATGGCCCGCTGTGGGAGAAGCTTGGTCGGTGCCTTGGCCTGGTGTTGCAGTACAAGCGGCGGTCTCGCTCTGGTTTGTTGGGTTTTGGGTAACGGGACGATTGGTGCCGGGGCTCTATTTGCTGGCGGTGGTGGGGCCGAACTTTAGTCGTGCCACTCAGTTGCAGCAGGCGATCGCCATTCTGCTCACCTACGCAGTCGGAGCAGCGATCGGGCTAGCGCTCGTCTATTGGGCTGTGTCTCGGGCTGAGAATTCCGCAGTCGAGGCTGGCAATGGCGAGACTGATGCAAGCACTGGCGATCTACTGCGGGTGCGCCTGTTGGATGCGTGGCCGGCATGGGGTATTGGCGGATATTTGAGTGCACTGCCATTAGTTGTGGTGGCTGGATTAGCAGCGCAATGGCTGTTACCCAATTCTGGCGGGGGAAATCCAATTTTGCCGCTAATTTTAGAGAGTCAGGGTTGGGCACCGCGCGTGATTTTCTTAATTGTGGTGGCTGTGTTTGCACCTATTTTTGAAGAAACCTTATTTCGCGGCTTTGTCCTGCCGTCACTTGCAAAAGTAATGCCTGTTTGGGGGGCCATTGTTGCGAGTGCAGTTTTATTCGCTGCCGTTCACCTCAATTTCTCCGACCTGCTACCCCTGACAGTTTTGGGTATTGTGTTGGGCTTAGTCTACAGTCGCAGCCGCAATTTGCTAGCACCTATGCTGCTACATAGTTGCTGGAATGCAGGCACGTTTGCGACACTGCTGATTCTGGGGGGTGGCGCGTAAATTCAAGCTTCCATATTGAGACTTGGAGTTTATAGCGTTAGTGAGGGGAACTAAAAGATGCCTCATTAAAACCACAGGTTTCTGGCCAGACTGGGTTTAGATTCAACACTGTTCCATCTCAGAGCTCAAATAAAACAACTAGAATGTTGCCTAAAGATTGAGTTAATCTTGCATATTTGACTATAACAATCATACACGATCTCACAGGACGAGGTCTAGACTGGGCAAGGATTTTATTCCCTATTTCCCTCTAGGATTGCCTGGAATTATAATAATTTATTTCATTTTATAAAAACTCCGATACGGTTCAAATAGCTTGCATACACTGGATATAGGGAGTTCTACAGACAGTTCCCTCCCTCCAAAACGAGATTTAGCCTTTAGAACTTCACTAGCGTCGAATTGAAATGGTGCCAAAGTTCTCTTTCTAGATGGAAAGACCAAAGTACGAGGTCAACTCAATCATTGTTATTTCAAAATGGGGATCGAGATATGCCCGGTTTACAGAGTTCGCCATTACTGCACAATCGCCCTGCGATCGCCGAAAATCCGGTTGCTTCAGAAGATCATCCTGCCCTTCAAACCCAGTTGGCTAGAGAAGAGAGCGCTCAATGTATCTGCGACGATCGCGCTTGTGGCTTAGTCGATTTAGGCTTGCATAATTTGGCGCGAGTGTATCGCAACTTGCCCATAGCTGTGTTAGTAGAACATGCCCTGCTGCGGGGGGAAGGGCGATTGGCTGCCAATGGCGCTTTGGCGGTCGAAACGGGCAAGTACACCGGTCGTTCTCCCCACGACCGGTTTATTGTGATGGAGCCTGCCAGCCAAGACGCGGTCGACTGGAACCGCGATAACGTGCCGATTTCGGAAGAGAATTTCGAGCGGCTCTATCAAAAAATCTCGGCCTACGTGCAGGGGCGAGAGCTGTATATCTTCGACGGATATGTGGGGGCCGATCCCGACTACCGCTGCGGCGTCCGGGTGGTGACGGAGCTAGCCTCCCAAAGCCTGTTTGCCCAGCAGCTATTTCTGCGCCCGACAGCACAGGAACTGAGCCAGCACGAGGCGGACTTTACGGTCATTGCCGTACCTGGCTTGCATGGCGATCCCGCCACTGACAACATCCACAGCGAAGCCTTCATCGTCTTGCACCTGACCGAGAAACTCGTCCTGATTGGCGGCTCGCGCTATTCCGGTGAAATCAAAAAGTCGATTTTCACTATGATGAATTACTATATGACGCTGCAGGACGTATTGCCTATGCACGGAGCCGCCAACATCGACGCTCGCGGCCACACTGCCCTGTTTTTCGGTCTGTCGGGCACGGGCAAAACCACTCTATCGGCCGACCCCAACTGCCATTTAATTGGGGATGACGAGCACGGTTGGTCCCCCAATGGCCTGTTTAACTTTGAAGGGGGCTGTTACGCCAAAACAATTCGGCTATCTCGCGATCGCGAGCCGCAGATTTGGGATGCCATTCGATTCGGCACGCTGCTCGAAAACGCCATCTTGGATGGAGAGGCTCGCGCTCCCGACTACGACGACGGGCGGCTGACCGAAAATACCCGCGCGGCCTATCCGATCGACTACATCTCCAATTGCGAACTGAGCGGTGTCGGGGTCCATCCCAAAACCATCTTCTTGCTGACTGCCGATGCATTTGGGGTGATGCCCCCGATCGCCAAGCTGACTCGAGCAGAGGCCATGTATCACTTCTTGTCGGGTTACACCAGCAAACTGGCGGGCACCGAGCGGGGCATCACCACCCCTCAGGCCACCTTCTCCGCCTGCTTCGGCCAATGCTTCTTCCCGCTGCCGCCGACAGTGTATGCGGAGATGTTGGGCGAGCACCTGCAACAGCACCCCGATACCCACGTGTATTTGGTCAATACCGGCTGGTCCGGCGGGCCTTATGGAGTGGGCGAGCGAGTCTCGATTCACCACACGCGGGCGATGGTGGCTGCCGCTCGCAACGGCACGCTAGAGCTGGCCAATTTCTGGCAGCATCCCATCTTCAATGTTTGGGTGCCCGAGGCAATTCCGGGGGTGCCCAGTGAAATTCTCGATCCAAAACGATGTTGGGACGATCCAGATGCCTACGATCGCCAAGCGCGCAAGCTGGTGCAAAAGTTTGCCGAAAACTTCAAACATTTCGGCAATGTCCGGGCTGAAATTATTGCAGCCGGACCCCAGACGAACTGAGTGGTGTGGGTTGAAGTCGACCCAGCCTCAGCGATCGAGATCCTTTGAATATCGATCGCTTTGAACATCGATCTTTTGAATATTGAGAAGAGGTGAACCCGTGGTTCAAGCAACAGTGAAGTCCGATTTCGCCGATGTCGCGAAAGACGAAGCATTTGTCTTGTGGTTCGAACAGGTCGGGATTGACGATGTCCCCCTCGTGGGTGGCAAAAATGCTTCTTTGGGCGAGATGATTGGGCAGTTAACCGCCAAAGGCATCGGCGTTCCCACTGGCTTCGCCACCACAGCCCGCGCCTATCGCTATTTCATGCAAGAGACGGGGTTAGAGCCGCAATTGCGCCAACTCTTTGCCGACTTAGATGTCGACAATCTCGACAGCCTGCATCGCTGCGGCAGACAGGCCCGCAATTTGGTCTTGCACGCGTCCTTCCCGCTCGAACTGGAGCAGGCGATCGCGGCAGCTTACCTGCAATTGTGCGAGCGGTATGGAGCCGAGGCTCCCCTCTGCGATCGCCTGGAGGGGGACGAGCGCGAGGTTTGCCAGCGCTACAGCTACGACACCGATGTGGCCGTTCGCTCTAGTGCCACGGCAGAAGACTTGCCCGACGCCAGCTTTGCCGGTCAGCAGGAAACCTATTTGAACGTCAGAGGGGTGCGCAGCGTACTGGAGGCCTGCCATCGCTGCTTCGCCTCGCTGTTCACCGATCGCGCCATTTCCTACCGCACGATTCAAGGGTTCGACCATTTCGACGCGGCCCTATCGGTGGGGGTGCAAAAGATGGTGCGCTCCGATTTGGCAGCCTCGGGGGTCATGTTCTCCATCGACACCGAAACGGGGTTTAAGAATGCCGTGTTGGTGACAGCAGCCTACGGATTGGGGGAAAACGTGGTGCAGGGCACCGTGAATCCAGATGAATATTTTGTGTTTAAACCCACCCTCGCGCAGGGCTATCGACCCATTGTGAAAAAGAGCCTGGGCAGTAAAACCCTCAAGATGATTTACGCGCAGGGGGATAGCAAACAAACCAAAAACGTAACGGTCTCGGAGGACGATCGCGATCGCCTTGCCATTAGCGACGACGAAATTTTGACGCTGGCGAGATGGGCTTGCACGATCGAGGATCACTATTCCGAAACCCGAGGCACTTACACGCCGATGGACATTGAGTGGGCTAAGGATGGCGAGACGGGGGAATTATTTATCGTTCAAGCTCGTCCCGAAACGGTGCAGTCGCAAAAATCTGCCACCGTGCTGCGCAACTTTTACCTACAGGAGCGGGGTGAGGTGTTGGCGGACGGTCGCGCGGTGGGGGAGGCGATCGGGCAGGGTAAAGCCAGGGTGATTTTGGACGTGAGTCACATTAAAACCTTCAAGCCAGGGGAAGTGCTGGTGACTCAGAAGACGGACCCCGATTGGGAGCCGATTATGAAGAAGGCCAGCGCGATTGTGACCGATCGCGGCGGGCGCACCTGTCACGCGGCGATTATTGCTCGCGAAATGGGAATTCCGGCGATCGTGGGTTGCACGAATGCGACGGAGGCGATTGCCCCCGGTACCGACGTCACCGTCTGTTGTGCGGAAGGGGAAGCAGGACGCGTTTATGCCGGACTGTTACCCTTCGAGGTGCAGGAGACACAGCTCGACGAGTTGCCCCGACCGCACACTCAAGTGCTCGTGAATGTGGGTAACCCAGAAGAGGCGTTTGGCTTGGCCGCAATTCCCTGCGACGGCGTGGGGTTGGCGCGGTTGGAGTTTATCATCAACAACCACATTGGCGTCCACCCACTGTCGCTGCTGCACTTTGACGAGCTGACAGACCCACTGGAGCGAGAGGCGATCGCCCAGCTTACCGCTCAGTACGACAGCAAACCCGATTTCTTTATCGACAAACTCGCGCGGGGCGTAGGCACGATCGCGGCGGCCTTTTACCCCAAACCGGTTGTGGTGCGCATGTCCGACTTCAAGAGCAACGAATATGCCAATCTTTTGGGGGGCAAGCAGTTCGAGCCAGATGAGGAAAACCCGATGTTGGGCTGGCGGGGGGCGTCTCGCTATTACGATGCCAACTATCGCGAGGCATTTGGCTTGGAATGTCGGGCAATGGCGCGGGTGCGCCACGAGATGGGGCTGGTGAATGTTATTCCCATGATTCCGTTTTGTCGCACGCCGGAGGAGGGACGGCGGGTGCTGGCGGAAATGGAGCAGTACGGCTTGAAGCGAGGGGAGAACGGGCTACAGGTTTATGTCATGTGCGAGATTCCCAGCAATGTAATTTTGGCTGACGAGTTCAGTCAAGTGTTTGATGGCTTCTCGATTGGTTCGAATGACTTGACCCAGCTCACATTAGGGTTGGATCGCGATTCGGCCTTGGTGGCGCATTTATTTGACGAGCGCAATGAAGCAGTGAAGCGGATGGTGGCGAGGGCGATCGCGACGGTTCGCGCTGCCGGTCGCAAGATTGGTATTTGCGGTCAAGCACCGAGCGATTATCCCGAATTTGCCCGTTTTTTGGTGGAGGAGGGAATCGATTCCATCAGCCTCAATCCCGATACGGTGTTGAAGACTCGCTTGTACGTGGCGGAGGTCGAGCAGGAGTTGGAGGGCGATAGTTAAATCGTTCCAAGCCATGTCTATTCCATTGCTCGTCCACTGCGGGCGAACAATGGAACTGAAACTTTCTACTCTTTCTTGAAAGGAAGATCTATCATGTCTAGCAATAGTTAGCATATAAAGATTGATATTTATCTTTGGCCTTTACGAACCATACCCAAGCCATATAGGTATAGCTCGGCAACAGCATAAACTCGGGGTGGAGGATCTTGTGGTCGTGAGCGCTCTTTCAAAATCCCGGCATCCACCATCTCTTTTATACGTAAAGGCGAGATACTCTCATCAATATTCCAAATTTCAGATAGTCTATTTTCGTCGATCGGAGATCGCTCGCCTTGCATCTTATCCAATAGTTCAGCCAGCTCTCTATATTCATTACGTACTTCATCAACCCTTTGTTTAGACACATAGGGGAAAGCATTAATAAGTGCCCGTGGTCTCAAAATAACTTTTGAACTATACGTACTAGAAAATTCCTGCTCTCTTTTTACAGACTCTTGTAGAAGTAAAATCAAACTTCTGGGAAAGCAATTGCTATTCCCATCAGCAATTCTTGTGCGTATCCAATTGTATGTATATGCTTTCTTACCTCGCCCCATACGCTCCCCCCAAAGTGGATAGAGGCTCTTACGAAGTTGTTCTATCTCGATCATCTCAAGACGCTCAACTGTTACACCAAACTCTCTTTCAGTAGCATCTCGTAAAATCTGAGAGCTTTGCAAAGCTTGACGTAATACTAGCCTCCAAAGATCGACTTCATCCCAGCGAAGTTGAAGCGATCGAGAAATGTAATGCCCTTTATTGATAAAATTAAGTTGGTTCCATATATCTTCGCGTAAGAAAATTTTTGGGATAATGCACTTTAAACTCATCCCATTTTCCAGCCACCAAGCAAGCAAAGCTTCAAGAGAACGCCGACGCCTCGCATAGTTTTCAGGGCCAAATCCAAAGCCAGCATCAAGTTCGTCATACAAAATCCATACATTACAATTGCGACTGGATAATAAACTATCAATAATATATAGCTCGTCGCTAGCTTGTGGTATTGACTGGGGAGACTGGGCACGTTGTACTAGCCAACCAATAATTGATAACTGCGATGGATTTTCTTCTGTAGATAACTTAATAAGTTGTTCGTCCAGAGCATTAACAGAGTGAATCTGTGGTTGAGAAGAGCAAAGTTGAAGAAGTGTATAGTTTAGCCAAAAAACATCCCATTTGTCCTCGCCAACTTGTTCCTCATAACTTGTCAAACTAGTACTGTTGAGAATCGGAGCATTTAAACGAGGTTCTCCATGGCCTGCAATAAAACCAAAATTAGATAGGCCAAAGTCATCTCTAGCAAGGTTTTTAGCCTTTTCAGATTGTTCTACAAAAAGTCTGAAAAGCAGACTCTTGCCAGTTCCCTTCGCACCTCTTATAAGCCAAGACTTATTACTCAAAAACTTTGGAAAATCTGCTGTTCTCTGGAAAATATCTGGAATATTTTCCGATTCCATATCTTGTGCTCTTGCAGCTTCAAAACTAAGCTGATCTAAAACATGTCTATGCTCTTCTGAAGAAACTTCAGACTCAATAAGAGTATCTGGAAGACTGGCGTCAATAAAATCTGCCACTGACTCATATCCGTTTAAAATCTCGCGCGGAGTTTTAAGCAAGCTAGATAGACTTATGATGCTTGGGTTATAGAAAACCTTACTATAAAGCTCCTCTATGCTTGCTTCATCAGGTAAGCCCCAGTTTTCTACAATCCAGTTTTCAGCCTTGTCTATCCAAGTTTGACTTTGCTCTTCTGAAACTGTTGGCATGGGTGTTAACAGGAACCTCAGATCGGGTTTACCTCTATAGTTAGATTGTTTTCGGATCGCCTGGACAACATAGCGCAATCCTTCAAAACTTTGATCTGTGGGGGAAAAGCAAATGATGCCTGTATCTGCTAGGTCAAATAAAGCAATTGCACTAATATCATTAAAGCCAGGTCTAGCATCAATCAAAATGACATCTGGATCTAAAAGTTCATTAACATCACTAATCAACATAGAAACTGGATTACGATCTCCTTGATAAAAGGATTGCCATGTCCTCCTGTCAAGCTCAGCTAATCTGTGAATATAGTTTTCATTATACCCTCCGGCTGGAATTAGATATATCTCACCATGACCAGAAAAATTAATTTTGTAGATACAATCCTCAATATTGGGGATGTTTTCTTCGGGGGTCAAATAACGCTGATACAAATAATCTAATACTCCGTTTTCTTCTGTATTAGAAGGATCTATATCTGGTTGAAATAAAACAGATATTCCAGGTGCCTCAAGGTCAAAGTCAATCGTGACAACACGCCGATTTCTCTTGGCTAGTGAAATAGCTGTCATACCTAGCGCCGTGGAGCGCCCTACCCCTCCCTTAAAAGAGTAAAAGCTAACAACTTGTGGACGCTTTGGGTCGTCTTTCATGCTTAAGACTGGTTCCTCTATTTCTGGAGCCATCAGGATATCCGACCATAGTGGCAGCTGAATATACTCGGGCTCAAGCGACTCTCCCTCCTGAGGAGTTAATAATTCATAATCAGATATCGGATATTGACCGAGATTTAATTCAATATCTAATAGTAGGTTGTCAATTCTTTCTTCTCGTTGAATCAATGACTGATTCCTGAATATTTTTGTAATGACTCTAAGCTTAATCCATCCCAGGGAGGTTCGTTTTACAGACACTTTTGCTGCTGAATCTTGGCTCTGTAGCCTCTGAAGTAGATGGTTCTGAATCCGGGCTGAAATTATATCCGTATCTGCCATTAAGCTACTCTCCTTGTCTATTCAGCAATAGCAAGTGTATCTTTTTTACTGCTGCGATGAACTTTTGACTTTCTAACTTGTTCCCTTGCTTATCAGAATAACGTAGCTCATCATTGCGCCAGGTGGATGTAATAGTCTTCCAAGCATTCTTGTATTTACCTGTCCGATCTAATTCAATCGTACGCTGTAACGTAGGCGACCATTTGAGTAACTTTTGTAAGCTATGGAGGCTTGCACCTTGTAAGCCTGCCTGAAATCCACGAGTTTCTTTAAAGCTATTCTTACGCTCTTCGTAACAGATCAAAGACTTCAACGAGCATTCGATCGCATACTCTCCAAGGTAGGTAGAACCTATCCACCTCTGACTTTTATGAAGAGCTAGTGCATCTTCAAGCCTGCGACGAGAAGCCCCTAACTGACTGCGCCGGTTGTAGGTATCCCCCAAGGTAGAAAACCTCTTTTCATGACATTCAGTTGTAATCTTATGATTTTCCCGACTCTCTTGGTCTATAAGTATTCGAGAATCCTACATTCGCAACGGGCGCATCCGATGCTTAGGCGCTGGTTCAGTCGGATGTGATGAATAGCTCCAAACGCTTGCTAAACCTCATCCATATTGAGACCTGGAGTTTTCAGACATTGCACTCGGCCCCTAAATCCCCCATCCTGGGGGACTTGGCCGCAGGGTTGGATTGGCGTTAAGAGATTGAGAAGGCGATCGCTGACGTCGACTTTGCCTGGGCAGAGGAGGAATCGTGCTGCAGCTATGTAATCGATGCCAGCCATACAGGATATCCCCAGGATTCCTGAATCGATCGCCCATACATCTACCAGTCAGCCACAATCTGTTCGATCGCCAGCAAAGTTCGCTGGAGATGTTGCAGTAAGTCCCTCCCCTCCTGCTGCTGGGCTTGCCGTTCTAGTTGAGCGGCTAACTCTGCCATACCGGCAGCCCCCACATTGCCACTGGCTCCCTTCAGTTGATGGGCGATTTCGATAACCGCCTGCCAATTCGAACCTGCAAACGCTATTTCGAGTTGTTCGAGACAGATTTGAGCATCTTCTAGATAAGTTTCTAACAGTTCCCGCTCGAATTCGATATCCCCTTCCGAAAGCCGGCCGAGCAGGTCGCGGTCGATCGCGCCTGTCGAGCTTCGATCGATCAAAATGTCATCTTTCACAATGGCCACCTAACAATCGAATAAATTTTTTGCAGCACGGGTAGAACTAATCTTCCCCCGGTTGTTGACCTGTTTGCCCAAACGCTATGCACTGAGGTGCAACCAGCGGTTTAAAACCGTCCGCAAGACGCGCTCGTTAGCAGGTTTATAGATAAAATCGTCCATTCCTGCAGCCAAACAGCAATCGCGATGACCTGGAGACTTATTGGCGGTGACAGCAACGATCACGGTATGGCGAATGTGTCCCTCCTGTTGCCGCAAGCGACGAGTGGTATCGTAGCCATTCAAAAAAGGCATTTGGCAATCCATCATCACTGCCCCATAGACTTGGTGAGTGCAGCAGTCGAGGGCTTCTAAGCCGTTGCTGGCAGCATCCACACAGTAGCCAAGGCGCTGCAGTTGTCGCTGCAGAATTTTGCGGTTGGTTGCGATATCGTCAACCACCAAAATTGTTGTGTCTTGCGGTTTGCGTGCAACCGATCTCGGCTGTGCGTCTGAATGCGGCGCGATCGCCGCCTGCTCTATGGCCTGAAGAGCTAGACTGACTTGCTGGAACGATTGCCGCTGCTGCGACTGCAGCAGGTATTCCACGAGTAAAGGAATTTCTGCTCTCGGCCGAGAACGGTCGGGCGATCGCCCGACTCTGACTCTAGAGGTGGGTTGAGGAATAGCGTGCAGCCCTTCAAGAGCACAGGACTGTCTTTTTGCCTCAGGGAGGTGACTATCCAAAAGCCTGACCTCAAGAAAGGACTTGCAAAAGAGAGGAGTGCTGCAGCAGCCATCCGCTGCAGCCCCCAGGACGGAGCTAAGAAGGAGTCAAACTAGTCCCTGACTGGAATGGGGAGCGTCACTTTCGCCATCTGGGTCGGAACCATCTTCGCAACAGGCCAATTCGAGTAACTCAACTGACCATTGCTAGCATATCTGTATGCTCCCAATGGCCTGTGAATTATTTGTGAAGCACTCTTCTTCGCTTTACATATCCTTTATCAATGCGCCGATCGGCCAGGGAATGGCAAACGCAGCCAAACGCCAACAGTTTCAAACTGTTGGCGGAGAGCCGATGGGAATCGCATTAAAAGCTCCTAGCCCCAAGGGTTTTCGTTAAAGGGGGAAGAGGGTGCTGGGGTAAATGGTTCCTGCGACGCTGGGGGCTCTTCCCGAGGCGGGGGAGGATTGTCTGCCCAAGGGTCTTTGTCAGAGGACGATTCGTCGTTGGGATAGGGTTCGTTGGAATAAGGCTCGTTAGGATAGGGTTCGTTGGAATAAGGCTCGTTAGAGTAAGGCTCGTTGGAGTAGGACTCGTTAGGATAGGGTTCGTTGGAGTAAGGCTCGTTGGAGTAAGGCTCGCTAGCGTAAGCTGCATCCCCATAATTGGCAGGAGGTACTGGTTCTTCTGTCTGTTCGACATCCTCAAGCGTTGCAACGGCTTCCTGCAACTGCTCTTCCACCTTGGCGTCCGGTTCTCCTCCCAATTCTTGTAGTTGAGCCCGCTTTTCTTCCACCTGATCCACCAACTCATCCAGCGTCACAGTCAGGTGAGAGACCGTCTGCATCATTTGCGATGCCTGCTGTTCGCGAGTTTCGATGACCTGCGATAATTCCTGAGTGCGTACGA
Source organism: Synechococcus sp. PCC 7336 (assembly GCF_000332275.1). NCBI lineage: Bacteria > Bacillati > Cyanobacteriota > Cyanophyceae > Synechococcales > Synechococcaceae > Synechococcus > Synechococcus sp. PCC 7336. The sequence goes on from NZ_CM001776.1 coordinate 1,777,264, forward strand.
TAAAATCGGCCTCTTGGCTGGTCAAATTCTCGATGGTTTGGCTGAGTACGGCTCGGCGACGTTCTAACTGCGCCACAATATCGGTCAACTGGCGCTCGCGATCGCTCAGGTTGCGCTCGCGGTTTTGAGTTTGCTCCAGTTGCATCTGGGCTTGATTGAGTTCGTCGCGCAAAAATAGCACTTGCGGCTCAATTTCGTTGCGCTCTTGATGCAGATCGAGCACCTGCGTTTCCAGGCTGCTTTTTTCCATCCGCAACGACTCGCACTCGTTCACGAGCGAGTTGTGCAGTTGGCTGAGGACTTCGGCTTCTGCCACCACCTGACTGAGTTGCGAGACCCGTTCGCCTGCTTCGGCTAACTCGCGCGCAATATTCTGACTTTCGCTGACCTCTTGTTCGACGAAGATGTCTTTAATTTGGGTATTGTCCAGCAGTCGTTGGGTGAGCTGGCGAAATCGAATCGAAAAATCTGCCATGGGGTAGAGTTCTGACGGTGGTGGAACGGTTCCAGTCGCTTATGTGTCAGTAGACTGGCCCATTCTATTCACTCTAACATTCCAGCAGAATCGTTCGAGCTTCGGCACTGAGCCGCCGCACTTGCATCGCCGAGGGATTGCGGAGAATAGCGATCGCCTTTTGCGCGAGGCCGTCTGTGCGCGAGCAATGGCCGAGCGCATAATGAACCAAGCATGACTTCTGAAGGCTATTGCAAGAGGTGTTTTATGCAGATTCGAGTCCGATTGAAGTTCCTTGCGGCCTTATTCCCCATTACCCTTTTGCTCGGAACTCCCGCGTTGTTCGGAACTCTCGCATTTCTCGGAACTCTCGCTGGAGCCAGCAATGCTAACCCGGTTATCTCCGACACCCATGTACCCACTGCTCGCGGCATCAGGGCGGTGACGGTTGTCAGGGGATTGCAGCATCCCTGGAGCATGACCTGGCTGCCCGATGGTTCCATCCTCATTTCCGAACGCCCGGGGCGGCTGCGCATCGTGCGAGACGGCCAACTCGATCCCGCCCCCATTGCCGGACTGCCGCCAGTCTTCGCGAGGGGTCAAGGGGGCCTGTTGGAGGTGTCGGCTCACCCACAGTTCGAGCAGAATCGCTTCCTGTATTTCACCTACGCCCAAGGCACGAGTCGATCCAATCGAACGCGACTGGCCCGGGCCAGATTTGATGGCAAAACCCTGAGCGATTGGCAGGTGCTCTTCCAAGCCTCTCCAGCTAAACCCGGTACCCAGCACTTCGGTTCCCGGCTCGCCTGGTTGCCGGATGGAACTTTGCTGATGTCGATCGGGGATGGCGGCAATCCTCCCCTGCAACTGAATGGCCGTCTCATCCGCGAGCGAGCTCAAGATCTCGACAGTCGCCTGGGCAAGATTGTGCGACTCAACGACGATGGCTCGATTCCAGCGGACAATCCCTTTGTCGCCTCTCCCGCCGCCGACCCAGCGGTGTGGAGTTACGGCCATCGCAACATTCAGGGCTTGGCTTTAGATCCCGCCAACGGCAGGGTCTGGGCTTCCGAGCACGGTGCTCTGGGCGGCGACGAACTCAACCTAGCTGCAGGGGGCCAGAATTTCGGTTGGCCCTTGGTGTCCCACAGTCGCGAGTATGCTACGGGTGCCCTCGTCTCCCAGCAGCAATCCCGTCCGGGCATGGCCGATCCCAAATTGGTCTGGCTGAGGGCGATCGCCCCCTCCGGTCTGGCGGTTTACAGAGGCGATCGCGTACCCGAGTGGCAAGGGGATTTGTTTGCGGGCGGACTGGTGGCGCAAGAGGTGCGCCAGATCGAATTGGACGCGGCCGGTAATGTCGTGCAGCAGCAGTCAATTCCCATCCCTCAGCGGGTGCGGGACGTGCGCCAGGGACCAGATGGTTTGCTGTACGTGCTGACGGATGCAGCGGCAGGCCAATTGCTGCGGCTGGAACCTGTCGCGCGGTAGGCGGATCTAGCCCAATTTAATCGTGGCCCCCGACACAGAAACCACCCCCGAGGCCGAGACTTGAATACTGGCAGGGGTGAGAGAAATCGTACTGCCCCCCACTTTTAGATCGAGTTTTGTGCCTGCCGAGAGTTCCATTTGGGCTGCAGCTTTGATGGTGATTTTCCCCCCAGAATCCGCCAACTCGATGGAATTACTACTGGTTTTAATCTGAATTTTCTTGCCAGCATCGTCCAATTTAACGAGATTTCCCCCCGTTGATTGAATGTCGATGCTTTTAGACTGGTCGTCCATTTTAACGGTATGGCCGCCCTTGGTTTTCAGCTCGATGATTTTGTCAGAATCGTTGAGGTGCAGGAAGTGGCCATCTGCCGTATCGAGATAAACACCTTTTTTGCTGTCCTTATCGTCATCCACAAATTGCAGCACGTGACCGACGCGAGTTTTAAACGTCCGCAACCGAACTTTGTTATTGGCCACCGAATTGTCCACACTCTCGGAGGGGGCATCTTTACCATTCCAAACTCCTCCCAAGACAAACGGACGATGAATATCGCCGTGCTCGAACCCCAATAACACCTCGTCATCCACCTCCGGCAGACAATCGAAGCCGCGATTGGCCCCCGCCCCGATCGCCACCACCCGCGCCCAATGACTTTCGTGCTCCTCAGTCAGCGTCGGATATTTCACCCGCACCCGACCCCACTTTTTGGGGTCTACATTATTGGTCACTTTGCCAATTAGCAGAGTCTGTCCCGGTTGCAGGCGCTGGGGGGGAGAGAGCGCGGAGACGAGATCGCGGTTGCGCAGGCCGCGCACGCTAAATTCGGTGCTGTAAATGCGATCGCGATAGAGATGAAGGGTTTCGGTCACGTAATAGCTGCCGCTATACTTGCCAATCTTGGCGATCTTGACCACCTGACCGGGGCGAATCTCGGGGTTGCCCTCGGCGATCGCATCTGCTTGAATAAATTCCCCTGCCAGTTCGTCCAGCAGGGCTTGGGCGATCGTATCGGCTTCTTTACTGCTAAACACGGGTCGATCCACCACCACCATGCTCGGTTGGCTGGGCTTGCCATTAAATGCCGAGCTGACGGCACTCCCCTGGCCAAACTCATTGCTTGTTTTCACCGATGCCGAATTCTTGGTGGAGACGATCGCCTCTTTGCGCTCGAAATCCCAGCCCCGCACCTCCACCTGCTGCACCTGTTCGGCACTCGACACCCGTACTCGAAAATTGTTCAGTTCGACCAACCATTCCAATTCAATCTGGCCATCCTGTTTGGGTTTGCGAAAGTTTAGCTTATTATCCTGCACGAATAGTTCGAAGCCATTCAGGGCAGCCCGCTCCCGCAAAAACTCCATGTGGGTTTGGTTTTCTTGAAAGACGTATTCGTGTACGGTGCTGGTGCTATCGACGGTCCCCAGTGAAATACCGACATCTGCCGCCAGTTTTTTGACCAGGTCGCTGTCGGTGATGTCTTGGAAGGACTGGTTGTGGCGACCGCGATGGAGGCGGTGGGAGGTATCGTAGCCGCGCACGATAATGGGGGCTTGGGCGCTACTGGTGAGATGGGTTTCAATCGCAGTCACCTCCCCTTCAAACACGGTGCCTGTCTCGGCTTCAGAAAAGTCCTCGTCTTCTGTGGTGCTGGAGACGAAGCCAATTTTGATGGTGCTGCCAATCTCGAATTTAGAGGCATGCTCCCAAATGGCATCTTCTGAGCCAGTGCCTGGGGCGGCATCGTTGCGGATTGCCAGTGTAAACATGCTGGGCAGGTGCAAACTCTCTTCCACCGAGAGCTGCAGGATGTCTTCCATCAGGTTCTCGGGGGCGGGAGAACCGTCAATGTATAGCTGCGGTTCGGCAATATAGGTGGTGGGCATCGCAACAGACGAGAACTGCTTCTAGCCTAAGTAAAACAGAGGTTGCGGCACATTCCCCAAAAGTCGAGCAGATTTACTTCAATCGTTTTCGATCGCCATCACATCCCCAACTTTGTCTATAAACCGGAGCTACTGTACCTGTTATGCTGACTCCAGTCTTAGCAAACCTAAGTCCCTCGCCCAGCAAGATGAAATGCTATCTCGTCTGTGGCCGATAGAGCCCATTTCGCTAGACTCCCAGTTCATTGAGCGGGAATTTAAATGAAACTAGACTTCTCGAACCAGACAGTATTGGTTACCGGAGCATCTCGGGGTATTGGAGCGCAAATCGCAGCAGACTTCTCAGACTGCGGGGCAAAACTGATTGTTACAGCGACAGATGAGTCTTCGGAAGCAAAAATCCGATCTCGATTGGGAGAATCGACTCAATTCCTGGCCGTCGATTTCAGCATATCTGAAAGTATCAACCACTTTCTGGCAAGCATTAGGAAGATAGACAGAATTGATGCTTGTGTCAACAATGCTGGATTGTCGCGCCATCGTCCGCTTGAAGCAGCGACTGAGGAGGAGTGGGATCTGACAAACTCTGTGAATCTCAAAGCGCCATTTCTTTTGACTCAAGCAGTCGCCGAGTCGATGAAACGCAATCTGTATGGTCGAATCGTCAATATCGCCTCCATCTGGAGCCAGATCACCATCCCCGATCGCGGTGTTTATACTGCAACCAAATTTGGACTACACGGACTCACCATCAGTTCTGCAGCTGAATTGTCTCAGTACAATATTTTGACAAATACAGTTTCTCCAGGTTTTACACTTACAGACATGTTGAAAGGCAACTATTCCAAAGAAGCTCTGCAGGCGATCGCAGACAAAATACCGATGAAGCGTCTTGCAGAACCCGAAGAAATCTCAAAGGTCGTACTATTCCTCTCCAGCCAGCTCAATTCTTACGTCACCGGACAAAATATTCTCGTGGATGGAGGTTATTCAGTTCTGTAAGCTTAGAGTCCAATCATTCGCCAATAGCATCAGAGGGGATTTTGCGATGCCAGATACGGACACTCTACGGATTGTTTTGATTGGTTTTGGTGCAGCAGGGCAACGTTTTGCTAAAGTCTTAAAATATATTGCAGATCGCGATCGCAGCGATATTAAAGTTGTGGGAGTGTGCGATCGCAGACCCGAAGCACTGGCTGGATCTGCGAGTATGGGGTGGCCCTGTTATGACAATCTGGACACTGCGATCGCAGCAGCCCGTCCAAATGTGGCAATTGTGACGGTAAATGAAGCAGAACATCACAATGTGCTGGCTCGTTTGGGAACATTCGAGACGATCGAGCGCGTCCTTTGCGAGAAGCCACTCACTCAAACTCTGTCTGAGGCAGAATCCTTATCAGAAGTATTTCAACACAGGCACTTATCGGTCAATTTGGTCGAGCGCTACAGTCCTATTATCGATCGCTTTTTTGAATGGCGGCGCGAGCATCCAGGATTAAAACCCACACGAGTTCAATTTTTTTGGGGCAAACATCGCGCACTAGACTCAAGACCCACCATCGGCGTTCTGAGTGAGATGATTCATCCTCTAGATCTGGTAGATTATATTTTCGGCTTTCCTCGCTGGCAAGTTAAACAATGTTTCGCTCATGTGAGCAACTTTGCGGTTGGAGATAGATGTCTTTATGACAGCATTCATGGAATTTTGGCAACGGAAGACTATATAGTTTCTGCCCATACATCATTTATTTGGCACGAACGTCGGCGAGAGATTATTGCATTTCTCCAAGATGAAAACTCAGAGATATTTCAAGTCATCTTTAGGTTCGATTGCCCGCTATGGGATTGTGACACTATCACCGTCTATTCTATTAATCCTCTAGATGGCAGCCGAAAAGGTGTGTTAAATTATCAAACTGACAACAGTGATTTCCCTCAACCTTTATATCAAGTCCATAAAGTCTATCAATTCCTTTTAGACGGCTTGGGCAAGCAAGATCCGTCACTCTCGCGAAAGCAAAGGGTAGACTATACGCAAGCTGTGAAGTTGCAACAGTTGCTTGAAGATATAGATAATTTTCTCAAGCATACAGAATCTACTGTGGCAGAAACTATTTTTGGTACGCCGACTGTATCTCGCAAGAGCTAACAATCTACAGCTTTCTCCAAACTTTTTCTCAGAGAGATTATGAGTGACTTCCAAGATCTGATTTCCTCCTGGTGTTTGCAGGAGCAAGAGCGGATAATTGCTGCTTTGTGTGACTATATCGGCATCAATACAATCTCGCCGAATGAATATGCTGCGCTCCCTTTCCTGACTCGGTATCTCGAACCTCTCGGTTTCCAGTTCGAACGTCGAGCCATTCCTGAGGCATTCTGGACTCATCCCGAACGTTGCCCCGCCCCCCTCTCAAAATTTGGCGATCGCCAATATATCCTACGCGCGACTAGACCGGGCACCATTGGTAAAAAGCGTCTGGCCATCAACTGTCACCTAGATGTCGTTCCGCTAACTTCTGGCTTTGAAGAGGGCTTTAAGGCGCGATGGAAAGGCGATTCAATTATTGGCCGAGGTGCTTGCGATACTAAGGGAAATCTGATGATGTTTGCGGAAGCCATCCGCTTTCTCGATACGCAAGCGATCGCTATCCCAGACGATCTGATTCTCGATTTGGTTGTCGAAGAGGAAATCGGCGGCAATGGCGGACTGGCTTCTGTTCTGAGTGGCCTGGATGCAAATGCAGTGTTGGCGCTAGAACCCACAGGATTCGAAGTCTTTCGAGGGCATCGAGGTTGTATCACCTTTGAAATCAACTTGTTCGGACAGTCCACCCATATGGGGGCAGCAGAAACTGGATTGAATGCGATCGATCTAGCCTTTATGGTGATTCAAAGATTGCGAGCAATGGAGGGAGAACTCATTCAAGCAGCTCGACAGCACGAGGCTTTTGCCCGTTGGAGTAGACCTATCCAAATCAATGTTGGTCAGATAAAAGGGGGAGAGTGGCACGGTTCCGTACCAGAACACTGTCAACTGCTGGGCAATCTCGGATTCCTGCCCCATTACGGCTTGGAAGGAGCAAAAAAAATGTTGGATGGGCTTTTAGCTGAAACGGTGGGTGCGCAGGAGGGAGCTCGCTACGAGCTGACCTTCCCCGGCTTGCACAATGAAGGCTGTTTGACTGCAGCTGATGACCCTTTTATTCATACTTTTATTGAGGCAGCTCGTTGTGCTGGCTTGGAAATTGGGCGAGTCGATGCTTGGCATGTGAGTTGCGATTGCCGTCATTACAGCCGAACGCTGGGCCTGCCTACCTTAATTTTTGGCTGCGGACAGCTAGAACGCGCCCATAGCAATAACGAGCAATTGATGCTCGCAGATCTCTATCGAGGCATTGGCATTATTTGCGAATTTCTCAAGCGAGGATTGTAGTCTAAAATTCGAGATCTTAACTCTTTCGTACAATCGTTCCTACTAGCCATTCTGGGGATAGAATTCTACTGAGTAACTGGGTTGCAGAAGTATGAGTAGACTGTTGGGTCTATTGGCAGGTGGGCTAGCATGTGCCGGACTGGCGGCATGTAGTGGCGGCTCCAATCTGACTCCTTTTGAAGAATCCGACACCGAAAATATCGATCTCGTCATTTGGTGGAATCAGGGGTTTCTGCCGGAAGAGAACGCTGTGATTACCGAACTCTTGCAGGCGTGGGAGAGCCAGAAAGAGAGGGAAACGGGAGAGGACATTACCACCGAGCTAATTTTGTTAGATCACGACAATCTTTTGCAGAATGCAGTCAGAGCAATAGAACTGGGCGACCCTCCCGACATGATGTTTGGATGGGATGCTGAGGAATCGGGTCTGATTCCTCAGTTGGCCTGGGAAGGCCATTTGGCAAACGTTTCGGATTTAGTTGAACCGCTCGATCTCAGCTCTGCTGTCAAGCAAGCAGTTACTTATCACAACAATCAGACGGGCGAAAGCAGTTACTTTTCGGTACCGCTCGGCCAGCAAGCAATTTATATCCATTACTGGAAGGGACTGCTGGAGGATGCCAATCTGAGTGAAGCAGATGTGCCTCGCCAGTGGGATGACTTTTGGCAGTTTTGGCAGGATGCTCAACTAACGCTCTCGTCCGCCCGCGAGGGGGAACGGGGCGCGCAAGACGAAGGGGTTTACGGTCTCGGGTTGAGCTTATCCGACTCGGGGACAGATCTGTTTTGGGCCTTCGAACAATTTCTTGAGGCTTATGGGGCTCGGTTAATTAATAGTAACCGAGAACTGCAGTTGGACAATCCCAAAGTGCGAGAGGGAGTGACAAAAGCGATCGCACAATTTAGAGATTTTTATCTCAATGGTTTCATTCCACCTGAAGCAGTTATTTGGTCAGATTCGGGTAATAATGCGAGCTTCTTGAATGGACAATTATTGATGACAGTAAACCCAACTCTGTCGATCCCACTGACTCAAAAATTACCAGACTCGGCCTACAATGCCCCGTCAAACGAGCGGTATTATCATAATATTACAACTATTCCTTGGCCGCTGAGTCCAGATGGCACCTATATCCACTCCATCATTACGATTAAGCAGGCAATTGTGTTTGAGAACGCCCAAAATCCCGATCGCGCCCAGGATTTTCTCGCGTTTCTCTTACAGCCCGATAACTTGAGCCGCTTTGTTCTGGAGGGGAACAAGGGCCGGGTTCTGCCTGTATTGGAATCTCTCCTAGACAGTCCAACTTGGTCGAACCCAGACGATCCCCATCTCTATGCTGCGGCGAGACAGATGCTAGGGCCAATCCGACCGACCTATCAGGTGCTCAATCCTGCTTACGGCGAGGTTTTAGCCCAGAATATTTGGGCTAGAGCAATTCTCAGTACCATCCCCCGACAGATCCTCACGAGAAATAACTTCTCTGAAGAAATGATGGGTACAGTTCCCCCCGAGCAAACCCCTGAATCAGCTGCTATATGGGCACTCGATCGAGTCAGTCAAATTATTTCAGATTGGGAGATAGGGGGGTAGCCTATCAATCGGCTCATCTTTTCAGAGACTCCAGTATCTTAGATGGGTGGGAACTCGATTGGGATGAAACACAGATTTAATATCCATCAATACCCCTCCTGGACGCAGGCGATCGAACAGTTCCTGTTTAGGGACTTCTAGATAGAAACGATGGGGGACGGCAAGAATAAGACAATCAGCATCATAGATATCTTGCCACTCAATTAGGTTAAATTCGAAGTTTTGGTGAGTGGATTGCGGATCTGCTAAAGGATCGTGTACCCAAGGTCTGACCCCAAATTGCTGTAGCTCGGATACAATTTCTGGTACGCGGCTATTGCGCGTATCGGGGATATTCTCTTTAAAGGTTAGTCCTAATATAAAGATTCTTGCATCTGGAACGGGTAGATCGGCCTGAATCAATAATTCGATCGCTTTTTGCGCGATAAAGGTTCCCATCCCATCATTCACTTGCCTGCCAGCTAAAATCACATGCGGTCGATAGCCTAGCTCTTCTGCCTTAGCCGTCAAATAGTAAGGATCGACTCCAATGCAATGACCTCCCACTAGACCGGGAGTAAACTCTAAAAAGTTCCATTTGGTTTTGGCCGCTGCCAAGACATCTGCCGTTCTAATTTCTAGGCGATCGAATACCATCGCAAGCTCATTCATTAATGCAATATTTAAATCCCTCTGGATATTCTCAATCACTTTTGCAGCTTCAGCAATTTTAATCGAATCGACCAGATGCAGTCCTGCCTCGATCGCCATTCCGTAGACAGTCTTCAATCGCTGCAGTGTCTCTCGATCTTCAGCAGAGACAATTTTAACAATCTTCTCCAAAGTTCGATTCTTGTCGCCCGGATTAATCCTTTCAGGAGAATAGCCGAGCTTAAAATCAATTCCTTGCTTCAAGCCAGAAGTGGTAGCTAGGATTGGGCCGCAAATTTCCTCTGTTACTCCAGGATAGACCGTAGATTCGTAAACTACAATATCGCCAACCTTTAAAATTTCCCCAATCATTCGGGATGCATTCTGGATGGGCTCTAGATTGGGGCGATTATTTGAATCAATTGGGGTTGGAACGGTGACAATAAATAGATTACAGCTTGCCAGATCTTCGAGTACAGACGTAATTTGTAGATTGGTCGATCGCAAGCTCTCTTCACTAGCTTCAAGAGTCCAATCGATACCATCTTTTAAGGCTCGAATCCTGTCAGAATTAATATCGAATCCAATCGTTTCAGGGAAATGCTTTGCAAATGCTAATGCCACCGGCAGTCCGACATAGCCAAGGCCAATGATACCGATGCGATTTCCGTCTAGCACTTCCATATGACTTCTCTTGCGTGACTGAAGATTCAATCGAGTAAATAAGTGTAAAGCATTTGAGACATCTCGACTGAACTTTTGACGAGCTAAAGGATTCGATCTCGGCTAGAATCATCTGATACGAGTCTCGAGCTTTTCGGGAGTGAAGCCAGCTGTGGCTATTATTACTGATATCTTGAAGACATTTACACCCTCTTGAGGGGGGTTAGTGAATGAAGAGGTAGCTTACTCGGCGACGACAGTTCTTATTCGAAGGAGAGTCACCACATCGATCGTTAAATAGGTATTTATCCGTTTATGTCGAGTCTCACTCAGGCCCTGATCGGCACGTATACCCCTTTGATTGGATGGACTGTCTTCGGGGCGATTTTGGGCCGTCAGCTACCGAAAATTGTCCCCAAGTATATTGGACTGTTTCTGTTCTGGATAGGCGTTCCCATCAGCACGATCGCCTTTATGCACGACGCCGATCTGTCGGGAATTATTCTGATGGTTCCCGCTACTGCCTGGGTAGCCATTCTCGTTGGAGCAGGATTTGCGCTACTTTGGATCGATCTAGAGCTGAATGAAGAGAGAGTCCGACAGCTCACAGAAGGATTGAACTTGCCAGCAGAAGCGTCGGAGGCTGATTCGAGCGCTTGGCCGGGAACCACTCGCGGTAGCTTTTTGCTGGCGATGATGGTGGGCAATACAGGCTATATTGGCTTTCCAGTGATTTTGAATCTGTTGGGGCAGGAGTATTTTTCTTGGGCTTTGTTATATGACTTTTTGGGTACAGATTTTGGCGTACAGGTGCTGGGGGTTGCGATCGCGGCTCGATATGGATCGCGCCATCTGAACCGTGGCGCGATCGCCAGAGTCTTTCGCGGTCTACTCCTAGAGAATCCGGCTCTGTGGGCTTTGGGCGTCGGCTTGCTGCTGCGCTCCGTGCAATTTCCCAATCCAGTCGAGAGCAGCTTGAACTTCTTTGCGTGGAGTATCGTCAGCCTCGCCCTCATTCTGATTGGCATGAAGCTCGGTCAGTTGCGATCGATCGAGAAATTTGGGCAAGCCATCCCTACTGTGTCGATCAAAATGCTCTTAGTCCCGCTCGTGGTCGGCACGGCATTGATGTTTTTCGACGTTACGGAGCAGCAACGGTTGGCCATGGTGCTGCAAATGGGGATGCCGCCAGCCTTTGGAACGTTGGTCTTAGCAGAAGCATACAATTTAGATCGAGATTTAGCGGTGTCAGCGCTTGCCATGGGAACGGTAGTCCTTTTGTTTACGCTGCCAATCTGGTTATTGCTGTTCGGAACTTAGACTAGAACGTGAGTTCCAACCGATCGCAGATTGCATCCCATCCATCTCCCGAGCCTCCATCTATCGAGACATTGCGATGACCATCTGGAAAAAAAGTCTGCTGGCACAGCTCGTTGCCTATTTTTCGTTGTTGTCAGTTGTCACCATCTGCATTGTGGCAGGGGCTGCCTATCAGCGGGCGCGCGATTCGCTCTTGGACTCTACCCGGGATCGCTTGCGAGTGGCGGCTTCCCTCAAGCAACTTCAGTTGGGAGATTGGGTGGATCACCAGCGCAAGGACGTGCTGTTGCTCGGCGAATTAGATCGAATGCGGTCTCTCGTGCGAGAGATGATTTTGAACGAACCGGAAAGCGAAGCCTATCGAGGAGCAGCACTTCAGTTGAGCCGATATTTCGAGAGGGTTAGCCAAATCAAGCCCAATCTGAATAGCTTGCGCGTCACCAGTAATGGTGGATTTGTCGTGTTTGCCTCAGAGGCTTCGCTGCAGGGGGCCCGCTACCAAGCGCTCGGATTGCCGACCACTTACTTTACAGCAGCAACTGTCAATAGCATTGTGCCGAATTTTTACCTGAATGAAGGGGAGGCTGCCATCACATTTGCCACCCCCGTTTTTGACAGTCAGGGGGAGCAAATGGCCGCGATCGCCGTTGACCTAGATTTAGCTGAAGTGGATACCCTCATTCGCGAACGCACCGGTCTGTGGGAAAGTGCCGAAACCTATTTGGTCGGTCGATCGGGGGAACGGTTTGCGTTTATTTCGCGGGACGACTCAGAGGATAGGGACGCAGCAGCAGAGTCGGTGGCAGAGCCCGTCAGTCCGGCCATTGAAGCGGCGATCGTCGGACGGGGCTCGGGTTGGGGTCTCTACAAGAATTATCAGGGTGTGCCTGTCGTCGGGGTTTACCAATGGCTGGACGATCAAAATGTGGCCCTGTTGGCGGAAGTAAGCCAGCACGAGGCGTTTGCCCCCGCTCGCCGTCTCGCCCGCGAGATTCTGCAGATCGGATTGAGTTCGGCAGGGTTGCTGTTGGTGGGGGTTTACCTGCTGTCGCGGCGCATTACCCTGCCAATTTTGGCGATCGCCCGATCTGCCAATCGCCTAGCCAACGGCGATCTAGACTGCCAAGTACACGAGTTAACGCAAGACGAAATTGGCCTGTTAGCCAAATCCTTTAACCGCATGTCCCAACAGTTGCGGGAGTTGGTCAACAATCTCGAATTGCAAGTGGCCGAGCGCACCCAAGCACTAGAAATCAGTAAGAAGGAAGCGGAGGAAGCTCGAATCTCGGCAGAAGCTGCCAACGCAGCCAAGAGTTCTTTTCTAGCCAATATGAGCCACGAACTTCGAACGCCGATGAATGCCATTATTGGCTATAGCGAAATGCTGATCGAAGAAGCAGAAGAATTAGAACCGGAAGAATTTGTTCCAGATTTGCAAAAAATTCGCACTTCGGGCAAGAACCTCTTGGAGTTAATTAATGGCGTGCTCGATCTCTCCAAGATTGAAGCCGGACGGATGGAGTTGTATGTCGAGTCGGTCGATCTATACAAGCTCGTGCAGGAAGCGTGCGTACCCATTTATCCCTTAGCCAGCAAGAACGACAATGTATTGGAGGTGGAGTGCCCCGAAGATATCGGTATGGTGCGGGTAGACCTTACCAAGGTCCGTCAATGTTTACTCAACCTGTTAAGTAATGCCTCTAAGTTCACCCATGCAGGCCAGATCGTCCTGAGTGTGAAGCGCATTGCGGTAGCGGGGGAAAGCGACACGATTGAATTGCAAGTGCGCGATAGCGGCATTGGCATGAGCCCCGAGCAGTTGGATAAGGTGTTCGATGCTTTCAGTCAGGCAGATGCCTCCACCACCCGCAAGTACGGCGGGACCGGCTTGGGGTTGGGAATTGCCAAGCAATTTATCGAGATGATGGGGGGGACGATCTCCGTCACCAGCGAACCGGGTGTGGGCAGTACCTTTACCGTCCGCTTACCGGCAGAAGTGGATCGCGAGCCGAAGGCTGCTGACCGCTTGTCTGGATCGATGGCCAATGGCTTGCGCCCTGGCGAAGCGCCAAAAGTCTTAGTCATTCACGATCGCTCCGAGGTGGGGCAAGAGCTCCAAGAGTTTTTAGCCAAGTCTGGGTTCCAGGTCGAAATGGCACCTCCCACCCAAGCTGCGCTCGATCGCGCTCGGGAAATCAAACCCGATGCCATTACCCTCGACGTTCTCGACTCCCAAATGAACAGTTGGGATCTGCTGTCTGCTTTCAAACAGGATGCGACACTGCAGGCGGTAGCGGTGATATTAGTGTCGATTCAGGATCTAGACCAATGCGGTTATGCGATCGGGACAACTGATTATTTGACCAAACCGATCGATCGCAAGTACTTGGGCTCATTGCTCGAACGGCAGGCCGAGAACTGCGACAATCAAATCGTGCTGGTGGTGGAGGACGATCTCGACACCCGCGATACGATTGTCCGCTTGGCGGAAAAGTACGGCTGGACGGCGGTGGAAGCAGCCCACGGTCGCGAGGCGCTGCAGCAGTTGCGCCAGACCACTCCCAGTCTGATCCTGACCGATATTGTGATGCCAGAAATGAATGGCTTCGAGTTCCTCAATCTGCTGCGGGCTAATCCAGATTGGCGATCGATTCCTGTGGTTGCGATTACTTCTAAAGAGTTGAGTAATGCCGAACGGCAGCAGCTTCAAGGCCAGGTTCAATCGGCGGCCAACGCGACAACATGTCTCGTGGATGGGTCGTTCGAGCAGGTGAAGCAGCAATTGTTGAATGTCCTCTCGGCCCCAGCCAAGGCGAATACGGCCCCAGCCAAGGCGAATACGACTTCAGCCAAGGCGAATACGGAGTGATTGAGAAGCGCGATCGCCTGTCAGGCGGGAAGCCTCTGGACGGGATCGCTTGTCAATGTGAATGTCTCTTGAGAGAACCGGAAAACCAATGTCTAAACTCTTGATCGTCGAAGATAACGAAATGAATCGGGATATGCTATCCCGCCGCTTGAAGCGCAAAGGGTTTGAGATTGCGATCGCCGTTGACGGCAAGCAAGGGTTGGAGATGGCTCAGTCTGAAGCCCCCGACTTGATTTTGATGGATATGAGTTTGCCCGAGATTGACGGCTGGGAAGCGACGAAGCGACTCAAGGCAGCGGCAGAAACCAGTGGGATTCCAGTAATTGCCCTAACTGCCCACGCGATGGATGGCGATCGCGCTAAGGCGTTAGAGGCGGGCTGCGACGATTACGACACCAAGCCAGTCGATTTGCCCCGGTTATTGGGAAAGATTTCAGCCTTACTGGGATAGCTTGTTTTTTGAGCCCTCGTTTCCCTTGGAAGCAGCGTCCTAGCTTGTAGAAAGGTATCTCCAGCAAGGGTGATTTTCATGAGATCAGTTTATACCGGCGAGCAATCGTGTCATTCAGAACCAGAACAGAATTTGGGGACATATCCCACGTTCTTACCATCGGATAAAGTGCTTTCCTGAGAGCATCTTGCAAGGGTTGCAACCAATCCTCTTTATGTCCTTTTATGATTAATGTCAGGCGAAAATCAGCTTTGTCTATAGCAAGATTTTGAAAGGATTGGGGCAACTCACAACAGGTGGAAGAATGGCGCTTCAAGTAAACTGCCATAAATAAGGCCAGCGAATTTGCAAATTTCTCGCAGATTTCTTTGATGAACTCATCAAAGCTTGGCTGTGTCTGAGGTTTTGGAGAGCTCGACTTTGCCTCAATAATATAAAACTTGGTGTTATGACTTGGATGTAGAAGTAGAAACTCTGCAATCCTCACTCTAGATTGGATATTTTGATAGGATCTACTCTTCTCAATATAAAATAAATTGCCTGCCGGATGTAGCCCAAAGTCCATTCCAGACTCAGAAATAGAAATGGTGTTCATTGTAAAGCCAGCTCCACCTCGTCTCGATATAGTTGAATTGATTCATTGACGATCTGATTTTCCGGCAATCCATTTTTGAGATTGGCAATGCTCCAATTCTCATTTTCTACTGAAATTATTGGAATCGATAAAGAATCTTTCTTCTGAGCAATCAGGAATAGCTTTTTGATTACAAAGTAAGAGTGACTTACCATGAAAAATTGAATTCCACAATTCGCCAGTATAGCTACAATTTCGAGCAACCTTGAAATTGCCGCTGGATGTAGAGCTGATTCTGGCTCGTCAATAAAGATAGCTGAATTTGGGTCGAGGTAACGATTCCCCAATAAGGTATCAAGAATTGCAATCTTTTTGACGCCCTCTGCTGTCAAACCAATAGGAAACTTTTGATTTCCTTTCTTGAACTGCCAATGTCTTGATTTTTCGTCATACTCAACCTTGCCGCCGAGCATTTTACTTAGGCTTTTTCTCGATTGAGCAAATTCCTTGTAATTCTTGCCGCCCTTTGGAGGTTGGCGCAGTGCTCGTGCTAGATCGAGATAGGTATCGTCGAATCCGAAGCTCTTGCTCAGTTCCCTCGATTCCAAAATGATGTGATGTAGAGAGAGTACTTCTTTTGTCGGGAGAAAAATCGAGTTGCTCTCTCGAGGCGAGACATGATTTTTCAAGGTCTGGATACTTTTGGTGGTATCTTTACCAAATTCGTAGAAAAACTCTCGACTATCAAAGCTGAGCTTGAAGGATAGAGGTTTATCTGCTCCCTTACTCACGAGATCGCCGATCTTTTCTGTCTCAAAAGTCCAATACAGCTTATCTGCGAGAATTTCGGCAGCATTGCGGGGTTCCTGGCCTCGTTTATACTCTTCTAAAGTTCGAATAGTGCTATAAAGAGCTTTAAGCAGGATGGTTTTACCTGTTCCATTCCCACCAATAATTAGATTGATATGCCCTAATTTTTCACACTTAAACTGAGGGATTGGCCCAAAGTTCTTAAGTTCAAAACTGTCGATCATCGATTGTGTCCCTACTGTAGACAGAGGCAGGCAAACCTACCAGATGGCGGCTAGAAGCCCGATCTCGTTAAGTTTTCAGCCAAAACTAGGAGTTTGACATGAAAGCTCTCTCCCGTTTGTATGATGAGCTGTGTCGTCTATAGGGTCAATCCGGTGGCTTGCGTTTTTATCCAGACACCCAGATGAGCCAAAATAGATAGTGTTCTGTCGGTGGGTGCGAGCCCGCCGTTTCGGGAGATGTGCGATGACAGCTCAGATAGCGGTAGCCCCCATTCAAGACCTCATCCGGCAGCAACGGACCTTGTTTGGCACGGGCCAAACCAAACCAGCAGAATTTCGGATCGCCCAGTTGCAAAAGCTGAAGCAGGCAATTGTCAGCTATCGAGATGCGATTGTGCAGGCAGTCAAAGAGGACTTGGGCCGCCCCCCCTTCGAAGCCTATTTTGAAATTGCCACCGTCAGCGAAATCAATCTGGCCCTCAAACAGCTCAAGTCTTGGCTGAAGCCTCGACGGGTGAGAACCTCGATCGACCAGTTTCCCTCCTCAGCCTGGGTGCAGCCAGAACCGCTGGGGGTAGCGCTGATTATCGGCCCCTGGAACTATCCCTTTCAACTGATGATTTCGCCGCTGGTGGGGGCGATCGCAGCGGGCAACTGTGCCATTCTCAAACCCTCAGAACACGCCCCCAAAACCGCTGCAGTGGTGGCAGAGCTGATTCAGTCTGCGTTTGAGCCCAACTACATTGCGGTGGTGCAGGGGGGAGTGGAAGTGAGTCAGCGGTTACTGGCAGAGAAATACGATCGCATCTTTTTTACTGGCGGCACGGCGATCGGTCGCATTGTCATGCAAGCCGCTGCCAAGCATTTGACTCCAGTAACGTTGGAGTTAGGAGGCAAGAGCCCCTGCATTGTGGATACAGACATTCAGCTCGAACATACGGCGAGGCGAATTGCTTGGGGCAAATTCATTAATGCCGGACAAACTTGTATCGCTCCCGATTACCTATTGGTCGATCGCCGCATCAAAGGGGAACTGGTGGAGGCGATCGCCCAGTGCATTCGAGACTTCTACGGCGACAATCCGGCAGACAGTCCCGACTACGGTCGCATTGTCAACCAGCGGCATTTCTCTCGTTTGGCGGCATTTCTCGACAGTGGCGAGATTGCGATCGGCGGGCAAACCGATCCCGGCAGTCGCTATATTGCTCCAACAGTTTTAGATAATGTCAGTTGGGACAGTTCGGTGATGCAGGAAGAAATCTTCGGCCCGATCTTGCCGGTGCTGGACTACGGCGATCTGGATGAGGCGATCGCCCTCGTGAACGACCGACCGAAGCCGCTAGCCCTTTACTTTTTCTCGCAGGATCGGGACAAGCAAGCCAAGGTGTTGGAGTCTACGTCATCGGGTGGGGTGTGTATTAACGACACCGTTATGCATGTAGGAGTGGCGGGACTGCCGTTTGGTGGGGTGGGAGACAGCGGTATCGGCAGTTACCACGATAAAGCGAGCTTCGATACGTTCTCCCATTACAAAAGCGTGCTCAAAAAGGGCTTTTGGCTGGATCTCAAATGGCGATATGCCCCCTATACAGAAGCGGGGTTGAAGCAGATTAAGCGCATTGTGACGGGCAGTTAGTTCCTGCCGGAGCGATCGCCTCAGTTAACGGCCGAGCGAAGCTGCTAGCCCTATCCTTTTCAAGGGATAACCTCTTCCGTTGCGGTTTTGAAGGCGCAGACTTCTGTCAATGCGTCCGCCACTTTATCTTTCACTTGCAAAATATGCTCGCGAGTCACCATCAAACTGGTGACGGCCCGGAGCGAGTGGCGATCGCGAGCAAAGAGCTTCACGCCGCGATCGCCCAAGGCTTGTGCCAACAACGGTGCGGGGACATCCAAACAGCGAAACACCACGATATTGGTTTGCACTGTCGACAGATCCACCTCAATCCCGTCCACCTCGACCAATTGCCGCGCCAAGAGCTGAGCGTTTTCGCGATCTTCGCACAGTCGATCGCGATGGTGTTGCAGGGCATACAGTGCTCCGGCCGCGATCGTGCCCGCCTGTCGCATGGCTCCCCCAAACATTTTGCGGAATCGTCTGGCTCGATCGATCGTCTCGGACGAGCCTGCCAGTGCCGACCCCACCGGAGCTCCCAATCCTTTGGAAAAACAGACGCTGACAGTATCGAACGGCTCGGCATAGTCAGTTGGCGTAATGCCAGTGGCCTCGCAGGCATTCCACAGTCGCGCGCCATCCATGTGTATGGCCAGCCCCCGCTGCTGGCAGACCTCGGCGATCGCCTGTATGGCCTCTAGCGGAAAAATTGTGCCCCCGCCGCGATTGTGGGTGTTTTCTATGCAAACCAATGTGGTTGGCGGATAGTGAGGGTTGCCCGATCTCAGCACGTTGACCAAGTCGTCGGCAGCGAAGACCCCTTGCCGCCCCGATACCAACCGACACATTACTCCTGACAGAGCTGCCGGAGCGCCACTCTCGTAGTAGTAAATATGGGCTTCCGATTCCAGCACGATTTCATCTCCCGGCTGGGTGTGCAGTCGCACCGCCACCTGGTTGGTCATGGTGCCGGAGGGCATATAGACTGCCGCCTCTTTCCCCAACAGTTGGGCGACATCAGCTTCGAGTTCTTTGACGGTGGGATCGTCGCCGAGCACGTCATCGCCGACGGCGGCATTGGCGATCGCCAATCGCATTGCAGGGGTGGGCTGCGTAATGGTGTCGCTGCGGAGGTCAATAGTCGCCATAACTGGGGGAGTTGTGCTGGGATGGGTCAAGGCTATCTCATCGCCATCAAAGTGAACCTGAGTTAAGACTCGCAGGTGACGGTCGCTCCACAAGGCACAATGTGTGTGCGAGCTGGGGTCTGTCGATCGCGGTCGCCGCTCAATCTCGGTCATACTGAGCTGAGTGGAACTGTCGGAATAACTGGCGCCACTGCCAAGTTTTTGCACCTGTTTCCTGTCGATGCAAGTAACCCTGCCTTCCCACGTGCCAGTTCTCGATCGCCGATGGCTCCATCGGCTACTGGCTGAGTGCCAACAGCAGGCTCGCCAGACTCAACACTCCCAAATTGCCAGCATTGCTGTGCCGCTGCCCCACCTCGATCCCCTAGCAGTATTGGCGCAATTACACCACCCCGACAGCGTTCACTTTTATTGGGAGAGTCAACACCAACTTCAGGCGATCGCCGCAGGGGGAGCTGTGGCGCAATATCGTGCTGGCCAGGGGAATCGGTTTGCCGAAGCCCGTCGCTTCATTCGCACCACCCTCGCCAATAGCCGCACGGAAGGATATCTGGATCTGCCTCGGGCGGGGATCCATTTTTTAGGGGGCTTTACCTTTTTTCCCGAAGCCGAAGCTGCGGGCCACTTTCCAGCAGCCACCCTGTTTGTGCCCCGCTGGATGGTGGCGCGCCATGCCGAGGGCTGTGTGGCAACCCTTTCGACATCAATCGACGAACAGAGTAATTTAGCTGCCGAGATTGCCGGTTTGGCAGCCTTAGAGCGATCGCTGCAAGGGCTGGCCGCAACCCAATGGCCGGAGTCTTATTCCATTCCAGCGCCGCTTCAACTGCAGCAAACCCCTTCCACGGATGAATTTCGGGCTGCGGTGACAGGGGCCCTAGAGGCGATCGCGACGGGCGAGCTGCGCAAAATCGTTCTCGCCCGAGCCGTCGATCTGATCGCCCTGCAACCATTGAATCCCTTTCAGTCTCTGGGCAATTTGCGCCAGTTGTATCCCAACTGTTACGTGTTTTCGTTAGGAAATGGCAGCGGCCAGCAGTTTATGGGGGCCAGCCCAGAAGCCCTGATGCACGTTCACCAACATCGCTTGGCCATTGACGCGATCGCCGGTTCTGCTGCCCGAGGAGCAACGCCAGAAACCGATCGCCATTTGGCTGACGCACTCCTCAACAGCAGCAAAGATCGCCTCGAACATCGCGTGGTAGTAGACGCGATTGTGCAGCAACTGGGCCAGCTCGGCATCTCGGCAGCGGCGGCGGCCAGCCCCAGTCTGTTGCAACTACCCAATATTCAGCACCTCCACACCCGCATTTGCGCCCAACTGCCCGCCCAGTTACATCCCTTTAAGGTACTGGCTACCTTGCACCCCACCCCTGCTGTCGCGGGGGTGCCCCGCCCCCTAGCCTGCGATCGCATTCGCCAGTGGGAATCGTTCGAGCGGGGGCTGTATGCAGCTCCGCTGGGATGGATTGATGGGGCGGGTAATTGCGAGTTGGCGGTGGCAATTCGGTCGGCGCTGGTGGATGGCGATCGCGTGCGCCTGTGCGCGGGGGCCGGCATTGTGGCGGGGTCCGATCCCGAGCGCGAATGGGCGGAGGTGCAGTTGAAGCTGCAGGCACTCGTGCGGGCGTTGGTGTAGGGGAGGTGGTAGATTTTCGCACGATGAATGCGGTATGGGCGTCGGTCGCGATCGAGACCCTACGGCGCTTGGGGTTGGAGGTGGCTGTCATTTCCCCCGGCTCGCGCTCGGCGCCGCTCGCGATCGCCCTAACGCAAGACTCTCGCATTGAAACGATTCCAGTGCTGGAGGAGCGCTCGGCGGCCTTTTTTGCCTTGGGCATTGCCAAGCGGACCCATGTGCCTGTCGTGCTGGCGTGCAGTTCCGGTACCGCCGGAGCCCACTACTATCCCGCTCTGATTGAAGCCCGAGAAAGCTGCGTTCCCCTGCTCGTTTTCACTGCCGATCGCCCCCCCGAATTGCGAGATTGTCACTCCGGCCAAACCATCGATCAAAACGGCCTTTACGGCCGCTATCCCAACTGGCAAGCGGAACTGGCGACACCTTCGCTCGAACTGGGCCAACTGCGATACCTGCGCCAAACGATCGTGCAGGCGTGGCGGCGAGCTCTCCATCCCAGCCCCGGTCCCGTCCACCTCAACATCCCCTTCCGCGATCCGCTCGCCCCGATTCCCGACAACAGCGCTGCAAGTTTAGCAACCCAGTTTCCAGCCAACTTTTTCGATGGCATTGTCCCTTGGACCCCGCCTCGCCTGTCTGTGGCAGACAGTGCCGAATTGCCGATCGCCCGCTGGCGCAGTTGTACCCGAGGCGCCATCATTGCCGGTCCCGCCCAACCAGCCAGCCCCGAACGCTATTGCCGCGCGATCGCCCGTATTGCCCGAGCTCTCGGTTGGCCCGTGTTAGCCGAGGGTCTTTCCCCCCTGCGCAACTATGCCGATCTGGTTCCCAGCCTCGTCGCCCACTACGACACCATCCTGCGCAACCCTCAAGCCGCCACAGCTCTACGTCCCGAACTCGTGCTGCAATTGGGGCCGCTGCCCACCAGTAAGGAACTGCGCAATTGGCTGGCTGCATGCGATCCGATGAGCTGGCAAGTGGAGGGAGGCGATCGCAATCTCGACCCCCTGCACAACCGCACGATTCCTCTGCCCATATCCGTGGAGCAGTTGAGTGAAGGGCTGTCTGAGGGGTTGCAGAAATCGTCGGATTATCTCGATCTTTGGTTGGAGGGCGATCGCCAGATCGGTGCCGCGATCGACCGAACCCTGCGATCGCTCGATCGCCTGTGCGAGAGTAAAGTGGCTTGGATGCTTGCCCAAACTCTGCCCGCGCGCACGCCGCTATTTATTGCTAACAGTACCCCCGTCCGGGATGTGGAATGGTTTTGGCGACCGGGGCGATCGCGGGTACAGCCCTATGTCAATCGCGGTGCTAACGGTATCGACGGCACTCTTTCAACCGCTCTGGGCCTTGCCCACCGCCACCGCAGCAGCGTCTTACTGACAGGAGATTTAGCGCTTTTGCACGACACCAACGGATTGTTGAGTGCCAAGCGACTGGACGGTCACCTCACCATTGTGGTTGCGAACAACAATGGTGGAGGTATCTTTAACCTCTTGCCCATTGCCCAATTCGAGCCCCCCTTCGAAGACTATTTCGCGACTCCTCAAAACATCCCCCTCGATCGCCTCTGCCACACCTACGGCATCGAGCATCGGGGGATAGCCACTTGGGAGGAATTTAAACTGGCCCTCAAAACCTTACCCCAGACTGGCGTGCGCTTGCTGGAGTTGCAGACCAATCGCCAGTTGGATGCCGCTTGGCGACTGGAGCAGTTTCGGCGCTGGTCGGGGGAACTCGATTTAACCTTCTGAGGCCGGTTCTGCCGGGGCAGTTTCGGGGAAAGGCTGACAACTGCCCGATTCGCAAGCTGGGTAGGGAGACCTATAAGTGGCCGATCGCCGACCGAACCAAGCATAGCGATTGTCTCGAATCTGCTCGTAGGCGCGATCGCCCATCCACTTCATTCCCGGCAAAGCTCGATAGGCGGCCACGAGGGGCGCACTTGCCGGAAACCGTCTGGCTAATTCTTCAGCCGCATCGCTACCCTGCCAGCGGCGATCGCGATGCTCGCCATCAATCACCAGCATCCCCATCTGGCAATCCCGCTCGCTCGCGCCAAACTCTGCTTCTAGTTGGGGATATTGCATCGGCACGTAGACAAATCTCTGTCCCCGATCCAATTGCTCCAACGCCTGCACCAGCGTGACGCAGAGATTGCAATTGCCGTCGTAAATCACGATATCGACCATTAGAGTCCCCCTTATCGGTTCGCTTGCTTGCTAACAACCTAGCTCGGGATGCGCGGCAAAGCTCGGGGTGTGAATTGCTGCACGGACGATGGGTACATTGGAGCGGGACGCCGCTTGCGTTGCAATCGATCGACAAAGCGACCCAGTTTTTCACCCTCGCTCCTACTTCCATCAGTCACCCAATCGCTGGAAACCAGATCGTATTATTTTTACGCTTTATTGAGGTTTTATATATCCCGAAGAGCTTGATACTTTTTTAATAAAGATAAAAATCATATCCAATAGAAATCATTTATTTAGATTTGTCTATCCTCTGTAGGACGGCAATCGAGTGATAAATTGTCTCTGTTATCAATTTCAAACCCTTCAAGTCAGGCTTCTCAGACTGTGCAACGCATGTTCCATATGGATTTAAGCAACTGGAGTGAAATTGTGTGCCTTGCTTTAAAGGGAGGGCAAGTATAGATGCAATTTCGCTTTCCTCGACTCAATTTAACCACGCGACTCCTCTGTCTGACGGCGCTCGCCGGTAGCTTTACCGTCATTTCTCCCATCGCGATTCAAATTTGGGCCAATGCTCGCGTACAGGAAAGTAGTGAAAAAATTGGCCGCGATCGCCTGCAACGATCTCGCGGCACCATGAGCCTATATGCAGCACAGCTAGAGTCCGCTGCGATTGATGAAGCAACTTGGACCGAAATGAGGGATTTTACGATTACGCGAGATCCCGAATGGGCTAGGGCAAATCTTACCGACTGGGTGCCGGATGCTCTAGACCTAGATTTGGTCTTGGTTTTATCGAAAGAAGGCGAACTGATTTACGAACTCGAGGCTGCTGACTCAGGTACTTCTTCTCTCGCTCGAACCGAAGTTCAATTTTGGCAAGACGTCTACTTCAATCTGCCTCTGTTTCCCGCCACATCGACATTTTGGCAACGACCGGAAGGCATTTATATGGTTGCGTTTGCCAAAATTTCAACCTCTGACGACCACGAGGGCAAACTTCCCCCCCACGGACTCTATATGGTAGGGAAGTTAATAGATAGCGAAATGCTCGCCGAAATGAAGTCCCTCACCCTCGAAGACTATATTCTCCGAGATGCTGGCGGAACGGCGATCGCTGGCACCTTGCCAGAGGAGTTGGATGACCGCCACCTGCCCGAGTTATTTGAAAATTCAGCCGAGTTGCTGGACTCGATGCCCGACTCTGGCACGATTCTAGAACATCGCACCGGAACTGGACTCTTGGCGGGAGATCGATTGGATGGCATTTTGCCCCTCAGAGATCCCTTCGATCGACCCCTCGGCATGTTAGAAGTCGAATACACTCTGCCTTCTTGGTATTTAGTTCCCATTCAACTCAACTTGGCCTGGATTAGCCTGTTTGGAACGGGGGGACTGTTATTTGTTGCCAGTTCCTACTTGCTGGTTCGATGGGTGTTAGCACCGGTCTCTCAAGTGCAAAGGGCGGTGGTTCAATTCAGCGATTCGCCCGAGCCCACTTGGGACTGCAATTTACCCCCCGGAGACGCGATCGGAAGCTTAGCAATGGCCTTCGCAACCTTGGTCGAGCAGCTACAAGTCCAGGCAAAGCAGGCTTGGGGGTTTGGCAATATTGCCAGTTGGGCCAACCAATCGACCGAGTTTCGGCACACTTGGCCTAAAGTGGGCCAAACCATTTGCACCATGCTCGCCGCGAACGACGTCATCATCTTGAAGCATGATGCTGAAGGGGAGCTGGAAATTTTGTATACTACCTTATCTCCGCTGCAAGACACCTGGAATGCCGATTATCTCTCCGAACGGTTGGCCTATTTGCCCAAGCTTCGGGATGGGGAGAGCGTTGCCCTGACGGATATCGACCGAGATACGAGCCTGAGCGATACCAGTCGTACGTTTCATCGCAGCCTCGGCATTGGCGCGATCGCCGCCTTTCCCCTTTGGGAAGAAGATCGCGTTTGTGGCAGCCTGATTGTCTGTGCTTCTGCCCCCAAGAACTGGAATGCCGCCGAGCTGCGATTGCTCGATAATGTCGTCGAGCAGTTGGCTGTTGCCTTAGAAAAGCAACAGTTATTCCGAGAAACGCAACAGCAAGCCAAGCAATTGCGAGAATACAATCGCTCGCTAGAAGATCTGATTTCGGCTTTGGGTCACGATTTGCGCAACCCCCTCTTTTCTCAGAAGATCGCCTTAACTGCATTGGTCGAGCGCTTGGAACACCGATCCGAAGCAACTGATGATAAACCGGCCCAATTGCTCAACTCAGCTCGCAATAGCTTGCAAATCAATCTTTCCCTGAGCAATTTGGTCGAAAATTTACTCAATATCTCCCGCTATCAAGCTGGTCAGAAACAGCTTGTCTACGCCCCCCTGAACTGGGAGCAGACGATCGCCGATGCGTATCAACTGTTGGAGCAATCTCTATTAGCTAAGTCACTGCAATGGTCGGTTAGCATCGCCCCCAATTTGCCTGCGATCGAGGCAGATGTCGTAGAGATTGGTCGCATCATTCAAAATATGCTCTCGAATGCCATTCGTTTTACCCCCTCCGGCGGACAGATTTCTGTCTGTGTAGATGTCAACTTTGATGGCATTTTCTTTAGCTGTCGCGATACGGGCAAGGGCATTTCAGCCGAAGCCCAGAAAAATTTATTTCAGCGGTTTTATCAGGCAGGTCGGTCTAGCGAAAAGGGGGGAACCGGAATGGGGCTCTATCTCTGTCGGAAAATTATCGAAGCTCATAAAGGTCGCATCGGTGTCGAGAGTCAGGTCGGACAGGGGAGCACATTTTGGTTTACCTTGCCAATATCGACCCATTACCAATGTTGTACAGATTGCGAGCTCCAGTTAAATGCTAGCCCCTCCTAAGATTGTTCGTATTGTGGTGGCAGACGACCATGGCGTTTTGCGGGATATTCTCTGCGATCGCCTGTCTGACGAACCCGACTTTCAGATTCTCCAAGCCTGCTCCAACGGCCAAGAGGTTATGGATATCGTTCGGCAAGAGGAAGCCGATCTGATCTTGATGGATATTGAGATGGATGTGATGGATGGCATTACTGCCACGCGCCAACTCAAAACTGAATTTCCCCAGATCGCAGTGCTTGCCCTAACGGCGATCGATCGAGATAGTGCGGTGGCTGAGATGATGCAAGCTGGGGTAGATGGTTACTGTCTCAAAACCCTAGAAGTGGATGACTTAATTAGGGCCATTCGTCTGGTCAGCCAGGGAATTATGTATATTTCTCCAGAGATTGTCGGGCGGATGCGCCAGATCGTGTCGTCCCAATCCACCGCTACCGACCTCAGCAGCGAGATGGTGAAGCTAACTCAACGAGAATTAGAAATCTTACAATCGATTGCTCGGGGCTTTAGTAACGGCGAGATTGCGGAGTCTCTCAGCATTTCCATCAATACCGTGCGGTCCCATGTCAAAAACATTTTGAGCAAGTTTGGCGTCAGCAATCGGGTTGAAGCAGTTTTAAAAGCTCGCAAGCTCCATCTGCTCGATTGAATCTCGTTCAAAGATGCCTACCGGCTTGTTGCTGCAGGCGTTTTTGCGAACCTCGTGTTACGAGAAAATTCTATCGTATCTTTTCTAAACCCCATCCAGATTGAGATCTGGAGTTTTCAGACATTGCACTCGGCCCCCTAAACCCCCCATCCTGGGGGATTTAGGGGATAAATGCAGCGGTTAACAGCGTTAGTGAGAGGGATTAAAAGATGCCTCATTAAAACTACAGGTTTCTGACTAGACTCGGTTTGTGGGGGGATAAAGGACTAGTCCTGAAACTAATCCCAGGATTAGTGTGACGGTCTAGTGCGATCGCCTTTAAAAGAGGATGTATCTATTGACACAGCGTGCGAATATAATACCGTTGAGATCGGTAATTACTAGCACTCAATTCTTCACTTGACTGGACTGCGGCCAACGCCAGAATTGCTTATCTTGGATGAGAAGATTTAGCCCGCAAGCAGGGTAGTTTAAATTTGAGAGATCCAAGATTTTAAATTCTAACAATCAATCGGCCTAGTTCAACTTAGGTAAAGTCTATTCTCAAGGAATGCAGTTACAATGCCTATATTTTCAAAAAAAGAACGGACTAAAGGAGATCTGTATCGTTTGATTAAAGACATTGAAAGAACGTTTGAATTGCATCAAGACATGAATTTTGATATCTCAAACAACCGGTTTCATTCTTGCATTAGTGCTTTAGAGTCCCGCCATCAGTTGCTAGTCAACTCCAACTCGAGCGAGCGAAAAAGGTAGCTTCTAAGGAAATATCAACTTTATCTGAAACGCTATCAAAAGCTCGAATTATTGCGATCGCAAAATTTACAGAGCATCAATTTATAGATTGCCCCGAATCTGTTCTTCAGTTTATTTGCCTGCTATTTACTCGAATTTTTGTATTCTTTGACTGCGAGAGGATCCTATTATGACACCCCCTACCCTTTCTTCCTGCCACACGCTAAGAGAATATCTCGAAGAATGTAGCCGCCAGCGCTTTACAGGGGTTTTAAAGGTTTCCAACCACAGTGGTTGCACGTGGGCACTGTGGTTCTTTCTCGGCAGAATTATTGGAGATGCCGGAGGGATCGACCCAGTCGGTCGGTGGCTGCGCTCCCTCCGCCAACAAGCTCCCGCTTTAGAAGCAGGTCGGGTTGACTTACCTGTCCCCAATACCTATGGAGAATGGACTCACCACTTGCTGGAAAAATTAATGAAACGGCAGGTGGTGGATCGAACTCGAGCGGTATCAATTTTGCGTTGCAGCATCGGAGAAACCTTATTCGATATTGCACTGCAGGAAGCTCGACTCAATTCAGATTGCTCGCCATTCGTTTATCGAGCGAGCCCCCAAGACACGCTCCATATGGAGGGTAATTTTGCCTTGCCCCTCAAAGCAGAGTATTTATGGGAGCAGGTGAGCGAGCGCGTCAAGGCATGGCTGGATTCCGGTTTAGAAGAACAATCCCCCCACCAGGTACCGATCGTCCAGAATCCGCAACAGTTACAAGAGCTGGTATCGGAGCAGATCTTTACTCGGCTGTCCGCGTTATTGGATGGCAAGCGGACTATCCGAGATGTTGCGATCGCCCTCGGCAACGACCCACTGCACGTCGCCCGAGCCCTCAAGCCTCAGTTACGGATGGGGGCTATTCGATTGGCGGATGAAACTGCCAATCCCCAACTCGGAGAAAATCAACGGCATCCGGCGGTTGAAGAGGCAATGGCGATCGTTAGTGGCGATTCCAGTGCTCCCGACGAGGCCGTCACCGAGCTGCCCCTGCCGAGCCGCCCGATCTCGAGTCACCGTCCAGCCGCAAACCGTCCAATTGCAAAGCACCATGCAGCCACCAGCCGTCCCCTCATCGCCTATATCGATGACAGCCCGCTCGATCTCAAGCGCATGGAAGCCTGCTTGTCGAGCTACGCTTGTGACTTTATCGGCATCAGCAATCCATTAGAGTCACTGGGAATTTTGCTAGAGAAACGGCCCGAGCTGATTTTTCTGGATCTGGTCATGCCGATCGCGAATGGCTACGAAATTTGCGCCCAAATTCGACGCATATCGATGCTCAAAAATATTCCAGTGACGATCGTGACCAGTAGTGATGGGATGGTGGACCGAATTAAGAGCAAATTTGTCGGAGCCTCTGGATTTATATCGAAGCCAATTAGCCGGGTCAAGGTAGCCGAAGTTTTGCAGCTTTATGCTCTCATCCCTGACCCTGGTGAAGGGAAACAGAGTGTGAGGAGAAATTCCCCAATTCTACCGAATCCCAGATCTAGAGCTTCTGCAGTGAATGGGTAGGATGGAGGAAGGCGTCCTGACGTTTCATCCCGCAATTGCCCGACAACCTGCTACCCTAGAGAACCCGACAGACGTGGGCGATTTGAGTCGCGTCAATCGGAGCCCAACCTCCAGTACCCATCGTGTAAGTAGGTCTCGCGTGAAGCAACGCTCAGGGCCGGATTGCGAAGCACAACAGCTACGGTCTACAACGGCCCGTCCTTCTCAACCCGACAACCGCCACATTCGCTTTTCGGTCGATCCTGCCGAAGTCGACATCGATCGGCTTTTGCAGCTCTTTCAGTACAATGCGTTCTGGGCTCGCGATCGCCGACGCGAAGATGTCGAACGGGCAATTCAGTTCAGTCATCCCGTTGTTACTGTTTGGGATGGCGATCGCCTGATTGGTTTTGCCCGCGCCACCTCCGATGGTGTCTATCGAGCTGTGCTGTGGGATGTGGTGCTGGATAGCGCTTATCGACATCAAGGCTTGGGCCGCAAATTGGTCGAAACCCTCATTGCCCATCCCGACCTGCAAAAGGTCGAGCGCATTTATCTATTCACCACCTACCAACAAGAGTTTTACCGCCGCATTGGCTTCGACGAAAATACCAGCACCACGATGGTGCTGATGGGCCAAACAGTGGAATTTTTACCCCCCGAAGGGGTGGAAATGCCTAGGCCACGCTAGCCGGTGCAATCTGCTGCAGTGTGGGCACAAAAGTGGGATACGAGATCGAAGCACAGTCTGCCCCTCGAATCGTTGTGGGACTGTTGGCTTGTAAGGCGGCGATCGCCAAACTCATGGCGATCCGGTGGTCGCCATAGGACTCCACGACCGCACCCTCGAGCGGCTGTCCGCCCCAAATCTCCATCCCGTCAGGATGCTCTTCGAGCAGCACGCCCATTTTGGTCAGTTCGGTCGCCATTGCCGCCAAGCGATCGCTTTCTTTCACCCGCAACTCTGCTGCATCCCGAATCGTGGTTTTTCCCTGCGCAAAGGCTGCAGCTACGGCCAAAATCGGGATCTCGTCAATCAGCGTCGGAATCGTATCGCCCCCAATCTCGCAGCCCTGCAGTTGAGAAGACTGAATTCGCACATCGGCGATCGGTTCCCCTGCTTCCTCGCGCTCGTTCTCCAATTTGAGATTTGCTCCCATTTGCTGCAGAACATCTAAAATCCCTGTCCGCGTGGGGTTAATACCGACATTTTGCACGAGCAGGTCGGCCTCGGGAGCGATCGCCCCCGCCACCAGCCAAAACGCTGCCGAGCTGATGTCCCCCGGCACAGTCACTGGTTGGCCATACAACTGAGCCCCGCTGCGAACTGTGGCAGTGCGAGCAGCACGATCGACGCTCAAATCAGCTCCAAATGCCGTCAACATTCGTTCGGAGTGATCGCGGGATGGGGCGGGTTCGGTCACCGTGGTTTCCCCTTCTGCCCATAACCCCGCCAGCAAGACGCAAGACTTTACCTGTGCAGAGGCCACAGGGGATTGATAGTGAATGCCTTGCAACCTCTGCCCCTGAACTGCTAGAGGGGCGCGATCGCCGCCCACTCGACCCCAAATTTGCGCCCCCATCTTTTGGAGGGGCGTAACAACCCGACCCATCGGACGCGATCGCAATGAACCATCTCCTGTGACCGCAAAAAATCGACCCGCCTGCGCTGCCAAAATGCCCAACATCAACCGCAGCGTCGTCCCCGAATTCCCGGCATCTAATACATCCACCGGTTCCTTCAATCCCGACAATCCCACCCCCCGCACCGTCACCAACTCCGAATTTAACTTGGAGATCTCTGCTCCCATCGCCCGAAAGCAAGCCGCCGTACTGCGGGGATCTTCCCCCAATAGCAAGCCGCGAATGCTGGTTTCCCCTTCCGCCAGTGCCCCCAACATCAACGAGCGGTGGGAAATGGATTTATCGCCGGGAATGGCGATCGCCCCTCTGAGAATGGGACAGGGAGATACGGTCAGGCTGGAATTGTGTTCGGCAGTCACGGCAGGGAGAAGAGATAGAGAAGGGAGCGGGAAAAAACCCTGGCTATCCTAACGCGTTTTGAGGGTTGTCCCAGCGAGCCTCAGCGAGGATTGGAGCGCTGGGAACGAGCGGCCAAGCTCTGGACGCTATCGCCATAGGTCAGCCACAAACTGCCCGCCAATAATCCCAGCGTCAGCACTCCCAAACAGAGCCCCCAAAACCAAAAGGGCAGCCACAACTGTCGGGCAATTTGGCCGGAGTCCGATAAAAATCGCTGTCCGCCGATAACGGCTTCCTGCGAGAATAAATAATCCAACTGATTGAAGGTACTAATGCAGGCTTGCACCCCCAAAAATGGGACGGCAAACGCCTGCGCCCCCCGCGACCCCCGCAGGCAAACCAAGGCGATCGCCCCCGCCCAAGCCACCACTGCCAGCACCCCGAACAGCGATCGCATCCAGATTAGCGACAGTAATAAAACCCCAGCCAGGATCGCCAGCGTGCCGCGACTGGCCCGCCGCCAGCGAGCCATCACAATCAGAATCGCTCCGGCGATCGCCGGACCCAACGGCCCCCCCGCCGCCACCAAAGCTCGCCCCAACCGACCGCCCCACACCGCTCCCGAGTGGGTGGCCAAACCACTGCCATTGGCAAATAACTCTAGCCGCTCGAAATTGCCGCCGAGTAGCAGCGCTGTCAAACCGTGGCCCATTTCGTGAAACCAAGTGGACAGGATCGTGAAGGGATACAGCAGCAGGTGGCCGAACGGAATTTGCCAAATGGTCACCGTGGCGATCGCGGCCCCTAATAGAAGAAATAACGATTGGCGGCGATCGCCGTTCCCAGTTGCAGCCATCCTGCCAAGCCCCCAGCACACTTACGCCACAATAGCGGATGCCAAGGGATTTGCTCCCCTCGCCCAGAATTGATGCTGCTGGCCAATTTAACATTTAGAAATATTGGCATGGTGCAAGTCCTCTGCATGGCCCTCACCCCCGGCCCCTCTCCCAAGCTTGGGAGAGGGGAGAAACAGCCGAAAATCCTTACGGGGCCTTGTTCCCCTGCCCCCAAAGTTGGGGGTAGGGGTTAGGGGAAGGGGGCCACAGGCATCTAGACAAATGGCCAATGTTTCGGAATATGAATTTCGCCCGCAGCATCAGAATTGGGAGAGGGGCTGGGGGTGAGGGCTGATGAGCGCGATCGCCACCCTCATCGAAACCCCTACACAATAAACTCGGGAGCCTCCGATTGTGCAGCCTGCCGACTGCGGGCATCGAAATACAAATCCTCCAGCGTAATCTCGGCCAACACCTGCTGCAGTCGTTGGGACACCCGCTGCCACACCGCTTGCGTCACCCAATCCTCCACCCGTTCGCTCTCCTCCGCCTCTGTTTCAGGCACCGATAGAGGTTCCAGCCGCTCCCCCACCGCCGCTAAAATCTCTGCCAGTGAAATCTTCCGCGCCGAGCGCGCCAAGCGATATCCCCCCTGTGCCCCCCGCTGCGATCGCACCAAGCCCGCCTGCCGCAGCTCGATCAACAGCTTTTCCAAATAGGGGGCCGGAATGTTTTGCCGTTCGGCGATCGCCCGCACCGATACCGGCAGTTGGCTGCCTGACAAAGCCAGATCGAGCAACGCCTTGACGCTGTAGCGACCGCGCGTAGTCCATTTCATCGGGGCAAATTTCCGTTCGGGTAGCACATTGTGAAACGTGAGTTCGACAGCCGCCTGAACCCATCCCCTAACCTCTGGCCCGCAGTTTGGGGCCAGGAGAACAGAGCCTTAGATTGAGGCTTCGATTGACTCTCTTGCTCCCCTCTCCCCAGGGAGAGGGGTTGGGGGTGAGGGCAATGCAGAGTCGTCGAACTCAGGTTGTGAAGATCTCCGTCACCTGCCATTGTTATGCCCGAAGGCAGCCGAGTTGACCCCTACTGCCCCCCCGCAAATTTAATTTCAAAAGTTTCTGGACAAAGCGATCGTTCCCCTCTAAAGTGGTAAAGCTGTGGAAATACAGCAAACGAGCTGTCGCAACGGATACTGTATTTCTAGCCTCGCATCGAGGCTTCGATTTACAAGTCCAGACACTTGGCAAAATCTGTGTTCTCAATGAATTCTCGATTTTGCCCACCAGCACTCGCTGTGACGATCTCGAACCCTCAATCACTTCACCCATAGCGCATCTTCAAGGTTTTATCGAATGCTTGGAGATTGTTTTAAGACGCGATTGAGTTCTGCGATTGTAGCAGTTAGTCACCTCTGACCCATCCCATCTGGGTCCGCTCTGGATAGCTAGGAGAATTCTGCTATCGAGTGAGTGTTATCAGTTGTCAAGTGGAGGCCCAAAGTGGCTGTCGGCATTTTTGGCAAAAAACTGGGTATGACCCAAATCTTTGATGACGAAGGTTTGGCCGTCCCCGTGACCGTCGTCGAGGCCGGTCCCTGCACCGTCACTCAAATCAAGACGAAAGATACTGACGGTTACACCGCCATCCAAATTGGCTATGGTGCCGCCAAGCGCCTCAATAAGCCCGAGATGGGTCACTTGGCAAAAGCTGGGATTGAAACCCCACTCAAGCATTTGATCGAATATCGGCTCGACGAACCCGAAATTTACGAATTGGGCCAGCAACTCACCGTCGAGGCATTCGCAGCCGGTCAGCTTGTCGATATCTCCGGTACCACCATCGGTCGCGGCTTTACTGGCTATCAAAAGCGCCACAACTTCCGTCGCGGCCCTATGTCCCACGGTTCTAAGAACCACCGCCAGCCCGGTTCCACTGGGGCGGGTACTACCCCTGGCCGCGTCTATCCTGGCAAGCTCATGGCCGGTCGCGACGGCGGCAAGCGCACCACCATCCGCAAATTGACGGTGGTTCGGGTCGATACCGAGCGCAATCTGCTGCTGATCAAGGGCGCTGTGCCCGGAGTCGAGGGCGGCCTGCTGGAAATTCGACCCGCTGTTAAAGTCGGACGCTAGGTCGCACTGTAGGAGAGCAATCCCATGGCAACTTGTACCATCAAAGATTGGCAAGGCGAGGCGGCTGGCGAGACCGAGCTGGATTTGGCCGTTGCCTCGGCAGAAAGTGCCAACCACATTGTTTATCTAGCCCTGCGCCGCCAAATGGCCAATCGCCGTCAGGCTAACGCCCATTCCAAAACCCGCGCGGAAGTGCGAGGGGGCGGTCGCAAGCCTTGGCGTCAAAAGGGCACGGGTCGAGCCCGCGCTGGCTCTATCCGGTCGCCACTGTGGCGGAAAGGGGGGGTCATCTTCGGTCCCCGCAACGAGCGCAACTACAGCCTCAACATGAACCGCAAAGAGCGTCGTCTCGCCCTGCGTACCGCCCTGCAAAGCCGCAGCGACGACCTGATTGTGGTAGAGGATTTTTCCGATAAGCTGGCTCAACCCAAGACGAAAGAAGTGGTCCAGGCCCTAGAGCGCTGGGGGGTGGGTCGGGATCAGTCCGCTCTCATCATTGTGGCCGAGAAAGATGAAAACGTTTATCGGGCAGCCCGCAACATTGCCCGTGCCAAGCTCATCACCGCCAATAATCTCAACGTGTTTGACTTGCTCAACGTCGATTGGATTGTGGCCACCGCTCCTGCACTCGATCGCATTCGGGAGGTCTACAGTGACTCAAAGTAAGCGCCGGTTGGCGGACGTGCTCATCCGCCCCATCATCACCGAAAAAACCAGCCAGTTAATGGAAGAGAGCAAATACACCTTTGAGGTGCAAGACACTGCCACCAAGCCTCTGATTCGGTATGCCGTCGAAGAAATGTTCGGCGTTCGCGTCACGGCAGTCAACACCTACAAGCCCGCCAATAAAAAGCGCCGCCTCGGTCGCAGCACGGGCTTTCGAGTTCGTCACAAGCGAGCGGTCGTCACCCTCGCCAGCGGCGATTCTATCGCCTTGTTCCCCGACGTTTAAGTTCTGACGCAGACCTCCACTCAACCCAGCGATTATGGCCATTCGTACCTTTAATCCCTATACCCCGAGTATGCGCCAGCATACTGCGTCGGACTTTGCCGAAATTACGACGGACGAGCCCGAAAAGTCCCTCGTGACCCACATCCACGACAAGAAGGGGCGCAACAATCGCGGCGTGATTACCAGTCGCCATCGCGGCGGCGGTCACAAACGCCTGTATCGCATCATCGATTTCAAGCGGGACAAAGTGGGTATCCCGGCGAAAGTGGCCACGATTGAGTACGATCCCAACCGCAATGCTCGCATTTGCCTGCTGCACTACAGCGATGGCGAAAAGCGCTATATCCTGCAGCCCCGCTCCCTCAAAGTGGGCGATACGGTGATCTCTGGCGAAGAGGCTCCGTTCGAGATTGGCAATGCCATGCCTCTATCCCGCGTGCCCCTCGGTACTGTAGTCCACAATGTCGAGCTGTATCGCGGTCGCGGCGCTCAGATGGTGCGCTCTGCCGGTGCGGGCGCTCAGGTGGTGGCAAAAGAGGGTAATTACGTCACCATCAAGCTGCCCTCTAGCGAAGTGCGGATGGTGCGCAAAGAGTGCTATGCGACGCTGGGCTCGGTGGGCAATGCCGAATTCGCCAATCAAAACAAGGGGAAAGCGGGGCGCACTCGCTGGGCCGGTCGCCGTCCACACGTTCGCGGTGTCGCCATGAACGCTTGCGACCACCCCCACGGCGGTGGTGAAGGCAAAGCCCCGATTGGCCGTCCTTCTCCTCTGTCCCCGACTGGCATTCCCGCTCTGGGTTACAAAACCCGCAATCGCAAGAAGGCCAGCGGCAAGTTAATCGTGCGCGGTCGCAAGCGCGGCAAGTCCACCCGTTAAGCCACTCTCGTGCGGTTTCGGTTTTCCCCAGTTCTCGATGATATTGACTCGGTAGGTTATTATGCCTCGTTCGCTCAAAAAAGGTCCATTCGTTGCTGCATCCCTGCTCGAAAAGATAGATGCAATGAATGCGCGCGGCGACAAACAAGTGATTAAAACTTGGTCCCGTGCCTCCACCATCATTCCCCAGATGATCGGCCATACCATTGCCGTTCACAACGGCAGGCAGCACGTTCCCGTGTATGTGACCGAACAAATGGTGGGCCACAAGCTGGGCGAATTTTCCATCACCCGCACCTATCGCGGGCACGCCTCCGACAAGAAAGTTTCGCGCCGCTAAAGAGAGGACGACTGATGGCTACTGACACCCTAGAAGTGAAGGCGATCGCCCGGACAGTTCGCATGTCCCCCAGCAAAGTGCGCCGCGTCCTCAACCAGATTCGCGGTCGTTCTTATGCAGATGCGCTCATCATTCTGGAATTTATGCCCTACGCCGCCTGCGAACCCGTTCGCAAAGTCTTGCGATCGGCGGTGGCGAATGCCGAACACAACGAAGGTTTGGACGCAACGGAGCTCTACGTCAGCACTGCCTATGCGGACCAAGGCCCTACCCTGAAACGTTTTCGCCCTCGCGCCCAGGGTCGCGCTTACCAAATTCAGAAAAAGACCTGCCACATCACTGTGTCGGTCAGCCCCATCGAAGCGTAACTTCGTATTTCCTCCAAGCCTCCTGCATCGTTAACCAAGCGCATCACATTATGGGACAGAAGATTCATCCAACCGGCTTTCGCCTGGGCATCACCAAGACTCACCGCAGTCGCTGGTTTGCCAGCCCCGATCGCTATCCCGCCCTATTACAGGAAGACCATAAGATTCGCGCCTATCTGCGCAAGAATCTCACTAATGCGGGCTTGGCCGACATCGCGATCGAGCGCAAAGCCGACCAAATCGATCTGGAAGTTCACACCTCCCGTCCCGGTGTGGTGGTCGGTCGCGGCGGTTCTGGCATCGAAGCCCTCCGCGTCGGCCTGCTCAAAGAACTGGATGGCAGCCCCGCCGCTGAAGGGGGAACCCGCACCGTTCGCATCAACGTCGTGGAAGTCACTCGCGTCGATGCCGAAGCGGCCCTAATTGCCGAGAGCATTGCTCAACAACTGGAGCGCCGCGTCTCTTTCCGACGTGTTGTGCGCCAGTCGATCCAGCGGGCTCAACGGGCCGGGGTAGAGGGGATCAAGATTCAGATTAGCGGGCGTCTGAACGGAGCGGAAATCGCTCGTTCCGAGTGGACCCGCGAAGGCCGCATTCCGCTGCACACGTTGCGGGCCAATATCGACTATGCCGAACACGACGCCAAAACGACATTTGGCATCATCGGCGTCAAGGTTTGGGTCTTCAAGGGCGAGATCCTGCCCGGTCAAGAGCTGGAAACCCGCCCCGCTCCCACCCAACAGCCCAAGCGCCGCTCGCAGCGCCGCCGTCCCACATTTGAAGATCGTTCGGCAGCTGAGGGGTAAACCCCGAGCTGACAGCCGCTCACTGCTGATGGAGAGGAACCGTACCCAATGTTAAGTCCCAAGCGCACAAAATTTCGCAAGCAACAGCGAGGCCGCATGAGGGGTAAAGCCACTCGCGGCAACAAGGTTAGCTTTGGCGAATTTGGCCTCGCGGCCACCGAGCCTTCTTGGATTACCTCCCGCCAAATTGAGGCAGCCCGTCGAGCCATGACTCGATCGGTGCGTCGCGGCGGTAAAATCTGGATTCGGATTTTTCCCGACAAACCCGTGACGATGCGCGCGGCTGAAACCCGGATGGGTTCCGGTAAAGGGAATCCTGAATTTTGGGTGGCGGTGGTCAAGCCCGGTCGCATCATGTTCGAGATGGGGGGCATATCTGAGTCTGTGGCGAGAGAAGCGATGCGGCTGGCGGCCCAAAAGTTGCCGATTAAAACCAAGTTTGTGGTGCGCGAGACCCCAGTTGAGGGAAGCGCTGCTGCCGAACCTTCTACCGAGGATGGAGGTAACTAGTCATGCCGATGCCCAACATCGAAGAGGCTCGCGCTCTCTCTGACGAGGAACTGAGTGACGAAATTCTGGCGGTGAAAAAAGAGTTATTTGAGCTTCGCTTGCAAAAAGCCACCCGCCAACTGGAAAAGCCCCACCAAATCAAGTTAGCCAAGCACCGTCTGGGCCAACTGATGACGGTTGAGGGCGAACGCTCCAGAACGAAAGCTAATGCAGTGGATTCTTAAGCGAGTGAGGGACCCCGAACGTGTCTGAAACAAGTCAAGCAAAGCGCCGCAAAGAGCGCATTGGCCTAGTGGTCAGCGACAAGATGGATAAAACCATCGTGGTGGCTGTCGAGAGTCGCATCTCCCATAGCAAGTACGGCAAGATTGTGGTCAGAACCCACAAGTATAAGGCCCACGATGCAGACAATCGCTGCAAGCAGGGCGATCGCGTCCGCATTGCCGAAACCCGGCCCCTGAGCAAAACTAAGCGCTGGGAAGTTGCTGACATCCTCACCCCAGGAGCGAAGTCATGATCCAGCAGGAAACCATGCTCAATGTGGCGGACAACACGGGCGCTCGGCGCATCCAGTGCATCCGCGTTCCGGGCAGTACCGGTCGTCGCTACGCCCATGTGGGCGATGTGATCGTGGCGGTGGTTAAAGACGCTGCCCCCAATATGCCGGTGAAAAAGTCGGATGTGGTCAAAGCCGTGGTGGTGCGGACCGTCAAGTCGATTCGCCGCCCGAACGGCATGACGATTCGGTTTGACGACAACGCTGCCGTCCTGATCAACCCCGACCAAAACCCTCGCGGCACCCGCGTCTTCGGTCCGGTGGCCCGAGAGTTGCGGGAGAAGAACTTCACCAAGATCGTCTCGCTCGCTCCGGAGGTTCTGTAAAATGGCCCGCAAACTCAAGCGCAGCCAAATTGCTGCCCTAGCCAAGCAGCCAGGTATTCGCGCCCATCGCAATTCCCTGCGCTACAAGATGAAAGTCAAAAAGGGCGATACCGTTCAGGTGATTGCCGGCAGCGACAAAGGCACTGTTAGCGAAATTCTATTTACCCTGCCCGCCAGAAATATGGTGGTGGTGGACGGCGTCAACATCCGCACCCGCCACATCAAGCCGCAGCGGGAAGGGGAAAGCGGTCGGATTGAAACCAGCGAAGCTCCCATTCACGTCTCTAATGTGATGGCTTATTCCAAAAAGGAAGAAGTGGCGAGCAAGATTGCTTATACCTTCACCCCCGAAGGGCGCAAGGTGCGCATGCTGAAGAAAACTGGCGAAATCCTCGACTAATCCCTCCGGGAGCTGTCTGGCCCTTATTTTTCTGTTGAGAACCGACCATGTCACAACGTCTCAAGACGCGCTACACCGAGAAACTCGTGCCGCAGCTCATGCAGGAGCTGGGTTACAAAAATATTCACCAGGTACCCAAGCTGGAGAAGATTGTTGTCAATCGCGGTTTGGGCGAAGCCTCCCAAAACGCCAAGGCGCTGGAAGCTTCGCTAGCTGAAATCAGCAAGATTACCGGTCAGCGTCCCGTGATTACGCGGGCCAAAAAGGCGATCGCCAGCTTCAAAATCCGGGAAGGCATGCCGGTCGGTCTCAAGGTCACCCTGCGGCGAGAAAAGATGTATGCGTTTCTCGATCGCCTGCTCAACGTCGGCCTGCCCCGAATCCGCGACTTTCGCGGCGTCAGCCCCAAGGGGTTTGACGGTCGCGGCAACTACACGATTGGCGTGCGGGAGCAACTGATTTTCCCCGAAATTAGTTACGACCAAATCGACCAAATCCGAGGCATGGACATTTCGATTGTCACCACCGCCACCGACGACAACGCCGGTCGAGCCCTGCTCAAAGCCTTCGGCATGCCCTTCGCTTCCTAGGTAGCCACTCTCCCCAGCCCCTTCACCCCCTTGGTATTCCGATCGTGATTCGACACACTGTACGACGAGCAACTGCCTTCCCGGCCCCGCTTCAACCCATCCGTCTCGCTCTGCAGGCTTAGAGGTAACTGCACATGGCGCACACAAACGACACTATCTCCGATATGCTCACCCGCATCCGCAATGCCACGCTGGCGCGGAAAGACGCGGTGACGCTACCGTCCACTAAGATGACCCGCAACATCGCTCGCGTATTGACCGAAGAAGGGTTTGTCGAGGGGTTCGAGGAGGCCGATGCCCGTCTTGGCAAGGACATTGTCTTGTCCCTCAAATACAAGGGCAAGCACCGCAAGCCGATCATCACCAAGCTACAGCGGGTCAGCCGTCCCGGCCTGCGGGTGTATAAGAACCGCAAAGATCTGCCCCGCGTATTGGGGGGCATTGGCATTGCCATCATTTCCACCTCTAGCGGCATCATGACGGATCGCGATGCCCGCCGCAGCGGCATTGGCGGCGAAGTCCTCTGCTACGTCTACTAAGTCACCCGTTCAGGAGTTCCGATCGTGTCTCGTATTGGCAAGCAACCCATTCCCATTCCCGACAAAGTGACCGTCAAGATTGAGGGTCAGGATGTCGCGGTGAAAGGCCCTAAAGGGGAACTGCAGCGCACGATTCCAGCCAAAGTCACGGTGGTTCTCGACGGTGGCGAAGTCAAGGTCGCACCGGTTGACAGTACCCGCGTCGGTCGCCAAATGCACGGCCTTTGCCGCACGTTGGTGGCCAATATGGTTGAGGGGGTCTCGCAGGGATTTGAAAAGCGCTTGGAGATTCAGGGGGTGGGCTATCGCGCCCAAGCCAAAGGAACCACACTCGTTTTGAACGTCGGTTATAGCAACCCGGTGGAAATTCCCGCGCCCGAAGGCATTCAGTTGGCGGTTGAGGGCAACACCAACGTGATTGTGACCGGTATCGATAAAGAACTAGTGGGTAACACCGCCGCCACCATTCGTGCGGTTCGCCCCCCCGAACCCTACAAAGGCAAGGGCATCCGCTATGCCGGAGAGTACATCCTACGTAAAGCTGGCAAGTCTGGTAAATAAGCCATGAAACTGAGTCGAAAGCAAAACACCCGCCGCCGTCACCAGCGCATTCGCCGCAAGGTGACCGGAACTGCAGCATGCCCCCGTTTGGCGGTGTATCGCTCCAACCAAAATATCTACGCTCAAGTCATCGACGATGCTGCTCAGCACACCTTGGTGGCGTCTTCTACACTAGATGCAGAGTTGCGTCAGGCGCTGAGCCCGGGCAGCAACCAAACAGCGGCGGCGGCAGTGGGCAAGCAAGTGGCCGAACGGGCGATCGCCGCAGGGATTAAACAGGTGGTGTTCGATCGCGGCGGCAAGCTTTACCACGGTCGTGTCAAAGCTCTAGCCGATGCGGCTCGCGAAGCCGGTCTGGAGTTTTAGCTAGCCTTTTACATTGAGGCCCACTCAATCCACTTTTTAGGACATCAATCATGGCTGAACGTCGCAGTAGAAAAAAGAGTCGCGAGACCCGCGAAGCTTCCGAATGGCAGGAGCGAGTGGTGCAAATTCGCCGCGTCACCAAGGTGGTCAAGGGGGGTAAGTCCCTCAGCTTCCGCGCTGTGGTGGTGGTGGGTAACGAGAAGGGCCAAGCGGGCGTTGGCGTCGGCAAGGCAAACGACGTGATCGGAGCCGTGCGCAAAGCCGTGGCGGATGGCAAAAAGCACTTGATAACCGTGCCCCTCACCTCCAGCCAATCGCTGCCCCACCGCATGACGGGAGAAGCAGGTGGCGCTCGCGTCTTGGTCATGCCAGCCGCCCCCGGTACCGGCGTGATTGCGGGCGGTGCCGTTCGCACTGTGTTGGAGTTGGCTGGCGTGCGCAATGCTTTAGCCAAACAATTGGGTTCCAGCAACCCCCTCAACAATGCCCGGGCCACTATCGATGCCTTGAGTCTGTTGCGGACCTTCGGCTCTGTGGCAGAAGAGCGCGGCATTGAGGTGTCCAGGCTATACAGCGTTTAGCGCCTGCGGCGATCGCCTCTTTTCCCCGTCTTTTTCTCCACTTGCCCGCTTCCAGTCCATCCTTTCAAGAGCTTGTTATGCGTTTGAATGACCTTCGTCCTCAAGCGGGTGCCACCCGCCGCAAGCGTCGCCTCTGTCGCGGCATCTCCGCCGGACAGGGTGCTACAGGCGGTAAAGGTATGCGCGGCCAAAAATCCCGTTCTGGCGGCGGGACTCGCCCTGGTTTTGAAGGGGGACAAATGCCCCTTTACCGGCGCTTGCCCAAGCTGAAGCACTTCACCATTGTCAACCCCAAGCACTTCACCATTATCAATGTGGGGGATCTGAACGAGCTGGAGGCGGGCACTGAAGTCAGTTTGGAGAGCTTGCTAGAGGCTGGCATTCTGACAGCATCTAATGGCCCACTCAAGATTTTGGGGGATGGCGATTTATCGGTCGAGCTCGCGGTGAAGGCGGCGGCGGCAACGAAGTCCGCTCGCGAGAAGATCGAAGCGGCTGGCGGCAGCCTCGAACTCATTTAGAGCGCACTAAAGGCTCGCTCGATACCAAGTTCCACAGGCCCCAGAAGTAATGGAAGAACTGTGCTGGGGCGGGCGGAGCTCGAGAAAATCAGTCTCGGGACAAGCAAGAGTGAGCGAGGCAAGCGGAAAATACCGAGATTGAGCTGCCACCAGAGTTAAGATTGATGCTGCAGTTTCCGCGATCGACCCGATGCAATCTCTCCCTCAAGTCTCGATCGAAGAATTTTGCGAGCTTGTCCGTGCAGTAGAAGTCGGCCAATTGCAATTGATTGACGTGCGCGAAGTGCAGGAGTTGGCGATCGCCAATTTGAACGATCTGGGGTTTCGCAATTACCCGTTGAGTGCTTACGACCAATGGAGCGAAACCATCCTGGACGAGCTCGCACCCGCCCTGCCCACCTACGTTATGTGCCACCACGGCATGCGCTCGGCCCAGATGACCGCTTGGCTGATTCAGCAAGGGTTTACCGACGTGAGTAATATTAGTGGCGGCATTGCCGCTTGGTCGGAGAGAATCG
The DNA here is from genome assembly GCF_000332275.1 of Synechococcus sp. PCC 7336. Lineage (NCBI taxonomy): Bacteria > Bacillati > Cyanobacteriota > Cyanophyceae > Synechococcales > Synechococcaceae > Synechococcus > Synechococcus sp. PCC 7336. The sequence continues at coordinate 1,819,833 of NZ_CM001776.1, forward strand.
ATCCCACTCTGCCTCAATACTGAGCTCTCGCCTCTCGCCCTTCGCACATGCCTGTTCCCATCGTCTACCATTCCGACTACGTTGCGCCGCTGCCGGACGGCCATCGCTTTCCCATGCCCAAGTTCCAGCGGTTGTTCGAGATGTTGCAGCAGGAGGGCATCGCGCGTCAGGGATACTGTTTTGAACCGGAGATGCCCAGCCGCGAGTGCTTGCAACTGGTGCACGATCCTGATTATGTGGCGGCTTATTGCGACGGCAGGCTCGACGATAAAGCGATGCGCCGTATTGGTTTGCCCTGGAGCGAGTCGGTGGTGCGGCGCACTTGTCGGGCGATCGGAGGCACGATCCTCACCGCTCGACTGGCCCTCGATCGCGGTCTTGCTTGTAACACGGCTGGGGGCACCCATCATGCGTTTCCAGACTATGGGTCGGGCTTTTGTATTTTCAACGATCTGGCGGTGGCGACGCGGGTGTTGCAACGGCGGCAGTTGGCTCGACGGATTTTGATTGTGGATTTAGATGTGCATCAGGGAGATGGTACCGCCGTTATTTTTCACAACGACCCCAGCGTATTTACGTTTTCGATGCACTGCCAAGACAATTTTCCCGGCACTAAACAGCAAAGCTCATTGGATGTGCCGCTACCGGTGGGAATGGAGGATGAAGACTACCTACAGACGCTGGCAGCCTATTTGCCGGATGTGTTGGCCGATTTCAAGCCCGATCTCGTTTTGTTCGATGCGGGAGTCGATCCCCATGTAGACGATCGCCTCGGCAAACTAGCTCTCACCGATACCGGCATCTATCGTCGCGAAATGCAGGTATTAAACACCTGTGTGGGGGCTGGCTATCCGGTAGCAGCAGTGATTGGGGGCGGCTATGCCAGCGATATCGCATCGTTAGTATATCGTCACTCGCTGTTGCATCGAGCAGCTGACGAGGTGTGTCGCCACTATGGCTTGTGACGCAATGAGCCTGCGAATTGCATTACTGGCAGGTACTTTCGACAGTTAGGTCTATATATCCACAATAGCTCTGGGACCGCTACGGATGTATGTTTCAGAGGCGATCGCCGCTGTGATTTTGGTGCAGGGAATAGACTATCGGATACCTCAGGCATTCTTGCTCCCCTCTCCCCGGGGAGAGGGGCTGGGGGTGAGGGCCTCCATGACTATCTGCAACACCCCTTCCAAGTCATCAAAAACCTGTTGATTTTGCAAGCGCAGAACAGTCAGGCTATGCGATCGCATCCAAGCATCCCGCTCGCGATCCCGCTCGATTTGGGTTTGATGGATTCCACCATCCAGCTCAATGACAAGCTTTGCCGCGTGGCAGTAAAAATCGGCGATGTAGCGACCCATATTGTGCTGTCGTCTGAATTTGCCATGATTGAGTCTGCGATCGCGCAAGCATTCCCATAGAATCTGCTCGGCTGAGGTTTGATGCGATCGTAATTCACGGGCACGTTCTAAGAGTGTGCGGGGAATTTGTCGGAGCTTGCCGGTGAGGGTATTGCCCTCATCCCCCCGGCCCCCTTCTCCCTGGGGAGAAGGGGGAGTAAGATGCGCCTCTCCATTCTTGCTCCCCTCTCCCCGAGGGAGAGGGGCTGGGGGTGAGGGCTGTACCCCCAGCGGCTTCGTAATCTCCTGCATCATCTAACTCTAACGCATTGGTAAAGAATGTCAGATCGGAGGTCATTATAAACCGCGACTAGATTGAGATCCGTAGTTTTTCGATCTCAGGATCGCCCCGCACTGGTCTCAGTGGTAGAATTTGGCATCTCTCGTTCGAAAATTGTCTAAATATGAAAGACGTTGCCGAACTGCACGAAGAAGCGATGGAGCTGGTAGACCGAATGCTACTGGCTCGCCTTCGGGGTGATGCCGAGGCGGTTGTATGGGCTCGTCAGGCTTTTGAGCGGGAGCGTCAGGTAGCGGATTTAATCGAGCAGAGATTTGACCTCGAACCGACTCGGTCGGTGTTGCATAGAAGCGCGGCTGCTTTGGCGATCGATTGTGGAGAGATTGAAGAGGCTAGGCGTTTAATCGAAGCCGGTTTAGCTGGATATCCTCCTGCAGGCATTGAGAAGGAGTTACAAGGCTTGTTGCGATCGGGCTCGAAAGGATGAAGCAATCGACCCACTTTTCGGGAGGGAATGCTGTTCGAAGCCCGCTAGACTTTCGCGGTCAGAATTTACGGGGGCGATCGTTTAAGGGGCAAGACCTGCGGGGGGCTGACTTTAGCGACGCGGATATTCGTGGAGCAAATTTTGTCAGGGCGAATTTCACGGGAGCAAATTTTAGCAATGTCACAGCGGGATTACAGCGCCGTTGGTTTCTGAGTTTACTTGCCCTCTCAGTTCTATTCGCGGCAATTTCTGGTGTGATGACTGCTTTCGCAGGAATCCTTGCTCTAGCCACCCTAGAAACCGCCCTCGCCAACCCAAAAGCCCCCGACAGCAAACGTAAAGCCAAAGGTGCCCTAGCCTTTTTCAACGGCCTTTCCATCGCCGCCAACATCAGCACCATCCTGCAAGCGATCGCCCAATTCTCCACCTAAACCCCCAAACTCCCTCAAGTCCGATCGCCCACATAGCGAGCCAACGAATCAGCGATCGCCTCTGCCGTCCTCTGCTGGTGCTCGGGCGTAACAATCAGTTCAAACTCCTCCGGGTTGATCGTAAAACCCAACTCCAACAACACCGAAGGACAGCTCGTAGCCCGAATCACCGCCAGACTGGAAAAGAAATGACCGTAATCCGGTTGACCCAAATCCCGCAGCAAATCTAAATGCAACGCTTGAGCCAGTGGACGACTGTGGGGAAAATACCAAAAGCTAGCAATCCCGCGCGTGTTTTCAGCATCGCCACTATCGGGCAGAGCATTGTAATGGATGCTGACAAACAGATGAGGCTCGGCATCCCCTTGCAGATCGGCACGATCGGCCAAGGGCACGAACACATCTGCCGTACGAGTCATCAACACCTCAGCCCCACGCTCGCGCAACAGAGCCGCCAACCGCTGACTGACACTCAAATTCAGCGCCTTTTCGGGATACCCATTCGGCCCCCGCGCCCCCAAATCGATCTCGCCGCCGTGACCGGGGTCGATCGCAATCTTCAGCCCCCTCAACGGCGCGCTGGCATCCGTCTGAGGCGCATGGCGCACCCGCAACAACAACGTCGTGCCCTCATAAGTCGCCTCGTACCCCCAAGCATAATCCCGCGATAAATGCAGCTTGTAGCGAATGCGATCGCCACTCACCTGCCCCCAACTCACCGCCGTCACCAACGGATCGTCAGCATCCATCCGAAAAAAGTCCGTCTGCAACGATGCCCCATCCAACTCCAGCACGATCTGACCCGGCTCTTCTGTGACGTTGTAGGGCAACCGCACCGTCAGCGGCAAGCGCAACTCCGTCCATTCCCCCACCCGCGTCAACTGCACGCTCCCAACCGCGCTGCGGGGAGGCTCGGGCACAGACACAATCTCCGCTTGGGCCGCCGCAATCCACTTCTCCGATGCAGTCTGGAGCCAGTCATTCTCTCGCCCGACAATCTCCGATTGAGTGCCCTGCGGCCAAGGGGAGTAACGGATATAAGAACTGCTGGGACCGTTGCGGGCGATCGCATCATCGGTATTCGCCCTTGCCACCAGCGTTGCTTGAGGGTCGAGCACCCGCAGGAGGCCAGCATTTGCCGTCACCGTTTGACCGCTGGCGGTCAAGACAATTTGCGGGCTCGTTTCCCCACCGGCACGACTGTCCGGCAAGTTTGCACAGCCTCGATACCGCCCTGCTTGTACGACAGGAACCGCCTCAATCTCCCCCGTTAAAATCGCATTTGCCACCGGCAAACTCGTCACATTCGAGTCAGCCACCAACGGCACCAACTCATCCCACAAGCGCACGCTGACATCGGCATTGGGAGTGCCGATCGCCTCAAAGCAAACCACCTCCCCCGGTTGTTTCCACACATCCCCTTGCGGTTGGATGGTATCTGACAGCAAGCCAACGGTTGCAGGAGCCGAACGGATCGGGTTGAGGCGAGTGACCTGGCGCACGAACTGCTGAGGAGCTCCGTTGGAGGGTCGCAGAATAAAAGTAAATGTGTTGCTGCCGATCGCTAAGGGAAAGCTGGGGGCAAAGTGACCGGCGGGACTGCGGTGGATCGCTTGCCCGTTCACCGTGACTTGAGTGCGGGCGGGGGCGGTGCCGATAAAAAAGATAGACTGCGATGCCGTACTGTGATTCTCGGGCGGATAGACAATCTGCCAGTCATCCGCAACACTCGGCCTGCCGGTGACAATTAGAGCCCCCAACAGAATGGCGATCGCCACCCCCACCACTCTCCAGCGTTTCATCGCCACCCTCCTCAATATCTAGCAAGGTCACTTCGACAACTGCCTGTCTTCCAGCCTCAACTCCTCTCGCAAAGCCTGTCATCAGCCGTACCTTGAGGCTAGGAGAAATCCCAGCCAAGCTTTGCGGCTGTTCCTCCCCTCTCCCTAGGGAGAGGGGCCGGGGGTGAGGGCAATGCAGAATCATGGAACTCAGATCTAGCAAAACCAGTCTCTCGGGCCTAAATTCCAGCCCGAGCCATACCAAACGCCATCACCAACATGCCCAACACCAGAAACGGCTGGGCACTCGCCTGATACTTAACATCGTTGGCAACCGGATCGCGCAAGAAGTACATATCCTGGAGCACAATCTGCGGAATCACCAAAAAGACAATCAGAGTGGCCAACAGATTTTGACCCACCACCACCAAAAAGATCGCCATACTAATTTGAAAGACATCGATCGTAGTGACCGAAATCCAAGCGGCCTTTTGAACGCCAAATACAACGGGCAGAGATTGCAGACCCAACTCGCGATCGCCCTCCACACTCTTGAAGTCATTCACCACCGCAATCCCCAAACCGGCAAGGCTGTAAATCAGCGTGATCGCAATAACCGTGGCATTTAACTGACCGAAGAGCGCGTGGCCCGCCCACCAAGGCAGCGCAATATAGCTAGAGCCCAAGGCATAGTTCCCCAACCAGCCATTTTGCTTCAGCTTGAGGGGCGGTGCCGAATAGATATAAGCCACGAAGATGCCGAACGCGGCTAACACCGTCATAATCGGAAACTCGTGCGCAGCCCACACATCCAGCCCAAACGCCAGCCCCAACCCCAGCAGCAGCAGCAGCCAAATCTGGGCAATCACCCGCTGGAGGGAAATCGCCCCCGAGGGAATCGGACGGTAGGGCTCGTTAATGGCGTCAATCTCGCGATCGTAATAGTCGTTCAACGTTTGAGTATAACCCGCCAGCAACGGCCCCGACATCAACATGCAGGCCATCGATTGGGCAAAACACTCCCAAGTCCACTCGTAGCCGCCAGAGGAAGCCGCGCCGCACACCACCCCCCACATCAGCGGAATCCAAGTTACGGGCTTCATTAACTGCAAATGAATTTGCCAGACGGAGCGATCGCCCACCTCCGCCCCCTTCATGCCCAACATTTGGCGAGCTCGCGCCCCCTTCGAGGCCGCTCCATTGCCATCTTCGACAGCCGCAACCCCACTAGCATCGGGCAGCGGTATATCGACCTCCAGATCGGGAGCATTTTGCGGTTCGGGTGCAACAGATTCAGACATAGATCGCGATCGCAGTAACAACCATCGGCTTCTCGCTCGCTCGCGTGAGAGAGACGCTTTCATCCTTACATTTTGGCGGATTTTGCCATTAGCCGCTGGGCTTGCCAGCGTTCGTTTTCCATCCCTACGAAGAAGCGGGCTGAAACTTCGCAAATAACCGACGCAACACGCCATTCACAAACGCAGGAGATTCTTCCCCCCCATAGGTTTTCGCCAACTCCACCGCCTCGTTAATCCCCACCCGCTCGGGCACTGTTTGCAAAATATCGATCTCCACCACCGACAGGCGCAGAATATCTCGTTCCACCCGCCCCAACCGCTTCAAATTCCACCCCACCAATGCTGCCTGCAAGCGTTCGTCAATTTCCCCCTTACTAGCCTGCAGCGTTTTCACTAACTGGAGAGCATAATTGCGCACGTCGGCACGATCGGCCAACTGCACGAATTCGGGGAATGTGACCGTTGCCCCCAAGCAATTAATCGCCTTTTGCGTCGAGGCGATCGCCTCGATGGTACTCTTGCGAGCCCCCTGCAAGCGAGTTTCAAAATCAGTCAAGTACTGTGTGGCCGAACCCACCGCTAGATTGGCTTGCATCACCGCCCCCCGCAATTCACTCAATAGGCTACTGGCTGATGGGCGGGCGGGATCGGCGGTGCGTAGGGTAGCTTCCAAACGGGCAAGTTGTTTCTGCACCGCCTGCAATCGGGCCAGCTCGACCCGCTCCCCCACAGCTTCCCGCTTCGTTTGGGTCGCCTCCGACCCCTTCGATACTGGCTCTAGCTGCACTGGCAGAGACAATTCCCCCTCACTCAGGAGGCGATCGCCTTTGCTCAACTCATCCCCTGCCGCCCCCAAGGCATCTCGCATCTCGTCCGACAGCGATCGCACTGCCGCTACCACAAAATCTTCGAGCTGCTTGTCTTCGAGCTTGTCGGGCGCAGCCGGTAGCTGGCTGGCGGCTAGCAAAGCGAGTTCTCGGGCGACGCGCCTGGATTGCATTGCAGTAGTTTGGGAAGAGGGCTTTGCTATGCTATCAGGTCGGCGACCGCTGCATGGCGGAGGTGCCGCCCCGCACTCGATCTCAAGCGGTGGTCGCAGCCTGCAAGCGCTGCCTCAGTCTGGCTAAGAGTTCGTCGGGCTGCATCACCCCTTCGATGCGATCGAGCGGCTGGCCGTCTTTAAACAGCACGACGGTAGGCAGAGCCTCTATCTGCCACTGCGAGGCAATCTGCGGATACTTTTCCGTATCTATCTTCACCACCATTAGATCGTCTCCCGCCTGCCCCTTCACCACATCCAGAATATTGGCCATAATCCGGCAGGGACCGCACCACTGGGCATAAAAGTCCACCAATACAGGCGTTTCCGATTGTTGGATCATGTCGGCAAAACTGCTAAAGGTCTGTTTCTGAGCCACGCCAATCTCTCCTTTCGCTCGGGAGCTCTATGACTGCGATGGTAGCTCTCTCCTGCAGTGGTTCGGGGGATCGATGCGATTTCTTAAGCTCGCTGCAATCGCTTTCATCGACACAGGCCGAAGGTTCCCGCTTCACTCTGCCTTCAAAAAGGCAAACCCATCGCGTAGGATTGAGACAGTTACCGCTCCCTAGGTCTATTCGATGCAGCTCAATCGCATCCTGGCGATCGCCCTAATCGTGGTCTGTTTCTTTGCGGCTATCACCGCGTCGCGTCAATCCTCTATTACGCCATCTAGCAGCGAATCCATTGCTCCCCCCAGTTTGAGTGGCGAAAGTTTTTGGCCTCGGGGCGATCGCATTGTGGCGATTTCTCTGCAGGGGCCAATCTCGGCAGACGCTAGCGGACTGATGGGGTCGCGCAAAGTTGCCGCACGCCTGCGACAACTGGCGAAAGAGGATCGCGTCAAGGGGGTATTGCTCAAATTAAATAGTCCCGGCGGTACGGTGGGAGCCAGCCAAGAGCTGTACCGTGCGGTGAAGAAAGTGCGCGAGAACAAGCCGATTGTGGTGGCTGTGGGGGATCTGGCCGCTAGCGGTGCCTATTACACAGCCAGTGCAGCAGACGAGATTGTGGCCTATCCGGGTAGCTTGGTGGGCAGCATTGGGGTGATTATTCAAGGCATTAATGCTGCCGAATTGTTAGAGAAAATCGGCATCAGTCCCGAAACTATCAAAACCGGCCAGTTCAAAGACCTCCTTTCCCCCACCCGAGCCCTGTCCGAGCCCGAGCGGGAACTGCTGGCAGATTTGATTGACAACGCCTATCAACAATTTATTGAGGATGTGGCGCGGGGTCGCCAGCACCTACCCGAGAACGCCGAGGCTGTTCTGAGCGAGGAGGTTATGCAAGCGCGAGAGGGGATGACAGTGGAACAGGTTCGCCAGCTCGCTGACGGACGCATTTTCACCGGCCAGCAGGCATTAGCCGCTGGTTTAGTGGACGAATTGGGCGGTATTGACGAGGCGATCGCCAATTTGCGCACCTGGATCGGCAATGACGATATCCCCGTCAGTACCGAGTTTCCCGATCTCAATCTCTTCTGGAATCTATTCCAATCTCAATTCTCCGGCTTCTCCCCCTCTCCAGGCAACGCTCTACTTTCCCCCTCTCCGGCGATGCAGACTACTTCCAACTTGTCCGACGCACCAGTTCTGTGGCTATCCCCCTGGATGCAATTGCAGGCTCAGCTCGTTCCCTAAAGTTTGCTCCCTACATGAAAAACCCAGAACGCGATAGCAGCATCTAGATGCTGCTATCGCGCTAGAGACTTATTTAAAAATAAAGAGTCTTTTGGGAATAAGGACTTTTCAGTGCAGTGCAAGGAGTAGGCGGCAATCACCCGTCCAGTGACTCGGTGCCCAGCCTATTACTAGTAGGCCAATGTGGAAAGCGTTTCTTTGAGATAGCGATGGACGAGCACATCTAAGGAGACAGATGGGCGATCGCCTGTTGCTTCACTGGTCTGCGACTGTCGCCACTCCTGAAACCCAGAGCTTTCGGCGATCGCCTGACGGAGGGGATTCCAGACGGTTCGGCAATCTTGTTGTGAGGCAGAAGATGTCATCGCAACGTTTCGTAAATTTTTGCCACTGTTGACAGCGCCCAGTTTGCGGGTTCGAACCCTACCAACTGATGGTATCAGCTTAGTCCGAGGGGCAAAAATCCTGCAAGCGTACTGCGATACCGTTTTGACAAAATCTGATACGATGCCGCTTTTATGTCAGAGCTGAGCAACCGCGATGGGATGGCGCTGGAGATTCGATAGGAACCGTTGGGTCGAGGCAGAGATAAGCCCCTGGCTGAGGCTGGGGTTCGCGATCGCCTGCTCGGGACTCTTGCTGCGTCTCGTCAGGGCTGCCACCTGGAGCGAACGAGCCATCGCTGTGACTTTAGTCCTATTTCTGTTTGATGCCGCACGCATGGCCATGGTGGATGTCGAACAGTGGCAGCAGGTGAAACGACTCCTGCCCCAAGCGGATTTGGGCGGGTTTATTCGTCCCGTCACGGTTGCCATTAGCTCGGAACTCGTGGGTTTCCTGCTGGGCTGGCGCTGGCTGGGGGTTGGCATCGCGATCGTTTTGGGCGGTCAGCTCGCCTTCAACCTGACTGCTACCCTCCAACTCGATCCCGCCGCCACAATTCCAGTGCGACCCTGGAGCAGGCGCGATCGCTTGCCAGTTCTTATTGCTGACGCTTTAGCCTCAACCCTAGCCATTCTTTGGATCGCGGGCGAACAGTGGTTGGGATGGTCCGTGTCGCTGCTCGGCATGGTGGCAATCTACCTAGCCATCAAATACGCTCCCGCGATGGCGAGAGCGAGATCTTAGTTTGCTGGGATAAAGTCTAGTTTGCTGAGAAAAACTGGGGCAGATGGATTCGAACCACCGAATGGCGGGACCAAAACCCGCTGCCTTACCACTTGGCGATGCCCCAATGGCGCTTTAACACTGTAGCGACACCAAAAAACTTCTGTCAAGGCTGCCCGTGGCTCCCCTCGAACGCCAACCGATGTCAAGATAGGAAGCAACTGCGCTCGACTGGCCGCCAATGCCCCAACGACCCTTTCCGCTCAAACCGATCCTGCTGACAGCGGGCGGTTTCGTGGTGTTGGAACAAGCCATTTCCAACCTGGCCTCTTTGCATACTGCTGTTGCCCCCACCGCTCCCTGGCTGGCCAATCTCCTCACTGTGACCCTCGGTCTAGCGACGCTTGGACTCGTCGGTTCGGGGGGATATTGGGTGTGGGTGCTGGCGGGCGGCAAGCGGTTCTCTATCTTTCCTGCCAAACAACAAAAGAGAAACCCAAAAACATCGACTCAACTGCTGAAAGTAACCCCCGAGCGGGTGGAACGGGAGTTGGGCAACTTGGACGAGCTGCTAGAAAAGCTGCAAAACGATATCGCGCGGCGATCGCTGCGCCAGCAAGCCAAACGGATCGGTCGCGAGCTGGCGGCCAATCAATTGCGTCTAGTCGTATTCGGCACCAGTTCCGCTGGCAAAACCTCCCTGGTCAATGCTCTCTTGGGCCATCGCGTCGGCGATACTGCCCCCACTTTGGGCACAACCCAAGCCGGAGCTATTCATACCTATGCCATTCCGGGAGTGGGAGGGAAAATTGAAATTGCCGATACGCCAGGGCTGCAGGCGGTAGGTCTGACGGGCGAGTCGGAAGCGGTGACCCTTGCCAAACACGCCGATCTCCTCATGTTTGTCGTATCGGGGGATATGACAGCAACAGAATACGAGCAGCTCCGCACCTTAGCTGAAATTGGCAAGCGGATGGTGGTGGTCCTGAACAAAACAGACCAGTACGTTCCGTCAGACGTGCAAGAGATCGTTGACAGCCTGCAGAGCAAAACCGATCGAGTAATGCCCTCAGGCACTGTGGTTAAAGTGGCCGCCGATCCCGTCCCTATCAAGGTGCGGCGGCACGAAGTGGACGGCACCATCGTCGAAACCTATGCCGAGCGCTTGCCCGATACGCAGGAATTGACCGCCCAACTCGGTCGCGTCCTCAAGCGGGAGGGCACCCAGCTACGCTTGGCGAATGCCTTGCAAAAGGCGCGCTCTCTTGCCTCTGGGGCTGAAGCGGCGATCGCCAGTAGCCGCCGTTCCCGTGCCGAACAGGTGATTCAACGGATGCAGTGGACGACTGCAGCGGCGATCGCCGTCAATCCTGTGCCGGTTCTAGATTTATTAGCTGCCGCTGCCATCAACGCCCGCACAATTGGCAAATTGCACGCCATTTACAATCGCAAAATCTCCCTCAAACGGGCCGAGCAAATGGCGAAATCCTTCGGACAGGTGATGCTGAAAATTGGCGGCGTTGAAGTGGCCACGCAGGTGCTGGGCAGTGCTCTCAAAGCCTCTCCCTTAATGCCGATGGGGGTTTCGCTACAGGCACTCAGTTGCGCCTACTTAACCCGCGTAGCGGGCGCGAGCTACCTCGATTGGTTGGAAAGCGATACCCCCTGGGACGAGGAGACGATGCTCGATCGGGTTAAGACTCAACTGCAGCTCGGCAGTCGCACCGAATTTATCGAGACCTTCCTGCGTCAAGCCGCGAAAGCAGCCAAGCGATCGCTCCTCCCCACTCAAACGCCCCAAACCCCTGAGGCGATCGCCGCAAGCTCGGGGGGCTCGAACGAAGTCTCTCCCGTACCCTTGCCCCGCGATCGCGCCACCGTCCAAGCTAGCTAACCTTCTCCCCTATGTCGGCCTCCTCCAGCCAGTCCACGCCTACGCCAGCGACAGATTCGCCTCCAAACAGTCCCCTCGATCGCGCTAGAGCGACATTGGCGCACGCCCTCGACGGGATCGAACTCACCCCCCAAGAGTTGCAGGTGTGCGAAACGGAACTGCGCCTACTGGATGCCCTCAAGACCAAACTGGAGCGCAATCGCCTCTCCATCGCGGTCTTCGGTCTCGTCGGACAGGGCAAGTCGGCCACAATCAATGCCCTCGTGGGCAAGCCCGCCGTCGCCACCGGAGCGGCCCACGGAACGACCCATTCCGCCACCTCGCTGCAGTGGGCCGTAAGAGTGCGATCGGCCCCAGCCAAAGCCTCTTCTCAATCCACCCCACGCGATTCCTGCCCACCCAGCAACGGCAAAACCGCCACTGAATTGCTGCACTTGGAACTGCTCGATACCCCCGGCATCAACGATGTAGATGGCGAAACCCGCGAGCAACTGGCCTTCGATGTCGCTCGCCGAGCCGATCTCATTCTGTTCGTCATTTCGGGAGACATGACCGATTGCGAAACCCAAGCCCTCAAGCAACTGCGGCAGCTACAAAAGCCTATTGTGCTGGCCTTCAACAAAATCGATCTCTATCCCGATCGCGATCGGCAAACCCTCTACGAACAACTCACCCAGCCCGAGCTCAGGCAGCTCATCTCTCCCGACGAAATCGTGCTGGTCTCGGCCGCCCCGAAACCAGAAGAGGTTCGGGTAGAGGCTGAGGATGGCTCGGTGACAACCCTGTGGGAAGAGCAGTCGCCAGAGATCTCTGCGCTGAAAAAGCGGCTCGTTCAGCTCGTCAAGCGGGAAGGTCAAGCGCTGATCGCCCTCAATATCTTGCGCTCTGTTGATGAGGTGCGCGATCGCCTAATTGAGAAGAAACTGCACCTGCAAGAGGACAAAATTTCAGAAACAATCTGGAAATTCGTCGGCTTCAAATCGCTGGCGATTTTCGCCAACCCCTTCGTCCTCTTAGACATCTTGGGGGGCATTGCCATCGATATCGGCCTCGTCACCACCCTCGCCCGCCAGTACGGCATCGCCATGAGCCGCTACGGTGCCCGAGACCTCATTCGCAAACTCGCCCTCAGTTGGGTGGGTTTGATTGCAGTGGAACTCTCCACCAGTCTCATGTTGGGCTTGGGCAAAACCGCTGCGTTGGGGGCAGCGATCGCTTCAGGAGGTAGCTCCCTAGCCAGCAGTTTCCCCGCCTATAGCACCGCCGGGATCGCCCAAGCTAGCACGGCAGGGCTGACCTCTTACTTGATTGGTCAAGCGGTGAGGGAGTACCTCAAAGCCAGTTGCAACGAAAACCCCATTAGCCCCAAGCAGGCGATGAAATCTGTCCTATCTCGATTGGATAAAGGCTCGATCCTGCAGCGCATCCGCCAAGAAGTCAGCGATAACTTGGGCTTGGACAAGCTCTCTCCCCCCAATTCTGCATTCCCCCCCAGCCTCAGTCAGATTTCCAAGCGGGGTGCTCGAGCAACTCCGACATCACCCGCACCCCCCGCAACTGATTAGTCAGCGGCAAATGTCCCTTGGGCGCGCTCGTATCCCAGGTAAACTCTCCTGGATAGCGCGTCCAGTGGTTGTCCTGCTTCCAGCCGATTTCCGGCCAAAATCGGTCCCAATTTCGATCCAAATTCTTCCAAATCTGCCGCTGCACTGAATAGCCAAACCGATCGCTAGAATAGGCTCGCCACAAAGCATCGATCGTGCGCAAATCGGTCGTCGGCAACATCGCCACGTCAGAAAAATACAGCCACTTGCGCTTCTCCGTTGCCGGTCCGGCAAGCTTGCAGAGCAGTTGCACCGTCAGGCGATCGGCCTGCTCGAATTCTCCTGCCGCCAACAACTGCTGCAGTTGCGAATAATCGAGGCCGCGTTCCGATTGAAGGGGGACTGGAGTTTGCGTCATGCATACAGTGACTGAATGGGGGTGGGGCGCACTATGGCAGGCTGGAGAGCAGCATTTCCACAGACGCGATCGCCTCTCAGTATAAAGTCTAGAGCACCCTTCCCATGTCAGTTCGACAAGTGTCTGGCCCCCATCCCCTAACCCCTTCCCCCCTCGCGAAGCGTGGCGGCGTCAGCCGTAATTTTGGGGGAAGGGGAACAAAACGGTAGATGAAGGACTTGAGGCCGTTTCTCCCCTCTCCCAAATTTGGGAGAGGGGCTGGGGGTGAGGGCATGCAGAGTCATCGAACTCAGGTCTTCCCGGCTCTCTCACACTAACCCCGGCATCGATAGAATCTACGAGAAAACCCCCTGCGGGGCAGGGGGCTTCTCTTAAGTCCTAGTTGAGTCTGTCAGGACGTCAGCCATATTGGGCTGCTGTCGAGGCAATCAGGAATGCCGCGTAGGTGAGGATGTAGCCCACGGTAAAGTGCGCCAGACCCACCAAACGAGCCTGAACGATGGACAGAGCAACGGGCTTGTCCTTCCAGCGAACTAGGTTCGCCAGAGGGGTGCGCTCGTGAGCCCAAACGAGGGTCTCAATCAGCTCTTGCCAGTAGCCGCGCCAGGAGATCAAGAACATGAACCCGGTTGCCCAAACCAAGTGGGCGAACAGGAACATCCAGGACCACACCGCTAGGTTGTTCATACCGTAGGGGTTGTAGCCGTTGATCAACTGAGCGGAGTTCAACCACAGGTAATCCCGCAGCCAACCCATAATGGTCACAGAAGACTCGTTGAACTGAGCGACATTGCCGCTCCAGACTCCGAGGTGCTTCCAGTGCCAGTAGAAGGTCACCCAACCCAAGGTATTCAGCATCCAGAACATGGCTAGGTAGAAGGCGTCCCACGCAGAGATGTCGCAGGTGCCGCCACGACCGGGGCCGTCACAGGGGAAGCTGTAGCCAAAGTCTTTTTTGTCGGGCATCAGCTTGGAGCCGCGTGCATCGAGAGCGCCCTTGACCAAGATCAAAGTAGTGGTGTGCAAGCCCAGTGCGATCGCGTGGTGAACCAAGAAGTCACCGGGACCGATGGGAAGGAACAACGAACCACTGGGGCTATTGATGGCATCCAACCAACCCGGTAGCCACACATTGCCGTAATTCGGAAAGGCAGTGTAAGCCACACTATCTGGGTTGGCCAAGAGCACATCCATGCCATAGATCAACTTGCCGTGAGACGCTTGGATGAACTGAGCAAACAGAGGCTCGATCAAGATTTGCTTCTCGGGGGTACCGAAGGCTTGCATCACATCGTTGTGGACGTAAAGACCCAAGGTGTGGAAGCCCAAGAACAGCGATACCCAACTCAGGTGGGAGATAATCGCTTCCTTGTGCTCGAGCACTCGAGCCAGCACGTTATTCTTATTGGCCTCGGGATCGTAGTCGCGGACTAAGAAGATAGCGCCGTGAGCAAACGCACCCACCATCAAGAAACCAGCGATGTACTGGTGGTGTGTGTATAGTGCAGCCATTGTCGTATGGTCGGAAGCCATAAAAGCGTATGGCGGCAGCGAATACATGTGCTGCGCAACGAGAGAGGTCACAACCCCCAAACAAGCCAGGTGCCATCCTAATTGGAAGTGCAACGACTCGTTGTAGGTATCGTAGATACCAGCATGACCGTTACCCAGAATGCCTCCAAAGGGAGTACCTTCGGGAGGGTTGTGGGCAGCCATAATCTCCTTCATGCTGTGACCGATACCGAAGTTAGTGCGGTACATGTGGCCGGCAACGATGAAGATTACGGCGATCGCCAAGTGGTGGTGGGCCATGTCGGTCAGCCAGAGAGACTCAGTCTGGGGATGGAAACCACCCAAGAAAGTCAAAATGGCTGTTCCCGCACCTTCACCCGTGCCGAAGACGTGACTTGTCGTATCGGGGTTCTGAGCGTAGGCAGCCCAGTTGAGGGTGAAGAATGGCTTCAGACCTGCAGGGTGGGGAGCCACACTCAGGAAGTTATCCCAACCCACGTGGATGCCCCGAGATTCGGGAATCGCAACGTGGACCAAGTGACCGGTCCAAGCCAGAGAGCTAACGCCGAACAA
The DNA here is from genome assembly GCF_000332275.1 of Synechococcus sp. PCC 7336. NCBI lineage: Bacteria > Bacillati > Cyanobacteriota > Cyanophyceae > Synechococcales > Synechococcaceae > Synechococcus > Synechococcus sp. PCC 7336. The sequence goes on from NZ_CM001776.1 coordinate 1,835,201, forward strand.
ACCAGCCAAGTGGTGGTTGAGGCGAGACTCGGCATCTTTGAACCAACGCAACTTGGGGCGGAAGCCCGGCTGCAAGTGCAGCCAACCGGCGACCAAAGACAGAGTTGCGAGAACCAACAGGAATACAGAGCCAGTAAACAGCTCGGTATTGGTGGTCATACCGATGGTGTAGAACCAGTAGTAAAGACCGGAGTAAGCAGCATTGACGGGGCCGTAGCCGCCATCTTGAGTGAAGGCTTCGACTGCTGCCGAACCGAAGTGGGGATCCCAAATAGCGTGTGCGATCGGAGTCACACCGCTAGGATTGGCGATCCACTGCTCGAAGTTGCCTTGCCAGGCAATGTGGAATAAGTTGCCAGACGCCCATAGGAAGATGATTGCCAAATGGCCGAAGTGGGTGGCGAAGAGTTTCTGATACAGACCCTCTTCGGTCATCCCGTCATGACTTTCAAAGTCATGGGCCGTTGCAATCCCGTACCAAATCCGACGAGTAGTCGGATCTTGAGCGAGGTCCTGGCTAAACTGTGGAAATTTAGTTGCCATTAATCCTCCTTGCGATTATCCGACTGCGCCGTATCTAGCCAGGAAGAATGCCCAGGTTGTGACAATCCCTCCCAACAGATAGTGAGCAACTCCAACCGCACGACCTTGAGTGATACTCAGTGCGCGGGGCTGAATGGCCGGTGCCAGCTTCAGCTTGTTGTGTGCCCACACGATAGACTCAATCAACTCTTGCCAGTAGCCGCGACCGCTGAACAAGAACATCAGACTAAAAGCCCAGATAAAGTGCGCGCCCAAGAAGAGCAAGCCGTAGGCAGACAGAGCGCTGCCGTAGGAATTGATCACCTGGACCGCTTGAGCCCATAAGAAGTCGCGCAACCAGCCATTAATGTTCAAAGCACTGGCAGCAAAATTCCCACCTGTGATGTGGCTAATACTGCCGTCAGAATTCACCGTACCCCAGATATCGGATTGCATTTTCCAACTGAAGTGGAAGATAACAATCGAAATGCAGTTGTACATCCAGAACAGGCCGAGGAACACGTGGTCCCAACCACTGACTTGGCAGGTGCCGCCACGTCCGGGACCGTCACAGGGGAAGCGGAAGCCCAGCTTGCCCTTATCGGGAATCAGACGGGAACTGCGAGCGAACAGAACGCCCTTGAGCAGAATCAGGATGGTGATGTGAATGGTCATGGCGTGGATATGGTGAACTAAAAAGTCCGCCGTACCGAGAGTCATGGGCATCATGGATACCTTGCCTGCCACAGCCACGACATCGCCACCAAAAATCGGGCTGACACCAGCCTGAGCCATGGGGGCAGTATTCACAACCGTATCCCCAATCGTGGCAGCCGTTGCGGTATGAATGCCCTGAATGAACTGGGCAAAAATCGGGCGCAGCTGAATTGCCGTGTCGGAGAACATATCCTGAGGGCGGCCTAAAGCTTGCATGGTGTCGTTGTGAACGTACATGCCAAAGGCATGGAAGCCCAAGAATAGGCAGACCCAGTTGAGGTGAGAAATAATCGTATCGCGAATGCGCAAAGTGCGATCGAGCACGTTATTTTGATTCATCTCGGGGTCGTAATCCCGCACCATAAAGATGGCCGCATGAGCTGCTGCACCAACAATCATGAATCCGCCGATCCACATGTGGTGGGTAAACAGCGAGATCTGAGTGGCGTAGTCAACCCCCATATAGGGATAGGGGTTCATCGCATACATGTGTTGAGCCACGATGATGCTAATGGAACCGCCTATAGCCAGGTTGATGGCTAGCTGCGCGTGCCACGAGTTGATCAGAACTTCATACAGACCTTTATGGCCTTGGCCGCCGATAAAGAAAGGATCTTTATGGGCTTCTAGAATTTCTTTGATGCTATGACCAATGCCCCAGTTAGTGCGGTACATGTGACCGGCAATAATGAACATGACCGCCAGAGCTAGGTGGTGGTGGGCTTGGTCGGTCAGCCACAACGCACCTGTCTGGGGATTCAAACCGCCATTGAAGGTCAAAAAGTCAGCGTACTCGCCCCATTGCAGGGTGAAAAACGGAGTTAATCCCTTTGCAAAGCTGGGGAACAGATCCACCATTAGGTCTTTATTAAGGATAAATTCGTGGGGCAAAGGAATTTGGTCGATGGGCACACCAGCATCCATCAGTTTGTTGATGGGCACTGCAACGTGAATCTGGTGTCCGGCCCAAGCCAGAGAACCCAAACCGAACAGACCCGCTAGGTGGTGGTTCAGCATAGATTCTGCGTTCTGGAACCACTCTAGCTTCGGAGCTTTTTTGTGGTAGTGGAACCATCCGCCGTGCAGCATCAGAAACGCCATAGCCAAGGCGGCAATGGCTGTTACCAATAGCTGAAACTCGGTGGTGAAACCAGCGGCACGCCAGAGGTGGAATAAACCAGAGGTGATTTGAATCCCCTGGAAGCCTCCGCCAACGTCTCCGTTGAGAATTTCTTGGCCGAAGATGGGCCAAACGACCTGCGCACTGGGTTTGATCCCAGTGGGGTCTTGGAGCCATGCAGTGTAGTTTGAGAACTTAGCTCCGTGATAGAACATGCCGCTCAGCCATACAAAAATGACGGCCAGTTGGCCAAAGTGAGCAGCGAAAATTTTACGAGAGACGTCTTCTAGGTCGCTCGTATGACTGTCAAAGTCATGAGCAAGAGCGTGTAGGTTCCAGATCCAAGTAGTTGACTTGGGTCCGCGCGCCAGTGCGCGGTCGAAGTGACCGGGCTTAGCCCACTTCTCGAAAGAAGTAGGGACCGGGTTTTCATCAACCGTCACCTTCACCTCTCGCTCCTTCGGCGATGTCGTCATCAAGAACTCCTCTCTTGCGACAAGGAACGAAAGTGCATCCAGATAGCCTTCAAGCTGAGAGCTCAATTGGCCTCAGGTTAGACTCCCAGGACTTACAGTGCATTATAGGGCAGCCTTTTTAGAGCCCTAACTCGCTTAACAATAATTAAGCCCTCGATCGCTGACAAGTCAATGCTTTGACCGATCGCATACCAGCAAGTCGCAATAAAAGATGGCGGTTTTTGTAAAGTTTTGAAAACAAATCTCAGTCTTGTGCCAGCGGCAAAGGGTCAAATATCTGTTGGAAATGCCTGAATGTCCACTGCAGATCGATCTGAGTTTGCCTGCACTGATATTTCTTCTAGAAACTCGATCGCCAATCCGTCTGGGTCGGCGATAAAGGCGACTCGGTAAGTGCGATCGCCTATCTCCTGGAGGGTGGGGGCGAGCAAAATCCGTACAGTTCCTAAGCTGGCGAGGGTATCGGCGATCGACTCTACGCGAAACGAGAGATGGTAGTAGCCCACATAGTGGGGATCGGCAAAAGCATCGGGGGCGGGGGCTGGTTCGGGGATTTGGATCAGTTCGATTCGGCCTGCCGCGCCTTCCATCCAGCAGGCCAAGGTGGTTCCAGTGGTGAAGCGGGTGGAGATGGAGAAGCCGAGTTGTTCGTAAAAGGCGATCGCCCGGAAGATATCGGCGGTGCGAATGGAGATGTGATGGAGTTGCATGGATACATATACTAGGTATAGGTGAATATGTATGGGTAAACTCTGCCCTGCCGCACTCAAGCCTACTTTACTCTTCTTCATAGATAGAGATTTCTGGCAGAAGTCGCGGCGATCGCTCTACGGTGCTGCAGTTGAGCGGAGATCCTCGGACTGAATTCGCTCTGCTCCCGAGTAGAGGTTAAATCGCTGGCCGCGCAGAAAGCCGATCGCGGTCAGGCCGAAGTCGCGAGCGGTGGCGACGGCTAAGCTGCTGGGGGCCGAGACTGCGCAGAGGATGGGGCCGCCAGCAGCAATGCACTTTTGCACGAGTTCGAAGCTGCAGCGCCCGCTCACCATGACGATGCGATCGCTCCAGGGCAACTCTCCCGCCAGCAACGCGGCTCCCACTAATTTATCGAGTGCATTGTGGCGTCCCACATCTTCTCTGGCTTGCAAGAGATTGCCGTCTAGATCGAACAGTGCGGCTGCGTGTAGCCCGCCAGTCGCCTTGAAAATGCCTTGGGCCGATCGCAATTGTTCGGGCAGTCGATAGATGGTGCTGGGGGACACTGCGATACCTGTTGGCAGAGGCGGACACTCTCGCAAGCGCAAGGCTTCGATGCTAGCTTTGCCGCAAACACCGCAGGCGCTGGTGGTGTAGAAGTGGCGCTCCAATGGGGCTAGATCCACATCCAAGCCCTGGCGCAGTTCCACATTGACGATGTTGTGGCGTCGATCGCCATCCACGTCGCGATCGACGCAGTAACTCATGCGGAGGATATCGGCGCGATCGCTGACGATGCCCTCGCCGTAGAGAAAACCTGCTGCCAACTCGAAGTCTGCGCCGGGGGTTCGCATGGTGACGGCTAGGGTGCGGGCGGGACGGAGGAGGCGCAGTTCGAGCGGTTCTTCTGTGGCTAAGCGATCCGATCGCGATCGCCTTTGACCGTTTTCCACCACCCAGACGGTGGCGTTGGTTTTGCTCCCGAGGGGATGGTTCATGGCAGGAATAGGGACAGCAGGAGAATTCGATCTTGTGGGACGGCCCTCACCCCCGGCCCTTCTCCCCAAGGAGAGGGGAGCAAGAGCCGGAAATTTGGATTTTTGTTCCTGCGCGCTTTGGCACAATCCAAAGAGAAAATGCTCAAAATGCGGCGGGAATAGAAACTGTTCCTATCGTAGAGAAACAGATTGCCAGGTGACCTGCGTGTTGAAGAAGCCGAACAAACTGTGGAATCCCAAGTTTTGGGCCAGTTGGAAGCCATTTGGCCTGGGGGAGCAATATCCCAACAATTATTGGGAGGTGTTTCGGGCTGCTTGGGTGAATCGCGATCGCCCTGCTTATGCTTGGAAGATTCTCAATCGCGGTGTCTGCGATGGCTGTTCTCTGGGCACCACCGGCATGAAGGACTGGACGCTGGAGGGCATTCATCTGTGCAATGTGCGATTGCGGCTGCTGCGACTCAATACGATGGCGGCTTTCGATCCGAACATTCTGGCTGATGTGGAGTCTTTGCGTCGCTTGCGGGATAGCGAGTTGCGGGAACTGGGACGACTGCCCTATCCGATGCGGCGCGATCGGGGCGATCGCGGTTTTCGCCGCATTAGTTGGGAGGAAGCTCTCACGGTTATGACCGATCGCATTCGCGCCACTACACCCGAGCGGCTCAGCTTCTATCTCACCAGTCGCGGCACGGTGAACGAGACCTACTATGCGGCTCAAAAAGCCGCTCGCGCGATCGGGACCAATAACGTCGATAATGCGGCTCGCATCTGTCATTCCCCCAGTACTAACGGTCTCAAAAGTACTCTCGGCGTTGCAGCGACCACCTGCTCTTATAAGGACTGGATCGGCACGGACCTGCTGGTGTTTATCGGTTCCAATGTCGCCAACAACCAGCCCGTTTCAGTCAAATACCTGCATTGGGCCAAAAAGGCGGGTACCCGCATTGTCGCCATCAACACCTATCGCGAACCGGGGATGGAGCGTTACTGGGTGCCGTCTATTCCCGAGAGCGCTTTGTTTGGCACGAAATTTGCCGAGGATTTCTTTTTGGTCAATATGGGGGGCGATCTGGCGTTTATCAACGGCGCTATCAAGCATATGCTGGCCAACGATTGGGTCGATCGCGACTTTATCGATCGCCATACCACCCATTTCGACGAATTGGCGACAGCGTTGGCGGATGAATCTTGGGAGGAATTGGAGCGGCTGTCGGGGGCGACTCGGGAGGAGATGTATGCTTTTGCCGAGATGGTGGGGCAGGCGGAAAAGGCGGTGTTTGTTTGGAGTATGGGCATTACCCAGCACGAATGTGGGGAAGACAACGTACGGGCGATTGTGAATTTGGCTTTGACGAAAGGGTTTGTGGGGCGAGAAGGCTGCGGCCTGATGCCGATACGCGGGCATTCGGGGGTGCAGGGGGGTGCGGAGATGGGTTGCTATACGACGGTGTTTCCGGGGGGGCGGGGAATTACGGCGGAGAATGCGGCGGAGATGTCGGCGCTGTGGGGGTTTGAGGTGCGTAGCGATCGCGGTCTGATTACATCTGAAGCAATCGATCGCGCGGCGGAGGGGGGGATTGACGTGCTGGTGTCGGTGGGGGGCAACTTTCACGAGGTGTTGCCCGATCCCGATTATGTCAAAGGGGCGATCGAGCGGATTCCTTTGCGGGTGCATCTGGATATTGTCTGTTCGAAGCAGATGTTGTTGGAGCCGGGAGAGACGGTTATTTTGTTGCCTGCGACCACCCGTTACGAGGTGCCGGGGGGCGTGACGGAGACGAATACGGAGCGGCGGGTGATTTTTAGTCCCGAGATTGAGGGGCCGCGGGTGGGGGAGGCGCGACCGGAGTGGGAGGTGTTGCTGGAGTTGGCTCGACGGGTGCGGCCCGAGTGGAGCGATCGCCTGCGGTTTGAGAGTACGGCTGTGATGCGGCAGGAGATTGCGCGGGTGGTGCCTCAATATGACGGCATTCAAGATCTGGCGGCAGCGGGGGATCAGTTCCAATATGGCGGTCCCCATCTCTGTGCGGATTGGGTGTTTCCGACGGCGGATGGCAAGGCGCGGTTTTCGCCGGTTTTGCCGGTGGAGAAGGCGTTGCCGGAGGGGTGTTTTTGGCTGACGACGCGGCGGGGCAAGCAATTCAACAGTATGGTGCAGGAGCGCAAGGATGCGATTACGGGGGCGATGCGGGAGGCGGTGTTAATGAGTCGGCTGGATGGCGATCGCTTGGGGGTGCGAGATGGCGATCGCGTGGTGTTGAAAAATGATTGTGGGGAGTATGTCGGGCGGGTTTATATTGCGCCGATGAAACCGGGGAATTTGCAGGTTCACTGGCCGGAGGGGAATGTGTTGTTGGAACGGGGGAAGCGATCGCCGGAGGTGGGCATTCCCGATTACAACGCGATCGTGCGGTTGGAAAAAGTGGCGGGGGCTAGCGCTAGCGCTAGTCCGATGAGTCTTTAGACTGCTTGGTATACTTTGCACTCGGCCCTCTAATCCCCCAGGATGGGGGACTTGTGAGAGAGCCTCTGCTTGGTTCACTGCTCCAATCTCCGAGAGCTCTTCTCCAATCTCCAACGCCAAGCCGACACTGTGGCCAAGTCCCCCACGAGTGGGGGATTTAGGGGGCTAATGCAGCGATCGCAACTGATTGATAGGCACTCTAGTTCTTCAGGGTGTGAAATGAATCGGAATGCTGGCGAATGCTGGGTGGATTGCGCGTTAACTTAAAGGCGAGTTCGTAGATTTGTTGACGCCTGCTGCCATGACCGATCCCTTTACCTGGATTCCTGTTGCGACGGCTGTTTTGTCGGGGCTGATTCAGCATGTGGGTGAGAAGGTGCTGGAGCGAGGAAGTGAGAAGTTTGAGGGGGCGGAGGAGAAGAGAAGGCGCGGCTTTGGGGGGCGAATGCGGAGGCGGTGGCGCGAGAGTATGCGTTCAAGTATGGGAAGCGGCACGGGCAGTTGAAGGTGTTGCGGATGCGGGAGCCGATTCCGCTGGAGAATGTGTATACAGCGGTAAAGTTGCTGGATAGCTATTCCATTCGAGAGTATTCCACGCCCGAGGAGTTAGAGCAGTTATTTCGAGAGAATAATCGTAGGCTGTTCTATCTGGAGATAGAGCCAAAGCTCGGTGGGCTTGCGGTAGCGAATAGGAAGCAATATCTTGCGGTGGTGGGCGGTCCGGGGGCTGGCAAGTCTACATTTTTGCGCAAGGTGGGTTTGGAGGCGCTAAGGGGAAAGGATGGGCAATTCGAGCACGAACTACTGCCTGTGTTTTTGGAGCTGAAGCGATTTAACTCTGATGAGATCGAAATTGAGTCATCTATTGTGGAAGAGTTTCGCACCTGTGGGTTGCCTCACCCAGAGGAGTTTGTGGCGGCGGCGTTGGCGCAGGGGCAATTATTAGTATTGTTGGATGGCTTGGATGAGGTACCATCGCGCAATCTGAATCAGGTGGTGGAGAAGATTCAGGATTTCGCAGATCGATACTCGAACAATCGGTTTATTTCGTCTTGTCGGACGGCGGCTTATCGCAACTGCGGCGGGCTGAAGCAGTTTATAGATATTGCCATTGCGGAGTTTGATGGCGGGCAAATAAAGCAGTTCGTGCGCAATTGGTTTCGGTCGGACTCAGATCGCGAGGCTGGCACGGCAGATACCTTTTTGGAGTTGCTAGAACGTCAGGAGAATCAATCGGCGAAGGAGTTGGCGCGGACGCCGCTGCTGCTGACGTTTTTGTGTTTGGTGTATGACTACTCGCAAAACTTGATGACCAATCGGGCGGCGCTGTATGGCAAGGCACTGGACATTCTGTTAGAAGAATGGGCGGCGGAGAAGCGGGACAAGATTTACGAAGGCTTCCATCCCCGCTTGGAAAAGGTGCTGCTGTCGGAGATTGCCTACCAAAGTTTTGAAGAGGATCGGCTGTTTTTTTCGGAAGAGAGCACGATTGCGCAAATTACTGAGTTCTTAGCAGAGACATTAGATGCTCCGAAGCATTTGGATGGGAAGCAAGTGTTGGATGCGATCGAGGTGCAGCAAGGAATTTTGGTAGAACGTGTGGAAGGCGTGTATTCCTTTTCTCACTTGACCTTGCAGGAATATTTGACCGCCCGCTACATTGCCCAAGAGCCAGAGCGGATAGACGCAATGGTTAAAGAGCATCTGACAGATGCGCGATGGAAGGAAGTATTTCTTTTAGTGGCGGGGTTGCTGGACCGAGGAGATTGCCTCCTGACCTCGATGTTAGAGCGTACGGCAGTGCTGAGTAGCCCCGCTGCTGCTAACACCCTGGCGATCGCCTTCCAACTCCCAAGACCTCAAACGCGGTCGCACCTACAGCATTTGAGGCGATCGCATCCCGGCAAAGCAGTTGCTGAGAAGAGAGTTGGATTTGAGGCGATCGCCCTACCTGAGAAGCAAGCAATCGCGCGGCAGTAGCAGACCATGCCATTACAGACCCCTGTCCTGCCACCGTTGTGGGTCCCGCTTGGCGTGAAAACAAGCAATCACAATAATCTTGTTATTTTCGACAATGTAAAAAATACAGTAAGGGAACTTTCGGACTAAGGCTCGGCGTATTTGGCGGTGTACTAAAGGACATGCCAGTGGATGCCGTCCAATTTTAGAAAAGCAAGCATCAATCGCACGGACAAACTCAGAACCTAAACCGCGATCGCGTTCTTCGTAAAATTGATAGGCATCCTGAATATCGAGCTCTGCTTCTGGACGAATTAGAAGTGCATAGCTCATTACAGATTGCTTAGCCGTTCTTTAACAACCTGCCAGCTCGATCCAGCCTCTGGAGTTTGACTGTATTGCCCTAGCCGACGATCCAGCTCTTGTTGCTGTGGCTCAGTGACAGTTACTGCTTCAGGCGTTGAGAGAATACTGTCCCAAAGGTCCTCGGCTAGCTGTATTCGCTCGGCAATGCTTATCTGGTCAATGTCAACATTCAGTAGAGGTTGCACGGTTTTTATTGTCATAACTCAATGGCGATCTCAATTGTAGCTGGGAGTAGTGGACTGACGGCGAGCAGTTCATTCCGAGGCATGCAAGCTGGGTTTGAAGCGATCGCCCCCCAGCAATCTTCCAAGTCCGAGATACCACTCCACCGCACCGAGATATTATTCCTCCGCCCTGAGATGTGATGCATCCGCATCGAGATGCCATTCCGCCGTACTGAGATGTCATTCCACCGCATTGAGATGTGATTCATCCGCACTGAGATATCAATACACCATATCGAGATGTCATTCCACCGCACCGAGATAATGCGATCGAGCTTTGAGGACTAGCAAGTCAGTAGCCATTGACAATATCTCAGCCACCATAATGCATCGGAATACACGGATTTACGCCATATGAATTAAATTTTAGGCTAAAACTCAATCTGTTTTGGCGACAATCGTGACCATCAATCAAAGCTACGACGAATTCTTTAGCGACGCTAACCTAGCCATCGAAGGAGCCCTAGCCAGCCCCCGCATCTTAGAAGCCCTTGCCCCCTACGGCTACCCCCAAGACCGAATTCGCGAAGGCCAACGCCTCTACACCGCCGCCCTCAACGCCCAACAATAACAGCAACGCCAATACGGCACCCAAATCGGCACCACCGCCACCCTCAACCAACAAAGAGAAACAGCCTACACCGCCTACATCCGCCACCTCCGCATCGCCCGCATCGCCCTAGAAAGCGACCCCCAATTACTGGAAGCAATGGGGGTATTGGTCAGGTCTTGAGGCGATCGCCCAAAATCTAAACCTCATCCAGATTGAGATCTGGAGTTTTCAGACATTGCTCTCGGCCCCCTAAATCCCCCACCAGTGGGGGACTTCCGAGAGGCTATTGGCTTCGTTCTACAACTCTAATTATCGCGATCTCCATCGCCTTCCCCGCCTCCCAACCCTCAACTGGAACTGTACTCAAGTCCCCCAGAATGGGGGATGTAGGGGGCGAATGCAGCGATCGACAGCGCTAATGGGAGGAACTCAAAACTACAGATTTCAGACTAGCTTCGGTTTAAGACTCAATTGCTTGAATTTTATTCAGACCGAGCTGCTCGGGAGAGATGGTGCTGTCGAAGCGGGTGTAGTCGTCATAATCCGCCGCTTTCAAGTTGGCCCCCTCCAATCGAGCCCCGCGCAAATCGGTCCCCATTAAATCGCACCCCCGCAGGTCAGCATTCGATAAGTCTGCCTCGCTGAGCAAACAACCACTCAAATCCGCCCCGCGCAAATTAGCAGCGCGCAAATTGGCTTGACTCAGATCGGCCTCCATCAGATCGGCCCCCTTCAACACCGCTTGGCTGAGATCGATGCCGCTCAACATGGCCGCACTCAAATCCGCTCCGCGCAAGTTTGCCCCAGCAAACTGCCGCGCCCCAGCAGCATAGCGATCGCATAATTCAGAAGCCGCGATTGAAGTGACCATAGCCTATCCGCCCAACTCCACCGAGTAGTTTTACCAATATTGTCAGTATCTTCCGAGATGCGGAGTTCAGCTCTGCTGCAGAGCCCTAACTCCCAGCCTTATACAAGCCAATCTCCATCACCTCGTTCGTACCCACTTCAAAAGCAAATCCAATCCCCAAGGCATCGTAATTGACAAAATACAAATTGTCGCGCCTGCCCACGCGACTGCTGAGGGGATAGGGATTGATTTCGTTGTAGCCATTTTCGCCGGGAGGACCGTAGACTTCGATGACGCGGGCATAAGTGTCGCCAATGCCGATCCCTTCAGCGGTATAGGCGTCTGGACTCGTCATGTAAATGCGATCGGCAAAGTAGCTGCGGAAGGTGTTTCGATTGCGATAGCCAAACAGAACGTAGTCTTGCAGGTAATACAGCTCGAGATCGCTATCGGGCCGGAAAACATTTTCGCCCGATCGGCGCGGGACTTCGTCAATAAAGCCCAAGCGGCTGGCACTGGGGTTGCCCAAATCGAGCCCTAAAGAAAACCGACCGATGTTGCCCTCTTCCAAAAAAATCGAAGGACTGGGACGACGGCGATCGGGTTCGGAGCGGGGTAACAACGTGGGGGCAACAGCCAGCCAATCGCGATCGGAGTCTAAAAACTGGGCGGGGACGATGCCGCGTTCGGTGGGAATGCCGGAAACATCCCCCAATGGGGCCGTTTGCCATTTGGCGATCGCCAATTCCACCGCTGCCCCCGACGGCAAAATGTAGAACTGCGTCTGCAGACTCGTACCCTGAGTCGGTTCTCCAGCTAGCACCGTACTGCTACTCGTCGCCAAGCTCGCCGCCAACAGCACTGCCCCCTGACGGGTTTGTCCGTCCACCAAGACCGCGAGGGGAATTCCAGCGGCGATCGGCTGCAGGCTGCTATCCCACTCGATTTGCTCGCCGAATCGATTTTCGCTGGTGAGGATGGGGGAGATGGCGCGGGGCAGAAATAGACGAGCCACATCGGCAACCACTTGGGGATCGTAGCCAATCGACCCCCTCAGATCCAAGACGACGCCATTGCTATAGGTCTGGAAAAAGAGCGCCTGCTTTAACTGATTGGCAGTGGCGGGGGTCAACTCGGGCACGGCAACGTAAGCCACCCCCGGAGCAATTTCTCGGGCCTGCAGGTCGGGGCGAGGGCGGTTGAGTAATTGGTCGAATTCCAGCGGCGAGAGCAGGCGATCGCTGGGTTCGGCATAGCGGGCTAAGAGGTTGCGAATAAAGTCGTATTCCACCTGTACGGGAGGCTGTTGGGATTGGGCCTGTTGCCGCATCAATTCCTCTTGCAGAAAAGAGTAGTTGACCGCATCGGCTTGAATTCCAGCCCGCAACGACTCGTTGATAAACAGATTGACGACTTGCTTCAGATCGCCACTAGCAGCGGCTGTCTCGGCAGTCGATTCGAGGCCAGCCGGAGGGATCGGGTCGGGATTGCCCGGGATCGTGGTGGATTCGATGCCGGAGGGAGGAATTGTGGGTAAAGGTTCCGGGATATCGGCAGGAGTGGCGGGAATGGGGATCGGGGGCAGATCTGCCTGGGCGAGGCTGGGGGAAGTCCCCCCCATACTGGTGCTGCTGGCGATCGCCAGCAGTAGGCCCAGGCTAGAAATTCGGATAGACTTTGCCATTGTTTGGGTCTCCAACACCACAGCAACCACAGGCGATCGGGAGTGGCGATCGCCACCTCTTCAAACTGGAGGAATGTTTGCGGTAGGGCCATCCAGCTTCATGACTATTGTTACTGACGTTTATCCAGCTTTCACGTTCCGAGCGCAATATCCGAGCAACTCCAGGTTTCAACATGGATGCGGTTTCGCTTGCCGATCGGAAAGTGGAGTACTCGCAGGGTCTGCAGGTCACGCCATGCAAACGCGAGGGACCGAACAGCGAGACTCGGCTGTTCGAGGAGTTCTGTCACTGACTGGTGGACTGGAGGCGGTGGTGCTTCTTTATCGTGTCGCAGGTGGGGTGTGCTTGTGGGACGATCGCCGCTGACGTGTCTTGCAACTGCGGGGGCGATCGCTCCAGAATGGGGGCAGCTCTACCTATCTTCCTCCGCTTGCGTATGATATTCCGCGTTGTTTTGGGATGGGGTCAATGAAAACGTTGACGGAGATACGGGATTGGCTGATTCGGCATCGAGACGGCTTGCGGGATGAGTTTCATGTCAGTCAATTGGGGGTGTTTGGCTCTTATGCGAGGGGGGAGCAAACGGAGGCGAGCGATTTGGATTTGTTGGTGGAGTTTTCTCGGACGCCGAGTTTGCTAACGTTTGTGCGGTTGGAGGATTATCTCAGCGATCGCTTGCAGGTGAAGGTGGATTTGGTCCATCGGGCGGGGTTGAAGCCTCGACTGAGGGAACGGATTCAACAGGAAGCGATCGATCTATGAGCGATCGCCGAGTTTCGAATTACGTGCAGGATATGGCGGACGCGCTTGAGGCGATCGAGGGATTTACGGAGGGGGTTAAGTTTGAGGAGTTTGCGGCCAATTTGGAAAAGCGCTTTGCTGTGGTGAGGGCGTTCGAGATTTGGGGGGAGGCGGCGAAGCGGGTGCCTCTATCTGTGCGAGAGCAATGGCCGGAGGTGCCGTGGCGGCAGATTGCGGGTATGCGAGATAAGTTGATTCACGATTATTTCGATACGGATGTGGCGGTGGTTTGGCAAACGGTGATGGATGATGTGCCGGTCCTCAAGCCGTCGATTGTGGCGATTCTTGAGAGACTGTCGGAGTTGGAGGAATCGTATGGCACGGTCAAGTCGGTACAGTCGTTGAAATCTTGGCTAATGGAACGGCGTTCGAAGTAGAGTTCAGCGATCGCAATGGTCGCACTTTCGACTCTCTAGGTTTGCGTCCAGAACAAATTATGGTGTTACATTTCGATCCGGCATCTCCCGAATCAGCGTCTGAAATGGTCATAGCATAAGCAGGTCTAGCAAGAACCACCGCACCTGATTAAGCCCCCGTTGCAATTCCAGCAGAGATCTCTCTGGCAATAGACAATTGAAACAGGTAGAACTCGTTCGCAGAATTCTTGCGAATAAAGAGCGGAGATCGCCCTTGCAGCGTCACATCCAGCAGGTCACACCATGCAATCTCAGGAGACCGAACAGCAAGACTCCGCGATCGCCTCTCCAGCGCGACCGATCTATGCCCTCAGCCAAGTGAGCAAAACCTATCGGGTGGGTGAAGTCGAAGTCCATGCACTGCGATCGGTCAGCTTGGAGCTGTTCGAGGGGGAGTTTGTGGTGCTGCTCGGTCCCTCGGGGAGTGGCAAATCCACACTACTCAACATTCTGGGGGGATTGGATGTGCCCAGCAGCGGGGAAGTGTACTTTCGAGATCGCCTCCTCACCGCCTCGAACGATGCTGCCTTAACCCAATTTCGCCGCCAACATGTCGGCTTCGTCTTCCAGTTCTACAACCTCATCCCCAGCCTGACTGCACAGGAAAACGTGGCCCTCGTCACCGAGTTGGCTGCGCGCCCGATGGACCCGAGAGATGCCCTCGGCTTAGTGGGATTGGCCCATCGTCTCGACCACTTTCCCGCCCAACTGTCGGGGGGGGAGCAGCAGCGGGTGGCGATCGCCCGCGCCATTGCCAAATGCCCGGAAGTGCTGCTGTGCGACGAGCCCACCGGAGCACTGGATTTTGAAACTGGCAAACTGGTCTTGGAGGTGTTGGAGCGAGTGAATCGCGACCTCGGTACGACGACGGCGGTGATTACCCACAATGCTGGTATTGCGGGCATGGCCGATCGTGTCATCATCATGCGCAGTGGCGAAATTATGCGGCAGCAACACAACCCAACCAAACTCTCTCCCGCCCAATTGGAGTGGTAAGTCGTGCATCCCCTCGATCGCAAATTGCTGCGAGAACTGCTCCGCCTGCGGGGACAGGCGATCGCGATCGGCTTAGTGGTGGCCTGTGGAATCGCCTGTTTTGTCATGTTTTTTAGCGCGCTGGAATCGCTGGAACTGACTCAGGTGACCTATTACGATCGCTATCGCTTTGCCGACGCATTCGCCGAACTGAAACGAGCTCCCGAATCCCTCGCGACCCAAATTCAGGCCATCCCCGGCGTAGCGCAGGTGCAGACGCGGGTAGTGCGAGATGTCACCCTAGACGTTCCTGGCTTGGAGGAACCGGCAACGGGTCGCTTGGTGTCGATTCCCGAGCGGCACGCCCCAGTGTTAAACGACGTGTTTTTGCGGCAGGGACGCTATATCGAACCCAATCGCAGTGATGAAGTCTTGGTGAGCGAAGCCTTTGCCGAGGCGAACCATTTGCAGTTAGAAGACCAAATTGGAGCCATTATCAACGGTCGCTGGGAGGAGTTGCACATTGTCGGCATCGCGCTCTCCCCCGAATATGTCTACGAAGTGCGGGGGGCGGGAACGATATTTCCCGAAAATAAGCTGTTTGGGGTGCTGTGGCTGGGGCGGGAAGCCTTGGGTAACGCCTTCGATATGGATGGAGCGTTCAATAGCGTGGCGCTGACCCTGTCTCGCGGGGCATCGCTGGACGAAACGATCGATCGCCTCGATGGTCTGCTCGATCGCTATGGCGGCGTTGGGGCTTACGGGCGCAAAGATCAGTTGTCCCACAATATTGTGGCGAACGAACTGGAGGAATTAGGCAATACGGGAACTGTGATGCCGACGATTTTTCTGGCGATCGCCGCTTTCCTCATCAACATTGTCATGACCCGCCTAGTGGCGACACAGCGGGAGCAAATCGCCGTGTTAAAAGCCTTTGGCTACAGCAATCTGGATGTGAGCTGGCACTATCTCAAGCTGGTGTTGGCCTTAGTGTTGGCGGGCACCGCTTTAGGCTTGGGCGTGGGGCTGTGGCTGGGCCAAGGACTGACAGAACTCTACACCACCTTCTTCAGCTTTCCCCTACTGCGGTATACCGCCAGTTCCAGCACAATTGTCTCCGCTGTGCTGGTGAGTACCGGAGCTGCCGTGTTGGGAGGCATTCTGGCAGTGCGGCGAGCGGTTGTCTTGCCCCCTGCCGAGGCAATGCGCCCGGAACCCCCCGCTGAATTTCGTGCCACGCTGGTGGAACGGCTGGGCCTACAGCGCTTCTTCAACCCTCCCACTCGCATTATTCTGCGCAATCTGGAACGCACTCCGGTGCGATCGCTCCTCTCCACCGTCGGCATTGGGGTAGCAGTGGCCATCTTAATTGCAAGTGGCTTCTTTCAGGCTGCCCTCGATCGCCTGATTGAAGTGCAGTTCTACAACGTGCAACGGGATGATGTGGCGATCGCCTTTACCGAAGCTCGCCCCGCCCGCGTCCGCCACGAACTCGATCGCCTGCCGGGGGTACTCAGGGCCGAGCCCTACCGATTGGTGCCCGCCCGCTTGCGTTACGGGCATCGGGTACGCCGCAATGCCATTACCGGCATCGATCCGGCGGGAGAGTTGCGCAATCTGGTCGATCGCGATCTCAATTCCGTTTACCTGCCGAATGAAGGGTTAGTACTCACCACCACATTGGCAGAACTGTTGGATGTAGAGGTGGGAGATGCGCTGACAGTCGAGGTCTTAGAGGGCAGCCGTCCGGTTAAATCGGTAATAGTGGCGGGGACCATCGACGAAATGTTGGGACTGTCTGCCTATATGAACATAGCCGCCCTCAACCGGCTGATGGAGGAGGACCAAACAGTCTCGGGTGCCTATCTGGCTACAGACCCGCAGTTGTCGAGTCAACTGTACGATCGCCTCAAAGAAATTCCGGCAGTGACGGGAATCTCTTTTCGCGAGGCGGCACTACAAAGTTTTGAAGACATTAGCGCCAATAACCTGCGGGTGACGTCCGGCTTCTTAACGGTATTCGCCTGCATTATCAGCTTTAGCGTTATCTACAACTCGGCCCGCATTGCCCTGTCGGAGCGGGAGCGCGAGCTAGCCAGCTTGCGGATTATGGGATTTACGCGGGCAGAGATTGCCTACATTTTGCTGGGGGAACAGGCGGTGTTGGTGCTGGTGGCTATCCCAGTTGGGTTTGCCATTGGCTGGGGGTTGGTGCTGTTGATGTCAGCCGCGTTTCATACAGAACTGATGCGCTTGCCCACGATTGTGACCCGCTCTGGGTACGCCTTCGCGGCGATCGTCATTCTGCTCTCGGCACTGGCGTCCGGTTGGATTGTGCGCCGTCGCCTCGATCGCCTCGATCTGATTGCCGTCTTGAAAACAAGGGAGTAAGGGGGATGAAGCGGTTGAAAAACATTCCTCGACGATTCGCTTACCTGCTGGCAGGCACTGGGATCGCGGCAGGTTTGGTGTGGGCCTTTCGTCCGGCTCCGCTGCTGGTGGATATGGGACAGGTGGAGCGAGGGGAGTTGGTGGTGACAGTGGATGCGGAGGGGCAGACGCGGGTGCGATCGCGCTTCGTTGTGGCTGCTCCCGTGGCAGGACGACTGCAGCGGATCGATTTAGATCCGGGAGATGCGGTAGCGCAGGGGGAGGGGGTGGCCCAGATCGATCCGCTACCGCTGACCTCTCAAGTGGAGGAAGCCCAAGCTCGCTTGCAGGAGTTTCGGGCCGAGCGGGAGGGGGTGGAGACGCAGCGGCACAAACCGGCAGAATTGTTGCAAGCAGAGGCTCAGATTCGGGCGGAGGTGGCGGAGCAGCAGGAGATGGCGGCTCGGGTGAGGGAGATGGAAGCGGCCTTGGCGCAGGCGCAACGCGATCGCGAGCGGTTTGAAAGGCTGGCCTCGGAAGGAGCGGTGTCGCAGCAGAGGCTTGAATCGGCGCAGTTGGAGGAGGAGACCGAGCGGCAGGCTTTGGCGGCTGCGCAGCAGGATGAGGCTAGGGCGATCGCCGAGGTGGAGGCCGCCCGCGAGACATTGCAGCGGTTACAGGCGGAGCAGAGCGATCCCGATTATCTGCTCGACGTGTTCGATGCCCGCATTGCCAGTGTGGAAGCGGAGTTGGCCAATTTGGTGGACGAGGCCAATCGCACAGAAATTTACGCCCCTGCCGACGGTCAGGTTTTGCGGGTCATGCAGGAGAGCGAGCGATTTGTGGAAGCAGGGGAGCCGCTGCTGGAGGTGGGGGATTTAGCCCGAATGGAGATTGTGGTAGATATTCTCTCGACGGATGCCGTCAAGGTGCGTCCGGGAACCGATTTGTTGGTGGTGAATTGGGGTAGAGACGAGACCCTTTTGGCCCGAGTGCGCATGGTGGAGCCTTCTGCGTTTACAGAGGTTTCGGCGTTAGGGGTGGACGAGCAACGGGTGAATGTCATTGCCGATTTTGTGGACTCCTCCGAGGCGTTGGGGGATAACTATCGCATCGATGCCCGCATTGTGGTTTGGCAAGCGGATGATGTCTTGAAGATCCCTCTGAGCGCGTTAGATCCCTGTGATGGTGGGGGCTGGTGCGTGTTTGTCGTCGAGCAGGGCAAAGCGAGGCTGCAACAGGTGGAGATTGGGCCGCGCAGTCGGTTTGAGGTGGCGATCGCCGCTGGGCTGCAGGAAGGAGAGACGGTGATTTTGCATCCTTCGGAGAAGGTGGGGGATGGCGATCGGGTGGAGTTGCGATAGCGACGTTCAGACCAGAAGAGTCTTGCAATTGAATGCCTCTCTTTTTTTGACGATATTCTCAGAGGCTTTTCTGAAAATCTTCTAGGCTGGTTGCTTCCAAGGCAGCATCTAGAAGTTCCTCGAGTCGCTCTGGATTGGCGATCGCCTGGAGTGATGTCGAGACAGCTTGAGGAAGTGGTCCAAACTGATGTGACAAGAGCCGAGCGAGCATCCGCTGCCCCTCTTCTACCTTCCCTCTAGCTTCGCCCCTAGCTTCGCCCCTAGCTTCGCCCCTAGCTTCGCCCCTAGCTTCGCCCCTAGCTTCGCCCCTAGCTTCGCCCCTAGCTTCGCCCCTAGCCTCAGCTTCGCTCAGCCAATCCTTCAATAGGGGGGACTCCATTAAATCCAACATTTTTCTACTCCTGAGGAATTCTTCGATCGCATCTCGCCCGCTTGGCTGGAGCGAACTCAACAATACTGCCACTGCCAGTAAATCCTGTTGCCTCGGCTTTAATTCTACTCGCTCGGAAATTGTCGCTTCACAAGCCTCGAGACGCTCCTTCAAATCATTCGGCGGCCCCATCAGAGGTATCAACGGGAGAAGACCGGGGCGATCGCTGGCTAAAATCGCTGCTGGATCTTGCTCCCACAGCCGAACGATCCGAAATTGCACTCGCGTTCCCCCAGATTCGTAGAAATCCGGCATCTCCCGAGCTGCTTTGCTCTCCTCCAGCAGGATTAAGATCTGGATTGGCGCTTCACCATAGTCGAGCATGATAAACAGAGAATATTCAGCCATGCGCAGCGGCATCTCCGTTAGGGGCCGACGCTGAAATTCAATATGCGCAATGCCGCGCTTGCCATTGAGGGAGGAATAGCGCATGACAAAATCTGCCCGCCGCTCGCGAGACGCAAACACCGGATTGACAATCTCCTCCACCCGAGCTGTATCGCTCACCAACCATTCAAGAAAGTCCTGGCTGTAATCGCCAACCAGGCTGCGCAGGTTGATGTCGTACTCATTTCGACTCATTAGAATTAGAAACCATCAGCTTGCGATTCTTGTCCCCAACTGGCTGTTCAATGGCAAGACAAACTGGCGATCGCTCCGGGCGCACTCTCTATAAAGACCGCTTACGGACGCGCAAATAACTGCACGGCATAGGCCCGCCCGTTTGCCACCATAATTCCATAGCCAAAATGAGTGTAACGGGAGGATAAGACATTTGCTCGATGTCCCGAGCTCCGCATCCAACCCTGTTGAAAACCGCTCACCAACTCTCGGCTGGCACTGGCCCGCGATGACTGCCACGCATAAATATTCTCAGCCACTGCAATGGGTCGATCGATCTCGTCCCAGACGCGTTCCCCCGGGCCGCGCCCGTCCAAAGACTGGTGACTGAAATATCCCTGCTGCCACATATCCTGCGCGTGTCGCTGCGCTACACGGGATAGCGCCGGATCGGCTGCGAGAGGAGGCAAGCCGTAGCGGGCACGATCGCGATTCACTAACCGCAGTGCGTAACGTTGCAAATCATACTCCGGCAGTGGCGCGGCTGTCTGGCGATTTCTAATCGCACCAATTCGCTGGCGGTTAGCCGATTCTTCCACAATCCCAATTGGCTGGCGGCGAGAAGATCCCAACGCTTGGCTTGCCGCAGGCTCTGCACAACCCGCTACCAGAACAGCTACAACGCCTGCTACAGTCCAGAAAGACCGTTTAAAACAGGTTTTTAGAGAGGTAGAGGGGAGCAACTGTAGCAGCATCCGAATTTCGTCCTTGAGGCTGAAACAAGCTTAAATTGTTCCCCAAATCAACCGAGAGAGGTCCACTCGCAGTCTCTTTGACTGATGCCCGCACAAAAACTGCAGGCGATCGCAATGGCCGATCGCCTGTACAGTCCTCCGAACCGACAGAATTCCGTATAATCGACCTATTCACAAAACTTCATGCACTTCCCATGGGCATCGACCTCCTTTCCGACCGCGCCATCAATACCGCCATTCCCATGACCCTCTTTTTTGCGATCGCCTGGGGGTTGATGTTCAAAGACATGCTCGAATACGAGGTGCAGCGTTGGGATGCCAATCGCGAGACTCAAGACCGGGTGGAATACAACCAACCCAGGATTTTCTTTACCTATGCGGTCACCTGTCTGCTGCTGCTGGCGTTCTCCATTTACTGTCTGCTGGCCATCGGTTTTCCCGCCAACATTGCCTCTGGCATCGCTGCCTCGATGGTGGGGTTCACCGGTATTTTGATTTGGGTGCAGTTGGGCGCACTGTTAAAAGAATTGGTCGAAGGGGGCTCCGAGGCATTGCAGATTGATGCAGATTGAAGGGGAGCTGTGTGGAACAATTCACGTAGAGCAACCGGAAGGCCTTTGTACTATGGCGATCGTTTTGTCTGGAGACATTGGCGGCACCAAAACCATTCTGCGCCTCTCTCCTGCCGACTCCAATCCAGCCCTCCCCGGCACCAATCTCTACCGACAGCGTTTTCCCAGTGCCGACTATCCCGACTTAGTGCCGATGGTGCAGCAGTTTTTTACTGAAGCGGCCCAGCATTTGCCAGAATCCGAAGTCGAACAGCTCGATCGCCTCTCTGCTGCTTGCTTTGCTATTGCTGGTCCCGTAGTTGATAACACCTCCCAACTGACCAACCTGAGTTGGCAACTCGACGGCGATCGCTTAGCACAAGAGTTAAACATCGCTCGGGTGGAATTACTGAATGACTTTGCGGCGATCGGGTATGGCGTGACGGCTCTGCCCGACTCCGATTTAGCCCAATTGCAGGCTGGAACCCCCGCCAGCGAGGCACCCATTGGGGTTTTAGGGGCAGGGACGGGTTTGGGACAAACCTATCTAACCTGGCAAGGGGATGGCTATCGGGTACACCCGTCGGAGGGAGGACATGCCGGGTTTGCGCCCCGAACCGAGCGCCAGCAGGAGCTGTTGCGCTATCTCTGGGAGCGTCACGGCCGGGTGTCGGTGGAGCGGGTGGTGTCCGGCCAGGGGATTGTCTCGATTTACCAGTTTTTACGCGATCGCCGCTCCACTCCCGCAGCCGAAACGGAGGCGGGAAAGGCGGTTGCTGAGGCTGTACGAGCTTGGGAGCGCGATCGCTCGGGAGATGCCGGGGCGGCGATCGGAGAGGCAGCCCTGGAGGGAAGCGACCCGCTATCGGTGGAGACGCTGCAGCTTTTTGTCAGTGCCTATGGCGCTGAAGCGGGGGATCTCGCCCTCAAGTTGTTGCCGGCTGGCGGGCTATATGTAGCGGGGGGGATTGCAACTAAGATTTTGCCGCTGCTGCAACAGGGTGAGTTTATGGAGGCGTTTCTGGATAAGGGACGACTGACGCCAGTCTTGAAAACGTTTCCCGTGAAAGTGGTGCTCAATCCCAAAGTAGGGTCGATTGGGGCTGCTTTGAGGGCCACTCAGCTAGCGCGCCGGGGATAGTTCGATGCCGGTCGGGGGTCGCGGATCGAGAAGCGGTTGGCAGAATAGCCGATAATCGGAAGACTTGCGTTCGACGCATTGCTCCGTAAGATTGCGAGACCCCGATGGATCGCGTTGTTTTATTTGACTTTGACGGTACTGTAGCCGATTCCATGGATGCGGTCGTGCGGGTGGCCAATCGACTGGCGGCTGAGTTGGGAACGCCGAGGGTAGCGCCAGAGGATATCGCTCGCCTGCGGCAGCAACAGTTGCGTCAGGTGTTGCGAGAGGCCCGTGTGCCCCTGTGGAAGTTGCCCTGGATGCTGCAGCGAGTGCGGCGGGAGTTGCGACAGGAGATTGCCACAATTCAACCGATCGCCGGAATGCCCGAAACATTGCGCCAACTGCAGCAGCAGGGCTTTCGGCTGGGAATTTTGACCTCGAACGCCCGCTCGAATGTGGCGGAGTTTTTGCACGAACGTGCCTTAACCGATGTATTCGAGATTGCCTGCTCGGAAGCCTCAATTTTTGGCAAAGGACGTATGTTGCGCAGATGTCTGCGCCAGTACGATCTCGCCGCCGATCGCACGACCTATGTGGGGGACGAAACTCGCGATATTGAGGCAGCCCGTCGCAATGGCGTCAGGGCGATCGCCGTTGAATGGGGCTTTAACACCCGCCAGCCATTGCTCGACTGCAAGCCGGACGGCATCGCCCGCCATCCCGCTGAGTTGTTGAATCTGTTAGTCAGTCACTCTTCAGACTCGGTGAATTCAAATCGCTAACCTCTGGCGGCAAAAGCTGCGGCTGGCAGGGGGCAAAAGACAACCGGTGCTCTGGGGTCGGCCCCAAAGCTTGTAGGGCCTTGCGATGGGCAGCACTGCCATAGCCCTTATTCGAGGCCAGTGAGTAGCCGGGATAGCGCTGGGATAAAGCCACAATCCAGCGATCGCGATGCACTTTAGCCAGAATGCTGGCACTGGCGATCGCCACTGACCGACTGTCTCCCTTCACCAGCGCGGTTTGAGGGAGTTGGACTTGTGGAATGGTTTTGTTGCCGTCCACCAGACAGTGCTCGGGGGCAGGCACCAAGCGGGAGAGGGCGCGGTGCATAGCGACAAATGTGGCCTGAAGAATATTGAGGCGATCGATCTCGCGGGCATGTGCCCAGCCCAATCCCCAGGTCAAAGCGGTTTCCCGGATAGCAATTGCCAACTCTTCCCGACGCCGCTCCGAGAGGGCCTTGCTGTCTTTTACTCCCTCAGCCTTTAATGTCTGTGCCTGCTCGGGAGTCAGAATCACGGCTGCCGCGACTACAGGCCCGAAGAGAGCGCCCCGTCCCACTTCATCCACACCAGCGGTGAGGAGAGGGAGTCGATCGGAATCGCTCACGATGCGGGCATCAAGAGGGCAACGGCATAAGCAGCGATCGCCTCTCCCGCCCCCACGGGTCCCAATTTCTCGTTTG
This sequence comes from Synechococcus sp. PCC 7336, assembly GCF_000332275.1. NCBI lineage: Bacteria > Bacillati > Cyanobacteriota > Cyanophyceae > Synechococcales > Synechococcaceae > Synechococcus > Synechococcus sp. PCC 7336. The sequence goes on from NZ_CM001776.1 coordinate 1,858,642, forward strand.
TGGTGGCTTTCACACTCACTTGGCTCGGCTCCAGCTCCATCGCCGCCGCCAAACTTTGCTGAATGTCAGCAATGTGCGGTTTGAGTTTGGGTCTTTCCGCCACGACCACAGAGTCAATGTTGCCGATCGCCCAACCGCGATCGGCAATTAACTCCATCACCTTTTCGAGCAACACAATACTATCTGCCCCTTCCCACTGCGGATCGTCCGGCGGAAAGTAGAGGCCAATATCCCCCAAAGCCAGTGCCCCTAATAGTGCATCCATGATGGCGTGGGTCAGCACATCAGCATCGCTGTGACCCAGCAACCCCTTCTCGCAGTCAATTTGGACGCCTCCTAAAATCAGCCGACGCCCTTCCACCAAACGGTGAATGTCATATGCATTGCCAATTCGCATTGCAATCTCTCTTCGCCTGTTTCGAGTGTTACACCCCTGAAGGTCGGGGATTGAATCTTCCATTAAGTCACCAAACTTTAGCCATCTGCAAACTAAAACCCGGCAACTCCGGGTCGCCACTCACGCGCACTGGGTTTTCAAGCACTTGAGGCTCCCGATTCGGACGATAAACATAGACCTGGCGATTTTTACGATCGATTAACCAGCCGAGCAATACCCCGTTGTCCATATATTCCTGCATCTTGTCTTGCAGCCCTTGCAACGTGTCGCTAGCCGAGCGCAGCTCGATAATAAAATCGGGGCTGATGGGGGCAAAAGAGGCTTGTTCGGCCTCGGTCAGAGCATTCCACCGTTCTGCCTCAATCCAAGAGGCATCAGGCGATCGCGTCGCCCCATTGGGTAAGGTAAATCCCGCGCTGGAATCGAAGCCCAGTCCCGTTCCATCCTGCTCGGCCCAGATACCGAGCTGCAAGGCAAGATTGAAGTTGCGGTTGCCCGTATCCGAAAAAGCGGGTGGCATGATGATGACTTCTCCCGTAGCAGTTCGTTCGATGCGCAGGTCGCGATTGGCTTGGCAAAACGCATAGAACTCATCGCGAGTCATGGGCGCGATTGTGGGAAGCGAGACTGCGAACGGGGTCTTTTCAGTTTGGATGAGTAGAGTGGTAGCCATTGCGGTGTTCCCTCATGCCAGTCCTTCCCAGTCTAGTAGTTCGGCAGGCGGTCACTATCGATCGACGCTGCTACTCCTCGATCCAATAGAGCAGAATTACACGAGCCGAGTGAATGGAAATGGCCCTTGAGTTAGAGAGTTAGGAGTTCGAGATCGGCGCAAGCGGATGAGATGAAAGAGGTATTCAACAAATTGTCTCCAGGTAACTTTGCTATCCCCTTCCCGGCGCGATCGAAAGACATATCCAATTTCAGCAATCCGATCGACCCGTCCGCGCCCCAACACCTCAATTAAGATTTTGTATCCAATTGGACGCAGTGTGACGTTTTCGATGGCACTTCGGCGAATCAGAAAATAGCCACTCATGGGATCGGAAATTCGACCCACAACATGGGGTAGAATCGCGAGTCCGATACGCCGAGCGCCGCGAGACAGGAGGTATCTGACTCCATTCCACTGACTGACGCCGCCCCCCTCAATATGGCGACTGGCAAGTGCTAAGTCGGCCCCTCGTTCAATGGCATCAATCAGGCGCGGCAACAGTTGGGGCGGATGTTGTAAGTCCGAATCCATCACTCCCAATATCTTTCCTTTGGAGACTTGCCAGCCTCGGGCGACGGCAGTTCCTAAGCCTCTATTCTGGCGACGGCGCAGCACTTCAATCTGAGGAAAATGGCGCGCTAGATTGCGGGCAATTTGCCAGGTTCCATCCGGACTGTCATCATCGACAATAATGAGTTCGTAGTTATTGGGCAGCCTCTCATCCAAATGTTTTCTCAAAAGGTGGACGATCGCCTCTATATTTTGGCTTTCGTTATAGGTTGGCAGGACTAATGAAAGGAGTGGGGTTTGACCGGGACTGGGATTGGAAGATAAATGCAGGCGATCGAGCCCCATCACTTGGAGAGGACCTGCGGGTTCCTCAAGTAGAGTGCGAGCATCATTATCGTCGGTCATGGTCTCTCAGCTAGAGTGTTGAAGTGCCAGACGAGGGTTCTGTCAGGTGGAGGTCGAATTGCGATCGCAACCTAGAATAGGATACCGAAGCTCTATCCCAACATTCGTTCGACAAGCGTCTGGTTCCCATCCCCCCTCTCGGGCACAGTATTTTCAGAAAAGCTTCCGAAAAGCTTCTCAGCTGGCTGCTTCCAAAACAGCATTTAAATATTCCTCTAGTCGTTCTGGGTTGGCGATCGCCTGGAGCGATGTCGAGACGGCTTGGGAACGTTGCTGTCAGGTATTGGGGAGATCGCGACTTCTAGGCCCACTGGCGCAAGTTGGGGGGCTGGGGAGAAGGTTTGCTGGTGGGCATCAAACACCACCATGCCCCGATAGCCCCGAAAGACGACAAAACAGGAGAGCTGCTCTAAAAGCTGATGGCGGGCAATGTGCAAGTCTGACTGAGTTGCCAGTCGCTGCAATTTTGACCAACCTGAGTTCGATGACTCTGCATGGCCCTCACCCCCGGCCCCTCTCCCAAGTTTGGGAGAGGGGAGAAACAGCCGAAAATCCTTACGGGGCCTTGTTCCCCTGCCCCCAAAGTTGGGGGTAGGGGTTAGGGGAAGGGGGCCACAGGCATCTAGACAAATGGCCAATGTTTCGGACTATGAATTTCGCCAGCAGCATCAGAATTGGGGGAAGGGGCTAGGGGATGGGATGGGGGCCAGACACTTGTCGAACTGACGTTGACCACCTATGAATGGCATTGTACCCATCCACAATCAACATTGTGGCCCGAGACATAGCAAGACCGGCGAATACAATTGTCTTGATTATGACTGAAATCTTTATCTTTTTTAAAATCCTGCCAAGCGAGCATACCATTGCACGAGCTGGGGGCCGACAAACAGAGCTGCCACACTTCCCAAAACTAGATAGGGGCCAAATGGAATGGGTTTGCCCCATTTTTGCTGTCTCTGGATTGCTAGGGTGGCGATGCCTCCGACGGTGCCCGTCAGACAACTGACAAAGAGGACGACTAGCACTGCCTGCCAGCCCAGCCACATGCCAACAGCAGCGAGTAACTTGCCATCTCCCCCCCCCATCGCATCTTTACCGAGCAGCACCAAGCCAATCCAGCCAACAATCTCTAAACTCAAAATGCCTAGAACGGCCCCGCCGATACCGGCGATCGCCGATGCTGCGATCTCGGACCAGCCGCTCCGACCTTCTAACAACGGCAACAAGAGGCGCAGGCCAAACCCAACTGCCAAGGCCGAGCGGGTCAGTTCTTCAGGCAAGAGAAAGGTTTCTAAATCGATCAGCGCTAATGGCACCAGCCAGCTCAATAGCAGCGCCCCACTCACCGCTTGCCACGACAATCCCCAAACCGCAAAACAGAGTAAAAACAAACTCATTGTGAGGGTTTCTACCGCCGGATAGCGAATCGGTACTGGAGTGCGGCAATGACGGCAGCGACCGCGCAACAGCAACCAGCCAAAAATAGGGATGTTTTCGGTAGGACCGAGGCGGGTTTTACAGTTGGGACAGTGGGAGGGAGGATACACGAGCGAAATCTGTCGCGGCACTCGATACACCACCACATTCAAAAAGCTGCCGATGGAGGCCCCGATCGTCGCCACCAACAGCCAGGCGGGCCACAATTCCCAACCCATTCAACTAACCCCTCGGCATCATCTACCTGCTTAGGATGCCGCCCGCACCTGTAATTGATGCAAGGGAATAAATTTTTCGTAGGGCAACAGCACGGGAACCTCAGCAAACAGCAGATCTCCTCGCAGGGTATTGATATCCACCACTACACCACTGGGGGAGCGATCGCCAAGGGTCTGCAGCCTCGCACTGTGTTTGTTATAAACCTGCTGAGCGGCTCGCAGGACTTCAGAATTTACGGTCAACATCAACACTCAACCCACACATGTTGTAAAACGCGAGTTCGATAACTAGCTGGCCCCATCCCCTAGCCTCGTCCCCGTCACCGAATTCACGTTTTAAGAATAGCTGCGATTCTCAGCGACGCCAGCTTGCCCTGGCGATACTCTGTCTGCACTGACGTTCGAGTCCGCTGGCACTGTTGGGATCGCCCGCTAGCACTAGGTATATAAAACTAACGGGGTTGCCGAAAGCCTGCCTCGTACGAGAGGGAACGATGGCGGACATTGCTGCCAAGCCCTTAGAGCGAGAGCGATCCCCACGATCTCGATAAATGATTGGGCGCGGTGCCATTCCGAGGTATCATTGTGAAGATTTGTGAATCACCCTGCACGCTCACTGGCATTGTGAAGGTTTGAACGAGGCAGCGGAATTAGGTGTCGGCGCTCGGTCGGCTCGGTCTGATGAGTGATGTAGCCTCGCAAACCAGCAACCTTGCCTAGCCCCACCCACTCTGTTGGCAGCCCTTGCCGAGTCTGACTTTCAGCTTTAAGTGCGCTCAATGCAGGTCCAGCTGAAAGTTACGTGGAAATCCTGTGCAAGCATCCCCCCTCTTCGATCCCCCTATTATTCAGGTAGTCACTCAATCTAAAGAGAATCGGCGCAGAACGGAGCTGCCATTTACACTACAAGACCTCAGAACAGCTATTCCTGCCCATTGCTTTCAGCCCTCGGTCTGGCGATCGCTCAGTTATTTCTGTTTGGACATCGGCATTGTGGCGGCCCTCTATGCGATCGCCTATCGTCTCGACTCCTGGTTGTTCTTTCCCTTCTTCTGGCTGGCCCAAGGCACAATGTTTTGGGCCTTGTTTGTGGTCGGCCACGACTGCGGTCACGGCTCGTTTTCCCGCTCGAAGTGGCTCAATAACGCGATCGGCCATCTCAGTCACATCCCCATCCTGGTGCCCTACCACGGCTGGCGCATCAGCCATCGCACCCACCATGCCAATACTGGCAATATCGACACGGATGAAAGCTGGTACCCCGTCACCGAGTCGAAATACAACCGCATGCCTTTCTCTGAAAAGCTGTTCCGATTTTATCTGCCGCTACTGGCCTACCCTCTCTATCTATTTCGGCGATCGCCCAACAAGCAGGGCTCCCATTTCCTGCCGAATAGCCCGCTGTTTAAACCCTCTGAAAAATGGGACATCCTGACTAGCTCGGTTTTATGGATGGCGATGGTGGGATTTTTGGGCTATCTGACCTACCAGTTTGGTTGGGTTTTTCTACTCAAGTACTACGCAGTTCCTTATATCATCTTTGTGATTTGGCTAGACCTAGTCACCTTCATGCACCATACCGAGTCCGATATTCCCTGGTATCGCGGTAAAGATTGGTACTTTCTCAAAGGGGCTCTGTCTACGATCGATCGCAACTATGGCTGGATTGCCCCAATTCACCACAACATCGGTACCCATGTCGCCCACCACATCTTTTTGGGCATTCCTCACTACCACCTCAAAACGGCCACTGAGGCCATTAAGCCAGTGTTAGGAGAGTATTACCGCTATTCTCCCGAGCCAATTTGGCGCAGTTTCATCCGCTCTTATCTCAGTTGCCATTTTGTCTCCGATCGCGGCGGTCGAGTTTACTATCGTCGGCCTCAGTCCCGCAGGCCAGAAGCTTGAGACTGCAACAAACTAGTAAAGACGGCAGAGCCTCAAGTGTGCCTGCCGTCTTTGTCGTACAGAAGCGAGCTAATACTGGAGCGAGCTAATACTGGAGCGATCGAATACTGGGGAGAGATCGCCAGATCGCCTATTAGGCCAACTCTGCTCTATTTGGCAGACTTTGCTTGCTTCTCTAACTTGGCGATCGCCATCTCCAAAGACTTGAGCACGGGATCGGCATGAGGGTTTTGACTTTGCTTCAGCAGATCTCGATAGCGCGCTTTTGCAATTGCTATTTTGTCTTGAAGTTCGGAAGTGGTGACCATCGCACAGTACCTCAATCTAGAAAAAACTTTACCCAAATTTAGGTCGAATAGATCTGGATTCGGTCGATTTTAACTTGATTTGCGCTCGTCCGATGAAGTGCGATCGCCATGAGAGTGCTCCAGCATTTGCTCTAGCTGTAGTTTCTGCTCTTGGCTGCGCAGGTAATAGCCAGTCATCACAGCACCGGATAGCAGTTGAGCTAAGTTTTCTCGATTGGTCACAATCTGAACGTCGAACTGTTCGGGCGGTAGGGTGCCGAGCAGCGTGCGAAGGTGGTGAGACAAAACCTCTAATGCATCTTTAGAAACTTGTTCGGCCAAATCTTGAGGGGTTTGGGGGCCTCGAGCCTGTAGATATTGCCACAGAGCATTCTCGGTACCGGGAGGGCTGAGCCTGCGGCTATCTGGTTGGGAGTGACTGGAATTTGGCATAACGCTCGACACAACTCTGTATTGCTAAGGTAACTACCCTCAATCTGGATTTGGGTGGGCGATCCCGCACTGCAACAGTGCTTATTGCCGAACCTATAGTATTCATAGCCGAATTGGTATTCATAGCCGAATTAGTATTCATAGCCGAATTAGTATTCATAGCCGAATTAGTATTCATAGCCGAACCTATTCGGAGGGAGGAGCCAGAGAACCCCACAAGTTAGCCTGTGTGTCTCCTGTCTCGCGATCGAGCGGCGATCCCATGTCGACGAACTGTGGAAATTGCCTATACAGCAGGCGATCGAGCGCATAGCTTGCCGTGGCAATCTATAGTTAGCTGACGAGTGTAATAGTTGCCCCGCCATGATGCCGGATCTACCCCAGCCCCCCACCTTCGATCGCCTGGAAGACGAGCGCTTGCACCGCAAGCAACGGCTTGCAGCAGCTCTGCGCCTATTTGCCCAGCTTGGCTTTGACGAAGGGGTAGCTGGTCATATCACTGCCCGCGATCCCGAGCGAGAAGACCATTTTTGGGTCAATCCCTTTGGCATGTATTTCGGCCATATTTGCGTCTCCGATTTGCTCTTGGTGAATCATCGCGGGGAGGTGGTCCGGGGCGATCGCCCCGTTAACGCAGCCGCCTTTACCATCCATTCTCAAATTCATCAGGCTCGTCCAGACATCGTTGCGGCGGCCCACGCCCATTCCCCCTACGGTAAAACCTGGTCGGCCCTCGGTCGCTTACTCGATCCACTCACCCAAGATGCTTGTGCCTTTTACGACGATCACGTTCTCTTCGATGACTATACCGGCGTGGTTTTGGAAACCCCTGAAGGGAAACGGATTGCTGCAACGTTGGGCGATCGCAAAGCGATCGTTTTGCGCAATCACGGTTTGCTAACGGTAGGCCATACAGTCGATGAAGCGGCTTGGTGGTTTATTGCGATGGAGCGCTGCTGTCACAGTCAGCTCGTGGCAGAAGCCGCTGGCCTGACTGTGCCGATCGACCCTAAAACTGCAAGCTTGACCCACAGTCAGATTGGCACCCCCTATATGGGCTGGTTCAACTTTCAGTCGATGTACGACGCGATCGTGACTCGACAACCCGAGCTCTTGGAGTAATTCTGCGGTCTATGTCAGCTCGGTTCCACGACCTGTTTGAACTTAGTCTTGCCAAACTCAATTTGCTGTATTGTAGAGTGTCGAATTGGAGAAGATCGGCATGGCAAATCATCATTGTCAGGGAGTAAAGGCTAGAGGCTGGGGCGATCTGGTTTGCTTGGGTATTGGTATCTCGAGTGTCAGTTGGTTATTGGGCTGGGCCGGGCCGACCGTCGCCCAAACCGATCCCGATTCAACTCCAACTGAGGAAGAGATTTTACAAGCCTGTGCCTCCGGACAGGCGGAAAGCTTGCCCAATCCCTATATCGATCTCGATCCTGCCGATTGGTATTACGACGCAGTGATTGTTCTCTATTACTGTGGCGCTTATCGAGGGGCCATTCCACCAGAAGTTTTGCGAGAGGCCCGCCCATCGCAGCAGGACGCCCAATCACTGTCTGTTAACCTCTAGGCAAACGAGCGCAATTGTTGGTTTATGCAATTGTTATTTTACTCGGTTGTTGCCTTTAACGGACATTGCGATACCAGTGAGCCAGGGTTTGGGGGGAGATTCCCAATTGATAGCCCGCGCGAATGCCCTGCATTAGGGCTACGGTTTTCCAGGGACCGTGCTTCTGCCAGCGACGGCTGGAGGTAATAGCGCGTTCTTGCAAAAACACCGTACGCCCGATGCGGCCCATGCGTCGAGACAGTTCCAAATCCTCTAATAGAGGTTGAGATGGATATCCTCCCAATTGCTCGAAAGTCTTGCGCCGAATAAAAATCCCCATATCGCCCGTAAACAAACCAGTGAGGCGGCTGCGTAGGTTAATGCCCCAGGCGATCGCCGCATAGGGCCAATCGTGGCGATCGAGACAGATAGTGAAACGCCCGCCCACGATGTCACTCTTCTGCAGGGCGTGGCGAATGCGGTCTAGACCTCGAGGGGGCAAAAACGAATCCGCATGTAGAAACAGAAGGATATCGGCCGCAGTGGTGCCAGCCGCCCAGTTCATTTGAGCTGCTCGACCTTGCTGGGGACATTCGATAATTTTGAGGGGGTAGGAACTGGTTTGACTGAAGCGATGGACGCTAGCGAGCGTGTCGTCCGTAGACCCGCCATCCGCTACGATCGTCTCGAAGGGGGACGACTGATACTGTAAGTGAGTCAAACAGGCGGCAATAGTATTGGCTTCTTGGTAAGTCGGCACAATAATAGCGATGGACAAAGCCTGCGCGGAATCGCAATTGGGCGACATTGAGCCCCAGTACGAACAACAACACCAGACAGTATGGAACAAGTGGGGGCAAGAGAAAAATGACCGCACCACCGCCAATTGATTGGGCAGCGATCGGAGTCGCGAGCTTTAACGTGTTCCTATTCGCCATCTTGCTAAAGATCTTGGGGATAGTCAGACGCTTGCCCCAGAAGCTGCGGGGGGCAACACAGTTTTTCCAGCGCCAATACGAAGCATTAGCGACTGGTTCGCTCGCTCGCTCGCCTGCCAAGCTCGATCGCCTCAATCAGTCTCTCTATAACAGCCGCTTTGGCTGGGAGCGGTTGACCGGACGAGTATCGGCATTGGCCAGCCTGCGACGACTGGGCTTGTGGCTGCGCCGTTGCAGTCGGCGGCGATAGCGAACAGGGGTCTCCTCCTTTTGGGTTCGGTTGCAAACATGACGAAATTACGGAGTTTCTATACTCGCCTTAACCTGCTTATAAACAATTTATTAAGAAAAATTTATTTCGTTTATGACTGGTCTTTGAATGCAGAAGAGAGGCTATAGTTGAGCTAGTTCGAGTTCTGCCAAAGGAGGCAACCATCTCGGTTTATTTTACTTCTGTCGAAGCATATAGTTCTAGCTCATCTCCCATACAATTATCTCTATCGAGCGAGTGCAAATGTTACGACACGTCGATTGTAAATATTGACTCTCTTACAACCTGCTCTCCCCTATGCTGCACGAGAGAAAAGTAGCCTGATAGTTGTAGGCGCTCCGAATATGCAATTAGTAGGTACTCGTCTCTAAATAGTCTTAATCAACAGAGAGAGTTTCGGACTTGTCGAGAGTTATATTGCGAGCCTAAAGTAGTTTTTTAGACATCCTCAAGGGCTTTCCGTCAGGAGGTTAACTGTTTTTAACTCTATCGTTTCAGAGCTGTAGCAGCGATTCTCCAGATGTCAACCCAATATCAGAATAGCAGCTTCAGCAAGTGTCTAGGTATCTCAATCCAACTGTTTAGCTTATCAATCGTGATGGGTCGCTCTGTTGAGGCATTTTCCTCTTTGAGTCGCCAGAAAAGTTATTTTGATTGGTTAGCTTTGCAGAAAGGGTTGAGTACCTAGTTCGCGTTTGAGCATTGATGTCCAATTTTTTGCCATTTTTGAGATCTTGATATTGTGAATCGTAGAAGTGAATTGAGGTGGCTTTCAGAAACTGCTATAGCCGCTCGTTACTGTGTATTCCTCTGAAAAATTTCGATCGCCTGAGACTTAGGAGGTTGGGTTATGTTGAAGCTAATAGGACAAGTGGGGCGAGCAATTTCAAAAGTCTTTTCTCCTATGCAAAAGACGACGGTTAAGGTCGGATTTCAATCCATTACTGCCGATGTTTGCCACAAATCTGACGGTACGGCCTGTCACGCCGACGATTTTCCCCATAATTCTTGAAATATTGGATTTGATGGTGAAATTTTAAAGCTGCACAACTCAGTCAGAGAATGCCTTGCTTTCGAGTGAGGCATTTTTTAGTATTTCTCTGCATCCCTACCGAGAACTCGGCCTAACTGTTCAAGGCAGCATTTTGGCACCACCCAACCGCCACAGCCAATACCGCCCGATCGCCGCAACCCCTAACATCACAAATCCCAGCACCGAGTCGAGCAGCAAAAATTCGCCCACCGCAAACATCAATCCAAAGAGAAGGAGTAAAGCAGCCATCGCCCGCTGCAAATCTTTACCTAAATCCTGCGCGGGCATCACCCCCGTGCGCTGCTGCTGTCGCCGCCACCCCGGCCCCCCCGGGCGTACCTTGACATAAAACGCATCCAGCGTCCCATCCGACTCCGGCTTCGTCAACACCATCACCCCCAACCAAATCGCCGCCGTAATCGCTGCCGTCGCCATTAATCGCCAGCCAAAGTCCTCAATCCTCAGCACAGGTACGAGTGTTGTCCCCAACCCGATCGCAAATCCAACCACCATCGCCGCCAACTCCGCCGCCGCATTAATCCGCCACCAAAACCAGCGCAGGATCAAGACGAGACCCGGTCCCGTCCCGATCGCAATCACGAGGCGAAAAACAGAACGCACATCTGTCGCATAAAACGCCGCGATCGCACTGAGTGCCGTCACCGCCAGTGACGACAACCGCCCCGCCCAAACCAATTCTGATTGGGATGCCTCGGGCCGCCAGAAACGGGCGTAGAGATCGTTGGTCAAATAGGATGCCCCCCAATTAATTAGGGTCGAGACCGTACTCATAAACGCCGCTAATAGTGAGGCCACCACCAGTCCCAAGGCTGCAGGAGGCAAGAAATCCAGCATTAGCTTGGGATAGCCTAGTTCGCGCTCGGCCAGATCGGGATACAGGACCAAGGCCGCTAAGGCCACCACAATCCAAGGCCAAGTGCGAATCACGTAATGCGTGACATTAAACAGCCAAGCCGCTTGCTCTGCCCGATCTTCATCCCGCGTTGCCGCCAGCCGCTGAATAAACTCACCCCCGCCATCGCTGCGCCGAAATGCCCACCACTGCACGAACGCATAAGCTGTGAACGTACTGGCCGTAATCCCCGCCTGCTGGCTCCACTGCAGCCATCCGCCTGAAAACGAGAATGGCACAAAGGCCAAGACATCGCGATCGGGCAAGGCCTGCACCTGCTCCACTAAACTGCCCATGCCGCCCACCTGGTTCACTGCAGCGATCGCCACGGCGATCGCGCCCCCCAATGCCAGAAAGAACTGAAAAAAGTCCGTCGCCACCACCCCCCACAAGCCCGAAACCCCTGCATAGATCTGAACGAGCGCACTAATCCCAATCGCACTCCACAACTTGAGCTGGTCGCTTGGCTCAATTCCCGCGCTCTGCCATAACTGCAACCCGTCAATCACCTCGATCGCCGCCAACATCGCATAGCCAATCCCAATACAGTTGATGGGTACCGCAAATAAAAATGCCTTCGTCGCCCGCAAAATAGCTGCCATGCGTCCGCCGTAGCGCAACTCAGTCAGCTCCGCATCCGTGACAATCTCTGCCCGCCGCCACAGTCGGGCAAACACGTAAATCATCACCGCATGGGTCACGCCAAAACTCCACCACTCCCAATTGCCCGCAATCCCCCGGCTTCCGACGACACCAGCAATATAAAGGGGGGTATCGATCGAAAACGTTGTCGCTGCCATGCTGATGCCTGCCAACCACCATCCCAGCGATCGCCCCGACACAAAATAGTCGGCTAAAGATTTCGAGGCTCGCCGCGACAGCGCCAACCCCAGCCCCATCGTTCCGACTAAATAGAGGGCGACAATGAGCCAATCAATGGGTTGCATAAGGATATATCGAGAATGAATGGAATCGATCGAAGCTACCCTCGACTTTTCTTTGTGCTCGATCGCAAACAGGGATAACTCGTTGATTGCGAGAGACAAACCAGCAGCAAGCGTTCGAGAGAATACACTTTACAAATCGTAATCATACGAGCTGTAAATTTTAAGGTTGATGCTCGAACACTATTGATAGCGGGTAACATTTACCTTGAGAACATCATCCACCATCGCTGATGGTTTGGCTGTCTCTGTTAAAGATTGCAGGCTATTGATGTGAAGGCAACTTCATTATTCTTTAGCTAATCTGGCTAACAAAAGCTTTGGGAATGCATCGCCATGAGTCGTAAATTGAGTTGGCTGGCGGGGAGTGTGAGTCTGCTGGCGATCGTTGCAGGAATCAGTTGGTCGGAAGCAGTCGCACAAACCCCGTCAGGATCGTCGTCACTGCTAGAGAGCACTCGCGCCGCCTCAGACCTGATTCCCCCTTTGGACGTGGAGATAGAAACCGATCGCGCCCTCAGCTCGGCGGGTCGAGAAGATCCTTTTGTCCCCCTCAATACCCCCTCGACTTCAACGTCCGACCTTCCCTTCGAATTACCCCCCCTACCTCCCATTGACGATGTAGCCGCCGAGCCCGCCGATCCGGCTGCATTTTCTAGGGGAATTCGAGTTAAGGGCTTGATTCAAATTGGTAACGATACCTTTGCTGTATTAGAAGCAGATGGCGTCGTGTCAGAGGTGGTGCGAGCTGGCGATCGGTTCGAATCCGCGCGCGTCGCCAGTATCTCAGTTAATTCTCGCCAAGTGGTGTTTGAAGAGGGCGGCGAAACAATCGTGGCATCCGTTGTACAATAATTCGCCGATACTGGCCATTGCAATGTTCTCGCTCCCATTGCGGCATCAAACGCTCGGCAACAGCTCGTGTCTAAGCAACATTCCCCTGGTTTTTTAGCGCTCGTTCGGGCTGCAAAAGCCCAAGTTCGCGAGTATACCGTTGACGATGTTCGCGATCGCCAACTCAATCGCAACTCGTTTGTCTTGCTAGACGTGCGGGAAGAATCGGAGTGGCATCGGGGGCATATCGCTGGAGCGGTGCATTTGAGTAAAGGAATTCTAGAGCGGGATATTGAAACGCTCTATCCCGAGAAAGACACCGACTTGGTGCTCTATTGTGGCGGAGGCTTCCGCTCCGCTCTAGCGGCAGAGGCACTGCAAAAAATGGGATATACCAACGTCAGTTCTATGGATGGTGGCTGGCGAGGATGGACTGCCGCAGGCTTCCCTACCGAAGTTCCAGATTGACGAGCTGACTTGCACTCCCGCGTACCGAACGATTGCGTCTAGATCGATCGGTACAGACCGACAGGGATCGACCTCGCCATGGGGCGTTCTCGCGATTGGCATTCCTAGTAATTTTATCGGTCAATGGCTTGAGTCGGAGTAGACTGAGGAGGTATTTGGCCACTTTGGCCATCGTTTCCCCACGTTCCATACAGTAATGACCCAAGCTTCCGATCTTCCCCAAACCCTCCGCTACGAAGTCACGGGCGCCCGCAGGACCAATACACTGCTGGTGGCGATCGCCTGCACCATTGGCGGGGTTGGCTTCACCCTCGCGGGGCTGTCCAGCTATACGAATTCGAATCTGCTGCCCCTGTCTAACGCCACTCAGATAGCGTTTCTGCCCCAGGGAGCAGCAATGTTATTTTATGGGGTCGTCGGGAGTGCGATCGCCCTCTACCAGTGGTTGAGCCTGTCTTGGAACCTCGGCGGCGGCTACAACGAGTTCGATCGCAAGACGGGTAAAGCGACGATTCAGCGCAATGGTTTTCCGGGCAAAAACCGGAATATTGAATTTCAATACGCTCTCGACGCCATCCAGAGCGTTCGAGTGGCAATTAAGGAGGGCATTAATCCCAAACGAGCTGTATACATCAAGGTGCGAGGCAAAGGGGAAATTCCTCTGACTCGCGTCGGTCAGCCAATGGCGCTCTCAGCAGTAGAAGATATGGCCTCCGAACTGGCTCGCTTTCTCAGCGTCCCCTTAGAAGGGATTTAGTCGAGCGATAGATTGAGCCAAGTGATAATTACTTGCAAGCTCGGACAGTTGTACGCCGGTCCGAGCTTGAAAGGATGATGTGGATTGTAGATGATTGTGCAATCTGGAAAACTTACCAGCTAGACTTGACCACACCGGGCAACAGTCCTTCGTGGGCCATTTCCCGCAAGCAATGGCGAGACAAGCCAAAATCGCGGAACACGCCGCGAGGACGACCCGTCACCCAGCAGCGGTTGCGCAAGCGGCTGGGGGCACTGTTACGGGGCAATTTCTGCAACTGAGCGTGCAGGTCCATCCGCTCTCCCGGATCGAGGCTGAGGTCGGCCAGAGCTTCCTTGAGGGCCGCTCGCTTAGCGGCGTACTTCTCAACCAAACGTTTGCGCTTTGCGTCCCGCGCAATCATGCTTTTTTTAGCCACGACTCACTCAATAGGATTTGAACTTTACACAGGCTTTTAATTCTAACCCACCGTACGACAGCACACAAGACCGCGTTAGCGAGGAACCCGCTCTGCAAAGGTAGGCACATCTACCACCTGAGGTTGAGCTTGAGGGCGAGGCACCCGTTCTCCAACGGTGGGCGGCTCCTCCGATTGGGGGGCAATGCGATCGCCCGACTGCGATCGCCCTTGGCCGTGTAGTGGCACCGTAAACGTTACGGTCGATCCCTGTCCTTCTCCAGCACTGAAAAACTCGATGGTACCCGACATCGCTTCGAGAAATTTTTGGCTAATGGCCAACCCCAAGCCAGTCCCTCCATATTGGCGGGTGCTGGAGCCATCCACTTGCGTGAACGGCTGAAAGAGTTGTTGTTGTTTGGAACGCGGTACGCCAATCCCCGTATCTCGCACCGACAATACTACATCGGTATCGCGGATCTCGGCCGTCACGGTAATGCCGCCCTCGTGGGTAAATTTGATTGCATTGCCCAGTAAATTTAACATCACCTGCAGGAGGCGCTGGTGGTTGCCGTACACGAAGATGGGGCCTTCGGTCGATGGTAGGTTGAAGGTGAGGGTCAATCCCTTTTGCACCGCTTGCAAGCGAGTCTTGATTTCCACATCGTCAAACAGCGCTCTCAAATCGTGAGGAGCCAGTTCCATCTTCATCTTGCCAGCTTCGATCTTGGCGATATCGAGCACGTCGTTAATCAGATCGAGCAGGTGGAGGGCAGACCGATGGGCTTCGCCGAGGAACTCAGCTCGCTCTTCGGGGGTCTCGGCCATGTCGTCCCGCAGGAGCTGAAGGAAGCCGATGATGGCATTGAGTGGGGTGCGCAGCTCGTGGGAGGTATTGGCCAAAAATTGGCTCTTGAGCTGGTTGGCCGATTCGGCTTGCTCGCGGGCCTGCTGCAATTCGTTATTTTTTTGCTGCAGAGTATGGTTTGTGAGTTGCAGCCGGGTGCTGATTTGGCGACTTTGGTCGAGTAGCTGGGCGTGGGCGAGTGCCGTGCCTAGATGCACCCCCACTAGTTCTAATTCAGACAGGCGATCGACGGGGCGGATGGGGCTATTCGGGTCGAACTCCAGACACAATACGCCATTGGCATGGCCCTGATAAAAGGTGGCTAAAACCAGTTGAGTGTCGGTAATTGCGGGTTGTTGGCGCTTGAGCGCCTGCATGGCTAACGGGGCATCTGCCAAATTGACCCTGCGATCGACGCTAGCCGACCGATCTTGTGCTTGACGATATTCTGCTTTAACGCACAAAAAGGGCTGGCCAGCTTCGTACAGCGACATTTCGCAGTAGGTACAGCCGAGACTGGGACCGAGCAGACTGGCTGCTTCCTCCAAAATGCGATCGACATCGAGAGTGTGTCGCAGACTGTGAATTAGAGCTTCCGCCAGCCGCAGACTGGTCTGCTCCGGCACTAATGGGTTGACTCCCCCCGGAGCTTGCTTGACGCGTAACACGCTACCCACTGCTGTCACCGCGATCGCCTCTCCGTCCAGCTGTACCAAAGGACTGAACAAAAGGTCTAGTTGCAGAATATAGCCATGGGTCAGAACGTAGCAGTTGGCCCGTTGCGGGCGTCCCGAAGCCGCCACCTCTTGAAGTTGACTGGCATACCGTTCGGCATTAGATGGCTCCCAACTCGCTCGACCACTAACCAAATAATCGGGTCGAATGCCATATTCCGATGCCTTCGGCCACCGAAAAGACCAGAACTGCCCCTCCAGATCTTGCACGAAAAATACGGTATTGAGTGGGTCAGCCGCCATTGGCATCCATAAAAACAACTTGTGTCATTCGGGCTTTGCGGGACATCGCTACCACGGGTTCGGATGGAGTTGAACTGTTGGAGTTGCCACTGTTAGCGCCAACGGACAAAACCGCAATTCCGTAGAGCATTGCGGTTCTAGTCTACCCAGCGGGATCGACGGGCTTTCGAGAGGTAACACTAGCAGTAGTCCGAGACATCCTCACCGCAATCATCGGCTAGATAGGAGAGCGATCGAAAGCGCAAGCCTACCAATTGATCGTAAAGGGGGTTGAGTTTGCACATGGGGGGAATGTGAATCACCTTTTTGCCAAATAGCGTTACATCCCGCTCGAAGGGACATTGGGCGGGAACCATTTTGCAAATGAATCGGGCTACCCGAGGATCGTGTACTTCCATCCCGTCCAACCAAGTTTTGACTGGCTGTAGGGGGGATAGCTTGGGAATAGCGGCAGGAGCCAGTCCGGGAGCAGCAGTCGTCGCCTCTACCTCGGGAGAGGCGTCAGGATCGTAGAGGGTATGTTCGAGAGATTTTAAAATCTCTCGATCGAGCCCTAAGGCAACCTGAAACTGGCGCAGCTTTTCCGCTTCAATGGTGGAATAAACACCATCGGCCACCGCCACAATTACGGCAGTGCGCATAAAATTTTCTGCCGCCAGAGGATGGGAGCCGAGTTCGCTAGCCAACTCCTCGGGGGCAATCGGATCGAGCTTGGGGAAATCGAGCGTGGGTGCCAGCTCGTTCCGCGTCAGTTGTTCGATCGCTTCCCGTTCTTCGGGATCGTAATGTCCGTCAGCCCAAGCGATCGCGAGCAACCCCCGCAGCCACGCAGCAATTTGGCGATCGGTATAGGGAACTGTTGCACTAGTCATAGAGTGCCCTCTCCTCAACCCTTCTTCTGCTATCGTATCCTTCCTGTCCTCTTAAGAACTGCACCATATCGCAAATGGTATTGTTTGCTTGAGTGGAGTATGAAAACGTGCGATCGTGCTTACAAACAGATAGCGGATTCTTCCCCCGAACCTGCTGCAGACTCCCGCTACCCTCTCGCATCAGCCTGGAATTTCAGCCATGCCTTGGTTTGTCAAAATAGAGCACGGCATTGTCCCCAAAACAGAATTCGATCGCCACGTTCCCGACCATCTTGCCTACGTCCGGGAGTTGGCAGCAAAGGGCCATCGAGCCCAAACAGGCTACTGGCGCGGCGCGGCAGGGGGCATGTTGGTGTTTGAAGCGGAATCGCGATCGCAAGCTCAGCAAATTGTCGATCGCGATCCGCTGGTTCGCGCTGGCTGCGTGGAATACGAGCTTCACGAGTGGGTCAAGGCCCACTGACGGTTTTGCTTGCACCTCAGCAAACCCCAGACGAGTTCTGTTGAGCCTATAGGATGTTTCCATTCACACAGTAGCAATCTAACAAGCCCCAAATCCGCTATCTGTCTGCGATCGCGCCAGAGTCCAGAGGTATGGGCAATGGTCGATCGCAAGCCTACTTTATCAAAAATTTACATCCATAGAGATTTTTTACAAAAAACTTATATGATTTATTTGCGTTTTATGTTACTCTCCTTACGTAGATTTAGGCTTGTACATCAGGCTTAATTACTGCTATACCATTCTTATCTAAACTTAGACTGAATCTTCTAAGGCTTGCACTGCTTAGCTTGTTGCCACAAGCTTTCAGGCGATCTAAGCATGAAGTATTTAGAGCAAACTTATATCAGATTGGTGTCAGCAGCTAGTGAACCTTAACTGGGGGAGCAAAATCTTTGTATCAATAATATTAATTGAGCTCGACCCATTTCAGATTCTCGCTTGGCATCAGATTTGAACTTGTCCAATCATGTCAAAAGTTGGCAATACAGATAATCATAACTCTCAAACTTGTTTTGAAGAACAAGAGAAAAAGCTGTCTGCCAACCCAAAGCCAGAAGAGAATACTACTCACTTTCCAGAGTTCAAATTAGAATTTGAAGATGAGACAGGATATTCAACATATATTTTAACTGAGGAAGCATATGTAGTCGGTCGTGCTCCGAGCTGTTCGATCGGCATTCCCGATCCCTTTGTTTCATCTCAACATGCAATTCTCACGCGAGTGTGTAGCCAGTCTTCTCAATCTGGCTTTACCTATCGCCTACAGGATGGAAGTTCTGTAGGCAAAAGCAGTACTAATGGTGTTTATGTTAATGGCAAAAAGATCCAGGCTTGCGATCTTAAAGAGGGAGACATAGTTGCATTCGGGCCAAGTGCAAAAGCTTGTTTTTCGGAAGTCTTAAATATTTTCGAATGTCCACAGATGGACCAACTGGTCGGTCGACTCGATCGACAATTAAAAAAACGCACGTATCTGCTGAAAGCAGCATTTAGTTTTGAGAAAAAACTCAAAAAGATTGTCGGGAAAGTTCGCGATAGTCTCGATGAAAATCAAATTTTGAAGACGGCTGTCGATGAGTTGGCGATCGGATTGGGAATCAAGTGCTGCAATGCCTCTCTATTTGACTTTGAGAAGAGAACTTCTACCATTTTCTATGAGTATTCTACCCTCGAGATGGCAACTCGACGAATTGCTTGGATGGAGGATTTCCCAGAACTCTATCAACATTTAATTCGGGGGCAGCATTTCCAGTTTTGTTCTCTCTTGCCCCACCCCATTCGGGGACGGGTGGCCATGTTAGCTTGCCCGATTATCGACGAGCAAGGGGTCTTGGGCGATCTGTGGCTAGTCAACCATCCAAACTACACCTTTACAGATAGGGATATCAGTCTGGTCAGACAAGTGGCTTATCAGTGTGCCACCGCTGTTCGACAAGCTCGCCTGTTTCGAGAAGTGCAAACCAAACTCGAACAATTGGAAGAACTCAATCGATTGAAAGATGATTTCCTCAGTACTGTTTCTCACGAGCTGCGCAGTCCCATCACCAATCTACGGATGGCTCTGACAATGTTGGCAACTAGCCTCGATCTAGAAGAGGTAGTCTCAAAATCCTACGATCCCCAATCAGTTTCAGAAAACTCTACAGCGCGCTATCTGCGGATCTCGTATGAGGAATGTCAAAGGGAACGCAAGCTGATTGAAGACTTGCTCGAATTACAGCAGTTCGAATTCAGCGCTCGCCCTCTCCAAACAGAACTGATTTCATTGCAAGATTGGCTGCCTCGACTTACCGTGCCTTTTCAAATGCGAGCTCGCAAGCGGCAGCAAAACTTTCACCTCGATATTGCCTCGAACTTGCCTGCGATCGCTTCTGAGGCATCGAGCCTAGAGCGTATTTTGACTGAATTGCTCAACAACGCTTGCAAGTACACTCCACCCCATGGAGATATTACTTTGGCTGCCAGCTCTACGCTTGGTGACGAGATTCTATTAAGTGCGATTAATTCAGGAGCTGAGATTCCTGCAGAGGCAATACCCAAGCTTTTTGATAAATTTTATCGAGTCCCAGATACCGATCGCTGGAAACAGGGTGGCACGGGGTTGGGCTTGGCACTCGTCAAACGACTGGCAGAGCATTTAGGTGGAACCATCCAGGTTATGAGTCTCGATGGGGAAACCCGTTTCACATTAAGGTTGCCGAGTCGGCTCAGAAAAAATATGCTCACTCAACCTCAGACCAACGATCTTCTCACTCAGGAATTGAGAGTGATATAGGGTTTCCTGACTCGGTGTTCTGAATGGCTGGAAATACCTACTCGAATAGTATCGAATACTGTCGCGATCGCGCCAAGTTCCACATCACTTCCCCCAGTCGATATCCTGTCACCTCAAAGCTCGATCGCGCGGATAGGCCATTGAACCCTCGGATGGTAAAAGAAGCATCGCCACCCAAGGCTAGGCTGCTTGCACGACCCGTAATTTAAGACAGCATCGAGAGCTCGCCGAGCCAACTAGCCCGCCGTTTATCGCTGCTTGACGAGAATTTATTTGTCATCACCATGAAGGATGGAGCGTCTCTGCAATAAGACTATGGCCCCTCAACCCTCTGAGCCCAAAACCTCTACGATTAATCCTCTGGGGGAACTGGCTCGCCTCTTTCTCAAACTCGGCACTATTGGCTTTGGCGGCCCCCAAGCCCACATCGCCATGATGAATGACGAAGCAGTAGTCAGACGCCAATGGCTGAGCCCAGAGGAGTTTGCAGAAGGGCTGGCGGTATGCGAGATGTTGCCTGGGCCAGCCTCGACTCAAATGGGCATCTACACGGGCTACGTGCGGGCAGGACAGTTGGGGGCGATGGTCGCCGGAATCAGTTTTATCGGTCCTGCATTTGCAATTGTGGTGGCGCTGTCGTGGGGATATTTCCAATTTCAAGAGCTGCCGCAGGTAGATGCGATCTTTTTGGGAGTTTCTCCTGTCGTAACTGCAATCGTGCTGGCGTTTTGTTGGAAGTTGGGCAAGAAAGCAATTCGCACCTGGATGGCGATGGCCATCGCCATCGCCGTCTTCTTCACCACAGTTTTGACATCCACAAACGTCCTGATTCAATTCGTCGCTGGCGGTCTCGTGGGCCTCTGGTACTTTCGCCCCCAAGCTCCGACGGGGAATAACCCGACATCCCTCAAAAGCTGGCTCGTACCTCCCCTGCCTCTCTTGCTCGGCAATCTCCCAACTGAAACCCTGACCCTCTCTAGCTTTTGGGGGCTAGAACGCATTGGCGAGTTTTTCTTACCCCTCACCCTCTTTTTTCTCAAAACTGGCAGCTTTATTTTTGGCGGTGGCTTAGTGATTATTCCGCTGCTGGAATTCGAGGTGGTGGAACAACTCCATTGGCTGACCCCCACCGAATTTATTAATGGCGTTGCGATCGGACAACTCTCCCCCGGTCCCGTAGTCCTCACAGCTGCGTTTGTGGGCTACAAGGTGGCAGGCGCGATCGGAGCGCTGGTGGCCGCGATCGCTATTTTTACCCCCTCCTTCGCCTTCATCATGCTGGCAGCCCCCCTACTGGTCCGCCTGCGCCGCAATCTGTGGATTCGAGCCTTCTTGCAAGGGGTAACCCCCGCTGTATTAGGGGCGATCGCCGCTGCTGCCATTCCGATCGCCCGCACGGCACTCGTTCGAGAGAGCACTCTCTTATCGGCGATCGCCGCCGGTATCGGACTCGTGGCGATCGTTGCCTCGATTCGCTTCAAGCTGCCGACCTGGCAGTTGGTGCCTGCAGGTGCGAGCTTGGGCCTTTTGGCTAGCGCAGTTGTCCCCTGACAGTCGCCATTCAGCACAAAGTGTTTTACAATTCTTAATGTGTCTAATTTTGCCGATAGCGCAGCAGGGTAACCTGCGATCGCAGACATTCAGCGGTGTGATTGAATTCACGGCACTGTTGCTTCCTCGCCATCTCTAGCCGCAACTCTCTAGCATTTGAACTCTCTGGCATTCGCATTTTCTCGCAACTCAAACTAACCGGAGCTGTCAACCATGACGAAAGCAGAACTGACCGCAAAACTGATTGAACTGGCTAGCCAGTACGACGATCCGTGGGAGCCCGTTCAAATCTTGGCGGAAATTGCCTACGAAGCCCGACGCACTGAGGACTTCGCAGAGGATCGCTGGCCAGTCGAGGTGTAAGCTAATTGCCCGAATGGGTCTTTGAGGCGAGCTGCCCCTCGGCCCGAGCCTCAGCCCTGTTTGCGAATTCTCGCGGTCTCCCCCGATGCTACATCGGGGGAGACTTTTGCTCTTAGCTATCTCAGCATTGCCCCGGCCTCCAGATCGCTAGGCCAATCCGACTAACTTTTCACTCAACTCCCACAGGCGTTTGCCTTTGTTGGCATCCAGAGCTTCGTCTGAAACCTCCTGCACGAAGACTTCGCGATCTTCTTGCTGGCGGTTGCCCCAACTGTAATAGGCTCCAGACTGCTTGCAGGCGGGATCGGCCACCACCATCGCAAGGCGATCGCCTGCCAGCTCCTGCGACACGTATCCCCCCGTAATATTTTTTTGGAACCAGGGGAAGATGGCGCGAAATAAGGCAAAGTGATTGCGGAATAAGGGCGTATCGGCCACACAACCGGGATAAAAGGAGCTAAACACAATCCCAGTCTTGTAGTGGTAGCGGCGATGCAGTTCCCGCATTGTTAGCACGTTACACAGCTTGCTATCTTTGTACGCCTTGCCGGACTTAAACTTTTCTCCGTCGATCGTAGAGATGGGAGCCTTGAATCCCTGCTCGAATCCTTTTAAATCCCCCAAATTGGGGGGAGCGGGAATCGGAATTTGACCTCCTAATTCTTTCGGATTGGCCGTGACGGTGCCGACAATGACTAGCCTCGGCTGCTCGATCTGCGATTGCTTCAAGTCCTCCAGCATCAGGTTACACAGGAGAAAATGCCCCAAGTGGTTGGTGGCAACGCTCAACTCGTAACCGTCTTCGCTGCGCAGGGGTTCCTTCTCTAGGGGAAAGTAAACCGCTGCATTGCAGACTAGTGCATCCAGAGGCAGACCGCTGTTGTGGAAAGTGTCAACAAACTGTCGAACACTCTTTAAAGAAGCTAAGTCGAGATGCATAACCTCATAGCTCTCTTTGGCCATGCCCATTGACTGAGCAGCCCGTTCTGCCTTTTCTAAATTGCGGCAGGCCATCACCACGTACCAACCCCGCTCTGCAAGCGCGCGCGCGCCCTGCAAGCCGACCCCCGAAGAGGCTCCCGTAATGACGACCGTTGATTTCTGCTGTCGATCCATTGCTACTTAAAACTTTATTCATCGTTAATGCTCTTCAGGATCGCATAACTATTGGCGAGAACGCTGCTACGACATAAACCTTAAGCAGCCCTTTCCAAGACGGTTGCCGTCAATCGATCGCACTAGCTTTGGGGCGACGAATTATCTCTGGAGATCGCTCCAGCCGCGAGGATGCGGCGGGGCAAGCGGGCTGATAAGCCACAAAGAACTTCGTAGGGGATCGTTCCCAGTGCCTCAGCCCATCGCCGAGCGTCCCACTCCCCACCCAATAAATCCACCACGTCTCCCACTCGCACGTCGGCCTCAGACGGAATGACCCACATGGTTTGATCCATTGTGACATTGCCCACCTGCTGCAACCGCTGTCCCCGCACAACCCCTCGCAACTGACCGGACAAACGGCGAGGGACGCCATCGGCATAGCCAATCGCCACCGTCGCAATGCGAGTTGGCTGTTCCGTCACATATCGGTGCCCGTAACTCACCCCCGTCCCCGCTGGCACCTGCTTGAGATGCACCACCCGCGCCTTCAAACTCAAAACGGGACGGAGTTGAACGCGATCGTCCACAAACTCCGCTGGAGAGACACCATACAAGGCCAGCCCCACCCTCACCCGCTGGTAGTGCCAGTCAGGATTGGCCAAGGTGGCCGCCGAGTTGGCCATGTGCAGGGGCGGAATCGGCAATTTGCGGGCTCTTAACCCCTGAATCACCTGCTCGAAGCGCCGATGCTGCAGGTCGGCGGTCGGGCAATCGGGCTCGTCTGCAGTAGCGAAATGGGAATAGAGGCTGCGAGGAATCAGTAAAGGAGCCTGCACGAGCGATCGCCAATGGTCGGCAGCTTCGCGATAGGCAACCCCCAACCGCGACATGCCCGTATCCACCTTGAGATGCACGGGCACACTGCAGCCCCTTTCAGCAGCCACCCGCTGACACAGCTCAATTTGCTCTGGATCGGTAATCGTCAGCTCTAACTGAGCCTCCATCGCCCCCCGCAGTTCAGCCGCTGTCCGCAATGCCCCCAGCAGTAAGACTGGAGCTGAAATGCCCGCCTGCCGCAGTTCCAACCCCTCGTGCAGCGTGGCTGCACATAACCCCGCCGCCCCCGCCGCGATCGCCGCTTGGGCCACCGGTATGGCCCCATGTCCGTAGGCATTTGCCTTCACCACCGCCCACAACTCAGTCTCTGGCTGCAAAATACCCATCAAGGCTCGAATATTGTGGCGCAGCGCCCCCAAATCGATTTCGACCCAAGCCCGCTGCATAGCAATGGCATCGTCAATCTCAGCTCCTGCCGACACCCAAGTCGGTGGATGGGGTAGGACCGCTAGGGGGCGTATGGAGGGAGACGGCTGCACCATTAGCGCCTGCGCTCCAACTCGTAACGATAGATCGGTAACCCTTTAGCCAGACAGGATTGCTCGCGGAAGCTGGAAATTCCCCAAGGGTTGCAATCGAGGCAGACATGAGGCCCGTGGGTATTTTCGAAGGCAGGATGGTCGGCGAAGCGGGCTTCCATTTCCACAGCTACGGCTTCAATGTCCGATTGCAAAAACACAGTCCCTCCAGGCTGGAGCAGGCAAGCCAATTGGTTCACCAATTGTGGTTGTACGACACGACGCTTGTGGTGGCGACTCTTAAACCACGGGTCGGGAAACTGAATGCTGACGCGCGCCAGATCCTCGGGGGCAAACAGGTGGGGCAGGGTGACGTTGATATTGCAGGCGAGAAAGTGAAGGTTATCTAAGCCCAAATCTTGCACCCAGGCATTGGCTCGTTCCACTAGCGGACGACGAATTTCCACCCCCAGGAAATTCCAATCGGGGTTATATCGAGCTGCAGTCAAAAGAAATCGACCGCTGCCGGTGCCGATATCGAGGTGAAAGGGGCGATCGAGTCTGGCGTAGTCCCGTTCCCAATGGGGCGGTGCGGCGGGGGTTTGGTATTGAATGTTGAGGGGATTGACATGGTTGCGTACCCGCAGGGGCGCGGAGCCTTTGAGGGGCCAGTCGATCGCCGCTGGCCGGTTCGAGCCCAGTGCGGCACTATTGGATGGAGGCGCGATCGCCGATCGCCCCAAGCTTTCAGACATTCCCAAACTCACTCTTTCTCCCACAGTACCCGTCCAGCATAGAAAATGCCGTTCACTTTCTGTATGGTATTTTGAGCGACGTTCCCTCTTTCTGCCTTTGATTCAGCACGTTGTTTCCTGCCATCAACCGGTGAGGCAATCGCTCCTTCCCAATCCCTATGAATTGCTTTGGACAGCCCTCGGACTGCTGCTGACGGTGGCAGGTACTTTGCTGCAGGTGTCGCTGCCGAGGGATTGGGCGATCGGGATCGGGCCGTTTCAACTGGCGGGCTATACGTTTTCGTTCCAGGTGGCAGGTTTTTTGCTGACGGCATTTTTAGGAGGACCGCGGGCAGCTCTGCTCTCTCAATTGGCTTATGTCAGTCTCGGTTTACTCGGTTACAACGTGTTTTCGGGGGGAGGGGGCGCAGCTTACGTGCAAGAACCCGCCTTTGGTTATTTACTCGGCTTCGTGCCGGGGGCTTGGGTGTGTGGCAGTTTGCTGGACTGCGATCGCCATCAATCGCACGGAGGCGATCGCGTCACCCACTTACACGGCAGTCTCTCGGGCCCAAGCAAGCCGGGTCCGCCCAAAACCGGCCTGAGGGAGTTATTCGTGGCCGGTCTTATGGGGCTCGTGGCCGTCCACATCACAGGGATTTCCTATCTGATCGTGCAGTCCACCGATAGACTGGGAGCCATGCTCGTGCAATATTCCGGCTATATGTGGGTCGGTCAGCTTTTGGTGCTAGTCGCGGTGGCGATCGCGGCTACGACCTTGAGACTAGTGATGTTTCTTTGATGAATTCTCGACTTCGCTGTACCCGTCCCATCTATTGTGCGGCTGTGCGGCGGGGAATTTCGTAGGTGAGGCGATCGCGAGCCATGACCGTTTTAGGAAAAATCGCCTGTGCTTCCGCCTGCAAGTCTTCCAGCGAGATCGGCCCCTCCGCACCGTATCGAGGGCTAAAGTGAGTCAGCATTAACGTATCCACCTTGGCTTCCAATGCCACCTGGGCTGCCATTGCTGCTGTGGAATGCTTGGCTCGCTTGGCTAAATGCAAATCTGCCTCGGCAAAGGTGGCCTCGTGAATCAGTAAATCGGCAGCTCTGGCCAAATCGATCGCATTGTGGCAAAAAATTGTGTCCGTACAGTAAGTCAACTTGCGTCCCGGCTGTGGCGCACCCACATAGTTTTTGCCTTCGATCGTCCGACCGTCAGGTAACTTCACCGTTTCCCCTGCCTTCAGGCGGGCATAGACGGGACCGGGCGGAATATCGTCCGCTCTTGCTTTGGCAACGTTAAACGTCCCGAGGCGATCGCGCTCCACAATCCGATAGCCAAACGCCTGCACCCGATGGTCCAAGGGAGCACAATACACTAAATACTCCTGTTCCTCCAAAATCAAGCCCGTCTCCACCGCGTGGACGGTGAAGGGATAGTTAATTCGACTCTCACTCCAGCGCAGCACTCCATCGAGATAAGACTGCAGACCGGGGGGGCCGTAGATATCAACCCGATCGGGCATGTTGCTCATACCCAAGGTGGACAAGAGCCCCGGCAATCCATAGATGTGGTCGCCATGCATGTGGGTGATAAAAATCCGGCGGATCTGATTGAAATTTAGGTCTGGATGGCGCAAGATTTGATGTTGCGTTGCCTCGCCGCAGTCCAACAGCCACATCTGCGATCGCTGCGGTAACTGCAGGGCAATTCCAGATACATTGCGAATCCGAGTGGGCACTCCCGAACTGGTTCCCAAAAACGTAACCCGCAAAGCTGTTGCATCGCGATCGCCCATCCTGCCGCAACTCTCAAAACTGTCTTTCAATCCTAGTCGAGTCGCAGCGGCTTCCTGCCAGTATTTTTTGCGGGAGCGAGGGGGACGTGGATTCGGCTAAAGCCGCTTCCACAAAATGAGTGCATCCTCTGTCGGATTGTCGTAATATCGCTTGCGCCGACCCACTTGCTCGAAATCGAGGCTGTCGTAAAGGTCGAGAGCAGCTCGATTCGACTCGCGTACCTCCAATGTGGCCCATTCCAATCCCAGCGCGATCGCCTGCTGCAGTAGTGTCTCAATTAACTGACGTCCAACGCCCTGGCGGCGATAATCGGGATGCACTCCTAGGCTGATAATATGAGCTTCGGACCCCATTGCCCACAAGGCCGCAAACCCAATCGGACGGCATTCCTTCTCTGTTGTCCACGCTCCCAATACGAGCGAGCTGGGGCGATCGGGGCGATCGGGATCGCGAGGGGGTCGGGCTAATTCTGCTGCAAAACCCGCTCGCGTCCATTGGCCGCCAAAACACAGGCGATCGAGCTGTACTAAATCGTCGAGATGTTCGAGTGTCGCGGCTGCCAAACAATAAGAGTCAGTATAAGTCTTATCCGCCATTGAAATTGCTATAGTCTCCCAATCTAGAGTAAAAGAGCCCGACGCCCTCCTGCAGCACTGCAGCCCCATAAGCTCAATGGATTTACCGGAAATTACCTGTAGCTTTAAAGACTTAGCCCTTAAAAGGCATGTTAAATTACAAAAAAAGAGCACTTTCAGGAGCGCCACGCCGTGCAAGACACGACTTTTGATTTCAGACAGCGCTTGCAACAACCCTTCACTTGGTTGGCGATCGTCGGTCTATTGCTTGCGGCAATTCATCTGGCTTTGGGGTGGCAGGCAGATAGCCCCAGCTTGCTTGGAACTAGTCTGCTCTCTTGGGTCGCAGTGGCCGTGCTACTGCGAGATCGAGCCCAGCTACCCCCCCTCCAAAGTGGACCGCTGGCGAGTTTTATGGGCGCGAGCATGCTTACCTTTACCGTATTTGTTGGCATGTCAGTGGGAAGCCACAGCGTTCTCCTGCTCGCACCGCTAGGACTGGGACTGGGATTCGCCCTGTTAGCCTGCAACTTTCGCGGCTTGTGGCAATTCTGGCCGGAATTATCGGTATTGGCAGCAATTGGGGTTCCTCAAATTGCGATCCCCGCTGTGGTCGATATGCGCATTCATACCGCTCAGTTTACCCATTTCGTGCTCTATCACCTTGGCTTTGAAGTCGTTCGCGAAGGCATTTATCTCAACCTTCCCAGAGGAGTTGTGGAAGTCAATCTGGCTTGCTCGGGATTGGACATCATGGCTCAACTGTTTGGCCTTTCACTCATCTATGCTTTTATGTTCGGCCTCAATCGCCAGCAGGGAATTCTCACTTCGATTGTGGCAGTGGCCATTGCATTTGTTGTCAATGGCATCCGGGCGGTGCTCATGAGTGTTTTGTTCAACTCCGGCAACATAGCTGCATTTGATTATTGGCACACAGGAGACGGCTCTCTCGTCTTTTCGGCCATCGGAGTAGCCTGTTTTGGTTGCTACTGCTACTTTTATCAATCTCCCGACACCGCAGAGGAACTTGTCTTCGAAGCCGAGGCGGACATTGAATTCAATGAGGATGAAAATTAATGTCCCGCTGGCAAACGGTCCGCATTGCTTTTCTGGCAACCCTCAGCAGCGGTCTACTGCTCGCCTTAGGGAAGGTTGCATTCTACCCCTCGGAACGCCTGCAATCGGGCAACCGAGGTCACGAATCTCCAACGTTCGAAATTCCTGCTGAGGTGTCCCTTAACAGTTGGACCGCAATCGATACGACAGAAGTTACTGGCGAAGGGCAAATATCTTTCGGCGGCATTCTGGCGGGGCGTAACTACACTTATAGTCAGGGCGAGACGACTCTCTCGATTGAGACCCTCCACCTCGTTGCCTTGGATGCCGATGTACGGGCTATGGTCTGGGGAAATCTTCCCGTTCCCGACTATGCGGTTCGCCACCGCTCGGGGATCGGCTACTATGGCCTCCTCGCTTATCGCCAGCAAGCTTACTTGAGCGCTTGTATTAATCCCTATGGCGGCACAACGTTTACTGGCCAGCAATTCCGGCGCAACCGCTACCTATTCGACATTCGTCCGCGACGTATCCTAGCCTGGATACAAGATGATGCTCCGCTACAGGATCACCGTTGCTTACTGGTTCACTTCGAACTCCCCCTGAGTGACCTTTCGCGAGCAGAAGCGTTTGAACTGCTCGAATCCACCTGGTTTGAGTGGCACGAATGGTGGGAGCCGCGCTTTCAAAATTCTCAATCGGAACAATTTGCCAGCAAAACGGATATTTAGTGACATCAATCCCTATAATTCAGATGGGATAAATACCTAAATCGTTAACTTTTCCACCTCGTTAAGTGTAAACTTATAGACTAGACACTCTTAGATCGGATAGACCCATTAACAACGAATGACATGATGACCGCTTCAGATCGCAATCCCCTTTCTCCCTCAATGTATTTCCTACGACTTGTAGGATACGGCCTGCTCATCCTCTCGGCTGTCGATTTTGCGGTGGCTGTGTTCCCTCCTCGACTGACCAATCCGACTTGGGAACTGCAGACCATTCAGTTTATTGTGGACTGGGTCGTAGTGCCTCTCTTGGGCGTCGGTCTCGTGTGTGTGGGCGAGTTGAGTTCCCGGCGCAAGTTCGAACCCTTGCTCTTGCGGATCCTCTCCTGGAGTCTGGTTGTTGTCGGCGCGCTCTTCTTTTTGTCCGTTCCGTTGAGTGTCAGCAACGCCTGGAAACTCAACAACCAAGGTCGCAACCAAATCACTGGCGAGCTCGATCGCGGTATTACCCGCATCGAACAGGTCCGCGAGCAAGTTGAAGGAGCCTCTTCGGAAGATTTGCTGAACTTAATCCAGCAAGCTCAACAGCGTGGGGGCCAAGTCCAAACCGACGATCCGCAAGAGTTAAGAGACTTGTTGTTGAACAACATCGATCGGGCAGAAACCAATATTCGGACCCAAGTGGACTCCACTCGGGCTCAACAGGTTCGAACTCTGCTGGAAAGTTCCGCTCAGGTGAATGTCAGTGCTTTCATTGCTGGCGTTTTATTTATCTATGGCTGGCGTCTCACCCGCTGGGCTAGGGTGAAGCAACCCCGTCCGCCGCAGCAGCGAAAAGCTAAAGCTGCGAGAGGAAAATCTCCCCAACGCGCGAAAAGAGGTGACAGTTAGAGCCAGATAAGTTCTGCCCAGAGTGGAGACAACCGCGATCGCCCTACTGCCTAGACCGAGACGCTTGTAGCAGTCCGATCTAACCCCTCAATCCACTGCAATAAATACTCGTTCACCTCCTGAGAGGCTTCATCCATCGGACAGTGTCCGGCCCGCGCAATCGTCTTAAATTCCCGCACGCAGGGAAAGTCTGCTAGCGATCGCCCCTTCTCCAGCGGTTCCCACGGATCGTCCTCGCCCCAAACGATCGCCACCGGGCAGTGAATTTGGGGCAGCAGCTCTTCTGCGAGCGGACCGCTAGAATAGTTCACAAACGCAATAAATACGTCGGCTGCCCCCGGATCGCGCGCTGGGGCCAACAGCAGATCCAAGAGTTCGTCGGTGACGGCTTCGGGGCGGGCATAGGCTCGGCGCAAAATATTGCGCAGCGATCGCCGCTGGGCAATCTGGCGGAAAAAGAAATGACCGATGGGTTTGTAGCGCAATAACGTTTGCACAATCGGCGTACCCATCTGTTGCACTAGCGATAATTGAGAGCGCTTGCGATCGTGCAGCAATCGTAACGAGCAATTGATTAATACAACACTGCGGGCAATCGTCGGCTCCTCAGCCGCTGTCTGCGAAACCACAATGGCTCCCACCGAGTTCCCCACCAACGTAGCCGTTCGCTGCACCACCTGTTGGCAAAAATCCGCCAGTTGTTGCCCCCAGAGCTCGAAGCTGTAGTCGAGGTCGGGTTTGGGTGCAGCTCCAAACCCCAATAAATCGATCGCGTACACCCGATATTGACTGGCTAACTGAGCAATATTATTGCGCCAGTGGCCAATACACCCACCGAAGCCATGCACCAAGACCACCGCTTCAGCCTGCGGATCTCCCGCCGCCAAGTACGGCAACTGGAAGCTGCGCCACTGCCAGACGCGATTGGCAGCAATGTAAACAGCCGGCTTGAGAGGATCGGTCATAGATGGCTTCCAATTCTCTAGCAATGGGGGAACGGAGGGACTGCGAGATTGCCAGCCCCAGTAGGGGTTCAGCTTCTCAGCCTCCTTATGTTAACTTAAGTTACATTCACAGCTTTTCGAGCTTTGCCGTCTTTTGTCATCCTCCTTCTTATTCTCGGCGTGCCCCATTTCATCAATCGTGCGCCTGCCTTGGGCGCGCACCAGCACGCGCATGTTCCTGAGCGCGGGGGCCTTAGTATCGCTGCCCGTGTTTGCACAGGCCCCCCTCGTCCGCTATGCCCCTTGGGTGAGCTTGGTGTTAACCCTGGGCTGGTTAGGGGTCAGCCTGCATTTAATATCGCTTCGCCCTTATCGCAACTGGGGTAGCTTGCTGTACGGATTTACCTTGACTTGGCTGGCGGGGTCTCTGTATTGGGGTTGGCTGCGGGCCGAACCACTCTGGCATATGCCGATTGAGGCGATCGCCTTGCCATTCGTGCTGTGGGGCCTCGCTCGCGGCTTTGCTCGCATTGGCAATTATTTCTTTTTGGGCTCTTTGTTCGGTACGGCCATCACCGACCTGTACATTCATACGATGAAGTTGCTGCCCTTTTGGCGGCAGGCACTCCAGCCAGGTGTATCGGAAAGGGAGGCGCTGCTTTTGCTGGAGGGGGCTTTAGAGCAAATGCAGACCGGGGTGGGGATTGCCGCTGCGATTGTGTTGAGTGCGATTTTATGGACGGTTGGCAATATGGGGCTTCGGTTTGCTGGCGATCGCCGCGAAGACGCACAACTGCACTGGTGGGCATTTAGCGGTGCCGTACTGTTTACCTTGCTGGTAGATGGACTCTTTGCAATTGGAGTCTGCTTGGGGTCGAGCCGGGTTTAGCTAGGTCGAGCAAGTTTAGCTAAACTGGTCGGGCTACGCCCCAATCTGGGCGTTGACAAGCGATGAGTGAGTCTGCCGAATCGCCATCATGACCTCCGGGGTACTCCCGCCAGAACGCAGAGCGTTTGGCGGTGAGGGGGATAGGATAGTTAAACGCAGGGCGGTTGGACTACCGCTCTCTGGCTGTGGAGGCTTATCCGCTGGGATGCCTGTGAAACAGCAACTCTCACTCGTGAGTCTGAGAAGCTCCCGCTAGACCCGTAGGGTTAGCGGTGAGAGTAGTCACAAAACGCGGTAGAGTGCTTAAGCAATCTGACGTGACTTAGGTAAATCGAAGTCTGCTATGAGGATTCCTCCGGTTGAAGCGGCTGACGCTGACAAACAAGTTCAAAAAGTTTACGACACCCTAGAGAAAGCCTACGGAACCGCGCTCAACCCCTTGCGGACAATGGCCTACAAGCCCCAGATGATGCGGGCAGTCATGACCCTATACGGTGCAATTCACGCCCCCAATCCCAATCTCTCCGAAGAGCTGAAAGAGTTGGTCAGTATTCGGGTGTCGCAAATCAATGGCTGCCGCCACTACTGCGTGCCCTACCACACCCTCCAGGCCAAAAAGCACGGTGCCACCGACGCGAAGATTGCTGCTGTGGCCCAAGCGCGCAACAGCACGGTGCTCTCCGATTTAGAGAAGCTGGCGATCGAATATGCCGAACGCATCACCGTTCCCTCGATGGTAGTTACAGATGAGTTTTTCGATCGCCTGAGGGAATTCCTCGACGATGCAGATATTGTGGAACTAACCGCTGTAATTAGCTTTATGAATTTCTGGAGCAAAACCATCGATGCTCTGGATATTCCGCTCGACGAGGTGTTTGCCGAAGTAGCGCCCCACTAGTGCTGCAATTGTCACAGTCGCATTCCGATAAAAAAGGCTTGCTCTTGCGGGCAAGCCCATCGCCTATGGAGCAGGGGGCAGCACGAACTATTCAGCCGCAGCCACCACTTCAGCGGGACGTACGCTAATACGCTGGCGCTTTTTGCCGTAGCGCTCGAAGCAAACAATGCCGTCGGCGATCGCAAATAGAGTGTCGTCGCGACCCTTTTTCACATTCACACCCGGGTGAAACTTGGTTCCCCGCTGGCGCACTATGATGTTGCCCGCAATGACTTTTTCGCCGCCATAGCGCTTGACACCCAAGCGCTGGGCATTAGAATCGCGACCGTTGCGAGTACTGCCCGTTCCTTTTTTATGTGCCACAGTTCGATCCTCAACTACAGGGTTGGAAAAAATAGGAAAGTGTTTTATTCGTCTATCTCGGCAACAGTGGCTGCAGGAGCATCATTCTCTTCTACCACTATCTCAGCAGCAGTGGCCGCAGCGACACCCTCACTCTCTGCCGCGCCGAGTGCCCGACCGCCCACCTCAATCGACTCAATCAGCAGGCGAGTTAAGCTCTGGCGGTGACCGTTCTTTTTGCGAGTTTTCTTTTTCGGTTTCATCTTGTAGACGATGACCTTGGGACCGCGACGGTGGTTTAACACGCGCGCTTTCACCA
This sequence comes from Synechococcus sp. PCC 7336, assembly GCF_000332275.1. NCBI lineage: Bacteria > Bacillati > Cyanobacteriota > Cyanophyceae > Synechococcales > Synechococcaceae > Synechococcus > Synechococcus sp. PCC 7336. The sequence goes on from NZ_CM001776.1 coordinate 1,892,107, forward strand.
CAGCCTGCTCGATATAGGGTTGACCGACAGTCACATCCCCTCGATCGTTTACTAACAGAACGTTGGTGAGCTCTACTAGAGCGTCAGGTTCGTCCTGCAGCAGCTCGACATCGTAAAAGCGACCGGGTTCAGCCCACAGTTGCTTGCCGCCAGTCTCTACAATTGCGTAAGTCATTAATTCTCCTCCGCCGTACAGGTGCCAGAGCCGCAGGGCGGATGTCTTTAACCCGGTCCGAACAGATTATTGGTCACGATTTATTGGTCACAGTTCACCATCATAGGCGACCGGGGCGATCGCTGTCATCCACCGCATTGGGCTGAGGACGTTGCCACATAGGGTTGGGAGCTTTGGAGGGGGGTTGGGAGGCGTTGCGATCGCGCCAAGCCCCCAGTTGTAGCAGGCGATCGCCTGCAGGGAATGTCCGCTTCGGGGAATTGGCCCCGACACGACTGCGTTGCTGGAGTGAGTCCTGGCATTCCACTCCAGCCTGAGCCCGTTGAGTCTCTGCAAACGACTGGGCGTGGATGCAGCGTAGAATGCGAACTGGCGGACAGGTGCGAATTTTGCGGGCCGCTTCGGTGAAGAAGCGAATAGCGCGATCGTATTGTCGGGTGGAAATGAGTGCCATGGCGAGCAGCAGACAACGTAACTCTCGCTCCATTAGACTCTAATATTGGCCAGTGCGCGATCCACACAATCTATGCAAGATGGCGAGAAAAGAAAGATGGCGAGAAAAGCTGGAAAATTGCAAAGAATTTGCCATTGCAGAGTGTCTGTAAAATTCCTTAACATTGACTGCAGCCTCAGCCCTAACTGACCTCAGCGCAGGCTTAACCGGCTGCATTCCGCACATAGCTGCGTCAAAGGGCGATCGCAGTCGACACCGAGTCAGATGTCTGACCGATAATACCCGTAAGCAAAAACGGCTCCCAACGAGGACTCTGCCCGTATGACTCAAATCGAAGTTGTCGTCCCTGCCACCACAGCCAATATTGGGCCGGGGTTTGACTGTCTGGGAGCAGCACTGGCTCTATACAACCACTTTTGGTTTAGCCTCAACGACTCTGACGAGGTAAACATTGCCGTGCGGGGCAAAGAAGATGTCTCGTTTGGCAAAGACAATTTGGCCTACCGCGCCTTTGCTCGAGCGTTCGAGTTGGTCAATCGCAAGGTACCGGGAGTCAATATCGAGATCGAGCTCAACGTGCCCATGTCTCGCGGATTGGGCAGTTCGGCCACCGCCATTGTGGGCGGACTGTTAGGGGCCAATGCCCTCGGCCAGTTGAATTTAGCCCCCGAAACCCTCCTGCCGCTGGCGATCGCCGTCGAGGGACATCCCGATAATGTCGTACCTGCTCTGAAAGGGGGCTGTCAATTGTCGGTGGTAGGAGGCCAAGGTCGCTGGACGTTCTGTCCTGTAGAGTGGCACGAGGAGATTCAAGTGGTGGCGATCGTCCCGAACTTTAAGCTCTCCACCGAAAGGGCGCGGGACATTTTGCCTGAGTCCGTCAGCTTGAAGGATGCGGTGTTCACCCAGGCCCACTTGGGATTACTGCTGCGGGCGCTAGAAACCGGGAATGGGGATTGGCTGAAAACAGCCCTCGACGATCGCCTGCATCAGCCCTATCGAGCCGAACTGATTGCAGGATTTAAAACCGTTCAGACAGCCGCTACCGCTGCAGGTGCTTGCGGGGTGGTCATTAGTGGAGCGGGGCCGACGCTATTAGCACTGTGCCGGGGCGATCTGCGCGAGACCGTAGGGGAAGCGGCGATCGATGCTTGGGAGCAGTTGGATGTGAAGGCAAAAGCGCTCTATCTCAGCCTCGATCGCCGAGGGGGGCACGTGTTAGAAAACGGTCAACCTCGATCTCAAAACAGCTAAACCTTCCGTTCCGTAAGGCTCTCCATTCCCTGCTAGGATGGCTGCAGCTCTTGGGTCGAGCTGCCTAACTCCCCGCTCGCGACGAGACTCCTGACGATCTCCTTGCTGTTTTAAACCCCATCGGCAATCGTTGGATCCCATGCACTAATGACTGAAAAAGCAATTGTTCGCGACTATTTCAACACGCTCGGCTTCGATCGCTGGCGTCGGATTTATGGCGATGGCGAGGTCAATCGCGTACAACAGGACATTCGCAAGGGGCACGCCCGCACCATCGAGACGGTGCTGGACTGGTTAGAAGATGTCAAAGACCAGACGGTATGCGATGCTGGTTGCGGTGTCGGCAGCCTCAGTATTCCACTGGCGCAGCGGGGGGCACAGGTGTTTGGCAGCGATCTTTCCGAGAAGATGGTGCAAGAGGCCCGCGATCGCCAGCAAGCAGAGCTAGGCCAAACGGAAAATCCGCAATTTAGCACCTCCGATTTAGAAGCAATTCAGGGTTCCTACGACACGGTGGTTTGCTTGGATGTGATGATTCACTATCCCGAAGCCGATGCGCTCGAGATGATCGAGCACCTCACCACCCTCAGCACCGACCGCGTCATCTTCAGCTTTGCCCCCAAAACCCCTCTGCTGACTATCCTGAAAAAAATCGGCGAGTTTTTCCCCGGTCCGAGCAAAGCCACGCGCGCTTACCAGCATCGGGAAACAGCGATCGTAGAGCGCTTACAACAACTGGGATGGACTGTTAAACGTCGCGAAACGATTAAGTCTCAGTTCTATTTCGCTTGGATTTTAGAAGTCCAGCCAGCCAGATAGCTGCATCTGTCAGGCAAAACGTTTTTCAGGGGCCCGCGAATTCAACTGCAGCAGAGTAAGGGCTATTTCGTACAGACCTCCGACTCGCACTCAGACGGCCTCGCGATCGCCTCTAGGTAGATATTCTCAAACACGGAATGACTTCACATTTCGCCAAAGTTCTCCTATACTAATGTGTAGTCGTTATGAGTTCGATCGGATTGCTATGGTGGAAAACGTCGTCGTTATCGGTTCGGGTCCTGCAGGCTACACGGCTGCGATCTACGCCGCTCGGGCCAACCTCAAACCTTTTGTCTTCGCCGGATTTCAGGTAGGCGGCTTACCCGGCGGTCAACTCATGACCACCACAGATGTGGAAAACTTTCCCGGCTTTCCCGGCGGCATCCAAGGTCCCCAGCTGATGGAGATGATGCAAGCTCAAGCAGAACGCTGGGGAGCTGAGATTTATACTGAAGATGTCACCGAGGTGGATTTCAGTCAGCGTCCGTTTACGATCCGATCCGACGAGCGCGAAGTCAAAGCCCACAGTGTCATCATTGCTACTGGAGCCACAGCCAAGCGGTTGGGGTTGCCTAGCGAAAAAACCTACTGGAATCGCGGCATCTCGGCCTGCGCCATCTGCGATGGCGCCACCCCCATTTTCCGAGACGCCGAACTGGCCGCGATCGGCGGCGGCGACAGTGCGGCAGAAGAAGCAGTCTTCCTGGCGAAATACGGCTCCCACGTCCACCTATTGGTGCGTGGCGACAAGATGCGAGCCAGCAAAGCGATGCAAGATCGAGTGCTGTCACACCCCAAAGTGACGGTGCATTGGAACACTGAAGCTGTAGATGCGTTCGGTAACGGCGAAGCCATGCAGGGGGTGCGGGTAAGCGATCGCCAGACGGGCGAAGAGAGGGATCTGGCTGTGGCGGGTTTATTTTACGCCATCGGTCACAAGCCCAATACTCAGCTATTTGAAGGCCAAATCGATCTCGATGAGGTTGGTTATGTCTCGGTCAAGCCCTACTCTGTGGCCACTAATGTGGAGGGGGTCTTTGCGGCTGGAGACGTACAGGATCGCGAATACCGTCAGGCGGTCACCGCAGCAGGAACTGGCTGTCAAGCGGCACTGCTGGCCGAGCGTTACCTGTCGGAGCACGGTTTAATTCAAGAGTTTCATCAGGAGGCTGGAGCTGAAAAATATGACGAGCCCGCATCCGAACCTGGAGATGAAACAGCGGACGATTTCGATCTGGCGGCAACCTGCCATCGCGGAGAATTTGCTCTGCGCCGCCTCTATCACGAGAGCGATCGCCTCTTAATTGTTAAATACGCTTCCCCCCACTGCGGCCCCTGTCACACCCTCAAGCCCGTTTTAGACAAAGTAGTGGACGAATTTTCAGGGAAGGTCCATTACGTCGAAATCGATATTGAGGCTCACCCGGCGATCGCCGAGGCAGCAGGAGTAACGGGAACTCCAACCGTGCAATTCTTCAAAGATAAAGCCAAGGTATACGAGTTTCGAGGGGTGAAACTGAAAAAGGCTCTACAGGAATCGATTGAAGAGCATCTCGGGTTGGCCACTGCCGCCTAAATCGCTCAAACTCCTCTCCTGCAAGAAATTGAGGCAAACATCATGTATCTCCAGATTTGCTACTGGAGATACATTTTTCAGAGAAATGAATCATTGATGAGAATAGATTGAGCAGTTTCTCAAACTTAACTTGGGAAAAATTCAGTTGGCCGACAAAAGAGTTTAAAGTGATAAATATTACGGTGTTTTTGGTCGTTCTCACCTTTTTTTCGGGTAGAGCGAGCGAGGTCGACAGTTTAATACAAATTAAGCTATCTCCAGGGGCTAGCACTAGAGATTTTCCTGCGAGTACCCGTCGCGCCCGATGAGCAATTCCTGAGACTTGAATTAAGTCTTTCTTTGGCGAGGTTTATGCTGCCATCGGATGAGAACCATTGCAGGTTCAGCTCGAAGAGATTTAGTATATTTAGGTAGGGATGGTCCTAGCACTTTTCTGACGATAAGCCGCAAAGAACGTCCCAACATTTGACTCCAAATCAGATAAATCTCCAGGGTGATAGCTGGGGATTTTTTTTGCCCGCAATTTGGCCAGAGCTCGACCTCGCGATCGAAACTGGCTGGCGTATTGTTCGAACCGACTGCTGTTACAACACTGAGCGAGATTGAGAATCAAGTTTGACTCTTGTTGCAATGCACTTTCTTGATGAGAATTGTCTAAACGCCATCTGAATTATCTCTCCATTAAGACTCATTCAAACGCCCCTCTCGATCTAGACTGCTCTCATCTACACATCATTTACTGAGGCGGTATGCAGATGGTTCTCATTCCTTCGGGGGGAGACAATTATGACTCTGAGCAACAATTTTCTTGCGACGGTTGCCCTGATTGTGGGGGTTGCAGCTGTTTTAGCATCTGCGTCTACTAAAGCTTCAATTGACATGCGCGATCGCACTAAAGCATTCAGCTTGCCAGATGCAGGTAAATCTCCCGATCGTCACGAATTTCTCATCACCCCTAAGACGAGTCATCAGGACGGTAAACTCAGCGTTGTTGACGGCAGGCCAACTTGTTAATCTACGCTGCGAGGAGTGCTGTTGTTGCTTGAGGTGCGCCCCTCTGGCAGCATCGATCGAGCAAGCCGAGCTGCAGGTATGGGCAAGCTTAGGTCATTCAGACAGTAGTGCTTTGGCAAGCTGTCTGAGGTTCGTCCTGCGGCCCAGTTCATGAGTCTAACCAACAGCATTCACGATCTCAAAACCCTCGTCCGCTCATTTCATCCCATTGTAACGATCGCCACTTCAGAAGAAGAGCGAGTGCGATCGCTGCTGAGCTCGGTGGCTTCCGATCTGCACATCCAGATGTTTGAGTGGTCGGTCACGCGGGGATTAACCCGTCCCCCCCGCGAAGTGGGGGTCAACGGCACCGAAGAACCCTTGAAGTTGCTGGCTCACCTCGAAACTCTGCCGCACGAAGGGGTCTATCTCCTCAAGGACTTTGCCCAGTCTCTGACCGACCCCGTCATTGTGCGTCTATTCCGGGAGATCGCCCAGCAGTTTTCCCACAATCGCTCCACGTTAGTGCTCACTGCTAACGAGCTCAATTTGCCCTGCGCTCTGGAGAGCTTGGCGATGCATTGGGAATTGCCATTGCCCGACTATCACGAGCTGCGGGGAGTGCTGCGATCGGTGGTGGGTGCTCTCAAAACCAGCGATCGCATTGAAGTGGAGTTAACTCCCCGACAAATTGAAGAACTGGTTCGCGCCCTGAACGGTATGACCCTCGATTGTGCCCGTCGGGCTGTCACCTATGCCATCTTGGCGGATGGCAAGCTATCTAACCATGACATTCAATCGATTCAGCAGCACAAGGTGGAGCTGGTACGGCGGGGCGGACTGTTGGAATATCTGCCCCACGAGCATAATTCCTCGCAACTGGGGGGATTTAGTAACCTCAAACAGTGGCTGAGTCGCGCCAGGGTGGGGTTTACCAAAACGGCAAAAGCACTGAATTTAAGTCCGCCACGAGGCATTTGTATCGTGGGGGTGCAGGGTTGCGGTAAGTCGCTGGCAGTCAAGGCGATCGCCCGCGAGTGGCAATTGCCCTTACTCAAACTCGACGCCGGACGGATCTACGACAAATACATTGGCGAATCGGAAAAGAATTTCCGCAAGGCGATCGCAATGGCAGAAAGCATGTCTCCGGCAGTATTGTGGATTGACGAAATCGAAAAGGCCATCAGTACTGGTGGAGGTGGTGGGGAAGAGTCGGGCTTGAGCAAGCGCTTGCTCGGCAACTTTTTAACTTGGCTGCAGGAGAAAAAAGAAGCGGTATTTGTGGTGGCTACTGCCAATAATCTATCGGTATTGCCCCCCGAACTGTTGCGTAAAGGTCGCTTCGATGAAATTTTCTTTGTGGATCTCCCCACAGAGGAAGAAAGAGCTGAGATTCTTCGCATTCACCTAACGCTGCGCAAGCAATCCGTGGCAGAGTTTGACTTGCCCCAACTGGTGGAGGCAACCGCCGGGTTTAGCGGTGCCGAAATCGAACAGGCGATCGTGTCTGGCCTGTATGAGTCACTGTACGTTAGCAAACCCTTCACCACCGACCTCCTGCTACGCGAGATTTGGCAAACGGTTCCTCTCTCGATCTCGCGTAAAGAAGATGTGGAGCAATTACAGCGCACGGCCCGAGGGCGATTTGTCAGTGTGAGGTAATTGGCTCGATCTCGACCATCAGATACGCTAAATTCACTAACCTCTGCAGGCAGGGGAAAGGCACGAAGATGCTTTAGCCGAGGTTAATTGGCCGAAACCGCTACCCCCAATAATTCAGGTAAGGTTGCGGGCGGCACCGTCGATAACCGCATCAGACCCACAGGGCGATCGGGAGAGACAAAAATACTGAGGCGATCGGGGGTTTGGATAAACTCCTGCAACTCGGCAGACACCTGCCTCGCGATCGGACTGTCGGGCAAGAATTGCGTCGCCAATGGAATCCCTGCAGTCAACTGCTGCTTGAACGCATCTGCGCTCATTCCCTGCTGCTCGGCAAAATAATCAACCAGGCGGGGCAGCAGAGAATCATCGTCATAGGTCAGGCTGGCCTCGACCAACTCAGCTCCAGTATTCTCCGCCAGCCACACCGTCCCATCAACTTCCCCTGCCTCTGGCAACACAACATTACTCAGTTGAAGGCGTCCCGAAAAACTGCCCATTTTCGGAATTCTGTGGTCGATCGAAACATTAAACGTTTTCTGCTCTGGATCGGCCTCGTAAGAGAGCGTCACATCGGCCGCCAAATCGTCATATCCTAATTGCTGTAAGGTCTGAGTCACGATGGGATTGGGGGTCTCCTCCAGTTCCATCCGCATGCCTCGAGCCTCAACAGTCGCAAACTGCGGCGGATCGTTTTGGCGATCGAAGTCCCGCATCTGCAAGAGATCGACCGAAACAACTTCTCCTGCATCCCCCACAATTTCTAGATCGCGAAACTCTACCGACTGCTGAATCAAATTCGATTTCACAGAACCGTAGGTCACCACATCCTGCAGTTCCTCTTCCTCTAGGAAGTCTTGCACCTCTCGATCGATCTTGTTATTCGCAACCGATGTCACGCCAACGTATCCGCCGACAGCGATCGCTCCGACCGCCACCGCTACGCCCCCAAAAACTTTTGCTGACATCGATCCTCCTAGTGGCTCGGGCCCCATTCTATGTCTCACTGTTCCCTATTCTGCTGAATCTGTCGACACTCGAGGGACAGCAGTGGGTATAACGGCAGTGAGACAATCGCTTTCAAGCGGCGATCGTCCCCCCATTCAACCACTACACTCAGAAATAGCGGCTTCCAACAACACCGATATGACCCAGCCCCGAACCCAACTCATCCACCAACTGGGCCACGTCATCGCCGCATATTCCCCTCACCCCGAGCGTCTCCAACTGCGCCATACCCGAGCGCTCCGTCTTATTCTCATCGGCATCTTCCTCGTCGCCGCGTCCCTCGCCTTCCAATTTAGGAGCCCCTCCCCCGCTCTAACTCTGATGTTCGCCTGTATCTCGATCGCCGGAGCGATCGCCCTTTGCCTCGGCCTCACTACCTTCTTGAAGGTCCGCCGCGATCGCCATCTCCGCATCAGCCTCTACGAACACGGCCTCGTCTACGATCGTGCCAAAACCTTCGTCCTGATCGTCTGGAGCGACCTCGTCACCCTCCACACCATTGCCACACCCTCCCGCAACAACAGCTATACTGCCTACACCTGCCGCATGCTGTGCCAAAATGGCACCCAACTCGCCTTCACCCACACCAGCCGCGATCTCCCCGGCCTCGCCGAATTGTGCGATCGCATTCAAGTCGAGCTCGTCAGCCGCCAGCTCCCCGCCACCCTAGAACGCTACCGAGACGGCGAAACCATCAGCTTCGGTCCCGTCGCCGTCAGTCCTATCGGCATCAGCCACCGTCAAGAGCTCGTCCCCTGGTCCAAAATCCAGCGGGTTAGTCTGCAGGAGGGCGCGATCGCCGTGCGACAAGCGGGCCGCGATCGCCGTTGGCGGGATGCAAACCCGCAATCGGTCCCGAACCTATTTGTTTTTCTCTCGCTTGTCGAACATATCCTTGCCAGCAGGTAAGGCTGACGATCGTTCAGTTTGGAGGATGCTTGAAAAGCTGAGGAGTCGATCGGCCCAGCTAGCGACTCGACGACACCGATTGCAAACTTGGCAATCGCCGCTCTCCGTACCGCAGCAGTGTGTCCAGTGCAATAATGCGATTTTCCCAGGTCTCCACCCGATAGGGACGCTCCAGCGCCTCAAACCGGAACCAGTCCTCCAATCCTTCCCGCAGCGTCGCAATCTCCGCACGTGCTTGCAGCAAGGTGGTTTCACTCGGCGACTGTTCCAACGCCTGCAATGCCGCTGCCGCCTGCTCCACCTGTGCCTGCCAATCTCCCAAAAAGCGCTCGGGAATCCACATTTGCTCGTTGGCCAACAGCGTCTCCCACTCCTGCCTCAGTGCTGCAAACCGAAATGCCGACGCGCTAAACGGGGCACGATAGGGAATTTGCGATGACGGAATCCGAGACTGATGGAGAATGTCCTGGAACGTGTCGTTCAAATGCTCGGCGGCAAACAGCGAATATCCCCCTGTCGGTAAATCTCGCACTGCTTGCATCTTGTCCAAAAACTCCACCTCCGGCAGGCCAATCAAATTTAAGCTGGGCAATAACAACACTGGCGACTCATTGGTCAAAGCTAGTGTCGGACGCACTAACTGCTCCAAACTGCGGGTGTTATCCACATAGGTGAGCGGCACCAGTAAATCGATATCCCCCCGCCCAATCCAGGTCTCCCACTCCTGTTGCAGTCGCTGTCTGCGCTCGTTAGGGGGAAACGCATAAACAGCCGCCGACATCACCACCTGCGAATCGAGGGCACGAACGCTAGCAGCAGCTTCCGCCACAAAGTTGCTCACCTGCTCGGCCCGAAAATCCGTCCACAATGTCCACAAAGAGCGATCGCGATTGGGATCGAGCCCCATTGGGTCCACGCCGGTTAACTGCTGAAATTGCTGGCGGGCCGCTCGCCCATACCCAAACGTCGCTCTACTGCCGGGATTTTGGAAGGGATAGCGAATGTAATCGAGGTGAATGCCATCCACTCCATAATCCGTCACCATCTCCCGCATTAAGGAGATTAGATAGTTGCGCACCTGTGGGTTGGCAGGATCGAGCCAGGTTTCTGGCTGCCCTGAAGGGAACTGACGACCGCGCCAGTCGAAATTCGACCAGTCTGGGTGGGCGGACAGCACCGGTCCCACATAATTGTGGGGCAAGTTAATGCGGGGCAAATCGTTGTGGCGGGTATTCCCTACCGCAAACGTCCACATCCAAGCGTGCAGTTCGATATCTCGGTCGCGAGCCAACTGCACTGCTGCCGCGAGAGGATCCCAATGGCGCGTTAGTGGATTTTGAGCGGGGGCAATCCGGCTGGGATAGACAGTAAATCCAGCGTTAATGGTTTCGAAAAAGACAGTGTTGATGCCAGCGTCTGCCAATCGGTTGAAAACTTGCGCCAATCCCTCAGGCGAAGCAGCTTTGACGATGGTGCCGCGATCGAGCCAAATGGCCCGCACTTCCGGCAGAGCCGTCAGGCGATCGCGCGGATAGTTGGTCCACAGAGTATCTATTGCCTGTCGAAATTCTCGCCGCGCTCGTTGATGCTGACCGCTACTGACCCAATCGGGCAATTCCTCATACACCTGTCGGGCTTGTCCGATGACTGCTTGGTATTGAGGGGGCAATCCATTCCCATCGAGACTATTGGCATCCGTCGTCAAAATGGCACTTTCTACCCGTCCCAGCAGACTGCCCAGTTCCTGCCGCATCGACAGCATTTCTAAAGTATTGATGGGTAGAGGAGAGACATAAGACTCCGGTTCAGCTAGGGCAGCGGGATCTGGAGCAGAAGTGCTCGGTGGAATAGGTTCGGGTAAAAGGTTGAGTCTAGAAGGGCTGGCGGGGGGGGCAACCAGAACGGTTGCAGCCCGATTGGGCCCAGAGCTCGGTGTTGCCGGTGGGGTGGAATTGTTGCGCAGAGCTGTCAAATTCGAGCTGGGATCGAACCGATCTAGCGCGGCAATCAACCATTGAAGATCTGTCTCGGCAGCATCGGCTTGCGAGCCCCACTCCCATCCGAGATACACACTCTGCAATGTCGAGAGCACAGCGACTGGGCTCCCCACGTCTCCTGTCCAAGTGGCCGTCAAACGACTGAAGATACCGCTGGGAATTAAACTCCCCCCTTGGAGGGGCGTGCGATCTCGAATGCTATCCGTCCAATCGTTGCCGGGATAGCTGGTGGCAACTACGGGAGCAGAAACTGCGCGATCGTCCGCCCAATATCCCCCCAAAAGTTGCTGCAAGCGACGGCGATTCTCTGGCGACAAGCCTGCCATCGGACCGCTCGCGATCGCCCGCCCGCCATCGGCTCGCATCCAGGTTTCCAATGCCTGTAACTGTGCATCACTCAAGTCTGACAAGTTAGGCAGAAACAGCACGTCTACTTGCCGTAGGACTTCGAGTGTGAGTTGCTCCTCTGCTAAAATGCGGTACTCTATGCTCGATTGCTCTAGCAGGTTCTCAATCGAACTCCAGTCTCGCTCGTCATTGATTTCATGCACTACAGTGACGATCGGTCGGGCAAACGCCGATGTTGCTGCCACGGACAGCAAGCAGGCTGCTCCCAATATCCCCTTTAAGAAGGAACGCGCACGAGATTCAATTAGTGAGGACATCGAAAAACCAGTTTGAAATTGCGATCGCATATCACCTGCCAAACGAACTTGGCTTAGTGGAAAGTAGTAGCAGAATTATGATTGTGCCCCAATGTTGGGCTCCCCCCCAATCCAATCGCCAACATGCCGCTTAAACCCAGAACGAACTCTATTCGATTCAATTGCGGCCACCCATATAAATCTATTGTTCCCCAAACTCAAGCAAGTCTGCTAATTCGTAGCATCTTTTGTTGTGGAGGTCTCTCAATCAATGTCCAATCTGCAGTCCCTCAATCCACCCCACCCTCCAGTTCTGGCTGAAGTCCAAGCAGCGGCTGGGGCGATCGTCGGCGAAGTTGCCGGCCAACAGGTGGCGATCGGTTTCGGGAACGATCTAGCAGCACTCCAAGCCGCGCGAGAGGGAACTGCTCTACTCGACTACTCCCACTGGACTCTGCTAGAGATGACCGGCCCCGATCGCCTCGACTATCTCCACAACCAAACCACCTACAACATCAAAGCCCTGCAACCGGGTAGCGGCTGCGAAACCTGCATTGTCACTCCCACAGCTCGCCTCATCGATCTCGTCACAGCTTACATAACCCCCGAGTCAGTACTGCTATGCGCTTCCCCCCGTCAAGATCCCGCAGTCTTCAACTGCCTGAATCGACTCCTTCCTTTCAGCAATGCTCGATTGGTAGATGTGGGCGATCGCTACACCCCTCTGGTTCTCATCGGTCCCCACAGTTCAACCGTTCTCGAATCCCTCGGGCTCGCGCCTCCAACCGATACCTCTCAACATAGCCACCATCTCATCCCGTTCGGCGAGACAGACATCCGTATCGCAGTGGGATGCGGTCTAGCTCTCCCCGGCCATACTCTTTTAGTCCCCACGCATTCCGCCCCCGAGCTCTGGCAATCCCTAGCCCAAGCTGGAGCGATCCCCATGGGAAGCCACACCTGGGAACGGTTGCGCATCGAGCAAGGACGCCCCCTGCCCGACCGCGAACTCACAGAAGATTACAACCCCCTAGAAGCAGGTCTGTGGCATGCTGTCAGCTTCGATAAAGGCTGCTACATCGGTCAAGAAACCATTGCTCGGCTAGATACCTACAATGGCGTCAAACAACAACTGTGGGGAATTGAATTGGGCGATCGCGTCGAGCCTGGAACCACAATTACTTATAGGGGGGATAGAGCTGGAAAACTAACCAGCATTACCCCCACAGACACTGGATATCGCGGCTTAGCTTACCTTCGCACTAAAGTTGGCGGTGTCGACCTCGAGGTCAATCTGGACATCGTCAAAGCAAAAACAATCGCAATTCCCTACCCTACCCGGAACCGTCAAACGGCCACGCAATAGCGGCAAGCCCCTTTACTGGGGTCGTGTCCCAACAGTGCTCAAACTCCACTCCGGACGCAAAAAACGTGCTCCCCGCAAATAAATGTGCTGAATTTCAGCTTGGGTTAGCGGTGTGTTGAACTGGATCAGTACGCGAATACAGTGGTTTAGGCTTCCCGGCACCACCATTTGCTGAACGTCCAAAAGGGGGACTAAATCCCAACCCAAACGTTGGCGGGCGATCGCAGCCGGAAAGATGGCATCAATATCGGGCGTTGCCGTAAATACAACGTAAACAATCTCAGTTGGATCGAGCTCGTTTGCAGTAGATAGTTCGTCTAGCAATTCAGTCACAACCTGTCGGATCGCTGATTCCGTATTGGAATCAGCGGTTGTTGCCCCTCGAATTGCTCTGACTCGCCACCCCAAGCGCTGTTCCTCATTGACTCGTACTAATTATACAGATCTGGCGATTGATAATCTGCCTCAGCTAAATGTCCAGCAAGCAGCATCAAGAATGAAGTCAGGAAAAAGCCCCTCCTCGTGCTGAGGAGGGGGGAAAGAAGAGTCTGGCACCGAGCTATGTTCCCATGGGGCTACCCCCAAAGTATTGTCGCCGCGACAGCGTTTCACAACCGAGTTCGGGATGGGTCGGAGTGGTTCCACCGTGCCATAGGCACCAGACAAACCATCGAGGTCTGCTCATTTGAACGACAAGACCCTCAAAGCTGCACAGTCATCAAGCCAAGAATCAAATGAAAGGTTGAGGTCAAGCCCTCGGTCAATTAGTACGTCTGGGCTGCATGTGTTACCACACTTCCACCTAACGCCTATCTACCGGATAATCTTTCCGAGACCTTACCTTCTTTTAGAAGTGAGAGTACTCATCTCGAGGTGGGCTTCCCACTTAGATGCTTTCAGCGGTTATCCACTCCACACTTGGCTACCCTGCGTTTACCGTTGGCACGATAACAGGTACACCAGCGGTGTGTCCCTCCCGGTCCTCTCGTACTAGGGAGAGCTCCTCTCAATACTCTAACGCCCGCACCGGATATGGACCGAACTGTCTCACGACGTTCTGAACCCAGCTCACGTACCGCTTTAATGGGCGAACAGCCCAACCCTTGGGACGTACTACCGCCCCAGGTTGCGATGAGCCGACATCGAGGTGCCAAACCTCCCCGTCGATGTGAACTCTTGGGGGAGATCAGCCTGTTATCCCTAGAGTAACTTTTATCCGTTGAGCGACGGCCCTTCCACACAGTGCCGTCGGATCACTAAGGCCGACTTTCGTCCCTGCTCGAGGGGTCACTCTCGCAGTCAAGCTCCCTTATGCCTTTACACTCTTTGACTGATTTCCAACCAGCCTGAGGGAACCTTTGCGCGCCTCCGTTACCATTTAGGAGGCGACCGCCCCAGTCAAACTGCCCACCTGAAACTGTCCCCGTTCCGGTTGACGGATACAGGTTAGAATTCTAGCCTCGCCAGAGTGGTATCTCACCGATGACTCCACATCCCCCACAAGAGATGCTTCAACGTCTCCCACCTATGCTGCGCAAGCAAAGCCCGAACCCAATTCCAAGCTACAGTAAAGCTTCATAGGGTCTTTCTGTCCGGGTGCAGGTAGTCCGTATCTTCACAGACAATCCTATTTCGCCGAGTCTCTCTCCGAGACAGTGCCCAAATCGTTACGCCTTTCGTGCGGGTCGGAACTTACCCGACAAGGAATTTCGCTACCTTAGGACCGTTATAGTTACGGCCGCCGTTCACCGGGGCTTCAGTCGCCAGCTTCATCAAAAAGACTGACCGGCTTCCTTAACCTTCCGGCACTGGGCAGGCGTCAGCCCCCATACGTCCTCTTGCGAGTTAGCGGAGACCTGTGTTTTTGGTAAACAGTCGCTTGGGCCAATTCTCTGCGACCCTCCCTCAGATATAAATATCCAAACAAGGGCACCCCTTCTCCCGAAGTTACGGGGTCATTTTGCCGAGTTCCTTAGAGAGAGTTATCTCGCGCCCCTCGGTATTCTCTACCTCCCCACCTGTGTCGGTTTCGGGTACGGGTACTGATTGCCTAACGCCGTCAGAGCTTTTCTCGGCAGCATAACCTCAGCCACTTCGACGCCGTAGCGTCTCGTATTCGTGCCTCAGCTCAGTCTGTTTTCGCCAGACCTCATCGCCTCGAACACTTAAACCGGTAACCAACTTCCGGCTGGCTTAGCTTCCTGCGTCCCTCTTGGCAAACAATCAGCAGTACGGGAATATCGACCCGTTCTCCATCGACTACGCCTTTCGGCCTCGCCTTAGGTCCCGACTAACCCTCCGCGGACGAGCCTTCCGGAGGAACCCTTAGGGTTTCGGGGCATTGGATTCTCACCAATGTTTTCGCTACTCAAGCCAACATTCTCACTTCTACTTCGTCCACGCCTGCTCGCGCTGACGCTTCAACCTAACGTAGAACGCTCCCCTACCATAAATCCACAGCTTCGGTGACTCGCTTAGCCCCGTTCATTTTCGGCGCAAGAGCGCTTGACCAGTAAGCTATTACGCACTTTTTAAAGGGTGGCTGCTTCTAAGCCAACCTCCTGGTTGTCTGGGCACTCTCACCTCCTTAATCACTGAGCGAATCTTGGGGACCTTAGCTGGTGGTCTGGGCTGTTTCCCTCTCGACGATGAAGCTTATCCCCCACCGTCTCACTGCCTGCTAACACCACGGTATTCGGAGTTTGATTCGATTTGGTACCGCTCTCGCAGCCCGCACCGATTCAGTGCTCTACCCCCGTGGCTACCCACAGACGCTGCGCCTAAACGCATTTCGGGGAGAACCAGCTAGCTCCGGGCTCGATTGGCATTTCACCCCTAACCACACCTCATCCGCTCCTTTTTCAACAGAAGTCGGTTCGGTCCTCCACTTAGTGTTACCTAAGCTTCAACCTGGACATGGTTAGATCGCCCGGGTTCGGGTCTACAACATATGACTGACGCCCTTATCAGACTCGCTTTCGCTTTGGCTCCGGCAGTTTCGCCTTAACCGGCCACATCCTGTAACTCGCTGGCTCATTCTTCAACAGGCACGCGGTCACTCGTTCAATCGAGCTCCCACTGCTTGTAGGCACGCGGTTTCATGGTCTTTTCACTCCCCTCCCGGGGTTCTTTTCACCTTTCCCTCGCGGTACTCGTTCACTATCGGTCACACAGGAGTATTTAGCCTTACGAGGTGGTCCTCGCGGATTCACGCGGGATTTCACGTGCCCCACGCTACTCGGGATTCAGCTAGTATCCTTCCACTTTCGACTACGGGACTTTCACCCTCTTTGGTTTGGCATTCCAGCCAGTTCGTCTAGTTTTCAGATTCCATCTTGCTGTCCCACTACCCCAATCCGTCGTAACAGATTGGTTTAGGCTCTTCCCGCTTCGCTCGCCGCTACTGAGGGAATCGATGTTTCTTTCTCTTCCTAGAGCTACTAAGATGTTTCAGTTCGCTCCGTTTGCTCTACCCACCCTATACATTCAGGTGGGAGTGACAGACGATCAAGTCTGCCGGGTTGCCCCATTCGGGTACCTTCGGATCGATGCTATTTCCAGCTCCCCGAAGCGTTTCGCCGGTTTACGCGCCCTTCTTCGCCTCTGTGTGCCTAGGTATCCACCACGCGCCCTTGGTCGCTTGACCACTTGCTCTCATTGGTGATTCTTACCTGCTCACTTTCGTTCGCAACTACGTTTGGATTTCTCCTCTCGCAATCGCTCACTAGAGTTTGCTGATGATGACTATGCAGTTTTCAAGGTCCTGGCTGGATTAACATCCAGCAGATGATTGATTGATTGAATCCTCAATCTCATCAGTGCTACATGCTCTTCCAATCATTTGATAGTTTAGGGCTTGTTGGTGGAGGTAAGCGGACTCGAACCGCTGACCCCCTGCGTGCAAAGCAGGTGCTCTACCAGCTGAGCTATACCCCCGAGCCACTCTCTTTCGAGAGCGAGTGTCTTTGATAAATGGTGGGCCATCCTGGACTCGAACCAGGGACCTCACCCTTATCAGGGGTGCGCTCTAACCACCTGAGCTAATAGCCCGTTCCCTTGCCTGCCGTAATCACGACAGATAACTTCAAAAGACTCCGGTTCTTCCCCGACCGACCTAGGATGACCCTCTACAACTCTCATTTTGGATTCGCTCACTTTTCGCTTAACGCAAACAGCTCGCTCTCGAGTTCGTAGATGGGTAGGTCTCCCTAGAAAGGAGGTGATCCAGCCGCACCTTCCGGTACGGCTACCTTGTTACGACTTCACCCCAGTTACCAGCCCTGCCTTCGGCGCCTCCCTCCTTACGGTTAGAATAACGACTTCGGGCGTGGCCGACTTCCATGGTGTGACGGGCGGTGTGTACAAGGCCCGGGAACGTATTCACCGCAGTATGCTGACCTGCGATTACTAGCGATTCCTCCTTCATGCAGGCGAGTTGCAGCCTGCAATCTGAACTGAGCCACGGTTTATGAGATTTGCTCGCTATTGCTAGTTGGCTGCTCTTTGTCCGTGGCATTGTAGCACGTGTGTAGCCCAGGATGTAAGGGGCATGCTGACTTGACGTCATCCCCACCTTCCTCCGGTTTGTCACCGGCAGTCTGGCTAGAGTGCCCAACTTAATGCTGGCAACTAACCACGAGGGTTGCGCTCGTTGCGGGACTTAACCCAACATCTCACGACACGAGCTGACGACAGCCATGCACCACCTGTCTCCGCGTTCCCGAAGGCACCACCCTGTTTCCAAGGTGTTCGCGGGATGTCAAACCCTGGTAAGGTTCTTCGCGTTGCATCGAATTAAACCACATGCTCCACCGCTTGTGCGGGCCCCCGTCAATTCCTTTGAGTTTCACACTTGCGTGCGTACTCCCCAGGCGGGACACTTAACGCGTTAGCTACGGTACTGAACGGGTCGATACGTCCAACACCTAGTGTCCATCGTTTACGGCTAGGACTACAGGGGTATCTAATCCCTTTCGCTACCCTAGCTTTCGTACCTCAGCGTCAGTTGCGGCCCAGTAGAGCGCTTTCGCCACTGGTGTTCTTCCCGATATCTACGCATTTCACCGCTACACCGGGAATTCCCTCTACCCCTACCGCACTCGAGCTGCGCAGTTTCCAGTGCCCTTCCACGGTTAGGCCGTGGCCTTTAACACCAGACTTGCTCAGCCGCCTACGTACGCTTTACGCCCAATAATTCCGGATAACGCTTGCATCCTCCGTCTTACCGCGGCTGCTGGCACGGAGTTAGCCGATGCTGATTCATCAGGTACCGTCAATCTTCTTCCCTGATAAAAGAACTTTACGACCCGAAAGCCTTCTTCATTCACGCGGTATTGCTCCGTCAGGCTTTCGCCCATTGCGGAAAATTCCCCACTGCTGCCTCCCGTAGGAGTCTGGGCCGTGTCTCAGTCCCAGTGTGGCTGCTCTCCCTCTCAGAACAGCTACAGATCGTCGGCTTGGTAGGCTCTTACCCCACCAACTACCTAATCTGACGCAAGTCCATCCCTAAGTGATAAATCTTTTACCTCTCGGCTTATGGGGTATTAGCAGTCGTTTCCAACTGTTGTCCCCCGCTTAAGGGCAGGTCCTTACGCGTTACTCACCCGTCCGCCACTCGCTCCGAAAAGCTCGTTCGACTTGCATGTGTTAGGCATACCGCCAGCGTTCATCCTGAGCCAGGATCAAACTCTCCGTTTGAGTTACTCGAACTTTAGTCCTCGAACTTTCAACTTCTCAGTTTGGGCTCGTTCTCTTCATAAACCAGTTATTGGCTCTCTTCTCAACAAAGTTAAGAGTCAATAACCTCTACTCATTTGTTTGACGAGGTTGTACTTTCGTCTTTTGAAGTTATTTCTCTGTCATGGTTCGGAACGCTCGGAAGCCTTGCTGTGCTTGGCTTTTACAGACCTCGCAGTCGCTCGCTTCCTTCGAGCGCTTTACTAACATAGCTACACCCTAAACTCACTGTCAACCCCTTGGAGAATTTTTTTGTTGGCTGAAGTTGCATGAGTAAGGAGAGGCGATGCTTTAGACGCTAGCGACTAAACTCGCTCAGGGCTCGATCGCGCCTCGGGAAAAACTGGATGTCGTGGGGATTTCGAAGGTGTCCGAGTCGAGGGACTGCAACAGTTGCTGGAGTTGTTGGCTGGGCTCGGAGTTCGGGGGGCTCGGACTTGGCTGAACTGACGTTGTGGAACGAGTGTTGGCTGGCGGCTCGGTAGCGAGTCGTAGAAGGCTGGGGGTTGGAGGTGCAGGATTGATAGCGTCGGAGGTATCTGCTGGTGGCGGATTGACCGATCGCGGACCGATGTTCTGATTCTGAGGACTGGGGGATTGAGTTTGACGCAAGAGGAAGTTACGAGGTGCAGAGATACGCAGGATGAGGGGAGTCGGTTCTTCACCCCGATTTGCTTGAGCGTTGGCGGGCATAGGGACGATCGCAGGTGTCGCGAGCATCGCGAGCGGCAATGCAGCGAGAACAACTTTGGATCGCCATTGATAGCAGTTCATGCTCCCCTCCTACTTCTGTCATAGCCAACCTGTTAACCGCCCAACCCTTTAATTGAGGAGATTGGGGGACACTGCTGCTTGGGCGCCGGCCTCTCGAATCATCAATTCGCGATGCCGAATCGAAGTAATAGCCACTCCCCACGGGAATGTGAAAGCCTCGAACGACTCTGAGTTAATCCGATCGAAGTCGAAATCTTCAACCACATTCTGCAGAATCTCGAAGAGCTGCATGCGGAGTTCTTCCAGTTGCTCTAAATCTCTGGCGGCATAAATGCGATCGAGCAGAGCGATAATCTCCATATTGTACCGATCGGCCCGATTTTTCTGCCGCTGCAGCCAGCGTTGGTGAAACTGCCAGAGACCGGAGACGGTCAATACCCCTAATGAAACTATCAAGCCGATGGTTTCAGCATAGGTCACTAGAAAATTTGGTTCATCTTGAGTGTAGTACCCTTCTGCTCCGGGGTGGAGGGGAACGCCAAAGCTAGCGTCGGCAGTTTGAGCTGGGATTGCCGCCGACCCTGCATGGAGGGCAATCAGTTCGCTGCGGTGCTCGTTCAACACCCGCACAATTTCTCGAATCGGCTGCGGATCGACATCTGCTCGGGCCATCACGATCGCCTGTACGGCTACCGCAGGGGTATCGAGGTTCGGTATAGCCGGATCGCCTCCGTAGGTGCCTCGGGGAAAGATCTGCTCGCTTAAGAAGGGTTGGGAGATCTGCAATGCCTCCACCTGTCGGATGGGCACGAGCGTGGCTGCACTCGCTTGCAGAAATGCCGATGTTGTTGGATTGCCGAGGGCAATCGTTTGCGACAGAGCGTCTACCTCGCCATTCAGGAAGGCAGCACGGGCGTCTGCCGAAGATAAAGCCACATGATCGAGGGTCTCTGGGGCGAACCCGTAATGGCGAGCGACAAGCCAGAACAGATCGTAAGACCCGCTGCCGACTGGCATGAGGGCAATGCGCTTGCCTCGCAGGTCGGCCAGAGTTTCAATACCGCTATTGTTGGCCGCGACGATATGCAGCATTTCTGGAAAGAGCGTCGCCACAGCGCGGGCAGATGGGACAGCGGCGGTGTCGCTTTGCACGAGGGCCAACTGCACTGCCCGCGACTCCAGCATCTGCATGTTTTGCACGGAGCCTTGGGTCGCAATGACTTCAATCTGAATATTGGGCTCGTGCTGGGCCACCACTTCAGCCAGGGCTCGGCTAAAGGCGTAATACTGACCCTGGGTGCTTCCTGTCGCAATTTTTAACCGATAGACCTGGCTGCGCTCCAAAACTGCCAGCACGCCAAAGGCAATCCCCATCGCCAAACTGGCGACAGCAATCGGCAAAACGATACGGCTCTGCAAAGTCATGGGCGAACTTCAGAAATAGCGGTGGTAAGTGTCAAGAAATGCAAACATTCTGGCAAAAATTTACCTCGACTCTAGGCAGGTCGATGGGCTTCGTCAAGTCGAGTGAATTCCTCGTGCAGCCTGATGTATGGATGCAACTGCTATGGATGCATTGGCAATATCGGGACACAGTTGAAGCAGAACTCGCGCCAGATCCAGATGGAGTTGCGATCGCATCAGCGAGGGTATCGCTTGTCGATGTATAGCTCGGCCTTCTGTAGGGGATATGCAGCAAGAGGGCTGCAGACTGACTCGGGCTTGGCTAGACTCGAAATCGAGTGCTTCTGGAGAAAAGCTTGCCTTCGTGCAATGGTTCGAGCGAAGCAGATGCGAGACGGGATACCGACATCGGTAGTGTCAATCAGCGTAGGGATTGAGAGGCGATCGCTCTATGCGTCAGTGGATCGACCGATTGCTGGGGGGGAGGATTGGGCCACCCCCCCCTTCGAATGCGGCGGCAAAGGTGCGCGAAAGCCAGCGGGCGATCGCGGCGGCGGCGGCATCCTATCGCAACCTCAAACAGTCTGTCGCGCAACTGCATCGCGCCGCTCGAGATCAGGCGGCAGCTTACGAACAGGCAGCTCAATACTATGTGGATAGGGCGCGCGAGATGCAAACCTGCGAGCGGGAAATAGATCGAGTGCTGCAGTTGGGCGATCGAGCAGCGGCAAAAACCGTCATGGCCCGCCTGCGCCAACTGGACGAGCAATTGCCGCAGTTGAAACAAATGGTAGAGACCGCAGAACGCCAAGTGGATGCCGTGCGTCAAACCCTCGATCTCCAGCAGAGCAAATTGACTGCGTGGCACAAGCAATTACAGCAGCTCAGGCACCTACATGCCTTCAATCGGGCAGAAGCGGCTCGGCTGGATAGTCAATCAGCACTACAGGCAGCCTGCGAGCAGTTCGATACGGCTCGCGCCACCCTCGATCGCCACCAACTGGAACTGCAGGCGATCGAGCAATTGAGTCGGGATAAAACCGCTTGGCTCGAAACTCAGCTAGAGCAACTGGAAATCGCGCGAGCACTCGAACTCCGCCAACAATTACCAAGGAATGAAGCGACCGGCTCCTAACTGATTCCCGAGATGTGTATTCGAGCAGGATGGCCTGTCCCCTAGGAAAGGCAGTAACATCATTAACAAATCCGTCTCAATGTCCCGAGCGGGCTGAGGGAGGGTGAGGAGTGAAAGAGTGCTAGGAGCAAACAGTCGTGAGTAGTCAAAAGGCGCGATCGCCTGCCACAACCGCACAACGCTGCATTGCATCCTTGCTGGCAGGGACGCTGACTGCGATAGCAACGGGATGGACCAGTGCTCCATCCGCCCAGACAACCACAGATCTCCTTCCGGCGGTGCCGGTGGAATCGGCAGAACCTGCGGGTATCGGTCCGCCCCTGAGCGATCCTGGGAACGGCCTGCCGACAACGGGGGACGAGCTAGGGATAATTCCTAGGCTGGATGTGGAGGTGGAACCAGATGTGGGGCTCTTTCGGCTCGGACCTGGAGACAACATCAGCATAAATATCTTTAACGTGCCGGAGTTTAGCGGTCCGCAGCAGATTTTGGTGGATGGCACTGTCACCTTAGCTTTATTGGGAAGTGTTTCGCTGCAGGGCCTGACACTGGCTGAAGCCTCTGACAAACTTGCTTCCCGCTACTCGGCTTTTCTCAACAATCCAATTGTCAATGTCATTCTGACCGCTCCCCGTCCGACTCGCGTGAATGCGATCGGCGAAATCGAGCGGCCCGGTCCCTATGTATTGGAAACAGTTCCTTTGGCACCGAAGGTGACGGCCTTGTTACAGACAGCAGGAGGAGTGACAGGTCAAGCAGATATCCGCAACATTCAGGTGCGGCGGCCCCTGAACGATGGCGGCGAGCAACTGTTCGATGTCAACTTGTGGGATTTGATCTCGGCAGGGGATGACTCGTCCGATATCGTGCTGCTGGATGGGGATACGATTTTTGTGCCCACAGCCGTGGATGTGCCGGACGACGAGGTGTTTGCCATTAACGGATCGACCTTGGCACCCGCTCAAATCAATGTGCGGGTGATGGGGGAAGTGCGGTCTCCAGGAGGGTTAACCCTACCTGCCAACACTCCTCTCAATCAGGCAATTTTTGCCGCAGGAGGTTTTTTACCCCCCAGAGCCAATCAAAATACTGTTGGCATTTTGCGGTTGGATCCGAACGGCACCGTCTCTCGCTTAGAGATACCCATCGATATTCTGGCGAGTGTGAACGACGAGTCCAATCCCACACTGCAAAATTCGGATGTGGTGATTGTGGGCAAGTCTGGCTTGGCACTCTTTACGGATGGATTGGCAACGCTATCGTCGCCGTTCCAACCCGTGCTGACCATTTTCGGTACCGTTCGAAGCATCCAAGAAACATTCGATGAAGATAACTGAGCTGTTCTGAGGCGATCGCGAGGTTTTGCCAAGCTTTCGAACAGCACATACAGTGGGCTTTAGCCAGGATCGTCGGGTTTTGGCTGGCTGCTCGATTGGGCGACTGAGGCACACTAGGGCTTGTCAGCCAGAGGAAGAGCAATATGCTGCTGCGAGTGATGGTGAGGTTCTGTAAATCGATGGGATAAGCGATTGAGGAACTGAGGTGTGTTGAGGTGGATGTCCGCAATAAGATGGGCGATCGCAAGGTTGGAGGACACTGGGGATGGGGACTGGCGATTGTATCGTTAGGCTCTATGTCTGCTAATGCCAGCGAATTACCGACAGTAGAGGGGGGAGAGCAGCTCGGAATATGGGCACAAGTGCCCGCCGAACGACCTGCAGGAGCTTTGGCGGGCGATCGCGCGGATTCGCTATCGAATACTGGCACCGCTGCCGATTTACAAACCAGTACGCAGCTATTACAGCCCACTCCGTTTTTCGGCACACTGGATGCGGCTGATATTGTTGCCCCTTTACAGTTAGACAGTCTGGTGCCCTTTCCAGAATTTGCAGATCTACTCGAAGCAACCGAGAACTTTATTTTTGCCGACTTTCGCACCAACAATTTTTCGCCACTGGAGCGGCCCCCCTATCGATTATTTGGCTTCGAGACGGGCAGTACGCTGCAACAAAACGAGCTGGTCTTGAGGGCGGGCCTTAAAGTCTTTGACGATTGCGAAGACCGCGATCGCAGTTGCGACCTGCACTTCGGAGCTGACTACGGAGCCCTCGATACGGTTCAGCTCAGCTTCGATATCGCCACCCACGAGGATATCGAATTCCCCGATCTCGTGGGCGCTGGGTCGGAATTGGGGCTGACCTACGAAAGCGTTTCGGCTCAGGTGAAATGGCAGGCTTATGCCAATGATTTCATCAGTTTTGCACCTGTGGTAGGAGTGGAATTCGGTCTCGGACGAGACGTTGCTTTTTCTCCGGGGGGCACCTCCAGCCGGGTGGAGGCGGAGGCTCGAGCTCCATTCGCCAGCGTGGCACTGCCCGCAAGCTTGCAGTTGGGAGATCTCGCCCGCTTCCATTTCAATCCGCAAGTGAGCTTCTTTCCCGAAACTCTCGCAGCCAGTGGCGACCTAGCTGATTTGCAGGACGTGGGAATTGGGTTGGATGGCGATCGCCTAGATTATTTCGGTACGGTTGTGGGTTTCGGGGTAGGGCTCGATATCGCGCTCAATTCCTTTTTAAAAGTAGCTGCCGATTACACCGTCATTGTGAGTGGCGAGAACTCTGCCGACAATGGCGATGACTCGCTGTTCGTTGCCCGTCCTGTCTTCCACGCAGGCGTTCGTTGGACCCCCAATAGCCGCACAGCCCTAGATATATTTCTGACCAATCGGTTTGGCCCAACCACTGCTGCACCGTCCAACTTACTGGTACAGCCAGATAACGAGACGATCGTCGGGGTGGAGTTTTCCTATTTGCCTGACTTCGGTCAAAATTATCCGCTCGAAAATCGCAATCGCTACCCCGAACCCTCGGTCTATTTAGCCAACGCCACTGGCTTGCCGAGTGCCACCTTGCCCATCGATAGCGTGCTGTACGAGGTGGTAGGTGGGACTCCTGGCCGCGTTGCGCCCACAGTGAGATATGGCCTGTTGGACGATCTAGAGATTGCCGCCAATTTTTCCAGCAATGGAACGGACCAATTCGAGCAGCAGGGAAGTCTGTTCTTCCGATATGCCCTTCTGCCCGATCGCGGCGAAAATCCTCTCGAGGGTACCAGGGGGATTACAGCAGCACTGACGGCAGGGCTAGAAGACTTTTTCGGCGATCCAGCCATAGGGGTTTATGGCGAGATCCCGATTACCTTACCCCTCTTTAACGATCGAGTGGATATCGTGGTGACGCCGCAGACCTCGCTCCCCGTACAGGCGGGCAGCGGCGATTCGGCAGCCTTCGATACCGTGGCTGGGGTAGAGGCGGGTTTAGCTTGGCGGGTGGCGAAGAGTACTCAGCTATTTGGCAGCGGTACAGCGATCGTACAAGGGGACAATCAGCTAGAAAGTGGGTCTGCGAGGGGAAGTTTCGCCAGTTTTGACGGACGCGCCATCCTCTATTCGGTTGGGGTGAGACAATTGTTCCCCACCGCAAATACGCTATATGCCCTGGATCTCTTCTTTACCAATAGTGCTGGGGAGTATGGCTTGCAGGGGCTGACGGCGCTGCCGGATGGAGACACTCGGGTGGGGGCACGAGTGAGCATTCTGAACGGCCTGCCCACCCGCACGTCCCCTCCGAGAGAAGATCTCGAACGTTCGGCAGTCCCTAGCGAATTTGAAGTCGAGCCCGACTCGACAGAGGGCGATCGCCAGCAGGAAATCGAGCCCGACTTCGAAAATAGCGAGGACAATGGAGCTTTCCAAACCAATATCTCCCCCGAACCCAGTACCCACGCGGAGGTCAAGGATGGCCACTTTAAATAGTCAGGGGGCGATGCGATCGCAGACAGATACCTGCACTTCAGTCGAGGGCGATTGGCAAGTTCGTGTCGCCCGGACAGCCATCGGGAGTCTCCTGGCGATCGCCATCTGGACAGTTCATCCCCTAGCCGCCACCGCACAAGCCTCGCTCCCCCAAATTTTGCAGGAGGCAGTGGAGGCGGCAGCGGCAGAAGACTGGCAGACAGCGGTCGGGCTCTACCGACGGGCAATTGAAATATCCCCAGAGCAAGCATCGCTGTATAACAACTTGGGGGTGGCGCTACGACAGGTGGGGGATGTACCCGCTGCGGTTGCCGCCTACCGTCAAGCATTGGAGCTCGACCCCAATTTTGCACAGGCTTACGGGAATTTGACGGTGCTGCTGGCGATCGAGCAGCGCTGGTCGGAGGCTCTGGACGTGCTCGCACAGGCCCAACAGGTGGGGGTGACCGATCCGCAGCTCAATCTGTATCGCGGTTTGGTATTCGAAAAATTCCAGCGCTGGCAGGACTCGGCTGCAGCCTATGGCATGTATTTGCGATCGGACTCCAGTGCATTGGTCAGCTACCGAGCGGCGATCGCCAACTGGCAGGCGGGCAACGGACGGGAAGCCATTCGCCTGTTCGAACGGGCCGCCAGCCTCGATCCGGCGTTTGGACTCTATGTATCTGAAGCGGGCTTGGCCCTAGCCAAAACGGGGGGCAATCGCTCGGCCATCCAACTGCTGGGCCGACTGCCCGAGACTTGGGCAAACCCCACCGATTTTGTCGTGCTGGCCCGCATTGCCACCGAGCTGGATATGCTCGATCTGGCGGAAGCATCCCTGCGGCGAGCTTTTTTATTGCAGGAGCGCAATGCGGACAATTTAGCAGACAGCGCAGCTCCTCCGGCAATATGGACCGTCGATGCGGGTGCGATCGCCGCTGAGCAGGGCAATTTGGATGAGGCGATCGCTCAATTCCAAGCGGCGGCAGAACAGGCTCGTGGAAACCCCGTCACCTCTACCGCCACTCGCCCCCTTACCCTCTTCGATGTGATTGAATCCTCTGGCGAAACCGAAGTCGCAGACCCAGACAATCAGGCACTCGCGCTCGCCTCGGCCAACCTAGCCGAAACCTATCTTCGACAGGATCGCTACGCGCTAGCCCTGAGCGCCGGTCAAGCCGCTGTGGAAGCGGCCCCCAGCCTGCCGGTGACCCATAACAACTTCGGAGCTGCCTTACTCGCCGTAGGAAGCCTCTCTAAAGCCCTCGACAGTTTCTATCGAGCCCTAGAGCTGAATCCGCAATACTGGCAAGCCCAGCGCAATCTCGCCCTCACCTACGCTCATTTGGGCGATCGCGATCGCGCCAATAGCTACCTCAAACAGGCGATGGACAACGCCCCCACGCTGGCAACCGTTCGACAACTCAATGAAGAGCTGATAAATCTCCAGAGGCTTCAACTGCCCGAGCCCTTACAAGAAGTAGACCGTTAAGCCGAAATACTCCCGGCAGGTTTGAAGGTAGGGATCTCGCTATCGCGATCTGGGCATGCGATCGAGGATCGACACGCAACGCTGCACTGCCTCGGGTGCTTCGAGGCCCAAGATATCGGCCATTAACTGCGAGGCTGGATCGGGGCAGAGCGATCGCAATTGAGTCGCGACTTCGCGGCGATCGGACCAAGCTTCAACTGTCTCGGCCATACGGGAACAAAACTTTTGAGCGGGAGTCATAGCAGCATTCCTAAAATTTCGAAGGCTCGAACGACACAGCCCAACTTTGCGATACACTTTCTGGGCTGAATGTCTTCGATCGTCTGACAGATAACTCGGGCTTCTCCTCACAGTGCCGAGTAAAGCAAAAAAGTTGCGAGAGAATTGTGAATTAACAGCTTTACTTAATGTTTCTTTTTCCAGAGACGGAACTGTGCCCCAAAAAGGCACAGCAGGCCCGCAAGCGCCCTCCACTGTTAAGCTCGCTATAGTAGGGATGCACCCGCAAAGCATCGACCGTGGTTTCTCCAGCAAAATCTCAATCGATTGCTGAAGTCGTCTATCCCGATAGCGACAGCAAGCCCATGGCCGACAATACCAAACAATTTCGCTGGATTGTCACCATTCAGCAGAATTTAGACGAACTGTTTGCTGAAGATCCCAATGTATTCGTCGCAGGGGACCTGCTCTGATATCCGGTCGAGGGCAACAATCGCCTGCGCCAAGCCCCTGATGTCATGCTGGCTTTCGGGCGGCCCAAGGGCGATCGCGGCTCTTACAGGCAGTGGAAAGAAGATGGTATTGCACCACAGGTCGTATTCGAAATTTTATCCCCGGGCAATCGACCGGCAGAGATGCGCCGCAAGTGGGAGTTTTACGAGCGCTATGGCAGAGCAAGCACAGCAAGAGGCGCGCGTGGCGCAGCAGAGATCGGCAGAGGCAGAACTGAGATCGCAGCAATTGGCCGACAAATTGCGATCGCTCGGTATCGATCCAGACCAGCTCTAGCGTTTGCCAAGACTGGATTCAGCACAAAAAAAGAGCGGCTGCAAACCGCTCAATTGAAATTTTAGGAGATTGCAAATCACTAAACCTAATAATGCCGCAATCGATCGCCTCTCGATCCAGAGGAAACACGGACAAACCTATCTCGGTATCGCTCAAGCTTATATTTTTTCGGTGAGAATACCGACCATCTCCTTAAAATGCACAGTTTTGCGGCAATGGGGGCTGTTTTTCCAGAACTGCCGCAAATTCAGCAGCACTTTCCACGGCTTCCCATTCCGACTCGGAAGTGCCGCGCATTGCCTGTCCGCCGTAGCCATCGGGGTGCATGTGGGCTCTGACTAAAACTTCGCGATCGCCTGCAATGGCAACGGGGCCGCCGGAGCGCGCAAACGGCTGCTCGCTGACGTGGCTGTGTAACAAGACCCGTCGGTACAGCAATTCTCCTTCTGGCGTTAACACCTCCCACCAATCGGCATAGCGATCGCAGCCTGTATCGGGGCTGGCAATGGTTACAGAGAACGTGTAGCTACCGGGATTGCCCGAAACGCTGACGTTCAGCACATCTGCCACCATTGCCGCTCCTTCCTGTGCAAACACGACCGAGCCATCGATCGCAGTCAGGGCGATCGCCAGTGCTAGCCACCCCACCCTTTGCCACCACGGTTTGAGAACCATCATTTTGAGATTTGAAACGACACCTATAGGTTGTAGGAATCTGTAACTCTCTACCTTACTCGTAAATCCAAGCTCCTAACGTAGCGTCCCAACTGGCGAGTTCCTCGGGCTTAAACCACAAAGCAATTTCCCGCTGGGCAGTCTCGGGAGCATCGGAGCCGTGAATAATGTTGCGACCGATATCGATACCGTAATCGCCGCGAATTGTACCGGGCTCCGAATCGAGAGGATTGGTCTTCCCAATCGTCTTGCGGGCCGCAGCCACAACCCCCTTGCCTTCCCACACCATTGCCACAACGGGACCAGAGGTGATGAACTCCACTAGGCCGCTAAAGAAGGGGCGCTCTTTGTGTTCGCCATAATGCTCTTCGGCCAACTCGCGGCTCACCACCAACATCTTCAGACCCACTAGCTGAAAGCCTTTGGTCTCAAACCGCTGAATAATCGTGCCCACTAGCTTTCGCTGCACACCATCGGGTTTGATCGCCAAAAAAGTACGTTCCACAGCTGTCCTGTCCCAGAAAAAACCGTTACAAATCTACCACGCAGGCGATCGCCCTCAGCCCCACAAATTCACTCGGTTACTGCTGAGGCTAGGGTTAAGATTGAGTCTTTGCCTGCTGGGCGCTCGTCGAGCGGAGTGAATCGGTATCTCGGCTTCTACGTGCGGTTTTAACGGCTACAACCCGCATCTCGCAGGATTGCAAGCGTTCGAGCATTTGCTGTAACTGGGGATCTTGTTTTGCAAACAAATTGGGCAGACAGCGCGAGCGGCGCTGGCAGGCATCGCATAACATCACAAACATTCCTCACACACTTCAGACATGACCGTTGGCGAGCAACAGCCCATTGGGACAACCGTGGAACCAGTCCTATCCTGGCCAATTCGAGTGATTCTCGTTCTTCTATTCTTCCCGTTACACAGCTAAAGGGGGGCAAAAGTCGTCAATGTCTTCAGAGTTGCCTCAAAGATGTATTTTTATTTTGGCTTATTGTCAATTGCAACGGCAATTCGCCTCGGTCCTGCAGCAGCAAACCAGAGACCGTCGGGATTGGAGACTTACCAAGGGACTTTAGCTGTAACCTCCATCAGCCAGGGATGTCCCCACCAGAGCAGGCCGATAAATAAGACGACTCCCGCGTAGGCGGGTTTGACAAACTCGGCTGCATTGAAGCGCTGATAGCCTCTGGCGATCGCCAAAAACGGCACCACTGACGTTCTCTCTTTCACTTTTAAAAACACATCCCCATAGCGAGCTTCGAGACGGCGATCGCCGTGCCACACGGCAAAGAGATGGTGAGCGATCAACCCCAATGACGTCACGATGGCAAAAGTCGAGCCAATCCATAGGGTGTGGGCCGCACACCAAATCACTTGACCCACCATTTGGGGATGTCGGGTGATGCGGATAATGCCAGTTTCGTATAGGTGAACTTGAGGTTCTTGCACGGCCGCAATTTCCAACAAATTGAACGTTGCAGGATACAGGAAGATAAACGAAATGGACGAGAGAATCCATACCGTCGCTTTAACCCCCTGTACCCCTTGCACCATCCACAACTGTGCGCCGTCGTAGCGATGGTTGAAGAAATAAATAATTAAGATCGTCGCCAGCGGCAAACTTGCCAGAGCAAATAGAACTCGATACGCTCGCGCTCCAATCCTCTCCTCTCCCCAGGGTCGCAATGCCGCCAAACCACTATGCACTGTGACAAAAACCAACATCATGCCCATCACAATCCAATGGGAAGGAGTCAGCCAAGCAAAAGAATCAGTCATGCTGCGATGGGGAGAAATTCGACGAGCGAGGCGCTGTCACCGCTAGGCTGGAATCAGTCTTTCCATGAATTAGTCTTTCCATTCCGACAGTGGCCATCAGAGTCTACGGCAATCGCCCTCTCAAAACTCTAGCAGGACGAGATACCCGTCCCACATCCAGTCGCGTGCGAGAGGCTGTCTTTCATCTCTGGCGCGATCGCGTGGCGGGCTGTCGTTGGCTGGATTTGTGCGCGGGGGTGGGGGCGATGGGAGCCGAGGCATTGGGACGCGGGGCGTCGATCGCCGTTGGGGTGGAGCAATCGAAAGTGGCCTGCCAGACGATCCGACACAATTGGCAGCGAATTGCGCACGAAGACCAAATTGTACGAGTGCTGCGAGGGGACGTGCGGCGGGTGCTGGAGCGATTGGGTCGAGGCGAGCCGTTTGACTGTATTTACTTCGATCCCCCTTACGCCAGCGATCTGTATCTGCCCGTGCTCGAACGCATCGATCGCCTTCGCCTCTTAGCCCCCAAGGGCGAACTCGCTGCCGAACATGCCGCCTCCAGAGATCTGCCCGATGCAATTGGAAACTTGCAGGTCTGCGATCGCCGTACCTACGGCCAGACCGCGATCGCCATTTACCATCTCGCCACTGGCGACTGAACGAAATCGCGTTCGAGCGAGAGAATTGGGGGTTTTAGCGTCAATATGGGGGTGCAGCCCAATCAACTGCAGTCTCTGTCCGCAAGGGTATGAATATGAGTTGGATTAAAGTTCTGTCCCAAGATGAGTTAGCACAAGGCGATCGCAAGGTGGTCGCAACCGAGGGCGGTCCCGTCCTCGTCGTCAACTACAATGGCGATTTTTATGCGGTCGGCAGCAAGTGTCCCCACATGAAATTGCCCCTGCGTCGGGGGAAACTCACTGATGATGGGGCGCTGGTCTGTCCCTTTCACCGCAGTGCCTTCGACCTCAAAACCGGCGAGCCCAAAACATGGACTCCCTTTCCGCCGGTAGTGGGTTCGCTGTTAGGGAAAATCTCCACCGAAAAGCCTCTGCCAACTTATCCCACCAAAGTCGAAGAAGGCAGCATCTGGGTTGAGGTTTAGTCTCTCAATGCGATCCGGCAAATTGGGAGGTTAGTGGGAGGAGGTTTCGGCCTCCTCTCCTGCTTGCAGGGGCAACTGTAGCTGGCGATCGCGTCTCTCCCAATACACTTGCTCTACGGACTGCCGCAGATAAAATGCCGTACCCGTGCGACTGATATAGAGGGGCTGAATGTTTGCTTGCTGGAGGGCTTGGCTCGCTCGTGCAGGGGAGCATTGCAAGACTCTGGCGGCGGCGTTGAGGGTGAGAGATTGACGGCCAAAGCGTTCTAGTAGAGTGTCATCTGCTTCAGATCGCACTTCGTGCAGGAGGCGTTTGGCTAGCAGCCAGCAAGCCAGGGTATCGGCTGCAGCACGATGAGAGGTGGAGATCGGGAATTGGAAGTGGCGCACGAGGGCGGGCAAGCGTCGGGAGGGTAGGTGAGAGAGGAGTAGGCGCGAGAGTTCGACGGTGCAGCATTGGTATTGGGGCGG
The DNA here is from genome assembly GCF_000332275.1 of Synechococcus sp. PCC 7336. Taxonomy (NCBI): domain Bacteria; kingdom Bacillati; phylum Cyanobacteriota; class Cyanophyceae; order Synechococcales; family Synechococcaceae; genus Synechococcus; species Synechococcus sp. PCC 7336. Next base: position 1,924,265 of record NZ_CM001776.1, read on the forward strand.
GCGCAGGAAGGGGGTGTCGAGTCGCTGCAGTTCCGAGCGAACGAAGGCGTAATCGAAGGCGAGATGGTGGGCGGTGAGGACGTTTTGGGAGAGCAGCGGTAGGTAGGTGGGCCAAATGGTTTCGGGGGGAGCGGCGTCAGCGATCGCAGAGGTGGTAATGCCGGTGAATTCGGCAATGCGATCGGGGACAGAAACGCTGGGATTAATCAGGTGGGTTTGCTGGTGGCGGATGCCGCTGTCAAGAGACCCCTGCAGAAGTGAAATTTCGATGACGCGGTGGCGATCGCTATTGGAACCCGTGGTTTCAACGTCAATGACGGTGAGGGGTTGGGTGCTGACTTGCCGGTAGTGGGCCAGCAGTTCGGTGGAGAGGAGTGGGGGGGATTGGCGATCGGATGTTTTAGACACGCTCGATTGGGAATAAAGGGGACGGCACTTTATTTTATGGTCGTGGGGCGATCGCCTGCCGAAACGTTGACCTGTAATACTGATAGACACACGCGAAGTCATGTAGGTTATCCTCAGTTGCTATTCCCATTTGCGATGTGGGGGTTGAGTCGGGCCGCGATCTGTCTGGTTATGCTCGTCCTCGTTCCTGCAATCTCTTCCCCAGATGACAGTATTGCCTACGGCTGGAACGTGTTTCATGCCTGGGACAGTCCCCAATATATCGATCTCGCCCGAAACGGCTACATCAATAACGATGGCTCGCCCGGTGGCAATGTGGCTTTCTTTCCCCTATTTCCCGGACTGTTGCGGGCGATCGCCAGTCTCGGCATGCCCTATATCCCTGCGGGGGTCGTGGTTAATAGTTTGGCCTTTCTCGGGGCAGCGATCTGTCTCTATCGTTGGATGGCAGAGCGCTACAGCATAGCGGTTGCCCGTTGGGTCACGGCTGTGTTGGTCTGGTGTCCGTTTTCCATTTTTGGCACGGTCATTTATACCGAAGGGGTCTTTCTGCTCTTCAGTACCGCCGCACTCTCCACCTTCGATCGCAAACGTTACCTGCAATCCGCCCTATGGGGTGCTTTGGCCAGTTTGACGAGAATTTTGGGCATTGCCTTAATTGCCTCTTTTTGGCTAGTGGCTTGGAGAGAGCGGAGATCGAAGTGGGCCTATATTGCCGGACTTCTGGCCAGCTTCGGACTGCTCGCCTACACGATCTATTGTTGGGTGGCGTTTTCAGATCCACTGGCGTTTATCAGCGTCCAGCACCAGTTGTGGGAACGCACTCGCGGAATCAATGTTGCCGATTGGCTCGTGTTGTTCGGCCAAGTCACAGTCGGCCCTGTGAATGTGGAGCGAGGAATGTTTGCCGATCCCCTCTACCCTGTCGGGATGGCGATCGTCTGTCTGGTCTCTGCTGTCTTGTGGCGCAGGCGCAAGGCGATCGGAGAGGGTCGAGCGGGCAGCATCTTGTTTGTTTTGTTTGTAGCAGCTTGGTTGATTGCGGGCGATCCATTGATTAATACCCTCATGATTGTGGGGGGGATCGTGGTGTTGTGGCTGGCGCGCAAGCAGTTGGGCCTATTGTCGTTTGCCTATGCCGCGTTTAGTGTTGCCATTATTCTCGCTTCCGGGCAGGCGACATCGGCAGAACGATATATGTACGGGATTGTGCCCCTGACGATCGCGGTGGGCGAGTGGTTGAGCCGCCATCGCCGCTGGGGCTATGCTGTGTTTAGCTTTTTTGCGATCCTATTGGTCATGTTTTCGATTCGGTTTGCGCAAGAGCAGTGGGTAGCGTAAGTGCAAGACTCGTATTTCTCACAAACTTTTCGAGCTCAAAACATCGAATACTACGACTTAACTTCAAAATTATAGCCAAACAGCTCGATATCCTTGCTGTAAAATCTGCCAACCATATCGCGAATTTCTTCATTATAAAATTCTGAATAGTGCTTTCCTTTTGGCGATGCGCTCTGGATCGACAATATACCTAATTCTTTAAATTTTAGGCGATCTGCAATTACTTTGAGAGTTTCTCTATTTTCAAAACGACCGATATAGTCAACTATAATCTCGCTATCATCTCCCGTAACGTAGTCGGATAAGCCATATCGAGAAGCATGGTACTTAAAAAGATCGCTCTCGGGAGAAGAGCTCGTCAAAGCGATCGCATAATCGCGAAAGGTCCATTCACTGGGAATTGTACCTCTCTTCAACCTAAAGAAATACATTGATAAAGTCCTATCCCAAGGATTGCGGACGATTGAGAATGTGAAAATTTTTTTCCATAAAAATCCTCCCAATCGCTTTCTCATTTCCCGAGCAGTTAAGTGATCTTCAAATATTTGTTGGGTAGCATATCCTTTGTCAGTATTGATCTTTCCATGAGTTTTGCCAAAGCGCTTTCCGAGTTCCGCACGAATACTGGTAGAAGATGTTCTGGGGATGTCAATAAACCAAAATCCCTGCCTCGCTATTTGGAAATAACCATAGGCTAAATCCGTTACACGATGAGTGCGTCTCAGGAATTCCTTCATCATCTCGACCCTTCACTTGAATGAATGCTTTGGACAGTTAACCCTTTCCCGCAAAATTGGAGAAAGGGGAACTTAGCGAAACATAGAGGTTTCTGGCCGTCGCTCCCCTCTCTATAGCGATCGGTCAGCTTGTGTTAGAGGCGCAGAGAGCATTAGAGCTTCCAATAGGGCATTTTCTCCATCAGAATTTACCGTTCGGAGAACCTTTGGGTCAAGGATTCGGCCAGTTGTTTGAGTGAGGCAACGGTTAGAGCTGTATCGAGTAACTCCTCTAGCTGCACTACGGTCAGTTCCTGAAGTTGAGTCTGAAATGGATGCGGAATCGGGCCAAACCGACGTTCCATTAAACGCAGTAGCATACGGAGCGCTTCTTGTTGTCGCCCCTGTTCGAGCCCTTGTTCGAGCCCTCGTTCGAGCCCTCGTTCGAGCCCTCGTTCGAGCCCTCGTTCGAGCCCCTGTTCGAGCCCTTGTTCGAGCCCTTTGGCCAGACCGATTCTTTCCACACTGCTGATGTAAGGCATCCTCTGCTCCCGCTCGTAAGCTTGAATCTCCTCCCAAACCTCTTGCTCCAACTCCTCCGGCAATGCCATCACCCAATCGATGAAGTGAAAGAGCTGGATGATATCCTCGCGCTCGAAGCCCCGTTCGTACAGCCGCCGAATCAACCGCAGTTTCCACTGCAGGCGATCGCGCTCGTCCCCACGAGTGGCCTGCGCCTGCAGGTGAGCCATCGCAACGGTTGCAAACGGATTGCTGCTGGCCTCCAATTCGGCCCAGCGCTGCTTGTAGCCTAGCAACTTTGCTGTGAGAAAGCGGAATTCCAGGCGACAGCCCAAGACCTCGCGCACAAACTCGCTGGGCTGCCAGTTGGGACTGGTGTCGCAGAGGATGGCTAAACTCGCCACGGGGCGACCGTAGCGCTCGGCAATGCGGGTGTTGTAGATATACATGCGCTCGGGGAAAGAGTCATCTCTCTGGCCCTGCACTTCCACATGAATGAGAATCCACAGGTCCCGTCCGTCCAGCAGCCAAACCCGCACCAGTTTGTCCGCATAACGACGGCCCAATTCGGCATCGCGGGCGATCTGCTGGAGCTCTTTGTCGAGAAACTCGTAGGGACGCGACCAGTCGATTTGGGCCTGAGCGGCGGGGAAGAAGAGCCGGAGGCAGGGCTCAAAATAGAGCTCCAGCATCTCCTTCCAGGGGGTATCGAAGTCTGCTCGGGGTGAGGTCATGTCTCGGGCGAACCACAACGTCTGACTCACTCTAGAGTACCGCTAGGGTAAGGTCGAGGCTGCTGATGGGCTCTCGCAATCTGCCAGCGGCGATCGCGAACTGCACTGACAGAGCTCGATCGCCCGGTAACTTCTGAGCTGGAAATCGCCTAACTCCGATTAGATTCTGGCCGATTTCATCCCTGCATTCTACTCTTGAGGTGAGATATGCGAGAATTGCCCAGTTTCGACCCTCAATTCGTTTGGGAGCGATCGCCAGAGATGCCGCAATCTGTCATTCAAGTGGACGCCTTTACCGATCGCCCCTTTGCCGGTAACCCCGCCGCCATCTGCGTCATGGCTGAAGCTGCTAGCGACGAGTGGATGCAGCAGGTGGCCGCCGAGATGAATCTGTCCGAAACGGCATTTGTGGTGCCCTGCGCGGGAGAGTTCGGTTTGCGCTGGTTCACCCCCGCGATCGAGGTGGACTTTTGCGGTCATGCCACCCTCGCCAGCGCCCACGTATTGTGGTCGGAAGGGCATCTGCCTCGGGAGAACGAAGCGCGCTTTCACACCCGCGTCGGGGTACTGACTGCACGGTTGGCAGGGGATTGGATCGAATTAAATTTTCCGGCCAAGCCAGTGACGCCCATCGATCCCCCGCCAGCGTTACTGGAGGCGTTGGGAGTAGAGGCGATCGCCGTTTCGGCAGATGCTGTCAATTACTGTGTCGAGATCGAATCTGCCGACCGCTTGCGATCGCTCCAACCCAATTTTGCTCTGCTGGCCCAACTGCCCAAACTGGGCACCATCGTCACCTGCCGCTCCGATCGCCCCGAATACGCCATCCTGTCCCGCTACTTCGCCCCCGCAGCCGGGATTGACGAAGATCCTGTCACCGGTTCCGCCCACAGCAGCCTGGGACCTTACTGGCAGGCCAAACTGGGACAATCGGAGTTTGTGGCTTACCAAGCCTCGCCCCGAGGAGGAGTGGTCGAGGTGCGCAATTTAGGCGATCGCGTTTCCCTTCGCGGTCGAGCTGTCACAGTTCTGCGGGGCGAGTTGCTAGCGCGATCGTCAAAGTAACTCGTATGGCTAGTGTGAAGAAATGCTTTGACTGGCTCGCTTGCCACATCACCGATCGTGTAAGAGACAGTTCTTCACACACCACCCAGCCGTTAGCCCGGATTAATCCATGGACTAATGCTCGGACTCATTTTTCATCTTGCCGACCGATCTTTAAATACGCGCGGACATACCGATTCCGAGCTCATTCTGCGAGCTAAAGCAGTTACTGTCTGCAGAGAAGTCAACTATTAGGGTATTAATTTAACTTCTGCAGGGAAACGATCTGCTCTTGTGCAGGTCCGCATACTTTTCGGGAAAGACTTCCTCGATCGGGACCTGCAATTTTTCTGCGATAGCAGCTTCAATCCTGCGACTTCTGCAACTACCCTTGACGATTTTGCTGACTGTGGTGGGAGTTACATCAAACTCCCGGGCAATTTCGCTTAGGGTATAGCCAGCCTTTCTCAAGGCGGCCTTGATGTCCTCTCTATGCATAACTTTCAACTATATTCGATAGGGTTAAAGGTAAGAAGTGAGCCAAATCTTTACTGCCGCTTAAACTATAGTAAACGGTTTAGGTAATGCTGTAACGATAGCAAGCAAGAACCGCTTATCTCGCCGATTGAGTTTTGCCGATTGCTCATCATCTTGCCAGACAAGTTTGCGCAGGACATGTTTCGATTTTTACATGGCAGTGGGGATCGAATTGCTCGATCGCATCATGTTAGAGGAATTCAAATCAAAGGAAATTGTTTTAGTCTCGGAAATCGATTTAAATTGTCACGAACATTTCCTGAGCGGAGGAGGATGGCCCCCTCGGATAGCTCTCTCACCTCGAACCTCAATTCTAATGAATTTTCACTATCACAGACATCAGCTAGCAACTTCACTTAATGATTTTGCCTTCTATCGTGCTATTTACCTCGGTCTGCTGCGCAATTTTGCTTATGTATGACTGGTCTCGCTCAAAGCAGATTTGATGTCTTCTCTCTGTCGACCTAAATAAGATATTGAGAGACATGCTGGCCCAAGCGCTTGCTGGCAAGGAGCTTCATACTGTGCTTTTTTGACGAAGTCTTCTGGGCTTGCCATGATAATGTAAGGTTTAAGACTGTTTTTTTATGAAGATAAGATAGAAAGTAAAATATCCTTTGAGTGTGACAAAGCCATAGTCAATAGATTTATGTAGATGTCAAAACATTGTCAGGAAAAATGCCATTCAGGCCACAGTCTTCGATTGTTTCAAATGTCAGCCTTATTCAGTAAATTTGCGTAGAAGCATATTGTGCTTTTTACTTAGAAATCGCGAGTCAATGACTCGAGGCACTACAAAGCCGTCAGCCAAGGGTTCTAGACTGCTCGGATTCTCTTCTGCAAGACGCCAAGCTCCATCGGGGGCGAATGCAGCGATGTGGTTGGGATCGCAATCTGCGGCAATCGGTTTCAATCGGTAGGAGCAGGTGCTAGGTTGCAGGTGATGGAATTCTCAGACAGCTTCCTCAGCTTTAATTCCATGCTTGCGACTACTTTCTATAACCATGTCTCGCTCCACGATCGCCCCTGCCCGCATTAGCCGCGTCCTGCCCGATTCAATCGCCGCCGAGCTGGGATTTGAGGTCGGCGATCGCTTGGTGTCTGTAAACGGTCAGGAATTGCGGGATTTGATCGACTACCAATTTGCGATCGCCGACGAATATCTGGAATTGGAAGTCTTAGATGCCAAAGGCGATCGCCATCGGGTCGAGCTCGAAAAAGACTGGGACGACGATTTGGGCTTGGAGTTCGAGACCGCTCTGTTCGACGGGTTGATCCAGTGCAACAATGCCTGTCCCTTTTGCTTCATCGACCAACAACCCCCCGAAATGCGAGCCACACTGCATCTCAAAGATGATGACTACCGCCTCAGCTTTCTTTACGGCAGTTATCTCACCCTAACCAATTTGCCCCAGCCGGAATGGGAGCGGATTGCCCGCCTGCGCCTATCCCCCCTATACGTCTCCGTTCATGCCACCGAACCCGACCTTCGCGCTCGGCTGCTCAAAAACCCGCGCGCAGCCCAGATTCTGGAGCAATTGGAGTGGTTTCGCCAACAGCAGTTGCAAATTCACGCTCAAGTGGTGCTGTGCCCCGGCTGGAACGATGGCGAGCACTTGACCCGCACCCTGCTCGACCTAGCCTCGTTTCATCGGGCGATCCCTGCAGAAAGAGTGGAAGCTATCAATAAATTCTCTGCTGATGAATTCTCTGCTGACGTTCCTACCGTCCTCTCTGCTGCTGTCGTACCAGTGGGCTTAACCCGCTTTCGCCCCTCAGAAGATGAGATCTCGCCTGTCAGTCGCGATCGAGCCATTGCAGTCATCGCCCGAGTAGAAGCGCTGCAAGCGCAATTTAGGGCAGAGCTGGGTACGACCTTTGCTTGGCTGGCTGACGAGTGGTATCTGATTGCCGGTCGCGATTTACCCCCGCCAGAGCATTACGAAGACTATCCCCAAATTGGCAATGGGGTGGGTTCAATTCGCCAGTTTCTGCAGGATTTCGAAAGCGCAGCAGCGCAGTTGCCCGATCGCCTCCCACAGCCCCTGCAGGTGACATGGGTGGTGGGGAACTCGGTTGAGAGGGTCTTCGAGCCGATCGCGGCCCGATTCAATCAGGTCGAAAATCTCGACTTTCGCATGCTGGCGATCGCCAGTCAGTTTTGGGGGCAAGAGCTCACCGTCACGGGGCTGCTCACCGGAGGAGATATTCTGTCGGCCCTGCGAGACATTCCCGGCGGATGTGGCGATGTGCTGTTGTTGCCCTCCGTCACCCTCAAGAACAGCCAGACCTTTTTGGACGATCTCGCCCTAGAGGATCTCGCCCAACAGCTTCAGGTCGAGATCGTGACGGTTGGAGGTGGGGTCCGAGATCTGGCGGATGCGATCTCGAACCTGAGGACGGGTCTGCCCGCCGGAGCGATCGTCCGCTCATCCAAATGAGCTCCCAACAGGGCAAGTCGCTAAGCGTCAGAGGACTGCAGCACCATGCCTGCGGCTGCGGGATCGAAATGGGGTCCGAAGCGGGTTTGGCGATCGTAAATCGCTCCGCGCAGATCCGCATATTGCAGTTGGGCAAAACTGAGATTGGCGGCGGTCAGATCGGCCTCCCGCAAATCGGCTCGTTCCAATAAAGCCCGCTCCAAACAGGTATGCCTGAGGGTAGCCGCCCGCAAATTTGCCCGCTCTAAATAGGCTTGCGACAGATTGCTGCGATTCAAATTCGCCCGCCCCAACGTGGCCCCGCGCAAGTCAGCCCGCAACAGATAAGTTGCCACCATCAACGCCCGCGTCAAATTGGCTCCACATAACTGCACCCGCCACAAATTGGCCCCGCTCAGATAACTCTCCGCTAAGTTAGCCCCCTGTAGGTGCGCGCCACTCAAATTGGCCCCCATCAATTGCGCCCCACTCAAATCGGAGCCCATCAGTTGTGCCCCGCTCATCAGCGCCCCACTCAGATCGGCCCGTTTCAGGTTGATTTGGGCTAAATTCGCCCGACTCAGTTGTGCTCGCTCCAACAGCATCCCCACAAATTCTCGTTCCCCCTCTGCGTAGCGTTCTAAAAGCTCTGCTGCAGAGTTCGTTAGATGTTGAGAGTCGGTTTGAAACATATCAGCCCCTTGAATCAACTGAAGCGTAGGTGTATAGCGAAGGCATTGCTAGGAGTGCAGGAGATCGCCTCTACTCAACAGAAGAGACTGACCTCTTTTTGCCAGCCCCGAGGGCAGAGACCCACGAGTCGGCGATTGTCGCAGGCAAGGCAAAAACTGATTTCGAGAGCTGAGCCGGGGGCGGTCAGCCGAACCAGTATCCATAGCCTATGGGAAGACTGGATAAATGCCACAATATCTCAATTATTTGAAACAGTAACAGCACTTTCGCAGACCTAAAGGGCGGGTGGGGATCGCCATATAGCTGATAAAACAACCGATCCCCGTCCTTTAAACACTCAGCCCGTCAAAAGATCGATACGAGCTTGGCTGCCAATCTCGGGTAAACTGATTCGCCAGAATTGCGACCCTCATCTGGGCTGTAAACGACATCAGCTCGGCAATGTTATGAATGGCCAGAAGCGTGTAGCCCAACAGTTCCTTCGCCCGAATTAAGTGACATAAATACGCACGGCTAAAGTGTTGGCAGGTATAGCAACTGCAATCGGGATCGAGGGGGCGATAGTCGCGGCGGAAAGGAGTGTTTTTAATGTTCCATCGCTGTCCCCGCACCACCACCGTACCGTGGCGAGCCCAGCGCGTGGGGATGACGCAATCGAACAGATCGATGCCCCCCGCCACGGCACCCACCATTTCTCGGTGGGTGCCCACCCCCATCAGATAGCGAGGGCGATCGCTGGGGAGTAGGGGCGCAGTGGCCTGCACGATCGCCTCGATCGCCTCGGGCGGTTCCCCCACACTCACCCCCCCGATCGCGTAGCCGGGTAAATCAAATTCGCACAACTGGCGGGCCGATCGCTGCCGCAATTCGGGATAGACACCCCCCTGCACAATGCCAAACAGCGCTTGCTCCTGCGATCGCTGGTGGGCGCAGAGGCAGCGCTCCAGCCAAGCCGTCGTTCGCCGCACGGCGCTCTCCACCGCCTCGTAGGTGGCGGGGTAGGGGGGGCACTCGTCAAAGGCCATGATGATGTCCGAGCCGAGGGCATTTTGGATGGCGATCGCCTTTTCAGGCGTGAATCGAATCCTGCTGCCATCGCGGGGCGATCGAAAAGTGACGCCATCCTCGTCGAGCGATCGCATCTCGCTCAAACTAAACACCTGAAAGCCACCCGAGTCGGTCAGAATGGGGCCATCCCAATGCATAAATTGATGCAGGCCGCCCGCCTCCCGCACAATCTCCTCCCCCGGCTGCAGGTGTAGGTGATAGGTATTGCTCAGAATGATATAGGCCCCTGCCGATTTCACCTGCTCGGGGGTCAGGGTTTTGACATTAGCGAGGGTGCCCACCGGCATAAAGCAGGGGGTGGGAATATCGCCGTGGGGGGTATGCACGACTCCAGCACGAGCGTGGGTCTGAAGACACTGGGCTTCGCAGGTAAAGGTAACAGCAGTCAAAGGCGTTGGCTCGGGTTCGCGAATGGGAGGAAAACGAAGGAGATGTCACTTGCTCTTTGTACGTTACCAACGAGCTATGCTCCATCGCACAGAATATTCCCTCCAGCCCAAACTTGACGCTCTCCTAACGGGTTACCAAATCCTCCGCCAGCACCAATTGCACCGTCACGCCCGGTTCCAAAGCCACCACCCGATCGATCTGAGCAGTTCCCGCCATCGCACCGCCCAACCCGCCGATCGCCATCAATGGCAAAAAGCCGACGCCACCGGTTAACACTCCCAACAGCACGCCACCCGCAACACCATATCCAGCCCCTTGCAATGCCACTTTGTCCGCATCTGCCGTCGGATCGATAATGCTGATGGGCAACTCTTCAGTTTGACCGACGAGCGCGTAAGCAGATGACTGAATTTCAATCCGCTCGGCAATAAACCGGCTGCCTACGACCCGCGTGCGCGTGCGCTCGTAAGAGCCGAGGGTTTCTTCCTCTTGCACTTCAATCGGCTCGAACATTCCCCACACAATACTCCCCGCCGGGATCGTGGTGCGGCCCGAGCTATCTGTAACGTCAGACTCCACCACCAAGTTGGTTTGTACGGGCTCGTACAATTGAAACACCAATTGACGATAGACCGACAGTGGAATAACGGTTCCCGCAGACACCTGACCCCGCGTGAAGGGGGTGGCATTCTCAACGGCAGCGGGCGATCGCTGATAGTCGTAAGACACTGGCACTGCTGGTAACGAGGCGGGGGAGGTGCCTCCTGTCTGGGGGGCAGGTCGAACCTGAGGCACTTGGGAGGTCGCAGCCCGAGTGAACGTGCCCTGAGGCACCTCTACCTGAGCAGCAGGTCTGGGGGCAGCGGGAGGAACTGGTGCAGGGGCGCTGTCATTGGAGGGGGTAAATTCAATCTCGCGACCGGGCAAGACTTCCTGAGCCGTGACGGCTCCCCGCTGGAGCCCGAGAAGGGGCTGCAGGATCATCGACAGGGCAACTGCACCCAAGCCAGTTTTCGTAGTTAAATTTGTTATCCAAGTTAATTGGGTTGCCCGAGTTAATTGGGTTTTCCGAGTTAATTGGGTTTTCCGAGTTAATTGGGTTTTCCGAGTTAATTGGGTTGTCCAACGGAGGTGGGGGAAACGAGCGATCATAGTGTCCTCATCAATCGCGGCGGCAGACAGCTCGATACTCTGGGGGAAGGGATATCAACATAAGCTATCTATAGGGGCAGTCTATCATTTTTATCTTGAAATAACCCTACATGTGGTATGTCGACCGAGGGAGATTGACATGGCAGACTCAGTGCAGACGGGTGCCGCGCTCCCGATCGCCCTCCGAATGCTCTCGACCCCTTCGCAATTGGAACGCCAATCCGTTAGGCTCAACAGAGGTGCTTTGCCAGTTTGGAGACTCTTGAATGCGATCCGCCAATCCTCGTCCCGACTTCAATCTGCCCAATATTCCCATTTTGATTTATCTGTTGGCCGGTCTCTTATTTATCCTGCTGACGGTGGGCTCCCAATGTTTGTTGGTGGTACCTGCCGGAGCGCGGGCAGTCATCTTTAATTCCTTCAGCGGTTTGGAAGCCACTCCGAGAGGAGAAGGCTTCAGCATTTTGCTGCCAGTCATCGAGTCCCCCATCTTCTATGACGTGCGCACCCAAACCTACACCATGGCCTCGCAGCGATCGGAAGGAACGGTGCAGGGGGACGATGCTTTGCGGGTGCTGAGTTCTGACGGCCAGCAAATTTCCCTCGATGTCTCTGTGCGCTACCGTCTCGATCCTGCTAAAGTCTCCCACTTGCACCAAACAATTGGTTCCCGCTATTTGGATAAGGTGATTCGTCCCGAGGTGCGTACGGTGGTGCGCAATGAATTAGCTCTGCATCAGGCGATCGCCGTGTTCTCGGACGAGCGAGAACAGATTCAAGATGCGATCGAAGCGCAACTGGCCTCTAAGTTTGCCGATAACGACTTGATTTTGCAGGATGTCTTTTTGCGCAACGTGAAATTCTCCGATCAATTCCAAACGGCGATCGAGCAAAAGCAGATTGCAGAGCAGGAGAAAGAGCGGGAGCGCTTTTTGGTGGAAAAAGCTGAGTTGGAGAAGCAGCGGACGATCGTTCAGGCGGAGGGGGAGGCTTCAGCCATTCAGTTGAAGGGGGAGGCGCTGCAGCAGAACCCTGAAATTGTCCAGCTAGAGTATGTTCTCAAGCTAGCTCCGGGCACCAAGGCAATTGTGACGGCGTCCGATCGCATTACTCAACCGGGGAGTTTGGGCCGCTAGAGATCGCCACAGACTGTCGCCGTCAGGGGATGATGAGTGCGAGTCGCGCGAGGAATAGCGTTTTTGGCGACCCTAGTCATTTGTCCGGGCATCCACGAGCCGCGTCTGAGCGACCGTTTTGTCACCGCCCTGGATCGGCAACTGCAAGCTTTAGAACCAGCCCCGCACCAGAGCAGAGCTCAAGCCTATGGCCTGCTTCCCGCCAATCGCTATTCCCCCTTCTGTGGTTTGGCGGTTGGGGCCTACCTCTTGCGCTATTGCCAGCTCCAGGAGCCTCTCATCTCGATTGGGTTTAGTGCTGGTGCGATGGGGGCGATCGCTGCTGCCCAACTGTGGCAACATCAAGGCGGCACTATTGCAGCGGCGATCGCGCTGGATGGTTGGGGGGTGCCTCAACTCGGTCAATTTCCTTTCCATCGAGTCAGCCACGATCGCTTTACCCATTGGAGTTCTGCTCTGTTGGGTTCGGGGCGAGATAGTTTTTATGCCGATCCGCCCCTAGCCCATTTGGATCTATGGCAATTTCCCGATCGCGCTTCGGGTTGGTGGTTGCGCAGCCCGGAAGCGGGCCCATCCCCACCGGTTCGAACCACTGCCATTGAATTTATTGCCCAGATGCTACTGCGCTATGGTTGTGGCCACAAGCTCGAACCACTGCCGTGACATCCTCAATCGATGCTGTAGTGCTTACCGCAGATGGCAGCACCGCTACACCAAAACGAGTTCGCCAGAGCAACCAGTGTTAGATTCAGTCGAATCGCCTATTCAATCCCTTCAATGCGGTCTTCCACCTCAGCATAGATTTCCTGCAGGCGATCGATGTTCTCGTCAGACGTCTCCCAATAGCCCCGACCGTTCACCTCGAGCAGCGTTCCCACCATGCGACGAAAAGAATTGGGGTTGAGATTCATGAGGCGATCGCGCATTTCCTTATCGTCAATAAATGTGGCATTCACATCCTCGTAGACAAAGTTATCCACTGCCCCAGCCGTCGCCGACCAGCCCATCGTATTCACCAACCGGTTGGACAGCTCCCGCACCCCCTCGTAGCCGTGGCTGAGCATCCCCTCGTACCACTTTGGATTGAGCAGTTTAGTGCGAGCATCCAACCGCACCGTCTCGGACAGCGTCCGCACCTGAGCATTCGCCGTCGTAGTGTCAGCAATGTAGGCCGCCGGAACTTTGCCGTCCTCCCGCAACGCTGACACGATCTTGGTGGGATCGGAATCGAAATAGTGAGAGACATCCGTGAGGGAGATCTCGGAGGAATCGAGGTTTTGGAACGTGGCGTCAGCGGTTTTGAGAGTCCGCTCGAACAGGTCGCGAGATCGATCCATCACGCCGGGGTTATCCGAGTTGAACGCAAACGACTTGCGCGCGAGATACATCTCCTGCAGTTCCGCCTCCTCTTCCCAACTGCTGTTCTCCACTGCCAAGTTCACGTTCGAGGAATAAGAGCCCGAGGCATTCGAGAAGACGCGAGTAGCAGCCTGACGGACGCCAACCCCCATCTCCTCCGCCTGGGCCAAGGCATGTTTGCGCACGAAGTTCATCTCCAGCGGCTCGTCCGCTTCAGCCGCCATCTTGACTGCACGGTCCAGCAGCGCCATCTGGTTGATAAACAAATCGCGGAATACCCCCGAGCAGTTGATGACCGCGTCAATGCGAGGGCGACCCAACTCTTCTAGGGGAATCAACTCCAGCTTGTTGACGCGACCCAATGAGTCGGGCATGGGGCGTACCCCCACCATCCACATAATTTGGGCTAAAGACTCGCCGTAGGTCTTGATATTGTCGGTGCCCCACAACACGCAGGCGATCGTCTCGGGCCAATTGCCGTCATTGTCGAGCCTCTGGCGATCGAGCAGGCGATCGACCACAATCTTGGCGGACTGAACGGCAGCACTCGTGGGAATCGACTGCGGGTCCAGAGCGTGAATGTTTTTGCCCGTGGGCAGAACGCTGGGGTTGCGGATGGGATCGCCGCCGGGACCCGGCATAATGTACTCCCCCTCCAGCGCCTGAATCAGACTACCCAACTCGAAATCGGCACAAGCCTGCTCCAGACAAAACTCCAGAAACTCCATTAGGGGCTTGAGCTGCTCGGCATCCACATGGGGGAAACCTGCTGCTGCCAAAGCGTCCAGCCAAGGAGCCTTGCGACCCAGACTCAAGAAATTGAACTTGGAAACGAGAGAGACGCGCCCTTCCGCATCCGTTTGCGCTTTCACCAGAGCGCCGACCGCATCGCGCACCCCTTGGGTAATGTCCTGCAAACGCTGAACGTCTTCTAACACCCCAGCATCGTTGTTGCGATAAATCTCTTCAATATCGCGATCGATGCTGCGGGCAATCAGGCCGGGCAAGCCCATAATCTCCTCTTCGGGGCGATCGATGCTGGCGATATTCACCAACGTGGCGATCGCCTCTTCTGCAGAAGGCGGCTCGCCAATCACATGCAAGCCGCAGGGCAGCAGGCGCGCCTCAATTTCCATCAGCTTGGCGTACACTTTCCCGATCAGAGTATTGCGCTCCTCCACCGACAGTTCCTTCGCATCTAACTCGGGCAAGTCGATGTCCTTATCGAGGTTGCAGATACGGCATTGCTCGACGATCGCATTCACAATCTGAATGCCGCGACCGCTATCCTTGAGGGATTGGTAGGACCCAATCAACTCGCTCAACTCCTTCAGACCCTTATACAAACCCGCATTTTCGGCAGGCGGAGTGAGGTAGCTGATGGTCTCGGCATAGCTGCGACGCTTGGCGATCGTGGCCTCGGAGGGGTTATTGGCAGCGTAGTAATAGAGATTGGGAATCTTGCCGATCAGGCTGTCGGGATAGCAGGCGCCGGACATGCCCATTTGCTTGCCGGGCATAAACTCCAGCGAACCGTGGGTGCCGAAGTGCAGAACGGCGTCTGCCCCCCAAATGCGCTCTAAGTAGGTGTAATAGGCGGCAAAGCCGTGGTGGGGGCTAGCCGAGCGGGAGAACAGCAACCGCATGGGGTCCCCTTCGTAGCCAAAGGTGGGCTGCACGCCGATAAAGAGATTGCCAAAGGACTTGCCGTACACCAGCAGATTGCGGCCGTCGGTGTTGAGCTCGCCGGGAGGGGGACCCCAGTTTTCTTCTAAGCGACTGGAATAGGGGGTGAGCTGCTCGTATTCGCGCACTGGCATCCGGTAGGCGACATTGAGCTGGGGGCTGCTATATTGCGCCTGAGAGTCGTGGATCACTTGCTCCATCAATGCTTTGGGAGATTCGGGCAAGTCTTGCACGTCATAGCCGTTGCGCTGCAAGGCTTCCATGACGCGGTAGATGGAGCCGAAGACATCGAGGTAAGCGGCAGTGCCGACGTTGCCTTTATCGGGGGGGAAGCTGAAAACAGTGATGGCTAGCTTTTTATTCAGCTTGGGCTTGCGCCGCAGGCTGGCCCATTTCATCGCTCGACCGGCAATGGATTCAATCCGATCTTGAAGGGCGATCGCCTTACCCGTCGCGCCATCGCGGCCGGACAGCACGATCGGCTCGATCGCTCCATCCAATTCGGGAATCGCCATCTGCAAGGCCACCTGAATGGGATGCAGGCCCAAGTCACTCTCTTCCCACTCTTCGGTGGTTTGGAACACGAGGGGCAAGGCCACCATATAGGGACGATTCAGCCGCTTGAGGGAGTCGATCGCCTTGGGGTGATCCTGTCGAGCGGGACCGCCCACCAGGGCAAAGCCCGTTAGGGAGACGACGGCATCGACTAGTGGTTTATCTTGCGTAGAGGCAGGATCGAAGAAATAGGCATCCACTGGTTTGGAGAAATCTAGGCCGCCAGCGAATACGGGCAGAACGCGGGCGCCCATGCTCTCCAGCTCCGACACCATGGCGACATAGTGGGCATCGTCCCCCGTGACCAGGTGGGTGCGCTGCAGGACCAAACCGATGCAAGGGGAGAGGGGATCTTTTTGATCGTCTGTCAGATCGGGGCGGGACTCGTACCAATCGAAGTACGCTCGCACGTCCTCGTACATTTGCGGCGCTAAGGGGTGCCAGATCCCCATGTCGGGATAGGTAACGGGATCGCTGTACTCCAGAACGGTATTCCCTTTCTGCTCGCCATCCAGAACGTACTTGTCGGCAATCATCAGCAGGAAGTTAACCAGGTTCTCTTCCGAACCCCCCAGCCAATATTGAAAGCTGAGCATGAAGTTGCGAGCATCTTGCGCTTTATCGACGGGCAGGTATTTGAGTACCTTAGGCAGGGTGCGCAGTAGTTTGAGCATGGCGTCTTGGAAGGACGCCCCCGAATTTTCTTTGCGCTTGCGCATGAATTGGGCGATCGCGCTTTTGGATTGCCCCAGTTGCGCCATCGAGAAACTGCCCAGTTTATTGAGGCGCATCACCTGCGGCATGGAGGGGAACACCACAGCGGCATCGAGGCGATCGCGGTGGGGCTGCACGGCAGCGACGACTTTCTCAGCTAAGTCTTCGATAAAAATCAACGAGCCAATAAACAAGTTGGCCTCGGCAATATCCTGCTGGAAGGCTTCGTAATTGTCGGCATCCCGCAATTCTTCAATCAGGTAGCCACTAATTTCGATCGCCACGCTGGTGTTGGAGGCGTTAATGGCACGTACCGCTGCCGACAGAGCACTTTGGTACTGGGGTTCGAGCACGACGTAAACCACCCGGATCAGGGCTCGATCCCCCACGGTCTCTGGCTCGATGTGTCGAATCGATGGTCGAACCTGAGTGAACATGGGCAACTTCTCCCTCAATGAATGCAAAGCGTGCGAATCTCGACAGAGATCTACGATGGGTACAGGCTCCCCATCGTAACCAAACCAATCGAAATTCAATCCTCGTTTTAGCAGACTTCTTCTCAGTAATTAAAAATCTGTACAAGTCTTTTAACAAAACATCATGCTCTGAGTGCAGATGCGGCCTGAGTAATGGCGCAAAAGCACTTGACAAAATGACTGAAGCTTACTGACTTGACAACGATCGAGATTGTCAGTTCTTATTTTTTCATCGAATTGTAATCCTGTGGCCGTTCAAATTTGAGCGGCAGTCGTAGCGATATTGGGTGGCATTCTGACGCGAGCGTTGGCCGACTCTTTGACAGGCATTCGGATTGACAGGCATTCGGATTGACAGGCATTCTGACGGTCTCATAACCCTTGGCGTTCCCGCTTGTGAGGGATTTGACCGGAGTATGGGTGGGGATCGCCAAAATCTTCAGGCGGGCACATCCCCGTTTGTCATGGGCCAGAACTCGATGCTCGGCAACCGAGCGCAGCGAGGCCATTGCTGGCTGTAGCAACTATCCGCTCGCAGCTATTTGTCAGCCACTTTATCTTTAAACGATTTACCGGCAGAGAAGGCTGGCACCTTGGTGGCGGGAATGGTGATTTTTTCGCCAGTTTTGGGATTGCGACCTTCGCGAGCTTGGCGTTCGCGGGGTTCGAACGAGCCAAAACCAACGAGTGTGACCTTACCTCCCTCGGCGACGGTTTCGACGATGGTATCGAGTGTGGCCGATAGAATAGTATCGGCATCTTTCTTGCTCACGCCTGCAGATTGAGCGATCGCGTTCACTAACTCACCCTTGTTCATAGCGGCAATTCTGTATTCAGATTGACTTCACGCTATAGTAAAGCCTGCAATTGCTGTCAGGGCAAGCTTTTGAGAGGTTTTCTTCGATTTTTTGGGAGTTTTGTGAGGATTTGACCGCATTTCAGCCGATTTTGACTCTCTCATTCACTAAATCCAATCCTTCCGATGGGGATCGATGGGATGGGAACGCCACAGTTACAGACACCTCAACGAACGACAAACGGGCGATCGCCCTCAATCTCCTCGCTCGGCGATCGCCACATCCTCTGCCGCCCAATTCTGAGGCTTGAGAAAGACATCGTACAATTCCGCTTCGCGACTGCCCGGTTCGGGATGGAAATCGTATTCCCAACGCACTAACGGCGGCAGCGACATCAAAATCGATTCAGTGCGCCCATTCGTCTGCAAGCCAAAAATCGTCCCTCGGTCGTACACCAAATTAAACTCTACGTAGCGCCCGCGACGATAAAGCTGAAACTGACGTTCGGCATCGTCATAATCCATCTCGCAGCGACGCTCCACAATGGGCACGTACGAAGGCAAGAACGCCTTGCTGCAATCTTGCACGAAGCCGAATAACTGCTCCCAACTGCGATCGCCAATCGAGAGCTGAGTAATGCCTTCGTCGAGATTGGCGGCACTCGACTTGCACAGCGGCCCGGGACGCCCGTCTTGGTAATCGAAGAAAATGCCGCCCACCCCGCGAGCCTCGTCGCGATGGGGCAAATAAAAATAGCGATCGCACCAATACTTAAAGGCTCGATAGTAATCGGGATGGTGGCGATCGCAAGCCTGTTTGATGGTGCGGTGAAAATGAACCGCATCGTCTCGAAACGGATAGTAGGGAGTTAAATCGACCCCGCCGCCAAACCACCAGACCGGTCCTGCCTCGAAATAACGGTAATTCATATGCACCGTCGGCACATAAGGATTGCGGGGGTGTATCACCAAAGACGTACCGGTGGCATAAAAACCGTGCCCTTCCACCTCGGGCCGCTGCTTGACAATCGACGGCGGTAACTTCGACCCAAACACCTCGGAAAAATTCACTCCGCCCTTTTCAAAAATGCGCCCCTCTTCCATAACGCGCGATCGGCCGCCGCCCCCCTCCGGACGCTCCCAGCTATCTTCGCGAAAGCTAGCCTCGCCATCGATCGCTTCTAGTGCGGTACAAATGCTGTCTTGGAGTCCTTGCAGAAACTGGCTGACTCGTTCCCTAGTGGTTTGAGTAGGGGCAGTAGGAGTGGCGGTCATAGAACGAGTGGGATTTCAAAAAGCTTCACTATCTTCCCATTCGGGAGAAGGGCTGGCAACACCGCCTTCATCTGCAATCCGCTCGATGGTTGCAAAAATGGGGTTCGACCGTTTAAAGTAGTAGGCCGTGCCATTGCCTAAATATCATGCCGAAAGTTAAGACTCGTCGCGCCACCGCCAAGCGATTCCGCATCACCAGAACGGGGAAGATCGTGCGTCGGCACGCCAATCACAACCACTTGTTGGAGCACAAGACCTCCAGTCGCAAGCGCAAATTGCGCAAGACGTCTTTAGTCGCCGAGTCGGATGCGGCAAATGTCAAGTTGCAGCTACCCTACTCCAATTAGTCCAAATTAGGAATTAGGATCTCCACCTTAAAGATTCTCCACCTTAAAGATCGCGCATCGCTCGGCCGATGCTGCCATCGCCGATTTTCATTTGTAAGCAGTCACTCTAACTATCATGTCGCGAGTCAAACGGGGAAACGTCGCCCGCAAACGACGCAAAAAAATTCTCAGGCTGGCGAAGGGCTATGTCGGCTCCCATTCCAAGCTCTTCCGCGTTGCTAATCAGCAGGTGATGAAAGCATTGCGGAACGCCTACCGCGATCGCCGCCGTCGCAAGCGGGATTTCCGTCGCCTCTGGATTGCCCGCATCAATGCTGCCGCTCGCCAGCGGGGGCTCAACTACAGCACTCTGACTTACAAGCTGAAGCAGTCCGATATCGCATTAAATCGCAAGATGTTGGCCCAGATGGCCATTCTCGATCCAGAAGCGTTTTCCAAAGTGGTAGAAACTGCTAACCAGTAAGGTGGGACGAATGCTCGCACATGCCAGATCGAGATAGTAGCAATGGCTCGAAGCGACTGTTCTTGAAGGAAGCGCTGCAACGAGTAGCGGTTGGGATAGTCCTTGTTTTGGGGACTATCCCGTCTTTGTGGAGGGGGACTGTGGCGGCTCGCCCCTGGCAGGAGATTGCCGCTAGCGGTCGCTTGCGGGTGGCCGTGAAAGATAACCTGCCACCCCTAGCGTGGCGGGATAGTCATGGCACTTGGCAGGGATTTGAGATTGCGATCGCCACCGAGTTGGCCGAACGAATGCTCGGCGACGGGGCGACAGTCGAGTTTGTAGCGGTAAGCCATCAGGATCGCTTGGCGGCGACGATCGACGATCGCGTCGATCTGGCCATTGCCCAGATTGGTATTACGATCGATCGACTGCGTTTGGTGAGTTTTACAGAGCCTTACTATCTCGATGGCACGACGGTGGTGGTGCCGCTGGGTAGCCCGCTGACCTCTACGCTAGATTTGACGGACGAGACTCTCGCAGTGTTAGCGGGCTCGGCGGCGATCGCGACCCTCAATGCAGCGGCTCCAGAGTTAGCACTGGTGGGGGTGAGCTCCTATCGAGAGGGCCTAGAGACATTGCAGCAGGGGCAAGTGGATGGATTTGCTGCGGATGCATCGGTGATGGCGGGTTGGGTAGCAGAGCAGTCTGACTATCGACTCCTGCAGCCTCTCTTGTCGGGCTCGGGACTGGCGATCGCCTTACCCAAGGGGAATCAAGCTTCGGAATTGCGTCGCCGCACCCACTCGATCGTCCGGGAGCTCGCCGATTCGGGCTGGTTTGAAACCCAGGCAGAGCAATGGGGGTTGCCTTGATTGACGCTCATCCCGCTAACACTTCGCGTATAGCAGGAGATTCCCCATTCACAGAATCTTGGCTAGAGTGCAAAACACTCCCCGCCAGAACCTCTCCAGGGGCATTTTCAGCACTGTCCGCCCAACATCTACGCCCACTACATGACCCACCAATGGTGGTTCTGGGATGACGATATCGGCCCGAAAAGTGAGCATGACGTAATAGCCTGATGCTCGTTTGACGACCCTGGCTTGCTTGACGGTGAAGCCCTCTGGATAGGGGCGCGAATGGCGAATGGCCATCCAACCCAGCCCTGGCAGCTTAACTGCCCCGTCTCTCAACGGAGCTTTGCCCAGTTGAGGAAAAGAGAATGACCGCATTCGCCCCGACTTCTCGAACCGGGGGAACCCAGCCCCTAGCTTTTTGCGGCGGTCAAACGCTTGGTCTAAACGCCTCAAAACTTGCTGTAACGCCTGGGCATTGACGAGAGCGGCCACGATTATTTCTTGCAGGTGACTGACGCTCGACCCGATACGGGGGGATTGTCGGGAGCTACCCCCGCTGAAGCCGTGTCGTGGGGCAAAATCGACTGAAAATCTTCATCGCAATAGCCCAATACAAGCGCGATCGAGATCGAGCTGCTCAACGAATTGATACCGAATATTTCGGAATGCTACTTCGCATCACACCTAGTAAAAGGACGAGCCATCTCCGCCAGAGCTTCCTAGATTGGAACTTGAGACTTTTCCCCTCTGTTGAGGATTTGGCATCATGCACTCGCTCAAGCTTCGCACTCATAACTATCGGCAACCTGCTGCCCCTATTGTCGAGCGTACCCCCGCCCAACAGCAGGCGATCGCCGAAACAGGTACCGCCGCCCTCCAAATTCTGTCGATTGGCCTCCTCTCCGGTCTGTGCTGCTACGCAGGCTCTTTGCTGTTGTTAGCGACCTTTCCATAGACTGCTGTGATAAAACCTGACTCGTAACTGAGTGCTGGCAAGCTGAATTGCCCCCCTACTCCTCATAAAGTTCCCGGTCCTGCTAGAGGAAGATCGGGTAGGTGAGCTGTTCTAGGTAGTTGCCATAGCCGATGCCGTCGTCGCGTAGGATGGTGCAAAAGCTCCAGACGTTAAATGATTGGGGCTGTGTTCATCAGGAGTTTTCCTGAGAGTTCTGGCTGGTTGTGCAGACTGAATCGCGGCTGAGCTGTTTGCCGTCAGTTTGATTGGATCTCTCGGGGGTCTAGGCGGTTTACCCATTGCTTATTCACCAACACATCGACGGCAATCGCGATCTGGCGGGGGGTAAATTGTCGCTTGCGGTCGTTCCAGGCGTAAGTTTGGCTGACAACTTCATCGACGGA
The DNA here is from genome assembly GCF_000332275.1 of Synechococcus sp. PCC 7336. NCBI lineage: Bacteria > Bacillati > Cyanobacteriota > Cyanophyceae > Synechococcales > Synechococcaceae > Synechococcus > Synechococcus sp. PCC 7336. The sequence continues at coordinate 1,946,292 of NZ_CM001776.1, forward strand.
GTTAACGGATTCAGTTTTCACAATCCAGTGAACTGTGGACAATAGCTCCAGGCCAAAGGCGGACTCGAATCCTTCTACTAGCGACGCTACCTTATCAAAGCGATCGCGAGTTTCTGGACACTGTTGTAGAAATGCTGTGGCTTCTTCCACTGCACCCGGTACCAATTGGAGCGGTTTGTCGGGGGCATCGCCGCCGTCTGCGTAGCCAGAAACGAGATGCCCTTCGATTGCATTGAACACATGGCGCAGGTTTTCGGCATAGGGACCATAAGAGGCTTTCCGGTACTGCAGCTTCAACGGCTCACCGGCTTCCTGCATGAAATACATTAGCTTGTGGACTTCTAGCAGAGTGACAGTGGGATCGAGTAGACCGCTGAGGTAGCGGCGCATCAGTTCTACCAGCGCGGCTCGTCCGGCTGTCATGGTCGGTACCTTACGATTGCGCACCATGGTTTCAGTGCTAGGCGCGCCAAGTGGTTCGTAGATTGCAACGTGTACATCAGTGAGTGGTTGGAGCGCTGCCTCGATGCGAGGCTTAACTTCTGACCAGTTGAGTCCGCCCAGCCCGCTACCCAAAGGTGGGATGGCAATGGACTGAATGTTGTATTGGCGGATCGTCTCCACCAGCGCCTTGAGTCCTGAATCGATATCTTGTATTCGGCTGGCCCCGCGCCAATGGCGTTTGGTGGGGAAGTTAATGATGTAGTGAGGATGGATGAGTTGTCCGGTTGCAAACACGAACATTTGCCCAGGCTGCACTGCTTCCTTCTTACAGGCGGCGGCGTAGGCTTTGAAGTTTTGCGGAAATGCTTTTTTGAACTGAAGCGCAATGCCGCGCCCCATCACGCCAACGCAGTTCACGGTGTTGATCAGGGCTTCTGCATCGGCGCGTAAGATATCGCCTTGCGTATACTCGATCGTCATTGCTGCCTCCCGATCAGTAGTACCAGTCTTTCTTGATTTGAACCTGGGGTCGATGGCCACCCGCAGGCAAGGCATTAGCTACCTGTTGATAAATTACCTGTGAATACACGCCGATGCGTTCGATCAGATGCCAGGGAAAGCTGCATTCCAGCAGAAATTCTGCTTGCTTCCCCTCCTTGCAAGCTTGCCAATGGGTGGCTCGAACAGCTTGCCAGTTTATTTCATGCAACTGCTTGAGGTCGCAGCGGTTTTCAAAATAATAAGCCCCAGCATTCGATAGGGTAAAGGCCCAACGCTTGCCATGTTGGTCTGCCCAGGTAACGCAAGCGCGTAGGTCGGCTTGCAGATGCACAATTGGCTCCTGCCCGCCGCGATAGGTGAGATCGGTATGATTGCCTTGATAGAGGAGGTAAAAGCACGATCGATCGCGGACAGAAATAAAACGGCACGCAGTCACCCACATGTAACCCTGGATGACTAGTCAAGGGGAGTGTGAGCCGCCGTTGTTTGATATGACTCATACCAATGGTGGTTCCCGTTGATGCTCGCGCAGCAATTTGGGCATCGCACCACATATAGCCATCCGCGATTATCGACTGCAGCCGGTCTACATGCACGATATGGTAAATCTTCGGCTGAGCGGGTACCGTCACCTCGCTGCCTCCTTGCGACGGGTTTGCTGAAAGCCTTAAACGCCAGAGTTCCCCCGTCCCCGAAATTTGGGAAAGGGGGGGACAGACAAAGCTCTAGCTCTAGTCTTGAACCAATTCTAATTGGGTGGTGCGGCTCGTAATGCCTCCGGCCATACTCGTGAGTTCGATGTTATAAACCGTGCCGTCTATAGAGAGCGGACCGGGGCTGACACTGAGGCTGAAATTGCCCTCTGCATCTGCTTGCACAGTGCGGTCGGCTAGTGCTCGCTGGGTCGAGATAAAGCCCCCGAGGGAATTTTCAGACACCACGCTAATGGAAACAGAGGCATTGGGGGCAGTGGTACCGGCAATAGTAAAGGAGTTGCCGGAAACGCGATCGCCATTTTTGTGGCTGGTCACGCGCGGCTGCAGCGATTCGGGCGTGAGGGCAGCAGTGGCAGGCACCTCGTCGTCCCCAATACCGCTCACATCGACTTGCTCGACATTGACCTCAGCAGCAGCTACTAAAGCGATCGCGCGATCGGCAGTCGCAAAGCGCACCTCCCCCTGCCGCTCCAGACGAGCCACCACAATTCCTTCAGCCGCCAGATCGTTCGCTCCCACAGCTTTGCTCGCCACATACACCCCGCGAGAAACTTCTGCAGCGTTCAGTGACTGCAGTTGCCTGCCGTCTTTGACTAAAAACACCCTGACGATGCTGTCAGGCGTGCCGTTCACCGTCACCAACAGCATTTCTCCTTGGGCGATCGCCTCGCCGGTGCCGTTGTGGGAAACCGACTCGATCTCGGCGACGTTGGGAGTCACAACCGTGAAGCTCCATTGCGCCTGTTGGGGCTGATTGGCCGTATTGGTGAATTCAAGTCGAATTGTATGATTGCCGGGGGAAAGTGGGTTGCGGGGTCGGTAGCTAAAGAAGTCGGCAGTGATGACCGATGCGGCGGTGACATCGGTGCCATCCAAAAAGATGCGCAGGCTGCCGGGGCGTATAGAGTTGCCGTTCCGGGCAGAGAAGGACGCCGAGATCGCAGAACTGGGATCGACGTTGGTGGTGCCTTGGGAGGGACTGGGGTTGGTGATGCGCTGGGCGATCGCTGCAGAGGGTATGAGGGCGAGGGTGGCGATCGCGGCGGTGGAGATCAGACTGCGGGAGAGCCAATAACGAGCGTTCATAAATGTGATATCTCGGGGACAATCGAATCAGTAAACTATGCTGCTATAGCATCCTGACTGAGCCAGACGGAGTTTAGTTCCTGGCGCTGGGTCGAGGTCGATTGGAGGCGATCGCGCTGCAATCAGCTCAAATGTCATCCCAGATACAGTTCCACCCGTTCCCCTCCCCTAAGATGCCGACCATACAGCTCTTGAGAGAGTGGCTTCTAGGGTTCCGAGCGATGGCGCTGTCTGGACCGAGAGAGGCAGCCGCCCAGCATCAGCTGAGGGGTGACACGGCGGGATAAAAGCCCGGGAGGATGATGTTGGCCTACCATTGGGGTCAACGGCAGTTCGCCGCCGTCACCAGAGAACGAGCATGTCCGACTTAAACGGATATTCCAACGAAGCCGAACGGGGTTTGGGGGAAGAAGCGAAGTTATCCGAAAGCGGCTGGCAGCGAGAGGTACAACGGGGGCTGGAATTTGGCCTCGAAGCCGCTGACAGCATTCGCGATCGCAGCATCCCCACCTTCTCTCGCGGCGAGCTGCCCCACTTCGCCGGCATCAATACTTTCCTCAAAGCCCCCTACGTCGAAGACGTGCGGGAAGTGGGCAACTACGATGTTGCCATCCTGGGCGTCCCCCACGACTGCGGCACCACCTACCGCCCCGGCACCCGTTTCGGTCCCCAAGGCATTCGCCGCATCTCCGCCCTCTATACCCCCTATAACTTCGAGCTGGGGGTGGACCTGCGGGAATCGATAACCCTGTGCGACATCGGCGATGTCTTCACCATCCCCGCCAATATCGAAAAATCCTTCGATCAGATTTCCAAAGCCGTCGCCCACGTCTTTGCCAGCGGTGCCCTGCCCGTCATTCTGGGGGGCGATCACTCCATCGGCTATCCCACCGTGCGTGGCGTCTGCCGACATTTGGGGGATCTGAAAGTCGGCATCATCCACTTCGATCGCCACGTCGACACCCAAGAAACCGACCTGGACGAGCGCATGCACACCTGTCCCTGGTTCCACGCCACCAATATCAAAAATGCCCCGGCTGAAAACTTGGTCCAAATGGGGATTGGTGGCTGGCAAGTACCCCGCCAAGGGGTGAAGGTATGCCGCGAGCGGGCGACCAATATCCTCACCGTCACCGACATTACCGAAATGGGACTGGATGCGGCAGCGGAGCTCGCGATCGAGAAAGCGACTGAGGGTACTGATTGCGTTTACATCAGCTTCGACATTGACTGCATCGACGCCGGATTTGTCCCCGGTACCGGCTGGCCCGAACCCGGCGGCCTGCTACCTCGCGAAGCCTTGGGATTACTAGCCCGCATCATCCCCAGAGTGAAGGTCTGCGGTCTCGAAGTGGTGGAAGTGTCGCCCCCCTACGACATCAGCGACATTACTTCCTTAATGGCCACCCGCGTCATCTGCGACTCGCTAGCCCATATGGTGCGCTCCCAGCAGTTGCCGCGCCTGGGAGTCAAGCCCAGATTCGTCCACAACCACGCACAACCGGAACTGATTGCCGACTGGCGGGGGCGCTAATGCACGAAGTCGATATGACCAAAGCGCTCTTCGCCACGCTGGAAGATTGGTGGGTGTCGCAGCCGGACCCCCCGGAGATCGAGACTGTTTATCTGCTGGTGGGGGATTTCACTTGCGTGGAACCCGCCAGCTTGGAATTTGCCTTTGACGCCCTCAAACAGGGTACGTTTCTGGACTCGGCTCGATTGGCGATCGAGCGCATCCCCTTTGTGGCCTACTGTCACACCTGCCAGTGCAACTATTTCCCCACCATTGAAGAACAATACGCTTGCCCCGCCTGCCGATCGCCTCTAGAGGACATCCGCTCTGGGCGGGAATTGAAAATTTCTCGGTTGGAGTGTCGGGATGCCGTTGCAGCCGAGGAACAAACGATGTGTCATTCAGGTTGAGGGAAGCCGATGCACCAAGTCATCGATATGGCAGGAGTCGATCTCCTGCAGGCCAACCAAGCCGGAGCCGATCGCAACCGGGCTCAGTTCGATCGCTGGGGCATGACCTGTCTCAACGTCATGAGCAGTCCGGGGGCGGGCAAAACGGTGCTGCTGGAAAAGACCTTAGAGGCGTTGCGCGATCACCTGAAGATCGCCGTCATCGAAGGGGACATGACCACCCAACTGGATGCCGAGCGCCTGCGCCGCTGCGGGGTCCCCGTGATTGCCATCAACACCGGCCGATCGTGCCATCTCGATGCCCATATGGTAGCGGGCGGCATGCACCAGCTAGAGCGCGAGCACAGCCCAGAACAATTCGATTTAGTCTTCGTCGAAAACGTCGGCAACTTGGTCTGTCCGGCGGAATTTGAAGTGGGGGAACATGCCAAAGTGGCGCTGCTGAGCCTGACAGAGGGGGAAGACAAACCGCTCAAATATCCGGTCATGTTTCGGGAAGCAGACTGCCTGCTCGTTTCCAAACTGGATTTGGCTCCCTATCTAGAGGTCGATCTCGGCCAGATTGAAGCCAATGTGCGCCAGCTCAACCCCAACGCCAGCATCATTCCCCTATCGGCCAAATCCGGCGAGGGACTCGAACTCTGGTTCGAGTGGGTGCAGCAACAGGTCCGCAGAGTCCGATCGCAACAGCCGCAAGTGGTCCTCTAACTTCCCCTCGCACGAGCCTTCCGATCCTGCTAGAAACCTTTCCCCCTATGCCCTGCGCCCTCTAGGAGTATCCATGAATTTTCGCAGCTTATTTCCCACTTGCGCCCTCGCGCTGGGCCTAGCGATCGCCGGTTGCGCTCCCAGTCCCGACCCCACCGCCACCGAGCCCCTCACGATTGGTTACAGCAACTGGGCGGGCTGGTGGCCTTGGGCGATCGCCGAGCAAGAGGGCTTATTCGAGGCCAACGGTGCCCATGTGGAACTGCGCTGGTTCGATGGCTATCTTGCCTCGATGGAAGCCTTTGCTGCCGGTCAATTGGACGGTAACACCCAAACCCTCAACGACACCATTTCGTTTGTGGCCGATTCTGTGAATGGGCAAGTGGTGGTGTTGGTGAACGATAACTCCGCAGGTAACGACAAAATTATTGTGGCGGAAGGGATCGACACGATCGAAGACCTGTTAGGCAAGCGAGTTGCTGTGGAGGAAGGGGTAGTGGATGATTTCCTGCTCACCCTCGGTTTAGAGGAGGCGGGCTACAGTCGCGACGATGTCGAAATTATGCCTTTGGAAACCGGTGCTGCCGCTGCCGCTTTTGCCGCTGGTCGGGTGGATGCCGTCGGTGCCTTTCCTCCCTTCTGGCTGACTGCGCTGGAGCGAGAGGGCAGCCGAGAGCTGTTCAGTTCTGCCGACTTCCCTGGTGCGATTCCCGATTTGCTCGTGGTCAGTCAAACGGTTATCGACGAGCAGCCCGAACAGGTGCAAGCGTTAGTGAACACCTGGTTCGACATTCTGGAATTCATGCAGGAAAACCCCGAACGGGCGGATGAAATCATGGCCGCACGGGCTGGCGTCAGCCCGGAAGAACTACAACTGTTCAAGGAAGGCACCCGCTTTTTCACCCTTGAAGATAATCTAGAAGCCTTTAGTGAGGGAGATAGCTTCGCGTCCATGCCCTACGCCGCTGTAGAAATGGCGGCATTTATGGTGGGCATGGGCTTCATTCCCGAGGCCCCCGACCTCAGCACCCTGTTCGATCGCCGCTTTGTGGACGCCTATGCCGCATCGCTGGCGGAATGAGCGATCGCCCAACCATTGCTTGAGGTGTCAAATCCCGACTGGCACCTTTAATCGAGTTCCCTTCCCCCACTGCCATCGTGACGACCCATCCCTTCGCAGGCTCCGCTAGCGACTCCCGCCCCAGCCTGAAGCCAACGGTGTTCTGGCGAATTGCCGAAGACATTCCCAAGCCCCTGCAGTGGAGCTTGGCCCTGCTATCCATCTTTGTACCCTTTAGCTTGTGGTGGTTAATGGCCAGCACGGGTTGGGTGAATTCCCAGTTTTTGCCTTCCCCTGCCGATGTGGGTCGGGCCTTTGTGCGGCTGTGGGAACAAGGATTTTTACTCAAAGACATCGCGGCCAGCTTTTTAAGGGTGTCGAGTGGATTTATCTTAGCGGCGATCGCGGCCATCCCCATCGGCATCAGTATGGGTACCTTCGCCAGCATTCGCTCCTTAGCCGAACCCATCATCGGCATCTTCCGCTATATGCCCGCCCCCGCCTTCATTCCGCTACTGATTATTTATCTGGGACTAGACGAACCCCCGAAAATTGCCTTGATCTTTATTGGCACCGTGTTTTTCAACACCCTGATGATCGCAGACGCTGTCAAGTTCATCCCCAAACAATTGATTGAGGCGACCTACACTTTGGGGGGGGCCAGAGTGCAAGTGCTCTTCCGCGTCATCGCCCCCTATATCGCCCCCAACATCCTCGATGCCTTTCGCATCAACATGGCAGCAGCTTGGAACCTCGTCGTCGTAGCCGAGCTCGTGGCTGCTAACGAAGGTTTGGGCAAGCGCATTCAATTGGCTCAACGTTTTTTCCATACCGATGAAATTTTCGCCTGTCTGATTGTTTTGGGCACGATCGGGTTCTTACTCGACTTAACCCTGCAATGGATAATGCGGCTTACCTGTAAATGGGCAATTGACTGACGTTCAGTTCTTATCTCCTCGTTCTGCCATGCACCTAAAAGTCAGACAGCTCTGCAAATCATTTCCCACCCGCAGAAGGGGACAGTTTGTCGCCCTCGACAACATCAATTTGCAGGTAGAAACGGGAGAATTAGTCTGCATTGTGGGGGCGTCGGGCTCGGGGAAAACCACCTTACTGCGACTGATTGCGGGTTTGGAAGCTCCGACGAGTGGCGAGATTGCTGTGGATGGGATGCCAGTCTTGGGGCCGGGGGCCGATCGCGGCATGGTGTTCCAAAGCTATACGCTATATCCCTGGATGACGGTGGCGGCGAATGTGGGGTTCGGACTCAAGTTGCAGGGAATGCCTTTGCTGGAGCGGGAGGGGCGGATTGCCTATTTCTTGGAGGTGGTAGGACTGACAAAGTTTGCCAAGGCGTTGCCGAAGGAACTGTCGGGAGGAATGAAGCAACGGGTGGCGATCGCCCGCGCGCTAGCCAATCAACCGAAGATCCTGTTAATGGACGAACCCTTTGGGGCATTGGATGCCCAGACGAAGGAAATCATGCAGGGCTTTTTGCGGGAAGTGTGGCAGCGGACGGGCACCAGTATTTTGATGATTACCCACGATGTGGAAGAGGCTGTTTTTGTCGCTCAACGAGTCTACGTGCTCACCTCTTCCCCCGGTCGCGTTAAAAAAGAAGTAAAAGTGTTGTTGCCGGAAGAACGGGAATTTGGCCTCAAGCGTATGCCCAGCTTTCAGCAGCAGGAAGAAGATATCCTCGAACTCCTGCGGGAGGAGCAGAAAAAAGCGTTGCAACTTTAGAGTTTGGGCGATCGTCAAATACAATGCTTGGCTAAAACCATCTCTACACCATTACATGTGGAGTTACAAAAATTCTCATACGCTAGATATGGCAATATAATAGTGATATTATCCTCTCAAGTTCAGCCACAATATGTCCAGTATGCTTGTACGATAGGAAACATTTGGCAGGCTACGATGATTCCAATCAGAGGTAGGTATAAATGGTAGTCCCTTTTCGTGAACGGTTAGTGGCTCTCAGCTGCTTCATAGCTCCTGCAGCATTTTCTGGAGAGCGCATATTTTAAAGTAAAACTAGCCAATGGTGAATCTTACACAAGCCTAGCTCCGCGACAATTTTGTTGGAATCGCGATGGTCATCTGGTAGGCAAAGATGAACCAAATGATGAAGTTGAAGGAAAGGTTGCAGCCCGAATTGTTGATGTTATTGATGACACACAAACAATTATCGAAGTCCCTGACGGTGAAATTATTGCCGTCGATCGATCGACTATATCAGAACGACCTACTGCCATTACACCTCCTGAGGTGAAAGATCGTGTACCTGTCCGATCGTGACTTGAAGTTTGCTGTTGAAACAGGTCAGTTGATAGTCGATCCCAAACCAGAAGAATACGATACAACCTCTATTGACCTTCATCTAGATGATGTCAGTGAAGCAAAGGTATGGAACGTAGATGCGTTTAAGCAAAAACAGGAGGAGTCGGGCAGCGATGCGTGGTTGCGAGTTGGAAAATATAAGTATAGAGCTTTTTCAAGGTTATTTTATAAGAGTGTTCCAACACATCCTAATGATAACGATCTAGTCTATCGGAATGGAGATCGAGTGATCCTTAAACCAAAAGGGTTTCTCTTATGGCAGACGCGGGAATCTGTGGGAACACCTGAAACCGATCCTCGATTAATTTGTTTTATTAATGGTAAGAGTTCATCCGCCCGGTCTGGATTGTTAGTTCACACGACTGCACCAACGATACATGCTAGATGGTGGGGGCAAATTACTTTAGAAATTGCAAACCTTGGCCCTTTTGATTTGTGCTTAGGCGCAGGTGATGCGATCTCTCAAATTGTTGTCGCAACCATTTCTAGTCCACCCACCAAACGTAAGAAAGAGGGAATTGCCATTGGTCAACGAGAAGTTGGCGGTAATGCTGGTTCCAGAGACTAGCTTTTTGCTACTCTACATTTTTTAATCATCTCTTAGGAAAGAAGTGTCACAAACTTGCAAGATCTCCTGCAGACGATCGCCATCTTGCAAATACAAATATCCCAATAACGCCTCAAACCCACTCGCGGCACGATAAATCTCGGGGCTGACGCGGCGGGGAATGCTACCGCAATTGTTGCGACCTCGCTGTACGATCGCCTGCTCGGCATCCGATAGCGTCGGGGCGATCGAGGCCAGCGTTTTGGCTTGAGCTTCTGCCTGCACGCAAGCGACCACGGCACGATGGTACGCCTGCAGGCGCTGGGGCGGGATTAATAGCGATCGCCGCACGTGTAACTCGTAAACCGCATCCCCTAAATAAGCCAATGCGGCTGGCGACAGCCGTTTGATATCGATGGACGGAGCGTCCCCAGTCATACCAATCTATCTACCCCGATCTGTCGGGATATTAGCAACTCTCGCACAATCGCTTGGCAGGCGATCGCTAGTCTGCCTGAGGAACATTAGCCAAAGCGTCTTCGAGGGACTTTTGCAGAGCTAGGAATTTTTCCAAACGAACCAACTTTACCGTTTGGGTGACCCGAGGATTACTCACCACTTGCAAGCTACCCGACTCGCTCAGCTTCTTGGCAAACTGAACTAACACCCCCAACCCAGAGCTATCCAGAAAATCGATCGCCTTCATATCCAAAATGATATGGGGCGGACCTTGCTCCACAAATTGATTCATTTCCTTGCGAAAACTGGGTTCGGAGAAAGAATCGAGCTGACCTGTCAAATGTACAATTCGACAAGCCCCTCTCACCTCCTGACTGCCGCGCAAACTGACAGTCAAATTCATCGGTTCCGGAATGGTTCCAGTCTCCTTAAAACGTCGGGACCAAAGCAAACGTCGGGACAGCAACCCATTGCTATGTAGCCGCTAGCCACTGCAGACCGCCCGTAGCAGCGGCCCCCCCGCACAGTGTATTAAGCTTACAGCAATCTGATTGTTTCGACAGCGATTTATCGAGACGACCTCGACCCACCCTGAGAGCAGCGGTTCGAACCGCTGCAAGATAGGCTGGATCTAAGCGGTTACCTTTATTCCAAATGAATCACTCTGAAGATCGCACTACTCTCCCTGCTCCTCCCAACCGCAGACCCAATCGCGCGCCTCTGTTTACTCTATTGGGGTTTGCCATTGGCCTGGGGGCCGTTGGGAGTCTTTGGTGGGCTTCAGGCTCTCCCCCCACCCAAACCGTAGCTTTGTACTGGCTGACCGATGCCGAGGACGATATCTATTACGTGATTCAAGAGCGAGCAATTCCCGCCAGCACCCCCGACGAGGCGATCGCCAGCGGCCTGCAACAATTAATTGAGGGATCTGCCGATCCCGAGCTACTCTCCGCCATCCCCAAAGAAACTCGCCTGCTCGATACCCGCACGGAGAATTCAGAGATTTTTGTGGATTTCTCCAGTGACTTTGCCTCGGGAGGCGGCGCGACTTCCACGATCGGACGGGTCACGCAAGTGCTCTACACCGCCACCAGCCTCGATCCCGAAGCCAGCTTGTGGATCTTGGTGGATGGCGAACCCGTGGAGGTGCTCAGTGGAGAAGGGCTGTTGCTCGAACAACCCCTCACCCGCGAGTCATTTCCCCCCAGCTTTAAAAACTACGTCGTTCCGACAGACGATATTTCGCAAGCCTTGGAGGAGTTACCGCTCGATCGATAGAGTACCTTATGGGCTCGTGGCAGCACCGGTCGCGCTAGGCTAGTAGCGATCGCATTGTGGAAGATTATTTGCCTAGTCCCCATCCTGTTGTCTTGGGTGTTTCCGGTGCCTCCGGTCTCATCTACGCCGTTCGCACTGTTAAGGCCCTGCTCGACAGCAACTTTTGCGTGGAGTTAGTGGCCTCGCGAGCCGCTTATCAAGTTTGGCAGGCAGAGAATCAAGTGCGGATGCCTTCAGACCCCGTCCGGCAGGAAGCCTTTTGGCGCAGACAGGCGGGCAGTCACAGCGGGCGCCTCACCTGCCACCTCTGGAGTAACGTGGGGGCCAGTATCGCCAGTGGCTCGTTTCGCACGCAGGGGGCGATCGTCATTCCTGCCAGTATGAGTACGGTGGCCAAGTTGGCGGCGGGGCTCAGTTCCGATCTGTTAGAACGCACGGCAGACGTTCATCTCAAGGAAGGTCGGCGCTTGGTGGTGGTACCCCGCGAAACACCCTTCAGTATCATTCACCTCCGCAATCTCACCACTTTAGCTGAGGCTGGCGTGCGGATCGTGCCCGCGATTCCCGCCTGGTATCACCAACCCCGCAGGATTTTGGATTTAGTAGATTTTGTTGTGGCACGAGCACTCGATCAGTTGGGGGTGGAACTTTCTGGCGAGTTAATCGAGCGCTGGAGTGGGCCGCGATCGCCCGCAACTGCCCCCCAAGACTTCCCCGTGCCCGCCTTTTCTAGGGATGGAAAAGATGACGTGGGGAGAGACGAAACGTTTAGCGACGAAACCGCAAGGATTGAGGTGGAGCGTGATTAAAAAAATTAGCGGCATTGTCTTACTCCTCTTGCTGGCGGCGATCGGGCTTTTCTATTGGCAAAATCAAGCCAGCACTGTCAATGTGGTGCTGTTTGGCGGAGCGGCCCGCTCGATGTCGCTATCTCGAGCCCTAGCGATCGCTTATTTGGTGGGGATTGGCGTGGGGTTGCTATTCGTGCTGAACTGGGCCTTTCGAGATGCCTTCCTGCGTCGTCGCTGGACTCGTCACCTCAAAATTGATACGCAGCCCAAATCAGATCGCAGGTCCGGCGAAATGCTGGCAACCTCCGAAGACAACTATGCCAGCGACTCGTATGACGAGCCGGCCCCCATTCAACCCGATGTTTTGCCTGATGACGACTCAGTTTGGCAAGACCGCGAAGAAGTGTGAATCGTTGTTATGGCAGTCGAATTTCTGCTTCCACAGTCAATCCAGCTAGGAAATTGCGATCCTCGCTAATATGAGGAAACTTCAACTGAGAATCTGGAATTCCCCGTTCCACTTGTCTCTGACGCACAATCGCAAAACTTCCAGGTGAGAGGATTCGCAGTCGGGGAGGAGGCACTTGATCCTTTCGTTTTGAGCCGTAATACAGATTAATTTCTTTAAGCTTGCGATCGAAGCGATCGAGAAATGCTTGAGGATCGCTGAGTTCCGCACCAGGAGCAAGTTCAATATTGACTAAATAGTGAGCTGGAAATTCATCTTCGGACAAGGTGATGCAGAAGTCCTCCAGTAGCAAACTGAATTCCTGCTGCAGAGCTTGCATAGTTTGCGTGGCGTGAAATTCAGTTGTTTTTTCTGTGGTCGAAGAGAGCAATCCCCCTCGGCGGTGGCGAAATACCAGTAGGGGAGCTGTTCCGTAAAAGCCCACCACTTCGATCGCATCGCCGTTATCGTATCGATAAAAGCCACTGTAGTTGGTGACGAGGATGCGGTAGTAGTCACCAATTTTGACCTCAGTGGGAAGAACTGTCTCGGGATGCTCTGACTCCCACTCAGTTTGAGGAATAAATTCAAAAAAGCCCGCCTCGATCGCCAAGATGCTGCCATCTTGGTTCAACTCGGGATAGATACTGTAGGTGCCTTCTGCTGCTGCAAAGACTGCTCCAAATCCGGGGGTATCGCCGAAGTAGTCGGGAAAGCGCTCGAAGTAGAAATCTGAGGTTCCTCCTCGTGCCGTCGCAAAGAAGGCCAAATCCGGCCAAGCCAGCTTGGGGGTGAGCCGACCTGCCGAGCTCGCGATCTGCTGCAGTTCTGCCGCACGCTTGGCTGCGGGACGACATTGCCGCTCCAATTGGGCTCGTAAGTCCGATTCTAGCGCTAACCAGTCGGCGATCGTTCCAGCTTCCAAATCTCGCATCAAGTCCTCAGCGTAGCGCTCCAAATAGTTGCAGGTGCGCAGCAACAGCATCGGGAAATTAGCTCCAATACCTCGCATCGATGGATCGCGTAAGGCAAAGAGCAGGCAGAGATAGTGACGCGCCAAGCAATCATCTGCTTTGAGGGCCTCGTAGGGGTTAGCAAAGATCTGGCTGAAGAGAAACTTGCCCATCCGCAGTACCCCCGTCCCTGCCGTCCCGTAGTCAATACCGCCACTCGTTTGTCCCGATATGTAGGTGGAATTAGTCGCTACAAACTTGCCAAACCGTCGCTGCCGCGATCGCAGGGCTTTGCTGAGAAAACCGATACTCGCCAGGTTTGCCTTGCTTAAAGACTTTTGATATCGCTCGGTGACTGGAATCATTTTTTGCTTTCCCGTCGAGCCGCTCGTTGTATTGAAATAGACGACGGGATCGGGGTTCAAAATATTGCGATCGCCACGGGCAATCCGTTCGAGATAGGGTTCGTAGAAGTGATAGGACCGAACGGGAACTTGTTGCCGAAAGCGATCGATCGTTTTAATGCTGCCAAGACCGTATTCTCGCCCTAGTTCAGTATCTTTATGGAGCTTTAAAAGTTTGAATAGATAGTTCTCTTGAGTGGCTAAAGTCTTATGCGTTTTAGCGATAAACTTATCTGCTTCACGTTCGGCGATCGCCGCTAAAGGTCTCAGCAAAATGTTGGGCATTGTTACTTGTATCAATGAACGTCAATAGCACCAGCCAGCTTCTCGGGGATATCTGGAGAAGTTGAGATTAGGCTGGAGATTTCCCATTTAAGATCTTTGTCTCCACTGGATAAGTATGACCCGAACAGTTGATCGCAACAGTTTCGTGAGACTGAATAATCCCTTTTTGAACTAGCCTTATCAGTCCTGCAAATGCAACAGCAGTGCCAGGTTCTACTGAAATGCCTTCGGTTTGGGCAAGCAAGCGCGTGGCAGCATAAGCTTCTTCATCTGAAGCCTCTTCTAAAATTCCTCCATGCTGCTCGATCGTTCTGTAGAGAACTTCATACGCTCGACCGGGATCGCCCGTCGATAATGTGGCAATCGAGGTTGTCGGTTCTGTGAGAGGAATGGCGATCGGTTGCTGCTTCCTAAACGCCGTTACCATCGGCGCACAACCAGACGATTGAATCAACCCGAGGGCAGGAATTTTCTCTACTAATCCGAGGGCGACCAGCTCTTCGAACCCCTGAGCAACTCCAATCGGCCCCGCCCCACCACTGACTGCCTGAACAAACCAGTCGGGTGACTGCCAGTTGAGCTGTTCGGCAAGCTCAAACGCCATTGTTTTCATACTTTCGGTGCCCGCAATATATTTGACACCGCCATCGAGAAAGAGACCTTCGCGATTGGCAAACTCTGCGGCTGCAAGCTTGGCTTCGTCATAGGTTCCATTAATTCTGACAACAGTGGAACCGCAGATTTTCATCTCCCGTATTTTTTCTTCTGGCGTTAAGTTAGGGACAAAAACCCACAATTTAATTCCAGCGCGAGCGGCAAAAGCTGAGTAAGCAATCCCAACATTACCCGTTGACGAGAGAACCGCTTCAGTGATTCCCTGCTCGCGCATCATGGAAACTGCTACCGACGCTTGTCGATCTTTGAAAGACGAGGTTGGTCCCTGTCTTTCATCCTTCAGATAAAGGCGATCGAGCTTGATTTTCTGCCCCAGTTTCTCGGCATGAATTAAAGGGGTGAATCCTTCACCAAAACTGACAACATTTTGAAGATTGGAGAGAGGTAACAGCTCGTGATATCGCCAGAGCGTGCAATCTCGGTATAATAATTGATTCTTCCAGTCAGACTGCTTTAGGGCTTGTAGATCGTACTGGGGTTTGAGAATCGAGCTGCCACAGATCGGGCAAGAGGAAATGAGTTTTTTATAAGGAGCACTATAGTCACATTGAGTGCATTTTAATTCAATGATTTTGGCCTGCGCGATCTCATTACTCCTAAGTAATTGCATAGTGCAGCCTGTTTCGTGTTTCGATGCCAATGATATCCCATAACGAATAAGGGCTACTCTAGCGTGGCATCTCAATTATTGTGACGCGATCGGGTGCTTGCAAGTACAAGTCTCAATGCGCGCACAGTTTAGTCGGGAATGGGATTCGTCCCGGAGATAGCTTCGGCCGGGCTGGGGTAGCGCGTCCAGAAGGGGATTCTACATTCCCAGGGCGGGATCTCCTGCGATATTTTAAGGTTTTTTCCATAAATCTCGACCTTTCCACCACTCAAACTAGCTTTCTCCAACTCAAACTAGATAGAGCTAAGCGTGTGAGCAAAATGTAAAACCGACATGCAATGATTGAAATCATACAACCCGTATAGCGTTTATCTATTCAATTCAATAGACTGTGCTCCCCATCATTGAGGGAAAGAGGTCTTGACTAGACGATACTTGGTGTATTCTGGCTCGTAATGGATTTCTCGGAGATCGGCGTGAGTTACTTCCACGAGGCGAAAGCCCATTTTGTTGCCTGCCACCAACATCCAGTCAATCAAGCATTGCACCACTTGACCAACCTGCTCGCGATCGCGGCAGTTCCCCTACTGTTTTATGACTGGCGCTTAACGCTCCTCTGCCTCGTTCTGACTCAGGTGTTTGCCTTGAGCGGACATGCCTTCTTCGAGAAAAACGAACCTGCGTTTCGAAAGTATCCCGGTATGACCATCTTGGCTTCGCTATCCTGGTCTTTCGATAACTGGTTTGGCCTGCGCCAACTCTTCAATCGCCCCAACCGCGAGATCGGCTAGCTTACACACTACTGCAGTGCAAACCGACACGTTCGCATTGAAATGTATTCGCCGACACAGCCTAGAAACCATCACCAGACTTTTTAGATAGGACAATTCCCATGTACCAAGGTTTGCCAGTGATTGATGCGGATGCCCATAAGTTGGAAAATCCGCTCGTCATGCTGGATTATTTGGAGCCGGAGTACCACGATCGCATCGGCTTAGTTATCGATAAATTAGGCGATCAAAGGGCGCGGATTGTCGACTTTAACCCCGCAACGGGTGAAAACGACCTCGTACACCTGTTTCCCAAGCCTCAGGGACTGGGCAAAGGGGTGTTTCGCGGCTTGCACCCGGACACCACCCTGGGGGCAATGTTCAATCGCATCCGCATCGAGCATATGGATCGAGAAGGGATCGATATCCACGCTATTTTCGGCACGCTCAATCTGATCTTCTCCAGCATTCTCGATAAGGATTTGGCGATCGCCCTCTGTCGTGCCTACAACACCTACATGGCCGATGACTGTCGAGGATACGACAATCGCCTCAAACCCGTTGGGGTAATTCCGCTCCAAGACACCGACGAAGCCGTCAAAGAAATGTATCGCTGCGTCAACGAACTCGGCATGGTCAGCGTCGGAGTCGCGCCCAACTTGCCTATTCCCCATCCCAAGGCTCCCCAGGCTTTCCCAGAAATTCGCACCTGCAAATCCATTAGCCATCCCGATTTCCGGCCCATTCTCCAAGCCGCCGTCGATCTGGATATCGGTCTGGGCATTCACGGTGCTCCTGGCTCCTCGATGGTGGGAGGCATTGCCGACCACATGGAAACCTTTGTTCTGGGTCATATTTTCGTGCAGCGCAACCAGCAGCAAATGGCTCTGGCTCGCATGGTGTTTGACGGAGCCTTCGAGCAATTCCCGACGCTGCGGGTGGGATTTTTTGAAGGGGGTTGCGGTTGGCTCCCCGATCTAGCCCACGCCTTCCACGAGCATTGGGAAAAGCGCATCCGCGATTTCGATCCCAAGAACCCCTATAAACCCCCGCTGGTGGACTTCACCAAGCTATTGATTCAAGAGCGGGGCGGGCGCGACAGCACCAGCATCATTAGCAAAGCGAAGAACTTATTCGAGCTGTTATGGAATGCCGAGCGGGACGCCACCCAGATGGACGATTCCACCCTCTACGAGCACTACGATCTGCGCCATCGCGACCCCTTGGAGTATTTCGATCGCGGTCAAATCTTTACGTCGTTTGAGTCTGACGATCCCGCTCCGGCATACCTGCCAGTTGCGATGGGAGAGGTGGGCAAGCGTCTGGCCTGCTTCTCGGGCGATTACGGTCACTGGGATGGAGTGCTGCAAGATTGCGTCAAGAGTGCTGCAACCGCAGCCGATTACGATCGCGAGCATTTGGGCCTACTGTTGGGGGGTAATGCCCTGGCCTTTTATGGCGATCGCCTACGCCAATCTATGCCGCAGGAACTCGAACCTGTCGCTGCAGTTGGAGCGGGGGCATAGGACTGCAGCCGGTGTATCGATCTCCGGTTCTTTGGGAGATTCGACCCCGTTCTGAGGCAGCTCGAGCGGGGGCGCTTTTCCATAGCTCGAGCTCGGGCTAGTCGAGCCCGCCCCGAAGCGAGCGCGTTCTCTCCCCTGCTCTACCTGACTGTACCGGATGCTCCTATGAGTTGCCCTTGTTGCGTTACAGCGGGTTTCGATTGCACAATACGAGAAATCTCGATCGAAGCAATTGCCCTCGCCACCTATCTGCAACGGCAGCCGTTTCGCAAGCCCAGCGAGATCTGAGAAACTTTTCAGGATAAATTCGGAATCGAGGCCTCAGACTTGGCTTGTAATAAACTGATACACATGCACAAATCCCAGTGCGCTCGCAGATATCCCACAGTCTTTGAATTTGGACCGATCGCTTGCGGTCAGTCCAGATTTATTCATTCCGCACCATTCCAGCCGGGACATCATCAGTAGGGAAGAGGAGTAACCAGTGGAAGTTGTAGAAGAGTACATGCAAGGGCTGCACGGTAGCGGCCTCTATCCCGATAAGTTTGTTTGTCACAACAAACAAGGCAACTGGGTAGATCTAGAAGAAGCTTCCACTGGCAAGCGGCATCGGGTGCTGACCTTTTGCACCAACGATGTGTTGGGTCTGGTGCAATCAGAAGCTGTGCGCCAAGCCGCGATCGATGCCGTCCTGCAATACGGCACTTCTAACAGTTCCTGTTCGGTGTTGAGCGGTCGCATCGATCTCCACCGACAGCTAGAAGCAGAAATTTCCGCCTTCAAGCACCTGCCCCACACCCAGCTCTTCCTCAATGCTTGGATGGCCCTTCAAGCTTTGATGGATGGCTTCTGCCATTTAGCCATCCCGATTCCCGGCTTCCGGCACACCCGCGAAACCCTGATTCTGACAGACGTGCTCAATCACGGCTGCATCGTCTCCGCCGTAGTCAATGCGGGCAATCGCTCCGGCAAGATGTTTGGCTACAGTCCCGAAGTCAGAGTTAAAGCCTATCGCCATTGCGATATGAATGATTTGGCCCGCAAACTGCGCCGCTATGCCAAACCGGGCGATCGCATTGTGGTGATTTCCGATGCCGTCTTTTCGATGGACGGAGATATCGTTCCCCTACCCGATATGCTGGATGTGTTGGAACCCTACCCGGGCAGCATGGTGGTGATGGACGAGGCTCACGCCAGTGGGGCAATTGGTCCCCAGGGGGGCGGCATCTACGATCACTTCGGCATCCATCCCCAAGCTGTTCTCGATCGCGGCATTGTGCCCGTCATCATGACGACATTCTCGAAATTCGCCGCTTCTGCCGGGGCCGCCATTAGCAGCCATTCCAGCAATCTGATCGACCTATTAGACGTCTCCCCCACCTCCATCGGCACCATTTCCCTACCGCCCCCCACCACCGCTGCCGCCCTCGAAAGCATCCGTCAAGTGCGCCAAAATCCCCATTTGGTAACGACACTGCAGGCCAATACTCGCTATTTGCGATCGCGTCTCGTGGAAGCAGACTTCGAAGCGATCGGCGAAACCAACGTGATCCCGGTGCTCTTGCCCCCCGAGCTCGATCCCAAGACCTTCTCTCAGCATTTGATGGAGCAATACCAACTGTGGGTATCTCCCATTTGGTTTATCGCCAAACCCCGCCTGCGCATTACCGCTAACGCCCTCCACACCCGCGAAGAAATGGACCGGCTGGTGGGTGCCATGACCGCGACGCGGAAGCTGTTGTACAAACCGACCGT
The DNA here is from genome assembly GCF_000332275.1 of Synechococcus sp. PCC 7336. Lineage (NCBI taxonomy): Bacteria > Bacillati > Cyanobacteriota > Cyanophyceae > Synechococcales > Synechococcaceae > Synechococcus > Synechococcus sp. PCC 7336. Next base: position 1,965,574 of record NZ_CM001776.1, read on the forward strand.
GGTTGTCTCTGCCTGAGCGCAAATCGCAGGCTCTCTCCCCCGATTGGCCACCTCCTCCCTCTGACTTGTCATGTCTCCCCCGATCGCCGTTCCGATTGAGCCCGTTCGCACGCCAGAGGATCTAGACGCCTTTCTCGATCTGCCTGCCAGGGTATATCGAGGCGATCGCCACTGGGTACCTGCTTTGCGCAGCAGCATCGCCAAGCAGTTTGAAGATAGCAATCCCTTTTTGCGGTACGGGCAAATGCAGCCGTTTTTAGCGCTGCTGGAGGGAAAGCCCGTGGGTCGAGTGGTAGCGTCGGTAAACGAACGCCTGAACGAACGGGAAGGCAAGACAATTGGTCTATTCGGCTTCTTTGAGTGCATTGACCAGTTAGAGGTGGCGCGGGCGCTGTTGGAGGCAGCGGCGGGCTGGTTGCGCGATCGCGGGGCGAGGCTGCTGCGGGGACCGATTGACTTTTCCACCCACAACAATTGCCTCTTTTTGGTGGAAGGGTTCGACTCGCCACCCCACGTGATGATGCCCTACAATCCGGCCTACTACCCCAGCCTGATGGCTCAGTTGGGCTGGACCGAGGCGAAAGATGCCTATGCCTACCACCTGCCGCTCGATCGCCCCCTCGACGATAAATTTGCCAAAGGCTATCGCATTGCCTGCAAGGCCGGAGTCACCTTCCGACCCATTCACCTCAAAGGGGATGCCTTTATTCGCGATTGCCGCAGCTTATACCAACTCTTCACCACCGCCTTTGTCAACAATTGGAGCTCGTCGGCTCGCACCGAAGCAGAGTTTTTAGAAGAAGCTCAGGATCTCCAAAGTCTCGTCGATCGCGATATTTTCTGGATTGCCGAGGACAAGAGCCAAATGGTGGGCTTTTTTATGGGACTGCCCGATTACAACATCCCGTTAAAGCAGGTCAATGGCCGCTTGAACTGGCTGGGAATCCTCAAATTTCTCTGGTACCGACGTCAAATCGATCGCGCTCGCATCATTGCCATCTGTTCGTTGCCAGACTATCGCCGCAAGATGGTGCCGCTAGCTCTCATTCATCTGGGGATGACGGGGGGAACGGGCAAACGCAAGCCCTATCGCACGGCAGAACTGTCGTGGGTGTACGAAGACAACTGGTCCTCCCGCAAAGTGATTGAAGCAACGGGGGCCACCATTTATAAAACCTATCGAATTTACGAACGAGCGGTATGAAAGCACTGGTGACTGGGGCAAACGGATTTACGGGCTCGCACCTGGTGAAGGCGCTGGAACGGCACGGAGCCAGTGTGGTGGGTCTGGTGCGGCGAACGAGCAACTGCGATCGCCTGAACGGCTCTGGGCTAGAGCGAGTCTACGGCGATATCGCCGATCGCGAGGCGATCGCAACCGCAATGCAGGATGTCGATACTGTCTTTCACCTCGCCGCCTATGTGGATTTGGGGCTGGTGGACGAAACGGAAATGGCCAGAGTGAATCTGGAGGGCACCCGCGCAGTACTGGAAACAGCACAGAGCCAGCCCACTCCGCCCAGACTGCTCTACTGCAGCACCATCGGCATCTACGGCGATACTCGGGGGACCGTGGTGGATGAAGCCTTCCAACGGCAACAGACAGATTTCTCTTCCGCTTACGATCGCACCAAATATCGCGCTCAAGAGCTGGTCGATCGCGCTGCTGCAGAGGGGCTAAAGGTTGTAAGCGTCATGCCGTCCGGCATCTTTGGCCCCGACGATCCCCACTTCGGCCCTGCCATCAAACTCTTCCTCTCCGGCTGGTTGAAGGGTTGGCCGGGGGGCGATCGCATGACGGGTGTGGTGCATGTGGAGGATCTGGTGGAAGCGATGATTCTTGCAGTCGAACGGGGCACCCCCGGCGAGCATTACATCCTCTCCGCCAGCGAGCTGTCCTTACGGGACATGTTTGCCATTCTCAGTCGCGAAACAGGAATTCCCGTTCCTGCCGAAATTCCCCAACCGTTGGTGCGGGCGATCGGCAATATCCTCGACCCAATCGGACGCCTATTCAAGTGGAATCCGCCCCTCGGACGGGAGCGGATTCACTATCTCTACGATCGCTGTGTCAGGGTCAGTGGAGCTAAAGCCAAGCGGGAATTGGGCTGGCAGCCCCGTTCGATTGAGGCCACCCTGCAGGACATTCTCGATCAGCTTAGGTCGACCAACTAGCCTGACGCTCTAGCGCTTCTAAATCGACAGCCCTGTATTCCATCCGACCAATTTCGCCATCTTCGAGATGCACAATCCGATCGGCAAATTCCGTAATGCGGGGATCGTGGGTCACCACCAGCACGGTGCATCCCCGTTCTTTTGCGAGGTTGTGCAAGAGGGCGATCGCCGCATGGCCGTTGTGGGAGTCGAGGGATGCCGTCGGTTCGTCTGCCATCAGAATGCAGGGGTTACCTGCAAGAGCGCGAGCGATCGCGACCCTCTGCTTTTGTCCCCCCGATAAATGACAGGGCATCAGCTGTGCTTTATCTATCAAATCCACCTGCGCCAGTAACGTCAGGGCCTGCTTGCGGGAGGCTTCCCCTTTAAGCCCATTCAGATTGAGGGCCACTTCCACATTCTCGAGCACCGAGAGGGTAGGAAACAAATTGAAGCCCTGAAACACAAATCCAATCTGCGAGCGACGAAACTCAGCCAGTTGGCGGCGAGACATTTGGGTGATATCTCGACCGAGGATGCGAACGCTGCCAGCCGTCGGCGTCAGAATGCCTGCCAAAATCGAGAGCAACGTCGTTTTGCCCGATCCCGAAGGCCCCATCAAAAACTGAATGTCTCCCTGCTGAACCTCTAAATCGATGCCTTTGAGGACCCGACAGTAGTCGTTTCCAGACCGAAACACCATCTCAATTCCACGGGCGGAAATGGCCGATAGCTGTTGGGAGGGCAGCTCGATGGAACGTTCGAGTTGAAGTGATTGTAGTTGAAGATTAGTCATTAGTTCGCTTGCACGGAATGGGGGATGAACCGGCTAGGAGAAGTGAAAACGAGGACGGTCAGCAGCCCACAGGAATTAGATTGGATTGGAGCTGGATCTCAAAGCAGTGAACGTCAAATGTCTAGGAATAATTGCGGAGTATGAATTATTAGCTTAATCGCTGCTGCCTAGCTTTGGCGCTTCGCGAATGAGTGAAGGCATTCGCGGTATACGGCAGTTCGAGCGGGCGATCGAGGTCCCAAAACCGTCGGGTTGCCGCCATGATAAGGAGGCTGCCATAGGTCATGAGGTTGCATGCAATACAGTATAATTTTCCCTCTTTAATCCCTTTACTTTATTTCAAAATAATAAGTGGGGCAGCAATTAGCAGGATTAGAGATAGCTTAATTTTCCTTAACCTTACTACATCAACGCTGGATGCGAGTCCTTGCCTGCTGCCGAGCCCCCGAACAACTGGCAGCAGAACGGGAGCACCAGAAGCTAAATCAACCTTAATCTATCCATAACATTTGCTTTACAGTCCCTTGTTCCCCAGGCGTTAATGTGTACTTGAATACGTTCCAGACTCAGGCTTATGCACCAGCTTCAACCTTTGCCTCAGTTTCGCGAACTTCTCGAGCAGTTGTACCGCGAGCGTACGCTGACTCCCTTTGCAACGGGAATGCCGATTCCATTGCCAGAGGAAGTGGTAGCGATCGTTTGTCGGGGCGTCGTGCAATTGAGCGCGATTCACGATAACGGCGACGAAACTCTGTTGGGCTTAGCCGGTCCGTCTGCTCCCATTGGCCTCCCTCTGACAGTGGTCGATCCGTATCAGGCCCATGCCCTGAGCCCTGTTGACATCCTCTACCTCCCCCTGGCAGAAATTGAAGCTTCGAATGAATTAGCAGCGGGCCTGTGCCGCCAAATGATGGCCCGCCTGCGCCAAGCAGAGGCATGGCTGGCCCTCTCGGGCAAGCGCCCCGTCTCCCAACGCTTGCGTCATTTGCTGACTCTATTGGCTGACGACTTCGGTCAGGAACAGGAGGGCCGCACTCGCATTGCCGTGCGCCTCACCCACCAGCAACTGGCCAATGCGATCGGGACCACCCGCGTCACCGTGACTCGCCTGCTGAGTGCTTTCCGCAAAGAAAACTGGTTGGTGTTCGACCCACAGCGTCACATCGTTGTCGATCGCGCTCGGCTAGAACATCAAAGTTGGAGGAGCTAGGGGGCAGCAAGTACGAGATCGGGCAGGATCGCCCATTGGCTGCCAACGAGAAGCTCGTCGCAACAAAACGTTTCCTCAGCCCTAAAACACAGCCTTTAAGATCGGGAATCGAACTCTAGCGTTGGCTATCCCATGAGCGCAACTGCCGATTCCAGTGCAATTGAATCTGTCCTGCAGGAAGATCGCAGCTTCGAGCCGCCAGCAGAATTTGCGGCGCAGGCGCGCGTGCAGGCCCAACAATTTTGGGACATGACTGAGGCGGCTAAGGCCGATCCCGAGCAATTTTGGGGGGAGTTGGCCGAGCGAGAATTGCACTGGTTCCAGCCTTGGGAAAAGGTACTGGACTGGAACCTTCCTTTTGCCAAATGGTTTGTCGGAGGCAAGCTGAATCTGTCTTATAACTGCCTCGATCGCCATCTCGACTCTCCCCGCCGCAACAAAGCCGCCCTGATCTGGGAAGGAGAACCCGGCGACTCCCGCACCCTCACCTATGCCCAGCTCCATCGCGAAGTGTGTCAGTTTGCCAATGCGCTGAAATCTCTAGGGGTGCAAAAGGGCGATCGCGTTGGCATTTATCTGCCAATGATCCCCGAAGCGGCGATCGCCATGTTGGCCTGCGCCCGGATTGGGGCAGCCCATTCGGTGATTTTTGGGGGGTTTAGTGCCGAGGCATTGCGCGATCGCCTCAACGATGCCGAGGCCAAAGCGGTGATTACCGCCGATGGCGGCTTCCGCAAAGACAAAATTGTTTCCCTCAAGCCCCAAGTGGATCTGGCCCTAGCGGACGGCAAAGCTCCCTCGGTCGAGAGCGTGCTGGTGGTACGGCGAACCCAGCAGGCAATTGAGATGGTGCAGGGGCGAGACCATTGGTGGCACGAGTTGCAACCGCAGATGAGCGCCGATTGTCCCGCCGAGGTGATGGACAGCGAAGACCTCCTATTCATCCTCTATACCTCTGGCACCACCGGTACCCCCAAGGGTGTGGTTCACACCACAGGCGGCTACAACCTTTACACCCACATGACGACCCAATGGGTGTTCGACCTGAAAGAGACCGACGTGTACTGGTGTACTGCCGATGTGGGTTGGATTACGGGGCACAGCTACATCGTTTACGGTCCCCTCTCCAACGGTGCAACCTCAGTCATGTTCGAAGGGGCTCCCCGTCCGTCGAAGCCCGGTGCCCTTTGGGAAGTGGTGGAAAAGTACGGCGTCAATATCTTTTACACGGCTCCGACGGCCATTCGGACCTTTATCAAGGCAGGAGAAGACATTCCCAAGCAATACAATTTGTCTTCCCTCAGACTGCTCGGAACGGTGGGGGAACCCATCAACCCGGATGTTTGGATGTGGTACCGACGCGTCATTGGGGGCGATCGCTGTCCCATTGTCGATACTTGGTGGCAAACGGAAACCGGCGGGATCGCCATTACTACCCTGCCCGGTGCCGCTGCCTCGAAACCGGGCGCTGCTGGCTTTCCCCTACCCGGCATTCAAACGGATATTGTCGATCGCGCGGGCAACTCCGTGCCTGCCAACCGAGGCGGACTGCTGGCAATTCGCGCCCCTTGGCCGGGGATGCTGCGCAATGTCTACGGCGACCCCGAACGGTTTCGGCGCACCTATTTCGGCACGATTGAGGGGGTTTACTTCGCTGGAGATGGGGCACGCAAGGATGAAGAGGGCTACCACTGGATTATGGGTCGCGTCGATGACGTGATTAATGTCTCCGGCCACCGCCTGGGCACGATGGAAGTCGAGTCGGCCTTGGTTTCCCATCCAGCGGTGGCAGAGGCTGCCGTGGTGGGTCGTCCCGATGACTTGAAGGGAGAAGCGATCGCGGCGTTTGTCACCTTAGAAGGAACGCAGCAAGGATCGAACAGTCTGGCGGACGAGCTCAAACAGCATGTGGTGAAGGAAATTGGGGCGATCGCCCGTCCCAGCGAGATTCACTTTACCGAGGCGCTGCCCAAGACGCGATCGGGCAAGATTATGCGCCGCTTGCTGCGCAATTTGGCTGCTGGGGAAGCCATTGCGGGCGATACCTCCACCCTCGAAGATCGTTCGGTACTTGAAAGTTTGCGATTGTCTTAGCAATTGGCAATCAAACTGATATTCGCCGCAGAGGGGATCGGCAGGGATCGCCGAGACAGTTTCGGGTTTGGCAGCATTCCCCAGCGAGGTCCGACTGCGATCGGCAGAGCGTGACTTCAGTAACCCAAAAGTGCTAGAAGAAACAGTATTGTGTCTATCGACCATCCGTTGCGGCGATCACGTCTGTGAGTATCCGTTGGGTGGATTTGCTCTCGCAACAGTGTCTGTTGCCCCTATAGACTTTCCAGTAACCGCCAGGAGAGAACAAGACCAATGGCTGATTCACAAGTTGTAGACAAGAAATCACTGCAGGTTAATAAATATCGCCCCAAAGACCCGTATGTGGCTAAAGCCCTAGAGAACTACCCCCTTGTTAAAGATGGGGCTCCTGGCGATACCCGCCATATTGTGATTGACCTAGAAGGCAGCGGTATCGAGTACGTCGAAGGTCAAAGCTTGGGAGTGGTTCCCCCCGGCGCCGACGAGAATGGCAAGCCCCACAAGCTGCGCCTGTATTCCATTGCTTCTAGCCGCTACGGCGACGATGGCGATCGCAAGACCGTTTCTTTCAGCATCAAGCGTCTGGTCTACAGTCACCCCGATACTGGCGAAGAGGTGCGCGGCGTCTGCTCGAACTTCCTGTGCGATCTCAACCCCGGCGACGATGTCATGTTGACCGGCCCTGTGGGCAAGACTTTCCTGTTGCCCAACAATTTAGACTCCACCATTATTTTGATTGCGACGGGCACTGGCATTGCCCCTTTCCGGGCCTTTATCCGCCACCTGTTTGACGAGCGGGGCGATTTTAGAGGCAAGATTTGGCTGTTCTTTGGCGTGCCTACTTCCTCTACTATCTTGTACTACGAGGATCTGGAGGAGTATGCCCAGCGCTTCCCCGATAACTTCAAGGTGGATTACGCCATCAGTCGCGAGCAGAAGACGGCTGACGGCAAGAAGATGTACGTGCAGAACCGCATGGCTGACTACACTGACGAGTTGTGGGAGTTGTTAAAGAAGGACAACACCTACACTTACATTTGCGGCCTCAAGGGCATGGAAGACGGCATCAACGAGATTATGGGACCTAAAGCTGAGACTGAAGGGAAGGATTGGGTTGAGTTTCAGCGCGCGTTGAAGAAGTCTGACAATTGGCACGAAGAGACTTACTAAATCCCTCGGGCTGCCCCCTCTGTTCAGTTGGAAACCCCTGCTCGATCTAGATACTGCTGGCCAATTTAACATTTAGAAATATTGGCATGGTGCAAGTCCTCTGCATGGCCCTCACCCCCGGCCCCTCTCCCAAACTTGGGAGAGGGGAGAAACAGCCGAAAATCCTTACGGGGCCTTGTTCCCCTGCCCCCAAAGTTAGGGGAAGGGGGCCACAGGCATCTAGACAAATGGCCAATGTTTCGGAATATGAATTTCGCCAGCAGCATCGATCTAGAAGGCAGGGGTTTTGTCTTGGCGATGCAGCCGAGCGGACAACTATCGCCAATCGCACTACCAAATCTTGCTCAAACTCAATTCGAAGCCGGGTAATTCTGGCTCGGCAGAGAGCACTGTAGGGCACTCTACGCACTTAATAGATTGTCTGGGTCGATAGATGTAAACTCGCTGGTTGCGGCGATCGACGAGCCAGCCCAAGCGACAGCCGGGTTCTGCGATATATTCTTCCAGCTTTTCTTGCAGGGGCTGCAGGTTGTCGGAGGGGGAGCGCAGTTCCACAACAAAGTCCGGGCAGAGGGGGGCAAATCTCTGCTGCTGGTCGGACTTTAGGGTATTCCAGCGCTGTAAGGACATCCAGGCTGCATCGGGCGATCGCTCGGCTCCCGTCGAGAGTGTGAAGCCAGCACTGGAGCTGAAGGCTATGCCGCTGCCGTCGCGTTCCGTCCAAGCCCACAACTGGCCTAAAAGGTTGAGTTCGCGGTTACCGGTTTCAGAACCAGTTGGGGACAAGATTGAAATGACTCCAAGACGATCGCGTTCAATGCGCAGGTCGCGGTTCATCTGACAGAATTCAAAGAACTGCTCGCTAGTCATGCGAACGGAGGGGGGAAGCTGAAGGGTGAGGGGGGAGGATGTCACGGTTGGTTGTGGGGGGCGATCGCCAGTCAGCCAGTTCATCTCTATTCTAGGTTTTGGATTCCATCTTGCGGCTTACAATCGTACGACATCAAAAGTAAAGAACGTACTTTTCGCGTCGCAGGATAATACCTTTGGGACCGAATCTAGACTTTGCCCGACCCAAACCATTGAGATTTTTGTCCCTCCAATTGTTGTTTCTAGAGCCGGACTATGGAAAATTCCCTCTTTTCCCAGGCCAGCCAGCAATTAGCCAAGCCCTTCCAGTACGTTTCGCTGCCGGAAGAAACGCTGGAGATGTTGAAGTATCCGAAAGCCTCCTTAACCGTTTCGATTCCAGTTCGCATGGACGATGGGTCGTTGCAGGTGTTTCAGGGATATCGGGTGCGCTACAGTACAGTGCGCGGTCCCGGTAAGGGGGGCATTCGCTTCCATCCCAACGTTACGTTGGACGAGGTCACCAGTCTGGCCTTTTGGATGACGTTTAAATGTGCGGTCGTGGATCTGCCATTTGGCGGCGCCAAGGGGGGAGTGACCCTCAATCCGAAAGAACTGTCGAAATTCGAGTTAGAGCGCTTGAGTCGGGGCTATATTGACGCGATCGCCGATTTTATCGGTCCAGATGTAGACATTCCCGCGCCAGATGTGTACACGAATCCGACCATTATGGGCTGGATGATGGACCAATACAGCACCATCTGCCGCCATATCGTGCCGGGGGCCATTACCGGCAAGCCGCTGGCGATGGGAGGTAGTTTGGGGCGCACCGAGGCGACGGCACGGGGGGCGTTTAATGTCATTAGTACGCTGTTGCCCAAGTTCGATCGCTATCCCGCCTACACCACAGTGGCCGTTCAGGGGTTTGGCAATGCGGGCGCAATTTTAGCCGAACTCCTGTTTCAGGCAGGATACAAGGTAGTGGCCGTGAGCGATTCCAAGGGAGGGATTTACGCGCCACAGGGGCTGGATATTCCCAGTATTCGCTATCAGAAGGAGCAGTCGCGCCGGGTGCAAGCCGTGTATTGCGACGGTAGTGTGTGCAGCATCGTGAAGCACCAGCAAATCTCCAACGAACAACTGTTGGAATTGGATGTGGATGTGCTGATTCCAGCGGCTTTAGAAAACCAAATTACAGAGGCCAATGCAGCTCGAATCCAGGCTCCATTTATCTTCGAGGTGGCCAATGGTCCGGTCGCACCGGCTGCCGACGACATTCTGGAGGAGCGAGGGATTTTTGTGATTCCCGATATTTTGGTGAATGCGGGTGGGGTGACGGTGAGTTATTTCGAGTGGGTACAAAATCGCGCGGGGCAATATTGGTCGGAGGCAGATGTGAATGGGAAGTTAAAGCAGAAGATGGAGGGTGAAACAGAGACGGTGTACCGCTTGAGTAAAGAGAAAGAGATTTCGTTCAGAACGGCGGCTTACGTCCACGCCTTAAACCGCTTGAGTGAGGCGATCGCCGCTCGCGGCACGCGCAGCTATTATTTGCGCGCGACGTGATGGTAGGTATTGTATGGCTGTGATTGCAAAGCGCTCAAGCTACTATAAACACACCTATATCGACTCAACCCGTCATGACGATTGTCGTCACAGCCATTTACGAACGCGGAGTCCTCAAACCCACCGAGCCCATCCCCCTTGAAGAGGGCGAGCGGGTGGAGATTGCTGTTACCTCACAAACATCCTCAATCCAACCAACAGCCCCTGCCGATCTCCTTGCAGCGATCGCCAACCTGCCTTTAGAAAACGAAGCCCCCTTCTCAGGACAAGACCACGACAGCATTCTCTACCCAGACTCCAACCATTGCCCATGATTTTTGTGGATACCGGAGCCTGGTATGCCAGCATCGTCCCATCTGACAGCAACCATCCAGCCGCAGCAACTGGGTTAGCCCAAAGCACTCAAATCCTGCTGACCACCGATTACGTCATCGACGAAACCCTCACCCTCTTGAGGGCAAGAAGAGAATCCCAACGAGCAATCGCCCTGGGCGACCTGAGTTCGATGGCGCTGCATGGCCCTCACCCCCGGCCCCTCTCCCTGGGGAGAGGGGAGCAACAGCCTCAAACCCTCAATCTACCGTTCTGTTCCCCTGCCCCCAAAATTACGGCTGACGCCACGCTTCGCGAGGGGGCTAGGGGATCGAGTCTTCCGCCAATTCGCCGATAAAGACTGGAGCTTCACCGACTGTTCCAGCAAAGTGGTGGTGGACAATTTAAGCATCGCAACAGCCTTTGCGTTTGACTACCACTTTCGTCAATTCGGTTCAGTGGTGGTTGTGCTTTAACCCCAAGTACTCTCCATTACCTTTTATGCGAGCTCGCCACCATCAACTGCAGAGCTGGCGAGACCAAGCTCGTAGCCTCCTCCGCCAGGGGTTTCAATCTCGAAGGTATCGCCAGCCTGGACGGTGACTTCGGTACAAGCGGCGATCGCCTCTCTCGATCCATCTCGTCGTTCAATCCAATTACTCCCCACACAGCCGCTCTCGCCCCCCAACAGTCCTGGCGGCGCGACCTCGCGGTGCCCCGACAAAATCGCCGCCGTCATGGGTTCTAAAAACCGCACCCGACGAATGACCCCATCCCCTCCCCTGTGCCGACCTTTGCCGCCGCTGCCCCGACGAATAGAAAACTCTTCCAGCCGCACGGGAAACCGCCATTCCAACACCTCGGGATCGGTGAGGCGGGAGTTGGTCATGTGGGTTTGAACGGCGTCGGTACCGTCAAATTCAGGACCGGCACCAGAGCCGCCACAGATGGTTTCGTAATATTGGTGGCGATCGCTTCCAAACGTGAAGTTATTCATCGTCCCCTGCGCAGCCGCCATGACCCCCAGAGCGCCGTAGATCGCATTGGCGATCGCCTGCGAGGTTTCCACATTGCCCGCCACTACTGCTGCTGGATAGTGGGGGTTGAGCATCGAGCCTGCTGGAACCACGATCTCCAAGGGCTTGAGACAGCCAGCATTGAGGGGGATATCGTCGTCCACTAGGGTGCGAAAGACGTACAGGACGGCAGCTTTTGTGACGGCTAGGGGGGCGTTGAAGTTGCTGGGCTGTTGGGGAGAAGTGCCGCTGAAATCGATGCGGGCGGTATGGGTGTCGGGATTGAGGCTGGCTTGCACTTGGATTTGGCTGCCCCCATCCATCGGGTAGCAGTAGGGTTCGCTGGAAAATTCTGAAGCGGCGAGTTTGGCGATCGCCCGTTTTACGGCTGCTTCGGCGTTGTTTTGAACGTGGGTCATGTAGGCTTGCACGGTGTCTAAGCCAAAGTGATTCACCATTTTGCGCAATTCCTGTACCCCCCGTTTGTTGGCAGCGATTTGGGCTTGCAGATCGGCAATGTTCTGGTTGGGATTGCGGGCGGGGTGGCGCGTGGCGGTGAGTCGCTGGCGCAGGTCAGCTTCGAGGAATTGTCCGCGATCGACGAGAAGAACGTTGTCGAGTAAGATGCCTTCTTCTGTCACCGTCTGGCTGTTGGGGGGCATAGAGCCGGGGGTGATGCCGCCGATGTCGGCGTGGTGTCCGCGCGAGGCGACATAAAACAGGATGTGGCTGCCTGACTGGTCGAATACGGGGGTGATGGCGGTGATATCGGGCAGGTGGGTGCCGCCGTTGTAGGGGTTATTGCTGGCGTAGACTTGGCCCGGTTGAAGGCGATCGCCTTTATCCCGAATCAGACTTTGCACGCTCTCGCTCATGGAGCCGAGGTGGACGGGGATGTGGGGAGCATTGGCTACGAGTTGGCCGTCGGCGTCGAATAGGGCACAGGAAAAGTCGAGGCGTTCTTTGATGTTGACGGAGTAGCTGGTGTTTTGCAGCGCCACCCCCATTTCTTCGGCGATCGCCCGAAACAAGTTATTGAAAATTTCCAGTAAAACGGGATCGGCGATGTCTTGAGGGCTGGATTGGGAGATCCGCATTTCGCCCGACTCGATCGCGATCGCCTCCACGATCGAATCCCCTCGCTCCGTCACAGTGGCCTGCCAACCGGGTTCGATCGCATTGGTTCCAGCCTGTTCAATGACAATCGCGGGACCGTCAATCCGATCGCCTGCCTGCAACTCTTCGCGGCGATACAGCGGGGTGGGCTGCCATTGAGATGCCATATAGACCGGGACGGTGGCGATAGGTTCGAGTGGAGTGGCGCGATGGGCTTTTACCACGGACTCGGCAGGCATCGGCATCCGTCCCACCGACTCGATCGAGAGGGATTCGACGATGAGATCTTTGTCGGGCATGACAAAGCCGTAGCGCTGGCGGTGGAGGGCTTCAAATTGCGATCGCATCTGCTCCGCATCGCCAAAGTCCACCAATAAAGGCGCGTCGGTGCCGTCATATCTCAAGCGAGCTTTGGACAACACCTCGATCTGCTCTGCCATCACCCCCTGTTGCAGCAGTTCGTCAGAACCAGCAGCGCCCAATGCCTCTGCACGAATCTCTAAATCCGCGATCGCCGCTGGAGCGAGCAGTTCCTCTACCGCCTGCTCTCGCAACACCCGCATATCGGCCAACCCCATCCCGTAGGCGGACAGCACACCCGCATAGGGATGCACGATAATGCGACGGATACCCAGCGATTGGGCGATCGCGCAAGCATGTTGGCCCCCCGCTCCCCCAAAACAACAGAGGGCATATTCGGTTAAATCGTGGCCCCGCTGAATGGAGATTTTCTTAATGGCGTTGGCCATTTTTTCCACGGCGATCGCCAAAAAGCCCTGCGCCACTTCCACAGGCGATCGGTCGTTCCCCGTCTCGGACTGAATGCGATCGGCCAATTCCACAAACTTTTGCTGTACCACCGCCGCATCCAACGGCAGATCTCCATCGGGACCAAAGACGTGAGGGAAAAATTGCGGCTGCAGTTTGCCCAGCATGACATTGGCATCGGTGACCGTCAGGGGACCGCCATTGCGATAGCAAGCTGGACCGGGATAAGCCCCAGCCGATTCGGGACCGACACGATAGCGGGAGCCGTCAAATTGCAGGATGGAGCCGCCCCCTGCAGCAATGGTGTGGATAGACATGACGGGCGATCGCAATCTCACCCCAGCAATCTCAGTCTCGAAGGCCCGCTCGTACTCACCGCTGTAATGGGACACATCGGTGGAAGTGCCTCCCATATCGAAGCCAATAATTTTGTCTAACCCCGCCAACTCACAAGTTTTGACCGCCCCCACCACTCCCCCCGCCGGTCCAGATAGAATGCTGTCTTTGCCTTGAAAGAATTGGGCATCTGCTAAGCCGCCATGGGATTGCATAAACATCAGGCGAGTGTTGCCTAGCTCGGCAGCAACGCGATCGATATACCGCCGCAGAATGGGCGAGAGATAGGCATCCACAACGGTCGTATCCCCGCGACTGACCAGTTTCATCAGGGGACTGACGGTGTGGGAGGTGGAAATTTGGCTAAAACCGATGTCGCGGGCGATCGCCTCCACCTGTTTCTCGTGTTGGGGATAGCGGTAGCCGTGTAGAAGGGCGATCGCTATGGAGCGAATGCCGCGATCGAAGGCTGCTTGCAAGCGTTGCCGAGTGGTGTGTTCGTTCAAGGGCAAGATGACTTCTCCGCCAGCCCCCAACCGTCCGGGAATTTCAGCCACCTGCTCGTAGAGCATTTCGGGCAAGACAATGTGGCGGGCGAAGATGTCGGGGCGGTTTTGGTAGCCAATGCGGAGGATGTCGCCCAAGCCTTGGGTGGTGGCGAACAGGGTGCGATCGCCTTTGCGCTCCAGTAGGGCGTTGGTGGCGACGGTGGTGCCCATTTTGACGGCTTCAATCAGCTGGGCGGGAATCTCGTCTTCAGCCTCAATTCCGAGGATGTCGCGGATGCCTTGCAGGGCAGCATCGGCATAGCGGCTGGGGTTTTCGGAGAGGAGTTTGTGAATGCAGATCTGGCCGTTGGGGGATTGGGCCACGACATCGGTGAAGGTGCCGCCGCGATCGATCCAAAATTGCCAGCGGCGATCGGTCAGGGCTTCGGTCACGATCGTTGGGTTGCAGGGCGGGCGATCTCAAGGCTACCGCAACGCTTCGCTTTCGGCTGCGTGGGTTTAATGGCGATCGGCGAGTCCAAAGTTGTTTCTCCTTCGACTGGCTGCTCGCAGAGGGCTGCTGAATCCCGTTTCTTAAAACTCCAGTTATTGGTGCAACTTCTCTACTGGTCTGATAGCTTCCTATGCCAGGTTTTCAATTGTCACGGTTAGTCCAAATACACCTGAATCATGGAGTTGCCTAAGCTTGGAGGTCGTCCCCCAGGCTTAGGCAACTCCGCCGATCGATGCTGGATCGTTGACTGGCCTAGGTTTATACCTCTGCCAGTTCTGGGGCTGGCAAGAGAGAAGAGAGGGCAACAAACGAGTCTTGCTCCTTGTCGAGCAGTTGGCCAGTCACCTTCTTGTAGTTCTCTAAGTCAGTCATCCATTCTTCAACCGTTTCGCCGACTTTCTGCAACCGTTCTTCTCGCTCCAATTTGGCGAGGTCTTTGCTGAAGTTGCCCGTACACAGAATTACAGGCACAGACTTCTCTGGAGAGGGTTGCAAAGAGGCTTCGCTGACATTCAGGGTCAGACGCTTATCCCCAAACGTAAACACCAGATTGAGGGAGGCTCGCATCGGTTTATCCCCCAGTTCCTGCCAAGGGGCGGCATTCAGGAGATGGGTGGCGAGATATCGACGCGGGGCATCGGCATCTCCCTTGAAGGCGACAAAGCTGCGAAAATTGACCCCCACGCCCTGGTAATCGACATAGGACAGAATGTCGGCGTACTTGCGCGCGATTTGGGGAGTGATAATATCGCCCAGGGGCTTTGCACCGAGGGTTTCAGTAAAGACAATCCGATCGGTTTGGGCCACGACGGAACAGCCGTTGGTAAAGGCCACCTGAGACACCCGAGTGGTGCGGACGGGATCGCGAGCTAATTCCCACTCTTTAGGCACAATGCCGCTGTGACGCAAAAACTCTGGGTTGAGCAGGGTGGGGTCGTGTTCTTTGGCCGACAGGACGATCGCCAATTCTTGAACTTCTGTAGCTAAACTCATGGGCCTACAAACTTTCCTTTAGTGAGATGAATGTGCCAGTGGATTGCTCAGAGGTTTCTGGCCAGAAGGGGGCGGGCATCCAGAACCGCAAGCATTGGAGCTAAGGCAGTGCTGAGAGTTAATCAGAGAACTCAAAGCGCAAAACCATCGGAATAGGTAACGCATTGTGTTCTACACGAGAGAACGAAAGATCGGCTCCGCTGTTGAACGTAACGTTCCCTTTTGAGCGAATGCTTCCGACAAGTTGCGAGTTGCCATTGAAGGTGAAGTTACCGCGACTCAAGAATGCTCCACGTGTATCTGCAGCCCCATTAAAGGTCATTTGCGATTGTGAGATAACCACAAGATTGTCTTCTGGGCCTGTTGAGGTGGTTGCGCCGTTAAACGTAATTGAGCCGCTATCGCTGCCATTGGCAAGCAATGTCGAGCCAGCAAACCTAGCCCCTCCGTTCATCCGAATCGATTTAGACGCAAGTACCGATAAGTTTAGGGATTGGACGTTCGCAAGGTTGACACTGCCGTTGTTAGCAACTAACATCACTCCCTCAAGATGATGCCCATTGCTGTTGAAGTTAATATCGCCATTTTCCACAATGATGATGGTGTTGCGAATTTCTACACCGTTGGGGATTCTTAGGCCACCCCGCTCAATGCGAACGACGGTTGGAGCTTCTGGGGTGCCAGCGGCGGGGAAGTGTGCATTCCAGTCATTGGCGTTATTGATAGGTGGTTTGTTGGGATCGATTGTAATCTCCCCTGCAGCACTCGGCAGGTGTTGCTCCAATTCTCCATTCAGGATCTCTGCGTAACTGGGAATCTCGACAATTTCCTCTTCCACCACCCGCGGCGGTACGAGGTTACCGTAAGGAGAATGGTTCGGGGCGTTAATGTTAGAGAAATTCGGTCCAACACTAACCGCGCGATCGACCAGAATGTACTGCCCCCGATCGTCCAAAATTGGGTTGCCAGTTTCATCCCGCAGGATCGGTAATGTGGGCAAGCCATTGATGGTAAATCCCTGGCCACCGTATAGGCGGGCATCGTCTTCGGTTTGTAACAGATCGCCGTCATAGTCGCCCCCGCCATTAATCGTCAGGCGCTTTTCGGCAATTACAGCAAAGTCGGACCTCAGTTCGGGGGCTGGAGTCAGTGCCAAGGTGGTGTGAATGGTTTGGCTGGTAATGCCGCCGTCTTCGTCTGTAACGGTGAGGGTTACTTCATAGCTGCCGGGTTCGGTGTAGGTATGGCTGGCGGCGATGCCCTCAACAGCTGCAGTCCCGTCGCCAAAGTCCCAGGTGTAAGTCAGGGTGTCATCTCCCGGATCGATGGCAGCGGCACTAAAGGTTGCTGTTGCTGTGTTGTCGCCATTGTCGACAGCCTCAAAGCTCGTGATGGTGGGACTGACGTTCTCGACCACAATCTCCAGGGTTTGAGCTGTGGAGAGTCCTGCATCGTTGGTTGCGGTTAGTGTAACGGTGTAGGTGCCGTCATCCTTAAAAATGTGTTCGACTGCATTGTTTGCCACAGGCTCCGTGCCGTCACCGAAGTCTAAGAAGTAAGTAATGCTGTCTGGTTTGGCATCGGTGGCGCGACCTGAGAAGCTGAAGCTGCCGCCTTCGAGCCCGAAGGTATCGCCAGCGAACTCTTCGACGGTAGGGGCAACTCGATTGACGGTGACTTCGAATGAAGTTTGACCAGTGCCGCCATCATCGTCTGTCACAGAGAGGGTGACGGTATAGGTACCTGCATTGCGGTAGATGTGGCTTGGGGCGAGGGTGCCGGTCGCCACCTCAGTCCCGTCGCCGAAGTCCCACTCAATCGTATGGGTGTCGAGCAGGCCGGGGTCGGTGAAGCTGCCGTTGAAGGCCAAGGCAGAGCCTTCATCTACGGTCAGGTTTTGGCCTGCTTCTGCCATTGGAGCGGCGTTGTTGATGGCGATCGCCAAGGTTTCGGTGCTGGTGACGCCGCGATCGCTGGTGACGCTGAGGGTGACGGTGTAGTTGCCGTTGTCGCTATAGGTATGGGCGATCGCCGCTCCTTCCACGGGGGCGGTGCCGTCGCCGAAGTCCCAGAGGTAGGTGAGGTTGCTGTTGCCTGCGACTGTGGCGATCGCCTCAAAGCTCAGGGCTGTGCCTTCCTGCAGTTGTCCGCCGATGAGTACGTCTTCGATCTGGGGGGTGGCGTTAATGACTTCGATGGTGGCCACGGCAGCATTGGAGAGGGTGCCGTCGTCATCGCGGACGATGTAGATGAATTCGTCGAAGCCGGTGTAGTTGCTGTTGGGGGTGTAGGTGACGGTGTTGTCGGCGTTGATTTCGACGCTGCCGAATTGGGGACCGACGGCGATTTCGAGGCTGGTGGGGTCGATGCTGCCATCGCGATCCACATCGTTGGCCAAGAGGTCGATCGCCACGGGGGTGTCTAGGGAGGTGGAGATGGTGTCGTTAGCGGCGGTGGGGGCTGTCGATGCTTCTGCCAGGATGGCGACGTTGTCGATCGCCACGGAGCCGTTGCGGCTGCCGAAGCCCAGTAGGTCGAAGTAGAGGGTGGCTTCGGTGCCTGCTGCTAGGTGACTGATGTCGATTTGGAGGGTGCGGGGGATGTTGAGGGCGATCGCTTCGCCGGATTGGACTTCATCGACGAAGGTGACTTGCGAGCCGAAGTAGGCGGTGCCGTTGTGTTGCAGGTTGAAGAGGGAGTCGGTGTTGTTGAGACCGCTGGCGGTGTCGACTAGGGATGCGAAGTTGCGATCGAGTAGGGCGACTTCGAAGGCGTCGCCGGGGGCGAGAGTGTTGGGGTCGAGGTCGGCGGAGAGGAGATCGAATTGGAGGGTGGTGGCTCCTTCGGGGACGATCAGGGTTTGGGTGCTGCTGGCGAGGAAGGGGGACTGTTCTGAGAGGACGAGTTCGCCATTGATGACGGCGATGTCGCCTCGGGTGTTCCAGCCAAAGGCGGGGGGGGTGGTGTCGGCAATGTTGAAGGTGCCGTTGGCGATGGCTTGGAGGGGGGTGGAGGTGAGGGGGGCTGTGAGGGCGAAGGTGTCGGTGGTATAGGTGGGTTGCGATCGTACGGCTTGGAGCAGTTGGATATCTAGAGCTGAGGGCAGCTCGCGGATGCCGGGGGTGAGGTAGGGGTCGAGGAGGTCGTAGGGGTAGAGGGTGGGATCGAGGTGGTCGCCGTTGAGGGCGACGCTCAGGTTGTCTGCGATGAAGAAGGATTCGCCATTGGTGGTTTGGATTTGGCTGTCGAAGCCTGCGTAGCCTTCGATGAAGCCTGCTAGGTGGGCGGTTTCGTGCAGGAGGACGGTGAGGAGGTCGTATTTGCCGTAGGCGAGGGAGTCAGGGGTGGCGGCAGCGGCAGTTTCGGTGAGGGAGGTTTTGAATTCGCTGTTGTCCCAGGGGGTGTCGTCGATGAACCAACCGCGATCGTCGGCAGTGTGGTCCAACAAGATGAGTCCAGAAATCGGGTCGCCTGAGCTACCAAATTTAGTCAACTGGGCCTCGGCAATTTGTCCTTCTGGCAAATCGGTAACGATGAAGTCAACATCGAGAGGCGTATCGAGGGCTGGCGACCAGAGAGAAAGAGCACTATCGTAGCTAGTACCTATTGCATTGGAATAAACCGTATGGACTTCAGGGAGAGACTCGAAAGAAACCAATTGAGGAGCTTTGCCCTGCTCGAGAGTTACAAGAATGGCATCCGAGACTTCTCCAGAGTTGATTTGAGAGAAATCAACCTGACTGGGTGCAACTTGCGTGGGATCGACTTGCGTGGAGCCGATCTGATATGCGCCAATCTCAGGTCCTGCAAGCTCCAAGGGGCTAGCCTGGAAGACGCTTACCTCAGAGGAGCCAACCTCCGCTACGCTCAACTCCAAGGAGCTGTTTTGTCCCGCGCCGTTTTCCGAGATGCCGATCTCACTCATTCCAACTTGGATAAAGCTGTGGCTATTGAGGTCCGATTCTGGGACACCTGCCTGGATCGCGCCTCCCTGAAAGGTATCGATCTCACTCGCGCCGTTTTCGAGCGCAGTAGCTTGGTTGGCGTCGAACTGCTCCAAGCCAACATCAGCGATCTGATTTTGAGCCAAACCGATTTGACTAGAGCTAACTTCAAGGGAGCTCGCGGTTTCGATGGTCGCTTCGTTCCCCACGAGATGCAGGGGTGCTTGCAGAAGGACACTGTCAAGCCCGATGGAAGCATTGAGGTTGGTCCTGTTTGGTTTGATTGAATCGATATCAGGCTGAGCTCTTAGGGGCGAGGAGAGGGGATCGCTCGGTGTCAGCGGCGTTCTGAGCTCTTCGGGAAAGTAACTTAGCGATCTCTCGAGATCTTTCTCAAAGTTCTCTTCCAAATGCGTGAAGAAGTCCAAGCCAGTCAGAACTTCAATTTCATCGACGGTTCTCAGCCGGGGTGTCCAATCCTCAGCTTCAGGATCGAAGCCTGGGAGGGCAGGTTCATTTGGAATATCGACAGCAACGACACCAAAGAGATCATCGATAGATGCGTTGGAGAATTCTATTGGCGAAGTTCCTGGGTTATTGAAAATAAGTGCAACCTTCCAAAAATGTGAAGGTACATTGATTCCATTCTTGACAAAATCATCGTTAAACTGAAGCAGCTCTTCATTCAGGCGACCCCTTGCTCCTGTGAAGACATAGATTTCTTTCCCTTCTTCAGCTAATTCTGTCAAACTATTTTCAAGCTTTTCCCAGATACCCTCATTTGCATCTCTAAGTTGCGGTAACTGATTCGAAAATGTAAATGTTGAGAAGAAGTCTTTATTCGATCGTTTTCTATCCTTAGCACGAGTCAAATGTCC
This sequence comes from Synechococcus sp. PCC 7336, assembly GCF_000332275.1. Classification (NCBI taxonomy): domain Bacteria; kingdom Bacillati; phylum Cyanobacteriota; class Cyanophyceae; order Synechococcales; family Synechococcaceae; genus Synechococcus; species Synechococcus sp. PCC 7336. Next base: position 1,985,778 of record NZ_CM001776.1, read on the forward strand.
TCGATTGAAGAGCGCACTGGTTACATCTTCTTCTCGGGTGAATCTCTGTTCTAACGAGATTAATTCGTCTTCGCCCCAAGCTACTCGGCCAGAAAGTTCTCGGCTCTTGTCATTAGGTAGCCATGATTGATTCAACTGATATGCTGTCCACTCAGGCTGTTTATTTGTTGGGTTGTAAGAAATAGTGAATTGAGGCTTTTCAAGTAGGATATTGTTTGCTGACTTGGATGCTGACTGTTCGATGCCAGGCAGAGTATTCTTGCTGCCGAAGTTTACATTGTCAAGGTAAATAGTACTATTGCCATCGATTATCTCGAAGCTAAGTGTTGCCGTCTGACCCTGCAGTCCCTCAGGAATTTGTAAATGGAATGTCTCAAAGCCAAAGGTTCCATAGTCAATTTTTCCACGCTGCTGAGTCGCAGCAATAACTGCATCACCTGGCTCGAATATCGCTTTAGATAACTCAACTTCTGGCCAAAGTGGCTTTTCTAGATCGGGGTCGTTTAATATGCCCAATCGATACGATTTGCCGTCAATAGTTAGATCTACTCGAAGCTTTCCACCTTGAGGATCGGGGACATGCAGGTCAAATCGTAAAATGTCTTCCTCAGGAACAATAAAGCGATTGTGGCTTATCTTGCTTCCCTTTCCAGGAAGTCTTAAAGCATAACTAGCTGAATCGACTGCCTTGTCGTTGGCATTGATATCGAGCTCGGACCATCTTACGAGATTTTGAGTGGCATTTAGAAGGGAACTGTCACTGCCATGAAACGCCCATCCTGGCAGCTCTGGCGAGATGAGTTGACGAATAGTGTTGTCGGGTTGGATTGCAACGTCAAAATCACCGTTGAACAGAACAGGAATAAAACTTTCCCCACGCAGGTCTTCTGTCAAGGTGTTGTCGAAGGTTACTGGCACGCGACCCACATCAGTTTCAGGCCGGTCATCGACTCCACCCCCTAACACGGAGTAGTACCAACCTTGGCCCACCCCTTCTCGCAAATACCAGGGCTGCAGAATCTCCTGGATTGCGGCATCACTCACTTCTTCGAGAAAGGCTTCTAGTGCAAATTCATCGAAGCGATCGAGAACCTGAACCGGTATGTTGCCTGCAAGCGAATTGAGTACTTCATTCAGCCCCAGATCGACAGTTCCCGCATACCAAGCCAAAGCTTGTAGGTGAGGACGTCCTCGGCGATCGTCAGAGAGATCCAAGCCATCGCGCTTAGTGTTGTTAGTATCTGCCAGCAACAATTCCAAGTCTGGCTGACCCAGGACTCTCCCTAGATCGTCTGTGGGGAATTGCAATCCTGGAGCATCACTGGGATAGCGCCCATTCGGATCGATTTGGCTCTCAGTCAAGCGGGTGCCAAGAGGGCGACCCAAGGGAGTAAAGGTAAAATCGTCGGGTTTGGGAACAGTTTGATAGTAGTTGTCAGCAAAGGTGACCCCCTCAAAGACCTGCACCTTGGGTTCGAAAAAGTCCCTAAAATCGACAATGCCTAAAGGCCCGAGATCGAACTTCAAGCTCTCCTGATAGAAATCATGTGGATCGATGGTGGTGAATTGAAAATCACGTAATTCTCCTGCACCGATGGGACCGCCAGCCTTAGGGTAGTAAGTCGCAATTCGCTGGGCCAACTCGCTATTGACAATCGTGCCGCGACTGAAGCTAATCAAGTGCAGCGGAGAATTGAACAATGCCCCTTGAGTTCGCAGGGGATTGCCCTGCTCGTCCTGGATTGCGGTGGGATTGAGCGTGCGGCGGAAACTGCCACCAAGAGAGCGATCGAACTGTACTAATGATGTAAAGATTGCATCTGCAGCAGCTTCTGTAAAGCCTGCGTCAGGAATGTTCGATTCATTATTCCGAAGCCAAGAGGGTAACAACACTAAGGGTTGACCGTAAAAAGCTTCCCATGGCTGCTGTTCACTTAGGACACGACCTCGCTCGTCAACTTGCAGCCAGTCTCCTGTATTTGGCTGATAGATGGCGATCGCCCCACCGTTGCCAGTAATCTGAGCTGCAATATCGAGTTGAGGATCGGTGACTCCAGAAGAGGGATTGGCCGTAGTGAAACCGTGGGTGAGGACAGTAACACTAGCAAAGGTATCGCCATCAAACCTCGGCGAGAGGGGTAGTGTTTCAAATCGGCCAGTTTCTACTTCCGAGTCCGTATCGCTCACTGCTCTGACTGCCCAGTAGTAAGTCTGTTCAGCGGTTAGCTCCAACTCTTCCGGCAACGTAAATTCAAGATTGGAGCTGGGAATAGAGAGGTCCGGCAGTGTGCTTTGCAGGAGAGCACCCAGTTCGGTATCGGGGGTAACGATAGTCCATTCCCCAGTCTCTCGGCTCCAAGTGGCATTGAGGACGCGATAAGGGTTGAAGTCATCAAAACCGAGATTGCGTTCGGAGAGCAGATCGGTCTTTTGGGCTAGGCTCAATCCCGGTAAGAGATTGGGATCGTTGAGATCGACTACTTGGTCCCAAGGTAATAGACCTTCTCCTTCATCAAAGGTGCTGAGAAATAGCTGGACTTCCCGCACATCACCTTCAGGAATATCGAAGTCCCAGGTGAAGGTGGGGGTGAGATCTTCTGCTTCTAGAACAACGTCATTTAGTTCGAGGAAGTCGGAGGAGATAGCTAAATCTCGGATGCTGCCGCCAGTGAGAATGGGAGCGCGATCGGGGAGCTCTGGATCGAGACCAAAGACAAATTGCCCTCGCAGTGGGTCAGCCTCAATAATCCGGAAAGCTGCTCGCGTATCGATGTCAGGGAAAACAATGTCATTAATTGGAATTTCATGGAGATCGTCGATCGAATTACCTGGATCGTCACCATTCAGATCCTCTTCGGCATTAATTCCTGCAGCTTCATCGATCCCGTCAAATTCCTCGACAGCAGTGCGAATCGCCTCCACATCGTAGACAAATACACTGCCACTCGGAAATCCGAGATCGGTGCTGTCCGTTTGTTCGAGCGCCACACCAGGATAAGACACGTATAAGAAGCGATTATCGGGGCTCAGGACTAGATCGGAGGTAAAGCCGAAAGGGATTGGACGGGTGGCACCCACTAACTCGGGGCCGCCTTCCGTCAGTCCGAGAGGATCGCGAATAATCCCCACATTACTTCCGGCTGGAATATCTCCACTGAAGGGATTGCGATCGTTGAGATCTTCAACAACAACTGGCCGGTTGAAGGCAGCGACAAAGCCAAATTCTAAATCGTCAGTAACTTTGACTGAAACAGCGTCATTGACATCGAAGAAGTCGTGTTCGAGGCCGAGTGTAAGGTCAACATATTCAAGCTGTGTAACTCGGAAGAAATCGAACTCGTCGGTGAAGCTTAAAACTCCGTAGCCTCTAGCATCGTCGAATTGATTAGTGAAAACGAGAGTATTGGGAGCTGGGGTAGCACTGATGCCTGTCGTACCGAAGGGGGTTTCTATACTGTCTACCTGTCGCCGCCAGGATTTGCTATTGCTTTTTCCAAATTGAGGACGATCTGCTCGATCGATGTTGACCACTAAGATTTGGCTAGCTTTGCGCTCTTGCCTGCGGTTGGAACCTGGAGCCGTGGCAAACAGATAGCGACCATCGCCGCTGATGGCAAGCTCTTCGATACCGAAAGAGGCAGGTCCGACATAGATGGTCTCAACAACGGAGTTGTAGGCGTCGGACATGGGATTGATATCCAGCACAAAAATGCGAGTTTGTCCGCTGAAGTTCGCTCTGCTATCCGCCACATAGGCATATTGGTCAAATTCGTCAATAACGATTGAGGTGGGTGCAGCTCCCGGTGGCAGATCGATTGCATTAGTACCCCACCTTTCAGGATCGACATCCACTTGCCGCAGAGCGGCAGGATCGACCAGAGCGACTTGACCGGTTCGGTTGAGGGTGACATAAGCTCGATCGCCTTGATGGGTAATGGCGATCGAGTCAGGCCAATCTTCAATGCCTGAGTTTCCTACCGGTAGTTGAGCAAATAGCTCTTGTGTTTCGGGATTGATGACTGCGATTTGATCGTTGAAGCGCAGGGAACCCAAAATGCGATCGGCATCAACATTAACGTCCACAGTATTACTTGTGAAGGATGCAGGGTCGGGCGACGGCAAGCCTGCGACTGTATTCGTTTGTTCGGTGCGAATCACCTCAATTTCGGCAGTGCCAATGGTGACAGTGTCAGGCACCTCTACCACAATGCGATCGCCACTCAGGCTGAGAATGTTACCGGCAAAGGTGCGATCGCCTGCGGTGAAGTTGACGGCAGTGTCGGATGTAGCTGTCTCGAAACCCGAACCGAAGAGCGTAACAGTGGGGACACCGGTCTCGCTATCAATTTGGAATTGTGTGGCATCGATTAACGGCGATCCGAAAGGATCGCTTTCACTGGAGGCGGGGAAGTTTTGGAAATCGATGTCGTAAACCAGACCTCGATCGGGGTCGAATCTGACGTCGAGGGGAGTCACGACAGGTAAGCCGACAGCCGGAATTGCAACAACTTCTAAAGAGGCAACACTGAAGGTGGGAATGCGGATAGGAGCTTCGGGGACAGGGAAAGCAACACCGAAGGCTTCCTCTGCCACACCGCCCGCGAGGCCGCCGCCCAGGAAGGTGCCGATCGAACTGCCGATCGCTCCGAATCCGATGCCGATGAAATCGTTGAAAATATCGAAGGCAATATCCACTTCCCCTTTGCGGATTTCGAGGGTGCCCACATCGGGGAGGTTGTTTTGGATCGCTTCGAGGAGCTCGAGGCTGTCCTGCGTGCCTTCGTTATCAGGGAAAAACCTGCCGATTAAGTCTGTGATGGCGCTAAAGTCAGGCGCGTTCAGATCTGCATAGAAATACCACTGACCTTCGTAGTTGACGCCAGGGTAGGGGGGGGACTGGGTGCGGATGAGACCATCTTCGCCCACAAAGCCCTCTTCCGCTTGGAACCAAAACGGTTGTAGGGCCCCGGTGCGATCGGGGAGCTCTCCAAGGCGCATAAAGAGCACGCGGGTGCCGACCCCCAAATGTACTGGCGCCTCGACGACTAGCTGGGCCGGGTTGGCTAAGGCATTACCTTCGAAGTCGAGCTCGAAGCCACCCAAAAATTCCAGGTCGAGTTCGGGCAGGGGGACGTCGGGAGCCCCCAAATCGGCAATGGTGACGGTCGTACCTTCGGGCAGCGAGTTGGGACCAATTAGGATGGTAGAGCCGTTGGCGGAGGTGACAGCCGTACCGTCGCTGTCGATGATGCTCGAATTGAGCTCGGGTAACTGGACAGCGATCGGAATCACCGTTTCGGTATCGCCATAAATAACCGTAATATCGGCAAATCCAGTGCCGATCGCCGTGACCAAGCCGCGATCGTCCACCTGCAAGACATTGCCGTTGCTACTGAAGAATTGCGCTTCATCGGGTAAAAGAATCAGCTCTTCGTTCTCAAAAGTGGGATCGTCAATGTTGACGTAAATTTGTCGGGTACTGTCCGGCAGCAACGTCACAGTGTTGGGATAGAGATCGATTACCCCATTGAAACTGGCTAGCGCTAGCGAAAACTCTTCCGGGGTTTCGAGACTGACATACCGCTGTTCGAACTCACCAATCGGGACCGCCGTTACCGCTGTCAGATTGCCGCGAGAAGCTGTAATAATCGGCGTCCCGGCAGATAGACCCGTCAACTGACCGAGCTCGGAAACCTGAGCAGAAGTCGGATCCTCCGACAGGAATGTGAGGTAATCGCCGTCGAGCAATACCCCCCGCTGGTCGGCAAAATCTCCCACCACTTGCAGTTGACCCGTCTCGCCGATCGCTAGAGCGAGATCGCGATCGACAAAGCTGAGATTGACCAGGGGCGCATCGCTAACCTCAACCGAGATACTGGCGGAGCCTGCACTGAACCCGTCATCGGCCACCAGCGTAAAGGTGGCGGCTCCTGTAAAGCCGTCGGTGGGCCGGAAGATAGCAAATTCACCCGTGGGGTCGAGCAGGACAGTCCCGTTCGCCGGATCGATCGCCCGGAAAGCAACGTCATCCCCTTCCGGATCGAAGGCCAGATCCTCCAGCGCAATCCGCACCTCCAAATCCTCGTGGGTCAGCACCGACGTTGCAGACACCACTGGCGGACGATTGGTAACAAAGCCAAAATTGCTGCCCAGCAATTGAGCGTCAGTGGCATCGATCGCTCCATCGCGATCGACATCCAATTGGACTGGATAGGTTCCATCGCCGATCGCCGAGCCCAAAGCTGCTGTCAACAGTTGGCTATCCGAGCCATCCACCAAGCCATCGAGGTTGACATCGCCAACAATGGAGAAGTCGAGCGAGTAATCCCCCGTACCACTAACTTCCAGCAGGTGCAACCCCGCTGCTTCCATTGCAAATAATGCAAAGGTCGTACCGTTTGCGAGGGTATCTAGAGTGAGTGGAGCAACCCCCGACAGTAAAGGCGATACGCCTGCGGCATCAATCTCGACCCCCACTAAGACAAAGTCAGTCGCAGTGGACAGCAGTTCGGAATCTCGCAGGCTCAAGAGGTAGCGATCGCCCTCACCTGCCACCAGCGAGCCGCTGACAGAACCATCCGTAAATTGAGCAGCACTGCCTAAATCTCCAATAACGGGTGCAGTCGTCGCAGTGACACCATAATCCACCCCTTCACCACCGCTAACCCCCACAGGAGCCGCCGCCAAAACCAGCCGCTCTTGCCCATCCAGCTCGTATCCGTAGCGACTCGCCAGCCCCAATTGCAAATTCCGAGCCGAAACTAAGCGCCCTCGATCGTCATAGGTGTAGTTCACCACAGAACCATTGGGGGCGATCGCCTGCTCCAGCCGTCCGGCAGCATCCCGAATGAAGGTAATCGTGTCTCCCGTCGAACTGGTGATGCCGCTATCGCTGAAGTAGAGACGGGTGCCATCTGAGGAAACTTGTTCCGTCACGCTGCCGTCGGCATCGAGCTGGTAGACCGTGCTATCAGGAGCCGTCAGGCTGTAGGCAAAACCTTCAAAGCCCTCGTTGGCCGGATTGTAGGGGCGGGCCGTTTGCAGATCGAAGAACCGATTGCCCACCCGAGAGAGCGGAGCGGATACCGATTCCAGCACATATTCCACCCCATCATCTGCCGTCCAGGCGGGCTGATAATAGGTCACACCCAACTGGCTTTGCGCTTGGGGCGTGAAGGTAAAGCCAACCCGATCGCCATCGGGCAGCGTGAGATACAGACGACTGCCCGCTTCCAGAGGCGAATCAACCCCCAACTCTTCGCGCCCCGTCAGCGGCACATCGGTCTGCAGGTTGAAATCGGCATTCGCCAGTCGCCAGCCAAAGCCAAAGGTGCTGGAGTCGTCAGCCGTCAGAGAATCGTAAGCCCGCACCAGCTCGAAAGTCGTATCCCCAAGCTGCACCGACAGATCGGTTTCAGTGCGGCGGTACTGGCCGTCTTTAACTTGGCTGCTAATCTCAACCTCAATCTCGGCAATGCTGATGCGATCGCCAATATCGGTGGCCCGCAAGCGCAGTTGATAGAAGCCATTCTCCAGAGCGGCGGGGTCCAGTTGCGCTAGTGGGTCGCCACTAACGGTATCGTTGCCACTGGCAAGGGTGCGGAACTGGCTACTGCCCACTTCGGCAATTTCCAGCACCCATTCAGCCAAATTGCGATCGGCCACCGAGCCGAGGATATCGGCGGCACTATCCAGAACTGCACCATCGAGTCCTGGGGCAAATGCCACAACCGGAGCTTCGTTATCTTCGGGATCGCGAACCAGCAAGACCGTTTCGGTGCGACCGACGCGACCGTCGAGATCGGTGGCGATCGCCTCCACCACAATCCGGCCGGGGGCAGCGGCGGTAAAGCTGGCCCGATTGCGATCGTCCACCACCAGCGGTTCGCCATTCACCAGCACTTCAATGCTGGCAATATCAGCCAAGCCTGCCGCATTGGTGGCGATGGTGACCGTCTGACCGGGGAGAGCGGGGAAGCTGGGGGTGAGCTCGATCTCCACATCCGGCAGTTCAGGAGAAATCGCCACTCGCAGTTCAATCGAGGCTTCAGTCGTAAGGTCCCCATCCGAGACCGCGAAGCGCAGGACGTAATCCCCTGCTTGACCGGGGCTGGGGGTCCAGCTAAATTCGCCCGTGTTGGCATCGAGGCTGGCCCCTTCCGGTAGGTTGAGGGCGGAGTAGGTCAGACGATTGTCCGCATCGGGGTCGCTGCCTTGCAGTGTCAAGCTGAGCGTTTCACCCAGCGCGATCGAGCGGGAACTGACCTCCAATTCGGGGGCGCGGTTGGTGTCTTCAATGGCGATGAAGACTTGCCGCGTATCCGTCAGCCCTTGGGAGTCGGTGACGGTAAATTCTAAGAGGTGAGCCCCCGCTTGGCCGAAGTTGGGAGTCCAGCTAAAGTCTCCCGTGCGGGGGTCGAAACTGGCTCCTTCGGGCAATGGCGTTACCGCTGAGAACAAGACGGGGTCGCCATCAATGTCTCCAGCCGCCAAGCTGAATTCCAGCAGCGATCCTTCCCGACCGGATTGGGCGGGGAGCGGAATCAGAACGGGAGCTTGGTTGAGATTCTCAACCGCGATCGAGATCGTTTCGAAGCTGCTGCTGTGGCCGTCAGTCACCCCAAAGATAATGTCGTTGTAGGTGCCCTGTTGCAGCAGGTTGGGATTCCAAGTAAGGGTGCCGCTGACGGGGTCGAAGCTGGCAGCGGCAGGTAAATTCTCCGCGCTGTAAGTGAGGGTATCTCCATCCGCATCGAAGGCGGAGAGTGCCAGCGTGAGGGTGTCTCCCTCTAGAACGCTGAGATTGCCAATCGGAGCCAGCAGCGGAGCTTGGTTGTCGGCGCGCACCGCCAGATTGAAATTCTGTTCGTCGCTCAGCACTTCAGCCGCATCGCCATTGCCGCTGTCGCTCACCCGGATGGAGATCGCGTAATTCCCCAGATCTGCCTCGGTGGGGGTCCATGCAAAAATGGCTTTGCCGTAGATCGGCGAGGGGGTGAGGGTCGCTCCTGCAGGCAGACCAATCGCCTCGAAGGCGAGGGGATCTTCATTGCGATCGCGCACGTCCACTTCAAACTGCAGCGTCTCGCCCGCCACAGCCACTTTGTCGCCGATGTAGTCCAGCCGAGGCGGATCGTTGGGGGCATCCACCGACAGGATAAAGGTGAATTCATCACGATCGCGACCGTCGCCCGCCGTCAAAATAATGGGAAAGTCGCCGCTATCGGCATTGGCCGGGTCGAAGCGCAACAGGGCCGTACCGTCGCCGTTGTCGGTGAAGCTGGCAAAATCGGGGATGGGGAAACCGGTCAGTCCGGCAGCACTGAGGGCGATCGCATCTCCATCGCGATCGGTGGCATTCACTGTCAGCTCTAAAACTTCGCCGCGAGCGATGGTCTGATTAGCAATGGCTTCGATTTCAGGGGCGCGGTTGGTATTGAAGACTGAGAGCGGGACTGTGATTGTGGAGGTTTGAATGTTGCCCGTACCGTTGCCATCGTCAGTGGCGGTAAAGGTCACCACATACTCGCCCGCATCCGTGAAGGTGGGGATCCAGACAAATTCAGCGGTCTCTGAATCGAACACAGCCCCATCTGGCAACCCTGTCGCGCTGTAAGTGACTGAAGGATTGCTGCCCTCTAGCAAGGAGAGATTGCCTCCCTGCAAGCGGTTTTGGGGAATGAAATCGGGATTGTCCGGGTCTAGGGCGAAGGCACGTAATTCGATCCTTTGCCCCTCCTGCACCTGGAAGCCATCGAGATTGTCGAAGATGGGGGCGGCATTCACATTGAGAACTTCAATCGCCACCGTTTCCGTCGTGACAAAATCCCCATCGCTAACCGAGAACGGAATCTCGTGCAGACCGGCGTCGAAGAAGGTCGGAGTCCATTCAAACACCCCCGTGGCCGGATCGAGGGTGCCGCCGGGGAGCAAATTACTGAAGAAGAATAGCTCGCCCCCTTCCGGATCGTTTGCTTGCAATTGCAGGCGCAGGGGTTCCCCTTCTCGAACGGTGCGATCGGCGGGTCGAACGAGGCTGGGAGCTTGGTTGGTGGGGGTTACCGCTAGGACGATCTCTTGCTCGACTTGGGCGACACCATCGCTGGCGACTAATTGGAGGGTGTAAATGCCAGCAGCATCGTAACCGGGGGTCCAGGTTAATTGTTGCTGGACGGGGTCGAAGACTGCGCCAGGAGGTAGACCGTTAACCCAGAATTGCAGCGCATCCCCATCCGCATCTGTGGCCGAAATCGGCAGGTTCAGAGGGGCTCCTTCGCGACCAATCAGTTCGGTGGGAAGTGGGTCGAAGACTGGAGCTCGATTGCCTCCCTCCACTTGAATGGTGAAGGCTTGCGTGCTGCTGCCGCCGCGACCGTCAAACACCTGCAGGACAACATCCACTCCAGCAGGACTGTCTGCCGTGGGAGTCCAACTCACCAAGCCCGTTTGGGCATCCACCACAAGACCGTCGGGACCACTCAGGAGTAAGTAGCTAAAGGCATTGCCGTCAGCATCTGCTCCCACCGCCAAATAGGTATAGGGCTGTCCGGCGATCGCCGTCGTCACGGGGTCGGAGGCAAAAGTAGGGGCTTCATTGACAAAGGGAATGGAGAACAGACCAGCAGCAAAATCCACCCGCAGATCGTCGGGATTGGAGACGGTGATGGTGCGAGCAATGGTAGATTCGCCCGCTTTGAGACGACCGTCCACTAGCGACTCGCTCAGATCGACGAGGTAGTAGCCCTCCGCCTCGAACGTCGCCCCGATGGGAACGCCGTTGGTTTGCTGAATCGGGTCTAGCAACAGCGCCAGCGGTAATTGCAGGTCGAAGTTGGCAGTATTGGTCAACTGGACATCAAAGGACACTGTGCCATCGGCCCGATTGGAGCGAGCATTGGCAAAATTCAAGTCCACAAAGGGCAGGAAGTCCGACACGGCGGTGAAGTCCACCACCACCTCTTCACCCAGTGCGATACCGGCAGTGCTGGCAAGAGTCGAGGCGATGCGGAGTTCGTAAATATCGGGAACGACGGTGCCGAATTCGAGGAAGGCAGTGCGGCTGTTGGCCTCGTAGGCGACGCTCTGTGGGGTGAACATTTCGCCCGAGTCCGCGACTAGCTGGAAGTTGGCGGGGTTGAGGGCCGATTCGGGGCGATCGATACTGTCGGCGATGATATCGCGATCGAACGTGACCGTCAGCGTGCCGTGGGGTAGGGCCACAACCGCTTCATCGCTGGGGTTGGTGAAGGTGACTTGAGGGGCCAGTCGGGGGCTGATGATGTCGATTTGGTCCGACTGGCTGAGGAAGATGCGACCGTCGGCAGTGGTGGTCACCCGATCGCCGCGACTGCCGCCAGTGGCGATCGCCGTTTGGTTGAGGGTGGCCAGATCCACGAGCCTCAAGACGCCGTCGTTGGCGGAGACGAATAATAATCCCTCTAGCTCGGACCCCTGCTGGCCAAAGGCGATCGAGTCGATCGGGGCATCGTAGGCCAACCTGCGCTCGGGGCGACCTTGACTGTCAAAGCGAACAATATCGCCGCGATCGGGCCAGGTGGCGGCCCAGAGGGAACCATCGGGGGCAAAGGCCAGATTGCCCACCCGCAAACGACTGAACTGCGTGAAGCCACCCGTGGCAGGGTTGAAGATTTCAATGCCGTCTGCGGTGGAAACGTAAATTAATCCGGTGGCCTCTTGGATGGCCAGGGATTGGGTAATCCCTTCGCCAAATTTCGCCAAAATTTCGCCCGTGTCGGCATTGAGCTGTAACAGCGCGCCGCCGCCCGTGGTGGCCCACAGACTGCCATTCGCTCCCAGCGCCAACTGGAAGATGGGGTGGGGCAGCGTCACAAATGGGTTGCCGGCCTCTCCACCCTCTCGGTCGAAGCGGTAGAGGGAACCGCGATTGGCTCCGCCGCTGGCGATAACCGAGCCGTTATCCAGCGCCAGAATGGCGAGCGGGCCGATCGCGGCGTTGCTCTCGATAAAGCCAGTGGCAAACGATCGCGCATCGAATGGAGCCACCACCCGGTCGAAGCCGGAGGGACGAGACAGGGGATCGGCTGCTGGAATATTTTGCTGGGCTTCTAGGAAGAGTTCGTTGCTGGAGGCTTGGGTGGGAATGGGAGCGGGATCGAGATCGATTGTGGTGCTGCCAATGGTGTCGATCGCGCCCAAGTTGACTGCCGAGCCGTCACTGGGCAGAGCGGCACTGATATCGGCCACCTCTTGGTTGCCCGCCACATCGGTGGCGATCGCCAGAAATTCGTAGTCAGTCCCCGCTTCCCCTTGGAAGATGGCAGAGGTGTCAGTGGTGCGACGCTGCCAAATGCTGAAGTCCCCGCCATTTTCAGCCACGTAAACCGTGACGTGCTGAACCCCAGAGCCGCCTGCGTCGTCAACCGCCTCCCATTCCACTAAAAAGTCGGAGCCACCGGCCACGAGGGGAGTCACGTTCAGGGAGGTGGTTGGAGCAACGGCATCCACCACATTGGTGACCGGGGCGGTATCGAAGGGAGCTGCCGTGTTGAACAGCACCCGAGCGGTGCTGCTAATCTCGGTCCCGGTCGGGCTGTCGGCATCGGCTAGAACGGTGTAAGTCACAAAGCCCGCACCATCGCCAGCGACGGTGTTGGGGGGCAACAGACCCACATCTCCCGCTTGCAGCACTTCCCCCGTATCGGGGTCGATCGCCTGTAACACCCAGCTCGCCGTATTGGAGAGGGGGTCGAGACCGGCACTCACCCGCAGCAGGAAGCCTTTGGATGCCGTGAAGTCGAAATCCCCCTGGAAAAAGCCGCGATCGGTGGGGATATTCACCTGAATATCTCCCAGTTGTAAGTCCCCTAGCCGGAAACTGCGGGGGTCGAGATCTTCATCCAATTCAATCACAATCCGCACTTCACCCACAGCGGAACTGGCGGTGGGGGCGTTCTCGAACCGGACGGTGTAGGGGAGGGCGGTATCGGCGGGGACAAATCCTTGCGTGCCCGTGCCCAGCGGTCCGACAATCGTGGCCCGATCGGTCGTCAGCCCGACACCGTTAAGGACACTGGCGAAACTGGGGGGTGGAACCTCGACCAGACCGGGAAGGTCCAATCGAGCTCTGCCGAAGGGGACAAAGGTATTGAAGGAGAGCAGCGCCGTGTCGTCGATCGCGCCCAGATCGAATGCTTCTAGGGTGGGGTTCGTGCTATTGCCGATGAGTTCGGCATCGTGGCCGTACCAACGACGGACATCTTCAAAGAACGAGACCAGATCTCCATCTGAAAGGATTTGTTCGCCACTGGGACCGAGCAATAGGCCGGTCGCGAGGGCATTCGCCAAGCTGATAACCAGCGGATTGGAGCGAATCGGGGCAGCTTCCCCTTCGGGGCGCAGATATCCCGCTTGTTCTAAGGCCCCCAGATAGGCTGCCACCCAAGCCTCTGCATCTGCCGCCAAACCGGTGAGGGCCGGTGAGGCGGTCTCGTCGGCGAGAATGCTATCCCGCAAGCTCAGAGCGTCTTCCGTTTGCAGGGCGATAAATTCCTCCCGAGTCAGGGCGGTGGCGGTGGCGGTGACGGGGAACTGGAAGGCAATTTTAAATTCATCGTCAGGTAGCAAATCCGAAAGCGCATCGGGTTCGATCGCCAGTAAATCGGTCAAGCCCGCATAGGTCTGCACCGTAAAGGTCTGTCCGGCAAAGTTGCCGGTGGGCAGATCGAAGATAAATCCGGGGGCCAGAATGTTGCCGTCAGCGTTGAGATCCGACACCAGGCTGGCGAAGGGAATATCGTCGCCGAATCCGTCTGGAGCCCCCCGCAAATTGGAGGCGAAGGTCAGGAAAGGAAGCTCGTCAATGCCGGTTATTGACAGGGCATCGGCAGAAAACAGACCGAGCAAGAACTCGTTGTCCCCCAACTCGGGAACGCCGAATTGGAAATGTACGAAGGGGGTATCGATATTGGTCAGACTGGAGACCGAGATGCTGTAGGTGCCGGTGTCGCCAGGGGCCAACACGCGGTCTCCACCCAAGCCGATCGCCACATCGGGCTCAATCGCCCGTTCCACCAGATAGCGGTAGGGCACCACCGCCTCTGCATCGGGGTTGGTGACCTGAACGTCGTAGAGACCGTGGGGGGCGGCGGTCAGATCGAAGATCGCCCGGATGTGGGTGCTGTCAAGGACTTCGTAGCGGACGGGCTCGTATTCGGCGATGCCGGGACGCACCAGTTTGGCGATCGCATCGGGATGGAACTGCACTCCGAGAATGTCGAAGGTGACAAATTGACTGTCGCCACCGCGATCGGTCACGACATCAGTGATGCCGAAGGGTAAGGTTTCCGCCAGCAGGGTGACGGGGGTATCGTCGCTGGGCTGCGACTGACTGCGCACTAGGACATAGTAAGTGCCTGCTTCGGTGGTGGGCACCACCAAGGAGCGATCGGGGGCGAGGATGCCTTCGGAGGCGGCATCGAACAGGATGCCAGTGGGGGCTGCTCCAAAGCGAATGAACAGTTCGTTGGTGGCGGCTTCGCTGGCCGAATCCAAGCTGACTTGCAGGGTTTGGCCTGCCGCGACGGTAATTTCGTAGAGCTGCTCTTCACCGCTGTCGAGGCTGGCCTCTAACGGCAGGCCCAGTTGGAGGGCGGGCACGGTGGCGCTGAGGCTGTCAGCCGAGGGGGTGCGATTGTTGGCTTCCCCTGCCGCTTCGTACACCTGATTGAAAATATCGGGGCGGACGATGATGCGGTATTGACCGGGGGTGAGGGGAGGCAGGTCGGCGGTTAACTCGGCGCTGTAGCTGCCGTCGGGGTCGAGGATACCACTGCGGCTGACGCGACCCAAGAGGCGATCGCCCACATCCCAGATGGCGTCATCGGAGACGTAAATCGCATCGGTCCACCGTCCCGAAGCGGCGTTTTCGCCCAGGTTTTCAACGGTGTAGCTGACCGTGATGGGCTCGCCCGTTTGAGCTTGGGGAGGAATCTCGATAGTCCGCACCTGCAGGTCGGCAGGGGGAGGCAGTTCGAAAATCACCGGTTGGTCGCTGGGGCTGGCGTTATTGAGTTCGTTCGGCCCTTCAAACACATCCCCCACAAACAGATCGCGATCGAGGTCGAACTCGGGGGGATCGGTGAGGACGAAGACAAAGAAGGGGCCGTCCAAGGCGGAGGGGGCATTGAAGCTGCGGGTGACTTCGTAGGATTCGTTCACCGCTAAGCCGCCGACGCGATCCTGAAAGCCTAAATAGCGATCGCTTTGCAGGTCTAAAAATTCATCCCGCGAGAGATAAATCAGATCCCGCCAGCCACTTTCGGCCGCCGGAACATCGCCGGTCCCGAGGTTGCTGACTTCGTAGGTAATGGTGAAACTCTGACCGGTGACGACTCGCTCGGGGGCGTCGATGCGGGTGACCTGCAGGTCGGGGGAGGGCTGCAGGTTAATGGTGAGGGGGGCTGCCGTTAAGTTGTTGCCTTCATCCTGGAATTCAGGCACTGCACCCATCTGGCGATCGCCGAACTGGAAAAAGATGCTGGCATCGGTAGGCACGGGTCTGGCGACCAAGATATCGTCGCGATCGACCAACAGGGCATCGGTGACTGCGAGCAGATAAAACTCCCCGTCAATCCCGTCCGGTAGCTGAATGATTTCGGTGCGATCGTAAGAATCGCCAGCAGCCAGACTGCCTTCGCGCCGGAAATCCCCCACAATTCGATCTTGGAAGTCGAGGGACGGATCGCGGGAGAGATAAATGCGATCGAACCAGGCCAATTCGCGGCTGTCGCGATTGCCGTCATTGGTCACCGTCCAGCTAATTTCAATCGACTGACCGGACTGAGGGGCTTCTAGGGGGAGCTGGAACTGCGACACCACCAGATCGGGTTCGTAATAGGTGACGGGAATGGCTTCGGAATAGAGGTTGTTGAACTGGGGTTCGAACGCCTGGATGGTGTATTCCTGGAGAACACTGTCATTGGTGCCTTGTGTCGGCAGCGTTGAGGAAAGTGTGGCACCAGGGGTTCTACCTTCGGGAGTGGGATCGATATTGGTGATGGCGTGGAGATAAAACTCCCCATCAATGCCCCGAGGCAAGACAATCTGGCGTTCCTGCTGGTAGGACTCGCCCGCTTGTAGGGCGGTGGGGGCGGCATAGGTGAAGAAGCCCAAGCGAGTGGCGCGATCGGCAATAAATTCGGGGTCGGGGGAGAGGTAAATGGCATCTTGCCAGAAGCTGGTTCCCGACCCGATCGCCCCATCCCCTCGATTTTCAACAGTCCAACGAATGGTGACCGGCTCGCCGGAGAAGTTGGCGCTGGGGGCTTCTATGTCGGTGACGACGAGATCGGGTAGGAGAGGCTGAACGACATCGGCGATCGCAGCGGTGACGTTGTTATCGTCAAATGGCCCTTCAAAGACCCGCTCTCGGCTATGCGAGTTGGTTTCGATGATGACGTAGCGGCCATCGGTGCCGGGGGAGAGATCCACCGTCAGGCTGGCGATATAACTTTCTCCCTCAGCCAGACTGCCGCGCCGCTCCACATCCCCCAAGAACCAGCGGGTGGAGCTGTTCGTCAGCGTGGGGGAATCGGAGAGATAGACCGAATCGAACCAGCGATCGACATCGGTGCTGCCCTGACCGAGGTTGGCGACCTCCCAACTGACTGTGAAGGCTTCGCCCGATTGCACGCCCAATTGAGGGGTCACTTCAGTCACCACCAAGTCCGGCGGGGGGGTCAGTAGGACCGTAATCGGGGTGGAGCTGTAATTGTTGCTGTCAAATTCGTTGGGGTCGTCGGGGTTGATGTTGACCGAGAGGGTATCTTCAGTCACCACATCGAAGGCATCGCTCCAAGCGGTAATAAACCACTCGCCCGTAATTTGCTCTGGCAGCGTGACCGTCACCACCCGCTCGACACTGTCGCCCACCGCCAGCGAGCCAGAATTCGTGATGGTGCGCAACAGAATGTCGTTGGTTTCGCTGGTAAAGATAGCAGCGGCACTGGGGCGATCGCGATCGCGCGTCAGCCAAATTTGGTCGGTCCAGGAGTCGCGATCGGTTTCTCCCAAGCCGAGGTTGGCAACGGTATAGCGCACCTCAATTTGAGTGCCCTCAAACGCTTGGTCGGGGGCCGCCACGTTGCCTGTCACCAGATCGGCAGGGGGTAGCGGGTCCACAAAGGTTTCAAATACCCGAATGTTATTCCCTTCCCGCGAGCCCTCATCCACTTGTTGGGAGGCGTCAGTTTCCACGATTAAGAAAGCCTGTCCCCGGAAGCGGCGGGGAATGACGGACCCTTCAATCGCCGCACGGTAGCGCTCTCCAGACTCCAGTGCCGAGACATTGCCGAGACTGCCCAGCAAGACATCGTCGGAGCTAATGGTGTTGTCGAGGGACAGGTAGACGCGATCGGTCCAGCGGGGAGTGCTGGTGGCAACGGCACCCTGATTGATCGCCTCGAATTCTAGCGAAACCGTGCCGCCTGCCGAGATCGTCGTGGGGGCCTCGATCGCGCTCACCTGCAGGTCGGGACGTAGAGGCAGTGCAATCTGCAGGGTGGTGCCATCCGTCAGTTGATTGTTGTCCGCGTTATCCGCTTCATAGAGCGAGCGCGTGGCGTTGGTCTCCACCACAACGCGGTACAGCCCTTGCAGCGTCGAGGGCAGAGCAAATTGCTCGGAACGTTGGTAGGACTGTCCGGCGGCAAGGCCGTTGGCAAAGCTAAACGAGCCCAACCGAATCAGCGAGCCCGTGGGATTGCCTGCCTCTTGCAGGTAAATCGTGTCTGTCCAAGCGGAAATGGCATCTCCAAAGCCCTGATTGCGCACGGTCCAGCTCAGATCGATGCGCTGGCCGGAGGTGAAGCTGAGGGGGGGAGCGACAATGTCTTCCACCACCAAGTCGGGGGGCGGGGTGAAATCGACCAGGAACGGGTCCGAAACGGCGGAGTTGTTATCCTCAAACAGATATTCGAACACGCTGCTGGTGAGGCCATTCGCTCCGCGACCCGTCGTCACCACGACGTAGAAGGGACCATTGAGACCGTTGGGCAGAGTCACATCCAGTGCCCGCTGGTAGCTGCCCCCCACATCCAGAGCACCGACCCGTTCGAAGATGCCTAAGGTTTGGACGATATTCTGTCCGGCAGCATCGCTCGCCAACTGGACGATATCGAACCACTCGCTGCGATCGGTCAGCCCGATGCCTTGGTTTTCAACGGTCCATTCCAACTGCAGCGATCGCCCATCGGCCTCCTGCTGCGCGCTGACCGTCGAGACAATCAGGTCTGCATAAGGAATCGGCGTAATGTCGATCGCCCCATCCGCTTGCAGGACATTGTTGTCGGTCAAGCCATTCTCGAAGACGAGCTCGCCCGCATCGGTTTGAACAAACAGGTGAAAGCGTCCTTCCAACGCAGGTGGCAGGCGCAGGGTTTCAATGCGCTCGTAGGAATCCCCTCCATTCAGGCTGCCGGTGCGCTCGAACGTCGCCAAGACAATATCGTCGCCATCTCCAAAAATATCGTCGTTGGAGGCCACGATCCGATCGACCCAGCGATCGACGTTACTGGTCCCGCTCCCTTGATTGATAACGGTATAACTGACCTCAATTTGGGCCGGATCGCCCACTGCGAGAGTGGGGGCAAAAAACTCGGTGACGGCCAAATCGGCAAAGGGAGCCAGTTCGATCGCGATGGGTGTCGCGGTAACGTTATTGGTCTCGCCACCCACTTCCAGGACAGTACCGCCCGCATCCGCCACCACCAGGAGGAATTGCTCGCCCCTCAGCTCAATCGGTAAGTCAAAAGTGAGGGAATTGGCATAGCTGTCGCCCACCGCGACGGGAGCATTGCGGAACACTTCGCCCAAGAGGCGATCGCCGCCATCGAACACCGCATTGCTGGAGATGTAAACGCGATCGACCCAATTCCCCAGAGCGGTGCCCGTGCCTGCGTTTTGCACCAGCCAATCGAGGCTAATCGCAGTTCCCGATATCGCTGTAGCCGGACTGGATTGCAGGCTCGCCACTAGATCGGGAGAGGAAATTTGCAGCGACTGGTCCGCCACCGCCAAGTTATTGCCTTCTCCATCCCCCTCAAATAGCTGGTCGCCAGCATCGGTCACCACCACAATGCGGAAGTCTCCCGTCACCGCCGGAATCGAGATCTGGGCGGAGGCAGTGTAATTGCCGTTATGGCCTGCACCGTCGGCGTCTTGCGCCACCGACGCGAGTAAAATTGCCCCGTTCAAACTACCATCTGGCGAGAGATAGACGCGATCGATCCAGTTGCCTCCGGCAGGTCCGGTACCGCCATTCTCCACAGTCCAACTGACGGTGGCGCTTTGACCGGCCAAGCTGGTTAACGGCGCAGAGATATTCGTAACCTGCAGGTCGGGATCGGGGCTGCGGGCGATCGCGATCGCATCGAGCGCGCGACCGACATTATTGCCCTCCAAGAGATATTCGAAGACGCCATTGTTGACATCGGTTTCCACAAACAGGTAGAAGTCCCCAGAGATGCCGTTGGGGAGCGTGACGGTGGCGGAATTGGTGTAGCTACTGTCGGGGGCGAGCGAGCCGGAGCGATTGACGCGAGCCAGTTCCACATCGCCACTGTCGAGCATGGCATCGTCCGACAGGATCAGGCGATCGACCCAGTTTCCGACCGCCGTGGCGTTGGGGCCGATGTTGCGTACCCGCCAGTTGACCTCTAGAGGCGAACCGCTCAGAGCTGTGGGTGAGCTGCTGACGGCCTCCACCACCAGATCGGCATGGGGCGGTGTCAGGACTTCGAAGCCAACGGCGGTAACGTTATTGCTTTCGTCTAATTCCGCCTGTTGGTTACTGCGATCGCTTTGGACCAAGAGGAAATAATCACCGGGGGTGACGGAGGGGATGGTGACGGTATGCTCGCCCACATAGCTTTCGCTGGGGGCTAGGGGAGTGCGATCGCCGACAAATACATCGCCGAGAAAGATGTCGCTGCTATCGAAGACAGCATCGGTGGAGAGGAAAATGCGATCGCGGATGTTGGTACTCAGGGCAGCTCCAGTGCCCTGGTTGACGACCGTGTAACTGATGTCGATGCGATCGGTCCAAGTGGCGGCAGAGGGGGCAGCGATCGCGCTGACTTGTAAATCGGGGGCCAGCACATCCAGAGCCAGAGCCTCGACATTATTTGCCGTCGAGACTTCTCCTTGCGCGCCATCGCGATCGGTCACCACCAGCAGATATTTGCTGCCAGCCCCCAAACTGCTGGGCACGGCCACCGTCAAGCTATTGCTGTAGCTGCCGCCAGCCCCCAAGCTCTGCGGGCTAACTTGACTGCCCAGCAGGAGATCGGTCTCGGGATTCCAAACCGCGTCGTCGGATAGATAAATCGCATCGGTCCAGGTGGCGAGGGCGTCGATGTCCGTTAAGTTGACCACCGTCCAATCGACAGTAACGGTTTCTCCGAATGTGGCTGCAGTGGGGGCACTGACTGCTGCGATCGCCAAATCGGGGGCGGC
The DNA here is from genome assembly GCF_000332275.1 of Synechococcus sp. PCC 7336. Classification (NCBI taxonomy): domain Bacteria; kingdom Bacillati; phylum Cyanobacteriota; class Cyanophyceae; order Synechococcales; family Synechococcaceae; genus Synechococcus; species Synechococcus sp. PCC 7336. The sequence continues at coordinate 2,006,271 of NZ_CM001776.1, forward strand.
AATATCGAGGGCGATCGCCAGCGTATTATTGCCCTCGTCGCCCTCGGGCTGTGCGGCGAGGTCATCTGTTCTGACCAGCAGATACTGGGCACCCGCAGCGGTCTGGGGTAGCGTTACGGTTTGGCTGCGGGAATAGTCGGCTCCTGCATCGAGGGAAAGAGCCCTGAACTCGCTGCTGGACAGGCGCAGGTCTGCGGCATCCCAGATGTTATCGCTAGACAGGTAGAGGGCATCGGTCCAATCGAACAGGGCAGCCCCATCGCCGAGGTTCTGCACGGTCCAATCCACAGTCACCTCGGCACCAGAGGCCGCGCTCCCCGTCACGCTGCCAGCCGTCACTGACAGATCGGGGGCCAGAATGTCGATGGCAAAAGTATTGGTGTTGTTTGTTTCGTCAGCTTCAACTTGGTCGCGATTGGCGTCCGTTTCCACCAAGACGTACCACTCTAGTGTGGGGTCAACGGTCGAGATATCTACGGAGTGACGAACGGTATGGCTATCCCCTCCGGCAGCGAGGAGGGTAGCAATATCCACGCTATCGAGGACAATGTCGTCGCCATCGAGGAGGCGATCGCTGGACAGATAGAGGCGATCGGTCCGATTGGCGGTGGCAGCAGTTTCTCCCTGGTTGGCAACTGTCCATTCCACTTCAATGGTTTCGCCCCAAGTAGCGCGAGCGGGGGCCAAAACATTGGCGACCACTAAGTCGGGGGCCAGAACGTTGAGGGCGATCGAGCGGATGTTGTTGTTGGTGTTGACCTCCAAGCGATCGTTATTGGCATCCGTCACCACAAACAGATAGGGGCGATCGTTCAGACCAGTGGGAATGGCAATCTCCCGCGTGAGGCGATAGGTTTCCCCTGGCTCTAAAGGCGTCAACTGGCCAGTTTCCACCTCGACCACCAAGGTATCTCCGGCATCGAAGCTGTCATCGGCGGAAATGAACAGGCGATCGACTCCATTGCCCGTGGCGGCGACTGTGCCTCGGTTCGCTACTGTCCAGCTCACCTCAAAGGTTTCTCCTGCGTTGGTGAGGGAGGGGACTTCAATGTCGGTCACCAACAGATCGACCCCCTGCAGGGCAATCGCGCTGACGTTATTGGTTTCGTCCGTTTCTGGTTGATAGTTGAAGCGATCGGCGAAGACCAAGAGATGGGAGAAGCCCTCTTGTCCCTCCGGCAGCCGGATTGTGGCGGATAGGGTGCGACTTTCACCTGCAGCTAGGGGGGCCTCCACAACTGATTTCAACGACACCAGGATGTCGGAGTCGTCAAAGATGTCGTCGTTGGATAAATACAGTGCATCGTCGCGATCGAGCAGGGCAGTCACTTCCCCAATGTTGGTGACGGTCCAGGAAATTTCCACCAACTCGCCGAAGGCATTGAGGTCGGGGATAGAGATATCGGAGACGACGAAATCGGGGTTCGTGAAGGTGTGTTCTAGGGCAAAAACGTTATTGGTGTTGTCGGTTTCTACCTGCAGGTCGAGGGCATCTGCTGCGAAGAGTAGATAGGGGCGATCGAGACCGTCGTCGCTGGGGACGATAATCTCGGTGCTGAGGATATAGCTATCGCCCGGTATGAGCGGAGTTTTTGACGCACTATCGGCTAAGCGCAGTTGAATGTCTGAGCTATCTAAAACAGCATCGGCAGACAGGTAAACGCCATCTAGAAAGCTGCCAAATGCGGTATCGGCTCCTTGGTTGAGGACAGTCCAGCTCACCGAGACCACTTGACCGAACGCCGCAATTTCTGGAATGGTTGCTCCCATTATGACTAGATCTACTTCTGACCCAGGCTTTTCGGCACCAGCAACGCCGGTATTGTTGGTTTCGTTGCTTTCCGTCTGATCTCTGAAGATATCGGCCTGCACCAGCAGGTTTGGGCGGCTAGCAGCTCCATCCGGCACAGTAATGGTGGTATTGACCGTGTAGCTCTCACCGGGAGCAAGCGAGCTGACTGGAGAGGCGATAGTCTTGACAAATGTATCTATATTGTTGTTGTTGTTAAATATGGTGTCGCTGGAGAAACGAATGCGATCGTCGGAGCTAGACAAGTCATAAGCGGTGACGCTGCCTTGGTTGGTGACGGTGTAGGTGAGCTCAAGCAAATCCCCTGGCGTAATGGGTCCGCCAGGAAGGATGACATCGGTGACGACAAGATCGGCAAAGGTGACGTTGGTCTGAAGAACGCCGGTATTGTTGGTTTCGTTGCTTTCCGTCTGATCTCTGAAGATATCGGCCTGCACCAGCAGGTTTGGGCGGCTAGCAGCTCCATCCGGCACAGTAATGGTGGTATTGACCGTGTAGCTCTCACCGGGAGCAAGCGAGCTGACTGGAGAGGCGATAGTCTTGACAAATGTATCTATATTGTTGTTGTTGTTAAATATGGTGTCGCTGGAGAAACGAATGCGATCGTCGGAGCTAGACAAGTCATAAGCGGTGACGCTGCCTTGGTTGGTGACGGTGTAGGTGAGCTCAAGCAAATCCCCTGGCGTAATGGGTCCGCCAGGAAGGATGACATCGGTGACGACAAGATCGGCAAAGGTGACGTTGGTCTGAAGAACGCCGGTATTGTTGGTTTCGTTACTTTCCGTCTGATCTCTGAAGATATCGGCCTGCACCAGCAGGTTTGGGCGGCTAGCAGCTCCATCCGGCACAGTAATGGTGGTATTGACCGTGTAGCTCTCACCGGGAGCAAGCGAGCTGACTGGAGAGGCGATAGTCTTGACAAATGTATCTATATTGTTGTTGTTGTTAAATATGGTGTCGCTGGAGAAACGAATGCGATCGTCGGAGCTAGACAAGTCATAAGCGGTGACGCTGCCTTGGTTGGTAACGGTGTAGGTGAGCTCAATCACATCCCCTGGCGTAATTGGCCCGTCGGGCAACGCGACGCTACTCACCACCAGGTCAGCCTGATTCGATAGCGAATTATTCCCCTCGTTAATTTCGAGACGCTCTGCCAACGCATCCGTTACAACAAACGCAAACCCAAAGTCCCGCGCCACCTCGGGAACCTCGATATCGAGAGAGACATCATAGCTTTCTCCCGCAGCGAGAGGGCTATCTAAATTGACTTCGCGAGTCAGCCCGACAACATCGCTACTATCCAGCACCGCATCACTCGAAAAGAAAATGCGATCGCTCCAATTACCATAAGCAGCCACCTCCCCCTGATTGGTCACCGTCCAAGACACAGGCACCACCCCGTCCCACTGCCCCGGCTCGGGAACACTGAAAGAAGACACCACCAGATCGGGATCGGTGATATTCAGTTGAACGGCAACACTGGTGTTATTGCCTTCGTCACTTTCCGCGATCGCATCGTCCGCATCCGCAGCAATCAGAACAAAATTGGCATTGCGAGCCGCTTCAGGCAGTTCGAGATCGAATTCTGCCGCCAAACGATCGCCCACACCGACAGTGACGCCAAGGGGAGTATCTCGGGTCGCCACCAAGACATCGTCGCTATCCAGCACCGCATCGCTAGAGAGGAAGAGGCGATCGCTCCACCCCGAAATCACCGCCGCACTCCCCTGATTTTCGACCTCCCAAGTAATTCGAACCGTTTCTCCCACCGTCACCGGTCGAGAGGGAATGCCAACCGTGGCGATCGCCAAATCCGCCTGACCGGCAACGGTCGCCACCTCAGTTGTGCTCGCAGTCTCGGTGCCGGTCACTTCGCCTGAATCGGTGCTGCCGCTATCCGTGACAACAAGATTCCCGTCATCTAGCGACGTATCAATGGGTTCGCTCAACGAAATCGCCGTGAAGTCGCTAGTCGTCCCAACAATGCTCCCGCCGCCATCGCCGCCCACCAGCAAGTCAGAAGTGGTGAAGTTGGTCGAAAACGAAGAAAAATCTGCCAGGAACTGATTTAGATCGAACAGTTGACTGCCATCGACCAGTTCCTCCCCCTCCGGCAAAGGCTCGGAGCCCGTGGGGAAATTGCTCCCCGGAGAAGTGGATGGCGCAGGCGAACGGGGAAAGATGTCCCCGTCGAGAGGCTCCAGCGGAGTCAGCACGAGTTCGAACTGGTCTATCTCCTCCTCGGCGATCGCGAGAGCCCCTTGCCCCACAAACGCATCAAACCCGTCAGGGCTCGACAGGGGCTCATCCAAAGACGCTTGGTCCAACAAAGAAACCGCTAAAGGGTCTCCCCCCAAACTTGAGGCGATTGTAGAGTCGTCAGGCGACAATGGCATATTCGGAAGATTGAATGGCGGCAGTTAAACGGTGCGAAATGACACCAATAACTTGAGGATTTTCTCAATATTGCAATATTGCCATTACTGACAGCACCCACAATCTTCGGCATTCACGGAAGCAGATTGAGCCCCTATGAATCCGAATACTCCTAGAAAGACAGAAAGAAGCACAAAAATTACCTGAAATCCTTACCAGCAAAGATTTTAGGCAAGAGCTCCCACACCTGAATCAAGATTCAGTGTAAGCACGTATTGACAAAGAGTAAGCAAGCATAAAATACTAATTTTTTTAATAAATCCTATCTCTTGCCTGTAAATTAATTGTCACAAATCGAGCCTCTTCTATAGCCTTCAAGTGCCAGCAGACAGTTCTTGGCATAAGTCGGCATCAGGTGAGAAGTCAGGGCCAGTGGAGTTGTTACTTTTCTCAATTCAGACTGCCCTGGAATCCCTATAGAGCGGTTTGCAAGTCGATGACCTACACTTTTCTAGACGCACGCCACCGACTATATGAAACCTTACTCGATGAAACCTTACTCGATGAAACCTTACTCGATGAAACCTTACTCGATGAAACCTTACTCGATGAAACCTCACTCGTCCGATCTGAGGTAGCAGATCGTTGATGCCTATCAAAACATCGAGGGCGATCGGTATTCTCAGATACTGAAAAAAGGCTGAAAGCATCGTGAGGGCAACCTCGGGGAGATTCTCCCCCCATTCTTCGCAGCCCCCTAGGAAAGGCTTAGTTGGAAACGGTTCACTAAAGGTGGGCGAGCAAACGAGCGTCTGCCCGAGTCCAATTGCACTTTTGTGGAGTGATGGAGATGAACAGCGCGATCCGCCCCATTGTCAATCGCATTCTCGCAACGCATCGCTTAGTTCCCAGCCAAGAGCGCCAGCTCAGCGACTTAATGCGCAATACTTCCCTGAACGAGGCTGATTGGGAGGCTGTCAACGATTTGATTGACGCTCTCATGAAAAAATCAGTGCGACCGACCACCGACTGCCTGATGCTCTGCGAAGCCATCCGCACCGTCAGCACCAACCGCAAATTGCTTGTCGCCGCCTAATGGGCGATCGCCCATTAGGCCTCCCCACCGCAACAGCGAGCTTCCCCCTTGCCAGCGCTCTTAATGTTTTATTTACCTTTTAAAGCCTTTTCGGGGTTGACATCGCCGCCTCGAAAAGAGTACAAATGACTACAGGTGAGGAGTGAAACAGAAAAGTCCTCGGGGTCGAAACACGGCAAGACTCCCGGGGGCTTTTTCTATGGTTTTTGACCGAGAGGAGGCGATCGCCATGAATGCCCTAATCGGCGATCGCAGCAGTCCCGATACTTCTACAACTGAGACAGACGATTGAGGCGGGCTGAGTTGAGTTGCGACAGCGATGGCAGTACTCTACGAATGCTGAACGCTTTGCCGCCCGAGTGCTCTTGCATATGACTGATGCAACCCTGCCCCCGCTGATTCAACAGATGCTGCTGCCGGACTTCTATCCCCATCCAGTGGCAGACCCCATTCAGCTGATTCAAACTCACATATCCTACGTATTCCTCACCGGAGAGTTCGCCTACAAGGTTAAGAAGCCCCTCGACTTCGGCTTTCTCAACTACACCACCCTGGAAAAGCGGGAGTTTTACTGTCAAGCGGAATTGCGCCTCAACCAACGGGGGGCAGCTGAACTGTACTTGGACGTGCTGGCGATCTCCGAAACTGACGGCACCTTCGAACTCGGCGGTCGGGGGCAACCGGTTGAATACGTGCTCCAGATGCGGCAGTTTCCTCAAGAGACCCTGCTGCCGGAACTGCTCGATCGCGGCGAACTCACCCCCGCACTTATCCGCCAGCTCGCCCAACGCATCGCCCGCTTCCACGCCCAACTGGACACCAGCGACTACATCCGCGAATTTGGCTCGGTCGCCAACATTAGAGCCGCCTTCGACGAAAACTACGAACAAACCGAACGCTACATCGGCGGTCCTCAAACTCGCGAGCAGTGGGAGGCCACCCGTACCGCCACCGATCGCTTTTTTGCCGACCGAGCCGACCTTTTGCATCGGCGGGTGCGAGACAACAAAATTCGCGAATGCCACGGAGATTTGCACTTAAACAACATCTGCTACTGGAACAATCGGTTTTCTCTGTTTGACTGCATTGAATTCAACGAGCCCTTCCGCTTTGTGGATGTGATGTACGACATCGCCTACATCGTGATGGATTTGCAAGTGCGAGGGCGATCGGGGTTAAGCGCTCTGTTTGTTAACGAGTACATCGAACAGACGGGCGATTACGAAGGCTTGCAGGTGTTGCCCCTCTATGTCAGTCGCCAATCCTACGTGCGAGCCAAAGTGACCTCCTTTTTGCTCGACGATCCCAATGTGTCTGCCGACAAGCGGGCGGAGGCCGAGCAGACCGCAGCCCAGTACTATCGCTTAGCCTGCGAATGCCTGCAGCCTCGCACGGGTCGCCTGTTCTTAATGTCCGGTCTGTCGGGGTCGGGAAAAAGTACGGTGGCGCGGGCGATCGCCCAAAAGTTTGACGCCGTCCACATCCGCTCCGATGCTGTACGCAAGCATCTAGCTGGCATTCCCCTGCAGGAGCGGGGCAGTGAGGGTGACTACGGCAGCGGTATCTATACGCCCGAAATGACGGCGAAAACCTACGATCGCCTGCTCGAACTCGGCATTTTGCTAGCTGAAGAGGGCTATCCTGCAATTTTGGATGCCAAATACGATCGGCAAGCCCTGCGCCAAACGGCGATCGCTGCTGCCCGAGAGCACAATATTCCCCTCAAAATTGTCTCTTGCGAAGCCCCTATCGAGACGATTCGCACCTGGTTGAAGGCGCGGCAGGGAGATATTGCCGACGCGACAGTCGATATTTTGGAGCGTCAGATCGAGGCTTTCGAACCGCTCTCAGAGGCAGAAAAAGCTAGTGCAGTTGTCATTCGTACCGATGGCGATATGACCGCACAGCTAGAGAAATTGAGTTAGGGATTTGTCCTCTGGTTCGAAATCGCTGGGGCATGTAAGATTGAAAGCTAGCTTTCGAGCAAATTTCCCCCTACGCCGAATTGTGCCATGACGTCTTCTTTTGAGCGAAAAGCCCATATTTTTCGCTCGCCTGCCTTTAAGAAAATCATTGGCAATGCTATCAACTTCTTAAATCGAACGCCCGTTTATCCTCTACCATCTACAACTCAACCATGTCTAGTTAGAGACTCGTAGTCTTTTTCAGGTGCCGGTTCAGCAGATGGAGATCGGTTCTCGTGTGAGGCTTCGGCCCCCTTCCCCCAACCCCTACCCCCAATTTTGGGGGCAGGGGAGCCAAGCCCAGTAAGCATTTCAGGTTATTTCTCCCCTCTCCCAGAATTGGGAGAGGGGCCGGGGGTGAGGGCCACTCCGGAGTCTTGCACGCCTCTCCAAAAAACTCCAGGTCTCGACATGGACGAGGTTTCGTTTCAATGATACTGGAGTTTATGCTTTGTATTATCTTGGTGATTTTCAGTATTACGCAGGACAGAAAGCAGCCAATGCAGAAAGTTATCAGCAACCGATTTACGTAGGCAAAGCAGTACCTCCAGGTTGGAGAAAAGCTCGAAAGATACAAGCAAGCTCCGCCGCACTTTACAATCGCCTAAAAGAGCATAGTCGTAGCATTCAGCAAGCTCAAAATTTAGATATTGGTGACTTTATGTGTCAATTTATAATTCTTGAGAATGATGAAAGCAATCTGATTAGCACCATTGAGGCAGAATTAATTCGGCGTTCTATGCCGCTTTGGAATACAGTAATTGATGGTTTTGGCAATCACGATCCCGGTTCTGGTCGTTACAATCAGGCAAAGTCTGAATGGGATGTGCTACATCCCGGTCGTTCTTGGGTAAGACGTTTGACTGGTCTTGCTCCTTCTTTGGAGGAAATAATTTCTAAAATTGTCTGATTTAAGCATGTTTTTTCAATTCAACTACTGATTCATATAAACAATGTGATTTTTGGGCTTTTACAACTCGTACATCTGACTTAATAATACTATTTCCAACACGAGCCGATCGTGGGATATGGATATTCACCAATTCCAATCCTACAGCTTTGGCAATTTGTCCAAAGTACCGATCTGTCGGAATCATGACTCCTTGCAAAATGCTGTTACCTAGAACCACAAAAGCAGAACTATTTTTCTTTAAGGCATATTCCAAGTACTTTGCAAATTTATAACAATCGTTGAAATATGCAGCCGCATAATTAGCCCAGCCATTACCACCGTAGATGCCTCGTTCTATATTGAGTGTACGCAGACAGGAAATTTGTTCCACCAACTCTACAGGCGGATTTGGAAAGTCTAAATTTACATTGTCTAACGCTCGCACAGTTTGCCAGTACTTCCCAAAATTTTGATGCTCTAGATATTTAGTGTCCTTCGGTTCTTTTGCAAAACCAAGCCAGTAGAGGTGTGGACGAGTATTTCGAATATAATGATAATTGTTCAAATAAGGAGGAGACGTGATAGCCAGATCGACTGAGGCTGCTTCAATATGATTCTGGCAGTCAAAAAACGAGGCGTTAATAATTTGACATTTACTAGAGACTGCCATTGCGCGCTCCCCCAACCAACCTATATCCAAAGCAATGGTTTCTAGTTTTTCGGCAATAATGTTTATGACTGGGAAATCCTCAATATCACTCTTGCCTGCTGCGCTTCGAGTACCTAGGCTTGGTTCGTAAGAATAGTTTGAGTAATGAATCATGGTTGAAGCAAAGGCAAGTTTAAAGACCTCTTGAACCTGTCGATTGTTAAGCTTTTCAATGAAATCCTGGATTGTCAGGACTTTTCGCAAAACCGTTGGACTGTAAAAGATTTTGCGGGTTTTAAATCCAATGGGGAACTCACTCTTGGGCGAATAGCCATTTGGTATCGTGCGGCTATAGAACTTCCTCAGTCTAACCGTCTCTTCTGTAATTGTTTTAGAACTCAACTTATGGGCATTGAGTTTAATACGAGATGCTAAGGCCGCGTATGGGTTAATCTCGAAGCCAACGACGTCATGCCCCGCGAGAGCAGCTTCAACCAGGGTTGTACCTACTCCTGCAAAAGGATCGAGGACGGTTCCAGGCTCAGAAAGCTTTTGTTCTAAAATCTCTCTAACAAAATTGCTAGAAAAACCTGCAATCCAGGGTACCCACCGATGGACTGGCAATAATTTGTTACTCGCAAAGCTAGGATCGCTGAAAGTTGCTTTGTCTTCTACTTTCAACATTTCTGGCAATTCTAGCAGTGGTAATGGTAATTGCATTTAGACTGTCAGGGGATGGTTAGTTTGATTCGGTTACACTCAATGTAAAGCAAATTGCTTGACTTTGCCGAGCGAGGGAATGAGAAAATTGCCGTCGAGATTAAAAGCTCGATCGGCTCGTCGCCCATTAGCGACTTTCACACCGCCCTCAATTCCTCAACTACCGACTTTTGCTAGGAGTCAAAGAAGTCGACCGCCAGCTTTATCTAGCCGTCCCCTCGACGCCTACAAGCTCTTTATTTCAAAGCCGCTTCGCCAAAGTTGCCATCGAACGCCACCAGCTCAAACTCATTGTCTACGACCCGATCGCCGAGGAAATCATGACATGGACCCACTAGATCGTTACCGCACCTGCATCCAAATCATTCTATTCATTTCTACTTCTTGCATTTTCGTGCTAGAAGCTAGGCCCAAGAAAAGGCTTGCTGCATTAACTTCTGAAAGCGTAAGCTCAATTCCATTAACCAACAAAAATGTATAGGTAAACCAAGTCTAGTCAGAAACCTGTAGTTTTAATGAGGCACCTTTTAGTCCCCCTCACTAACGCTGTTAACCACTGCATTCGCCCCCTAAATCCCCCATTCTGGGGGACTTGACGACAGTGCTAGCTGGGGTTTGGAGACTGGGAAGACGAACCGGCCAATCGCGGTTATTCAAGTTGTAGAACGAAGCCAACAGACTCTCACAAGTCCCCCACTGGTGGGGGATTTAGGGGGCTGAGTGCAATGCCTGAAAACTCCAGGTCTCAACATGGATGAGGTTTAGCAATCAGGGAAATTCTCTTGTTACCGTCAACAAAGCAATGGTTTTTGATAAGCCTGTAGTCTTAGGAGGCTGCCAAGTCATAGAGCGTCACACCATCCACATAGTGATATAGATTTCTAGGCTTATTCAAAGTTGACTCGATAGCACCCTCATTTAAGCTTCCAGGCTCTCCTCCCGATTCAGCCAGGACTTCACCGTGTATGGCACAAATATCGCGAATATCCAGCCAGCAAGGCTCCATCATTTCGCTAGCTCAATCAGTACATTCGACTTTTAGCTACTGTCACTTCGATCGCCGGATCTTTAGGCTGTGGGCAAATGAGGGCGAGCAATGGTCGATGCCGATCTGAGTCGGGCTCTGCGCGAGGCGGCTGGGGATAATGGCTATCCCTTAGGGGGGATGGGTCAATCGGCGGTTGATGCGATCGCCGATCGCGTCAAAGACTCTGCCGACTTGGAGACTTTGAGCGAGCTCGCTGAAGCGATCGGCAGCGATCCGATGTTGACACAGCAGTTGAGCGATCGCGTCTACGACCTCATGCGCGAAGATTTTCGCTTGCAACAGGAACGCAGTCGGGGCTACGGGAGGGGTTTCTAGTGGCGGACGAGCATGTCAATTACGTCATGTCCAATCGGTTTTATGTCGAAATCGAGCAGAACTTGGCGGCTTCGTTCACAGAATGCTCCGGCTTGGGGATGACGGTGAAGAAGGAAACCCATCAAGAGGGGGGCGTGAACGACCAGCAGCGGGTAATTATTGGACCCACGGAATTTAGTGACGTCACCCTCAAGCGCGGTTTAACCAATGATTTGACCTTTTACGACTGGATTGCGGCCCTGTTAAAGACTCGCAAAGCGAATACAGCGGTGTCGCAGTTGCGGCGTAACGTCAATATTCTGACGTTCAATCAGGCGGGGGAAACGATGCAGTGTTGGACGCTGATCGGGGCGGTGCCAGTGGGGTGGTCGGCCCCCAGTTTGACGGCGGATTCGTCGGGGGTGGCAATTGAGGAATTAACGCTGGCCTACGAGGGTTTGACGGTGGTGAAAGACTCTGGCGGAGGTGGGGCGGAGGTACTCAATGCGCAACGACCTTCGTCTGGCTATTTCAGTACCTAGTGTGTTTGCAGCGATTCGCTTATGGCTTCTCCACCTCCAAATGCAGGCGATCGCCTACCGCCAGATTGGGCGTTACAGGAACCCTTGGGCCTCAATAACCCACTGCTACCGCCCAGACCGTTGGGAGATCGCACGGCGGCACTCCTGCTAAAACCGCTCGGCACGATTCAGTTAGCCATCCTCGATCCCGATTTGGCGAGCAGTTCTGCGCTACCCTCCGAGCGATCGCCTGTTCCCCCACCTCCGCCTCCCATCGCAGCCACCCCCACAGATTCCGTTCGAGCCGAAGTCACTGTTAGCGATCGCGCAAGGGTTCCACAACAGAATCGCCCCAGTTCCAGCGCAGAAAGCCCTCCAGCCCTCCAACGATCCTCTGCTACACCTGCTCCTGGCTCCGAGCTCACGCCATCTAGCCCCCCACAGAGTTCCTCCCCTCCGCCAGCCCGCGAATCGTCTGCTCCTCTTCAGGGGCGATCGCCTCAACCCTCTGCCTCAGTCGAGCCCACTTCCCCGCTTTCACCCAGTCAATCCCCCTCTACCGCCTCAGAGCGATCTCGGGAGGTTTTGCAACGGTCCGAGATGGTTGGAGAATCCTCTCCTGCCAGCCAACAGACTCCCATCGAGCCAAGTTCTAGCCAACCCTTTTCTCCCCAGCGGATGGGCGAATCCCAATTGCCGCTGCAAGCCAAGCTGGGTTCTTCAGAGACTTCAGTCGCGATCTCTGACACTACCGAACAAGTAACGCCCAGTGCTGCCGCCAGCTCGCCTCCTGTAAGCTCGACAGGCGATCGCTTTCCCAGCTCTCCCCAGCCTGAAGCCCTCTCGACTGAAACCCTACAGCGATCGCCCGATGCGAGCGGCAGCCAAAGTCCCCCCGGCAACTCTCCCACAACTGCACCCCCCATGGATGCAGATATAGCAACAGCGAACCGAACCGAAGATCTATCTACCTCCGATCCCTCTGCAGAAGCAACTCCAAGCAGCCCTTCCAGCACCTGGTCTGCCCAGTTAGAAACCTCCTCCTCCTTCCCCCGCGACTCCGCGCCACCCCCCGAACGCTCCGCTCCCTCCACCCAGCTCCCCCCGAGTTCTCGTCCCTCCCAAGCCGATCCCTCGACAGTGGTGCAACGGCAGCCTGCCTCTAGTCCCCTGTCCCCTCATCCGCCAGCACTCGTGCCGACACAGGACGGCGACTCATCCGATACGGCGACTCCCCCGCTCGCTCCCTCTGCCAGTAACGCACCTGCAACTTCGACCGAGAGCTTCCCAACAGAGGGTTCCTCTGCGATCGCCGAACCTCTCCAACGCTCCGCACCTGCCCCAGACTCCCTTCGCGAAACTGAGCTTGGAGAGGTTGCCCTTGGTCCGTCCGAGGTTATCCCTCCGACAGTGCTTCAGCCCAGTCGCGACTCAACCGCACAACCCGATCCGCTCGCCAAGGCTGTGGAAGCAGGGTTGGGCGTCTCCTCAGATCCCTCTATTCAGGCGGCTCCGATACCTGATGACACGAGCCGGACTGAGGCAGGGGGCAGGAGCAGTTTTTCAATAGACCAGTCGCCCGTTCCCAGTGGAGAAACAGGGGATCGGACAACTCCCCAGATTCAGAGTTCCGCTTCAGAAACATCTGTGTCGGTAGATCCCCCTGCCGCTCCCGAGTTCGGCACCATTCAACGTCAAAACTCTACTGAACTATCCGCCGCGTCTTCCCCATTGCCGGACTCCGACCGAGCCGACAGCCTGACAACTGAGCCGTCCAGCCCAACGGTTTCCTCGCGAGAGAGCGGCGATCGCCCCTTATCCCAGTCCGAAAATCTCGCCCCTCAGGTCGCTAAATTCCAAGATTCAGTCACTGCTACTCCCGAACTCGTTCAACGACAATCTGCCGAGCCACCCACAACACTTCCCCCATCGGCAGACAACACCGATCTACCCAGCAGTTCTCTGACCCAGAGCGATCGCGCGATCGCTGCAGAGGCTGGAGAGTACCCTCTCCCCCCAATCGAATCTCCCTCTGCCCGGGGTGCTGAATCTTTAGAGACAGCCGCAGTTTCCACTCCCGAGATCGTTCAACGCCAATCGGCTCCCGAGCTATCTAGAACACCCCCTCAATCGCCGGTTATTTCCGAGGCGATCGACAGTTCTTCATCTGCACAGACCAGAGCGATTAGCGATGTAGAAGCAGGAGGCGATCGCCCTCTTGCCCCAACCGACTTCCCCACTCCAGAGGTGACTGCTGCGGCAGATTCACCCTCCAGCTCAGAAACCATTCAACGCCAAGACTTTACAGGCCCACCCGAGTCCCCTCAATCGCCCGATCGTGCCGATGTTCCCGACAGCACTGCACCCGAAGCGTACCTCCCGACAGTTGATTTGCCAGGAGGAAGCGATCGCCCTCTTGCCCCAACCGACTACCCCATTCCAGAGGTGACTACTTCGGCAGATTCACCTTCCCTCTCAGAAACCATTCAACGCCAAGACTTTACAAGCCCATCTGAGTCCCCCCAATCACCCGATCGTGCCGATGTTCCCGGTAGCAGTTCACCCGAAGCGTATCGCCCGAAAGTTGATTTGCCGGGAGGAAGCGATCGCCCTCTTGCCCCAACCGACTACCCCATTCCAGAGGTGACTGCTTCGTCAGATTCACCTTCCAGCTCAGAAACCATTCAACGCCAAGACTTTACAGGCCCACCCGAGTCCCCTCAACTGCCTGACAATGCCGATGTTCCCGGCAGTACTTCAGAAGCATACCGCCCGACAGTTGATTTACCGGGGGGAGGCGATCGCCCTCTTGCCCCAACCGACTACAATCCCAATCCAGAGGTGACTGCTTCGTCAGATTCACCTTCTAGCTCAGAAACCATTCAACGCCAAGACTTTACAGGCCCACCCGAGTCCCCTCAACTGCCTGACAATGCCGATGTTCCCGGCAGTACTTCAGAAGCGTACCGCCCGACAGTTGATTTACCGGAGGGAGGCGATCGCCCTCTTGCCCCAACCGACTTCCCCACTCCAGAGGTGGCAGCAGCAGACTCACCCATAGCTACCACCTCAGAAACCATTCAACGACAAGACTCGACGGACCCATCCGAACCTCTCCAATCGCCAGACAATACCGATGTTCCCGGCAGCGCTGCATCCGAACCGTACAACCCGACAGTGGATTTGTCGGAGAGAGGCGATCGCCCTCTTGCCCCAAACAACTCCCCCAATCCAGAAGTAAATGTTTCGGCAGATTCACCTTCCAGCTCAGAAACCATTCAACGCCAAGACTTTACAAGCCCATCCGAGTCTTCCCAATCGCCCGATCGTGCCGATGTTCCCGACAGCACTTCACCCGAAGCGTACCGCCCGACAGTTGATTTGCCGACAGGAGGCGATCGTCCTCTCGCCCCAACCGACTTCCCCACTCCAGAAGTAAATGTTTCGGCAGATTCACCTTCCAGCTCAGAAACTATTCAGCGTCAAGACTTTACAGGCTCACCCGAGTCCCCTCAACTGCCTGACAATGCCGATGTTCCCAGCAGCACTTCAGAAGCATACCGCCCGACAGTTGATTTACCGGAGGGGGGCGATCGCCCTCTTACCCCAACCGACTTCCCCACTCCAGAGGTGACTGCTTCGGCAGGTTCACCTTCCCTCTCAGAAACCATTCAACGCCAAGACTTTACAAGCCCATCTGAGTCCCCCCAATCACCCGATCGTGCCGATGTTCCCAGCAGCACTGCACCCGAAACGTATCGCCCGACAGTTGATTTGCCGGAGGGAGGCGATCGCCCGCTCTCTCCAACCGAACTCCCTGCTCCAGAGACTACTGAATCTACAAACTCACCGACAGTCTCTACTTCTGAAACCATTCAGCGCCAAGGCTCTACTGACCCATCCGAGTCTTCCCAATCATCTGATAATGCCAATGTTCCCAGCAGCGCTTTAGCCCCATTGCCAAGCCCGACAGTTGATTTGCCGGAGAAAAGCGATCGCGTTTCCCCCCCACCCGAAACACCCCAACTGCAAACCCATGCAGATACCTCGACCGCATCAGCCACCCCCATTCAACGGCAACTGGCCCCAACTGAGAGTGAAGGGGTAACCCTTAGCCGCAACCGTTCCTCTGAAACGATCGAGAGATCGCCGATTTCCCCCCCCGATCGCCCCTCAGCCCTCACCGCATCCCCCCCTTCAGAGCGGTCTCAAAGGGACGATCGCGATCGTTCCACAACCCCCGCTCCAGATTCAGTCTCCAACGATCGCGACAGCGCAATTCCCCCACCGCCAAGCCCCGTCAGTCCAGCCACCAGCATTCTCCCAGACAGCATCCAGCATTCGTCTTCAGGGCAGCCCACCGATCTAGCCAATCCCCAGCCAGACCCCTCAGTCAGCGACTCAGCGACCGCCTTGCCATCCGATCCCCTTCGCAAGTCATCCACCCCATTGCCACATCCCATCGATCGGGCTGCTGCCCCCCATTCACAACCGATCCAGCGATCGCCCCACCCCGATCCCCAAACTGAGAGCCCTCACCCTTCAACCCGCCAATCCCAGCCGGTTGCGTCAACTCTGTCCGCTCCACAACTCTCACCAGCATCTACCCCTCTCTCCCAATCCACCGCTGATGCGAGCGCTACTCAGTCACAGATTCCACCCCTGCCCCGCGTACTCCAACGGCTGAGTATCCTGAAGCCCCTAGTAACCTCACAGCCTCTCATCGCCCGTGCGATCGCCGAACCAGACGATCTCCCTCAGTCCTCCTCCTCCTCTACCCCCACCCCAACGCCCCCAGCCAATCGCGATCGCCCATCTATCCCCGCATATACTCCAGTGGTGCCGACGCGATCGCCCGCTCCAGCCCCGATTGCCCAGCGCCGCGATCGCCCCTCTCGGCAATTAGAGTCCCTCTCTTTGTCAGGCGATCGACCTCGTCTGCCAGCCCCATCCGCGCCAACATTGCAATTGAGCAAAGCTGCCAATTTGCCCCCCCAATCAGCCTCAGCAGTTCCCCAACAATGGTCCAGCCTAGAAGACTTATTTTCTGCAGGAACCACTCCTCCACAGCCTCCTCCAAACTCCCGAGCGCTCTCTCGATCCCCCGATCCACCGATCGTTCAAGCTCGATCGGAGTCGCCGAACGGCCTGAGTCCACCCCCCTCGGCTCCTATAACACTTCAGTCAGATGCGACGGGTGAAGCCAAAGCTCGGCAACTGAACCAACACATTGACATCCTCGCCCGCACCATTTATCCACTGCTAAAACAGCGATTGGCGATCGAGCGAGAGCGTCAGGGAGGCTCGGCAGGTCGCCTACCTTGGTAGCCCCGAGAGCCATCCCATCCCTACTGCGTTGAGGACACCAATATGCCTGCCTATCCTGCCAAAGCCGAACTCACTGCCGAAAGTGGCGGTACCACCATTACATTCATGTTCAACCCCTCCGAACTGAGTTTCAGCCGCTCGATGCAGATCAACTCTTCCAGCGGCGCGCGCACCGACGACGGCACCCCCAAAGTCAGCTTTGGCTACTTCAATCCCTACAGTCTCAGCATCAGCAACATCCTGTTCGACACCTACGAAACCGGCAAGGATGTCATGAGCGAGTACATTAGCAAACTCCAAGATGCATTGGAATTCAAAAGCGCTAGCGAGCGCCGTCCGCCCATTTATCTATTTGCTTGGGGCGATCGCGAATACTTGCGCTGTTTTGTCCAAAGCCTCAGCTATAAATTGACGCTATTTCTCCCGGACGGTACGCCCGTGAGAGCCGTGGTCGATCTCAGTCTCCAACAAATCGACGAATGGGATCCTCCCCCCAGCACGAGCAGCGGTAATCCCAGCCCAGCAGAGCGCTCGGCCAGTTCTCGCTAGCGATCGCGCCCTCGCTCCACCTCACTTGTAGGTGCCTCGCTCGCAACCTGATGGGGAAGGCCATTTTCAGCCCCATTCTCAGCCTCACTCGGCTGGCCCAGTGCCGCGCCATTCTCTGTCTGGGGCTGTCTCGGCAAGCGCTGGCGACGTGCCGCAGACAGACGACGAGAGCGTTTCCACACTTCCCACGTCGCGACAACAACAATGACTGACGCACCGGCCAAATAAGTCCCGCCTGAGGGCAACCCCGTCATCACCAGTGCCAAACTTCCCATCCACAGCGTCAGAGAGTAGATAAACAAGACCGTGAGGCGGTGGGGTACGCCTGCGTGCATGAGGCGGTGATGCAGGTGGCGATTGTCAGCTAAAAACGGCGACTTACCCTGGCAGAGACGACTGAAAATCACTGTGGACATATCGATGATGGGCACCGCAAGAATGCAAAATGGCAGCAAAATGGCCAGTGTCGTCAAGCCTTTTGCCACGCCGATTACGCCAATCCCCGCCAGCGAAAATCCGAGGAAGTAAGCCCCGCCATCCCCCATAAAAATCTGAGCGGGCCGAAAATTATAGCGCAAGAACCCCAACGATCCCCCCGCCAGCGCTGATGCAATCATCGCGGCCCCCGTCTGACCCGACAGCAGCGTCACAATCAGCAAAATTACCGCAGCAATTCCCGATACACCTGCGGCTAAGCCGTCTAAACCATCCATCCAGTTGATGGCATTGGCCAACCCCACCAACCACAACACCGTCACCGTCCAACTGACGGGATCGGGCAAATCGACCGTGCCGACGAACGGTAGCGTAATAAATTCAATGCTGACTCCCACCTTCCAAGCGGCGGTGGCGACCGCTGCCTGCAACACCAAGCGCAGGCTGGCTGGCAGTTGAAACAGGTCATCCGCCAAGCCAATAAAGAAAAAGAGCAGCCCCCCAACGGTGACCCCCCACAACTCGTATTCCTTTTCGGTGGGCATGTAGCCAAATTCCCCTGTCCGCCATACGAGCAGGAGGGAGACAATCGTGCCCAAAAAGATAGAAACTCCCCCCAGGCGAACCATAGGGCGATTGTGGACCTTGCGATCGGCAGGAAGGTCGAACCGGCCACTGCGCAGCCCGACAGCTTTCACAGTGGGTGTAGTCCACAATACTACACAGGCGGCAGCCAGAAAGGCGACCAGATAGGCCATATCAGCTCAGACGAGGGCAGCAGCAGCAGTGGCAGTCAGGTGGGGGTAGAGGGGAAATGTTTCGCACAAGTCGGCCACCTGCTGACGGCAGTAGGCTAGCACATTTTCATCCTCAGGACTCTGCAAAGAATCCGCAATCAGGTCGGCAATGCGCTCGAACTCGGCTTCTTTCAAGCCTCGGGTGGTGAGGGCGGGCGAGCCGAGGCGCAAGCCACTGGCCACAAAGGGGGATTCGGGATCGAACGGCACTGTGTTTTTGTTGGCGGTAATGTGGATTTTTTCCATCAGCGCATCAGCCCGTTTGCCAGTCATGCGAGGATCGGAGACAGTCCCTCGTTCGGTCAGATAGGCGGTCACAGAGCGCAGGTCGAGTAAGACTAAGTGATTGTCTGTACCGCCAGAGACTGGCTTGATGCCGCGCGCCTGCAACCGCCCTGCCAAGGCCCGAGCATTGGCAATCACCTGCCCGGAATAGTCTTTGAACTCGGGTTGCAGGGCTTCGCCAAACGCGACGGCTTTAGCGGCAATGACATGCTCTAGCGGCCCCCCTTGACTGCCGGGGAAGACGGCTTTGTTGAATTGCTTGCCCAGATCGGCGTCGCGGGTCAGGATGAGACCGCCGCGAGGGCCGCGCAGGGTTTTGTGGGTGGTGGTGGTGACCACATCGCACAGCGGCACGGGGTTGGGATGGTGGCCGCTGGCGACTAACCCGGCGATGTGGGCGATATCGGCCATCAGGTAGCAGCCCACCTCGTCAGCCACGTCGCGGAAGGCTTGGAAGTCGATGGTGCGGGGGTAGGCGGAGTAGCCGCAGATGATGATTTTAGGCTTGTGCTCTAGAGCGAGGTTGCGAATTTGTTCGAAGTCGAGGCGTTCGGTTTCGGGGTTGACGCCGTAATGGACGACATTGAACCATTTGCCCGAGACATTGACGGGGGAACCGTGGGTGAGGTGGCCGCCGTGGGACAGTTCCATGCCCATGATGGTGTCTCCCGGTTGCAGCAGGGCGAGGAAGACGGCGAAGTTGGCCTGGGCTCCCGAGTGGGGCTGGACGTTGGCCATCTCGGCCCCGAACAGTTGCTTGGCCCGATCGATCGCCAGTTGTTCGGTGCGATCGACCTGCTCGCAGCCGCCGTAGTAGCGCTTACCGGGTAACCCTTCGGCATATTTATTAGTCAGGACAGAACCTTGCGCTGCCATCACCGCTGCAGAGGTGAAGTTTTCGCTGGCGATCATTTCGAGGCAATCGCGCTGCCGCTCCAATTCAGAAAACAGAATGCCATAAACTTCTGGATCGGTATCGGCGAGAAAGTCTAGGTTCGTATGTGCGGCCACAGCAATTCCCCGAGATGCGATGAAAGCGCCGCAATCTTAACACGAATCTGCGGTATTCTGCGATACCTTTTTTGGCGTTAGATTGGCTGAGTGAGAGAGGGTAGCGGTCTTCGCGTTCGCAAGCGATATGCCTGG
The DNA here is from genome assembly GCF_000332275.1 of Synechococcus sp. PCC 7336. Lineage (NCBI taxonomy): Bacteria > Bacillati > Cyanobacteriota > Cyanophyceae > Synechococcales > Synechococcaceae > Synechococcus > Synechococcus sp. PCC 7336. Next base: position 2,026,181 of record NZ_CM001776.1, read on the forward strand.
TTTTAGCCTGTTCGTGCGAGAGATGTCTTGCGAGATGTAAAGTTCTCTAGCAATGTGGGTCACAGCCCGATTCCTAGTTCGATTGCTGCGGTATCGTAGTGAATGATTTTAACAAAACCTTGAGGTTCGTTATGGCCCTAAGCGAAAGCCAAATCTTTTTCATTCTATTTCACGCTCTAGTCCCCGCTGTCTTCGCTGTGCTGTTGGGGAGCTCTTTGGCTGAAGGCTAGTCTGCCGAGCGATCGCCCCAGTCATCTCTCAAATACATACATCTTTTACCTGCACCTGCTGTTCGCGAGTGCAGGTTTTTGTTCGTTCTAGTCGCCAATGCCCTCGGGGCGATTGCCGAGCTACTGCGGTTTCTGTGGAGCAACCACCTTATTCTGCTTCGCCGCCCTCGGGCTTTGGCTCGCTCTTGCCCGCGTCTGTGGACGTATTCATCTCGTCCTTAAACCCTTTCAATGCCTTGCCGATCGAACTGCCCAGTTCGGGGAGTTTCTTAGGGCCGAAGACCACGACTGCAATGATGCCGATGATAGCGAGTTCGGGCACTCCCATACCGAAGATACTCATGCATTCCTCCCTTAGCGCCTCAATTGGCACGATTGTCCCATTCGATGACCCTCAGCGTAACATGCCCCCCTCGCGAAATTGGGGTGGTGCTATTGTGTGGCTCGACCATAGCGCATCCCCGGCAGTTGTTCGACGACGCCCGAGAGTTCCATCATCAACAATGTACTGGATAGGGTGCTGGCGTCCAGTTGAGTGCGAATCGCCAGTTGGTCGAAGGATAAGATCTCGTCTAAGGCAGTCCAAATTGCGAGTTCTGTGCCGCTGAGGGGTGGGGGAGAGGGCTGTGGGACTGCGGGGCGATCGGGGGCGATCGGGGCGCCCAAGGCGTCCAGCAACTCCGACACGCCGAGAATGATGCCTGCACCGCGATCGATTAACTCCAGACAGCCTCGCGCTTGGGGGCAGTCCAAATTTCCCGGCAGGGCAAACACGTCCCGGTTGTAGTCGTTGGCCAGTCGCGCCGTAATCAATGCCCCCGATCGCGCTGGGGCTTCGATCGTCAGCGTGGCTTGACAGAGGGCTGCCACAATTCGATTGCGCCGGGGAAAGTGAGCCCTCGCTGGTTCCGTACCGCAGGGATATTCGCTGACCAAAAGCCCGTGCTGTCGGATCTCCCGAGCCAGAGATTGATGTTTGGCAGGATAGTGAATATCGACGCCCGTCCCCAAGATAGCTAGAGTTGTCCCCCCCACATTCAAGGCACCGCGATGGGCGGCCCCATCGATGCCAGCCGCCATCCCCGACACGATAGCGAACCCAGCCTCTGCCAGAGCTGCCCCCAGCTTTGTGGCCCAGCGCTGACCGTAAGAGGAAGGCGATCGCGTTCCCACGATCGCAATGGCAGGGGACCACTGCCAGCGATCGCCCCAAGCGTACAGAATCGGCGGTGGGTCTGGAATTTCCCACAGCATGGACGGGTAGGCGGCATCGGCAGGGGTGAGGACTCGGATGTCTGGGTGGGAGAGTGGGTGTTGGAGGGTCTCGGCCATCTGTGCTGGGTCGATGCGATCGCGACCAGTGGCGATCGCGTCTGCAACGGTCAGGCCAATGCCTTCCACGGCCAACAGATCGCTGGCCCGACTGGCCCAAGCGGCTTCGAGTGAGCCGAACTGCAAAAATAACTGTTTGATGCGGCTGGGGCCGATGCCTTTGACTTGGGGCCAGGTCAGCCAATAGGGGCGATCGGTCAGAGGGGGGCGAGGGCCGAGGCTGACGGCGGGCGATCGAGCGGTGGTGGGTCGAACAAGCAAAAATGTTTCTCAGCAACGGCAAGCTGAGAGAGTCCCCAGCGAGAGCATTGCTTTAGATTGCCAACTTGCACCGCTGTAATTTCTGCCAACTGTGGTTCGAATGGCGATCGTCCCCCACGACTACCCTTTTTCCCTGCCCTCAGACCGTAGGGCTAGGCTTTAGAAAAACATTGGTTTAAGCCTTTGGAATATAGCCGTCTTTAATGGGTACAAACTATCGTCGAAATCAGCGGTGGCAATTGAAAATTTTCTATACTTTTTGTAACGAGCAAGCGCCGTTTGAGCCGCCCAATCCCACCCGCAACAACAGCTTGACACCCCCCCTACCCTCCGATTGACGGATCGGCATCAGTGGTGTTTTAGTAGAGTCATCTCAGTGACAGGCCACTATCTGTATTAGGTCTCCGCATGGTTCCTCAACTTGAAGTCTCTCCGACACTTGAAATCTCTCCAACACTTGAAGTCTCTCCAACACTTGAAGTCTCTCCTTCCTCCCGCAGCCATGGCTCGGTGAGTTATCTCATCCGTGGGGCCTTGCACCTGTTTATCAATCCCCATCGCAGCTTCTTTACCACCGTGATTGCCCAAGCTATGCGGGTTGCCGGACAGGGCACTCCGGTACTCGTCGTACAGTTGCTCAAGGGCGGCATCGATCGCGGTCCCGATCGCCCCATGCAGTTGGGCAGTAACTTGAAATGGTTGCGTTGCGGCATCGATCGCTGTATCGATACCCCCCATCTAGAACCCGATGAGAAGGTTGCCCTCGATCGCCTCTGGCAATTTACGCAGGATGCAATTCAGAGTGGCGAGTACGGATTGGTGGTGCTAGACGAGCTGGGGTTGGCCATCAAGTTAGGACTGATTGCTGAATCAGAGGTGCTCGATTTGTTGGAGCATCGCCCCCCCTCAATGGATGTGGCCATTACCGGCCCAGAAATGCCCGAATCTTTGCTCGATATTGCTCAACAAATTACCCAGTTGCGCGATGTTTCCTAGAATTTTATAGATAAACCAAATTCAAGTTGAGATCTGGAGTTTTCATGCATTGCACTCGGCCCCCTAAATCCCCCACCAGTGGGGGACTTCCGAACGCCTTAAACCCATACCAAACCTATCGCTGAGGTGTTTGAACCCTGCCAAAAAACGAGAGACTCGCGAGTCTCTCGTTGGGTAGTGAATGAAAATTCAGTTCAATTAGAATCTGAAGGTGGTTTCAACACCGCCGACAATAATGTCATCCCCATCGTTGTTGATGTTGGTGATGTAGTAAACACCGGGAGTGATGGTGATGTTATTGGTAACGGGGAATCCATACCAGGCTTCAATCTGAATGGGGAACTCGTCTAAGTCTTCGCCGTCGAGATCGAAGCTTTGACTCACCGCGAGAGAATCGGGGCTGCCCACTAAGATACCGCCGTTGGACCCTTCAATGAAGTAGTCAGAGAAGGCAAATCCAGCAATAAAGTCATTGGTATCGTCGACTGCGTCTTCAGAAAAGAAGCCACGGGTGTAGTAGCCCTGGAAGACAATGCGTGGGGTGATTTCCCAATTAACCCCAAACGTAGCGGCCTGCGCATCGCCGGGAATGTCGTTGATAGGAGTTCCAGGACCGGGATCGTCTCCCTGGCCTGCGGCATAGTTGGCATAAGCCGCCACGAGGGTCAAGGAGTCAACGGGGGTGAAACCCACTTCAACGACGTGAACGGATTCGCCAGCAAAAAGGCCGTTGCCCAAAGTGGATTCCGACGCATCGTCAGCACCGTAACCGTAGGAGATGAAGAGTAGATCTTCAATGGCTTCCCAGCTAAAGCCTAAAGCAGTGCTGTCAACTAAGGTGTTGTGGGTCAAGTGCTCGTCCATTTCGGCAAGGTCGGAAATACCGCCGGACAGAACATTATCTAAGATAAATAACCGAGAAGGTTCGACACTAACTAGACCGAACAGACCCGTAACGCGACCGTTAAAGAGGGGAAACTCGTAGAAGGTATCGTCAATATCGACGTCATCGTTGACATCGGAGCCAGCACCCGAGCTTTCCCCTTGCCCGAGGCCGACGGGGTCGCCAATGAAGGCAGAGTTCTCGCGAGCCTGCAGGCGGATGCGAAAGCGATCTTCGCCCGTGAAGGAGGTATCGAAGTTCAGACGAATGCGGTAAGGCAGGATCGCGTTGTTTTCACTATCGATGGGGTCGCTCGCGGCAAAAATACCGGTTTTGACTTCAACCGAAAGTCGGCTGGTGACAGCATTCAGCCCCAGAGGATTTGCTTCTAGCTCGGCAGTTTTCGCTTCTAGAGCATCCACTCGACCGGATAGAGCAGCCAATTCAGCCGCAAACTCCTCTTGTAGGCGCTGAACGGTGGCCAGGTCTTCGCGGGAAACTTTATCGGCCAAGCCCGCCGCAATCAATTCGTTGATGCGGTCCAGACAAGCATTCAATCCAGCGGCAAACTCTCCGCGAGTGAGAGCGCGGTTGCCGCGATAGGTTCCGTCGGGGTAACCCGCAATACAGCCATAGCGCTCCACCAAAGATTGCAAAGCAGAGAACCACCAATCGGTAGGCTGTACGTCAGATAGTTGCGAGACAGAGGTGACTTGAGCGAACTGCTGGGGCTGTTGTGTGGTTTGGGCTACAGCTTCGCCAGGGGCGATCGCCAAGGCAGCACCCATTGCTGCTCCAGCTAACCATAGAGACTGACTCAATTTCATGGAAAACTCCTCACGTTATCAAATTGCAATGTCGCAATTTCCTACAAGATAGCGATCGTAGATTCCTAATGCATGTCTTGCAAAACACATATGCAAAAGTTCCTTACAATACGGCATTCCTTCGCGAGGGGAGAGGGGAGAGGGGTCGGGGGTGAGGGCAATGCAGAGCTATCGAACTCAGGTGCCTCGAGGTCGTTCGGCCCAATTCCATGCCATTTCCCCGCAAACTATTGTTTGGAGAGGGTTCGCGCCAGCCGCGATCGCCGATTGTGGCCATCCCTCGCAATCCACAGTACAACCGACTCCAAGCCCGCGACCGATGGCAAATCACTGAGGTATTTCCTAGATAAAACATGAACGCAGCAAGTTGGATATCTGCCGTTGGCGATAAAGTCTCGGCCACGTGGCGCTTTTCGCGCCCGCACACGATCTACGGCACGACGGCCAGTTTGGTGGGGTTGTACCTGCTGGCATTAGAGCGCTGGCAAGCGTGGTGGGAACTGCTGCCGGGGTTGGCGATCGCGCTGCTCGCCTGTCTCTGTGCCAATATCTACATCGTCGGCCTCAATCAACTGATTGACGTCGAGATCGACCGCATCAACAAGCCCTATTTGCCACTTGCCTCGGGCCAACTCAGTTGGGGGCAGGGATGCTGGATTGTAGCGGTGCTGGGGGCATTCAGTTTGGCGGTCTCCGCCCACCAGCAAAGGTTTCTGTTCGCAACGGTGCTGCTGAGCAATGCGATCGGGACGGCCTATTCCTTGCCTCCGATTCGGCTCAAGCGGTTCCCGTTTTTGGCGGCTCTGTGTATCTACACCGTGCGGGGGATTGTGGTGAATGTGGGTCTATACCTATACTTTCGGGCCATGGGCGGCTCGCAAGCGCAGCTCTCGCCACAGGTATGGGCCTTAGTGGCTTTCGTGCTGGTGTTTACGCTGGCGATCGCCTTGTTCAAAGACATTCCCGATATGGAGGGAGATTATTGCTTTCACATTGCCACGTTCTCGCTGCGATTTGGCGCGAAATGGACCTTTCACCTCTGTTTGGGATTGCTGACGGCAGCTTATGGCCTGATGGCGATCGCCGGATGGTGGCTGCCAGAGGTGAATCGCAGCCTGTTAGTTCTGGGGCACGGGGGAGCTTTAGCAGTGCTGTGGTGGTATCGCTGGCGCTTGCCCTCTTGGGAACGACAAGAAATGTATCGCTACTACCAGCTCATTTGGAAGCTGTTCTATCTCGAATACCTCCTGTTTCCGGCGGCCCATTTGTTGAAGAGTTAGGTGACTGTGGCGCGAGAGGGAGCGGATTTGTTGCAAAAGCTCACGCTGGCCGAGGTTTGTTTAACGTTTGGTTGCTAAATCCGCGATCGAACCCCATGGGTGGGAGCAGATTCTTTAGGGTAGTCGTAATTTCGCAATTATGGATGTCGAGTCTGGGCAGTCAATGTATACCTATGCGTTTTTGCAGGCTCCAGAGTTGACGCTGCAGTTGCCCAATGGCATCGAGGGGCGACTGGAATTAGTGCGGCAAGCTGGGATGGCGGCACTGACAGAGCCAGATTTAGAGTTCGGGCAGGTGCGGCAGAACGATGCTCGACTGTTGCAGGCCGCCGTGGTACACGATCGCGTCATGTGCGCGGTGTTTGCCCAAGTGCCCCTATTGCCCCTGCAGTTCGGAACTGTGTTTCAGTCGCGGCAAAAGTTATTGGGCCACTTGCAGCAACACCAGCAACGCTATCTCGATAAGTTGGAGCGGCTGGCCAATTGCGTGGAATATTGCTGTAAGTTGACCCCCCGTCAGTTGCAACCAGCCGAACGCATCGAAGAGAACAATGGCGATCGTTCCGATGCCGAGTCTGCGGCGGTTGGGTCGGAAGCTCAGTTCTGCCAGCGGGAAGTGGAGAAGCAAAGTATTTTGGCACAGATTGCTCGGAACTATCCTCGCTTGGTGGCCCAACGACAGGGCAAGATCGAGCGGGCTTATGTGTTGGTGCAGCGAGGACAGGTTTGGGAGCTAGAAGAGCAGGTGATCCGCTGGCGATCGCAGTTGCGCAATTGGCAGTTGGAGTTGGGAGAACCGCTGCCGCCCTATCACTTTGTTTGAGCTCGCTCGCCCCTGCGATCTGGAGAGCATTGAGATCGCTCGATGGGGCTGTGCAGATATGATAGTATTTTGTGGCTCGGGCGGTTAGCTCAGCGGTAGAGCGCCTGCCTTACAAGCAGGATGCCACTGGTTCAAATCCAGTACCGCCCATCATCGTGTCAAGTCAATAGCTGTATCAAATCAATAGCTGTATCAAATCAATATCGGAGCGAGCACCGGTCTCCTGCCTCGGCGAGATCGGTTCGAGAAGCGTAGCGAATTGCAGAGCATAAAGCTAGCTGGCGTCGGCATCGGCGAGTAAAGTGACGTTTTCGTAGAGATCTGCGACGGGAATGTTGAGGTCGAGGCTATTGAGTTGCAGCTTATCTTCAGGTCCGTAGGGGATGTATTCCCACTTGCCGCTGTTTGCTCGACGATAGACTTCGACCGCGATCGCCTCTGAGGAGACTAAGACATATTCTTGCAGAGTTTCAATGCGGCGGTATTGGGCGAATTTTTTACCTCTATCGTAGGCTTCGGTGCTGGGAGAAAGGATTTCGACGATGAGGCAGGGATGTTGGAGGAATTGATTGGCAGAGAGATCGCGGCGATCGCAACTGACGCTGACGTCTGGATAGAAACAGGGACCGAGCTCCGAGATACACACTTTTGCGTCTGGGGAAAAGACTTGGCAGGGTTTGCCCGCAATGCGGTTGATGATGGCGGCACAGAGGCGGGCGGCGATCGCGCTGTGGGCGAGGGTGCCGCCGGTCATGGCATAGACTTGTCCGTCTACGTATTCGTATTTCAGTTCCTGCTCTGCTTCCCACGCTAAGTATTCGGCGAAGGTCATATAGTCTTGTAGGGCAACCATTGGCTGGCTCCGCGATCGCTTGTCTCCAGTCTAGAAGTCTCCAGTTAGCGATCGCGCACCAATCGAAAGCCAAACAAAATGTGCCGCGACTCAATCGGTCGAGTGTGGCGGTAAGCCGCCCGACAAAACCCAATTGAGTCATCCCACGAACAGCCCTTCATCACCGACACCGTACGCCCCCTGCGCTGTTCCAAAGTTGACGTGTACTCAAACACATTGCCTGCCATATCCTCCACACCGTAAGGACTGCGACTGAGCTCGAACGCCCCCACTTCGCTGGTATGCCAAATCCCGCTGGGGGCTGCATTCGTCGCCCCCGCTCGCCACTCACTTCCCCAGGGAAAATATCGCTCATCTGTTCCCCGTGCCGCCTTCTCCCATTCCGCCGCCGTCGGCAAGCGATAACTGGCCCCATCGCGATCGCCCCGCCACTGTGCGTAGGCCACCGCATCCTCATAAGACACCAACACCACTGGATGCCGCCTTTCTCCACTGGGGTACTCCCCTCCCTTCCACAAAAACCGCTCCACTTCGCTGTAGGGATGCACTAAAAACCCCTGCTCCCGATACTCTGGCTCCGAAATTCCCGGCAGCCGATGCCCAGTCGCCTCCAGAAACTCCTTATAGTCAGCATTCGCGACCAAGTTGCGCCCCATACACACCGCCGCCAGCGATCGCACCTGCCGCTCTTCTTCCCACTCAAACCACCTCGACTGGCGCAAGCGCTGCTCGATCGCCGCAATCCGTTCGGGGTCGTCAGACGCTCCTTCAGCGGAAATCCGATAGCCATAATCCCGCTCGGCTCGATCGCTTCCCGCAATAAACTCTCCCGCCTCCACCCAGGCAAACTCTCCGCTAGCCTCGCATTCCGCGCGATCGAAGTCGGCTTGCGATTGGGCCACACGATCGCACTGGCTGCAGAGGAGGCCAATGGCACAGACCAGCCCCAGCGTGAATGTCCGATGTCGCAGCAAAGATGTAAACAAACGCGCCTCCTTCAGCTCAATTCTGCACAACTCTCTAAAACCCGACCGAAAAACTGACGTCCGTGCGAAAATAAATAGCGTAACTGTTTAATTGCTAGACCTGTTTTTTCGAGTTTAAGGAATCCAAAATGACTCTCCAATTAGGCGACACCGTTCCCAATTTCACACAACAAAGCACTGCTGGCGAGATTAACTTTTATGACTGGGCTGGCGACAGCTGGGTGGTCTTTTTCTCTCATCCCGCCGACTATACCCCCGTTTGCACAACCGAGCTGGGGGAAGTGGCCAAACTCAAACCCGAGTTCGAAAAACGAAGGGCCAAAGTCATTGCCTTGAGTGTAGACGATGTTAACTCCCACAACGGTTGGGTTGGGGATATTAACGAAACCCAAAGCACCACTGTCAACTATCCCATCATTGCCGATGCCGACAGTTCTGTGGCAAATCTCTACGGCATGATCCATCCCAACGCCAACGCCAAGGTGACTGTGCGAACAGTATTTGTCGTCGACCCCAACAAAAAACTGCGTTTGACCATTACCTATCCCCCCAGCACGGGCCGTAATTTTGACGAAATTTTGCGGGCGATCGACTCGTTGCAGTTAACTGATAACTACAGCGTCGCTACCCCTGTCAATTGGAAGGATGGTGAAGATGTTGTCGTCTCTCCCGCTATTTCCACTCCTGATGCCAAGCAGAAGTTCCCGAAAGGCGTCACGGAAATCAAGCCCTATCTGCGCATGACTCCCCAGCCCAATCGCTAGCCGAATCCGACTGCATTCCCCCAGGTTGCACTGATTAGAATGCCCATCTCGAACCCCTAGTACCCTGTCAGAAGAGGATTGATGGGTCGTAACGCCTGTCCCTCATATTTGGCGTGACAGTTTACTAGGGGTCTGTTGAAGAGTCTCTGTAGTCTGCTCGCGATCGGTAGGCAGGCTTGAAGGTACCTCGCTATTTGCGGTTGCTAAGCATCGCAAACCCAGTTGCTAAGCTGAATCCACCCACAAAGAGCCAAATATTAATAGAGCTCTGCTGATTGGCAGGTTCGAGGGCTGCAATGCCGATCGAAACAAGTCCCCAACCAATCAGGACCATTGATAAAACAATGATGGTATTGAGTTTAGATCTGCCCTCAACGGTACTGGGCTTGTTTTCAACTGGAGTCATGGGTTCGTCCATTTCGATCGACCTCGCTGTTAGCTAAATTCAGATGGAATGATGGTTGAGCCGCTGATCGTGCCAATTCCTATGCCTAGCAAGAGATAGCCAATTTGAGTTTCGCCCCCGTACAAGAGAAAGGCGCCCAGACCAATAATGGCAAAGCTAGCGGCGTATTTTAGATACATTTCGATCGCACTGCGCAGCCGCTGGCTGCGATCGATCCCCTCTTCCAATCTCTGTTGGTGTAGTTCCTTTTGGGCAGCGTTTAAAGCCTCAAACGCCTGAGTCACAATCCCGAGCTCCTCTTCAGCCTCAACATTGGCAAGCCGCTGGGCAACTTCCATACAGGCTCGATCCAGAGGGGTCTCTGCGATCGCCGGATAGAGCTTATCTCGAACCGGAATTTCCGTTCTCGGAATGGCCTTTCTGTGAGGCTTAGAGGCAGCTTCTAGTGTTTTTGTCATGTCTGCAGTGTTCCACTAGGTGATGACTTGCGAGATTGAATCGTTTGCAATTGGGGAGCGCAGATAGCTTCCAACCCCATAGGAGCTTCACACTCCTATTGTAGAGATGCAGTTCTGAGGAACCCAGTCGCTAGAGCTGATACCAGCCTAATGGATACGGTCTGCCGATTGGGAAAATAAGACCTGGTTCAACGCCGGGTTACAGTCTGAGAGGCGTTTTCGGAGAAAATCAGCAATCTTTCCGTCTGGTAGCGCGGGCGATCGCTCCCAAATGTGTGGCTTGCGCTCGCTTGGACATGGACCGGGTGCGGCAGTTGCACGGCGCGAGTGGGGCTGGCTGTTTCGATAAGCGCCGTTGCTATCGACGGCGATCGCATTACCGCAAGCGACTCGATCTCAATGTCAAGCGACGGGCGCAGTATTCTGCGGTGTTGGAGCCGGACTGTCTATAGGGAGCGCGACTCTTTCTGCGACTTCATGCGTTTGTGGGAGTTTACAGTCTATTCTGAGACTTCGACTTCGGACTAAAGTTCCAGCTTGTCCTCATCTTGAGAAAGTTCTGGTTGAGGGGTTTCTTCAATGAGATCTGGGGTCATGCTTTGGGAAGTGAATCCAGAAATTTCAAGGGCCTTCTCTCGTGAAAAGCCCCTTTGGAGTAACTTCTCGAAGACTTCGCGAGCTTTTTTCTGCTCACCTTTGAGCTCTCCTTCCAGCCTCCCTTCCAGCTTCCCTTCAGCAAAGACCTCCTTATAAACCCGAGTGTCTTCAAGTTTGGCAAAACCTAACATCTGCGCAACCTCCTACTTGGAAAGCGAGGGAAATCGTTCGATCGCCATTTCCTCAATCAATCCGATTATCTCCCCTTGGAGGGTGGGATCGTCAATGTTCTCACGAACGGAGCGAACCACCTGCGCAAACCGTTCCCCCGCTTGCGCGATCGGCTCGATGGACAGTCGCGCGATCGCGGCCCCCAAGGACAAGCCGCATTTTCCGGTTGACCAAGCAACTGTAAAAAACTCTCGGGATATTTGACAAACAACTGATAAAAGAACGAGTCGCTTTTCATACTTCGAGGTCCCTCTCACCCTTATCAACAAGCGAACCAAGCCCAACAGGTGCTCGATGAGTCCTTTGCACCCTCCCCTGATGACCAAGAGGTGCTGTTCCATCTGCCCATCACCAAGGCATGGCTATTCCAGTTCATCCTGGCATTGGTGCCGATCTGCCCCCGCAGACAGTCTGCGAGGTTTGCCTGCTCTACCGAAAACAGCCCACATCCCAGGCTTACTGGGAACGGTGGAATCTAATTGCATCGCGAGCTTTCAAGGCGGTTTCACCCGTTGATGGAGACTGTGGGTGAGGCCCTCACCCAGACCCCTAGGGCCAGCTCCCTGGTGGAGAATCTTAACTCCCGCTTGCGCAACTCTTTTTTCCTGCGCAAGACACTGAGCGACTCCTACTTGAGCCTGCTGCAGTTCTTCCTCAATCATCGCCGCTTCATCCGCAGTCAAATCCCCGAGCGGGCGGGCAAAAGCCCTACCGAGCTGATGACGGGGAGCGCTCATCCACACTGGCTCGAACTGCTGGGTTTCCAACGCTTCCAAAGAGCGTAATCCGAACCCGTATGTCTAGCCTGGTCATCCTCTAGTGATGGCCCGCTTTGTCGTAGAAGTGTTACCCAAAAATGCCCGCAATTGTGAACCACGCCGAAACTCCCGACTTCCTCCCATTGAATTTCTAGAGTGGGCGACAGTGCTAGAGCTGTAGGCTGATAATGATATTCTTCCCCCCTAAAAGATTTGAATTTGCCCGATTCCAAGAAGTTTTCTTTTGATATGTAACAAATAAATTTACATATGTTTTTCAATCATTAAAAAGACATTTTTAATACGCGATCTTACGGATTGAAATTACTGATTAATCAAATACTCTCAAAGCAGAATCTTAGATTTAGAGTGAGATAAACAGGAAAATATAGGTATATTTCTTGTTGGCAATACGGCTGTATCGCTCAATTTAGAAAGTGCCACTGAAGTCACCCTAAAGGTGAAGCATGCAACCGATCGCCCGGGATTAACTCGACAGGTCTAATAAGCCTATATCTCTTGTCCCAAAGGGTTTTGCTGCTTTTCGTCACGCCTCGTTTTCGAGTCTGCCGTTAAGTATTCTCACTGTGTATTTTGTCGTAAATGCGAACAGCGAACATGAATGACTCTAGCTTCTTTTTCTCTCTCAACTCCAAAACAACTGTCAATGGATCGACTTTTGAAGACGAGGATATTATTTTCTTTGATGGGCAATCCTTTAGTACCTTTTTTGATGGTTCAGATCTAGGCTTAGATGGTTTAGAAATTGATGCTTTCGATGTCATTAGTAATACGGAAATTCTGCTCTCATTTACTACCGAGACAACGATCGACGGCATTGCCATTGATGACTCCGATCTCGTCAAATTCACTGCCAGCCAGTTGGGCAACACCACAGAAGGCAGCTTCGAGCTGTTCTTTGACGCCAGCGATGTGGGGCTGACCGCCAGTTCTGAAGATGTGGATGGGGTACAAATGCTTGAGGATGGCAGCCTGCTGATTTCTACGGTCAGCCGAGCGACAGTACCGGGGGGCGTAGAAGTGAGGGATGAAGATGTCCTGCGCTTCGCTCCCGCCTCTCTGGGGAGCAATACCAGTGGCGTCTGGTCGATCTATGTGGACGGTAGCGATCTTGGCCTAGACACCAGTAGCAGTGAAGATGTCACGGCGATCGCTTTGGACGATGCAGGTAACCTTCACCTATCTACTTTGGGCAGCTTTTCGGTACCGGGGGTCAGTGGTGCCGATGAAGATGTTGTTGTCTTTACCCCTTCTTCTACAGGGCCAGTTACTGCGGGCAGTTTCCAGCCAGACTTATTTTTTGACGGTAGCCTTCTAGGCATCAGTGGCGATATTCGAGGGTTGGATCTGGCGATCGGATTTGGTGGAGGATCTGGCGGCGAATCTGAGCCGGTTAACAGCTCGCCCGTCGCCAGCGATGACAGTTTTATTCTGGATGCCGGGACTACCTTTACAGCCAGTGCGCCGGGGGTACTGGCCAATGACAGCGATGCCGATGGCGACCCACTTGCTGTGAATTTGCTCGGCGGTGTCAGCAACGGTTCTCTGGTCTTTAACAGTGACGGTTCTTTTAGCTACACCCCAGATGTGGGGTTCAGCGGTGCAGACAGCTTTAGCTACGCAGTTAGCGATGGGCTGGCCAGCGATAGTGCCACCGTCGAGCTAGTGGTGAATGCCCCAGTCACCTCTGAATTCAATATTGAGTTTGTCTTCACTGATGGCAACTTGACCCCGAGCCAACAGGCCATATTTGATGGCGCAGCGAGTCGCTGGGAAGAAATTATCACGGGCGATATCCCCGATGTTTTTGTGTCTGGCATTGGGCTCGTGGATGACTTGGCGATCGAGGTGAGCACCCCTTTCATTGATGGAGTCGGCAGCATCCTCGGTCAGGCGGGACCGACCAGCCTCCGTTCGGGCTCGTTTCTACCTGCAGCGGGTATTGTGCAATTCGATGCTGCCGATGTCAGCAACTTGGAGGCCAACGGCCAGCTAGATGAAGTGGTTTTGCACGAGATCGGCCACGTCTTGGGCATCGGTACCATTTGGGAGTTTACGGGTCTTTTGGTTGGGGGCGGCTCAGCCGATCCGCGCTTTGTCGGCCAGCAGGCCACAGCTGAGTACAACAGCATTTTTGGCCTCAATGAGTCCTCCGTTCCGGTCGAGAATACGGGCGGTCCGGGCACGCGAGATTCCCACTGGCGGGAGTCGATCTTCGATAACGAACTGCTGACGGGTTTTCTCGACTCCGGCAGGCCCAACCCCCTCAGCCGAATTACGGTCGGATCGCTCGCAGATTTAGGATACAGCGTGAATTTGGCTGCCGCCGATCCCTATTTGCCACCCTCTCTAGTGGCAGGGGCTCAGTTCGATGCTGCATTGACCGATCGAGAAGCCGCTTTTGCTGCTCGGGGCGCTAGGTTCGCGGCTCGGGAATCTGCCTTTGCTGCTCGGGGTGCTGCTGTATCGGGCCCTCCCTCGATCGAGGAGGAATTCTTGCCAGCGACTGCAAGCCCCGCTCAAATTATCCCGCTGACGGATATTGAACTGACCTTCGTCTAGCCCGAAGGGGATTTTGGCGGTTTGAGAGATTTGTAGAGGAGTAGTTGAGGACTCATCCCCAATGCAGTCCAAGGGTTGGGCTGACGACCCAGGGTGCTGTAGCCCGCTCGAGTATAGAGACTTCGAGCGGAACCATTGCTATCGAGTACGTGCAGGTAAATACACTCCCCTCCCCACCCGATCGCCACCGCTTCGGCCCCTACCAATAATTGGCTCGCTACTCCCTGCCGTCGCCAATGGGGCAGTACGGCTAAGTTGGCAATATAGGGATGGCGCTGGCGATCGCCCAATAGACTGGAAGACGTCCTGCGCAGGCCAATTTCTAACGTGCCCACCAGCCGTTCCCGCACCCAAGCTCCCAAACAGCAGTAATGGGGATTGCCCCCTTGCAAGCGGCGTCTGCTATCTTCCCGAATGCTCCAGCGCAACAGCGGCCACACCAGCCCCTGAACTCCCACTCGCGGATGAAACGATCGCGCTAAAACGTCGGCTATCTCGTCCAACTGCTCCAATCTCGCCGGATAGACCGAGACGGCGATCGCAGCGGGCCTCGATGGCGATTCCGAACGAGGCCGGGACGGTGAGGTCGGGGAGGGATCTCGATGGGAGGGGTGGGTGGTCATTGACAGATAAGCTCGACCCATTTAGATGGCAGCCGGAGCGCAATGCGATCGCAAGCTGTTGTTCTATCTCAGGGTAATTCCCTTTGCAAGTGCGAGGCTCCTGACGTTACCCACCGAAACCCATTAAAGTAGGAAAGTAAGCTCTATCCCCTGTTCGATCGCCATTCCAACCGAGCCCGTACCCACAGCCATGACGTCAACCGTTACTGCCACTCAGCCATACTCCACCACCACTGCCCCCGAGACCGAAGTCGCAGTGGGCATGTCCGGTGGTGTCGATAGTTCCACTGCCGCTGCGGTTCTGCAAGAGCAGGGCTATCGGGTGGAAGGGATTACCCTCTGGCTGATGAAGGGCAAGGGCCAATGCTGCTCGGAAGGCATGGTGGATGCCGTGCAAGTATGCGACCAATTGGGCGTTCCCCATCATGTCGTCGATTCTCGCGAGGCGTTTGAAAGCGCGATCGTCAATTATTTGGTCGAGGGCTATGCCGGTGGCACCACGCCTTTGCCCTGCTCTCGCTGCAATACGACGGTCAAATTTGGTCCCATGATTCACTATGCCCGCGAAACCTTGGGCATTGACACCATCGCCACCGGCCACTACGCTCGCATTCGCTATGCCCCCGAGGGCGATCGCTGGCAGTTATTGCGGGCGATCGATCGCAACAAAGACCAGTCCTATTTTCTCTACGATCTCAGACAGCAGCACCTAGCCCACACCCTGTTCCCATTAGGAGAATGGCCGAAGTCGGAAACCCGCCGCGTTGCCGCTCGACTCAACCTACATACGGCAGACAAACCCGAAAGCCAGGATTTGTGCTTGGTGGAAGCCCACGGTTCGATGCAATCGTTTTTGGATCGCTATATTCCCCCTGCTAAAGGGGAAATTGTCGATCTGTCGGGCCGAGTTCTGGGCTATCACGAGGGCGTGCATCACTACACCATCGGTCAGCGCAAAGGGTTAGGCATCGCTGCCCCCCAACCGCTATACGTCATTCGCCTCGATCCGGCCCTCAATCGCGTCGTGGTGGGGCCGCGAGAGCAGGCCACTCAGCCTGAGGCGATCGCCCGCAACGTCAATTGGGTATCGATGGAGCGCCCAGACGGCCCTCTGCGGGCCGAGGTGCAAATTCGCTATCGGTCTGAGCCCGTGCCGGCGACGATTACTCCCCTGCAGGACGATACTGGACGGCTATCCCGCGCCCGCATTGTCTTTGACGAGCCTCAGTTTGGCGTCACCCCCGGTCAGGCAGCCGTGTGGTATGACGGCGATCTGTTGTTAGGCGGTGGTTTATTGGAGCGGTGCATTGCATAGATCGCTCGTCCCTCAGGGCAAATGCATACTCAGGTCGAGAGAATAGTAAGCGATAGTTATTTTCCCATCCAGCATTGAGGCCAAGTGCCTAGAGGCCGCCTTTGGCGGAGGAATCCTGACGTAAGAGGTTGGAACCTACATACCAACCCAGATCTGGGGCAAATTGGCAAGACGTATCAGAGACGACATAAGACAATGGTCGGCAGAGGTCTGTCAGGAATCAGAGATTGAAATCGATGAAAGGCTTCGATAAACCTCGTCTAAGCAGAGACCCGTAGTTTTGAGAATGTGTCTATTAGACCCTCTCACTAGCGCTGTGGTTCGCTGCATTAGCCCCCTAAATCCCCCATTCTGGGGGACTTGAGGACAGTTCCAGTTGAGGGTTGGGAGGCGGGGAAGGCGATGGAGATCGGGATGATTAAAGTTGTAGAACGAAGCCAATAGCCTCTCGGAAGTCCCCCACTGGTGGGGGATTTAGGGGGCCGAGTGCAATGCCTGAAAACTCCAGATCTCAATTTGTGGTTGTTGGCGAGCCACTGCCCGACGATCCGCCTTACGTACGAGGATTGGCGAGCTCGGCACGTCTAGCGGTTGTCCGAGAGGTGGTTTACTTCTGGCGATCTTATGGAATAGAGAAGTTTTGCATCCTAACAGCTAGGTGGCTGAAGCGGTTGAAACGGTTTGAAGCAGACATCCAGCGTTATGTGGCCGCCGAACGACTTTCCCCTTTTGTTGAGGAAGCTGGCCTGCAGTTTTTGCATTATGTTGCTGGCGACAGTGACGCAGTCGTGGCAGCACTTGCCAGATTTGAGCTTGCTTTGCACGAAACCCGACTCGATTTGCACGAAGAACGAATTGTTGAGTGGCCCTGCGACCCGCAACCGATCTTGTCTGCCATTCTTGACGAGACTGAGATAACCATGCCGTTAGTCTCTCGCCGCCATCGCGTCAGGGTTAGCCGCAGCCTTCCTGGTGGATTCATGTCTGAATTGATTGACAATGCTCCAGACCGTTTTGAAGGAAATTGTCAGTAATCCTAGCAGCTCGACTCGTCAGCATCTAAGATTTGTCCGGGTTAAGGCTGACTGTTTACAACGCCGCACGCACGCGATCGCTCAACTGTACTTGTGTGGCGCTAAACCCAGCTTGTCTCAAGTGGGCGAGATAGGCACTGCTAGCATATCGTCCATCTAGCTGCAGGGCTCGGGTGTATGCCTGTCGGGCAGCAGCGGTCTCGTTCTGGCTCCAATGGGCGATCGCCAAGGCCACCCAAGCATGGGGATTGCCAGGTTCCAATACTGTTGCCTGTCGAGCGCTGTCAGCGGCCAAATCGTATTGCTGCAAGCGTTGATAGGCCAAACTCAAGTTGTAATGGGCAATTTCGTTGGCGGGATTTAACGCCGCTGCTGCGAGATGGGTTGCGACAGCAGCATCCAGATTCCCGCCGACGAGATAGACAATGCCTAGGGCGTTGAGGGCGGGCACAAACTCGGCATTGCGAGCGAGAGCCCCTTGCAAGGCAGCAATTGCCTCGGTCTCGCGCCCTGACAAATGCAGGGTCCAGCCTAAGATGACATGCCCGCCGAGATTGTTGGGGTCCAGTTCCACACTCGCTTGCAAGGCTGCGATCGCCTCTGGCATGCGACCCCGACCTCGCAATTCCAATCCTCGGATGCGCTGGCGCGCAGACTCGGCTTTATCCTCAGCGCTAGGTGTGGGCACTGGTGTGGGAGTCGGCTGAGGAGTAGCAGTTGGAGGAGTGGGGACAGTCGGGGCTGCTGGAGGTTGAGGGCTGCAACTGGCCGAGAGGGCGATTGTCAAGACAGCGATCGCCAGCTTCGAGAGCTTCATTCGCCGATCGCGTGAACGAGTAACTCGCGGGTGTAGGGGCGATCGCGATGTTCCCAAACATAAATGCCCTGCCAGGTACCCAACATCAGCCGCCCGTTGGCAATAGGGATGTGCTCGGAAGTGCTGGTGAGCGCGGTCCGAATATGGGCGGGCATATCGTCTGGACCTTCCATGCCGTGAGTGTAGCGCCCGTCTTCAGGCACCAAGCGGGCTAAAAACGCAGCTAAATCTCGCAGCACATCCGGGTCGGCATTCTCTTGAATCACCAAACTGGCGGAGGTATGCCGCAAAAATAGCGTACAGATCCCGGACTCAATGCCAGAAGCTTCCACTAATTCTGCGACTTCTGAGGTGACGGGGCTGAACGACTTGCCACTCGTCCGAATATTTAAAGAATCTCGATACTGTTTCATCCCAAGTCCCTTGCGATCGCAAGCCCCTAGAGGGCATTGTCAACTTAGCCGAGCATCGAAGAAATCGAGCGAGATAAAGCTGCTGACAAACTTTTCCCTGCTTTTCTGTCGTGGCGCCAGTCAACGGTCTGATTCAAACTGAGGGCGCTAGACAGGAGTTAGTTTAAGCCATAAAAGCCCCGGCAGGAGAGCATTGCTCCGAGCTCGCACAACCTGTCGAGGAAGCCCACAGCCACGGCTGGGGTGGTTGCCGTGGGTAGAGAGGAGCGAAGGAATTAATTTACTCTGGCGCGGAAGCGAATGAAGCCGTAGGAATCGACTGGATCGCCAGGTGCTGTTGCATGGGGGATATCGCCAATTTGAACGATCGCAGCACCGTTGTCGTTGACGGCACTACAGATATCTGGGGATGGCGTGATGTTGGGCGGAAAAAATTGCCCTTCGTCGGTATCGAGGTTGTTGGTCAGGAATGTTTCTAAAACATTGGTAATGTCGGCAAGGGGAGCGCTCCCGCTGCCGACCCCCAGAGCAATTCCTCGAATATTGCCGGGATTGCTGCTGTAAGCATCTGGAACAAAGGTCATTCCGGCAGGGACGAGATCGCAGATGTTGACGTTAGCGGCATTTTCCTCGCCAGTAGACAGGAAGTAGATGGTGTATTCGACTTCATCGCCCGGTTCCACTTGCCCGCCATCAATGGTCCCTCTGAGAAAATCGTTAATTGCATCTCCTGGCGTGCCATTTGAGTCGGGCCAGTTAGGGTTGTTGTCGTCACCACTTTGGGGGCTAGCGGTATCGTCCACAAACGTATCCAAGCCTGCTGTGCTGCCGTTAATGCGAGTGATGCGTTTGACTAATAGAAGCTGGGGAGCAGTAGCAACAGTGTCGATCGCAATTGTGGTGGTGGCAGTATTGCTGGTTTGAGCATCCGTATCGGTAACGGTGAAGGTAATGGAGCGATCGCTCGTATTGGTCGAAGTCGTGTCGAACTGGAGCAATTCCAGAGCTAACTCGTAATTTGTCAGAGATGCATTGCCCGTCAAAACCAAGTTGCTGCTTGTCGAAGCACCATCGAGGGCAATTCCCAATGAAGCCAAGCTAGTAGCGGTCTCATCGACCGAAATGGCATCGCCAGTCTGAGCGTTGGTTAACGCGATCGCGGCACCGGAAAGTTGGATACTGTCGTTATCTGTAATAACGGTATCGAGGCTTTCGTCACTAGTGTCGATATCGACAATGGCGATCGCCGAACCGCCAACGGTATAACTGGTCTCGAAACCGCTATTGGTTGCTCCCGAGCTATCATCTCCGTCTAGGTCGATGGCGGGCGGAACTCCAATAGTGGCTGCAATCGTGACTGGATAATCTTCTACTTCACCGTCAACGGCAATCCCTGTGGCTCGATCGTCAAAACCTAAACTGGTTAATATATCTAGGAGAATATCGGTTGTAATGCGGAATCGAGCAAAAGTATTTCCTGCCTGAATATCTGGACCCGTACCGCCAATATTATTCCAGGTTAAATCTACGCTGGTCATTCCTTCACTGACAGTAGCAATTGCCGCTTCATCTTGTTGAAATTGACCATCGCCGTCAAAGTCAATCCAGCCCAGTAAAGTAGCATCTGGGTCGAGATCTAAGGTGGGATCGTTGCGGACGGGAACGCTGAGGGTAAAGCTAGTGCTGGTGGCAGTTAGTGCAGAAAAAGAACTGGAAGTAAAAGCATCTTCATCGTCGATGCCGTTATTATCATCCCCAGTGCCATCCAAGGGAGTATCGGCGTCAACTTCTCCATCAGGAGCGATAGTCCCCAGATATACGCCATTAGAGACTCCGTGAATAGCACCAATAGATCCAATCAAATTATTAATATCGAGCAAATTAGTACTATTGAGAGCGAGCAAGTCTGTTCCATAGGTGTCAGGAGCATCGCCAAAGTCTAGTAAGGGTAAGGTCACTGAAAAATTAGCACTGGCTTCTTGACGATGGAAAATTGCATCTCCATTAATTGGATCGCCGTCAATATCGCCATTGGTTGTGCCTGAATTATCAACTGTGTATAAGTCTCTTAAGGTTGTTCCCGGTTGATAGACAACATTCTGAGTTTCTGTGCGCCCATCAGTATCGCCGAATGTGACACTGATAATTTCATCCGGCGAAGTCACCGCAACAGTGACAGGTATTCTAACTTTGAGAGTCCCACCTATAGGAAAAGAGCCATTATTAGTACCAGTTATCCCATTCAAAAGAGTTCCAGTCGCTTCTCCTCCACCGCCTTGAGTGACAAAAATACTTTCCGTAGTTAAATCTATAGCTGAAGTTCCGGTGCCATCTGGATCGTATTCAATAAGCTGTATGTCACCAGACTGAGTTCCTCCGACGATTTCCGAAGGTGCATCTGGGATAAAGAACTGGGTTGGATCGTTCCCTTCATTTCTGATTGTAAAAATAAAATCGATGCCGTCTCCTATCTCAATTAGACCGTCGTCGATCGCGCCATTACTCACTACTGAAATACCGGCTTGCTCCGAGGCAGGTGCGATCGCAATTGTGGTGGTGGCAGTATTACTGGTTTGAGCATCCGTATCGGTGACCGTGAAGGCGATGGAGCGATCGCTCGTATCGGTTGAAGTCGTGTCGAACTGGAGCAATTCCAGAGCTGCTTCGTAATACGCTAGAGACGTATCGCCCGTCAAAATCA
The DNA here is from genome assembly GCF_000332275.1 of Synechococcus sp. PCC 7336. Classification (NCBI taxonomy): domain Bacteria; kingdom Bacillati; phylum Cyanobacteriota; class Cyanophyceae; order Synechococcales; family Synechococcaceae; genus Synechococcus; species Synechococcus sp. PCC 7336. Next base: position 2,047,352 of record NZ_CM001776.1, read on the forward strand.
GGTTGGTGCTAGTCGAAGCACCATCAAAGTCGATCGAGAGACTACCGCCACCACCGCCACCGCCGCCACCGCGCTGAGCTAGAGCCACAGAGGCAGACAGTGTCATGGCGATCGCGATCGCCAGCGAGAGCGAACCGTAGCGGAAGCAACGCCAGCGATCGCAGCCGAGTCCGGCAAAAAGGGTGGGTAAATGGAACTTTTTCACGGCTGTTTGATAGTTGTGATAACAACAGAAGAAAGCAAAAATCCTCTTTCGGGAGAGACAAGCTAGCGAACAATCGCCTTAGCGATCGCCACTGTTGCCGTCAACCCGAAGGCTGCGAGCCACGTAATGAACGGTTGGCGCGCTGAAAACGAGCAGAGGTGTTTCCGAATCTGTCAGGCTAGCGATTTCGGGTACCCGAACGGTACTCTCGGTAGAGTCTCCGGCTTTGAGTTCAGTTGCGATCGTCCAGAAACTGAAACAGGCTAGGGCGAGCGCGACCAGATGCATACCTTCAACAACACCTGGGCATTGCCATACTTTTTGGACAACAGATTGTATCAGGCGGTTCACAATTAAGCTCCTTCTGGTTTTCCAATTAGCAAATCTATGTGCCAAAATCCTGTCAAACTCCTCACAGCTTGTTTAAGGCCCGCCACCCCGAACGCTCAGTGAATTTGTCAGCTTCTGACAGTGCGGCTCGCGAGCCAAAAACTCTGCGGCATCTTCTTCGGATAGCGTTACTCCATCGAGAGATTGCACCACCGCCACTCTGGAGGGCTCCGAAGTGCCGTAGCGCGGATGAGTGGCGATCGCACTTACACCACTACCGACGGGCACGCTAAGTTCAAAACTGAACCGTCCATCCTCTCCGGCTGTCGTCGTTCTAACCTGTTGCTGCAACGGAGCGTAGCCGCTCCCGGTCGGGTTATCAACTAGATAGAGGTCCACCTCCGAGTCGGGCTCGGCAATACCGTCGAGGACAACCGTGCCGCCCAGACTGAAAAACTCGGGGCTGAGCCATTGCGGCGCGTCAATCGCGCCATTGGCCGTATCTCTGCGACGATTGCGAGAATCGCAGGGCAAATTGGGACCGTCACCCACCTGAAGCTCCTGCACGCCCCCATGACGGCGCGCCACCAAATCGATGCTGAGGCCGTCGAGATCGGCAAAGCAGTTGCCCCGAATCACATTGCCCTCGCTGTGGGGATAGGCGGCGATCGCCACCCCCGGACCGGGCTGTCCGGCAATGGAGTTATCCCTCACCTGGTGGTCGCGACCCACGAGATAAACTGCTGCCCGCTCCAGCCGACGACCGTTTTGAATCATGCGGTTTTGCTCGATCCGCACAGCCCCTTCCGTGCCGAACAGATAAACCCCGCTGCCACCATTGCCCTCGATCGAATTGCCCACAATCTCGGAACCAGCAATGTTCCCTTCCAACCGAATTGCGTCAGGCATACCCGCGCGCCCGTTCTCGACAATGGTGTTGCCAATCGCCCGCAGATTTTTGGCCCGCAGCCCCGACAGAATCGCGCTGCCATTGTGTCGAGCAATGTAATTGCTCTCAATCAACACCCCCTGGCTGTTAAACGCAAAAATGCCAAACGCCGAAGTCCGCTCCGATTGACCGGCACGGGGAGCCACCCCCAGCCAATTGCCGGAAATAGTCACACCCTGCGGCGGGGCATCCAATTGCAGATCGGTCGGAATCTGCACAGCGAATTCGGGGGCCGGACTGTCCTGCAACAGCAGGCGATCGCTAATGAAAATATCGGCGGGAGGTGCCGTCGCCGTCGCCCGGTGAGCGGCATTAAAGCCATACAGGCTCAAGCCTTGAATCGTGATGCCATCGGCCATCACCATCAAGCCGCGCGGCACCTCAACCCCATCTGCTGGGGCGATCGCCACCTTTGGAGTTTCAATATCGACCTCCAGATCGGCGGCACTGGCGGCAAACGCCGGTTGAGTGGTCCCGTCCAAGATGAGATTCGGGCGGGCTAGAGGCGGCAACAGCTCGGCGAGATAAATGGTGGTTTGGCCCAGCGGCAAATCGAACTCGATGCGAGTGGGCTGGCCCGGATCTGAGACGATCGCTTGGGCTCGTTCCTCAACACTCAGTTGCTGCAGTGGCAACACTCCGTTCGTCACCGCGATCGCTTCTCGCAAGGTCAGCTCGCGATCGGCTTGGATGGGGCCATCTGAGTTGCTGTTAACCACCAATCGCATGGGAGGAGCGATATCTGCAGCTCTAGCTGCGATAGGGACTACGGCACACAATGCTGCTCCTAAGGCCAGCGGGAAAAGTCCTCGCGAGAATTTTGTCCGCTCCCACAGCAAGTCCTGCGGATCGACGGCTGGATAAATGGTTAATCGAGTCATTCTTCCTCACCTCCAACTTCTGCTGCAGCGATCTCGGCAATCGCCTCCGAATTCTCTTCCTGTGCGACGGCTTCCGATGCCGAACCGTCCTCTCGGGCGAATTGAATTTGGGATTCTTGCTGTTGGGGAGGGGCAATGTCCTGGCGACCAAAGCCCCCAAACAGTTCGTTCACCTTGAAGTTGATGCCTGCGAAGAATCCCCCAGCCGTCCTCTCAGTGCTAAAGTCGCGATCGAAGGCGCCGCCGCCGCTGTAGCCCACGGCCAAGCGCAGGTCTGGAGTCAGGTGGTAGCCCAATTCAGCGGTGTAGCCATACTCGGAAAAACTGGCTGTGGGCTGGGTAATGAAGCGCCCTTCGACACTGGCATCCCAGCGAAAGCCAAACCGATGGGTGGCCCGCGCTTGGGTGAGATAGAGCTGGCTGCTGGCGGAGAAATCTTCAGCCAGATCGGTGGTGCTGTAGCGGACGCCTGCCTTACCGTAAAACTCCCAGTTCCAGACAGGGGCGTAAATGGCCTCTGTCACCAGCAGGTGATCTCTGGAGCCCGTGCCGCTGCCCAGCAAAAGGGTATCGGGAATGGTGGAGGGATTGTCGCGAAACTCGTAGCGGGCGAGCAGGTTGAAGCGATCGCTATTGGGATTGCGATAGGCGAAGCCCAGTCTGAAATTGGTGCTGGGGTCGAGGTCGTTGGGGCCTGTGGTGGTGGCACTGGCCCGCTCGAAGCTCATCAAGGCGGTGAGGGCCGGAGACAGTTTGCCGCTGGCGGCAGCGGAGAGGACCGTATTGCTGCCACTGGTGTTGTCACTGCGCTGCAGGCCGATACTGGCATTGAAATTTGGATTATCGGTGTATTCCAGCGATACCGCGTAGCTGTTACCGGAGTCGAAACCCAGTCCCGAAGTCTGACCGGTCAGAAAGGGCACTGCAGTGCTCTCTCCCGCGCCACTGAGAAAACTGCCGGTGAAGGTGCGCTCGTAGGCCAAATCGAGGTAGAGCCCAGGTGCAACTGTCCAATTGCTGTTGAGGCCGATCGCCGCTTGCTGGGCTGCCGCGCTACTTCCCCCCACCAGCGAATAGCGCCCGTAGGCACTGGTGTTGGCAAACAGGTGGCGCTCGCCCGTCACGTCCAAGCTGGTGAACGACTGCCCCGCAAATTGTCCGTTGGTGTACCAGGTCTGAGATAGACCCACTGTCAGGCCGTCTGCAATGGCGTAATCGATGCCCACCTGCGTGCGATCGGGAAAGGCCACATCGGTGTTATTCGAAACCATCAGATCGTTGAGGGCGCGCAGCGTAATCCGATCGGTCACTTGGTAGGAAATGCGCGAACTCAGTTGACTGGAGGTGGCGGACAGATCGCCGAGGCGATCGACGCGATCGCGATAGTTGTAATCGAGATTGAGGACGGCAGGACCGAGAATCTGCTGCACTCCGGCACTAATTGTCGTCAGGGAGTTGTCGACTTCTGTCCCCCCAGTCGTCGCCAGCGCGGAGCCGAAGAGATCTTCAAACCCAGTCGGGATAACGGGGGCAACGCCAAAGTTATCTTCGCGATCGTAGCCAAAGTTGAGGAACGTATTTTCGGCCACGCGAGCTTGCAGGTCGACCCCGTAGCGCCGCTGACCCGGCACAAAACTCACTGTAGCGTCGTTGGAAAACCCTTCCGAGGCTTCGCGGAAATAGGCTCTGCCGACAACTGAGTCACCGAAGGCTTTCTGCACTTCGATGCGATAGGCATCCCCATCGACAGAGGCTAAATCAGAGGCATTGGTTGATTGAGCGTATTCGGCAATGACATGGCCGTCATCTCCGAGGGAGATATAGGCATCGGCACCGAAAAGCTCGAAATCGCGCAGTCCCTGGTTTTCTTGCAGATAAGTGGCCCCAACCCAACTTTCGCGTCCCGGTATTCGCGAGAAGTGATAGCGGGTCCGCACGCCGAACAAATCGGTATCGTCTCCCCCCGCAGATTCGAACTGGTAGGTGGCCACAATGCGCCGCACTAAGACGGTGCCGTCGTCGGCGATTTCTTTGCGCAGCACCGGCCCGCGAAATAAAATCGTGCCGCGATCGTAGTCAATGAAGTAATCAATATCGCGTCTGAGCTGAACGCGCTCGATCGCCGTACCGGGTCTTAACTGTTCCTCTAGTTCGAAAACAATATCTTCACTTCCGGGCACGAGCAGCCGGTTGGAGAGAAAGTAAAATCCGCTGGTGCCATCGGGAGCGATCGCATCCCGCTCGAAGCCATCGGTGTCGCGACTGAAAAAGCCCGACACCTGAAAATTGCCCAAAGTGTAGTTGGCACTCAAGCCGTGCAGATTGCGGTTGACAGCAGAGAATTCCTGCGATTGGAGCGAAAACTCGTCAGTGCTGAAATTACCCCACTGGATGTAGTCGGCTTCTGCTCCCCGGACCGGCGAAGAGCGCTCGAAGCGCAAAAAGACGCGATCGCCTGACGAGAAGGTACGCTCGGTGGTCGAGCTGTCTCCATAGACCTGATAGACCTGCTCGCTAAATTGGGTATCCCCCGATAGGCTTTCGACGCCGTCGCCATCTTCGTTCAAACTGCGCTCGCTATTGTAGGCTCCCGTAAACAACCACTCCCCCACGCGGCCGGTGGCAAACACTGCCCCATCGAGATCGATAGCGTTGCTGTTGTCTTCGTCGAGGGGCAGAAAATCGCGAAAGCTATCGAAAAAGTCGGTGCCGCGAGCCCCCACCCGCAAATTGATCGAGCCTGTGGCAATGCTAGGCCGCAAAAAGGCCTTCTGCTCCAACTGTAGGCTGGCTTGCAATTGGTTGCTGGTGGCCTGAATGGCAATCATTTCAGCGGTCAAACCAGCCCGCAGTTCTGCCATAAATTGACCCCGTTCGGCCTGTACTTGAAATCCGGAGGCGCTGGGGTCTATATCGTTGCCGACAAACTCGCCTGCACTCGCATTGAGGGTCACTGTCGCGGTGTGGTTCGAGCGGTTGCCACTGTCATCCATCAGTTCGCCCACCAGGGTGGCGGTGGAGCGTCCATCGGCTTGCAGGCTGAGGATATCGCTGCTGAGATGAATGCTGGTGGGGGCACCGCGCAGGAATACCACGGTTGAGGCCAGCACTTGGCCGTCCGCCGAGACAACCTCAATAATGTTGCGATCGCCCTCTACAACGACGCTGTACCAAGTTTGTGTGACTGTACCGGTCTGGGCATCTGTTTCCGTGCGGCCAATTTGGTTGGCATCGACGGTTTTGCCATTGACTTGCAACGTCAACGCGCGACCTTCGGGGTATTGAACGATGACTGAAGTGGCGGGGACATCGAGGATGCTGCCCGGACGCAGGTTCAGAATGGATACGCCTACAGACGAGCTGCCCAGTTCTTCTGGATTGACTCCCTCCGATGGGGGAGAAATCGCGATATCGGCTGGCACAGCGGGGGTGGGGGTCGGCGCAGGCACTGCGATCGCCGCAGTACTTGCCTCTGAGGGCGTGCGAGTGACGGCAGAATCGCTAATCGATACCGGCTCTGCACTCGGCAGGGCGATCGCCGGTTGTTGGCTGACTTTATCGGCTACAGAGGTAGCAGACTCGCCACCGACAAAATCGAATAGATTGGGGGCGACTTGGCGATCGCCTTCTAGCTCGGCGGCTCCAACATTGCTCCGTTCAGCTAAATCGAGCAGGTCGGGAGTCGCTTCGGACTCTTGCTGTCCGGCTAAATCGAACAGGTTGGGGACAGCTTCGCGATCGCTCTGCTCGACTAAATCGAATAGGTTGAGGGGGTGAGAAGTCGTCGAGCCCGCAGTTTCCTGGGCACCCACCGCACCGATTTGCGCTGCCGCCGGATAGCTCCAACCCACAATCGCCATTAGCGCTCCCAGGAGGACAACGCGCAGCGCACCCGTTGTGTCTAGCAAGAAATATAGTTTCACGGCTGTACTTCTGCGTTAAACGTTGGCGTAACCGCAAAATTCATCCGAACGGTGCTGCCAGGAGCAAGGCGAACCAGGCGAGATTGGCTATTGCGTTCGATAAAGCGACGGTTGGGGGCCAATGTGTATCCAGGTAGGCTGGTCAAGTCGATGACCCCTGTCCGATTCCCCGGCAATACGTTCGTGACAGAAAACAGTCCGTCGGGATCGGTGGTAATGCGAGTGCCGCCATCGAGAAAAATCACGGCATTCGGGACGCCGGGTTCACCCGGCTGTTGCTCGCCATCAAAATTGCGATCGACAAAGACTCGACCCAAGATGGTGCCTTCATCGGAGAGCAACCCCCCTCGGATGCGAATTCGATAAATGGCCGGTCCCGCACTCACGGGCTGTCGGTTATCCGATCGCAGGGCGGAAACGCTGGCCGAGTTTTCCCCCGACCCCCGCAGCGCGTCTGGATTGACTTCAACGGCATAGGCAATTTCCAGAAACTCACCTGTAGGCAGTGGAGCGGGCAAGGTGAAGCTAACGGTGCGATCGCTGCCTCGGGCGATGCCCAGCTCGACCGCCTCGCCCGCCGCCTTTGCCCGGACCGATTCGTCAATCAAGTTGAATCCGGCGGGGAGGGCGTCAGACACAACGAGACTGTCTAGGCTCGTTAACAGGGTGTTTTCGACTTCAATTCGGTAGATGACAATATCGCCGGGGGATGCGCTGGCGCGATCGCCCGTTTTGGTAATTCGAATCGGCTCGCGATCGCAGACGGAAATATCGAGGTCGGCAAATGTCACCACCAAACTGGTACTGGTGATGTCTGTAGACGCCACAAAACTCGATTGCGTTGTAGCGCTATCCGCGCGAATCGGCAGGCCATCGAGAGCCGTCGCAGTAAAGGGATAGAGACCATCATCTGTCAGTGCGCCGATCTCGATGCGAATCTCTCGGCGATCGAGCGGCGAGCTGGCGGGTGGAGTCACCCGCAGAATGTAGGAGCTGCCGGGGTCGAGCTGGCCTCGGTCTGGGTCGAGTAAAAAGTTAAAGCGACCTTCGTTGAACGCCTGGGTGGGCTGGGGGTTGGCGTTGAGTACGTTAGGAGCAAAGCCCTCTGGAAGATTGAGGTTGTCGGGAGGGGCGGGGTCTTCGGTTGGCGTGAGCGACACCAAGCCCCCAGCAAGATTGGGATTGCCGGGGGCGGTATTGAATAGGGCAACAGAGAAGCCTGAAGTGCTGGGTAATGATTCGCCATCGCAGCCCAATACCTGTCCGAACGGATCGACCAAATTAGCGATCGCTCTAGCATCGCGCGATCGCCCCTGAATCGGATTCCCCGTTGGAGTGCTATAGGTCGCACTGGCAGTATTGCCTAAATTCGTCACGATGACGGGGTTCTCTGGGGCTGCAGTCTCGGTTTGCGCCAGGGGAGGAACGGACACGAGCCAGAGGCTGAAAGCAACGATCGCCGTGACGCAAAGCTGCAAGCCGCGCCGCAGCGCTCGAAACTTCCGTGTCGGTAAAGCAAAGTTCATCATGATGCGCTCGAAACGATGGCGGAACTGACCAGCGGGAGGTCGGCACAAACCGAGCTGCCCATCGCGGGCAGTCATGGGGGCTGCTGATGGAACATCAAACGGACAAACCTCTAACAACCGCGATCTGGTGCGGGTGAAGAGGTTTGAGGGAAATTAGCGATCGCGCACTCGTACTTGATAGGAGGTCTCGGTGACTTCAGCGGGAGCGATCTCGCGGGCAAAGCTCCAGCGCACGTGGGTATAGAGTTCGGCAGGAGCCGGTTGCTCCTCGACGGTGCCGTCTTCCAACTCCACCACAATCGTGGGGTTGGAGACGAATGACTCGCCGCCATCAATGCTGAAGCTGGGCTCTGCCCCATCAAGCGTTGCGGCGCTGTCGAGCACGTAAATTGTTTCGGCAGGGATGGGCTGAGTCAGGACAAAATTGGCTGTGGGCCGCTCGCCGACATTAGAGGTTGCGATCTGGTAGCGCAGCACATTGCCCGGAGCAACCGTAATGCGATCGCCTTCGAGCCGCTCCCAGACCACTTCGGGTTCTCCGCTGTCGTTGGTCTGCACCGCTTGCTTGGACAGGCTCAAAAGCAACTCCATTTGTGCGGCAGCTTGCTGTTCGGACTGCACAGTGCTTTGAGCGCTAGCAGAAGGGACCGAGAAGCTGCGAGTCAAGTTCGAGAATGGGTTTTCGATCGAAAACACGATTGCAGCAAGGGCAATTGCGGTGCTGAGGGCGATCGGATTGAAACGTTTCATGGCTCTACCTCGTGAAGGGGGTCAAAGAGTGAAAAAGACTGGGTAGTTAGGTCTATCTGGGTTGACCGCGATCGCCGCCAACCCAGACAAATCGCAGGGATTTACAGACCTTCGTTAATCCGGCGTTGGAAGGTGAAGGTGCCTGACTCAGTGGGAAGGAGGGGGGCACTCAGAGCATCTTCGTAACGAACGACATCCGTACCGGGGTCGGAGGTCACCGTGGTGTTGCTAGAGGTGGTGTAGGTGATTGAGGAGGGGTTGGTATCCGAGGCAGAACCCGGCACGTTCAGGGTGAAGACTGGATTGCCAGTGGCCCAGTTGTTACCGCTCGGGTCGGTGCCGTCTTCCACAATCACTAGGTTGTCGGCTTCCAGGATGATGTTGCCGAAGCCCGCCGCAGGCGCAGCCTCAGAAATATTCGAGTAGGTGATGGCGTACTCGATAATGTTGCCGGGAATGGTATTTTGGCTGCTGGCGATCGTACTACTGCTCGGGTTCTCACCGGCGATGGTGTTGCCGTTGCTATCCAGAATTTGAGCGGTTTTTTCCAGGGTCACGTAGCCGAGATAGACGCGATCGATGGTGAGATTGCTGGTGGGGTCAGTCGCCAAGCCATCAAATCGACCGTTATTGTTGTCATCGGCGAACGCAACAATGGGCACTGCATAGCCGAAGTTCGGACCCGTTTGACCGTCTGTGGTTGCGGTGCCGGCTGGCAAAATGACTTCCACTTGGATGTCTAGATCGCCTGTGGTGGGGCCGAGTACCGGAATGGCGATCGGCGTCGTGTTGTTGTCGAAGACATAAGCAGAATCGTTGGCTGCTGCAGTTGTCGGGTCGTCGGCCAATAAGTCGTAAGTCGCGGTTTGGCCGTTGAACGTAATGTTCACCTGAGTGCCAATGGGCGCGAGATTGAGGGTGTCGAGACTGCCCGGCAGGTTGTTGATGATGGGCCTGACCAGAACGTCAGTTAAGTCGTTCGGGGTCGCCCGCAGCGAATTAATAAAGGTGGTCGATGCAGTGCTGTCGATCGCACCATCATTATCGGTGTCCAGAGCAACGGGATCGAGAGCTCGGTTGGTAAAGTCGTCGTTAGTGTCGGTCGGACCCACTGCATCGGGTATGGCGGTGGTGCCGTCGTTCGTACCGATGAATAGTCCGCTAGGGGCATTGCCAGCAAACAGAGAAACCACCAAGACTTCGCCATCTTCGCCAGCACCGCCATTGTTCCCCGGATCGATGCCCTGATTGGTATTGGCGACACCATCGTTAATCGGGTTCGCAGCTGGGGTAGTGCCGTTGTCATCGAAGTTGTTGGGCAACTGGTCGCCCGATTCGTCAAAGATAACGGGGCCGCCGACGATACCATCCGTTTCACCAAACACCTGAGCGACGTTGACGATATCGATGGAAGTGCCCGTTACGGTATCTTCAACATCCACAGTCAACTGGAAGCCAGTGATGGTCGGCTCTCCAGCTTGCAAGGCGGTGTTACCCGAGGTTCCTCCAATCGGCAAGACAAAACCAATCCGAGTAATGGTTTCGGGATTACTCGTGCCGAAGTCGGCCAGGGTTTGCCAATCCGCTTGCGTGGCGTCAGTGGTCGTCGCAGTGGTGGTCACCACAACCGTCCACCCAGTGGGGGCTACAGGGACATTGGAGGTGATGTCTAGATCGGTGTTGGCCGGTATGGCATCGGTGACAAAGATGTAGCTGTTACCGAGCAGACTGCTGAAATTCGTCTGGGTGGTGGCAGATAGATCCGCGACATCGATACCGGTTAAATCGCCAGCCGTAATTGTGGGGTCAGTGGAAGGATTGACAACATCCAAGCTGAGGTTGTAGGTAATGCTGTCATCCGCCAGATCGTTCGGGTCTGTGCCGGAATCGCTGCTATCGAAGTCTTTAAACACTCTTGCCAGTGCCACCTCATTGACACTACCGCCAGCCGTGATTTGCTGGCTGGCTTCAGCCTCTTGTTCGCCATTGACTGGCAAGGTAGTGTTGGAAGCATCGTTTTGGTTGCCGCCATCTGCCGTATTGTCATCGTCAACGGTGCGGAAGTCGTTATCGCCGGTATCGGTCGGAACGCTTTGTCCGCCATCGGGGGTGGTATCGCCGAAGACAACGCCAACGGGAGCGCCAGAGGTGTTGGCGGTCACAGTTACGGGCACTGAGATGTTGATTTGTCCGTCTGCGGCAACGTTGTCAATTAAGAGGCCGATGCGGTTGCCGCCGCCATCTAATACCTCTGTCACCCCTGCTGGCAAAGAGCCCGTAGGGATGTTGGCAATATCGGCCACAGTGATATCGCCAAAATTGCCATCGCCGTCGAGATCGACATCGATATCGATCGCACCGAGGGTTCCGCCCGTAACGCTAGAGGGGTTGACTGGGACGAAAATTTCGGTGGCATCGTTACCGGTGTTAGTACCGAGAAAATCAAAGGTCACAACATCGTTAGTGTCAATGGTGTTGGCTTGGTTGCCCCCATTTCCACCGTCCACAAACGTGAATCCGTTATCGACTAGGGTTACACCCGCAACTTCTGCAACCTCGACCGTGACCGTATTCGAAATGGCCTCAATTGGGGTGCCGGGATTATTGGGGTCTGAATAGGTGGCGGTGGCAGTGTTAGAAATGTTGGTTCCTGCGGCTGTTCCGGCAGCTAATGCTGGAATCAACCAAGTCAGGCTGCCGCCTAACAGCACCGTTGCAGCGAGTAATCGGCTGCAGCAGCGGCTTTGCGAATGGCTATTCATTCTCACTCATTCCTCATGATTAAAATGCACTTTAGCGCGTTAAAGCCATTAGATTTGGCGCGATAAATCGAACCCAATCTAATGGCTTATATTTCACGAGTCTTACTCATATTTTTGAGACTCGTAGCAAAGATATTCTTGCCACAACGGTACGCTTTTGACTTTAGAGAGAACTTGTGAAAAGTCTGTGAAATAGAAAGTATTTAGTTATACATTTTTGGCTCAGGTTTTGGCTGATTCATGATGCATAAAAAATGCAATCTGTGGAAACCCTTAAATTACGATCAAGCTATAAAGAGAAAAAAGGTAGTTCATCTATTCGATCTGCACTCTAGGTATTGCACTCGGCCCCCTAAATCCCCCATTCTGGGGGACTTTCTCGCAGCTTAGGATTGGGGTTGAGAGATTTATATTGAGAGATTTATATTGAGAGCTGCCGTCACCGAAACTGTAGAATGGAGCTGAAAATCCTCACAAGTCCCCCACTTGTGGGGGATTTAGGGGGCAAATGCAGAAGACCGGAACGTCAGTTAAGTGTCACATCTATAGATTCAATCCGTCCATTCCAGGAGTCATCACGATCTGGGTTTTATTATGTATTGATTGCGGTCAAAACCAACTCTTAAATCGCAAGATGCTCCCGTTGAGATTGACGATCGCCATTAGACGAAGAGAAACGAGTTGAAGCGATCGCCTGCTGGCATCTTTCGAGTGCCCTGATTAGCTCCTCCACGCGAATGGGCTTACTGACAAAATCATTCATCCCGATCGCCGTACAGCGATCGCGATCGTCTGGCATGGTCATAGCTGTCATGGCCACAATCCACGGATAAGTATCGGAATCGTACTCTTGCCGCAATTGGCGCGTGGTTTCAAAACCATCGATCTCGGGCATTTGTAGATCCATGAAGATCGCGTCGTAGCTCCGAGCGCGTTGCGCCTCAATCGCCTCGGCACCGTTATTAACAACGTCAGCTTCATACCCCAGACGTTCGAGCAGTTTGAGGGCAACTTTTTGATTGACCTGTACATCCTCAACCAACAAAATGCGGAGGGGTGCCGTGGAGACAAAGTCAGTGTCGAAAGGGGACAGGATCGTGCGCGAAGGCTGCCAGCGAGAGGTCGTTGGTTCTAGACAACCCACTAACGTTTGGCCCAATGGCTCAAATGCGATCGGCTTATTGAGCGTTGCCGAGATCCCGCGACTTTTTTGAAACGCTTCCGATATGCATGCCCCGACATCGCACAGCAGAATCAGCGGTTGTTGGCAGTAGTGCGGCGACGAGCGAAGGCGATCGCAGAGAATTGCTCCATTACTATCGGGCATCTGCCAATCAATCAGGGCAATATCAAAGGGTTTTTCCTGCTCAATCCAAGCTAGGAGCTCCCGCTCGGAACTGGTTGCAACGGCCTCCATTCCCCAAAGCGTTGCCTGACGGATTAAAACATCGCATTGCGTAGCATTCCCTGCCACAATTGCCAGACGCTTGCCTTTTAACTGGGGATAGGGTGGCTCTTGCGTTGAAGTCTGCACCTGCGGCTCCGCTTGCATCTCGACCGTAAAGGAAAACGTCGAGCCTCGTTTGTATTCAGAATTCACCCACATCGTGCCTCCCATCATGCGGCACAAGCGCTTACTAATAGCCAATCCCAAGCCTGTACCGCCAAACTCTCGCGTGGTAGAGTCGTTAACCTGGCTGAAGGGCTTGAACAAACACTTCAGGTTTTGAGGCGAAATTCCTATGCCCGTATCGCAAACGGAAAACAACAACTGATAGGTCGCTAAGCCCTGATTGTCCCCCCGAGTGAAGGCAAGTTGCTTGGTCTCCACCCGCACGACAACCTCTCCAGAGGAGGTAAACTTAATCGCATTGCTGAGAAGATTCAACAAAATCTGGCGCAGTCGCGCGCGATCGCCCACGACCATTTCAGGCACCTCGGGCTCGACCCAATAGATCAACTCCAGCGACTTATGGGCTGCTTGGGCAGCGTATAGACCTAGTGCTTCGACGACACTTTGGCGCAGGTTAAATGGCTCTTCCAGCAGCTCGATGGTTCCAGATTCTATTTTGGAAAAATCGAGGATGTCGTTGATGATGTCCAGTAGAGCATTACTGCTGCTGGAAATCGTGACCGCGCAGTCCTGCTGATAGGGATTGAGCTGGGTATCGAGCAACAGTTCTGCCATACCAATCACCGCATTCATCGGCGTCCGGATCTCGTGGCTCATCATGGCCAGAAAGTCACCCTTAGCCTGGTTGGCGCGATCGGCGATCGCCTTCATATGCCTGAGTCTCCGAGCTTGCTCCAGGGCTGTCAGCGTAGAATACAGCCCCCAGCTCAGCAGCACTGCTACAGTCAATCCGGCCAACAATGCCAGCTCGGGCAAGGGGGATATCCGTTGCCGAACGACAGGGGGAAGTAACCACATTTTCAAACGCCAGCGATCGCGATCGAAAGCAACTGGCACCGTTTGCACCCAGATAGGATCGGCTGTTGCAGCATTGGCAGTGTCAAAGAGCGTTCTACCGCTAGCCTCGAGAGCGATGCCGTAACTCTCTAATAACTTGTGGTGCGAATCAAACAACGCCTCTATGTCGACCGCCGCCACCAAAAAGCCCTGCCACACGCCATTCTGTCTGATGGGGGCATAGATCCACAGCTCTGGCATGTCTTGACTGGGGGTTTCAGGGATAAGAAACGTAAGCTTTTCGCTCGTGCGAGCTTGCACGAGCAACGGCTCGTCCCACAGTTCTAAAGCAATGCGAGCATAATCAGAGGCGTTGCAGCAGGCTGCCGCTGCAGATGCCTGTACTTGCCCGCTGCGATCCATCCACAACAAAGCCCGATATCCCCCCAAATGTCCGGCCAGCAATTCGGAGTGAACGGCCCAATCCTGATGGGTTTCTATCATTTGCTGGGACTGCATCTGAGCAAAGTGACTCACTGCTCCCACTCGCTCTTCCAAATGTTCTTCTAGCTCGTGCTGAATCAGCCCTGCCGCTTCGATCGTCTCATTGAGAATGACTGCTCGTGCTTGTCGGCACAAAGTGTGCCAGATTGCTACAGACCCCAACCCAATGCTAATTCCCAGGCCAAATGCTCCTATCCTTATCCAGCGTCGAGACACTCTACTACCCCACGATTGATATTGAGAGACAGATACAGCCTCCGTAAATAGGGTTCTGGTTCCTTTCGTGATAGCGCGATCCCAGATCCTGTTTGATATGGACAGTCCGCTTTCTAATACTTCAGTTTGTTAGCTTGGGATTGTTAGCTTGGGATTGATAGGGCCAACATACCCCCTACAGATTTCTAACAAACTTCATTTTGAATAGCGACACTATACGTATCACTAGTAGTATTCCCACATTAAGAGTCTAAACATCTATGTATTTACACTGTTTATAAATAAATAGTTAGCCTACTTTTAAGCCAAGTATGAAGTCGAAATCACTCCCATTCAAAGACAGAACTTAACCATCTATTAACATTTCCCCAAGAGGGGTGAGATGCTTCTTCCATAGGATGTATTAAGGTCAAGAATAAGCTTTTGAGATCGAATTTTTCTCGAATTTGCGATCTTTAAACTCCGTCTAAGCAGAGACCCGTAGTTTTGAGAATGTGTCTATTAGACCCTCTCACTAGCGCTGTGGTTCGCTGCATTAGCCCTCTAAATCCACCACCAGTGGGGGATTTAGAGGGCCGAGTGCAATGCCTGAAAACTCCAGATCTCAATCTGGATGGGGTTTATTATTCCCGAATCTCTATTTAAGGCAAACTCTGCCGCGCTATCGATTGGGCAAACGAGACTTATCAGGTCATGTTTAAATCTTGAAGAGATGCAATGAGTCCCAATAAGATTCTAGAGATCTTGAATTCCGTATTATGACTCTTGTATTAATTCATTTAACAGTCGAGCGACAGTTCCTTCTCGCGAAGATGCCATCAAATCCGGCTAACAACGATCGTCCAAAGAGAGAAGGTCGAGTGAGTATCTCAGAAATAAGGATAAGCTCTGAAAGAAACCTTTAGCGACTCATGCGGATTGTTTCAGTCGCAAGCCAGTTCGCGGCAACTCAACCGGTGCGTTAGAACAGCTTGTCGATCATTGCTCGCATACACTTCCAACAGAGCATCTTCTGGGGCATCGAAGAGGATGCGATCGCAGGGAAACACCACCTTCTCCCAATCGCGATGCGAGCCACTCGACAATTTGGCCACCTGAACGCGATCGCTAGCATTAAAGTAGTAGCACAGCCGTAGTGGCGGTTTTGTGGCGTTCGGCGGGATAAGGGGTTCCGGGGCTTCAAGGTAGGTCATCGGTCTGTCTCAATCTCCACAGCAATCTCATCGCCCATTCAGATGTGTTGGCCTACTTGGCCGCACACTTCATTTAAAAAAGTCTCGATGGGGATCGAGTTCAACTATCCCCGCCTATTGTGAATTTAACGTGAAATTAAATTAGCTTTCTGCCTTTTCTCTGAGAGTGTATCTCTCTGTAATGCATCGAAATATTTCGATGTATTCCTATCGTTCTCTGACTTTTCGCCCGCCCGCTCTCCCCGCGATCGCTCCCATCCAGACCGTTCCGAGAAAGGGGCCGGATGGCACTAGAGTAGATCCTGTAGATTTCACTTCGCTGCCCCATGTCGAACTCCGCTCCCATCCCTGTCGTTGTTAACGGTGCTGTCGGCAAGATGGGGCGTGCTGTCATCAAGGCTATCTCTGAGGCGGAGGATATGCAGTTGATGGGGGCGGTCGATCGCGATCGCTGGGGCGAAGACGTCGGCGAAGTAGCTGGAATTGGCGCGGTGGAAATTCCCGTTACCAATAACTTGGAAGTGTTGATGGCCGAGCTGGCCCAAGGGCAGCAGTTGGGGGTGATGGTGGATTTCACTCACCCCAGTTCGATCTACGAGAACATTCGCACGGCGATCGCCTATGGCGTCCGTCCGGTGGTGGGCACGACTGGGCTCGAGCCAGAGCAAATTGCCTCGCTGGCGGAGTTTGCCGATAAGGCCAGCACCGGCTGTCTGATCGCGCCCAATTTCTCCATTGGTACGATCCTGCAGCAGCAAATGGCGGTGATGGCCTCGAAGTATTTCGATCATGTCGAAATTATCGAGCTGCATCACAATCAAAAGGCCGATGCCCCCAGCGGCACTGCCATCAAGACGGCAGAGATGCTGAGCGAGGTGGGTAAAACTTTCAATCCGGTAGAAGTCAACGAGACAGAAACGATTGCGGGAGCGCGTGGCGGCATCTGTGGCGAGAATGTCCGCATCCATAGCGTGCGCCTGCCCGGTTTAATTGCCCATCAAGAGGTGATGTTTGGCGGCCTCGGACAAGTTTTGACGATTCGCCACGATACGAGCGATCGCGTTGCCTACATGCCTGGAGTGCTGCTCGGCATTCGTAAAGTCATCCAGCTCAAATCGCTAGTTTACGGCTTGGAAAAGCTATTGTTTTAGATCTCGACAGTCATTCGTCATTGTTTGAGATCTCTGCTCGTAAGGCTCGGGCTCCGCTTCGATATTTCGTTGTCAGGGTAAATTCTTGCTATGCCTAAACCTACCATTCCTCGTATTGAACAACTGAAAGTCCAGAACTATCGAGTGCTTCGCGATCTAGAGCTTAAGAATATCACTCCGCTAACTGTTTTTTTAGGACCTAATGGAAGTGGTAAATCCACTGTATTTGATGTTTTTGCATTTTTGTCAGAATGCTTCCAATTTGGGCTCCGTCGTGCATGGGATCGTCGAGGAAGGTTTCGCGAACTCCGTACCCGAGGGTCAGCAGGACCTATATCCTTTGAGCTAAAATATAGAGAAAGTAATTCAAGTCCTCTGATTACTTATCATTTGGCGATTGATGAAAAATCAAAAGGTCCTTTTGTCGCAGAAGAATGGCTGCAGTGGCGAAGAGGAAAGAAGTTTGGAGCGCCCTTTAAATTTTTGAACTTTAAAGAAGGCTCGGGGGAAGTTATTAGTGGTGAAATGCCAGAGGAAAAAGATGAAAGAATTGCCCAGCAGCTAGACACATCAGATATTATTGCTGTGAATACCTTAGGTCAATTTACTGCCAACCCCCGCGTTAGTGCATTAAGACGGTTCATCAGTGGATGGTATCTATCCTATCTGACAGCAGATAATGCTCGCAGCACACCCGAAGCAGGTCCTCAAGAACGCCTGTCTGAAATTGGCGACAATTTGCCAAACGTTATTCAATACCTTAAAGAACAGCATCCCGATCGGCTCGAACATATCCTCAAGACTCTCACTCAAAGAATTCCTCGTCTGGAACGTATTGACGCTGAAGTCATGAAAGATGGTCGTCTGCTCATGCAAATCAAAGATGCACCCTTTCAAGATCCAATTCTAGCCAAGTTTGCTTCTGATGGCACGCTAAAAATGTTGGCTTATTTGACAGTGCTCTACGATCCCTCTCCCCCTCAACTCATTGGTATTGAAGAGCCTGAAAACCATCTTCATCCGCGTCTTCTCTTAGAACTGGCTGAGGAGTGCCGGACAGCTTCTGGGCGAAGTCAGTTGATGGTGACAACTCACTCCCCTTATTTTGTAGATGGGCTTCTCCCGGAAGAGTTGTGGGTTATGTACCGGGATGAGTCGGGTTTTACACGATCTAAACGTGCTGTAGATATGCGTGGCATCCCTGAGTTAATAGCTCAAGGTGCAACTCTTGGAAATCTATGGATGGAAAACTATTTTGAATTTGGCGATCCACTCAGAAATCAAGGATCGCCGAATTCGAGGAATAGTTAATCTAACTGGAGAAGTGTAAGATCGATGCATATTGAATTCTTGGTTGAAGAATATTCTGCTGAGGTTGCTCTCAACAATATCTTGCCTAAGATTCTACCTGGCATTTCCTTTAAGATTCACTCTTTTCAAGGAAAATATGATTTGCTCAAAAAGCTTCCTGATAGGCTTAAAGGCTATAATTCTTGGATGCCTAAAGACTGTAAAAGTGTAGTTTTATGCGATCGAGATAATGAAGATTGCTTGGCTCTAAAAAAACAGCTAGATAATTTCGCCAAAAATAATGGTCTAGTGACTAAATCTCATGCCAATGGCGGAATTTTTACAGTCCTAAATCGTATTGCAATTGAGGAGCTTGAGGCTTGGTTTCTTGGAGACCCTTCAGCGATCGCCAGGGCATATCCAAAGGTACCTAAAAATTTTGCAACCCAGAGTCGCTATCGCAATCCTGATGAAATCAAAGGTGGAACTTGGGAGGCTCTACAGTCATTGCTTCAAAGTAAGAGCTATTTTCCTGGTGGGCTGAATAAGGTGCAAGCAGCAAGGCAAATTTCCCAGTTTATGGATCCGAGCAATAATCGCTCTGTCAGCTTTAACTCTTTTCGGTCGGGCCTATCTGCTTTGATTCAATTACCGTAAAGCAGTCTCAGATTCTTTATGAATTGCTTGAGAAAGTAGAAACTAGAGCCCCGTGCTCAATCGCAGATAGAAGATCTAGACCACTGCAGAAGCCCGCTTTTCCACCTCCGCCTGAATCGCTAGCAAGTTGGCCGACAAATCCTTCCTCAAGCGACGCTGCACGATCTGAACCGGCATCTTGCGAGGGGGCAAAATCGTCACGCAATAGCTCAACTTCGTGCCAGAATCATCGATCGCCGCCAATTGCCAACTGCCCGCAAACTCCAGCAAATCCCCTTCGGTCATACTGAAATCAATCCGCTCGATGGGGGACGGATCCATCTTGAGCGTGACAGCCGCCGAAAACTTCAGCACCGACAACTTCTGCACCCCCACCTGACGCAGCAGCACGCAGCCATCCTCCTCCCCCACCACACAGCTCTCAGCCAAATTCGGAATAAAATCTGCTAGCCCCTCGTAATCGATCAAGACATCCCAAACCGCTTGGGGGGAATGCTCGATCTCGATCGCCGCCTGCAGGCAGCGCCGTCGCCCCTCTAACTTTTCTAAATTGACTGCCACGGCTGGACTCCCCTCCTCGGAGGAAAACCCATTGGCATCCTCCAACTCGGCAGCCTCGTCGAGGTCTGCCTCTAATTCCTCGGCATCGGCGAGCTCGGGATCGGCTTTGGACTGACGATTAAAAAGTGGCATTGGTTTTGAATCGTGTGAACGAGTGTAAATAATCAGCTAGAAATCTAGCCTGCCCTAGAGAAGGGTGATGCGAACAGTTAAAATTGTAGGCTCTGATGCAGAAATCTCGGACCTGTTGTTGTGGATGCCATTCGCCCCAGTCTGCTGAACATGCAGCCCTACGAGGCTGAAATCTTGCCCCATGCTGACAAGCTGGATGCTAACGAATATCCCGAAGACCTGCCCGAGTGGTTTAAGAAAAAGCTGTCGCTGGTTTGGGAAAAGGGCATCCACAGCAATCGCTACCCCGATGCCACCCACAGCAGCCTCAAACGGGCGATCGCCGATTATGCTGGCCTAGACGACAGCCTCGTTAGCCTGGGCAATGGCTCGGACGAACTGATTCGCTCTATCCTGATTGCCACCTGCCTAGAAGGACGCGGCAGCATCCTGGTTTCTCCCCCCACTTTCTCGATGTACGCCATTGAGGCTCGCAGCCTCGGCATTCCTGCAATCTCCATTCCTCGCAATCCCGATACGTTCGCCCTCGACCTGCCCGCCTGCACCGAGGCCATCGAGCGGGACAATGTGCGCGTCGTTTTTCTCGTCTCTCCCAACTCTCCTACTGGCACCCCCCTCACAGCCGAAGAACTGGATTGGGCGCGATCGCTGCCCGAATCGATTGCGGTTGTCATCGACGAAGCCTATTTTGAATTTAGCCAAGCCACCGTTGTACCCGAACTGGAGCGGCGACCTAATTGGATCGTATTGCGCACCTTTTCCAAAGCCTTTCGGCTGGCAGCCCACCGAGTTGGCTACGCGATCGCCTCTGCCGATATGGTGCGAGCTCTAGAGGTGACGCGACTGCCCTACAACCTGCCCGCACTCTCCCAATGGGCCGCCCAATTGGCCCTAGAATTTGCCGACGACCTGCTGGCTAATATCCCCACGTTACTGGCCGATCGCGATCGACTGCGGGCAGAACTCAGCCTCATCCCCCAAGTGCAGGTGTGGCCCAGTTCAGCCAATTTCCTCTACTTCCGCGTCCGCGATTGGGACCTTGCCCAATTGCAGCAACAGCTGATCCAGCGAGGGACAGGACTGCGCTATACGGGCGGCGGTTTGCGTCTGTCCGTCGGTACGCCCGCTCAAAATTGCCGCTTTTTAGTCAATCTGAGGGCAATTCTCGCCCCGGTGCCTCAACATATGGCTTGAATGACAGAGTGGCGCAAACCAATACCAACAGAAAACAGCAGTGGTTCGTTTGGGGTACGAAGCTGCAAGAGGCTAGACTACTTGGAGTTCGAGCTGTCGAAAATATTGAACGTGCTGGGGGTAATATGCCAGGTCAACTGGATTTGGCGAGACGATTGGATGTTGCAACCGAGGCCGCTAGGGCTGCAGGAGCAGTTTTGCAGCAGTTGCAAGGGAATTTGCAAGACATTCGCGAGAAGCGACCTGGCGATTTAGTCACCGAGGCCGATCGCGCTGCAGAGCTGACCGTTTTGGAGATCGTACAGCGGCATTTTCCCGCAGACAGCATTTTGGCGGAAGAGTCGGGCCAGCAGGGAAATGGGGCCGCAACAGGATTTCTATGGGCGATCGATCCGCTGGACGGTACCACTAACTATGCCCACGGCTATCCTGCCGCTGCCGTTTCGATTGGCTTGTTGCAGGCGGGAGAGCCAGTGCTCGGTGTCGTCTACGATGTCTTTCGCAACGAGCTTTTTCGGGCGGCTACCGGCATGGGAGCCACCTGTAACTATCTCCCCATCTGCGTGTCCTCCACCGATCGCCTGGAGAATAGCCTGTTGGTGACGGGGTTTGCCTACGATCGCCGCGAGACTGCCGACAACAACTACGCTGAATTCTGCCACTTCACCCATTTGACTCAAGGGGTGCGGCGGGGAGGATCGGCTTCGGTCGATCTCGCTGCTGTTGCGATGGGTAGGCTAGATGGATATTGGGAACGCGGTTTGTCAGTCTGGGACATTGCTGCGGGCATCGTACTGGTACGGGAAGCTGGCGGAAGCGTCACAGCCTACGATGGCAGCCCCCTTCTCATCGAGTCAGGTCGCCTCCTGGCGAGTAATGGCTCCCTCCATGCTGCTATGCAGTTGGAACTCAGCCGCGTGCAACCCCTACAGCAGGCTCTGCCCACCCATCCCACTCAGTTCACCTCTGTCTAAAGTTTCCTTTTTTCTATGAGCTCCTCGCTACCCCGCCACCCTTGGTTCCCATCGCTCGGCTCCGGTCTGGCTCTGGCTGCCATGCTGGTGCTGTCGGGGACTCTGGCTGTGCTGCCAGCTAGCGGTCAGGCAGACTCCGAGGTTATCGAATCCCCCGATACTGCTGTCGAGGCTGCGACTGAAGGCTCTCCAGATGCCGATGCGGCTACGGCAGATCCTTCAGATGCCGAGATCGCTGCTGAAGCTTCCCCAGATTTAGATATTGCTGGCTCGGAACCTGCGGCTGACCTGCAGGAAGAAACCGCCGAGGCAGAACCGGAACCGCCCGAAGATCGCTATTGGAGCACCATCCAACGGCGGGGGGAACTGCGGGTGGGCCTCGACCCCAGCATTGGCTACACTTATCTGCTGACCAATCCCCTCACCCGCAGCTACGACGGGTTTGAATACGACATTCTGGAGGCGATCGCCGACACCCTCGACATTGCATTAGTCCCGGTCAATGTGCCCTGGGAAGGACAGCTCGATGCCCTCCAAGAGGGCCGGGTCGACATGATTTTGGGCGGGAGAGAACCCTATGGCCTCGATCGCGAGCAGTTTGCGGCCACAGTTCCCTACTACCAAAGCCCGCAACACATCGTCGTTCGTAGCGATCTGGATGGGACTGTCGAACGACTTTCCGATTTATTTGGTCGCAAAGTGGGGGTGGTGGCCAATAGTACGGGAGCGGCTGTGCTGGAGGTTTACAACGACAATCGCGGCAATGCCATTCGCCTATTTGCCACCAGCAACCCCGAACGATTATTCGAGCAACTGCGCGATGGGCTCCTCGATGCCGCGATCGTCGATCGACCCGTGGCGGTAGCCAAAATTTTCGCTCCGGGCCTAACACCTGCCGATGTAGCTGCGCCTATCCCTGCTGCGACGGAGCCCGCTGCAACTGAAATGCCGATCGCTGAGGGAGAGGATACCGCTGGAGGAGAAGATATCACTGAGGCCAGCGCTCCAGTGGAAGCAGTGCTCTGGGTAGCCGAACAGACACCTGCTAGCGATTTCGTGATGGTGGGAGAGCCCATTTTTCCCACGCCGTTAGTCGGGGCTATCTTGACAGAGCATGCCTCCCTCAAGCAAGCAGTGGATGGGGCGATCGCCCAGTTGCAGGAGAGCGGCATGTTGGCAGCCATCTTGGAGAAGTGGGAGTTATGACAGAACTTGGCATCGGTACGCCAACCATCGAGGAGGGTTTGGCACAGTACGAACCTGATTATTATGCAGTGTTGGGCGTGCCCGTCACTGCAGATAGCCGCCTGATTCGCAAGGGCTATATCCTCGTCGCCAAACAACTGCACCCCGATCGCTATATCGATCGCCCCAACCTCCGTCCCACTGCCAACTGGCTGTTTTCAAAACTGATTAGCCCTGCTAGTGAAGTGCTCAACCGCGAGCGAGAGCGGGTTGAATATCGTGAAGTGTTGCGGTTGCGAGTCAAGCGCCTGCTCAAGCTACCCCCCGCCGAAATCTGGCCTAAATCTTACCTAGCCGATTCCCTCTTGTATGCCGATGATTTGGAGACGGTCTACCACGACACCATTCTCAAGTTGGCAGAACATCAATATCGGGATCTCGATAAGGCGCTGGTCTGTTCGGGAGAATTGAGCAAGATTAATTTGGCCTATTTATTGCTAGAAGGGGGCTATAAAGTCGCTGTCCCCTCTACCCCCCTCGGAACTTTGCCCCCGAATGCCAAGCCGTCGCCCGCGCCGATTAGCTCTGTCCCTGCGGCCCCTCGCGCCAATCGTCCTGCGGCCCAGGCGAGTCCGACTCCTCCCCCCTCGGCCCCAACTGACGCCAGCCCAGCCCCCAATTCCGAACCCGCCGCTCCCGCACCGGGTCAAACCCGCTACCTGCAGGCGCAGCAAATGCTCGAAAGCGGCCATTATAAAGAGGCCATCCAGTATTTTAAATTTGCGATCGCCGCCGCTCCCCAAAACCCCGATTACTATTTAGGGCGCGGCACCGCATATCTCAAATTGAAGAACACGATGCGGGCACGCCAAGATTTCCAAAAGGTATTGAGCCTCAAACCCGATAATGCTAAGGCGAAAAAATACCTCGACGAACTTGCGTCGACCAACGGCAATGGCAAGAAGACAGCTAGTGCGACCAATCGGACTTCAAACCAAAGCGCTCGTCCCCAACCAAAAGGTATGTTTGGACGGATATTCAACCGCTAGTCAGGTCAACCGCTACCAGAGTCTTCAGATTGTCCCCAAGCCTGAGCAGCTACTGTCCCATCTGCTCTAGGAGATCGAAGCAGGTTCGCAACAATTGACGATTGACCGAGCGATACTTGGTTTGACCTTGCTTGCGAATGGTCAGCAGTCCCGCTTCGATTAAAATTTTGGAGTGGTGACACAGCAAGGCCAAGCTAATGCCCAGATGATTGGCAACCTCAGTGCTGCTCAGTTCTCCCTCCGACACCAACAGCTCCACGATCTTCAGTCGCGTCGGATCGGCCAGTGCCGCAAAAAGCTTGGCCCGAGCCTCCGTCGAATCCAGAGAGATCTTCGCTGGCGTATCGGAGAAACAGTCAGATTTAGCGACGATATCAGCTTGGGGGACCATAGAATGTGTCAGAAATTTACAGGCAAGGCAACAAGCGCTCGGGGTCGTATGCGAGACAATACTGAAGTTCTACCGTAGCAGTAACAGATTCTGCCATCAAGCCTTCAGCATGGCGGGGCAGCAAGATGATGAAACGATAAGAGCTCGATGATAATAGTTCAATGGTAATAGTTAAACGATCGCTTGACTTTTGGCGCCTCTCTTTCTACCATCTTACTTAAAGGATTGTTTAACTACAAAGGTTCCCTTCAGGGGCTGGTGCAATCCGGTTTTTCGCTTCACTTACCAGACGGGAGACAACTGTGACTTTAACCGAACGCCTTGCCGCTCAGCTAGCGGAGATTCGCGCGCAGCTACCGGCAGAATCGCTGAAAGCGATGGAACGCGCCACTGCAGATTTGGCGGCTTCTGGCATTATTGAAGCCAGTATCGATGCGGGCGATCGCGCTCCCGATTTCACACTGCCCAACGCCACGGGCGCAGAGGTTAAGCTGAGCGACCTATTGGCCAAAGGGCCAGTGGTACTGAGCTTTTATCGCGGTCAGTGGTGCCCCTACTGCAACTTAGAACTGCGGGGCCTGCAGGAAACATTGGCCGAGATCGCGGCAGCGGGAGCAACCTTAGTGGCGGTTTCCCCCCAGACTCCCGATAATTCCCTTTCCACCGTCGAGAAAAATGCACTGACTTTCGAAGTGTTGAGTGATGTTGGCAATCGCGTGGCTCGCGAATACGGTCTTGTCTTCTCACTTCCCGAAGAGCTGCGCCCCATTTATGCCAACTTCGGTATCGACCTGCCCGCCCACAATGGTGACAAAACCTTCGAGTTACCGATTGCGGCCACCTACGTCATTGCCCCCGACGGCACTGTTGCCCATGCCTTTGTGGAGGCTGATTACACCAAACGTCTGGACCCGACAGACATTGTGGCTGCCCTCAAAGGCTTAGCAGTTGCTGTGTGAGGACACTGACAATCGAGACCCATTGACAACTGGACGCGGATGACATTGCGATCGGTTCGCGTGCTATATGCCAGGAGGATATACCTATGTCTGTGACTACCACCCTTGTGACGCTCGCGGCCGACAACTTTGCTGCTGAAGTTTTGGCAAGCCCTATCCCCGTTTTGGTGGACTTTTGGGCTCCTTGGTGCGGTCCCTGTCGGGCGATCGCCCCTGTCTTGAACGAGTTGGCCGAACAGTTTGAAGGCCAAGTCAAAATTGCCAAGCTGAATGTAGACGAGTATGTCGAGCTGGCTTCTCAGTATCGCATTCGCAGCATTCCGACAATGCTCGGCTTTCGCGACGGTCGAGTTCTAGAGCGAATCGAAGGTTTGACTCCCAAGCCGCTGCTGAGCGAGAAACTCGCCCAACTGGCAGCAACGACAACCATCGTTTCGTAACCTCGTCCGAATCTCTCCAGATAGATCTCCAGATAGAACAGTTGGCCCGAACCGAGTCTCCTTCGGGCCAGCCTTTCTCTCGTACTCTTTCAATCTGACATTATGACGACTCCAGATTCCTCTAAATCCCTGCTTTCTACCGTGCAACTCGGTCCTTACCGGCTGCCCAACCGCATTGTGATGGCTCCCCTGACCCGCAATCGGGCTGGAGCGGGCAATGCTCCTGGCCAGCTAAATGCGACCTACTACCGCCAGCGGACATCCGCCGGTCTCATCATCACTGAAGCAACGCAAATTTCCCCCCAGGGCGTAGGCTACCCCAGCACCCCCGGCATCCACTCTGCCGCACAGGTGGAAGGATGGAAGTTGGTGACCGATACCGTTCGCCAAGCAGGCGGTCACATTTTCTTGCAATTGTGGCACGTGGGTCGCATTTCCCATCCCTCTTTGCAACCCAACGGTCAATTGCCAGTGGCCCCATCAGCGATCGCCCCATCGCAGGGGGAGGCCATGACCTATCAGGGCATGCAGCCGTTTGTCACGCCCCGAGCTTTAGAACTCGATGAAATTCCCGGCATTGTCGAGGATTACCGGCAGGCAGCCCGGAATGCGATGGCGGCGGGGTTCCACGGCGTTGAAATCCATGCAGCCAATGGCTATCTGCTGGACCAGTTTTTGCGGGATGGCACCAACCGGCGGACCGATCGCTATGGCGGCCCGTTGGAAAATCGCACGCGCCTGTTGTTGGAAGTCACGCAGGCAGTGACGGAGGTTTGGGGTGGCGATCGCGTCGGAGTGCGACTCTCGCCGGGGGGCACCTTTAGCGACATGAGCGATTCCAATACCCTCGCAACATTCGATTATGCGGTGGCTGCCTTGAATCCATTCGATCTGGCCTATCTGCACATCAAGGAGGCTGATGAAAAGGACTTGAAATATGGTGGCGAGTTCGTTCCTGCTAGCCGCTATCGCACTCATTTCAATGGCCCGATTGTGACCAATTGCGGCTATAACCGACAAACCGGCAATGAGGCGATCGCCTCGGGTGGCGTGGATTTAGTCGCTTACGGCCAACTGTTTATCGCCAACCCCGATTTGCCCAAGCGGTTTGAATTGGGAGCTCCCCTCAACGAACCCGATCCCTCCAGTTTCTATGGGGGCGGGGCTGAAGGCTATATCGACTATCCGGCGCTAGAAACCGCCGCCGCTTAGGGAAAGCGATCTCTGAATGTAACGTGTCTGGGCGGGAGATCTGAATTCCTGGCTCCAGGCACGTTACCGAGCGAGATATTCGCTTAAGGTTACGAGTAATCGTGTATGGCGTTCCCAGGCAATAGAATAACTGGCCGATTTTTGATTTTGCCATCCCTTTGTGGGAGTGGAGCTAAAGTCACATTACCCTCATTCATAATCGAGATTAAAAATTTTTATACAATCTAGAGGATACTCTTCCTCCTCGGGGTCGTAAGCCTCCACCAAACCCATGACAGCTAGGGTATTCCACGCTTCCCGTTCGGTATCCTTCTGGGGAAGCACAGTCACTATCAATTTCGCGTTGGGCTCTAGATTGAGGGGCTCGTCTAAAAGAATGTGCTTGCCATCGAAATGCGCAGATACAGAGATAGTCTTCATTCCAATCACCTTCAAGCAGCCTTGATGGATGCTGCAATGGTAACAGTGAAGGACTAGTGAGCCCATTCACCTGGTATCTCAGTTGGCAGGAGTCTTAACAGGATCGGGTTCGGGATAACCCCCCAGCCAATCAATACAGCGCTGTCGCTGTTCGGCAGTCGCTTCAGGCAAAGGCGCGATCGCAAAACTATTGCGCTCTGGCTCGCCTAAGGTGACTTCGACCAGCTTGAGTTCTTCCCGTTGAAACACCGCGATCGCCACCCTCTGACCCGGCTGATAATCTTTGAGTCGCTCTGGCAAGGTCTTGGCCGTCACTTTAAACCCGTCGATCGCCAACAGCTCATCCCCCGCCCAAATACCTGCTTGTTGAGCGGGAGATCCCATCGCAACCTTCTCGATCCGGGTACTATTACCGTTAGCTTTTACAGACATTCCTAGATAGGGGGCACTGTCGGGTTTCACCTCTGCCTTCCAACACAGACCGAAGGGGTCGAGGAAGCGATCGAACTCTAACTCGGCGGTGCCTTCGATATAGTTGGCAAAAAAGTCTGTCAAACTTGTGGTGGCTGCCGACTCGAATGCCTCCCGCAGGTCTGTATCGGTATAGCCTATTTCAAACTGGCCGAACCGCTGCCACAGATCGCGCACCACCGTATCGAGACTATTTTTCCCCTGAGATTTGAGGCGAATGGCCAGATCCAGCAGCATTGAAACAATTTCGCCTTTGAGGTAATAAGACACCTGACTGTTAGAGGTATTCTCTGTGGGGCGATAGAGCTTAATCCAGGTATCGAAGCTGGAATCTATCAGCGACTGCACTTGGCGACCGACGGTTTTTTGCAGCTTGCCGATGCGATCGCCCATCAATTTGAGGTAGGTCTCGACGGAAATGAGATTGCCCCGCCGCAAAATTAGCGTGTCGTAATAGCTGGTGGTGCCTTCGCAAAACCACAAGCAGCGCAGATAGGCTTCTCGACCGTAGTCAAACGTCTCGATCGCCTTGGGACGCAAGCGCTTGACATTCCACAAGTGGAAAAATTCGTGGGCCACCAACGACAAAAAGCGATCGTACCGTTCCGGGTTGACAAAGCCAAAGCGAGGATAATTGAGCGTCGTACTGCACTTGTGTTCTAACCCCCCCGCCCCTTCTGAGGAGAGATGCAGTAAAAACAAGTAGCGGTCGTAGGGAAGGCCGCCAAACAACTCTGCCTCTGTCTCGATAATCTTCTGGGTAGCCGCAACAATCTTGTCCAGATCTTCATTGCCCTTGCCCCAGACCACAAATCGGTGGGGCTTATCCAGCACTTCAAACTGGGCGGTGCGGTGCAATCCCACCTCCACAGGGCTATCGACCAACTCGTCAAAATCCTGGGCCAGAAAAGTTTGGGGCTGACCGGGCTGCGCTGGAGACTCTGGGTTCAGCGGCGGCAACGCTGTGGCGATTTGCCAATTGGGCTCGGGCGGGCAAACGGTAAGGGCGATCGCCTCCCGCTCGCGACCGACACAGTAGAGAAAGCTGGCTGCCCCATTGAAGAAGCCGTGGGTGGAATCGAGGTGATTGGTCCGCACCGTCAGATCGTGCGCGTAGAGGCGGTAGCATACCCGCGCGCAGTCGGTCTTTGCGGGCAGAATTTCCCAGGTGTTTTTGTCGAGGCGCGTCCACTCCAGCAGTCGATCTGCGCCGTCGAAAATTGACAGCTCTTGCAGGTGTCGAGCGTATTCCCGCAAGAGGTAAGACCCTGGCGTCCAAGCGGGAAAGACGAGCTGAAGGGGTCGATCGAGCAGGAGATCTGTCAGCCGCAGCTCGATCTCCAATAGGTGATTGGCGGGCTCGGGCATACGCACCCAGTAGTGCTGCCGAAGGGGTCGATCGGAGATGGGGGTAGCGCGAACAACTGCACTGTCTTGGGAGGTGAAGGTCATTGAGATAGCGATTGATTGACAGCAACGATTTTGAGTGTGGCAGGGCTTTCAGCAAGGCTTGGGGGGAGAAGAACTCGCGATCCTGGACGGTCTCGACCCCTTTAGCTTATGCCATAGGACCAGCAGTGATGACCCATCCCCGAACTCCGACAAGCCAGCGCTGACAGACTCCTGGGACCGATGCGATCGCGATCGCACCCCAGCAACGATCGCCGTCACCGCGAACACCCCCCACCCCCTTGCATAATGCGGACAAGTTCACAGCAGAGGCCACCCATGAGTCGTTCATTCGCGTTCCTCACCGCAGTCACAGTCGGATTTTTGCTATTCGGTACCGCCCTCACCCTGACTCGCGGAACCCAAGAATTCTCCAACCCATTCGACTCGGACAGCAGCGTGCTCTCGCCTGCCGAATGGAAATGGGTGAGCTGGCAGCTTCAGTAATATCAATTAACTGAAATTGGGCTACAGATGCCATACCGAGTCTATTGAAAAACCGAGTTCGATCGCTAGCTGGCCCCCATCCCCTAACCCCTTCCCCCAAATTTGGGGGAAGGGGAACAAAGCTCTTGCTCCCCTCTCCCAAATTTACGGCTGACGCCACGCTTCGCGAGGGGAGAGGGGCTGGGGGTGAGGGCCAGAGCTGTAGCGGCATTAATCAGAAAATGTCTCGGTTTTCAGTGCTGCCGCAACGCCTCAATCTCGCCCGATCGCCATCATTTGAGAAACAGCACCGCGATCGCCCTCGTGAGATGCTGATAGCGAACCCAAAATATTGCCCGATTGAGAATGCGCATTCTCTTTTTGCACCCCAACTTCCCCGCTCAATTTCGCCACCTCGCCATGGCCCTGCGCCAAAACCCCGAACACCAAGTGGTGTTCGGCACCACCCAACCGGTGGGCCAACTAAAAGGCGTTACTAAAGTTCTCTATCGCCCTTCCCGCGAAGTCAGCGCCGAAACCCACCACTACACCCGCAATCTGGAAAGTGCAGTCCTGCAAGGGCAAGCCGTTGCCAGATTGATTCAAGATCTGGCGAAAAAAGGATTTGTGCCCGATGTGGTTTACGGTCATTCTGGCTGGGGACCCACCCTCTATATCAAAGACCTCTTGCCCAAAACACG
Organism: Synechococcus sp. PCC 7336; assembly: GCF_000332275.1. Lineage (NCBI taxonomy): Bacteria > Bacillati > Cyanobacteriota > Cyanophyceae > Synechococcales > Synechococcaceae > Synechococcus > Synechococcus sp. PCC 7336. Next base: position 2,077,666 of record NZ_CM001776.1, read on the forward strand.
ATTGCTCTGCTATTTCGAGTGGTTTTACCGCGCCCGAGGCACCGACGCTGACTTCGACCCCGACGACCCCCTCGACCTCAATGACATGGCTCGCATTCGCACCAAAAATGCCGCCATCTCGATCGATCTGTTGAGCTGCGATGCCGGTCTGTGCCCCACCCAGTGGCAGCGGCAACAATTCCCCTTAGAGCTGCAAGGGAAGTTAGGGGTGATGCACGACGGCGTCGATACCGCTTATTTCAAACCCGACCCCAAGGCCAAGCTGGTGTTGCCCGACATCGGTCTCGACCTGTCCGAAGCTGCCGAAATCGTCACCTACGTAGCCCGAGGCATGGAACCCTACCGAGGCTTTCCGCAATTTATCGAGACGGTCCACCTGCTGCTGCAGCGGCGGCCCCATTGCCACATTGTTATTGTGGGCGAGGATCGCGTGGCCTACGGCAAGCAACGGCAGGATGGCAAGACTTACAAACAGGCGATGTTAGAACAATTCCCCCTCGATCCCGAGCGCACTCACTTTACCGATCGCCTGCCCTATTCCGACTACCTCAAGGTGTTGCAAGCCTCAGACGCCCATATTTACCTAACGCGACCGTTTGTGCTGTCTTGGTCGATGCTAGAGGCCATGTCAGTGGGTTGCCTGTTAGTGGCGTCTGGGACGCCGCCGGTCTTGGAGGTGCTTCAGGATAACGTCAATGGGTTGCTGGTGGACTTTTTCTCGCCCGAACAGATTGCCGATCGGGTTGAAGAGGCTTTGGACAACCGCGATCGCATGGCCGAGATTCGCAACAATGCCCGCGAAACCATTCTGCAAAACTACAACCTCGCGACATTACTACCCCGGCATCTGGAATGGCTGCTGTTGCCCTATGGGGGATAGAGAGGCTCCTGCAGAGGATTGGCAACGATCGCGTTTTAAGGAGGGAAAGACGCAGGTTAAAATTAGCCAATACTCATCGTCAATCCCCAAATTAGTATGACCATTGCTGCGGAACCACCAGCGAACTCGCCCGAGCCGGAGCAACCCCAGCCCACGCCACCGCCACCCGATCCCAGCGAGGACTTTCCCGACGAAGTGGAAATGACCCTGTTCCAGCACCTGGATGAATTGCGCGCCCGCCTATTGGCCAGCGTCATTGCCGTAGTCATCTGCATTGTGGCCTGCTTTACAGTCGTCAAACCCATCGTCGAGATCCTCGAAATGCCAGCTCGCGGGGTGACCTTCCTACAATTGGCCCCCGGCGAATACTTTTTTGTCTCCATGAAAGTGGCCGCCTATTCGGGCTTGCTGGTGGCGACTCCCTTTTTGCTCTATCAGATCGCCCGTTTTGTCCTGCCGGGTTTGAGTGTCGGAGAGCGACGCATCCTCGGGCCGATTGTGCTGGGATCCGGCCTGCTGTTTGCCGCTGGTTTAGTCTTTGCCCACCAACTCCTGATTCCCGCAGCCCTCAACTTTTTCATTCACTACGGTGAAGGCATCGTCGAGCAGGCCTGGTCGATCGATCGCTATTTCGAATTTGTTCTACTCCTGCTCTTCAGCACCGGCTTAGCTTTCCAAGTCCCCATCCTGCAGGGGATTCTAGGGGCGGCTGGTCTCGTCAACTCCGGCCAAATGTTCGGAGCTTGGCGCTACGTCATCTTCGGTGCCGTTGTGGCAGGAGCTATCCTGACTCCCTCTACCGATCCGCTCACCCAAAGTTTGCTAGCAGGTGCCGTGACGTTGCTTTATTTTCTCGGCATTGTCTTGGTTAAACTGATGGGCAAATAGAATGGGCAAATTTCGCAGAGCTCTGCTCGCCCTGCGAGTGGGTTTTGGGCCGAGTAGTTTGACTGAGTTACTGAGACGCTTCATCGCGAGGTTTTTCCACGACCTGGTGCCTGACAGGGGTTGCAAGAATGAGGGATGTCGTGGTGGGACCAAAAGGGCTTAACTTGGCGATCGCCGCTGCCAAATGACCTTTAGAATTGACCGCAGCTTTGATCATGAATGAATGTACCCCCGTTACGTGATGGCATTCCAACACTTCCGGCATGCTGGCGACCAAGCGTTCCAGGCGGGGGTAATGTTTAGCTTCTGTCTGCAATTGAATAAACACTAATATGGGCAGACCGATCTTGTCGAAGTCGAGCTCGGCTCGGTAGCCGAGAATAATGCCGCTGTCTTCCATGCGTCGCACCCTCTCCGCCACTGCGGGTAGAGAGAGTCCCACCCGTCGTCCCAGTTCGGCAAATGGCAGTCGAGCATTCTCCTGCAGATCGGAGAGTAAGAGCCAACCAATATCGTCAATTAGATTCAAGATGCACCTCAGTCGCTGTACGCAGGCAACCTCTGCACTGGAGATTTCCAGGCAGTTGCCTCACCCTTAACGGTCTGCCGATCGCCCAGTCCTGAAGAACACACTCAGACTTTGGAGGCGGCACACCTACCATGGGGGCACTTATGGTTCGGATAAAACCAACCCAGTCAATGTGCTTGACCACACAATCGATTATTGCCCGGGCATAATATCTTTAGCAACAAATATAAGCATCTATAGGGTTAATATTTATTCAGCTTAATAATCTAAGGTGTTCTAAGGGTTGAATTTTAGTTTGAAAGTCGGATGCGCGGGTCGACCAATTGAAGGGCTAAGTCAGCCAAGAGATTGCCTAAAATCAGCATGAAAGAACCTAAAAGCAATCCGGCCATCACCACATTGATATCGAAACTGCGCACGGCATCTAGTAAAAGGCGACCCAAACCGGGCCAGTTAAAGAAAAATTCGGCGATGAACGAGCCGCTCAGCAATGAGGCAAACTCGAAACCGAGGATGGTAATCAGGGGATTGATGGCGTTGCGCAGGGCGTGAACGGCAATGACACGAGATTCTGACAAGCCTTTGGCACGGGCGGTTTGAATGTAGTCTTGCCTCAGGACATCTAAGAAGGCTCCGCGAGTGATGCGCTGCAGTCCGGCAAAGCTGGCAATGCTGAGGGCAAAGGTCGGCAGCAGCAGGTGGCGCAGGAGGTCGAAGGCTTTGCCGGGGAGAGAGAGTTGGGCAAAGTCGATGCTGGTCATGCCGCCGACAGGAAGTCCGGGAACGTTTTGGGCCGCGAACAAGAGCAGAATTGCTAAGACAAAGCTGGGGGTGGCCTGGCCGGTGTAGCTGAGCAGTTGGAGAAGGCGATCGAGGCCGGTGTTTTGTTTGAGGGCGCTGAGAATGCCGAGGGGGATGGCGATCGCCCAAGTCACCAGCACCGAAGCCACAGCCAGTAACAGCGTTGCTCCGGCTCGGGAGAGAACCAGTTGAGTAACGGGGATGCGAAAGGCAAAGCTACGCCCGAGATCCCCCTGCAGCAGGTTCCACAACCACAAAAAATATTGCACCAGGATAGGTTTATCGAGACCCAAGCGGGTGGTTTCGGCTGCGATGAAAGCTTCCTCAATCGTGGGATCGAGGCGTAACTGGTCGAGGTAATTTCCGGGGGCGAGTTGCATGAGCAAAAAGCTCAACAGCGTGATGGCCAGCATGATGGGGATGGCTTGCAACAGGCGATTGAGCGCGAACGCAAGGACACCCAGTTGAGGGAATCGTAAAGAGGGGGGAGCCTCAGTGGAGGGGGAGTTTTGCATAGTTGGTTGAGGAGTTGGCTTTGCAGGGAACCCGCCTTGCCCGAGCGGGTATTGCTCCAACTGTGCCACACTTTTACGGAGCATTCGAGTGTCAGGGGCGATCGCCTGAGTGTCAGCTCGACCGGTACAATATGCGTGAGTTGGAGGATAGCAACAGTCTTTGCAAAACGTCTTTATTACGGGGGCCAGTGGCTGCATCGGCCATTATGTTGTGGAAGCGTTGGCCGAGCGGTCCGATTGCCATCTTTACCTATTCCTACGTAACCCCCAGAAGCTCGCGCTCGCGCTCGATCCCGAACGCGTCACGATTGTGCAGGGAGATTTGTTGCAGATCGAACAGCAGGCAGAGTTGCTGCGGCAGATGGATGTGGCAATTCACTTGGTGGCGGCTTGGGGGGGCGAAGCGATCTCGCGAGCGGTGAATGTGACGAAAACTTTGGCCCTGTTCGATTTACTCGATCGCGATCGCTGCCAAAAAATTCTCTATTTTTCGACAGCCAGCCTGCTCGATCGCCAGAATCAGCCGGTAGCAGTGGCGGGTCGGGCGGGGACTGAATATATCCGCACGAAATACGAGATGTTGATGCGGCGCGATGAAGCAAAATTGCGCGATCGCCTCGTCACCCTCTATCCCACCCTCGTCTTTGGCGGGAGCGAGCGCCATCCCCATTCTCATATTGCGGGGGGTCTCAAGGATGTGATGCGGTGGTTGGGGCTCATTCGCTTTTTTAAGGCGGATGGCAGCTTTCATTTCATGCATGCGGAAGATATCGCCAAAATCGTCGTTCACCTCTTCGAGTCGTCCGTACGGGAGGGAGATTGGGTGTTGGGTCAGCCAGCACTGCATGTGAATGATTGCATCGAACAGGTCTGTCACTTCTACCACAAGCGCATTTACTTTCGCCTGCCGCTGCCCATTCGCCTGGGCCGAACCCTCGCAGTTTTGTTTGGCGCAAAGCTCTCGGAATGGGATGACTATTGCCTCGCCCACCGCCATTTCGTTCACAAAGCGGTCGATCCGCCGACCTTTAATTTACCATCGAGCTATCCGACCGTGGCGTCTCTCCTGCAGCAATATGGTTAGCAAACCCATTCCCCCCCAACCCTCTGAAACCCTCAGAGACATCTTGCACCATCGGGGATTTAAGTTTTCCTATTTCTCGCGGCGGCTGCGCTTTCCCAACGGCACGGAAGGCGATCGCGAATATATCGAACATCCCGGCGGTGCGGTGGCGGTGCCGGTGACGGCAGAGGGCAATTTTCTGCTCATTCGCCAATATCGATTTGCGATCGGGGCATATATTTACGAATTCCCCGCCGGGACGCTGGAACCGAACGAACCTCCCAACATCACGGTGCGCCGCGAGCTGGAGGAAGAGACAGGACATACTGCCCGTCGCTGGGACGACTTGGGCCAATTCTTCTTGGCTCCGGGCTATTCAGACGAAACGATTTTTGCTTACTTGGCCAGGGATTTAGAAAAGCTGTTCGAGCCTCCGGCTGGAGACGAAGATGAGGATATTGAAGTGGTGGAGTTGACTGTGGCGGAGCTGCGGCAGAAGGCGATCGCCTCCCAAGACCTAGATGCCAAGACCATCGCCTGTTTTCATCGCGCGTTAGAGCTGCTGCAAGGGAACGAACTGCGAAAGACAAACCCTTAGATAATCGGCGACTTCAAACAAAAAATTTTGCTTGAATTGAGGATCGAATAGATTAATATTTATCTGCTTGTATTAATTTCTGGTATGAACCAGTAAAAAGTCTATACAGGATAAGCGGTGAATTCCCATAGCTATTGTGACAAGCAAAGGGGATGGCCATGAAAACTCCTAGATAGTTTTATCGTCAACACGATTTTTTGCTAAGATGCTCTCAGCTTATATTCAGTAATGCCACTTATCGAAATATTACTTAATGTGATAGTTTTGTAAGGCATGGTTAACTTTTGGGCTTTCCATTCATGTTCGCGAGCAGTCGTTAAATCGGGTCTATATATTTACGGCTGCTAAGTTGTTAAACCACTGACCAGTAGTTCAAAACTCTGGCCGGTCTTTCCTCTTGGCTGTAGAAATTAGCAACGATAGCTCGCACGGCAAGTCTTCGCTCTGTGTTACGACACTCGTTCTATTCTTTTGCTGCCGATAGGGATGTCACCATTCAATAATGGCCCCCTTGCATGAATCTTCAACTGCGCGAACAACGCCAAAGCTCGTCCCGAGACTCGCTGCAACCCTTGCGGCTATTAATATTAGCAGAAGCCTCCGACGATTTGGACCTGACGCTCTCGGCCTTACAACAGGCTAGCCTGAATTTTAAATACGATGCCGCCGATAGCGAAGTCGCCTACTCCCAATTACTGGCTCGCCATCACTACGATGCAGTGCTATCTGAATATGGTTTTCAGGGACGGACGGGCACTCGAGCACTGGCAGTGCTCGATCGATCGGGCCAAGAGATTCCCTTTATTTTAATGACAGACCGCTTGGGTGAAGAAATTGCGGTGGAATGTCTGCGCTCGGGAGTGACTGATTATGTTTTGAAAGATCGGTTGTTCCGCTTGCCCTTTGTGCTACAGCGGGCCTTGCAAGAATTCGAACAGCGTCGCCAGAGCCAAAAAACCTTTGTGCAAGTCCACCAGCGGGCTCAGCAGGAGAGCATTGTCAATAGTCTCTTGCAGGCCATGCTGAAAAATGTGAATTTAGGCAATGTCTTGCAATCTACCTTAGATAGCCTGCAGGAGGCGCTACAGGTCGATCGCTGTGCTTTTTTAGAGCTTAACGAGGTCGGGGCAAAGATTATGTGTCTCAGCCGAGAATCAGTGCAGCGGGATCGGTTGTTGGGCAGCTATTGCCAACTGTGCAGCCACTATGGCCTACAGATGGCAAGTGGAGAACCGCTTGCGATCGCGAAATTTGACAGCAATATTCCGACCGATATCTGGCGCTCGGCAGCGGATATGAATGTGAAATCGATGCTGCTGGTGCCATTGCGTTTCGACGGGCGCAATCTCGGTTGCCTGTGCCTCCTCCAGTGCGATCGCGAGCGTGCTTGGAGCTCGGATCGGATCCAGTCAGTCAAACGGGTTGCCGACCACTTAACCGTGGCAGTGTATCAAACCGGATTGCATCGAGAACTGCAGGCGCTGAATCAGTGTTTGGATTTAAAAGTCAAACAAGCGCAGCGGGCCTTGCAGTTTGAGGCCACCCTCAAAACCATCAGCGATCGCATTCGCGACAGCTTAGACGAACGACAAATCCTAGAAACCGCCGTGCGAGAACTGGCGATCGCTTTAAATGCCGATTGTTGCAGTACCACCTTGTACGATCTCGAACGGGGCTCCTGCTACGTGGCCTACGAATATACCGAGAAGTTGCCAACGTCTCGAGGAGAGGCCGAGTTAATGGCAGACTTTCCCCATTGCTACCGGCATCTCCTCGCCGGTCAATCCATCCAGTTTTGTCCGCTCGTGCCTCGCTTCAACCATCCCCTCTCCTCCATCTCGGCCGTACCGATTGCAGACGATCGCGCAGTCATGGGAGACATCTGGTTGTTTCGGTCGCCCGATCGCACTTACGAAGCGAATGAAATCGCTCTGGCACAGCAGGTGGCGAATCAATGTGCGATCGCCATTCGACAGGCCAAGCTCTACCAAGCGGCGCAGGCGCAGGTGCGAGAATTAGAGAAGCTCAGCCAACTGAAAGACGACTTCATTAACACGGTTTCCCACGAATTGCGATCGCCGCTGGCGAATATGCGGGTTGCCATTCAGATGTTAGATATTTCTCGCAACACTGAGAAATTCGATCGCTATTTGGATGTTCTGAAGCAGGAGTGCAGGCAAGAGAGCGAGCTAATCGACGATTTGCTGAATCTGCAAAGGATTGGAGCCAACTGCTACGAGCTCGAACTCGAAGTCATTGAATTGCCCAATTATCTCTCTATCATTATTGAGACCTTTCAAGAACGCATCGAACAACACGATCGCCAATTAATTTGCAAACTGGGTGACAAGCCTTTAACCTTGCGAACCGATCGCCTGTGCCTCAATCGCATTCTGCACGAGCTGCTCAATAATGCCTGTAAATATACGGCTGATGGCGGCAGTATTGTAGTTGAGCTTTTAGAGCATCCAAACGCAGGAATTTCGATTGTTGTCGGTAACACTTCCTCTATTCCATCGGAGGCCCTAGCCCATATTTTCGATAAATTCTATCGATTTAATTCGGTGGATATTCGAAAGCACGGAGGGACTGGCCTAGGCTTGTCTTTAGTAAAAAGTATGGTTGATTTGCTCGGCGGCAACATTAGCGTCTCTAGCGAGCAGAGCTGGACGGCGTTTCAGCTCTATCTGCCGCAACAATGATTGGAGAGCGCGAACATCGAGAATAGTGTTTCAAGCTATATTAAGCTATGTTAAGGTAAATTCTGTCGCCATGGAGATCTCTTCATGAATTTACTGTAAAGATGCCGAACGAGAAGAATTCAATTTCATCAAATCTTTGTCGCTCCCGATCGGATTTATCTGGTAGCTCTTTAGAGATGGGTGCTGATTTGGGCAATTTAAATGAGAGGCTTTAGAACCTAAGGGTAGAGTTGCCTTCTGCCCGTACATCTGTCTCCTCTATGGCTATCGCGGAATACTCAATGATTGCATTAAATAACTGCGTGAATTTTACACAAAGCCTGACCACTTGTACTCGGCCAGATTTTACGGGCATCCTCGAAGCAGGTGGAACCGATGGGCAGTGCTGGAAACTGCGTTTTTTTCGCGGCCGTTTGGTTGGCGATGCGGGAGGATCGCACCCGCGCAGGCGCTGGCAGCGGCAGTTTACTCGATTTGCCGAGCATGTGGATTTAAATCGGATGTCAGCCCCTGTCAGGGGGGCATGGAATTATGGACTCGTCGAGCCTCTAGAACGGCAAGGCATTATCTCCCAGAAACAACTGTTGGCGATTTTGCAGGGCAGTGCTCGGGAAGTCTTGTTCGAAATCGCCTTGGAGGAGCATTTGAATGCTTCTCTTGAATCCGCTGGCGATCGCTATACGGTCGTCCGAGAGCAGTTGCAGGATTTCGAGGGTGCCCCCTTAGCCTCAATGGATGCCGAGCGCGAGTGGAGTTTAGTCCAACAAAAACTGCAAGCTTGGATCGCTAAAGGACTGGCGACTTTTCACCCCAACCTAGCACCCACGATTCGCGACCCGGAACAGTTCCTTCAAGCCACTTCTGAGACGGCATTCAATCGCCTCAAACCATTGCTGAACGGCCAGCAAACCCTTTGGGACATAGCATTGCGCTCGAATCGTCCCCTTGAATCGGTACTAAAATCGCTCTCGACCCACATTCGATCGGGTAGCCTCGAGCTCGTCTCCACCCCAGACGGGTTCCTTGCGCCCTCAAGTGGCAAGAGTCACTCGAACGGCCTTTTACCCCAGCCATCCTTCGATCGATGCCGCCTCAAAATCGCTTATCTAGATGATGCGGTTCGGTCAACTCAAATCATGGGACAGATTGTGCGGGAATTGGGATATCAATATCTGGCCGTCAATGTGCCCGTCACAGCACTGACCGCTTTTTTGGAGTACAAGCCCGACATTATCTTTCTCGACTTGGTGATGCCGGTGGCGAACGGCTATGAAATTTGCGCTCAATTGCGGCGAATTGAGGCATTCAAAGAAACTCCCATTTTCATGGTGACGGGCAGCGATGGCATCGTCGATCGCGTTAGGTCCAAGTTAGTGGGAGCCACTGGATTCATTTCCAAGCCCGTCTCCCGCGACAAAATCGAGAAGACGTTGAGCCAGAATCAAATATCTGCCAATGGCGGCTAGCTCCTCACCTGTATCCCCTCTTTCTCTACACTGCTTCTCTACACTGAAACCAGTCCCCCTCAGGAGCCCATCTGTGCCCCTCGACTGGCAGCGTGCCCGCCGCGAAACCCCCGGTTGCGATCGCGTTTTACATTTCAATAATGCGGGTGCCGCCCTGATGCCCGCCCCCGTTCTCGATGCCACCATCGCACACCTGCAACTGGAAGCTGAAATGGGGGGCTACGAGGCGGCTGCCCTTGCCTGCGAACGGGTGGAGAGGGTTTACACCGCCACTGCCGAGCTGCTCGGCTGCGAACCTGGCGAACTTGCGATCGTCGAAAATGCCACCCGCGCTTGGGATATGGCGTTTTACTCCCTCAACTTTCAAGCGGGCGATCGCATTCTCACGGCGGCCTCGGAATATGCCAGCAACTACATTGCTTTTTTGCAGGTGGCCAAACGCACGGGGGCGACGATCGAGGTCATTCCCAACGACGAAACCGGTCAACTGTCGGTCTCTGCCCTCGAAAGGGCGATCGGCGATCGCGTTAAACTCATCGCCATCACCCACGTTCCCAGCAATGGCGGCTTAGTCAATCCTGCTGCCGCAGTCGGTCGAGTCGCCCGCGCGGCAGGCATTCCCTATCTGCTCGATGCTTGCCAATCCATCGGCCAAATGCCCGTCAACGTGCGGGAAATCGGCTGCGACTTCCTCTCTGCCACAGGGCGAAAATACCTGCGCGGACCTCGCGGCACGGGATTTCTGTACGTGCGCCAAGCGCTGATCGAACAGCTAGAGCCCCCTTTCTTAGATATGCACGCGGCTGAATGGGTGGAGCGCGATCGCTATAGAATTCGCCCCGACGCCCGCCGCTTTGAGACGTGGGAAGCCAACTACGCAGCCAAGATTGGCTTGGGGGTGGCGATTGGCTATACCCTCAGTTGGGGATTAGAGGCAATTCGCGATCGCATCCGCCAGTTGGCCGATCGCCTGCGGCTACAGCTTGCTGCTATTCCCAGCGTGGCTGTGCGAGATTTGGGCCGCATTCAATCCGGCATTGTCGCGTTTAATAGCGATCGCCTCTCCGCCAGCCAGATCGCAACCGCCTTGAATGCGCGAGACATCAATGTCTCGATCTCCAGTCTGTCTTCCACACGGTTGGATATGGAAAGCCGCCAGCAAATAGAGTTCGTGCGGGCGTCAGTGCATTACTACAACACAGTTGAGGAAGTGGACCGCTTTTGCGACAGCCTGCAACAGGTTTTGGCAGGAGGTTAGGAGGATTCTCCAGGCGACAGCAATTCCAGCAAGGTACAAAAATCGCTCAAAAGACCGGCCCGATTGGCCGCCGTCAGGATGGGGACGTGGACGAAAAGAGCTCGGGTGGATACGGCTTGCCGATCGAGCTGGCGGAGAAGTTGGTAGTAGGTGGCGTTGCACACGAAGCTGCCTGCGTCGTGACTGATCTGGGTGTTAGGGAGGTGGGGGATGAGGGCATCGAGATCGATCGCGGTTTCCAGACAGATATCGGCTTGTTTGGCGTAGCGTTCGAGGCTGAGGGTTTTGCGTCGTTCTGCCATGCCGCAGAGGAGGACGGTGTGGGGTTGGTGTTGGGCAATGGCACTGGCGATCGCCTGCACGGCTCGTGCTGTCTGGACGGGCAGTTGGCGCAGAGTCTTGGGGGGAAAGGCGATCGGGCTGGTTTCGACAAGGGCGAGCAGATCGTCAGAGGTGTTGCTGGCTTGCTGGGGTTTCCAGGTGGTGAAGGAGGTGGCGAGGAGATGGGGGTAAGAACGGCGATCGCGAGTCATCGGTTGTAGGTTGTGGATTGATTGATGCTGGAAAGAGAAGTCATGGCACCTCCGCACTCGATGGCTTAATAAGGCCACCACTGCATGGGCACGAACTCTGGATATCCATTCGTACAGTTATCCAACTGCTGCGTCGATGCTAATTGTCGAGCAGTAAACCGGTCGTTGAGAGATCCCGGAGGCAAAACGAAATCGCCAAACAGGACCCAGGCACCCGCCAAAATGACCTGCAGGTGAGTCTTGCGAGCTGATTCTCCGCGAGAGCTACCGGGACCGCCAATCAAAACGGGGGAAATGGCGATGCCGCGACTGCCAAAGACAATCTGGCCCAACTTTCGCGCCCGGGGCCAATTACCTGCATCCGTCACAACCCAAACCTTGCGAGGGGTATCGCCTGCTTTGAGGAAGGGCACTAGAGTTGTGAAGTTCGTTAAGGTGACGCGGGCTCGGAAGTCCACAAGAACGCGATCGAAGTCAACTCCCCGCTGCTGCTCAAAAATCAATCTCAGACAGCCTAAAGGACTGCCGCTACTGACAATAATGGGCACATCTGGGACTTCTCGGGCGAGTTGGGCCGCAGCAATCTCCCGCAGGACACCTCCCCCCAGCACCACGATCGCATCGGGCTGCAGGTCTAGGGCTTGTCGGTAGCGCCACCACATGCGGCCGCCCCATGCAGTGACGAGCAGTAGAACGGCGATCGCCCCAATTGAGATGCGGCGTTTGGTGAACCATTGCCGCCAGAGGAGGCGTCGGGCGAACCAGTACTGCACGAGAGGGGGATTCAGTTTCGATCTTCTGTTAGAGCGCTTGTGTCTGTTCGAACCCTGTTTCGACAGCTTGCGTCTAGGCACGGTGACAAGTTCCGATCGCTACTTTGAAACTATAGCAATGCTCTTCGCTCGAGGCGATCGCGCCAATTGCGCTTCAAGCTTGGATACCGCCCATATGTTGAATGTAAGAATGATAGAGATCGTTCTCGCGGGCCAATCTCAGTTGGTAGAATTCGTGATGAATTTGACTAGCTAAGATCGCTAGCAAATCGGCGATATCCGAGTTTCCTTGCGAAGCTTCCTCCTCCGCCTGCTCGAATATAGGCTTTACCCGCAGCTTCGTATCGCGGTTGTAGCAAGCTCTAATCTTTTCCAAAGATTTTTCAAATAAAGAGCCGTTCGGATAATCGTCAAAGCCCATGTTCTTAACCCGTTAATATGCCCTTTCGGAGAATAGAGGGAACTCAGTATATATTTACGAGAAATCGCCTAGCCTAACCTATTAATTGGCTGAGCAGGGTAGATTCACGCCAAAACTGAGATCCAGAAGATCTACAATATACGTAATTATACTACCCACAAACTTTAGTGCAAATACGTACAGCTTGCATAAATTTTGGAAGATACACCAGGAAAATGTGTAGGATTTAACCTTGTGGAAATTACAAGCAGACATCTTGAAGAAGACTCTAACATCATTTCAATCCAACTCAATCAAGTTCGAGAAAAAAATTATCTCCCTGCCAATATCGGCAATTCCTAGCCTCTCGCGCCCGCCCAAACTCTACGAACAAAGCTCTACAACCACCCCAGCGCCAATCGGGCAATAGATACTCCATTACGCCGAAGCTTACCTTGCCGTATCAAACAGCCATCATTTGATTGGGCTGACCTGCGTACTTGTGCGGAATGTGGGGAATACTGATCTCAGTATAGTTGTGTAGGACACATGTCTCTTGCGGAAGTCATTCAGCAAATTCTGGCCAGGGGTACCATCACCTCTGAAAATGAAGAGCTACTCATGTTGTTTGTGAAGCGCGTTCGGTTAAACGATGCCGAGCTGGAAGCATTTGACCGATTGCTCGGCGCAATCTGGAATCGAAGCGTTGAAGTTGTCACAGAAACGGGCAAGCCAACGGCTCGAACCACCCTCTTTGCCCTAGACAGTGCATCTGTCACTGCAGGATCGCAACTCTTGCCAGAAGAGCAAGTGCTCGTCGGTCGTGCCGATCCGACTTTGCCAATGTGGAGTGATTCTCTCCACTTAAAGGAAGTTGCCCATTAGACTTGCTAGCACTGGGAGTCCCTAGGAACTGGGTTGACCGGCCCGGGCAGAAGGACTGGCTTGAAGAACGACACCCCAGCAGCAGCAATGGTGACGAGCAAAATTGCCGCGATCGCCCGTCCATCTAACTGCTCTCCTAAAAGGAGTAGCCCCAAGCAAGCTGCCACCATTGGTTCGAGACTCATCAAGACGCCAAAGACAGTCACTGGCATCGTGCGCAGGGCTTCTAGTTCGAGCGAATAGGTAATGACAGACGAGAGCATCGCCACGCCAAAACCAATGGCTAAATGATTGGGGGCTAATAGTGCCATTCCCCCCGAGGCAATGCCAATTGGGGCGATCGCGAGGGCTGCGACTGACATCGCCACGGCTAAACCCCCGCCGCCAGAATCCACCTGCCCCGTCCGAGCCGACAGCACGATATACACGGCCCACAGCACCCCGGCCATCAACGCAAACACAATGCCTGACGGATTTAAACTCGACTGACCGATGGGGGCGAGTAACACAATCCCCGCTGCCGCCAACCCCACCCACACCAGATCCATCCACTGGCGGGACTTTGCCGCCGATAGCCCCAACGGACCAATAAATTCCAACGCAACGGCGATGCCGAGGGGAATGCGGGCGATCGCCACGTAAAAGCATAGATTCATGCAGGCCAATGACAGGCCAAATAGAATCAGGGTTCGATAGCTCGAACGCGAATAGGCATACAAGGGCGGTCGCCACAGAGCTAAGAGTACTAAAGCAGCAAAGCCCACCCGCAAAAACACGGCGCCACTGGCGCCGAGGGCGTCGAAGAGGGATTTCGATAGGGCCGAGCCCAGCTGTACGGAGACGATTGCCAACAGCACGAATGCTGTTGGCTTTACCGAGCGATCGGGTAAAACTTGCGGAGCTGCCATCATTTTTCTCTCAAGACGATCGCCGCTCCATTATCGGTCGGTTAGGACAGTCAAGCTCGGCAGCACATCCTCTCGAAATGGCACTGCTTCTCGATTCACCCGCTCTAGCTCTTGCAACATCATGGGGTTGGTCTCGTTGAGGTAGGGAAGCAGTACTTGACTGAGTCGGGGCCGGAAGATGCGGTGGTAGCTGTAGTTGGGGGTAGCGGGAAAGCCGCGTCGAATTTTGTGCTGGCCGCCCGCGCCGGGGTCGAAATTGCGAATCTGGCGATCGATCGCCCAGTCAATCGGGGCGTAATAGCACAAATTAAAGTGCAAGAACTTGATGTCGTCTTCGGCTCCCCAATAGCGACCGAATAGGCGATCGCCTTTGTAAATACAGAAGGACATGCCCACAACACCCCTGTCGGTTTCTCCCGCAACGAGGAGGACGCGATCGCGGCAGTGTTTTTCGACCAGTTGAAAAAAGCGGCGATTGAGATATTTACTGGAATTCCAAAACTGCAGGCAAGTGTTGCTGTAATAGCGATACATGCGATCGAATAGGTAACTGGAAAGGCGATCGTCCCAATAAAATTTCACCTCAATGCCCGCTTTATCGAGGGCCTTGCGCTCTCGCTTGATGTTGCGGCGCTGATTGGCGTTGAACTGTTCGAGAAACGCTTCGTAGTCTGCGTACCCCGGATTGTGCCACTGATAGTTGTGGGTGATGCGGGGGGTAAACCCATTGCGTTCTAAGGTCTCCTGCCAGTCGGGGTCCACATATAAAAAACTACAGATGGAAATCTCTCGGGCGGCACAAAAGCGATCGATTTCTTCTAGCATGGCTGGCAGCACATCCCTCTGTTCGAGGTCGGGATGGATCAAAAATCGATAGCCCGTGCAGGGGGTAAACGGAGCCATGCCCACTAGCTTGGGATAATATTCCTCCCCCAACCGAAAGGCCAACTCCGCCCATTGCTGGTCGAAGACAAACTCGCCATAACTGTGGGATTTGAGATACATCGGAGCGATCGCCACCAATTCCCCATGCCGTTCCACGAGTAAATGACAGGGCAACCAACCCTCTTTGGCACCTGCCGAGCCCGAGGCTTCCAAGCAGTACAGCCATTCCCATTCCAGAAAGGGAGAGGTGCGATCGCAGACCAGTGCTTGCCACGCCGCAGCAGGAATTTGGGTGATGTCGTGACACCAACGAAGTTTCATGACTGGCCTAGACGGGTTTGCAGGTGCCGGAGCGAATTAAACCGACGCGACGGGCGATCGCCTCTCCCTCTGTGTCAAAGGGTCCCCAATGGCGGGCATTTTCTGCGGGGGTGGGGGTAAGGGTGCAGTGGCCGTCGGGCTGTTGGACGATATACCAGCCATGCGAGCGAGCGGGGCTAGACTGCGAGTCAGTCATAGAGTCGAGTGCTAACGTTTCGTACTATCCTAAACGGCTTTGCTTGCCCCTTGCATAGGGTTCCAGTTGGTTTGAGTGATGCTTTCTGCAGCTCTACTGCTTTGCCACTCGAGCCAAATTAGCCCGAACTCTGGCGCAGATGGAGAGTTCGGGCAGGTTTTTCTAAAGATAAATAGCGGGGCATGGATTTGAACCATGGACCTTCGGGTTATGAGCCCGACGAGCTACCAGACTGCTCTACCCCGCGACGCGAATCTCACTATAACCTTCTGCCTGAAGCAATGCAAGCAGAAGTTGGAGCAATGCGAACAAAAGGCGATCGCCTTTTCAGAAGGAGATGAATTTATCCTAAGAAACCAGAACATCCCGAGAAACAGATGGGATATAAACAACTTACCTCGAACTCAGTTGCTGCTTATGTTGTAGGCGGTTCGAGGGAAAGTATAGTAGGACGATTTCATGATGTCTGAGTCTGATTTTTTACAAGCAGATTATTCTATTCCTGCCGCAGTTCCAGAAGATTTGACACCTGGTTTTCTGGTGGCCTTTGAAGACGAAGCGGCTGCACTGTCTCAGTTTGCCGATGGTGCAGGAATCCAACAGGTCGCCCATTCGAGGGATTACGAACGCGAGACCCTCGAATTGTCCGATAGAGAAGATCGCGATGTCATTGTGTTTGACGAGTTAGGCGTAGCTTTGGTAACGGTCGATCCCGAGCGCGCCCAGCGAGGGATGGGGATAGCCAGTGCTAGCAGCGGCATGACGAATGCCGAACCCGAGCCAATCTTTTACGCATTGAGTGATTTTGGCTTGCCTCCTGAAGCGACTGCTTATTTGCGGGGGTATAACGATGCCGTCAACCATTTGCAAGCGCAGTTGACCGGGCTATTCCCGAGCCAACCCGGCGTGGAAAGTGCGGCGGTCTTTAGCGATTCCAGTGCGTCTACTTGGGGATTGATGGCCACTGAGGTGATGTCATCCAAGTTAAGTGGCGATGGGGTGAAAGTGGCAGTGCTCGATACTGGTATGGACTTGAACCATCCCGATTTTGCCGGTCGTTCGATTGTGAGTCAGTCCTTTATTCCCGGACAAGCCGTTGACGATCGTAACGGTCACGGCACCCATTGCATCGGTACTGCCTGTGGCCCCCGCAATCCCGGTATTGGTCCTCGCTATGGCGTGGCCTACGAAGCGGAGATTTTTGCAGGTAAAGTGTTGTCCAATCAAGGGTCCAGTTTGGGGCGATCGACGATTGCTGGTATTGAATGGGCTCTGCGTCGGGGCTGCGATATTATCTCGATGTCATTAGGTGGACGAGTGAGTCCAGGTGAAGGATTTTCTCCAGCATTTGAGCGAGTGGGTCGACAAGCCATGCGGAACAATTGTTTGATTGTTGCGGCTGCAGGAAATGAGAGCGATCGCCGCAGAGGCCAGATTGAGCCGGTAGGCAGTCCGGCGAATTGCCCGTCATTTATGGCCGTAGCCGCAGTGGACTCCCAAATGAGAGTGGCCAATTTCTCGAATGGCGGTATCAATCGCGATGGGCGGGTGGATATTGCAGGGCCGGGAGTCGCTATTTACTCAAGTGCGCCCGATAGTCCTGCCGCACCGCTACAGCCACCGTTTTTCCGTCGGTGGTCCAATCGCTATGACACGATTGGCGGCACGAGCATGGCGACTCCTCATGTCAGCGGGATTGCCGCCCTCTATCGACAAGCCAATCCTTCTCTTTCAGCCAGTCAACTGTGGCGGCTGATAACCTCGACTGCTTCACCTCTTCCTATCCCGAGCAGGGATGTTGGGGCTGGGCTGGTGCAAGCTCCGACCGGTTGCTAAGCGATGGCAGATTTGGGGTCTCATTTGTGATTGGATAGCATGATAGTGGAGCTTAGTCTTAAATCTGGGCTTCACTTCTGACTATTTGACATCAGCCTTGTGATGTAGGGATCGAGTCATGGATAGCAGCGTCAATATTTTGGTTTCTGTGCGGGAAGATTGCAGCGAGTCTGAGGTTGAAGAGATTGCAAGGCAATTGTGCTCTTCGGGGATGTCTGTGGTGGAGGTTATGCCCCTAGTAGGAGTTGTGTCGGGACGTGCGGAGCGCTCGGCGATGAAACGCTTAGCTGGAATTCCGGGTGTAGTGGGGGTGGAAGAGGACCAAGTTTTTACGGCTTATTAATGCGTTTGGGATTGGGAGGAGTTGGGTAGATGACCGTCTGCTCGGAACAATGCAAGCAGAAGGCGATCGCCTCAGTACCTCCAAATCTGGATAGTAATCAGCGATACTGATTTCCTTGTTTTGTAGAGCTCGACAAACTAGGAGCAAGGACGTTGTGTAAAGAATTTTAGCAAGCAAGCTTGCTTATCTTGCAGGTAGAGCCAAAGTTTGAATTTGGCATTGCTGAGAGCCAAAGCATCTATGACTCCAACTCCCCGACTCGATTGCGCTCGATCGCCCGCACCTCTGCGCGATCCCCTACCTTTGCTTGTCTCTCTTGCTAGCTGTATCTTGCTCGTCAGCTTCTTACAGTCGAAATAGAACAATATTGAGAGCAAAAATATGTTGTTTGCCAAGGTGGCAGCCATTGCCTTTGCCGTGGTGGGAATCGGTATGGCAGCAAGCGCGGTTTCCAGCAACCTTCCCTACCGTTACTCCAATTCCCCGCTCCTGTTGCGGATGAACGCCCCTAACTTCTGCGCCGAGCCTACCTCGAGTTGTCTCTCCTGCTAACGGTATCCAGCTCTTCAGTTTTTTACAGTCTAAACAGAAGAGCTGAGAGACAAAACCATGCTGTTTGCCAAAATGATTGCGATTGCATTAGTCATTGCCGGAGTGGGCACCGCCGCCCAAGGGCTGCAAACTGGCGCAGAGGGTGAAAACGCCTACACCCAAAGCCGAGCCATGATTCCCACCGCGATCGCCTATTCCGCCCGCCAAAACTATCGCTAAGCTCCGTCACTCCGACTGGAGGGAGAACCTACAGCAGGCTCTGGCGGACGCTGCACCAATTGAGACGAAATCAGCGCCACGCTCAACCACCACAACATCTGTACCTGCGGGCGATACCAAATCGTGTCCACCAAGCCATGAACCACCAGTCCGGCACAAGCCGATAGCCCTGCTGCAACCCACAATGACGCAGGCTGGCGGTCCGCCAAAAGTTGCAACCAGCGCCGCAATCCGCAGGCGGCGATCGTCAATAGAAACCACAAATACACTGCGGCACCCACCAACCCCGTTTCTACCGTCAGCTCCAGTGGCACAGAATATGCCCCCAACGCGCTAAAGTTGGCCCGCTGATAGAGTGGATAGACACGGTTAAACGCATCATTTCCCGGACCAATACCCAACACCGGAAAATCTCGAATCATTTCCACAACTGCAGTCCACACATTAATGCGATAGTTGTTGCTGCTATCCTCGCGACCCACAAACATACTCAGAACCCGAATGCGAATGGGCTCCACAAACAGGATTGCCAGCACTACGGCGATCGCCCCCACCCCCACCAATAAGGGTAGCGCCCATTTCTGCAGCCGTTGTGGCAACAACACTTGATTCCACTGCACTAAAAAGAGAGCCGCCACCGTTATCCCTGCCAACAGTCCTATCCAACCGCCGCGACTGAGGGTCATCACCAGACAGATGGCATTCATGCCGGTGGCCGCCACCGCAAACAGCTTCGAGCCCCAGCCCGACCAAGCCCAAGCCGCGATTAAACCAATCGGCACGATCGGAATGAGATAGCCTGCCAATAGGTTGGGATTGTTGAGATGGCTGTAGACTCGCGTCGCCCCCGCTAGGGGAGAATTGGGATCGGTCCAGGTGGCCAGTTCTTCAGCGCCATAGAAAAATTGGCGCAGGCCGTAAATACTCACCCACACACTTGTCAATAACAGGACGGCAATCAGCCAATTGCGATAGCGCGGATTCTGCATGGTGCGATGGAGCAGCAGAAATCCCAGCAGGTAGAGAGTGAGCTTAAGCCAACCTTCGAATGCTTGGGCTTGAACTGGGGAAAAGGCCATAGCAAAGGTGGCAACGGCCCAGTACACCCCAATAGGAAGGTGCAAGGGGGAGGGGATAGGAGGTAACAGCAGCCATTGCAACCCCACCAGCACTGCCATCCCCAGCAATAACAGACCCAGCGGACCGGTGGAGGGTTGGGCAGACAACATTAAATATAGGGCTGCCAAGGCCACACTCATGGGTTCCAGCCAGCGACCCAATAGACTGACTTGGCCCCAGAGCTGAAACCGTCCGGCCAGTTGGCCCAATTGACTGCCCTGCCACCATTGCAGAGCCGGGTATTGCCAGGGCATCCAGGGAGTCCACGCTGCCATCTCATCACCTCGCGAATCAGATTCAGCCTAGCCTGCGATCGCCTCGCTTCCCACTCGGCCAGCAGGCGATCGCGATTCTTCGAGACTGCGTTAGCAGGTAGTTTGCCATCGATCGCGAGCAATCTGCATATCGGTTGCCAGAATCAGAATATGCAGGGAATGGCAATGCGGAGAGTGGAGGGAGGTTGATAGCATGAATGCAGGATTGAAGCGATCTGACATCGTTGAATCCAAGGAGAGTCGAACAGTCCCCTGTGGCCTGACGCTCGTTTGGACAGAGATGTTAGGACCTTCCATCCCGCCGCAGAATTACTGAATTCGACGGCAAAAACTTACAGAAAGATATTCGTGATAGACTAAAATTATACGAAGTCTGTCTCTTCCCAAGCACTAACACCGCAATACAAGCCTGACTTACCCGATTGGAGTTTTTGATGTTTAACCTGCGATCGCTACTCGCAACCGTCGCTATTGCAGCCACCGCACTCGCCGGCATTGCTCTCGAAGCTAACGCCCAAAGATCGCTCTGGCTATACAACGGCGGTTCCACCACAGTTGAAGGATATTTCAATGCTGGCGAATCGATTTATGGCACTTGCGATGGCGACTGTTTCGACCTAGACCTATTTCTCTACGATGCGAATGGAAATGCGATCGGCAGCGATACGGCTACAGATGCATTTCCAATTGTGACCGCTCCTGCTGAGGGGTATTACACCGTTGAAGTGACGATGCCTGACTGCAGCCATCCTCAGGGATGTGCGGTGGAAGTAACCTCCGATTTCGGCTTCTAGATTCCATTCGGGGCTCAACTGGAGTTGGTTAAGGGCTCAGATCGATCCAGTCTGCTGTAAGTAATAGTGGAATCGCTGTTCGAGCGGCTCGCGATCGATAGTCTGCGTCCAGTACTCCACCACTGTATGGCCAAATGCCCAGGCATTGCGGTCGGCAGTGGTGGAGTTGTTGGTGAGGAGGGGCCAGAGGACGAGCAGGTCGAAGGGGCGATCGCCCGAGTTGTCCAGTAAAGCGAACAGTTCGTAAGCCATCTGCAGTTTGCCGAGCATAACGGGTAACTGTTCGACTGGAATTTTCTGGGCTAGAGCGACGGCCAGAGCAGTGGAACCCGTAGCGAGGGTGGAGACAAACTGCAGCACCGGACTTTTGAGCAGCTCGGTTAACCCCTGCGAGGTGGACATCTGGAAGGTATAGCGATCGATAATTTGGGCTGCCGCCACGATACGGGCATCTCGATCGCGCAGAAATCGGGCCATGCGCGACTGCTTGGCAGGTTCGAGGGTTTGGAGCAGAGCCAGCGAGAGGGCATCGATGCCCCAGCTCTCTCGTCCGACAGTACGATCGCCGTTAACCACAGGCAACAGCAGCGTACAAAACTCCCCCAGTAATTCAGCCCGATAGTCAATCGCTCCCTTGATATTGAGCTCTTTGGGGCGATCGCCCAACTGCCAGTCATAGGGAGGCGACCATTCCCGTAACGGACGCAAGCGATCCACTTGGGTAACAGCCACGATCGCAGGCAGATCGGGAATTTCCGCTCGAATCTCCTTCAGCAGGTCGATATCCATTTGTAGAGACGGATCGAGGGCGGGAGTCACCAACACCACTGCATCGACTTGGCGGGCAAACTCCAGTACCAACTGCCGCAGGTCATCCCGCTCCACCTGCTCGTACCCCGGACTATCCCACAACAGCAGTGTTTCTCCGCTATCGGCCTGCCATCGATAACTGCGCGTGGCTTCTGTGCTGGGCAACAGATCGACAACGGCTCGCTCTGCCTGAAAGACTGAATTCACAAGGCTGCTCTTGCCCGCCCCCGTCCGCCCCACTAGCAAGAGATTGACAGGCTTTTGGGCGATCGCCTCCACCGGTTCTGCTGCCTCCAAAATGGCTTGCAAGGTTTGGGTGTCAGTATCTTGCGACGGAGAGGGTGGGGCAATCTCCACTGGCTGAATCGCACTACTGCCGCTGTAGAGGGCGATCGCCTGTCGGTATAGATTCCTCAGGGCAGCCTCTCGCAGGACTTGGCTCAAATTGGCTGCCAGTTGCTCGTTGGCCCGGTCTGTAGAGTTTCGTCCCAACCAGCGAGCCAGCGCTGCTGCGGGGTTGAGTAACCATTGGGCGACGTTCAACACTTGCCGGAGGCGGCGAGCTGCAGGTTCTAACTGTTGGTAGAGCTCGTAGCCGCGATAGACCTGACCGACGGTGACGCGGTTGAGGACGGGGGACAATTGCTCGATCCAGCGATCCAAATCGTCCACAGTACCTCGTACCAGACCGTAAGCCTGCGTGACATAAATATTGAGCAGCGGATATTTGGCCTCTGGATGATAAATCTGCGCGATCGCCGTGACTAAATCCTGGCAGCGCTGCCAAAATGTCGTCCAATCCAGCCAAAAGGGCAAGTCCTCCCGTGCTGCCTGCAATATTGTCTGCAATTGCGCCTCTGCCTGTCGAGCAGTCTCTGCATCCCCTGCAACCCCTACCGCCACCGACGCCTCCAGTTCCTGCTCTAGTGCCGCTAATGTTTCCTCTCCCCAGTGGGTTGCCTCTTCTGCGGGCCGAGTCCACTGCACCAACAACCACCGCCAGCCCAAGAAGACAACGACAAAGACAGCCCAAATCCAGTTCAATCTCCAGGTGTGAATTTGCCACCCGGCCGCCACGCCAATCAAGGCGATCGCCGCCAGCATCGGCGCGACTAAAACGCCCCATTGCCACCACCGCAAGAGTTTATTTTCAGATTGCTTACTGGTGAGTTGCGCACGATTGGATTGCACGATGGCAGCTTCCTTTCAGCTTTTCTTTGGCGATCGCTGTCGCTTCACGACTCTGAACCCTTCTGCCTTACTTTGAGTGAGTTCCTCTTTCTTTTGTAAGGCTGGCTGGATGACTTCGTCGAGGTTCTCGATCAAATCGTCTTTATCGAAGTAGGGAAATACATCCAAAACCCAGTTGTACTTTTGCTGCAGGTCTCTGAACATGGCGAAGGGGAGTTCGCCATCCTGCAGAATGGGAGCGAACGGAATCATGTAGTCCGGCACTGTGGCCTGCAGTTCTAGGGGCGTGGATTTGGGGTTGGTGATGTCGGCAATGATGAAGGCACACATACCGGCTAAAGTTTTCACGGTTTCTGTAAAATCCCGCTCGGTTGGACGCTCGAAATCGAACACCATGGGTAAGTAGTCCTGTTGGCGCAGGTTATCTCGAATGGCGTCGAGAATTTCTTTCCGGCCTTCTCCCGTGAACCGACCCAGGATTAAAACCCCCTTTTGGCCAACGGTGGTGAGGACATTGCGAATCTTTTGGTTATTCAAAATTAAGTAAACAAACTGAGCCACCTCTAGATCGTCAACAGTAATCTCGGCTTCGTCCTTGCGATTGATAATCAAGCTTCTCTGTTCGGTGCCTTCCAGGTTTAAGTTCCAAGCAGATATCCCATAAATTCTGCAGTTGTGTAATTTCGTATTTTCGAGATGGGTTTCGACGAGGTGGGCCTTACTGAGATCGGTGCCGCTCAAGTCGGTTTTTTGCTCGCTAGTGCCACTCAGATCTGCGCCGGTTAGGTCGGCCCGGACTAACGATGTATTGCTAAAAATGGCTTGATTGAGCTGTGCCTCGCGCAGGTTGGCTTGATTGAACTGCGCGTCGCTGAGATTGGCCCCAATCAGGTTGGCTTGAAAGAGGTGAGCTCCGCCGAGATAGGCTTCACTCAGATTGGCCTGGTGGAGATTGGCCATGCTGAGGTCGGTTTCGCTGAGAATGGCTTGACTGAGATCGGCTTGGCTGAGATCGGCTCCGCTCAAAATGGCCTGATGCAGATCGGCTTCGATCGCCGAGGCTTGGCGCAAGTCGGCTCCGGCGAGGTTGGCTTGGCAGAGGTCGGCTCCATTCAGTTGGATGGCTTGGAGGTTGGCCTGAAAGAGATTGGCCGCAGATAGGTCAGCTGCATTCAGATTGGCCTCGTGTAGGTCGGCTCCAGCGAGATTGGCTTTGTGGAGGTTGGCCTCGCTCAAGTCAGCCTGGGCTAGATCGATTGTGAGGATGGTGGGGTTTTTCAGTCTCCATTGATTCCATTCCTCGACCCCTTGCTGCAACCGCTCGACAGACTCCAAATTGGCCATAAGTTTCCTCTCAGATCGCTGCGCGGAGTAATAGTCCCAATATTCAAAAAATTAGCTCGTTTATACCGACTTAATAGGCCCAGCGAGCTAATGCATAATTGCGTGTCACCGCTAAATTTAATCCCACCAGCAGCGCGATCGCGCTATACCTCAACCACGCCGGCGTGCGACTGAGGCGATCGCCTAGCCAAAACCAGGCGGGGAAGAGTACGGCTCCATAGCGGAAGACGTTGACGAGTTCCCCCTGCAGCAACATGACGCCCATTGACACGAGCAGGTAGGCGGATAGGGGGGGTGAGGCTTTCCAAATAGCGATCGCCACTCCCACAACAACAAAAAACACCGCGTGGTGCAGAATCGAGCCCAGTTCGGTATTCTGCCATTCATTGCCAAACCAAAAGGTTTTCAGAACGGACAGCAGTGATGTTGCTTGACTCCACTCCGATTGCACGCTGACCGATTTGAGGGGATTGCCGGTTTCTAGGTATTGGTAGAGGATGTAGCTCAATCCGAAAGGGGTGGCGATCGCGCACAGAGTGATAACTCGCTGAAGGCGACTGCGCAGTGTTTTTAAATGCTGTGCTGCCAGATATGCAGCGATGGTGATGACAAATACTCCTTGGTTGCGGGTCAGGGTTGAAAGTCCTGCTAAGACGGCTGAGGGGAGCCACCGACCGGTTCGAGCTAGGTAAAGGGAACTGAAGGATAGGGCTAAAAAGAGAGATTCTGTGTGGTTGGTGTGGAAGGCAAAGCTGGCGGGGGAAAAGGCGAAAAATAGCCAGCCGAGACGGGTTTTGGGGTGCCAGAGGCTTGCTTCTGTTAGGGATAGATTGGGGCGTTGGGCGATCGCTGTAATTCCTGCAATCCAAGCGATGAAGATGGCTGATGACAGGATGGACCCGGCGATTTGAGGGACATTTTGTAGGCGAGTGAGGTGAGAAAATATTCCCAAGAGGGTGGGATAGAGAGGTAGGAAAGCCCAGTTGTTGACTGAATAGCCCTCTTTCACAATTTGGACGTAATGGCCTGAATCCCAGTTCCCCAGAATGGTTAGCCAGGTGAGATCGCTCGTGGCAGTGATGTAGCTCCACAGGGCGAAGTGGATGGTGAGTAGGGCAGCTACTGAGAGCCAAATAAAGCTGGGTTGGACTGAGGCTGGGGGGCGATCGGGCATGGGTTGCGCTGGGCCATTGTATCGATCGCACTGTAGCGCTGGGGGGATGTTAGTGCTAGTAGAGGTCGGCTCGCTTGTCGATCCGGGTCACTGCATTTCTATGCTCCATATCGAGGTTAGTCGCTTTGACGCTTTGACGTTATGATGCTATGACATCAAACTCGTTATTTGAGGAGGTCTGTATGACCGAGCCGTCGAAGCGTTCTACCATTTACTTCGATCCAGAACTGCATAAGGCTTTGCGCCTTAAAGCGGCATCTACCCACCGGTCGGTATCCGATCTGGTGAATGAGGCGGTTCGCCAATCCTTGCAAGAGGATCGAGACGATCTCGCCGCCTTTGATGAGCGAGGTGCCGAGCCTACGATGACCTATGAAGAGTTGCTGAGCGACCTGAAAGCACATGGCAAACTTTAAGGTCATCTTCAAGCAGTCTGTTGCAAAGGACCTTCGCCGTATTCCCAACAAGGATATTGCTAGAATTCTGAACCGTATAGAGGGGCTTGCTGTCGAACCTCGACCTCCGGGGGTAGAAAAACTCTCTGCTCAAGAGAGGTATCGAATTCGGCAAGGTGTTTATCGGATCGTTTATGAGATTGTGGACGAGGAGGCGATCGTCGCGATCGTTAAGATTGGTCACAGGCGCGATGTATATAGAAGCAAATAACAATAGCTTCAACTCGAACTGACTTTCCCGAGAGCGCTCCAAAGCCGATCGATTAAGCTGAGCGTTAGGCAGAAGGGACGGACCGATCCGCGTTCAATTGTTGGAGACTTTGTATCGTGGTGCAATACTTTCGCGAGTCAGGATTCAGGCTGAAAAAAACTCTTGAGGTGGCGCAGGTGAGCTATAGCATCGACACAGGCTCCTCGATCGGATTTTATCCATCATGACCTCCGGGGTACTCCCGCCAGAACGCAGAGCGTTTGGCGGTGAGGGGGATAGGAGTGCTCAGTCGGTGGGTTCAACGCCCACCGACTGAGCAGGAGAGTTTTGTTGCTCAACATACTGCTTAATCTGTTCAAGAGTAACGCCTCCTGTTGAGGCGATAAAGTATGTACCAGTCCAAAAGACCGGCTTTTGGAAGAACTGTGCGACCCGTTCAGGAAACTGTTTACGAATCAACCGACTCGATACCGTTTTGAGGTTGTTGACCAGCTTACTAAGCGCTACATCAGGCGGGAACTCAATCAGCAGATGAACGCGATCTACCTCACCGTTGAACTCGACTAGAGTGCAATTCCACTTTTGACAGGTCTGCTCAAAGATCTCTTTCAGCCTGCTCAGCATCTCCTGATTGATGACTCTGGCCCTGTACTTTGTCACGAGCACTAAATGAATATTTAGATCGTAAACGTTTCTGTAGCCTCGTTTTAATGACATAGCGCTAAGCGAGGTATAATACGCCTATGCTACTCACGTATCAGTACAAACTCAAGCCGACCGAAGCTCAGGCCGCCGTCATGGAGGTCTGGGGCGAGCGGCTGCGCCGTCACTGGAACTATGCCCTAGGTGAACGACTCGATGCGTTCTACCGCAGTCGCTGCCAGATTGACCGATGCAGCATCGTGGCTGAACCGATCGGTGACATTCCAAAGGAGGTGAACTACTACACTCAAGCATCAGCACTGAAGGAGACCAAACGACTGTTCCCGGACTACAAAGGCATCTATGCCGACTGTCAGCAGCAGAACCTGATGCGGCTTGACAGGGCATGGAAACGCTGGAGGAAGCCCGATCAGAACGGCAAGCGGGGTGGGCGACCTCGGTTCAAAAAGCGGAGTGATATCTGCTCGTTCACGTTTCCGAGAGTGAACAACCCCAAAGCGGGCGCACACCTGACGGGGAATGTGTTGCAGCTCTCGAAGATTGGCGAGATTGAGCTGATTCTGCATCGTCCAATCCCTGAAGGCTTCGTTCTCAAGCAGGCGACGTTGGTGAGGAAGGCCGATGGCTGGTATGTCAGCTTCTCGATGGCGGATGAAACCGTTCCTGAAGCGCTGCCAGTGGAGCGGGTCAAAACGGCCTGCGGTATCGATGTGGGACTGGAGAAGTTCCTGGTCACATCCGAGGGGGAAGCGGTCAGCATGCCGCAGTTCTTTCGCCAGTCTCAGCAGCGTTTGGCCCGTCAGCAAAAGAAGCTGGCTCGGATGCAGAAAGGGTCTGAGAACTATAAAAGACAGACGAACGAGGTCGCTCGACTTCATCTGCATGTATCGCGCCAGCGGCGTGAGTTTCACTATCAGGTCGCTCACTGGCTTTGCGACCTCTACGACCTCATCAGCTTTGAGGGGCTCAACATCCGAGGGCTGGCGAGAACCCGATTGGCGAAGTCGATCCTGGATGCCGCGTGGGGTAGCTTTCTTCAGATTCTGCAAGCAGTGGCGGTAAAACGCGGCAAGCGGACGGTTGAAGTTAACCCACGCGGAACAAGCATCGAGTGCTGCGGTTGTGGCGAGAGGGTGAAAAAGACTCTCAGTGAACGGGTTCATCGTTGCGGTTGTGGCGTTGTCATTGACCGGGACTGGAACGCGGGAATCAACATCAAAGTTCGTGGACTCAGGGCGGTTGGACTACCGCTCTGGAGGCTGTGGAGGCTTATCCGCTGGGATGCCTGTGAAACAGCAACTCTCACTCGTGAGTCTGAGAAGCTCCCGCTAGACCCGTAGGGTTAGCGGTGAGAGTAGTCACGAATAAAAGCATTCATTCTGCCTCAATTCTTGTGTGTCAATATGGGGTAAGGATTTGTCCTTAGGTGAAGCATGTTAGCGACTTACGATACCGACCTTGCAGCATGGGCCAATCACACTGCTCATCTCCTTCGCGAGAAACGATGGGACGAAGTTGACTGGGAGCACCTGATTGAAGAGGTGGAGGATTTGGGCAAAAGTGAACGTAGTGCGATTGGTTCCCAGATGGAACGTGTCATGCTTCATTTACTGAAGTGGGAATATCAACCCCAACGTCGCTCCGATAGCTGGCTAGATTCCATTAGCGATGGTCGTTCGCAAATTCGCCGCAAAATTGAGGATAGTCCCAGCCTAAAAAACTATCCAGACCAAATTCTTGACAAGGAATATAAAAGAGCATGTCGAGAGGTAGCAAGACAAACTGGGCTGGATATTGCCACATTTCCACCCAATTGCCCTTACTCTAGCGATCGCCTTCTTGGCGATTGGCTACTTGAATGAGATCGAAATTGAAGTCCATCCCTGAGGTTTGCACCAGGGGTCAAGCAGCAGCGAGTTGGCTGACTGGGACCTCGTCAGCAACCGCTACGCGAGCTGAGAGGCGATCGCGGCAGTCGTTTTCAAGGCGAGTGACCGAGACTGCTTTGCCGGGATAGAGTTCTGCGGCAGCGGCTTCTAGGTCGGGTTTGAGTGCGGCAAAGGCTGCATCGGTGTTGGGGGCGTGGAGGCGATCGTTGGCCATGTAGACAAACTCATTCCCCTCGAGACTGAAAGCACCTTCCAGGCGACGATCCGATTCGAGTAGCATGCCAAACTTAGCAGTGGCTTTGACTAAGTCCACAATGCGGTCTTTGTGGGTTTCGCCGCCCCCCAGCTTGCGTTGGGCGTAGAGACCGAAATGACCGTCCTCGCGATCTAGGGCGTAGTTCGTTTCGTGGGCAATCAGCATAATACCGGGGCCGTTGGGGACGTGGCGATAGTCTGCGACATCTAGGGGGAGGCCATCTAGCTTGTCGCGCCGAATCCACTCGTGAAAAATGTTGATGTAGTGGGCCTCCTCAATGTCAGCTCCCGAGTTGGCTGAGAATTTAATGCAAAAGCGATTCAGATCCACTGTCTTACTCCAGTCCGGTCTCGATAGGGGTCAACGTTCAAACAATGCGAGCGGGGGCACTGAGGTTCTAAGGATCGGTGCCCCTAAAGGGAGGCGCTAACTGCTGCTGACTTGCAGTTGCTTTTCGTTCAGCCACCGCTGGAAGCTTGCAGGGGTGGTGATGCCATCATCGACCATGCGGGCATTGCAGGAGTGGGCAGCTTCAATAAACAGGCGAGCTTCTTCGATCAGTTGTTTAGCTCCGTCAATCGTCACAGGCCGATCGCGGTTCTCGTATGCCTGAAACAGGTAGCTGGCAAATTTGCCTTTGGCAAAGGGGTCGAAGAACAGTTGCGTGTCGTAGAAGTAGGTGCGGAACTCGCGCACAATCGTATCGGCGTCGTTGGCGATATCGATGTTTTGAATCTTTAGCAATGCCTGGGCTGCACTGAGCATGGACTCGAAGGCTTTATCGCGGGCTTGCTCGATGTTGCCGTTAGGGGGAGTTTCCTCCAACAACACGGTGGCGTCGAAGTGGATACTTTCTGCTGCGGCCACGCCGAAATCGGTCAGGGTGACCAGTTCGCCAGCACATTCGCCGATGCCGATATCGCCTAAGGTGTATTCGCGGTTGTCAGCCCAGTCGGTGTAGAAGGACTTGTCTTCGGCATAGCTGGGCACGGCGAGGAAAGGTTGTACGCGATCGCGAATCACTTTTTTGCCCACCCGAGCGACAAACTCGTTGAACTTCTCGCTGCCTTGGCGTTCCTGCAGGAACATATCCACCAAAAATTCCACCACTTCGGGCACGCGCTTGGAAGGAACGACTGCTACGGACTGACCGTATTCAGCCGCATTCTTATCCCAAGTGCCCCCCAAAATGAGCTGGAAGTGAGGCACGCGGTGGCGATCGACGAGGCGATTGGCACCATAGAAGCCAATCTCGGCGACGGTGTGCTGACTGCAGGAGTTGAAGCAGCCGCTGACCTTGATGCGGATATCTTTGACTGCCCGATCGTATTGCCAGCCCTTCACTGTCAGACGGCGCTTGAGTTCGCCTGCTAAACCGCGCGAGCTGGAGATGCCTAACTTGCAAGTATCCGTGCCGGGGCAGGCAGTGATATCCACGATTGACTCGGCACCGGCAGTGGCTAGGTCGATCGCTTTAAGAGCGTTGTAAAGTGCCGGTAGATCCGCAGTGTGAATCCAGCGTATCAGCAGGTTTTGCTCGACGGTGGTGCGCAGGGTGTCATTGGTGAAGCGGCGCAGCACATCGGAGAGACGACGCATTTGGGTGGCGGTGATATCCCCCAATGGCAGGGAGATCGTGACGGCCACATAACCCGCTTGACGCTGTTCGTAGATGTTGGTGGACTTCCATTTCTCAAATTCCTCTGCGTCTGCAGGGGTTGCGCTGGGGGCCACTGGTGCGGGCAAGCCCTGCTCTTCGTAGGCACTAATTCCCTCCAACCAATGGGTCCACTCGGCCTCGTCCGGCAACTGGGCTCGCTCTTCCAGCACTAAGCGACGGAACTCGTCAATGCCCAATTTCCCCACTAAGAACTTAATTCGGGCTTTGTTGCGGTTGGCTTTTTCGCCCAAGCGGGCAAAAACGCGGCAGATGGCTTGAGAGAGGGGCAGCAGTTCTTCGGGCGTGACAAAGTCGTCAAATAGCTTGGCTAGATGAGGCACGGCACCGAGGCCGCCGCCCACATACATTTCAAATCCTTGCACGGCTTGCCCATCCACTTCTTTAGTCTTGGCAATTAGGCCGAGGTCGTGCATGGAGGTGAGGCCACAGGGGTGTTGGGCGCAGCCGGAGAAAGCCACCTTAAACTTGCGACCGAAGTCTTGCACGTCAGGGTGTCCCAAGAAGTATTGGGCCAGCTCGTTGGCATAGCCAGTGACATCGAAGGACTCGTCGCGGCAGATGCCCGCTAGCGGGCAAGCGGTGACGTTGCGAACGGAGTTGCCGCAGGCTTCGCGCGTAGTAATACCTACAGCAGCCAAACGACGATGCATGTCGGGGGCATCATCTAGCGACAGAAAGTGCAACTGGATATCTTGACGGGTGGTGATGTGGATGATGGTGTCGGAGTACTCTTCCGCAATATCGGCCATCACTTCCATCTGCTCGGCTGTTAAACCGCCGTAGGGCAGCTTGATGCGCTGCATACCCGGTGCTTCGTATAAAGTGCCGGGGCCTTTGGTGAGATCTTTATGGGGAAATTCCAGTTCTCGCGATCGCTCGCCATCGTTTCTAAAGCCATTGTCGTAACGCTGGCCGTAGGCCCCCCGACGCAGGCGCAGTTCGGCAAACACCTTCTCGTCTAGCTTGCCCTGCTTGCGCAGCTCCATCTGATTTTCAAACGTATCGATTTCTTCCGCCAGATTGTCGGAGATTTTGTCAGCCAAGACGCTTTTCCACGTCAAGGATGGGTTTTGAGCGACCATTTCATGTTCCTCTAGTGCGAGTCCGAGAGAGCTGTAAGGTGGCAGGGCCGGGGTGCGGGATCCGATCCAATCTGAAATCCGATCCAATCTGAAATCCGATCCAATCTGAAATCCGATCCAATCTGAAAACTGTAGCGGCACTATACAGTGCCTATCCCCAGCAGGCAGAAAATACCTCAATTATTTTAAATTCAGACGGGGATAAGACAAGCCCACCCCTGTCAGGATATCCCGGTATTCCGATAGATTTACAGGGGATTGTAAGTTTTCCTAACATTTCCCAGCCAGAGAGTCGCCTATCTCAGGCAGTTGCATCCTATTTGGGGCGACAGAGGCACTCATTCTGCAGTATGTATTGAGCTGTGTAGAGTAACCTGAATGGATTCTTAGGAGCTAGAGCATGTCCCGCGCCATTATGAATACGGAGAAAGGCACCATTACACTGGAGCTCTTCGATAAAGACGCCCCTAAAACTGTAAAGAATTTTATCGATCTGTCGAAAAAGGGGTTTTACGACGGCCTCAACTTCCACCGCGTGATTCCCGATTTCATGATCCAGGGGGGGTGTCCTAACGGCACGGGGACAGGCGGTCCCGGTTATACGATCGACTGCGAGATCAACGCTAACAAGCACCTAGCCGGTGCTCTCTCGATGGCCCATGCCGGTCGCAATACGGGGGGCAGCCAGTTTTTTATCTGTCATTCTCCCCAACCCCACCTCGATGGCGTTCACACCGTGTTTGGCAAAACGGAAGACATGAATGTGGTGAATGCGATTGGGCAAGGCGATCGGATTATCTCGGTTGAAATTCAAGCGGGCGAGTAAGATCTCAGATAAGTAGGGTGAGGGACGAGAAAGGTTAAGTTTGAGGAGTCAGAGATTGGGCTGTTGTAGTCTAAACTCCTCGGGTCTAAGGCTCGATTGACTCATCCCTGACTTTGAGTGGGCTCGCTCCGGGCGATATGTTGCAAGGGATTCTCTTTATCCTCTATATCCTCGTATTTAGCGGGGTGATCGCTACCGTGGGCGATCGCCTCGGGTATCGCATTGGCAAAAAGCGCCTCAGTTGGTTCAATCTGCGCCCCCGCCACACCGCGATCGTCATCACTATCCTGACCGGGATTTTTATTTCGGCCTCTTCAATTGGGATTTTGTTTGCCATTAATCGTCCCATAGCCGAGAGCATCTTTACCTACGGCGAGCAGGTGCGGGAATATCGAGAGCAAATCGCAGTTTTGGAAACCAATATCGATCACGATCGCACTCAGTTGGTCGAGCTCAATAGCCAAAAGCAGGAAGCCCTGGCCCAAGTCCAACAGCTTTCTCAACAGCAAGATCGACTCGTGGAGGAGCGCGATCGCCTGCAAGTCCAACAGTTAGAAGTGGAGTCGCAATTGGCAGACTCCAACCGCCAGTTGGCCGAAGCTCAGCAGACTCTGGAAGCCGCTCAACAGCAGATGGATCGAGCGCTAGCAGAAACCCGTCAGGCCCAAGCCCGAGTGGAACAGCTACAGCAGTCACTACAGGACTCCAGGGCAGAATTGGCTGGCTTGCAGGCACAACGGAGCCAGTTAGAGGCCAATATTGCGGCCTTGCAGGCGGAAGAATCGCGCTTGTTGGGGGGGAGGTTTGTGGTATCTGCTTGGGAGAGGCTGGCCATCGGAGTGGTTGAAGGGGGCTTGCCGCCGCCAGAGATCGAACAGCGGCTAGAATCTATCATTGCGGT
Organism: Synechococcus sp. PCC 7336; assembly: GCF_000332275.1. Classification (NCBI taxonomy): domain Bacteria; kingdom Bacillati; phylum Cyanobacteriota; class Cyanophyceae; order Synechococcales; family Synechococcaceae; genus Synechococcus; species Synechococcus sp. PCC 7336. Next base: position 2,110,888 of record NZ_CM001776.1, read on the forward strand.
GGCGGAAGAACGGGCTTACAGTTTGGGGGCCAGGGCGGATGACAATGGCGAGATCGTGATGATTTCTCGCGGAGAGGAAGAGGGGCTAGTCGAAAAGCTGCGTCCGGCAGGCAGTTGGGTGGTGCAGATTTTTGCCAACGCTAATAGTCTGGAGGGAGAGCCCGTGCCCGTCTTTGTCAGCGTGGTTCCCAATAGCCTCGTGTTCAGCGAAGGAACGGTGCTGGTGGAGGCCGATATCCCTCTGGGGCAAACTCAGTTGGAGTTGCAAAGTACCTTGTTCCGCCTAATTTTGCGAGCGGGGGCGCGGGGGCGAGAAGCTGGCATTTTGGGTAGCCCCGTCAGTGGAGAGGTAGGCCAATTCCCGCGCGATCGCCTGTTGCAATTGGCTCAATCTCTCGCAGACATCGAGGAATCCGTGCGGGTGCAGGTGGTGGTAAATAAGGATACTGGCGTGGGAGGACCGTTGGAGGTGGACGTGGTTTCTCCCGATCGCGACCTCAGGGCCGAGCTCGCCCGCAATCGGCTTTTCTCCAACCGTCGCCTGCCGCCTGAGCCTATCTCTCTGTTTGGAGGCACGGGCGCATAGAGATGCTGATTGGCTTCGATCCCGGACGGGAGAAGTGCGGAGTGGCGATCGCTACCGCTGACGGGACAGTGCTCCATCGCGAAATTGTGCCGTCCGCCGAAGTAGAAACGATCTTGCCCGAACTTTGCCAGCGCTACGGCACGGACCCGATCTCTACCCCCCTCGATCTAGTGATGGGCAATCAGACGACGTCTCGCCAGTGGCGCGATCGCCTGTCGGTGGCTTTTCCCAAACTCGCAATTCAACTGGTGGACGAGCGTTTCAGCTCTCGAGAGGCGCGCGAGCGATATTGGCTGCTCTATCCCCCTCGGGGGCTACAGCGGCTCGTGCCGAAAGGGATGCGCCTGCCCCCCCGCCCGGTGGATGATATTGTCGCTGCGATTTTGATCGAGCGGTTTTTAAATCGCATGGGAGAAGACTGATTTGGATCGCCCGACGCTGTCTTTCAAAGACCAGTCCCGAGGTTATTCCCGCCGCCAGCTCTTGCAACTGCTAGCCCTAGGGATGGCGGGGACGGGGCTCTCCAGTTGCGGCGCTCGCTCGCCGGCCATTCTGCAATTCGTTACCCTCGATAACACAGTTCCCGGCAGCATTTGGCGGGAGTTCGGTCGGGGACGGGCGGCGAAACTGCGGCCCGTTCCAGTTGCAAGCCGACAAGCTTTATTCGATGGCCTACAGCCGATCGATCCGCCGGGATGGGGGCTGCAGGCACTACTGCGCCGCCTGTTTCCACCAGCTCCCGTGCAAACGATTTCCCTGTTGGGGGCAGATTGGCTGGATTGGGCAATCGCGAGAGAGCTCATCTTGCCCCTCGATCCCGAGGGGTTGGGACAGCGCTTTGCCACGCAATTACCGCCGCTGTGGCAACAGGCTCCGGTGCGGCAGGGACGGGTGTGGGGGCTGCCGTGGAGTTGGGGGGTGACGGCGATCGCCTACAACCGCGAGCGGGTGCAGGAGCCAATCGTCGATTGGGCGGATTTGTGGCGTCCTTCCTTAAAAGGCAAGCTCGTGCTGCCCGACCATCCCCGCGACGCGATCGGGCTAACCCTCAAATCTCTGGGATACTCGGTCAATCAACCGCTGGCTGAGGTGCCGGAGTTGGGCGATCGCCTAGCTGCGTTGAATGCTCAGGCGTTGACCTACTCTTCCGAGTTTTATTTGCAGACATTGTTACTTCGGGATGCCTGGGCAGTGGTGGGATGGACGAGCGATTTGCATCAGTTACAAAAGCTCGATTCCCGCTTCGAAATTGTCATTCCTGCATCTGGGACAGCGTTGTGGTGGGATTTGTGGGTGGTGCGGCGTTCCTCTGGTGGGGAGGGCGATAGGGCTGGACAATTGCCAGAACTGTTGGCATTGGCGGCAGACTGGTTTGATTTTTTGTTGCAGGAGGAGGTTGCTGAACGGTTGGTGGCGGTGGGGCAAACGCCGCTTTCGGCTCCCTTCGAGCTCGATAGCTTGTCGGAGGCTTTGCGCGCTCGACCCCTGTTTGCTGCCGATGTTCTGGACCGTAGCGAGCTGTTGAACCCCCTGACAGAGATTGAGGCGGTTGCTTACTTGCGGGCCTGGGAGCAGATGCGCTCGGCACTCTGAAATGCGTCAGTTCTGCGAATACAGATGGACTGCGCGCTGAGGAAAGGGAAGGCTAATCCCATCGGTATCGAAACGCTTTTTCATGCGCTCGTTCAGAGCGAACTTTACATCGAGATAATCAGCTGACATGACCCAAGACCACACAGCAAAATTGACGCTGCTGTCGGCAAGTTCGCTCACACCAATGCGTGGAGGGGGATCTTGGAGAATGCGATCGTCTCCCCTCAACACTTCTTGAATGACGCTTTTGACTTTATCCAGATCGTCCGAGTAACTGACGCCGATAGTGAGATCGATGCGGCGAATGCTTTTGGCAGAAAAGTTAGAGATCGTATCGCCAAAGACTTTTGAATTGGGAATGATGATGCTCTTATTATCGGGGCTAGCTAACTTTGTCACGAGAATGCCAATCTCTTCGACGACCCCAAGCACTCCTGACACCTCGATGAAATCTCCTACCTTAAATGGCCGCAAAATAACCATCATGAAGCCAGCGGCAAGGTTGGATAGAGAGCCCTGCAAGGCTAAGCCAATTGCTAAACCAGCAGCACCAACAACTGCAATAATGGAAGCTGTTTGGACCCCAAGCCGATTGAGCGCTGCGATCGCAACAAAGACGACCGCAGTGTAATAGACCAGGTTGCTGACAAACGAAGCCACGGTTCGATCGACATTCCGCCGGTCGAACAGTTGCAAAACAAAACCGCGCACTACCTTCGACAGCCAAAGACCGATCGCCAGAATCGCCACAGCGATCGCTAGTCTGATGCCTAAGTCTGCTAGCTTCGGCAGCAGTTGTGCAAACAGGTCTTGCATGAAATTCCTCCTAGTAAAGTTTCACTAAAAATAGAGATTGTCTCAGACCTCCTAGAGAGGCGCAAGCCGATCGCCAGCACCGTACTATAAGAGAGTTAATTTTTTGTATGAGCAGTTAGTTGGTTGCTCAACAGTGGAAGCGCTCTGGGGTTAGGATAGCAAAATGTGATAGCGCTGCCTTCCAATCTTTAGATGGATCTGGTTATTGAAATTTTTCTGGAGAGAGGCGCGGCTCACTTCCGTTGGTAGTTAAAGATCCGTCCATTCAGTTTCCAACGCTTCCAAAGAGCATAGTGTGCCTCCATATATTGATGAGTTTGTTCGTGCTCAAATGATGGCCCGCTCTATCATGAAAGTGTCACCCAAAAAGGCCAGTTTTTGAACCAAGCCGGTATACTCAGAATCTCATCGACCGCCTGCAAGCCTATGTCTGAAGAACCCTCCATCACTCCCATCCCCCGAGCGATCGTCGAGCCCGCTCAGCCGCAGAACACCATGGCGGCAATGTTTGCCCAATTGCTGCAGCAATTGCAGCCCCCCTCCGCCCCCGCCGATCCCATTGCCCACATCCGCGCTCTCGAAGACGCCTACCAAAACAACTGGATTTTGGGCACCAGCGAACTGGCCCAATTACTCAAACTCGCCCCCAAAACCCTCGTCCGTTACGACAGCATAGAGCGTTACGGATTTATCTGCGAGCGAGCGGGACAGAATGGCTCGGAGCTGGGATGGAAAATTCGCAAGCCGAAGTCGAAGAAGAAGAAATAGACTTGGGGCTAAGTCCGCTAACGCACGACATCTTCGGGAATCACGCCCTCTGCCGCACTGACATTCATGTAGGGGGAGTGGGTTGGGAACGGAGATAGAGGACTGATGGCGGATGGCCGAGAGGATCGAGGACTTACAGCAGAGCTGCTGCCCGTTCTGCTAAGTCCGAACGTTCTCCCTTTTCCAGCAGGATATGTCCGGCCAAGGGTTCGCCGCGAAATTTTTCGATCGCATAGGTGAGGCCGTTACTGGCAGCATCGACGTAGGGGTTGTCAATTTGCTCGAGATCGCCAGTCAAGATAATCTTAGTGCCCTCTCCGGCCCGCGTCAGGATGGTTTTGACTTCGTGGGGGGTGAGGTTCTGGGCCTCATCGACGATCAGATATTGTTTGGGAATGGTGCGGCCTCGAATGTAGGTGAGGGGCTCGATTTGCAGCATGCCCCGCTCCATCAGCTCTTCGTGGCCGTGTTTCCAATGGCCCGCTCGGCCCGTCAGGTCTTGGGTATCGAAGATCAGATCGAAATTGTCGTATAGCGGTTGCATCCAGGGGGTGAGTTTTTCAGTGATATCCCCCGGCAGGTAGCCCAAATCTTGGCCCATCGGCACCACCGGACGGGAGATTAAGAGGCGGCTGTACACTTGTTTGTCGGCCACTTGGCGCAAGCCAGCAGCGATCGCCAATAGGGTTTTTCCCGTACCGGCTTTGCCCACTAGGGTGACTAACTGAATCGATTCGCGCAGCAGGAGTTCGAGGGCAAATTTTTGTTCGCGGTTGCGGGGTTGGATGCGGGAGACGCCACCGTGGGGAAGTTTGCTGAGGGGCACCACATCCCCTTTCTGGTTTTGGGCGATCGCCAGGGCAGTGTGATGGGGATTGGCGACATCGATCAAGGTGAAAGCTTGGTTGGGATAGCATTCCTGTTCCAGTTCTAGGGTGACTCCCCCTTGCTCGAATAGGCCCTTGATGGTGTTGGCGTCTGCCATGACTTCGCGATAGCCGGTGTAGAGTTCCTCAACATCGACCTTGTCGGTTTCGTAGTCTTCCGCATCGAGGCCGAGGGCGTTGGCTTTGATGCGCAAATTGGTATCTTTGCTGACTAACACCACCGGACATTCGCAGGACCGTTTCAGCTCTAGGGCTGTGGCCAAGATGGCATTATCGCCGCGATCGCCTTCCAGTTCGGGGGGCAATTCTCTCAGGGTTTGACGGGAGCAGAGGGCCACTTGCAAGTGACCCCCTTCTTCCAATGAAATCCCTTCGTGCAGGTGGCCTTGCAGGCGGAGGCTATCGAGCAAGCGAGAGGTGTGGCGAGCGTTGCGCCCGATACTGGAGGCTTGTTTTTTAAACCGATCGAGTTCTTCGATGATGGTGATGGGTAGAACGATATCGTTCTCGCGAAAGTGCGTTAGGGCCGTGGGATCGTGCAGTAACACGTTGGTATCTAACACATACGCTTTTTTCATGTGCGAATCTCGCCTGCAGTTTAGAAGTTCAGTTGACTAGTTATAACGGGTGAATCCCGCAATCGGTCGATGAATCGATCATTTATTCAAGATGCTCCTGCGGCGAATGGGGGACACGTCCTCACTGCCGACTGGGCCGACCCAAATCTACGGCCACTCGATGGGCGCAGGCAAACCCCGAAAACGCTACAGCATTCAAACCCTGTCCGGGAAAGGTGCTATCTCCCACACAGTAAAGGTTACGTACCGAAGTGCGGTTGAAGGGAACTCCCAATAGGCCCCAGGGAGTACTGCTGGGAATCGGGCCATAGGTGCCGTTGATGCGGCCTAAAAATTTGCGATGGGTGCGGGGGGTTCCGATCTCTTTGAGTTCGATGCGATCGCCTAAATCCGGCCAAATCTGCTGCAACCGTTGAATCAGACGGTCGGCATCTCGCTCTTTTTTAGCGCGATAGTCTCGCGATGGCAGTCCTTCCCACTCGGACATGTGGCTGGGGGTGAAGGTATGGATAATGTGGCGATTGGGAGGGGCTAGGTCGGGATCGAGCAGAGTGGGAATAGACACAAAAATAGTTCCCTGCTCCCGTTCCATCTCGCGCCAGTCTTCCAGCAGAATGTGGTGGCAATCGGCCTCGCCCGCGATCGCCTCTGCTTCGACCCCCAAATGCAAACTGAGGAAACTGGGGGACTGCTCGTAGCGGCTCTGCCAGCTCTTTTCCGCCCTCGGCAATGGCAGCTCGGGCATGAGGTTTTGGAAGGTATCCCAGCGGGTGGCGTTAGAGATAATCTTGCGGGCATACAGGGTTTCGCCATCGGCGAGCTGGACCCCAATCGCTCGATTTCCCCGCTTCAAAATCTTTGTGACCCTGGCTTTGTAACGAATCTGACCGCCCTTTTCCACCAGCCCGTCTGCCAAGACCTCTGCAATCTTGCCCACCCCCCCCTCGGGATAGTTGATCCCGCCGTAATGGCGATCGCTAAACACCATACCCGCATTAATCATGGGCGTCCGATCGGCGGGCACCACCGACCAGCAATAACACTCCATATCGATAAAAGCGAGTAATGTCTCATCCTTGATGTACTTGCGCGCCACTTGGCCCGCATTCACCGGCAGGTAGCGGGCTAATCCCAAGCAACTCATCGGCTGTTGGCCAAACACCCGCAAGAGATAGCCCAATTCCTCTAGCGACAGTAGTTCCATCGAATTGAGGTAATTGAACACCCGCCAAGCTTCGTCGTAAAACTTGCGAATGCCCACTTTCTCGTGGGGGAAGGACTCGGTCAGTTCTGCGATAAAGGCGTCGTAATCGCGGTGGACGCGGGGATTGAGGCCATCGGGCAGGTGATAGGCAATTTGGACGGGATCGGGGATGGTGTCGAGACGGCGATCGACCGCTGCCAGTGCCCGCGTCAGCAGGTTTGTAGAGCCCTTGTCTCCAAACCCAAAAATCATCGATGCCCCCACATCGAAGCGATAGTGTCCGCTGGCCGACTCCCGCTCGAAATAGCCCGCACTCCCCCCCGGAATCAGGTATTTCTCTAATACCGCCACCGAATAGCCCTTGGCTGCCAGTTGCGTTGCCGTCACCAAGCCGCCAATGCCCGAGCCAATCACGATCGCATCGAGCGGGCGATCGGGAGAAGATGCTTCTGCAGGAGGCGAGGTGGGGCGAGTCGCGGCAGTCATGCAATTGTCAGAATTCAGTCGTTAGATTCACTGTAGTACGTTCTCTACCGCCAGTTGGGGCGATCGCCATCGAGCGATCGCGAGGGCTGAAGGACTATTCAATGCTGGAATGCTGGTAATTTCGCGGAGATCGTTGACTGGAGACTCTTATTTAATAAAATTAATACTTCCACTCTTCGCTTTTGGTAGTAAATTTTTCTATCCATGGGGCTTCAAGCATTGCTTCTGCAGGGAATTGGCTGACTTTTGCACGACGGCTCCCGCTCTTCTCCCCCAGCTCCTTACGCAAACTTGCGGCGATCGGTGGAGAGACTGATATCGAAATTGGTTGACTTTGGTAACCTATGGCAAGCCGAGCTTGCAGCGATTCGAGGACTCGAATTGCTTTCAGTCTTCGCGAGATCGCAGTTTAAATTCCTACCCCCGAATCACAGTCATCGCTCCACAACTATGGTTAGCACTCAATTTGAAAATACAAACGCCCAGCGCAGCCGGGTCAGGCATGTGTTAGTCATTGAAGATAACGCCGGTCGCCGAACCATCTCTCTCGAAGCCGCGACTTATTCGATCGGGCGCGACCCCAGCTGCGCGATCGTACTGAATTCCAATTATGCCTCCCGCCAGCATGCCATCCTGCTGCGGGTTCCCATTCCCGGTACCGCCAATCGCTTGTTTCGCATCCTCGACGGCAATGCCAAAGGGGAGCGCAGCACGAATGGGATTACTGTTAACGGCCAGCGCCTGGCTCAACACGATCTCAGCCACGGCGATACGGTTGCCTTCAGTCGCGATGCCACGGCCACCTATTACATGACCGCCAATCTGTCGGATGCCGAGTTCGCTCAATATGCTGAATCCGCTGGCTACCGCAGCCTCAAGCTGGCTGTGGAAGATGTGTCCCGAACCACAATTGAAGCTAAATCGAGTTCGCGTTGAGACCGGGAGTGTTTCAGAGGAGAACCTGAGGAGCCTAGCATCCTCAGCTTGCTTCTTGGGATGTTGGCCCGACGCCCTACCATCAAAAGGAGTTGGCGTTTGAGACAGGTATGGCATTTCCCACACTGAGGCAGAGCAGTATGTCCGCTCGGCGATCGCCCCGCGATCGCGTCCTCCAGTTAGGGATGCTCGCCATCTGGATTGTGGCCCTGGCACTGCGCCTGTGGCATCTGGGCGAGCTAGAGCCGCCCGTGTTTGACGAGGTCTATTTCCCTAAATTTGCCGAAGCATATCTCGACGGCACGGCCCCCTACGACGCGCACCCTCCCTTGGGTAAATACTTGATTGCCTCGGGGATTGTGGCTTTAGGCCGCAATGCTTGGGGCTACCGCATTGCTACGGCGATCGCCGGTTCGCTGATTCCCGTCGCGGTGGCGGGTCTGGCCTACAAGATCTCCTACCGCCGTCGGTTTGCCTGGTGGGCGGGCGGGCTGATGCTCTGCGATGGTCTCTTTTTAGTGGAATCGCGCTTGGGTCTGCTCAATACCTTTCTGGTGTTGTTTGGTGTGGTGGCGCAGATCTACGCGATCGCCGCTCTAGAGGCAAGGGGGGCTCGACGGGGGCTGCTACTCGGGGGGGCGGGCTTGCTGTTGGGGGCAAGCGCTTCAGTCAAGTGGAATGGGCTGGGCTTCGCACTCGCCTTGGCGGGCATGGCGGCATTAGCTTGGAGCCACGCTCTGCTGCGCTTAAAATCACCACTACCGCTGGGGATTTGGGGGCAGGTGCGATCGCTGCGCTGGAAACATTACCTGGTTTACTTCGGCTTCCTGCCGGCAGGATTTTATCTCTTGCAGTGGCTGCCCCACCTCCTGCAGCAAGGCATTATTCAGCCGGGGAGCGGCTGGCGCGACTGGGTTCAATTGGGCAGGCGGCTGTTGCAGCTTCATGCTTCCCTGATGGGCCTTCACACCAGTGCAACTGCAGGGGTGGGGGTGGACGAACTCGTGCATCCCTATTGTTCGACATGGCTCTCTTGGCCGGTGCTAGCTCGACCGATGGGATACTTTTTCCAGGCGGACGGTAATATTTGGCGGGATGTACACGCAATTGGCAATCCGGTGGAGTGGTGGCTGGCCACTGCGGCGGTGGTGGGCTTGGCGGTGTGGGGGCTAGCCCGCTTGCAGGCGATACCGGCTTACTGGCTGGTGGGCTATGCCGCCAATCTCCTGCCTTGGGCGTTGGTGAGTCGGTGCGTGTTTATCTATCACTACATGAGTGCCTATGTATTTGGCATCCTGGCGCTGGCTTGGGTGATGGATGCCTCGATCGGCCATCCCAAGCCGATTTGGCGGTGGCTGGGCTGGTCGGCGGCGATCGCGATTGTGGCTTGTGCCCTGTTTTTCTCGCCCATTTGGTTGGCTCTGCCCCTGTCACCCGAACAGTTTTACCGGCGCATCTGGTTTGTGCCCGATCGCATACCGGGGTTTAATTGGCTCTAGTCGAGTGGGGCAAACGCCGTTTCTAAATCCTGTTTGACATTAGGGGGAACCAGATGGTCGATGGGACCGCCGTAGCGGGCGATTTCTTTGACCACACTGCTGCTTAAAAAGCTGTGCTGGTTGGAGCAGGCCAGAAAGATAGTGTCCAGATCGGGCTCTAGGGTTTTGTTGGTGTGGGCCATCTGCAGTTCGAATTCAAAGTCTGAAATGGCTCGCAGGCCGCGAATGAGTACCTGAGCGTTTTGCTGGCGGGCGTGGGTGACGGTGAGTCCCCAAAAGGTGGTGACTTCGATATTGGGCAGGTGGGCGGTGGCGGTGCGTATTTGCGCTTGCCGCTGTTCCAGTGAAAACAGAGGGGTTTTATTGGGGTTTTTGAGGATGGAGACGATCGTGCGATCGAACATGCGGCTGGCGCTTTCGATGATATCTAGGTGGCCGTAGGTCACGGGATCGAAGCTGCCGGGATAGAGTGCAATCAAAACTCACCTCTACGCAAAGGTTGATGGCTGCAGATAGAATTTGAAGCCTTCGGTTTCTATCTTGCCTGCGGTTTGCCTATTGTCCGGCCTAGTCAGCCTTTTACTCCAGCTTGGCTCCCAAACATAAACGCAACCACCCCTGTTAGAACGTGAGTCGAGATGGACTATAGCGATCCTAAATGAATTGTAAACCCCGATTCTTGTCAGCCCTGGGTTTCAGGCCAATTAGCGTTCACGACTGATTTATGACTGCTATATGCCAATGCTTTTTCTTCTACAGTAGTGCTGGCCCTCAGGAGCAAAACTGTACTCGTAACACAAGCTGTCAAAATAACTGCAACGCTCAAACCAACTGCGCTCAAGAAAAGTGTCAATTTCTGGATACGCCTGATTCTGGCATCCCTGGGATCTTCCTTCTTAATGAAACGTGAGTTCGACAAGGGACTGGCCCCCATCCCCTAACCCCTTTCCCCAATTTTGATGCTGCTGGCGAAATTCATATTCCGAAACATTGGCCATTTGTCTAGATGCCTGTGGCCCCCTTCCCCTAACCCCTACCCCCAACTTTGGGGGCAGGGGAACAAGGCCCCGTAAGGATTTTCGGCTGTTTCTCCCCTCTCCCAAATTTACGGCTGACGCCACGCTTCGCGAGGGGAGAGGGGCCGGGGGTGAGGGCAATGCAGAGTCATCGAACTCAGGTTTAATGAAAGACAGCTCCGATGCTTGAAGTATTTTTCCTAAATCTACGATCGGCTTTTGTTCTGAGGGATGCTCGCTCTCGTCAGTCACACCTAAATCCCTGTCACCTCGGTCACCAGCGCGTCGGCATGCTCTTCAGATACGGCACCAAATCTCTGGCCCTTGTGCTTAGCTTCCACTGCTACCTTTCAGGCAGTGCCAGCAGTCTCGTGCGATCGCCCAATCCTCTTGGGTATGAATCACCAGAACCCGTACGGCAGACTCAGCGGTCGCAATATCTCGATCGCCCGTACAATTTTCATTCTTAGCGAGATCTAGCTTCAACCCCAAAAACCCTAGGGCCTCACAGGTTGCAGCGCGAACGAAGGCTGAATGCTCCCCAATTCCTGCAGTGAAGACAATTGCATCGACTCCGCCCAAGCTCATTAACATTGCGCCCAGACAAGATTTTAAACGGTGGAGGTAGATGTCCAAAGCCAGTTTGGCTCGCTTGTTGCCTCGCTCGATCGCCCGCTCGATCTCTCGTAGATCGTGGGAAATTCCAGAAATCCCTTTCAGGCCAGATTCCCGATTCAGCAGGCGATCTAACTCATCCGCCGAATAGCCTTGTCGCATCAAATGAATCAAGATACCGGGATCGACCGCTCCCGAGCGGGTTCCCATCATCAAGCCATCCAAAGGGGTAAAACCCATCGTGGTATCGATGCTGCGACCGTTCTCAATCGCCGTTAGAGAACATCCATTGCCCAAATGACAGACGATGAGGCGCAGCTCGGCTAAGTCTCGATCCAAGATGCGAGCCGCCTGCGAAGCACAGTATTGGTGGCTAATGCCGTGAAACCCATAGCGGCGAATCCCCCGTTCGAGCCAGTCATAGGGACCGGGATAGGTGGCGGCGACATCGGGGATATGACTGTGAAAAGCAGTGTCGAATACAGCAACTTGAGGAAGATTGCCCAAAATCTGCTCCATCAGCTCAATCCCCTCTAAATTGGCTGGATTGTGGGCGGGTGCCAGGGAACTCAGACGAGCGATCGCCGCTTTGACAGCGGGCGTCACAACAACACTGGCTCGATAAGCTCGACCGCCATGCACGACTCGATGGCCCACCCCATCAATTTCTTGCGGGCTTTGGATGACGCGAGTCGATCCCTGCCAAAGCATATTCAACAGATGGGAAAGTGTTTCAGGTCGAGAGGCAGAATGGAGTTTTTCTGCTAATTTCTCCCCTCGCTCTGTCTTCACAAACAGCGTTGCGACATCGTCTTGGGAATGCCAATCAATCTGAGCCTCCCAAACCGGAGCGGGGGGCTGTTCCGGGACTGTCCCCCGAATGCTGTACAAGCAACTTTTCTGGCTGCTGGAGCCTGCATTGAGAACCAAAATCTTCATGGCCGCTCACGTTCCCGCTCGATTGCGAAGCTCTTCTGGCAGATGGGAGCGATCGCCCAATCGCTGCAGTAAAGGGCCGTGGCGATCGAACTTCACTAAACTGACCGAAGCCACAGGCATCTCGATGCGATCGCGATAGCGGCCTAAATCAATCCCGAGGAGGCTGCAGAGAAGAATCCGAATCGTGGTTTTGTGGGAGACAACCAGGACATTGCCCGTCGTAAATTTATCCTCAATTTCTGCGATCGCCAGCGAGGCGCGGCTGGCAACCTGAACCCCCGTCTCGCCGCCCGTCGGGGGATTCCAGGCTGGTTCTGTGAGCCAACGAACGTAATCGTCAGGATAGTGTTCTCGCACGTAGTCCGGCATTCGATCTTCCCATTCTCCAAAATGCATTTCTTTCAGTCCCTCTCGAATTTGCAGATCGACACCAGCCGCCTCGCACAAGGACTTAGCCGTCGTGACGGTGCGTTGCATCGGACTGGCAAAAATAGCTGACCAAGGTACTGCCCGATAGGCATCGGCGAAGGCTTGTGCCATTTGTAAACCCGCTGGTGTCAGTCCTGGGTCGAGAGCGCCGCAGTAGCCGCCGGTCTGGCTGTGGGTGGTTTCGCCATGCCGCAAAAAATAGAGACTCAGACTCATGATTGGGTTCAATCCCTTGCTAGCGAACGTTTAAGACAGCGTTGGCCTGAACGTAATTCTGAAGTTGAACCGGAACGGGCTGAACCTGCCAGATTTTCTCGGCGTACTCCCGAATGGAACGATCTGACGAGAACTTGCCCATTCGAGCCGTATTCAGAATAGACATGCGAGTCCAATGTTCTGCATCGCGATAGGCTTGGCTCACCTGCTCTTGGCATTCGATATAGGACTGATAGTCGGCGAGGAGGAAATAGGGATCGCGATCGAGTAACTTATCGAGGAGGGGGCGGAATAAGTCGCGATCGCCGTGGGAGAAATAGCCGGACTCGATCCGAGCCACGGCTTCCTTCAGTTCGGGGTTGCGATCGCAGTAGTGACGCGGACAATAGCCCCGATCTTGCAATTGAGCGATCCCTTCAACAGAGAGACCAAACAGACAGAAATTCTCCGCCCCAACAGACTCGCGAATTTCGATATTGGCTCCGTCGAGGGTGCCAATGGTGAGAGCCCCGTTGAGGGAAAACTTCATGTTGCCCGTGCCCGAGGCTTCTTTGCCTGCGGTGGAAATTTGTTCCGACAAGTCTGCGGATGGGTAGACCAGCTGACTGTTCTTGACGTTATAGTCTGGCAGAAACACCACTTTGAGGCGATCGCGAACATCCGGGTCTCGATTGACGACATCGCCCACAGAAGTAATGAGCTTAATGACGAGCTTCGCCATGAAATATCCCGGCGCAGCCTTGCCGCCAAAGATAAACGTCCGCGCTGGCATATCGAGATCGAGATTGTGCTTGAGGCGATTGTAGAGGGTGATGATGTGCAGAACGTTGAGATGCTGGCGCTTGTACTCGTGGATGCGCTTCACCTGAATATCGAACATCGAATCTGGGTTGACCGCGATCCCCGTGCGGTCCAGGATGCGCTGGGCGAGTGCCTGCTTGTTCGCCTGTTTGACCTGCCGCCACTCTGCTCGAAAGGCCGAGTCAGCTGCGAAGGCTTCTAGTTTTTTGAGGTCTTCTAAATGGACTATCCAGCGATCGCCAATGGTGCGAGTGATTAGGTCGGTCAGCCTGGGGTTACTCAAAACCATCCAGCGTCGCGGCGTGACGCCGTTGGTCACATTGATGATTTTTTCGGGCCAAAGTTCGTGAAAGTCTTGCAGCACAGTTTGCTCGAGCAACTCGCTGTGGAGTGCGGCAACGCCGTTAATGCGATGGCTGCCGATACAGGCTAGGTGAGCCATGCGCACGTATCTTTCACCACTTTCGTCAATCAAAGACAGCCGCGAGAGTTTTCCCATGTCATTGATGTACTTCACCCGAATCCAATCCAAAAATCGTCGGTTGATTTCGTAGACAATTTCTAGATGTCTGGGCAGCAGGCGTCCAAACAGACTGAGGGGCCACTTTTCTAACGCTTCGGGCAGGAGCGTATGGTTGGTGTAGGCAAAGGTTTTTTGGGTAACATCCCAAGCCAGCTCCCAATCGAGATGGTGCTCGTCCACTAACAACCGCATCAGTTCGGCCACGCCAATGGCAGGATGGGTGTCATTGAGCTGTACGGCAAATCGTTCGTGAAAGCGCTCTAGATCCCCCCCGGTTGCAAGATGTATGCGAATCATGTCTTGCAGCGCACAGGAAACGAAAAAATACTGCTGCCCCAAGCGCAACTGCTTGCCTTGAACGGGTTCGTCATTGGGGTAAAGCACCTTGGTGAAATTCTCTGACACCACCTTTTGGTTCACAGCCCCGTAATAATTCCCGACATTAAAGGCATTAAAGTCGAAGGACTCGGGCGCTTCTGCTTTCCAGAGGCGCAATGTATTGGCTGTGTTGACCCGATAGCCCAGAATGGGCGTGTCGTAGGGAATGCCTTTGACCACTTGGTGCGGCACCCAACGCACTCGATAGTGTCCTGCTTCATCTGTATAGGTTTCTGTATAGCCTGCAAAATTCACCAGCACTGAGGATTCTGGGCGGGGGATCTCCCAAGGATTGCCAAACTGCAGCCACTTATCGGTAATCTCCGCCTGCCAGCCATCGCGAATTTCTTGGTCGAAAATGCCGAATTCGTAGCGGATGCCGTAGCCAATGGCCGGAATCTCCAGCGTTGCCAGAGAGTCCATATAGCAGGCCGCCAAGCGCCCCAGGCCGCCATTCCCCAAACCCGGTTCCTCTTCCTGCTCCAGCAACGCTTCCAGATCGAGCCCAGACTCGATAACGGCCTGTTTGACGCGATCGTAAATGCCTAAATTGATTGCGTTATTCCCCAGGTGAGGTCCCTCCAGAAATTCGGCAGAGAGATAGGCAACGACCTTGACGTCGGGCTGCATGTAGGTCTGCACTGTGGCAATCCAGCGCTGCAGGAGGCGATCGCGCACGGTGTAGGCCAGCGCCATGTAGTAGTCATTCAGAGTCGCAATCTCTGGAAACTTGCCCTGGATGTAAAACAGGTTATCGGCGATCGCCCGCCGCAAAGTTTCAATGCCCAGACCGGTGCGATCGTCCTCGATTTGGACGGTCGGTTGCGCGTCTATATTCTTAGAGCTTGTCACGGTACGTTTTCTCCTTGCCTTCCCTAGCAATAACAGAGCGAGGGAAGCTGAGCCATGGCTCAACTTCCCCGCCTCCAGCTTGCGAACATTAGCTAAAGGGCCACTTCCAGTCGATCATTTCGGGCTTATCCATCCCGTGGGTAAATGCGTAGTGGGTGTGCTCGATAATCGCGTTTTTCATGCGCTCTTTGACATAAGCGGCACGGGAACGCAGAGAGGGCACGCGGTCAATGACATCGATGACTAAATTGAAGCGATCGATTTGATTTTCAATCGCCAGTTCCAGAGGCGTGTTGATATTGCCCTCTTCCTTATAGCCGCGCACGTGAATGCGCTCTTGATTGCTGCGGCGATAGACCAATTTGTGAATTAACCAAGGATAGCCGTGGAAGTTAAAGATGATAGGTTTATCGGGCGTAAACAGCGTATCGAAGTCGCGGTTCGACAAGCCGTGGGGGTGCTCGCGCTCGTCCACTAGAGTCAGTAAATCGACGACGTTGATAAATCGAACCGCGAGCTCGGGGAACTCTTCCCGCAGAATGGCCGTAGCTGCCAGTGACTCCATCGTCGGAATATCGCCACAGCAGGCCATGACAACATCTGGCACGTCAGGAGCGGTACCGCAATCGTCGTTGCTCGCCCATTCCCAGATGCCCAGCCCCTTAGTGCAATGGGCGATCGCCTCCTCCATCGTCAAATACTGCAAGTGCTTCTGCTTGTCAGACACAATGATGTTGACGTAGTCCCGACTGCGCAGGCAGTGATCCGCCACTGATAGTAGGCAGTTGGCGTCGGGTGGAAAGTAGACGCGCACGACATCGGCACTCTTGTTGGTGACCAGATCGATGTAGCCCGGATCTTGGTGGCTGAAGCCATTGTGATCCTGTCTCCACACGGTTGAAGAGAGCATGATATTGAGGGAGGCAACGGGAGCGCGCCAAGGAACGTCTTTCTTGCAAATATCCAACCACTTGGCGTGCTGGTTGAACATCGAGTCCACCACGTGAGCGAAGGCTTCGTAGGTATGGAAGAAGCCGTGCCGTCCCGACAGCAGGTAACCTTCCAACCAGCCCTGCAAGGTGTGCTCGCTGAGCATCTCCATCACCCGACCGTCTGGAGACAGTTCGCCGCCGTCTTCGTCCTCCGGCAAATAATCGGCCATCCAGGTCTTTTTACTGACTTCATAAATGGATTGCAGGCGGTTGGAGGCTGTTTCGTCCGGGCCGAATACGCGGAAGTTCTCCATGTTTTTGCGCATCACTTCCCGCAGGAAGTCGCCGAGTACGCGAGTATTCTCCACTTCAACGGTGCCCGGTTGGGGGATCTCGACAGCCAGCTCGCGGAAGTCGGGCATGCGCAGTTCCTTGCGCACCCTGCCGCCATTGGCGATCGGATTGTCGCTCATGCGGCGATCGCCCTTGGGAGCCAATTCCTTCAGTTCGGACAGCAGCGTGCCGTTGGCGTCAAACAGCTCCTCGGGCTTGTAGCCCTTCATCCAAGTTTCCAGCATTTCTAGGTGCTGCGGGTTGCTGTGCATTCCTCCCATCGGTACTTGATGAGCCCGCCAAAACCCTTCCACCTTGTGACCGTCCACCTCTTGAGGCCCCGTCCAGCCTTTAGGCGTGCGGAGGACAATCATCGGCCAGCGGGGACGTTTAGCGACGCCCGTACTGCGAGCTTCTGCCTGAATAGAGCGAATCTGGCTGATGCACTCTTCCATAACAGAAGCCATCTTCTGGTGCATCAGTTCTGGGTCGTCCCCCTCAACCACATAGGGGGTGTAACCGTAGCCTCTGAACAAACTGTCCAGTTCTTCCGACGAAATCCTGGCCAGGATGGTGGGGTTAGCAATTTTGTAGCCGTTCAGGTTGAGGATGGGCAAAACAGCCCCGTCGCGAATGGGGTTGAGAAATTTGTTGGAGTGCCAAGCCGTAGCCAGGGGGCCAGTCTCGGCTTCGCCATCCCCCACAACGACAGCAACAACGAGGTCGGGATTGTCGAACGCAGCTCCGTAGGCGTGAGCGAGGCTGTAACCCAGCTCGCCGCCCTCGTGGATGGAACCGGGCAGTTCGGGGGTGCAGTGGCTGCCAATGCCGCCAGGGAAGGAGAACCACTGAAAGAGGTTTTTCAGACCCTCTTCGTCTTCGCTCTTATCGGGATAGACCTCGGAATAGGTTCCCTCCAAATAAACGGGCCCAATTACTCCCGGAGCACCGTGACCGGGGCCAGCCATGAAGATGGCATTTAGGTCGTATTGATTAATCAGTCGATTGAGGTGTATATAGGAAAAGCTCAAGGCAGGAGATGCACCCCAATGTCCGAGCAGTCGTCGTTTAACGTGCTCGGGGCGCAATGGCTCCTTCAAGAGAGGATTCTCTTGCAAATAAATCATGCCAGCCGCGAGATAGTTGCAAGCTCGCCAGTAAGCGTCAATTTTGCGCAACTCATCTTTAGCGAGCGCCACTGGCATAGAAATTGCTTTTGGATTGGGGGCTTGAACCATTTTCCGTCTCTCCTTGAAGATGCTGCCAGTCATGAAGCTTTCTAGATCTAGAAAGCAACAGTGTTTGTTTGAGAGGAAGTCTGAAAGTCAACTCGAGATCGCAATTATTTAACCTAAATCGATCCATTTACATACTGAAACTCTTGCTCCCTAATTGGGAAATAAGATCTTCAAGTTCGGCATAGGGACTGTTCAGACGTCCGTCGAGCCAAAATCAAGATAAATTACTTTTTGTAACAGAGTGCAAAGGCTTAATAAAATAGTAAGCATTCGCAACAGCAATGTGATGTCTTGAAGAACACATGCTAGGGGTATATTTTTGACATGAGAAGCTTGGAAAAGTGATTTTTCTCTGACAAGGCTAGCGTTGGAACCTCGATAACAACTTGAGGACGTGTAGCTTATTTATCAAAAGAGCGCGCGGATCGGAAGGCCCGTATTCCTCAAAATACTGGGGTGGTATCAGACAGTCTTTTAATACTGCTCAGAACACTTTGCTTGGAGGGTTCTGGGGGTCCTACTTCAAGTGAGCGAAAGGGCAAAATTCTCAAATTAAATACTACCTCCTTGTGTAATTTTCAAGAGTATAATTATCGAGATAAGGTATCTCTCAATAGCATAACTATTGGAGACTCGACAATGACATTATCCTCGTCACTCGGCCTTTGCTGAGATACAATATTTCTTTCAATTTTGACTCGATTCTAATAGTGACTCGATCCGTTTATCCTCTCGCATTCCAACTGAGACTGTGAACATTATGGCGCCATTCTGAGAAATCAGCATTCGCCAACACCAGCATCTCGTGACAGACTTGACTGCGGGCCCGTAGTGACTCCATTGACAAACTGAGGGCGAAGACCCTGCCTGCAGACGCTCTGGCAGTACTCGTTGAGGTTTCGGGTGGAAGAATTATTCTTGGCGATCGCGTAATCGGATCGAGTAAAGGTAGCCAGCATATGCTCAGCTAGCAATGATGCTAGGTCTGGGCATGGGAGCTCAACTCACGGTTACCACTGAACGTATTGATGATGTGGTGCTATTCCTGCATGTGATGATGCAGATGGGATTGCCAGAGCTGCTCAACCGCCATCTACCCCGCCACTGGAAGCAAGAAGGTTTGGATTGGGGGTGGGTGATTGTCATCTGGCTAGCCTACATCCTCTCAGAAGGAGACCACCGCAAAGTGGTAGTGCGAGAGCGGGTCAAGCAGCGGCTCGAAGCGCTCGATAAGGAGATTGACCAACTGCGTCAAGAGTGCAAGCCTTCCAGGCAAGCTATGAGTTACTCATGAGTGTGCCTGGAGTGGGGCGGGTGGTGGCCACGGTGTCGGTCTCGACGCTGCCGGAATTAGGTCAACTGAGCAGCAAGAAGCCATCCAGCTTGGTGGGTCTAGCTCCGTCATTCTGGGGGACTTGAGTGCAGTGCCAGTTGGCATTGAGAGACTGGGAAGGCGATCGACAGTTGCAGAACGAAGCCAACAAACTTTCGGAAGTCCCCTACTGGTGGGGGATTGAGGGGGCCGAGTGCAATGTCTGAAAACTCCAGGTCTCAACATGGACGAGGTTTATTGCAAGCGTTTTATCCCTCCAATATGCATGTAGTTTAAGAATTGGGACTGGGGTAAACGCGACCTTTCCAAGCCCCGCCTTTACCTTGCCAGTGCTGAATGGCAGAGTCGAGGGTCATGAGGGTGTAGAGAAAGGCGATCGCCGGTAACTAATTCTCATTGAAATTTCTCTAGCTCACTCAGCATGGCAGCAATAGCCTTCTCGAGATCGGGCAAACTCTCCCGTGCCGTATTCCAAATGAGCTTGAGTGAAACTTGTTCGTAATCGTGGCGTAGAATATTGCCGATTCCCGCAACCTGCTTCCACGGAATTTCTGGATAATTCTGTTTCAGTTGCTCTGGAATACGTCGGCTAGCTTCAGAAATTCGCTCAATGCCTCGCTCGACAGCACTGTAGAGTGTCCAATCCTCAGAAAATTCCTCGAAGTTGATATTGGTGAGGGCTTGTTCGATTCGATCGATATTCTCCTGAATAGTCTGCAAGTGGAGGTAGGCAGAACGACCTCGCTTGGACTCTCTCTCCATCAGAAGATACGCTCCGCCGAGTCAATCACTCGATCGCGAATGAGAGGGTGAATACTATCGCGAGTCATGATATCGACATGACCTGCTAATAAACTAGTGAAAAATTCTTGAATATCGAACAGATCGAATAAAGTAAATGGCATGGCAGGATTGTAGTCGAAAAACAAATCTACATCGCTATCCGAGCGCGCCTCTCCTCGCACAGTCGAGCCAAATAAGTAGAGCGAGGTGACTCCAAGCTTGCGAATGTTAGCTTCATTAGCTCGCAAAATATCGATCGCGCGATGTTTGTCCATATTCCGACTATAAACATTTCCTCAAGCGCATTCCACTTATATGCATGTAGTTTAGGAATTGGGACTGGGGTAAACGCGCCCTTTCCAAGCCCCGCCTTTGCCCTGCCAGTGCTGAATGGCGGAATCGAGGGTCATGAGGGTGTAGAGAAAGGCGATCGCCGGAAGTGCAAAGGCCAACAGCGGCGACTGTCGGTAGAACTTCAACGTGGGCCAATAGGATAGCGCCATGAGACACCAGGTAAAGGCGGCGGCGATCGCCCCAATCCAATGAGAAGTAGCCAAACTCCACACCAACCCCAGCGGCGCAACTAAATAAATCAGGGCCATGGCAAACAGCGTGCCGATCAGCAGGAGTGTGGAATAGTTCAGTTGCGTAAAGGCTGTGCGCGAGACCATCTTCCACACCGTATCGAGATCGGGATAGGGACGCAGGCTGATAATGTCGGACCCCAGTCCCAACCAAATACGACTCTTGCCGTCGGGGGCCTCGGGGGAAGGATTGGCTTTGACTTTGGCCGCCAAGGTGCAATCGTCAATCAACGCCTCCTTCAGACAGGCCATGCCGCCAATGCGCTGCAAAGCGTCACTGCGAATTAAAATGCAGCCCCCTGCCGCCCCTGCTGTCGGATTATCTGGGTCGTTCACCCAGCGGAAGGGATAGAGCTTCATAAAAAAGAAGATAAAGGCTGGAATCAGAAACCGTTCCCAGGCTGTCTTGCAGCGCAGACGCACCATCACCGAGGCCATATCGAGGCGATCGCGCTCTGCCAGCGACGCGACTCTGCGCAAGTTCGAGCGATTGTGTTGAATATCGGCGTCCGTCAGCAAAATATAATCCGGCAGCGTCTTCAGAGCGTATTGAGTGCCCTGCTCCAGCGCCCACAATTTGCCAGTCCACCCAGCGGGTAGCTCCTTGCCCGAGAGCACTTCCAGTTGGCGATCGCCCGACTCCTGCCGAAATTCCTCGGCGGCTTGACGAGCCACATCCGCAGTGCCATCGGTACTTTGGTCGTCAACCAAGACAATTTTCAGTTCGCCCGCATATTCTTGGGCGAGCAAGGCACGCACGGTGGTGGCGATCGCCTCTGCCTCGTTGCGAGCGGGAATCACAGCACAGACGGAGGGCCAGCGCTCGGGAGCAGGCAGGTCGTCGTTCAAGATTTGGTCGGCGGTCCAAAAGCGGCCCCGCAGAGTTAAAAGCCCCAGCCAGATTGCCAAAGACAGGAAGATCGAACCCAATGCGATCGCACTCATACTGTCAAAATTCGGTATCGGTTCAGTCAGAACCATACAATGTCAACCCACTCGAGAAACTGTAAACTTTATCCCTAGCAACCCTTAAGGTGTCGAGGAACAATCCTTCATGCAGACTCAGGACAGGCCAATCGCAGCCAAAAGCCTAGCCGAAACAATTGCCGCCAGCCAAAATTACTTACTTTCCCAGCAGTACTCCGAAGGATATTGGTGGGCGGAGCTGCAGTCGAATGTGACGATTACGGCGGAAGTGCTACTGTTGCATAAAATTTGGGGCACCGATGGCGATCGCCCCGTCGAGAAAATTGAGTCTTACCTGCGCCAGCAACAGCGAGGGCACGGCGGTTGGGAGCTGTATTGCGGCGATGGCGGCGAATTAAGTGTTTCCGTAGAAGGATATATGGCCCTGCGCTTGTGCGGCGTGCCTGCTGAAGACCCCGCCCTGTTGAAGGCCAAAGACTTTATCGTGGCTCGCGGCGGCATTAGCAAAACTCGCATTTTCACTAAATTCCACCTTGCCCTGATTGGCTGCTACGACTGGCGCGGTCTGCCCTCGATTCCGCCGTGGATTATGTTGTTGCCCAACTGGGGACCGTTCACCATTTACGACATGTCCAGTTGGGCGCGAGAAAGTACGGTGCCGCTGGCGATCGTGTTCGATCGAAAGCCCGTCTACACTGTGGAACCCAAGTTCCGCCTGGACGAATTGTATGCCGAGGGTATCGACAACGTTCGGTACGAGTTGCCCAAAAATAATGACTGGTCGGATGCGTTCGTTCACCTCGACACCGCTTTCAAATGGGGAGAAAACCTCGGGTTCGTGCCCTGTAGAGCAGAGGGCTTGCGGGCGGCGGAACAATGGGTGCTGGAGCGGATGGATGCGGCAGGGGATTGGGGGGATATTATCCCGGCGATGCTCAATTCCATGCTGGCGCTCAAAAGTCTCGATTACGGCATCTCCGATCCGATTGTGGAACGGGGGTTTAGAGGACTGGACAACTTTGCGATCGAGCACGAGAACGACTATCACATTCAGCCCTGCATCTCGCCGATCTGGGATACGGCTTGGGTGGTGCGGGCGATGGCAGAGTCGGGCTGCGATCGCGATCGGCCCGAGTTAGTGCGGGCAACTCAGTGGCTGATGGATAAGCAAATTTTGGGGTATGGCGACTGGAGGGTGAAAAATCCCAAGGCCATGCCGGGGGGCTGGGCGTTTGAGTTCGAAAACCGGTTCTATCCCGACTTAGATGATTCTGCTGTGGTGGTGATGGCCATCAATCAAATCCAGATGCCAAACGAGGCCCTGAAACGGGGCTGTATGGAGCGTGCAGTGGGTTGGATGCAAACCATGCAGTGCAAGCCTGGAGGCTGGGGGGCTTTCGATATCGACAACGATGCCGATTGGCTGAATAGCCTGCCTTATGGGGATCTCAAGGCCATGATCGATCCCAATACCGCTGATGTGACTGCTCGCGTACTGGAAATGCTGGGGGAATGTGGGCTGGAGATGGAGTCTGGCAGAGTGGAGCGGGCGATCGCCTATCTCAAACAGGAGCAGGAACCTGACGGCTGTTGGTTCGGTCGCTGGGGGGTGAACTATATCTACGGTACCAGCGGTGCGTTGTCAGCTTTGGCGCTGCTAAATCCCGAATCTCATCGCTCGGAGCTGCTGCGCGGGGCTGAATGGCTGGCGAGCTATCAGAATCAGGATGGTGGCTGGGGGGAGACTTGCGAGAGCTATCGCGATCCGTCTCAGCGCGGTCGAGGGGACAGTACGGCGTCTCAGACGGCTTGGTCGCTGATTGGATTAATCGCGGTGGGCAATGCGATCGGCCAGTGGTATCCCGAGGCGATGGGTCGCGGGGTTGATTACCTGATGGCCACTCAACGAGCAGACGGTACTTGGGATGAGGATGGGTTCACCGGTACGGGTTTCCCCAACCAGTTCTATTTGAAATACCACTACTACCAGCAATATTTTCCCCTGCTGGCTTTGGGTCGCTATCAAGCCGCTTGCGAGGGCAATCCCGAATTAGTGGGGCGATCGGACGGCCATTGAGAGGCAATACTGCAGCCGAAGTCCCTGCCTCTCAAGTCGTTATGACAGTTGAGCGACTCGCGACTCAGTCAAGTATCCCTCGAAGCAAGGGTCGTATCGGCGACTATCTATTCAGTTGCCTTGTAAGCTCAACTGAAGAATTGCTAGAGTAGTAGACTAGAGGCATAGAACATTTTCTAGGTTAGTGATATACATTCTGCACCGCAGGAGCTTGGAAGCTCTGGGTTTGAAAATTAGGGCTTACACCACCCACCTGAAAATTGCTCTAGCCTGACTGAATTCTGTGAATTTTGCCTGCTTTCACTTTTGAGCGATTAACTATATGGATATTAGTGCAAGTAAGTTTGCTCCCTACTTCATTCTCCGAGCTCATGCAGATTCCCAGTTCGGAATCAGTCCTTTGAAGCTTCAAAAGCTCCTCTACTATGCACAGGCATGGAGTTTAGTCTTTAGAAATAACATCCTATTTCTGGATCGGATTGAAGCTTGGGTTCACGGTCCAGTTATACCAACTGTATACCACAAATGCAAGCCGTTTTACGACCAAGCTATTCCGATTGACTCATTCCCTAGCGAATCAACTTGGCTGTCAGATGAACTTGAGATTTTGGATGAAGTATGGAATACATACGGACATCAGAGTGGACAGTTTCTTGTGGAGTTAACTCACGCTGAATTTCCCTGGAGACACGCACGCCGTGGCCTCTATCCACATCAACCTTCGCATCGACCCATATTCCTTGAAGATATGAGACGGTATTACTCTCATTACGCTCATGACAGCATTCCAAATAGGATTAACCCTGTTGTCTTGAAAAAAGATAAAGATATGAAAAAGACAACAAAAGGAGACTTTTTTAAAGCTGAGCACATGCGTAACTTCTTCTATGGCATGGGATCCGTCTTAGATATACTGCCTGTGGAAGAAGAAAATCGTTTAAATTCTTTGCGAGCTGTTTTTAGAGATCCAATGGCAGATTCCATTGCGATAAGCTCCGATTGGGATCGCATTGGCCTTTATCTCAGTAACGCGCTCGAATCAGATTGTCGGGAGGATTTGTAGGAAGATGCCTGGCCAGATATCTGATTCTTCCCCTGAAGATCCTAAAACCGATGTAGCTGATGAGTTAATGGATGAAAAGCCCATTAACATTCAAGTTAACACCAGCGCCAATCCGCCCCAGCGATCGTTAGTAGGATATGCCTCTATGTACGGCGGTCCGCTTCCACCAGCAGAAGAAATCGCGAGATACGAGAAAGTGTTGCCCGATGCTGCCAATAGATTGTTTGCGATGGTAGAACGGGAACAATCGCATCGCCATAAGATGGATGAAAAATTGGCTGAGGCTCAAATCGAGGATATGAAGAAAATGCGCTTGGAGCGCGCGCGGGGGCAGAGATATGGTTTAGGAATTGGTGTAGTAGCTATTATTTCTGGCTCGCTCATCGCTTCATTCGGCGCAGAATGGCCGGGAGGAGTTATTGGGTTTGGCGGTGTTGCTACACTTGCCTCTGTGTTTGTTTCGGGGCGTCGTCGATTGGACGGTCCAGATTATCCAGAGATTGAAGAATAAGTTATGGCTTTACAAACTCCGCTACTGACAGATACTTGGGTGACGGCGACCTGGGAGGAGTATCTGCAGGCGATTGGCGCACCCGAGAGTGACAAAGGCAAAAGTTATTACGATGACGGCAGAATGAGACTGGAAATGGCACCTGTTGGCAGCGACCATTCCTGCGACCATACGATTGTTAGCTACGCTGTCACACTGTATGCCGGTCTTCGAAGCCTCGATCTGCAGGGGCGCGATAATTGCACTTTTCGGAAACCGGGTTTGAGGGAATGCCAACCGGATATTGCCTTTCATGTCGGCAAGAATGCGGCAGCAATTCCCTACGGCACAGGCATTGTCGATCTCAATATTTACCCTCCGCCCGATCTAGTCATTGAAGTTGCTAAGTCCTCGCTAGCCGATGACCAGGGAGCAAAACGCCTGCTCTACGAAGACATGGGAGTTCCTGAGTATTGGATTGTCGATGTCAATACGGTGCGAATTCTAGCCTTCGCAATTGAGGATGGGGGCAGCCGCAGGATTGCTGAGTCTGGCGTTTTACCTGGTTTGCAACTCGCAGTATTAGTGGAAGCCCTGCAGCTCGCTCGCAAGATGAGTCATGGCAAAGTGAGCGCTTGGCTATTATCGAAGTTTCAAGCAACTGAGGGTTGAATGTATCCGAGCGATCGCCGATATCCAGCTAAGTTCTAGCTGTTCTCAAACCGCTAAGCGATGGTTCGCGCTATTGCGGCAGCGGCACATTCGATACGCGCAATCGCATGGCTTGACTGGGATAGTCTGGCAGGCTCAACGACACCGTACGAGAGCCGTTCAAAAAGATAGCGGGAATGCGCACCGTACCGCTATAAGACTGGCCGTTGGGGGGCACTTCCCCCGGCAAGCCCTGGGTACTGGCACTGATGGGGCGACCGCGATCGTCCGTCACATCCATAAAGCTGTAGAGAAAGCGCACGATACGACCGCTGTTGTTCTGCAGGGTTACATTCAAGACCACTGAGCCCCCTTGCTTCTGGGCTGAAAGCACCCGCATCACGACGCCTCCAGTCGGGACTGGCGTTGCGACTGGTGCAAGCGTGGGCGCAGGAACCAGAGTAGCTCTGGGGGTGGGGGTGGAGGTCGGCGTCGCACCTGCTTGAGGGGGAGGAGTGGGTCGGGGGGTGACGGTCGGTTCGGGGGTGGGGATTGGAGCACCTTCGGCTAATAGGCGATTGGCTGGCGGTTTGAGAATGTCTGCATTGGCTGCAATCAGTTGACTTTCATCCGCCAGGGGAACCGTACGGCGAATGCCAATGCGGCGAGTGGCGGTCTCGGGGTTGCCAGTATCTTGCAGTGGCGTTACCCCCTGCAAAGCAGTCTCTCCAAATCCCAACCCGAGAAAATAACTGACCCCCCCAACGATCGCGATTGCCACCAGCGAGCCCGCGCCCGTTACAGCCAACAATATGGTTTTCCGGCGGTTGGGCACAATCTCTCTCCTGCCTTTGCAAGACAATCCTCACAGCCCCTGCCCACAATATCCTATGGCACGCTCGGTTGGGCTGAGCAAAGTGGCAATTCCTATTGTTCCCCGAAAGCAGGTGGTCTTAAGGGGTATCTAGATCGATCGCCCGATCGCCGTTCAGTACGGGCAGTCGCTGCTCCTGCCACAACAAGTCGCCAGCCCCTTCAACCGCGCTCAACACGCCCTGAAACTGCTCGAAGGCCAAGAGTGCCCCCATCGCGGGCAGGGCACAGACACTGAGCGTCAACTGGAGTAGAGAACAAGAAGAACGCATTCGATCGCGCACCTCGCAATTGATAACTGGGCTAATGGACCGAGCGGGCAGACGGCTGTCTCAGCCCATCAATAAATCGTCATCCAATTCGGCGATCGCCGCCAGCCCTTCCGCGTCGGCTAACTTTTGCAGGGCATCGCGGGCATCCTCTCGCAAGCCTTCATCGTCCTGCTGGAGTGCGGCGATTAGGACGGCGATCGCCCGACGATAGAGGGCCTGTTGCGCTGGAGTGCCTGCCTCTAAATTCAGACAATCTAGGGCACGACCTAGCGACCAAGCACAATTACTGCGCACCGCCGCAATTGGATCGGATTGCAGCCCTGCCACCAGCGGTTCCACCGCGATTTCGTCGATGACCTGACCCAAAGCACTGGCGGACCACAGCCGCACCGCCGTAATATCGTTGCGCAATCCATCAACGAGGACTGGCAGCGCTCTAGTATCGCCAGCATTGCCCAAGGCCCACACCGCCCCCTTGCGCACGTAGCCGTTCCAATCGAATTGCAATGCTCGCATCAAGGGCTCGACCGCCCGAGGGGCGCTATTGCGGCCTAACGCATAGGCAGCACTCACCCGCACCAAAACGCATTCGTCCCCCAATAGCTCGATCAACCGATCGATCGCCTTGGGTTCTTCCAAATCGCAAAACGCCCTAGCCGCCCGCATCCGCAGTTGGGTGTCATCCGCATACAAATGTTCCAACATTGCAGCTGCATCGGGGAGGGGGGGAGCCTCGCCGATATTGTCTAGGGGTTCTAAGGGAGTAAAAGCGTTTTCGTACATACCTCAATTCTAGACAGGGGCCAGACCTCTAAAAACCCATCACTTTGGCCACGGCGGATAGATTAGCGGGTATCCCCGAGTGTATGTCAGTCTCGCAATGCTTGACAGCCGTATCGGGATCTTTGAGACCGTTGCCGGTCAATACGCAGACAATGGTGGCTCCAGTCGGAACGCGATCGCGGTATTTCAACAAACCGGCGACGGAGGCAGCACTAGCGGGTTCGCAAAAGATCCCTTCTTCGCGAGCCAAGAGGCGATAGGCCGCTAAAATCTCGGCATCCGTCACGCTGCCAATATCGCCGCCACTCAAATCTCTCGCAGCAGTGGCTTTGTGCCAGCTCGCTGGATTGCCGATGCGGATGGCGGTGGCAACAGTCGAGGGGTTGGCGATCGCGCGGTTGAGGGCGATCGCCGCCGATCCTTCCGCCTCGAAGCCAAACATCTGGGGACTGCGACTGGATTTGCCGGTGTTGCGGTAGTGGGAAAATCCCATCCAATAGGCGGAGATGTTGCCCGCATTCCCGACGGGAATGCAGAGCCAGTCAGGCGCGTCTCCCAAAGCATCGACAATTTCGAAGGCAGCCGTTTTTTGCCCGCACAGCCGGTAGGGATTGACAGAGTTGACCAGGGCCACGGGATACTTGGCAGCAATCTCGCACACGATCGCCAGTGCCTCGTCAAAATTTCCCCGAATGGCGATCGCTTCGGCTCCATGCATTAGGGCTTGGGCCATTTTCCCTTTCGCCACATAGCCATCCGGCAGGAGAACGTAAGCCCGCATCTTGCCTTTGGCAGCATAGGCAGCGGCCGAAGCCGAGGTATTGCCCGTGCTGGCACAAATCAGGGCTTCAGCTCCCTTCTCCTTCGCCTTCGAAACCGCCACCGTCATACCCCGGTCTTTGAAGCTGCCAGTAGGGTTGAGGCCGTCCAATTTCACGAACACTTGACAGGATTTGCCAATCGCCTCGGCGATCGCCGGAGCGGACACCAACGGGGTATTGCCCTCATTCAGAGTAATCGTCGGCGTGGAGTCCGACACGGGTAAATAATCCCAGTAGTGGCGAATCAGACCGGGCCATGCTTGAGATTGGAGGCGAGGTAGGCTGAGAGTCACAATGGAGCTCAATCGGAGGCGGGGTTAGCTTTTTGATTATCGGAGAAAGTTTCCCTGCCGTCTAGAGCGTCTCTTAGCGATCCTTAGCAATAGAGGGCAACCCAAATGGCTTGTCCTTCAATATCAGCGAGAATTTCTATTGCTAGTGCAAGAACTATAAAAAGGCACGAGTTTATGTAAGCAGCGTCGCAATGGAGAGCGATCGCTAGAAAAAAAGGCCCGGAGAATCGGGTATTTTTGCCAGAACCTCCGAGCCTTTTAAATTAAGCACTGAATTTTGAGCGAACTAGTGGAGGCTTACTTTAACTGCTCCATTCCCATTGCCTCCTAATTTGGGAAGATTCAGGCTGAGAATGCCATCCTTGTAATCGGCCTTGACAGTGTTGTTGTCGATGCGACCGGGTAACGGAACGACTCGCCTAAAACTACCGTATTGGAATTCGGTGCGGGTGATGCCGCCTTGTTCGGATTTGGTTTCGGACTTGCGTTCGCCACTCACGGAGACGGAGTCTTCTGTGACCTCAATATTGATGTCTTTGGCTTCTAGACCCGGGACTTCAAGCTTGAGGGTGTAGGCTTCGTCGGTTTCTTCCAGCTCTGCAGATGGAGCAAAGTCGATACCGCGCCGAGAGGTGGGTGCGAATGTCTCGTTAAAGAGACGATTCATTTCCTCTTGTAGGCTGTAAATATCGCGAAAGGGTTCCCAACGAACGAGTGACATTGTGATTTCCTCCGCATGAGTTATCTCTACATTCATATGATAGGAATTTGCCATCACTTCGGAAGGGGGAATTTATCGACTTCTAGGGTCGGTTTCCCGAAGTTGTTCGCAAATTATTTTCAGAGAAGAAAGGGGCTTGCAGTTCCGATAAATCCATAGGGCTAACGCATCCAACGTCAATGCGATAAGCGCGATTGCACAATCCCCGTAGTAGTTCCAGACGATGCTCGATCGACAATACTGCCTGCCCTTGCCGTACCCGCTTCTGCAAGAGTGCTAGCAAGAGATGAACGCCAGCGGCATCTAGAAATGCAAAGGGGTCATCCAACAGCAGCATGTCTGGATTTCGGGTGAGAAGACAGGCCAGGAGCAGGCGCTGTTTTTGTCCTGCCGAGAGCTGGCGAATCATCCAGCTTTGTTGCTCTACCATCTAGCTCTGGAGAAGATCCCACCCTTGCGCCTGAATAACAGCTCCTAGCTCGGATTCCAAAGATTTAAAAGCAGGCAAACTTCGTAACGGACCAAAGTCATCAATGAGTTCTGCGACACGATGAGTACGAGCGTTCACAGAAAATCTTTTAAGTCGTCTTGACGAAAGCCCACTGGCTTGGCGAAGAAGTTCATGGAGGGTCTTTTTCGGGTCGGGCTCCTGCTCAAGTTTGCTAGTGTTTGGAAGCTGCAATGCGATCTTCCCATTTGGATTGGATACTGCTGTACGCAAAGCGGCAATATCAAATAGCAGCCATGCTTCTGTCATACGAACTGGTACAACACAAACTGCTGGAATTTTGAAAGAAGATTCAACTTGATTAACAGCTTCATAAATTTCATTTACTCGATCCTGATGAGAGTCTCGTTCTGCGTCGCGATGGATAAACAAAAGCTCACATGGATATAGTTCTAAACTCAATTCGATCCTCTTTTTAAATGTATCTCTTAGTGATTTCTCCAAGCTGCGAAGATCTGCCCATTGAGCTTGGACGGCACAATTATTAAGATTATTTCGTAACAACCAGTTTAGGATTGGAATTAGTGCTTTGTCTGAACTGCCATCGGATAGCAAAGTATAGCTCAATTCCATCATAGCTGTTGCTTGCTAGAAAACCCTGGAAGTAATAGTTGAAGGTCTTCTCTATCGACAACTCTACGCGTCTTAGATTTTTCAGTCCTTGATTTTTTATATTTTGTATTATACCCATTGCGATCTAACTCTAGATCTTGACTGGGAACTGGATTGAGGTACGCAAGAAGTCTACCTTTTGAAACAACGCGATCGCTGTCAGGCTCTGAGTCTTTTCGGTGTCGCCAAGTGTTAGGCAAGTATCCAAAGCAAACCCGCTTAAACCTCCGATCTAACTGTATTGCTTCTCTTAATTCAGCTACTAGAAGGCTATCTTCAGGTACTTGCATGACAACGGCTGGTGAGTGAGTATTAACAATCACTTGCCGTAAAGGATTGTCTGGTCCAATAGCTTCATCTGTATCGGTAGCAATATCTTGGAGCAGGTGAAGAATTTTTGGAATTCGCTCTGGATGAATTCCGTTTTCTGGTTCTTCAAGGCACAGAAGACCTTTTGCTTCTGGATCCTGCTCCAGAACTGCCAATGCCAAAAATCGCATAGTACCGTCTGAAAGTGCTTTGGCTGGATGAGAAGTGCCATCGCGGCTTTTAACCATTAAAGTAAGCAGCTCACGCCGATCGTCCCGGTCAATCCACACCTTATCAACATCGTCAATTAGACTTGCCAAACGATTTGCAATCTCGTAATACACTGAGCTATCGACTTCATTCGTAGACTGTTCCTCTCCATATCTTTTGAGTCTGGCAAGATGATAGAGAGTTGCAGCCAAATGGGAGCCATCTATCTCTAATTTTGTAGGCGCAGTAAATTCGTCAGGTTGTCTTAATGAGGAGGGTTCTAGTTGGAGCAGCCGCCAGGATTGCATCTCTCGCCTCGCTAACAGCGCGGTAGGGCCTTCAGCAGCATTTGTGACAGACAAAACAGTGCGAGGAAGATTAACTGCCGATCGAGATAGAGGCTGACCTCTGCTTCCTCCATCTTGGTGTAGTTTTATGACTCGGTTTATACCATCATCTTCAGTAGAGATGAACGGCGAAGTCCTGCGCCCCTTTACCGCTGACTTTCTCCAAGTAGGGCGATTAGGGAATAATAGATTTTTGGTTGCATCTCCAATATTGATATGTACCAATTCTTCCTTGAGAATTTCTAAAAATCCAAAGGAACGAAAATTGTTGTCAGACTTATAAGCAAGTATTAAGGAATAACGCAAAAAAGTAATGCTTGCTTTTGCCTTCTGTCCTAAATCATCTTCTCCTTCTTCTGAGACGATCATCTCAGCTTCAAAGGACATCTTATCTGCATAAGCATCGCCTACACGATGAAATAGGCTTCGTACATCACCTGTTTTTCCTGCTTCATCTCGAATAGACAAAGCAGCTTCAATTAGAGGTAGATCTGCCAACGCACTTAGGAATCTAATTGAATCGAAAAGATTAGATTTTCCGACACCATTTGCCCCAGCAATGCAAGTAAATGTCCCAAAGCGGACATCTACATCGACGAGATTCTTGAATCCAGAAATCTTCAGTCGAGTCAGCATTACTAGTCCTTAGTAGAGTCTATCTCAAGCAAACACCTCTAATAGATATAACGATTCTATCTAGAGGTTGATTGCTCACATCATAGCCGATGGCCGAATAGATTGTTCAATATTTGGTACAATTTTGGGTAATAATCTTTCGTGAATATGCCAATTCATCAAGAACTGGTGGATTGATGATTTGTCAGGTTAAGCCCTGTGACACAGATGTCCTCTGTTGTGTCATTCGTCAGAAGCTTAGGGAAGCTACCCACAGCAGCTCCCCTCGGCCGTCTAGCAAAAATTGGCAGGTGAAACCTCTAACCCACCAGTTCCTTCACCTTGGCCATAATCCCCACCGGATCGATGCCTTGGTGTGGGAATTGCTCCCACAAACCACCGCAGCCTTCCTCGTGAGTACCGAGATAGGCATACTTAGGTGCGTAGCCCCGCTCCAGCAACCAAGACCCAAACCGGCTGCCCAACCCCGTGCGGCGGTTGAAAGCCTCCACAACAATAACGAAAGGAGAAGCACCAATTTTAGCCAGAGTCTCTTCATCTACCACATTCAACGTCGCCTTGTTAATCAAGCCCACATCGATACCCTCTTGCTTGAGGCGCTCCACAGCATCCAGCGATCGGTACAAGGCATCGCCAAAACTGACGATATACCCCGCCGTCCCCTCGCGAACCACCTCATCTTTGCCAGGAGTAAAAGTATAGTTGCCGCCAAACAGCTCGCCACCATCGCCATCCAGAATCATCGGCACCTTGGAGCGGGTGGAGAAGATAAAACGCAACCCCGGATCGCCAAACACCGATGTGACGCAAGCCTTCATTTGGTTGGCATCTGCCGGGAAATACAGCCGAGTTTCATAACCATCATCCAAGCCATTATCGGCAAACATATTATTAATGCCGAAATGACAGGTGTTGTCGGCCATATCGTCAATCCCAGCATGGGAGAAATGGCAGAGCAGGTTGGAATAGTTCAGCCGTGCCATCGTAATTTCGGAGACGCACATCTCTAAAAAGGCACTGAAAGTGGCAAAGATCCCCTGCTTGCCTTTTTCCATCCCGAAGCCTGCTGCCGCAGACAGATTGCTCCGCTCTTGGATGCCGCCGCTCACAAACACTTCCGGGTGGGCTTTGCGAATGTGCTGCAGACCGCAGGAGCCCTCCAAATCGCTATCGATAACTAATACATTATTCTTGCGATCGCCCTCGCTCATGCCCCCCAAAATTTCCACCACCGCTTGGCCAAAAACATTGCGGTTAGAACCCACCGTGTCGGAAGAACCCAAGAAGGTATAAGTGTTTTTGGGTTTTTCGATGCCCTTGAGGTATTCGACAGCAGCATCGTGGCCGCGAGCGGACAAGTACTGCAGAGCGAGATCGACTGAGATGACATCGTGGCCGTGGTTGGAACCCTCCAGTCCTTCAATGCCCGGGCACATCGGGCGCTTGTTGACAACGGCGATCGGGCCGGGGGTATTGACGGCTTCGCAAATGCGAGCGTAGAGGCCGTCGATGTCTTCGCCATTGCCTTCCAAAACTTTCAACCCGTGGCCTTCCAGCGTGCGCGTCACGCTGAAACCGGGCATGTACTTCGACGGATTGCCTGCAATGGTGACATCGTTATCGTCGATTAGGAGCTTGACATTGAGGTGTTGCGCCACCGCCAAACGGGCGGCTTCGGCATCGTTGCCCTCCTGCTGCGAGCCATCGGAACCCAGACAGAACACCGTTTTGCCGGGATTGGCGAAGGCAACGCCATTCACATAGGGCCACATGTGGCCGAGGCGGCCCGAACTAAATTTGACGCCAGGGGTTAGGCCCAATTCGGGGTGACCGGGCAGGGTGGAGTGGGCTGCTCGATATTTCAGCAATTGTTCGACCGGCAGGGAACCCTCTAGCGCAGCCATCAAATACTGAGTTCCCACCCGGTGACCGGCTTCATCGAAAAAGATGGGGACGTATTGGTCCGCACTGCCCCGGAATAAGGCATCCAAAATCATCACTTCGGGCACAGTATCGAATGGTCCGCCCGTATGGCCGCCAACTCCCCGAGCAGCTCCAGTCGCAGTGAAGAAAACGATCGCGTCGCGACACAGTTGGATATTAAATTGCAAGTCCGCTTTTTGCCCATCGCTCAGGGTCGGGGTAGCGGCGTCTAACCTCAGGGGCTTGTAGGTACCGAGGTCAATCGGGAAGGTGGCTGTGGTGGCAGTCATGCGACTTGGTCCTCTCGCGCGAAATTAGGGTGAGTTGAATGAATCAGGCTATAGGTTGGGGTGCCGAAGTGGAGCGATCGCCACGGACCCAAACTTCTCACCTCGGAGCCCAAATTGCGATGGATGGCTTCAGCTATCCATTAAGACTTTAGGCGAAAGCTGTCCGCTTGGAGTTAGGGCGAGCTAAATGAATGGGGAAAAAGGCTGGGATGTCTGAGGGGCGATCGCCACGGGGTCAGCTTTCTCATATCGACACCTAAGCTGCGCGGGATCGCTTTAGCCTTCTACTCAGGCGGTAGGGGAAAGTTGCCCGCCTCGATCGGCTGGATTCTTGACTCCAACCACCTGCGTGTAAGCTCCCCGCGCTTGGGTCACCCCAATAATCCGCTCCGATCGCTCGATCATCGGCCGGCGATGACTCACCACCACAAACTGAGCCTGCTGCGAATTACTCAGCACCATCGCCGCCAATTTCTCCACATTCCCCCCATCCAAAAATGCATCCACCTCATCCAGCGCGTAGAAGGAAGACGGCCTAAACCGCTGCAGGGCAAAAATGAAGCTCAGAGCCGTTAGCGACTTCTCGCCCCCCGACATGGAATTGAGACGGCGCACGGGCTTGCCCTTCGGGTGGGCGATCAGCGTCAAGCCGCCGGCAAGCGGGTCTGCGGGATTTTCTAGCTGTAACTGCCCGTCCCCATCTGACAACTGGGCAAAAATCTGCCGGAAATGTTCGTTGACGGCAGTAAATGAGTCCATAAACGCCTGCGTGCGCAAGGTGGTGAAATTTTCGATGCGCAGCAAGAGTTCGGTGCGCTCCTCTTGCAATGTCTCTAACTTTTGCCGCAAGTCTTCAACCCGAGCTTGGGTGGTCTTATGCTCCTCGATCGCCAACATATTCACCGGCTCCAAGGCCCGCAATTTTGCTTCGGTGCGCTTAATCTGGGCCTGCAAGTCCTCCAGCGTCAAATCGTCGGGGATCTCGGGGGGCGGCGTCTCGGCGGCGTCCCCCAGCATTTCCCGCAACTGCTGTTGCAAGTGCTGCAGCAACTCCGTTTTCTCCTGCTGCTTGGTGGCCGCCGCATGCTTGTCCCATTCCAACCGCTGGGCTTGCTGCTGGCGCGATCGCAGCTGCAGCTCCTGCTCGTCCCGCCGCGATCGCGTCTCTGCCAGCCGCTGCGACAACACTTCAATTCGCGCCTCTAACTGTTCGATCCCCGTTTGAGACTGCTGCACCTCCCCCTGCATTCGATCGCACTGTTGCAACAACTGCGCGGCTTTCTCGTCCATCTCCCCAATGCGATCGCTTTGCTGCTGCACCTTTTCGACATTGAGCTGCTGCTCGGATTTAAGCTGCTGCTGCTGTTGCTCCAGTTGCCGGATTGCTGCCTCGCTCTCCTGCAACACCTGCTCCGCCTGTTGCACCAGCGATTGCATTTCCTGCCAGCGTTGATTGAGGGAAGACTCTTCCAATTGCTGTAATTTCTCGCTCAGATCGCGAATGCGATCGCTCAGCGGTGCCAACTCCAGCTCGCACCGTTCCAGTTCGATCTGGCTTTGTTCTCGCTCCTGCTGCTGGGCGGCGAGGGTGGTTTGCAGCAGTTCGAAACGCTCCTGGCGGGATTGGGTGGTCGCTAAGTGTTTTTGATAGTCCGTGCTGGCGGCGCGGGCGCGATCGCGGGCGTCGTTAAAGCTTTTGGACAACTGCTTGAATTGTTCCTGCTGAGCTTTGACCCGAGGGGCGATCGCCTCCAACAACTCTGACAACTCTTCGTAGCGGCGGCGCACCTCCACCATTTCCCGAGATTCTGCTGCACCAAAGTGAACGCTGTGGCGCTGCTTGTTGGCACCGCCGGTCATCGCACCGGAAGTCTCCAACAATTCGCCGTCGAGGGTGACTATACGATGCTGGCCGATAAAACTGCGGGCGCGATCGAGGGATTCAAAAATCAGGGTTTGACCGAAAACAAACGCAAAGACATCCCGATAGCGGGAGTCAAATTCCATCAAATTAAACGCATAATCGATCGCCCCCGGCAGCCGTCGCATTGGCAGGGGACGGGCTTCCTTCAGCTTATTGAGGGGGAGAAACGTGGCTCGCCCCGCTTGCTTTTGCTTCAAAATTGCGATCGCCCGCGAAGCCACCTCATCTGTTTCCACCACTAAATGATTGAGCCGCCCTCCGGCAGCGATCTCCACTGCCAACTGGTACTTGGGGTCCACCTGACCCAGTTGGGCCACCAAGCCGCACACCCCTGCCAAACCAGCATCCATGACCACTTTGACGGCACGAGAGCCTCGGGTTTCCTGCAGTACTTGCTGGCGAGTTTCTAACTTATCTAACTGGCGCTGTTGGGCCTGCCACTCATTGCGCAATCGCTCGGCGGTCGCTCGATTGAGTTCTAACTCGGATTGGAGATCCGCCAATTGCTGGCCCAATGTCTGAGCTTCGGTTTCTGCCCGCGCGCTCATCGCCTCCAACTGTCGGGTGCGTTCTGCCTGTGCCTGCAGCCAAGTTTCTAGCTGCTGCATTTCGGTTTGCCCCTCCTGCTGCTGGCGCTCCAGTTGCTGCAATCGCTCGCTCAGGCGGATACGGCTTTGCTCGTAGGGTTGGGCCAGTTGGCGATTCTGTTTGAGTTGGTCGGAAAGATAGCGGTGTTGTTTGGCCCAAGCGTCTGACGATTGGGCGATCGCCTGCATTTGCGCCCGGGCATTCTCTAGGGCTTGCTGGCGCTGCTGTTGTTGGGTTTGAAGGTCGGCGGATTGGCGATCGAGTTGGCCTAGCTGTTCCTCCCGTTGCTGCGATTCTGACTGCAGTTGGCGAATGCGCTCTTCCGCTTGCTGAATGGCGGTTTGGGCTGCCGATCGCTCTTTTGTCCAAGTTTCAATTTGCCCCTGTTGTTGCTGGTGCTTGGCCTGCGCCCGAGCCAACTCACTTTGCAAGTCCAGATATTCCGCCTCCCCCAGTTGGCGCACCGCTTGATTTAACTGATTCAGGGTGGCTTCGTCAGCGGCGATCGCCTTTTGCAAGTCCTCTAGTTTTTGATTCGCCTCGGCCTCAGCTTTGCGAGCCGCTTCAATCTCCTGCTGGGCTTGCTGAATTTGGATGCGAACGTGTCGCCGCGTCAATTCCTCCCGCCACAACTCGTACTCTTCCAGTTGAAGGCGTAACTTTTGATATTTCTCGGCCTTTTCACACTCTTTAATCAGGCGATCGCTTTGTTCTTCTAGCTCCCGCATCACCAGGCCCGAGCGCTCCTCCTGTTCCCGCACTGCCTCCAACTTAGTTTTGGCCTGGTCAATTTTGCGATCGAAATTGGCTACACCAGCCAACTCGTCAATAATCTGACGGCGCTCTTTGGCATTCATCGAGATAATGCCCGTCACATCCCCCTGCAAGACGACATTGTAACCATCGGGATAGATGTGCATCTCCGACAGTTGTTCGTGCAGTTCGGTGAGGGTACAGGGAATGTCGTTAATGTAATAGGTACTGGTATAGCTATCCGCCGCCGCATTCACCCGCAGCCGCCGCGTCACTTTCCAATCCATCGCCTCCCCATCAGGTTTGGGAATGGCGAAGGTGACCGATACCCAAGTTTCGGTGCGTCGCCCTGCTTTGGACTTTTCCAAACTGGCAGAATGGACCAAATCTGGCAGTCGTTCTGCCCGCATCCCCCGCGAAGTTGCCAGCCCCAAGGAAAATAACAGGCCGTCAATAATGTTGGATTTTCCCGAGCCATTTGGCCCGGAAACCACTGTAAAACCGGGCAACAGCGGAATCGTCACTGTGCCGCCAAAAGACTTAAACCGAGTCAGCTCCAGCTGCTTGACGTACATCTGGTGTGAACCACCCCCAGTATTTGAATAACAGTAGCATAGGTAGCGCGAAATGCAACGGGTGCCGATCTTTGGGACAATCCCTTGCATCGTTTTGTAAAAAGCAAACCTCATCCATGTTGAAAACTGGAGTTTTCAGACATTGTGCTAGTGAGAGGTACGAATCGGTACCTCATCAAAACTATAGGTTTCAGACTAGACTTGATTGAGGAGTTTTGAGGAAAATTGTGGGAGAAACTACTGTTGGAATTTGTGAATTAGAGAGACAAGATGAACAAACAAGAACTCATCGGAAGACTGTCGTTAGTAGAACATATTGAGGGGGGATATTTTGTCGAAACCTATCGATCGCAGCAAGACATCTCCACCGAACGAACAGGCTCCAATCGCTCTGTAATGACTTCGATCTATTACCTCCTAACCGACGATCGTCCGATCGATTGCCTCCACAAAAATCGATCAGATATTATGCATTATTTCCACGCGGGTTCCCCGATTACCTATATCCTACTAACTCCAGATGGGCAGTTTCAGAAAGTGAAGCTCGGGTTAGATCTCGCTAACGGAGAAGTACCGCAGTTACTCGTGCCCGGAGGGTATTGGAAAGCAGCCACACTAGAGGCTGGAGAGTTTGGCTTGATTGGGGAAGCAGTTGCGCCGGGATTTGACTATCGCGATATGGAGGTTGCGACCTCTGAGGCGATCCGGCTAGAGTTTCCTACCTTTTGGGGGGAGGTAGCGCCGTTTATCAGGAAATAAGGGGCCTGCTCCGATCGTGTTGTCATGAAGATTCTGTGTTGTCATGAAGATTATTGCAGATCGATCGCAACAGACTCATCGATCGCAACAGACTAAAAACGAGATCTTGGTTGTTGCAAAAATTCCAATTCTGCAGGCGTGCTGAGACGACCTAAAACAGCATTGCGGTGGGGAAAGCGGCCAAAACGGCGTATAAGCTCGCGATGTCGGCGGGCAGACGCGACTGCTTGAGGATCTCCCACTTCATCCCCTAAAGCTTGGAACAGAGCAACGCATCGATCTTGATGGTCTAGACTTTCGCTGTGTTCGAAGGGCAAATACATAAACCAGCGCTGGATCGGCAAGAGCTGACGATCGTATTGGAGAGCGATCGCCCCTTCGGCGATCGCGAGAGCTTTCGGATCGGTGGCATACGCTTGCGGGCGATCGCGAAACAGATTGCGGGGGAATTGATCGAGCAATAACAACAGCGCTAGGCAACTGTGGGGCTCATCTTGCCAAGCATCGAGCTGACCTGCAGCCGCAAGAAAGTAGTCGGGCAAAAAGCGATCGCGAATGGCGGCATCGAAGCGATCGTCTTTGCGAAACCAAACTCGACGGGGCCGACCGAATCCTTCACTGCCCGGTTCGCCAAACCAAAATGCCAAAATCTCTTCCACCGATGCCATAGAGTATGGTCCTCAGGCGCTGAATACTGCCCGTCCCTGACGGTTGGCCCCGTAGCGCGATCGCAAACTCCTGCGTCACTCAATACTGTTCGGATAAGCTCTAAGCACTGCTGGGGATGGAAAAAGTCAATCTCTCCAACTTGGTGCTGCTCCCTCTGTGCTTTGGCTTCCTGGAGGGAAACTTCGAGCGTGGCTTCTCGACCACTCTAAGATTACTTCTGCCCTGTCGTGGTGGAAGCTTCTGGTCTAAAATCTCTTGGGTTAGCCAACTCAAAAAAGACAGCCTTGCGGCCATCATTGAAGATGCCCTGGAGATGCGCCCCTTGCCAGAGCGCCCCGAAGCCTTGTTGGAGTTGGCCGGTATCGTCCCGCAAGCGCCGTACCATGCTGCGGACCATGCCGAGGATAGGCAACTTTGAAGCGACTGCTCCTTGATGCAGGGCCTTTAATAGCCTTATTTCATGCCAAAGATCGGGACCATCAGGTTTGCCTAACCGGATTTCAGCAACTGATTGCGCAAAAAACCGAAATGCTAGCGCCTCATCCCATTGTGTATGAAGTTCACAAATGGTTCATGCACAATGCTGCGCCGCGCGATGCCCGCAAAGCGCTGACAGGCATGGAACAGAGTGTGCGATTTTTGTACGTTGATGATGTGATTTTTCAATCGGTAACACATTTACAAACAAGTCTGATTGACTGGGCCGGTACGCTTGAGGATGCAACCGTAGCCGTGATGGCCCTGCATTATCGCTGTCCTGTCTGGACATTGAAGCTGGCAGCAGCCTTAACCCGCATCCATGTTGAGACCTGGAGTTTTCAGGCGTTGCACTCAGCCCCCTAAATCTCCCACTGGTGGGAGATTTAGGGGGCGAATGCAGCGATCGACAGTGCTAGTGAGAGGGACTAATAGATGTCTCATCAAAACTACGGGTTTCAGACTAGACTCGGTTGATGCCTTTATCGAAGTATGCCGACTAGGCTGAGTAACCAAGGCAGAAGAATGGCAGTGGAAAATGCCGACAATGCCATAGCCAAACCTGAAAAAGCCCCCATTTCCGAGCTGACTTGAAAGGCGCGGGCGGTTCCCATCCCATGTGCAGTCACCCCCAAAGCAATGCCTTTAACGCTGTCATCTTT
This sequence comes from Synechococcus sp. PCC 7336, assembly GCF_000332275.1. NCBI lineage: Bacteria > Bacillati > Cyanobacteriota > Cyanophyceae > Synechococcales > Synechococcaceae > Synechococcus > Synechococcus sp. PCC 7336. The sequence continues at coordinate 2,151,426 of NZ_CM001776.1, forward strand.
AATGCGCATTAACTTTAAAAGCTTCGTACCGAGGACAGCTCCCAGAATACCCGTCATGACCACTAAAACTGCTGTGAGTGATGGCAATCCGCCAATTTGTTCCGAAATCCCCATTGCCACAGGTGCCGTAACAGATTTAGGGGCTATCGATAATTGCGTTTGTAGACTGGCACCCAAAAGCCAAGCAATCGTGACGGAACTCAAAGCACCAATGGTGACCCCCGAAATGATGGCGATCGATACCGGCAGCCATAACTGTCTCAATTTAGAAAATTGTTTATACAGCGGTATGGCTAAAGCAACCGTTGCCGGACCCAGCAAAAAATGAACGTACTGCCCTCCCTCAAAATATACTTCATAGGATGTATTGGTTAATAAAAGAAAAGTGATTGAGATGGCGATCGCTGTCACCACGGGATTGAGTAAAGGGTTGCACTTCGCATAACAATAAAGTCGGAAAGCAATGTTGTAGGCTGCCAAGGTCATGGTTAGTCCCAAGAGAGGCGAGGCAGAAAGATAGACCCAAATTCTTGTCAAGTCTGACTCAGGCATCTTTGTTCGACCTCTTTGAGAGTAGATAATTGGTACCTGTCATAATCGCGGCTGTAGAGGCCATCGTTATCGCGGTGCTCAGCACTAAAGCGATGCCGATCGGTATCCATTCGTTAACGATTCGATCGAAGTGGATGATTACACCCACGCCAGCCGGTACAAAGAGCAGCGGCAGGTGGCTCAAGAGTGCTGTAGAAGCTGAATCTAGCGATTCATCTATGCTTCGCCGCAGTAATAGTGTGAGGAATAGCAAGGTCATGCCCAGCACCGGACCCGGCACGGGGATCTGCAGTAAAAGTGAGCTGATTTCGCCGACCAGCTCGTAAATCAAAAGTATCGTTATACCATTCAGAAAACTCATTCAATATCGAGCCCCAACCCAGCAGGTGTGATTCAACGGCTCCAATTCTGCCTTGAGGGAATTGGGGCGACCCTCGCGCCACACTGGAACCAGCTCATCTTGCGAGCTTACTGACTCAATCGGTCTGTGCCAAGCGATGTTTCATCTCCTCCCAAGAAGTTGCGCCAGCTTCCTGCGATCGCTCGGCGAGGAAATCCATGAACTTTTCGCTCTGCCCTAATTCAGCCACTTCTCGCTCAAACGCATCGGCTGCTTCTAAAATGTACTCTCCCCCATCCTGGCTGAAAATTACTACAGTTTCCTTGCTTGCGACCTGCAATAGCTCTTCCAAAGTTATTGGAGATTGACGTAAATCGAGGGTTTTCCTAAATCCGCGATGGTCTAATCGAGTGGTTCGAGGCGATAGCGACTCAACCAATTATCTAGCTCCTTCTCTTCTTCATCCAGTAGAGAGAGATTAATTAAGCCGCGACGGAAAGCAAGGCGGATGGCCCGCGATCGCAAACTAAACGTCGTGCCCCATTCATCACTCTCAATCTGATCGTTATTCACCTCTAACTTGTCGTAGAGATTGCGCAACCGATTTGTCACGCCGCGACGGGAGAGAAAGCGGCGAGAGGCGATCGCCTGATCGGTCAACCCCAACGCAATATCGATCAACACCTCGTATTCCGCATCGCTCAAGCCCGTAATCTTATTTTGCGAACGAGAATCGACACCCCGCACCTCGCGATCGATCACGCACTGCTCGTCCTGCACCACCGCCATCACCGCGCTGAGCAACTTGTCGTCCGTACTGTTTTTGAGCAAATAGCCATACACCGTCTGAGGCGGCACAATCTTGTGCAATTCCCGCACGTACACCTCATCGGCAAAATTCGACCAGAAGATAATCCGCGTGTCGGGGCGTTCGTTCCACACCTGCCGCGCCACATCAATACCCGTCATCTCCGGCATTTGAATGTCCAGTAGCAAAAACGAAGGGGTGTGGCGATTGGCTAAATCTAAGGCATCGCTGCCGTTGCTCGCAACGTGAAAGGGACCGCAGTCAGACAAATGCTGCTCCAGCAATTCGAGCACGTGTTGGCGATAGAGGGCATCGTCTTCGGCAATTAAAGTACTCACGCAATCACCTTCGCCGCAGCAGGTTGTTCCTAAATCTATCGAAGTGGTAGCCGCTAGGCAAGTTACGCCTCTAAGACGCTCCACCACGCCAGGATTTCAGCCATCTTCCCACCATTTGGGTTAATTTCTGTACTGCGTTTGGTACCGGTCTGACGGCAACTTGAATCGCTTCATCGGCGTAGAGCTCGTCCTTGAGCCGATAGCCGTATTCCAACTGCTCCCGCCGTTTGGCTAAACGAGGAAACAACCGAAACGCTCCTTTGAGCAATTCCGCTTCATTTTGGAAAATCGCTGCGTCGATCGCCGCAGACCGTTTTACTGCCACAGAACCCACCGGCAACCAGTTTTGGGGCTTGTTGCGATCGCGAATATAGATGTTGAACTCCGGCAAACCCTGCGACTGCATCTTGTCGTACTGAGTCGCGGCTGCCTTGCGCTTTTGAGTGCTAGCAGACTTTTTCTTGTGCGGCTTCGACTGACCAAATCCTTTCTGCTCTGCCATGTGGATTCCCCTAGCGTCTGTTCGCATAACGTTATGCTATCGGGTTGCGGCGATGCAATGGGCGGGGAGGACTGTCGGGGGGGCTATGGCGATGTACGGAGGCGATCGCGGGAATTCGTTACAATGTAAACCATTAAAAAAGTCTGTTGCCTTGCCCCCATGACTCAATCCTTTCTCGATCGCCTGCAAGATCGTGTCTGCGTCTTCGATGGAGCGACGGGGACATCCCTCCAAAGCCAAAACCTGACGGCTGAAGATTTTGGCGGCCCCGAACTGGAAGGGTGTAACGAATATTTGACCCTCTCCAAGCCCGAAGCGGTGGAGGAAGTGCATCGAGGCTTTTTGGAGGCAGGGGCGGATGCGATCGAAACCGACACCTTTGGCAGCACCTCGATCGTCTTGGCAGAATACAACATTGCCGATCGCGCTTACGAGTTAAACAAGCGGGCGGCTGAAATTGCCAAGGGCATGGCGGCTCGTTATTCCACCCCCGACAAGCCCCGCTTCGTGGCCGGTTCGATGGGGCCGGGAACTAAGCTGCCCAGCTTGGGACATATCGACTTCGACACGATGGTGGCCGCCTATATCGAACAGGCAGAAGGGCTCTACGATGGCGGCTCCGACCTGCTGATTGTGGAAACCTGTCAGGATGTATTGCAGATTAAAGCGGCCCTGACGGCGATCGAACAGGTCTTTCAACACAAAGGGACTCGCTTGCCCCTGATGGTTTCCATCACGATGGAGCAGCAGGGCACGATGTTAGTCGGCACTGAAATTGGGGCGGCCCTAACCATTTTGGAGCCCTATCCGATCGATATTCTGGGCCTTAACTGCGCCACCGGCCCCGATTTGATGCTGGAACACATCCGCTATCTGTCCCAGCACTCCCCCTTCCATATCTCCTGCATTCCCAATGCCGGTTTGCCCGAAAATGTCGGCGGTCAAGCCTTCTACAAGCTCACGCCTACAGATTTGCAGACCTATCTGCGCCGCTTTGTGGAAGAGTTTGGCGTCAGTGCGATCGGGGGCTGCTGCGGCACTCGTCCCGATCACATCGAGGCGCTGGTCAATACCGTGCGGGATCTCAAACCCAAACAGCGGCAACCCCAATTTGTGCCCTCGGCTGCATCCATCTACAGTCCGCAGCCCTACGACCAAGACAATTCATTTCTGATTATCGGCGAGCGTTTGAACGCCAGCGGGTCTAAAAAGTGCCGCACCCTGCTCAATGACGAAGACTGGAACGGGTTGGTGTCTCTGGCGAAGTCGCAGGTGAAAGAGGGTGCCCACGTTCTAGATGTGAATGTGGATTATGTGGGTCGGGATGGCGAAGTCGATATGCGCGAGCTGGTGTCGCGGGTGGTGACGAGTGTGCCCCTGCCTTTAATGCTCGACTCGACAGAATGGCAGAAGATGGAGGCCGGTCTCAAGGTGGCGGGGGGCAAATGTCTGCTCAACTCCACCAACTACGAAGACGGCGAAGAGAGATTCTACAAAGTTTTAGAGCTGGCCAAAAAATATGGGGCTGGGGTGGTGGTGGGCACCATCGATGAAGAGGGCATGGCCCGCGCTGCCGAGAAAAAGTTTGAGATTGCCAAGCGGGCCTACGATGCGGCGATCGCCTACGGACTGCCCCCCTACGAAATTTTCTTCGACCCCCTCGCCCTGCCCATTTCCACGGGGATTGAGGAGGATCGCGCCAACGGCAAAGCCACCGTAGACGCCATTCGTCAAATGCGCCAGGAACTCCCCGGCTGCCATATTTTGTTGGGTATCTCCAATATCTCCTTTGGGCTCAATCCAGCAGCGCGCATTGCCCTCAACTCGATGTTTTTGCACGAGACCCGCGCGGTGGGCTTGGATGCTGCCATTGTGAGTGCGAGCAAAATTTTGCCTCTGTCTCGCATTGACGAAAAGCACCAGCAGGTGTGTCGCGATCTAATCTACGACGAGCGCAAGTTTGATGGGGATGTCTGCGTTTACGATCCGCTGACTGAGTTAACGACGCTGTTTGAGGGGGTATCGGCTAAGCGCGATCGCAGCGTAGATGCTTCTCTGCCTTTGGAAGACAGACTCAAGCAGCACATTATCGACGGCGAACGTATCGGGTTAGAAGAGGCGTTAAAGGAGGCACTGGAGAAATATCCCCCGCTCGAAATTGTGAATGAATATTTGCTGGACGGTATGAAAGTGGTGGGAGAACTGTTTGGTTCCGGTCAAATGCAGCTTCCCTTTGTGCTGCAGTCGGCTGAAACCATGAAAGCAGCGGTGGCTTATCTGGAACCCTTTATGGAGAAGGCGGAGGGTTCGACCAAGGGGAAAGTGGCGATCGCCACCGTCAAAGGAGATGTTCACGACATTGGCAAAAACCTGGTGGATATTATCCTCACCAACAATGGCTATACCGTTTATAACTTAGGTATCAAGCAGCCAGTGGATAACATTATTGCAGCCTATCGCGAGCACGATGTGGACTGCATTGCCATGAGTGGCCTGCTGGTCAAGTCTACGGCGTTTATGAAAGAAAACTTGCAGGTGTTTAACGAGCAGGGCATTACCGTTCCGGTCATTTTGGGGGGGGCGGCTCTGACCCGCAAGTTTGTGGAACAGGATTGCCAAAACGCCTATAACGGGCGGGTGGTTTACGGTAAAGATGCCTTTACCGATTTGTATTTTATGGATCGGCTGATGCCTGCGAAGGCGGAGGATAATTGGGACGATTTGCAGGGCTTTTTGGATGAGGAGCCTTCGTCTGCTAACGGTTCTGGGCTGTTGGAGGTTGAGCAGGCGATCGCCCCCGAGGAGGTTAAACCCACCGAACCCGAAATCATCGATACTCGCCGCTCCGAAGAGATTGCTGTCGAGATCGATCGCCCCTTACCCCCGTTTTGGGGTTCTAAGATCCTCGCAGGCAAAGACATTCCTTGGCAAGAGGTGTTTGGCTATATCGATCGCCAAGCGCTGATCGCCGGTCAGTGGCAAATTCGCAAGTCCCGCGACCAATCGAAGGCAGAGTTTGAAGCGTTTCTCAAAACTGAGATCGAGCCTATTTTAGAGCGTTGGAAGGCTCGCATTGTGGAGGAGGATCTGCTGCATCCGCAGGTGGCCTATGGGTATTTCCCCTGTCAATCGGAAGGGAATGCAGTTCTGATTTACGATCCTGCGTCTCTGGATGGGTTGCGGCCTGATGTAGAGGGATCGACAGCATTTGAGGGCGATCGCCCTATTGTACCGGAGTCGGTCGAGCCGCTGGTAACGTTTGAGTTTCCGCGACAGAAATCTGGCATTCGCCGTTGTATCGCTGATTTCTACGCCCCCAGAGAGCAAGGTATCCTCGATGTTTTTCCGATCCAAGCGGTCACGGTGGGGGAAGAGGCTTCTCTTTTGAGTCAACAGCTTTTTGCTGAGGATAAGTACACCGACTATCTCTATTTCTACGGGCTCACCAACGCGCTGGCGGAGGCGCTAGCGGAGTGGGCGCACGCTCGTATCCGTCGCGAATTGGGTTTTGGCGCTGAAGACAGTGCCGATATTCGCAAGATTATGCACCAGGGCTATCGCGGTTCTCGCTATAGTTTTGGCTATCCCGCTTGCCCCAACATGGGCGATCAGCACTATCTGTTGGAGCTGTTGGAGACGGAGCGTATTGGTTTGGTGATGGATGAGAGCGAACAGCTCCATCCCGAGCAATCGACGACGGCGCTGGTGGCTTACCATCCCAAGGCGAAGTACTTCAGTGCTTGACAGACATTTCAGCCCTCTTGCCTCGGCGTTCGAGAACTCCAGCCGATCGCCCCATCCGTGGGCGTCGCTTTCTAGGGCGACTGCTATAACGGTCGGCTCTCAACGAACCTCTTTTAGACTTATTTATTTCCATGTTTGAGCTAGAGCCGACTTTAATTAAATCTCATCCCAACTACCAGAACCTGCTTGCCTACGGGGCTATAGCCGCCTGATTCTGTCCGAAGTATTGAGTGAAATCTACCTAGAGACAGAAGTTTTCGTAGATTTTTTTGGAAAACCATCAATTCTTTCTCGTCAAACTCGATCGCAAAATCTAAGACTCCCGCTTCACCCAGATAATGTTTTCCGTGATGTTGGCGAAAGTGTCGTCGTGGCTGATGACAAAAAGCTGGCGGAAAGACTTGATATTGGCGATCGCCTCTGCCAAGCGCTCGCGGCGAGGGCGGTCCATATTGGTGGTGGGCTCGTCGAAAAAGGCAATATCGATATCGGCTAAAGCCCTCAGTAAAGCCAGACGAACCGCTAAAGCCGCCGTCATTTGCTCCCCCCCCGAGAGACTGGGAAAACGCCGCCTTTTGCTACCGCTCTCCTGAACCGTAATGTCGTAGTTGGCCTCCCATTTCAAAGAAATGCCGGGACGGTTGAGGATCTCTCGAAATAGGCGATCGGCTTCACGGTTGACACTGTGTTGGTAAAGCTCCGTAATGCGCGGACCGGCATCTCGAAACACGGTGCGCATGTATTTAACGAAACGCTTGAGCCGCTCCCGCTGTTTTTTGTCGGCTTCAGCGGCTTCCAGCTGAGTTTGAATGTCGGCCAATCGGTCCAAATGTTTCTGGACGCTATCGAGTTGGGGTTGAGCCGCTTGAATCTGCACTTGCAAGCGGGTGCATTGCTGTTGTAGTTCCCCGAACTGCTGTTGGAGCCGCTCGTGAAGATCGCGATCGAATTGAGCCGCCACCGTTTCCCGTTGGGCGATCGCCTCCGACTGCTGCCGCTGACCCCGTTCTAAATCCTGTTGGAGCGTCTGGCAGACCGCTTCCCGTTCTGGCAAGGTTTGAGCCAGTGGGGCGTTGCTCAAAAAGGTTTGGTAACTGCTTCGATGGCGATCGCGACTTTGCTGTTGCTCGGCAACTCGTTCGTCAATCCCGGCAGTCTCGGCTAGCTGATGTTCGATCTCCGCTACCCGATCGCGATCGCTCTGTCTGGCCGCTTCCACCTGCCGCAACTGCTGCTGTAATTGCGGACGAGCCTTCAGATCCTGCTGCAATCGGTTCAACTGTTGGCGGGGATCTTGCAGGAATTTTAGCTCTGCGGCGATCGCCTGCTGGCGGCTGGAAATCTCGTCGGCACTCCCCTGCTCGGCAATAGCAGCGTCGATCCTTTTCTGCCCCCCCTCTAACTGCTGCTGCAACTGCTGCAGTTGCGCTTGTACCTGCCGATACTCCTGCTGTCGTTGGGGCAAGCTACTGGCCAGAGCTTCGGACTTGAGATATCGCTGGTGTGCCTCTAGATGCTGTTGGCGCAGTTGCTGCTGAGCGGCGATCTCGTCGATCAGATAAGCACTTTTGGCGAGGGCGCTCTCGATGTTTTGCAGGTCGGCTTGATGGCGTTCGAGGCGGGCACAGATCTCTCGCCACTGCTGCTGGAGATCTTGAAAGGTCTGCTGCTCCTGCTGGAGCAGCTCCAGCCGCGATCGCACATCCCCCGATTGCTGCAATTGCTCGGCCACTTCCTCCAATTGCCGCCGGCAGGTGGCTTCTGCTTCCAGTTGCCATTCCAGATCGGCGATCGCCTCTTCCAACGTCTCCAAGCGGTGCTGCACTTGTTCCACTTCCGCCAGCAACTCGGGCAATTCTTGCAATTGCGATTGTGCCCGGAAGCCAGCTTGGAGCTGTTCTTGCAGGGTTTGTCGGCGTTTTTGCAACTGCGGCTCCGACACCCGCTCGGACAGATCGTCGAGAATGGTACCGATTTGAGTGACGAGCTCCTGCGAAATACGGTGTCCCTGCTGTAGGAGGGGCGCGATTGGCTCGAAGCTAGGCTGCAATTGGGGATAGCTTCCAGCCACAGCTTGCAGGTGCTGCAAGAGCTGTTCGGATTGTTGGCGATAGCGCTCCAGATTCTGGCTGCCAGACTGGTGCAGGGCATCGAGTTCTTGCCGAAATTCTCGGGCCGCCCCCAGGCGGGCCAATTGGCGCTCAATACGGTCGAGCTGTTGTCGAATCTGAGGCAGTCGCTTCACCTCCGATTGCAATGCTTGGCGCTGCTGAATTTTGACTTGCAAGGAGGCGATCGCTTGCCGCAATGCCGCCGCCTCTTGTCCCCGCTGCTGCAGTGTTAGGCGAATGGTTTGAAATTGTTGGTGCTGGGCCTGCAGTTGTTTCTGCTTGCTTTCCAGCGCCTCCTGTTGGGGAATTTGAGGGGTTAATGCTTGAATTTGGCGATCGAGCTGCTGCGATCGCAATAGTTGTTCCCGCAAGCTGGCCTGTTGCACCTGAACCCGATGGCACACCTCCAACAATTCCGTACGCTGCTGCATGGCCTCTTGCCGCTGCTGCTGTCGAGCTTCCAACGATTGCAAGGTGGCTTCTGCTTGCCGCACTCGCTCGTAGCCCTCGCGATTGACCTGCTGTTCTCGGTGGGCGGTTTGGGCCTCAGTCAATGCCCGCTCGACCCCCTCGTATTGTTGCTGTTGGGCCTCCAACTGCGCGATCGACAGTTGGCGCTGGTGGTGCAATTCTTGCAGCCGGACTGCAACTGCTGTCAATTCCTCCTGCTCCGCTTCCAGTTGTGCTTGCTGCTCGATTAAGGGTTGCAACATCTCCAGTTGTTGTTCGGCCCGATCGAGTAAATCCAGCCCCTGTTGCAGTTTTGCCTGTTTCATCTGGCGATCGCGATCGGCCTCGAGCAGTTGTTCTTTCTGCTGCATCAGCGCTTGGCGTTGCTGGCGAGCCACTTCTAACGCTTGCAGAGCAGCTTCTGCTGCTTCAAAAGCTCGGTGGCCTGCCTCCGAAGCCGCCAATGCCTGCTGGGCTTCCCGAGCTGCGGCCAGTTCCCGTTCGCGATTGGCAACTTCCTGCTGTTTGAGGGCCTGCTGCAGTTGGAGCTGCTGCAGTTGCTCGTCCAGCTCGGCCAACTGCTGAGCTGTTTTCGCTAAGCTGTCGAGCTCGGCTTGCAGTTGTTCCTGCTGAGTTTCCAACTCGGAGAGGGCTGTTCTATCGGTGGCGATCGCCTGTTGTAGATCCTCTTGTCGCTGCTTTAAGTCGCCCCATTCTTGCAATTGCACCTGGCACAATTCAATTTGGTGCTCGCAGTCCTTCACCTGCACTTCGGCATACTTTTGCAGGCTCAGCAAGTCCTTGTAAATACTCTGGTATTCCTCCACCTTGAGAATGCCATCGAAGGTGCGCTTGCGCTCTTGAGCCGTTTTGAGAAAGTCAGCCGTGAAGGTGCCCTGCGGCACCCCAATCGTGTTGGCAAACAGCTTGGGCAGATCGGTTCCTGGCGGCACCCCTAAATGCTGTCGCAGCCATCGCATCACATCGACTTTTTTCTCGTGCTCCAAGCGCCGATCGAGCTGTGGGTCGTAGAGCCGGTAACCGGTGGCAGTGCTGCGACGCACTTCGTAAGTGCGCTCTTCGAATGCCGACACAAACGTCACGGCCACTTCAGCCGTATTGGCCCCCTCCCTGACTAGGTCGTCGGCAGTGTAAGGACTGTGGTCGAACAACACCCAGGCGATCGCTTCTAAAATCGATGTTTTGCCCGCCCCATTCTCGCCACAGATGGCATTGGTTCCGGGGGCAAACTCAAAGCACCGATCCTGATGAGATTTAAAGTTATGCAGCGAAACCGACAGAATTCGCATGACGTACCCCTAATCATCGGGCAGGTCTCCTGCCAGTCCCTTCTCTAGATAATCGTACAGGCGCTCTTCTGGCTCGCCATCCCCCATCAGGTCTTTCACCCTCAGCAACACTTTTGACAGCTCCCCACTGCGGCGGCGGTAATGGGCGTGCTGAGCCAACAGATCCGAGAACACCTGCGTTTCAATCGCCAGCCGTTCGTCAGTGGCGATCGCGTTGGGGGCAATGTCGTACTGCACGGCCTCGGCTTCAACCTTGAGCAAGACAATCAGGGCATTGGCCATCAACTGGATGCGCTGCTTGAGTTCCTTCACATTCAGCTCGTAGCGCTCGAACCCCAGTTGTCCCACCAGCTTCAGCTCGACGATCGCCTGCTGGCGGCGATCGATGTTCGCCTTTGCCACCTTATCTAAAATCCGTTCGGCCACCTGTTCGGCGGTTTCTGTGCCGATGGTCTCGCAGCGCAACCGCACGCAGGGTCGTTGATGATAGTCAGATTTCAATTCCGCAGAGATTTTTCTGTCCTCTACTTCAACGACATAAGCCCCCCGCTCTAGGGAAAATTCCGCTGCCGTGTTGGGCAAGAGCGAACCGGGGTTGAAGACCCAGCCGTCCAGTTCGTAATTCTTGTGAATGTGGCCCAAGGCAAGATAATCCACCCCCGCCTCGCGCAAGGGCAGAATATCTCGGTAGCGCAGCGCGCCTGCGTAGCGGGCAATTTGGCCCTCTAGACCGTGGTGAAACATTAAGACCGTGGTGTCGGGGCCAGGAGGCAAGTTGGCGATCGCCTCGGCCAGGTGGGCGATCGCGGCAGGAGCCACCGAGCCATACCAGCGGGAGCCAATGACCCTGACGCCGCAGGGTAAATCCAGATAGCTACCCGACCGCTGCTGCTCCGACCAAGGCGCCAGCAAAAACTCCCCCGTCTCCCCCGGCTGTGGTTCTAACAGAATTAGAAAGTCTCGCTCGGCCAGATAGCGCAGCCAACTGGTATGGGTGCCATAGGGGCGGTTGTCGTGGTTGCCCTCGATCGCCAAGACGGGAATACCAGCCTCTCGCAACGGCTTCAGGGCCAATTCAGCCTGATTGAGCACATTCGGCAAAATCGTGCGGTGCTCGAATAAATCTCCCGCGATCGCGACAAAATCGACTGCGGGCTCTAGCGCATACTGCTGCAGGACATCGCGAAAGGTAAAAAAGAAGTCCTTGGTCCGTTCGGGGCTGTCGTAGCGGTCGAACCCCAAATGAATGTCGGCGATGTGGAGAAAGCGAGCGGAAGGCAAGACCACGGGTAAATCCTGGGGCGATTGCGTTTGGCCCTCAGCTTACCAAGGGATCGATCCGGGCGCTCGCTCGGCCTGTGCCAATCCCCGAGAAGTGTCAGTGCTGCAAGCCTCCCCCTGAATCCCGCAAAATAATTGGCTCGATTCTTTGTCTCTAACCATTTTAAGATGGCGACTCAACTTGTATTTAGTTATCTAAACTACGTAAAATTCCTGATTTACCATGTTAGTATCAGTGTCGAGTCAGGGAAAATACTGAGTCGGTTTGCAGCCCTTAAGTGGGTGCGGTGCTTCTCGATCGGCAAGTTCCAGTTTTCCTGTACCTCTATGTGGGATGCGTGACGCTCCTAATCCGAGCGAGCTCAATCGACAGGTGCAATTTTTGCACGATTGACGGTTGAGTGGGTTTGCATCCTTTGAGTGAGTTCTCAACTCCGAGTGAGCTCTCAACTCCGAGTGAGCTCTCAACTCTGAGTGAGAGTAAGGCGACATCAACAGTTGGGCAATGGCCGCAAAGGCAATTGCCATGGATTCCTCAAATGGATGAATTGGAAGTTTTGAGTGCGATCGCCAATGATAGCCGCAGACCGATACCCCCACGAGTTTCAACCGGGTGCTCAGCCCCTCAGCGATACTTCTAGCAAGTTAGCCTACCTGAGGCCCCATACGCCCGAATCGATTGATTTAGGACAGCGCTTGCTCCATGCCGGTTTAGTGACTGAGTTACAGTTAGCTGCGGCATTGCGTCACTTTCAAAAAGCACGGCACTTGCAATTGGGCGAGATTTTAGTGTCGCAGGGGGCGATCGCGCCCCAGACCGTTGACTTTTTTGTCCGTCAGCTACCCGTGTTAGAGCGAGAGCGACCCCTGCTGACCATCGGGCAGATCTTGACTGCTGCCGGTCTATTGAGCAAACGGCAGGTAAAGGCCATTCTGAACTATCAGCGCAGACATCCCGACCAGCGTTTCGGCGAAATTGCGATCGCGTTCGGTTGGGTCAAATTGCAACCCCTCACTTATCTCCTCACTCGTCTCTACCCAAAATGCTGTACCGCCGTGAGAAGCCCACACCCATCAGTGGGGAACGGTATTAAACGATTTATCGACATCTTGGGGGCCGCAATCGGTCTGAGTTTGACTGTGGCTGCGTTGATTCCTGTGGCGATCGCCATTCGTCTCAATAGCAAAGGTCCTATTTTTTACAGTCAAATCCGCTACGGCCTGAGGGGAAAGCCCTTTAGAATCTGGAAATTCCGCTCGATGGTGGCTTGGGCCGATCGGCAGCAGCATCTGGTTGAAAATGAGGCAGAAGGCCAATTTTTCAAGCAGGCTAACGATGCTCGCATTACTCGCGTGGGACGTTTCTTGCGGCGCACCAGTCTAGATGAGTTTCCTCAATTTTGGAATGTGCTAATGGGGGATATGAGCTTAGTGGGTACGCGACCTCCCACCCCCAATGAGGTTCAGAACTATGGCGATTGGCATTGGCAGCGGCTGGATGTGAAACCTGGTTTGACCGGCGAGTGGCAAGCAAATGGTCGGTCGAATATCAAAAGCTTTGACGATGTGGTTCGCCTAGATTTGGCCTATCAAGCCCGCTGGTCAATTGTCTACGACTTAAAGCTAATCTGGAAAACCATCTATGTCGTGCTTGCCTGTAAGGGGGCCTGCTAGCCGCAGTCTAGAGCGCGGTTGCCGAGAATCGTCTCAGTCAATGGCTGAAGAGGGATGGTGGTAGAAGCTAGAGGTCTCTACCCTCCTCAGAATCTTTGAAATTGCTAACCTCCTGACGCTCGGGCGGACGAGCGAGGTCATAATAACTGGAGATATTGCGTCCCTCCCTGTGTTGCTATGTCCTCAACCTCTAGTTCGCCTGCAACCCCCTGGCTTCACCACTACTCTCGCATCATCTTGGCGGCGATCGCGATCGCCGGTAGCCTGCTCACCTCTTATCTCACCGCCAATAAGCTCTTGTCTCAGCAGGTGGCTCTGTGCGGCGAGGGGGGTGGCTGCGGTGTCGTGCTCGGCAGTCGCTGGGCCACCTTTTTAGGCGTGCCCGCTGCCTTTTGGGGCATGTTGGGATTTATCAGTGTGTTTCTCTTGGCGGCAGCCTCAGATGAGTTGCCGTTGTTGAAGCGGTGGCGATGGCCTGCTCTGTTTGGCCTGACAACCGCTATGTTTGCATTTGAGATGTATTTTGCTTATTTGATGCTGTTTGTGCTGAAGGCATTTTGCCTGTACTGCACTGTGGCAATTGTCTTCACGACAGTGATTTGGCTGACCGTGTTGTTCGGCAAGTTTTGGGTAGATATCGGGCAATTGGTGGTGAGTGGTGTAGCGGTGGCGATCGCCACTTTGTTAGTGGTCGTGGGGGTCTATGCCAATCAGCCAAAATCTCCCAGTGCCTTCGCAGCAGGTTTAGCCGAGCACCTGCAACAGACTGAGATCGCAATGTACGGAGCAAATTGGTGTCCCCATTGCCAGGAACAAAAGGAACTGTTCGGGACGGCCTTTAACCAGCTTCATTATGTGGAGTGCTCCCCTTACGGCGGTCGGGGGACGCCGCAGGCACCAGAATGTGTCGCTGAGGAGATTAAGAGCTATCCCACTTGGATTTACAAAGGCGATCGCATTTATGGCATTCAAACATTGGAACAATTGGCGGCCCTAACGGGGTTCGAGGGGGATGGGGCTGCGGCGGTGGCAGTTGACGGCGGTGCTGAATAGGGTAGAAGCGATCGTGCTGCGGGCGCAAGTAGGGCCGGATTTCTGAGTAACCCAGTCTTGCTTCGATACACTTGGAAAGACGCAGATCGGCAAAAACATGAAGCTAATTCATCTGATTGCAGACTACGGTGCTAACGACCCGGCGTTTGCGGAGGTGAGTCAGCGTCTGCTGTCGCACTTGCCCGCAGCTCAAATTCGATGCTTGTCCGTTCCTCCGTTCAGTACCCTGGCAACGGGTTTCTGGATTGCTCAACTGGGTTTGAACCCCGGTCCATCCGATCGCCTCATCTACCACAATTGTGCGCCCCGTCACGATAACCCCGCTGCGCGAGCGGATAACGAAGGGGAAGGCTTGACCTATGCCGTGCTTCCTAATGGAGTCTGCGTTGTAGGAGTCTGGGCAGGTTACACGCTGTCTTTCATTAAAGATATAGCCCAGTCCATCCACGCGGTTGAGGTGTCTCGCGGTGGTTCCCAGTTTCGCTCGCGCGATGTCTTCCCCCCAGCAGCGGCGGCCATCGCTCGGGGAGAGAAAGACCTCTTGGGAGAAGCGATCGCCCCCGAGCGGATTCCCAATTTGCCCAGCAACCGGGTTGTCTGGGTGGATGGCTACGGAAATCTCAAGACAACCATTGCGGCTGATGCCCTTCAATTGAGTCCGATGGCAAAGGTAACCGTGCGCGTGGGCGATGTCGTCAGCGATGCAGTTTTTTCCGACGGTAGTTTTGACGTGCCGGAAGGAACGCTAGCGTTTGCACCCGGTAGTTCGGGCTGGTCGGCTGGAGGCAAAACCGTGCGTTGGATGGAGCTGTTTCTGCGGGGGGGGAATGCTTGGCAGCGGTTTGGCAAGCCGCGCCTCGACCGAGAGGTGTCTTATCAGGTGCAGTGTTGAATAGACGCCCACAGCTTTTGCAGATATAGCGCTGTAAAGGCTGTTGATGGCGGTGAGGGCTAAACCCTCTCTAAACCCATTTCTGTCCAGTGCCCAAATCTTAAGGACAGCAGAAGCCTAACAGTTGAGCTAACCGGCGCGCACGCTCTTCTTGGAAAGCGGCACGCGATTTCCCCGCGTTCGGTTTAGCGGGCTGTTAGGTTGCTTTATCTTCCAGGAATCCTCATCGGCATCTGCGGCCAGAAGAATTCTGCTAAGCAGGAGTGACTACTCTCACCGCTAACCCTACGGGTCTAGCGGGAGCTTCTCAGACTCACGAGTGAGAGTTGCTGTTTCACAGGCATCCCAGCGGATAAGCCTCCACAGCCAGAGAGCGGTAGTCCAACCGCCCTGCGTTTAACTATCCTATCCCCCTCACCGCCAAACGCTCTGCGTTCTGGCGGGAGTACCCCGGAGGTCATGATGGAGCAGCCACGAGTCAAGCCCCGATCGAACGACAAAACTATTGAATGAATCTCAACCCCCTTACAGGCTGAACCCCACCGCTTGCACAACGTCCCACAACACCCAGCCGCCAATGCCAATGAAGCCCACGCCTGCTGTAAGCTTAATGGTGCGAGGGGAGACGCGATCGGCCACCCAGCGACCCGCCCAGACCCCGATCGCGCTAGTGGTCACCAGGGCAGATGCCGCGCCTGCAAAGGTAATGACAGGATGGTGGGATTGCGCACTCAGCAAAACTGTTGCCAATTGCGTCTTGTCCCCCATTTCCGCCAGAAAAATGGAGCCAAAGGCCACCAACCCCACCTGTGCTTGCTTAGACTCCATCACAATCGGATTCCTCCCTCGCAGTTTCAAGATCTGCCGTGCTTTCGAGGTCGGCATCCTCATCGGTAGCAGTTAATTCGGCCCACAAGATATAAAGGCCCAGCAGCGTAAAACTGATTCCGGCGATCGCCTGCAACACTTCCGGTTCCACAATCGCAGACAGCCACCCCCCCAACGTCACACTCACCAAACTGGCCGCCACCAAGGCAGACGCAGACCCAAAGAAAATCCCCCACGGCGACTTGCCCCGGGCACTCATCAACATCGTCGCCAATTGCGTCTTATCCCCCATCTCTGCCACAAAGACAGTGCTGAAGGCGATCGCCAGCCACTGCCACAAGGCCACATCTGCTTCGGCCCCCTCTGCGAGAGGAGCTTGGAATCGTGCGATCGCCTGCCGCAGGTTGGCTGGCACGCTCTCGGCTAACTGCTGCAAGGAGGGACTCCAGATGACGAGTCCGATCGCGGCAATGGCGACAATCGAAACCGTGCATAAAACGAGGGTGCGGGTACGGTGGGAATCTTGAGAGGTCACGGTGGAGGAGCTTTATAATGGGCAAGCCAGCTATTGGTTGGAGTCCGCAGCCTCGATCGAGATCGGGTCGACCGCGCAACCCCATTTGAGGTTACAAGACGGGCTGAGAAAATCTTAACTGGAATGATGACCTTCTCTCCGCTTGCAACTATGACCGCTTCTTCTGCCACCCCTGCTGAAGTCACCCCCAACGCTCCAGAACCCAAATATGGGGAAGAGGCGATCGCAGGCAACCAATTCGTCACCTTTCCAAATCCTCGCGAGGGGCGCGACTACACCGTACACATCACACTGCCGGAGTTCACCTGCAAATGCCCTTTCTCGGGCTATCCCGACTTCGCCACCTTTACGCTAACCTATACCCCCGGCCCCTCAGTGGTGGAACTCAAGTCCCTCAAGCTCTACATCAACAGCTACCGGGATGTCTACATCGCCCACGAAGCTGCGACCAATCAGATTTTGGATGACATTGTTGCTGCTTGCCAGCCCGTGCGCGCTCGCCTCACAGGAGATTTCAATCCGCGCGGTAACGTCCATACCGTCGTGGAGGTGAGCTACGAGCGCCCCGATAGCGACAGTTAGCCCCTGCGAGATTGTCATGACTCAGACTCTGCACCTTCCCGCCACCGATTTTGCGATCGCCCTTGCCCCCCTGTCTCTTTCAGCAGTCTATGCAGCAGCAAACCATCCAGGCAATGGAGCAGTTGTCGTCATGAGTGGGACGGTGCGCAATCAAACGGACGGACAGCCGGTACGGTATTTGGAATATCAGGCTTATCAGCCGATGGCTTTAAATGTATTTGCAGATATCGCTCGTCAGATTGGCGATCGCTGGCCAGAGGTTAACGCGATTGCGATCCATCACCGCATTGGTAAGTTACAGATTGGCGAGATTAGCGTCTTGGTGGCGGTGGGGATGCCCCATCGTTCGGAGGCGTTTGCGGCCTGCCAGTTCGCGATCGACACCCTCAAGCACAATGCGCCGATTTGGAAGAAGGAACATTTTGCCGATGGCAGCAGCGAATGGGTGAGTATTGGGGCTTGCGAGCTGGATGCCGATTGACTGCTACTCGTTTTCTGCATTGGCCCCTCCGGGTTTGGGGCGATCGCAGTCAGTTAGACATCGCCGAGCCAGGTTTCCCGACCTGAATAACGGCCTGCTACTCAACCGCGACATCTCCTGTCCAGATCGAGTTCTCTAAGATGCAAATCGCCAGTCGATCTTCAATGTCCAGCTCGTTTTGTAGCATTACGCTACGCAAATGACTTTGGCGATCGCGCAACAGTATCTTTCGGTTCATGGATTCCCGCACGATGGTTTTTACACTTAATGCGTACATGATCTTTCAAGGCCAAACAACTTCTGCGCTCTTATCTATTCCCAGATTTCATGCGTTATTACATAGATTTTTAATGAACTTATAAGCCTATGTAAAGCATCCGTAAGTACAACATTTAACTGTAGTCGAGCAAATTATTTTTATACGCATTTAAGCTTGTAGAGTACGGACTGATGGGGGAAACTGGCCAGCAACGATCGAGGTCGAGGCTGGTTGTTTATGTATTTTTCTTAAGGACTCCGCTTGTCGGTGGCATTTAATCAGTCGCATCGGGTGGTGGGAGATCGCCAACCCTGGCTTTGCGTCTCAAAAAGGCTATGTGTAGGTCTGACCTGCTGTCGCTCGCTTCCTTAAAAAGTGTGCTGCCATCACTGGCAGCAGCACGAGCAAGTAATCAGGTTGACTTCAACATACGCTGGGGGTCGAGCTGAAGCGATCTCGAGCGATATGAAGTCGAAAGGAATGGTCTGGTTAGTGGTAACTTACCCTAAAAGCATCAGAAACTGACATCTGAAATTTCTCAATGACAGAATTCCTAGTGGTGTTTAGCCAGTCTGGGCTGTGACTCGACTTTGAAAAGGATACCCAAATACTGAAGTTTTTGTTCTCATCCCGATGCGCTCTCGCTACAATTGCGCGGACAACCCCAGTTGCATGCACCCATTAGGCATATTTTGGATGGCATGGAACGTGTCGGTTAGTTGTGAAATCGAATTCCATACCGATAAAATCGACTAAAAAGTTTTTTCTGGAACTCGTTCTCGATCTTTGATTCCCCTTTTGCCCGCGAATCCCATAGCGGCATCCCTCAATCTATCGTGATGTTTTGCCAGGGGACTGGCTGTAGGTCGACATGGGTGGAGATAATCAATAGATAGCAGCACAAGTTTTGGACTCCTACAGCGTGAGCGCAATCGAACCACTATTGGGACAATCGGCCCGAGATCTGACGGCATGGGTTGTGGAGCGAGGTCAACCGAGCTTCCGGGGCAAGCAACTGCACAATTGGATTTACAACAAAGGGGTGCGATCGCTGGCCGATATCACTGTGTTTTCAAAGGCTTGGCGCGAGCGAGTGCAGGATTCTCCAGTGGGGCGATCGGAGATTGTCGAGCGCTCCGAATCTCGGGACGGTACGGTGAAGCTCCTGTTGGGCTTGGAGGATGGAGAAACGATTGAGACCGTCGGTATCCCCAGCCGCGATCGCCTGACCGTCTGCGTCTCGTCACAGGTGGGCTGTGGGATGGCCTGCGATTTTTGCGCCACGGGCAAGGGGGGGCTGAAACGCAATCTGGCGGTACACGAAATCGTCGATCAAGTCCTGACGGTGCAGGCGGAGTGCGATCGCCGCGTCAGCAATATTGTGTTTATGGGCATGGGGGAACCCCTGCAAAATTTCCCTAATGTGCTCTCGGCCCTGCGCTGTTTCAACGAAGATATCGGCATCGGTCAGCGGCATATCACCGTTTCGACCATCGGCATTCCCAAACAAATTCGCCGCTTTGCCCAACAGCAACTGCAGGTCACCTTGGCGGTTAGCTTGCACGCCCCCAACCAGTCGTTGCGCCATCAGCTAATCCCCTCTGCCGATCGCTATCCGATCGAGCGCCTGATTGCCGACTGCCGCGCTTATGTGGATATTACCGGTCGTCGAGTGAGTTTCGAATACATTCTGTTGGGGGGCGTCAACGATGCCATCCAACATGCCGAGCAATTGGCAGATTTAGTCGGAGGCTTTCAATCCCACGTCAATTTGTTGCTGTACAATCCGATTTCCGAGGCCGATTATCAGCGCCCCGCCCCCGATCGCGTGGAACGATTTTTGCAGCGCTTGCAGGAGCGGCGGGTGGCGGCGAGCCTGCGGCGATCGCGCGGCCTCGATCGAGATGCCGCTTGCGGCCAGTTGCGGCGCAGGCAGTTAACGGGGCTGTCGGGATAGGTGAGTGGGTTGGCGGGCTTGCAATTCCCGGCCCGGTTGCAGGAGGGCGATCGCATTTGCGTGGTGCTGCCGAGCGGCGGCGTAACACTGGCAGACCTAGAGCCGGGACTGCAGTATTGGCGGCAATGGGGATACGAGGTGGTGTCGCTAGTACCGCAGGAGTCGAGCGAACTGGAGTATTTAGCAGGAACTGATGGGGCTCGGCTGAACTCCCTCCAAACGGCACTGGACGATCCGCACTGTCGGGCAATTGTGTGCGGGCGAGGGGGCTACGGGGCGACGCGGCTGTTACCCCATTTGGACTGGACGCAGTTTTGTCAGTCTCCCAAATGGATTGTGGGGTTTTCGGATATTACGGCGCTGTTGTGGGCGGCGGCGCGGCGCGGGGTAGCCAGCGTTCACGGGCCAATTGTAAAACATATGCCGTTGGAGTCCGATGTCTCTCGAGATCGCCTGCATGGCTGGCTGACGCAGGGGTATGTGGATTCCCTGCAGGGTCTTGTTTGGTCCGGCGGGACCGCTACAGGACTGCTGATGCCTGCCAATTTGACGGTTGCGACTGCATTGCTCGGTACTCGGGATTGGCCGTTGGCCGATCGACCGGCGATCTTAGCGATCGAGGATATTAACGAAGAGGCGTATCGGCTCGATCGCCTGTTAACCCAATGGCGCAATGCAGGCGCATTCGAGGGTGTGGCGGGAATTGCGTTGGGACGGTTTAGTTGGTCGGACGATTGGCACGAGCCGGTGCCTTATTCTGCCGAAGCTGCGTTGCGCGATCGCCTGTTGGATTTAGGTATTCCCATCGTTGCCCAGTTGAAATTCGGCCACGGGGAGGGGGACAATTTGGCGTTGCCGGTGGGGGCGATCGCCCGCTTGGATGGCGATCGGGGCAGCTTGAGTCTGCTGGAAGCGACCCCTCCTATCAGTTGAATTGGCAAGGGAGGGCGACCGCCCGCTGCAGTTGCTCTAGATAGTCCTCCTGCGGGACAGCAATAGCTCCAAAGCGGTCTAAATGGGGATTGCTCAGTTGGCCGTCGCAGAGAATAAAGCCCCGCTGGCGGAGATGTTCGACTAATTTCACCAAGGCCACCTTCGAGCCGTTGGGGATGGCGTAGAACATGGATTCGCCGATATAAGCCCCGCCGATGGCAATTCCCAGTAAGCCCCCCGCCAAGCGATCGCCTTCCCACGCTTCGAAACTGTGAGCCCAGCCCCGCTCGTGCAATTGAAAGTAGACGGTCGCCAATTCGTCACTAATCCAAGTGCTGTCGCGATTGGCACAGCCTTCCACGACGCGATCGAAGGCACGATTGACATGTACGCTAAATTGGTTTCGGTTGAGGACTTTGCGCAACGAGCGCGGATAGCGGAAGCGATCGTCGAGGGGAATCAAGCTGCGCTCTGTGGGGGTGCCGTACCAGCCGAGATTGCCGCGACCGTCATCCATCAGGAAGTAGCCGCAAGCGTACCCCTGCACAATTTGCGCAATGTCCCAGGTCACCATATGTCTGGCTGAACCCTCGATAGAGCAATTTTCAGGTGGGCGGTGTAAGCTCTAATTTTCAAACCTCGAGCCTCCAAGCTCTTTCGGTACAGAATGTATATCACTAACCTAGAAAATGTTCTAACAGTGACAGACCTTTATTCTCGCCACAATTAGGGCAATCGATTGGGTTTCAAGATGGCGAAAGCACCTTCTCCGGCGAAACAACGGGCTGCGACTGCCTCCCCTGCTGCATGGAAACGGTTCTCACTGGGGGCGATCGCGCTCCTGGGCGGCACGCTCCTCGCCCTCGGCGCGGGCTATGCAATGCTCGAACGCAGTTTGCCGTCGGTGTTGCCCCTGGAAGCAGGGGTGGAATCCGGTCAGTTCGATCGCCCTGACGGTATTTTGCCCAACCCGCCAGTGGAGGTCGATCGCCTGCCCGAAGTCATGGTGAATGCGGTGGTGGCGATCGAAGACCGACGGTTTTACCAACATGGCGGCGTGGATTGGCCGGGGATTGTGCGGGCGGCGATCGCCAATGTCGCGGCAGGGGCTTTGCGGGAGGGGGGCAGTTCAATTACCCAACAACTGGCCAAAAATCTTTATTTGTCTCCCGAACGCACTTGGCAGCGCAAGCTCAAAGAAATTGTGCTGGCAAGAGAAATTGAATCTGTGCTGACCAAGTCTGAGATTGTGGCCTATTATCTCAACCGCATTTACTTTGGCAGCAATGCCTACGGGATTGGGGCAGCAGCCGAAGTGTATTTCGATAAGCCTGCAGAGCACCTCACGCTGGGGGAGGCTGCTTTGCTAGCCGGATTGTTACCGGCTCCCAGTGTCTATTCCCCCCATGTCAATCCCGATATTGCCCGGATGCGGCGGGATCTGGTGTTGGAGGAAATGGTTGAGAACGGTTTCATCTCGCCAGCAGCAGCGGCAGCAGCGAAGACATTATCCTTGCGGGTGGTGCCGTTGCGATCGCTCCGACCGAGCCTCGATTGAATGACAAGCGATTGCCTGAAGCGACTATCGATTGCCCGAAGCAAGGGGGGGTTCGACAAACACGCCCATTTGACGGAACTTGTGGTATCGCTGCTCGCGCAACTGTCTGCCGCTGAGAGCAGATAATTCATTGAGATGGCGAATCCAGGCTTGTTTGAGGGTTTCGGCAGCTTCTAGTGGGGCACGGTGGGCACCGCCAATGGGTTCTGGCAAAATTTCGTCAATCACCCCCAAACCCTCGAGATCTCGGGCGGTAATTTTGAGGGCCTGGGCGGCACGGCCCGCCTTACTGGCGTCCTTCCATAAAATAGCGGCGCATCCTTCGGGCGAAATCACCGAATAGACAGAATGTTCGAACATCAAGATGCGATTGCCAACGCCAATGGCCAGTGCTCCCCCCGACCCCCCTTCGCCAATGACGGTACAAATCACCGGCACTTCCACCTGAAATAGCTCCCGTAGGTTAACGGCGATCGCCTCCCCTTGACCCGTCTGTTCCGCCTCAATGCCCGGATAAGCCCCAGGCGTATCGATCAGGGTCAAGATGGGCAGAGAAAAGCGATCGGCATGTTGAATTAAACGCAGGGCTTTGCGATAGCCGCCGGGGTTGGGCATGCCAAAATTGCGCAGCACGTTGTCTTTGGTATCGCGACCTTTTTGATGTCCCATCACCACCACCGGGCGCTCGGCCAAGCGGGCTAGGCCCACGACCAAAGCAGGGTCGTCACAACCGTGGCGATCGCCGTGCAGCTCGAACCAATCGTCGCAGATGGTCTGAATGTAGTCGAGGGTACTGGGGCGACGGGGATGGCGAGCCACCTGCAGCCGCTGAGCGGGAGACAGGCGCAGAAAGATTTCCTTGCGCAATTCGGCGGCCCGATGTTCGAGCTGCTGAATTTGCTCGGAGGCTTCCAGTTCGTTATCCTCTGCCAGCGCGCGGATCTCTTCAATTCGCTGTTCTAGATCGGCAACGGGTTTTTCGAAGCTCAACAACAGGCGATCGGATGACTTCGTCATATGGATAGCAACTTGAGTGACTGCAGGCCCCCACCTATCTAGAATAAGCCAGTGACTGTCAGCTAGTAGGATGGCAATCGTAACCCTGTTATCGAGCTGCGGCCATTGGGATGGAAGCAAAGGGCATAGGAACCAGTGCTGAGGCTAACCTCACTCCAGCTCGTCGGGATTCACCCCCAGAGAACGGAGATACGCCAACAGTTTCTCTTTCTCCTGACGTTCCTGCTCCAGTAACGACTCTGCCTGCTCGGCCCGCTGACGCTCCCAAGCCGCCGTCTCCGTATCGGTGGGAATCCAATCCCCAGCGCTGCTGTACCAGCGCAACCAAGCCCGCTCGATTCCCTCGTATTCCCCCTGCCAAACCCCCAGCCCCAAGTCCAGTGCTGGTATCCAGAGTCGCCGTTCCGCGATCTCCAATGGCCGATAGCTTCCCCCCACTAACTCGAACGCCCTCAACTGGTCCGTATAGCGATCGAACACCACGTAGTAGGGCACTTTTAGGATTTGTTCGTACACCTCCCACTTGGTGGGAGGACGGTCGGCCTGACGCTCGGTTGCACCCAAATCTTCCCGCTCCGTGCCGGGGGATAGCAGTTCGACCACCACAGAGGGACTCACCCTTTCCTGCCAAATGACATAGCTCAGTCGCAGGTCAGCTCCGCCATACAGGCGGGGGACGCCCAAGACCAAAAACCAGTCGGGTCGCTTGTGCCAGAGGGGATGGTGGATGTCGTAATAGAGGTTGAGGTCCGTGCCGGTAAAGCGGTTGTCTGGTGCGTATTGGGAGAGGCGCAGGGTGGCACTCAAAAGCTGGGGTTGCAGGTTGTGAAATTCGTCAGGCAAACCGGGTTCTGCGGAATCTTCGCTGGGAAGATCGTACATGCTGGGCAGGGGGTTTCGCTGGTACTGCGGCAGGGAAGGTTTGGCGGCGGTCATGGGCTGTGCTGCAGGGGGATTGGCAGAAATAGAGGGGATTTGGCCCTATTGTAACTGGGGGGATTCTGAGGGCGATCGCCTTCCATCAGCTCAGCAACAGCGAGTCATGCGAGAGGACAAGGAAGCAGTGCTAAGGCCGACCTCGCTCCAGCTCGTCGGGATCCACCCCCAAAGAGCGGAGGTAGGCCAACAAGTTCTCTTTATCCTGACGCTCTTGCTCGAGCAACGACTCTGCTTGTTCGGCCCGCTGTTGCTGTTGCTCGGCCCGCTGTTGCTGCTGCTCGGCCCGCTGACGCTCCCAAGCCGCCGTCTCCGTATCGGTGGGAATCCAATCCCCAGCACTGCTGTACCAGCGCAACCAAGCCCGCTCGATTCCCTCGTATTCCCCCTGCCAAACCCCCAGCCCCAAGTCCAGTGCTGGTATCCAGAGTCGCCGTTCCGCGATCTCCAATGGCTGATAGCTTCCCCCCACTAACTCAAACGCCCTCAACTGGTCCGTATAGCGATCGAACACCACGTAGTAGGGCACTTTTAGGATTTGTTCGTACACCTCCCACTTGGTCGGAGGACGGTCGGCCTGACGCTCGGTTTCACCCAAGTCTTCCCGCTCCGTGCCGGGAGATAGCAGTTCGACCACCACAGAGGGACTCACCCTTTCCTGCCAAATGACATAGCTCAGTCGCAGGTCCGCTCCGCCATACAGGCGGGGGACGCCCAAGACCAAAAACCAGTCGGGTCGCTTGTGCCAGAGGGGATGGCGGATGTCGTAATAGAGGTTGAGATCCGTGCCGGTAAAGCGGTTGTCTGGTGCGTATTGGGAGAGGCGCAGGGTGGCACTCAAAAGCTGGGGTTGCAGGTTGTGAAATTCGTCAGGCAAACCGGGTTCTGCGGGATCTTCGCTGGGAAGATCGTACATGCTGGGCAGGGGGTTGTGCTGGTACTGCGGCAGGGAAGGTTTGGCGGCGGTCATGGGCTGTGCTGCAGGGGGATTGGCAGAAATAGAGGGGATTTGGCCCTATTGTAACTGGGGGGATTCTGAGGGCGATCGCCTTCCATCAGCTCAGCAACAGCGAGTCATGCGAGAGGACAAGGAAGCAGTGCTAAGGCCGACCTCGCTCCAGCTCGTCGGGATCCACCCCCAAAGAGCGGAGGTAGGCCAACAAGTTCTCTTTATCCTGACGCTCTTGCTCCAGCAACGACTCTGCTTGTTCGGCCCGCTGTTGCTGCTGCTCGGCCCGCTGTTGCTGCTGCTCGGCCCGCTGTTGCTGCTGCTCGGCCCGCTGTTGCTGCTGCTCGGCCCGCTGTTGCTGCTGCTCGGCCCGCTGACGCTCCCAAGCCGCCGTCTCCGTATCGGTGGGAATCCAATCCCCAGCACTGCTGTACCAGCGCAACCAAGCCCGCTCGATTCCCTCGTATTCCCCCTGCCAAACCCCCAGCCCCAAGTCCAGTGCTGGTATCCAGAGTCGCCGTTCCGCGATCTCCAATGGCCGATAGCTTCCCCCCACTAACTCGAACGCTCTCAACTGGTCCGTATAGCGATCGAACACCACGTAGTAGGGCACTTTTAGGATTTGTTCGTACACCTCCCACTTGGTGGGAGGACGGTCGGCCTGACGCTCGGTTGCACCCAAATCTTCCCGCTCCGTGCCGGGGGATAGCAGTTCGACCACCACAGAGGGACTCACCCTTTCCTGCCAAATGACATAGCTCAGTCGCAGGTCAGCTCCGCCATACAGGCGGGGGACGCCCAAGACCAAAAACCAGTCGGGTCGCTTGTGCCAGAGGGGATGGTGGATGTCGTAATAGAGGTTGAGGTCCGTGCCGGTAAAGCGGTTGTCTGGTGCGTATTGGGAGAGGCGCAGGGTGGCACTCAAAAGCTGGGGTTGCAGGTTGTGAAATTCGTCAGGCAAACCGGGTTCTGCGGAATCTTCGCTGGGAAGATCGTACATGCTGGGCAGGGGGTTTCGCTGGTACTGCGGCAGGGAAGGTTTGGCGGCGGTCATGGGCTGTGCTGCAGGGGGATTGGCAGAAATAGAGGGGATTTGGCCCTATTGTAACTGGGGGGATTCTGAGGGCGATCGCCTTCCATCAGCTCAGCAACAGCGAGTCATTCGAGAGGGCTTCGCCGCGCAATTGTTCGAACATGCGCAATAGGTCGGGTACGTCCAAACTGGCCCGTTCTGCCCCCGACACGTCGAAAACGATACGACCCTCGTGCAGCATTAGGGTGCGATCGCCCAAGTCCAATGCCTGCCGCATACTGTGGGTCACCATCAAGGTGGTCAGTCCCTTTTCGGCCACGATCGCCCGCGTCAAGTCGGCGACGTAGACAGCAGTTTTGGGATCGAGGGCGGCAGTGTGTTCGTCCAGCAATAAAATCTCGCGATTGGCTAGGGTGGCCATGAGTAAACTGACCGCCTGCCGCTGACCGCCCGAGAGTAGCCCCATGCGATCGCCGAGGCGATTTTCCAGGCCCAAGTCGAGCCGTTCGAGATGGCTGCGAAATTCCACCATCATACGGCGGTTGAGGGCTCGCCCGAGCGAGCGCCGCTGGCCCCGCCGGTAGGCTAGGGCCATATTTTCGGCAAGGGTGAGATGGGCGCAGGAGCCTGCCAGGGGATCTTGAAAGACGCGGGCCACTAGGCGGGCGCGTTTGGGGGCGGGCCAGCGGGTGACATCGCGACCGGCGATGGTGATGCTGCCGCGATCGCAGGCGATATCTCCGGCAATGGCCCCCAATAAAGTGGATTTGCCTGCGCCGTTACTGCCAATCACCGTGACGAACTGGCCGGAGGGGATGGTCAGACTCATCCCCTGCAGCGCCCGCGTTTCCATTGGGGTGCCGGGATTGAAGGTGACCTGGAGGTGCTCTGCCGAAATCACGAGACAGTTTCCTTGCGGCGGAGGAGCTTGAGGGGGTTGCGGGCGTTGGGTAAGACGAGGGCTAGGGTGACTAAGACGGCGGTGACGAGGTTGAGATCCTGAGCTTGCAGGCCGATCGCATCCACATTCAGGGCAAAGGCCACCACAATGCGATACACAATCGACCCCGCCACTGCCCCCGTAGTGGACAGCCACACCCATCCCCCCGGCAATAGCGATTCCCCAATAATGACTGCGGCTAAGCCAAACACAATCGTGCCCACTCCCATCGTTACGTCGGCAAATCCAAAGGTTTGGGCAAACAGTGCCCCTCCGAGTGCCACCAACCCGTTGCTGAGGCCCATGCCCAACAGCGTGGCTGCACCAGTGGAAATGCCTTGGGCGCGAGCCATGCGCGGATTGGCTCCGGTGGCGCGCATGGCTAATCCCATTTCGGTGGCTAAAAACCAATCGGTGGCGAATTTGGCGGCGATCGCGATCGCCAGCAAGACGAACAGTTCGATATAGCGCTCGGGCAGCCAATCTCCCCAACGTTCGAGGGGAGTGTAAAGGGTGGATTGTCTCAACAGCGCTACATTCGGTCGCCCCATGACCCGCAAGTTAATCGAATAGAGCGAAATCATCGTCAGGATGCTAGCCAGTAAGTTAAGGATTTTGAGCTGGACGTTGAGCCAAGCGGTGACTAACCCGGCGATCGCCCCGGCCAGTATCGCCAGTGCCGTTGCCGCATAAGGGTTCCAGCCCCCCACAATCAGGGTGGCGGCGACTGCGCCCCCCAAGGCAAAACTGCCATCTACGGTCAAATCGGGAAAGTCCAGCACCCGAAAGGACAGATATACCCCCAGCGCCACCAGACCGAAAATCAATCCGGTCTCGATCGCCCCTACCAGTGCCGTCCAGCTCACCCGACCCCTCTATTCCGCTTCTCGCATAATCGCATCCGCTCGCGCCAGCACTGCGGCGGGGATATCCACTCCCATCGCCGCCGCCGCCTCGAGGTCGATCGCCAGTTCGAGTCGATCGATCGACTGTACTGCAATAGTGCCGGGATCTTCCCCCTCCAGTACCCGCACCACAATTGCCCCCGTTTGGCGACCGACATCGTAATAGTCGAACCCCAGCGCGGCGATCGCCCCCCGCGCGACTGAATCAGTATCTCCTGCAAAGACGGGCAGTTGATTTTCTCGACCCACTAACACCACAGACTCGAAGGCTGAAATCACCGTATTATCTGTCGGTACGTAGATGGCATCGCTGCGGCCCACCAAACTTTCGGCTGCTGCGGCCACATCGCTCGATCGCGCAACAGTGGCTTTGACAATATCGAGCCCCCGCTCGGGGGCTTCGGCCTCCATGAGTTTGACGAGGCTGGCGGAATTATCTTCTCCGGCGTTGAAGATAACCCCAACGGTTTGTGCTGTGGGGACAATTTCGAGCAGCAGATCGAGTTGAGAGCCAATTGGAGTGAGATCGGTGACGCCTGTGGCATGTCCTCCCGGAATCTCCAGACTATCGACGAGGGAAGCGCCTACGGGATCGGTGACGGCAGAGAAGATGACGGGAATCTCTCGGGCAGCCGCGACAGCCGCTTGGGCAGAAGGAGTGGCGATCGCCACGATGACATCGGGCTCGTCTCCGACAAATTTGCTGGCAATTTGAACAGCGGTGGTGGGGCTGCCTTGGGCACTTTCCCAAGTCCACTGCAGGGTGTCGCCGATAACATAGCCCGAGGCGGCCAATTCGTCGCGAATGCCGTCGCGGGCAGCATCGAGGGCAGGGTGTTCCACAATTTGAGTCACCGCCACTGACAGGGTCTCAGTTCCTGCGGCGGGGGTGTTTGGGGCAGGGGTGCAGGCAGATAGGCTCAACCCGGCGACGACTAAAAGTACAGATGCACTGCGGAGCCGAGGGGGGGCGATCGCGATCGCTGCAAGAATCGGGGTCAGTCTGGCAATCATGGTTAGGCCGGAGTTGATTCGGTTATACCCCAGATTGGGGATGTTCTTAGCAGGGGAATCTGCGTTTCAACTGCGATCCCCAAAATCTAAAGGCTTTATTGAGCCATAGTGGTGACTCATTTAAAGGTCGGCCATAATAGTGCCAAAGTGGCCCCAACAGGGGTCGATTACTCCATATTTATGGTGACCGCTATGGACAAGGTCAGAATATACACCATCAAGCGCCAGTTGGGACTGCCCAGGTGCCAGCCAATTCTCGATGCTTGTAACGAGCTGAGAATTCCGGTGAAGACGGCTAGCAGCACGTTAACGAAGGCACAGGCGTTACAGGTGGTGGAGTGGCTGCAGGCGGAGACTGCGAAGCAAAAGGTCCAGCCTACGGCGGCTCCCGATCGGGGCAGTAATGGTGCGCCGGAAATCTATAAGAATGGCAATCGCTCGTTTATGTTGAAGGTGACTGGCCTGAAGGGGGCGGGAATGCGCAAGGCGGTGATGAATATATCGGTGCCGTTTGGTCGTTTGGGGGCTGAGATTCAGCGGCTGAATCGGTCGAATGCAAAGATTTTAGAGGTGAATACGGTTTGGTCGGACAAATGATCTGTGCGGAGAGGCGCCCTCGATCGGTTTCCTACACCTAAGAATTAAATAGGATTTCGCAACTCCATTTGCTAGGATTGTGAGGCTATCTATGGAACGTCACACTTGACTAAAGCTGTCGAGATACCCCCGACCGTTGATGTCTTCTTGCAAGAGCTTGCCACCATTCAACAAGCGGGGCCAAAGCGTATTGCTATTCTGGGAAGTCGCCACGTCCCCATTACCCATCAATACTTGATTGAAATGCTCAGCTACGCGCTGGCATTAACGGGCAACCGCATGCTCACTTCGGGGGCTCAAGGGACCAATTCTGCCGCTATTCGAGGCGCTATGCGGGCAGACGAGGGCGCGCTGACCGTGATTTTGCCCCAAAGTCTAGACAAGCAGCCCGCAGAGTCGCGCGCCCAGCTCGAAAGCGTGATGCACTTGGTGGAGCATCCCGAAAATGACCATCTGTCGCTGGCTGAGGCCAGCTCCCTCTGCAATACCGAAATTATTAGTAAGTGCCAGCAGCTCATTTGCTTTGCGTTCCACGACAGTACCACCCTGCAAGAAGCCTGCGCCTATGCTGAAGACCAACATAAAGTGGTGACGCTGTTTTACTTCGATTGAATTTGTAGTTTGACGATAGGATTCCCCTGCTGTGCAAAAGACCGATTGAGCGCACTGTGCTGATGGGCGTTGAGTTGTCCTGGGAAAGTGGAATTGAACTCGCGATCGCGATAAATTGGGGTTTCGACAGTCGTCCGCAACCCCATCGTCAGACGGCAGTGTCGAACAGCCCAGTGGTAAAGCGCATCGCCCGATCTTGGGGAGCCCAGACATGACCAGTGCCACCGTCGAGATTCTCGATGCAGCCGAAGTGCGACGCACCCTCACCCGCCTTGCTTCAGAAATTATCGAACACCATCCCGATCTCAGCCGCGTCGTGCTATTGGGTATCCGCACCCGTGGTGTCCCCCTCGCCCATCGCCTAGCCGACCAAATTCAGCGGCTAGAGTCTGGAGCCTTTGGTGCCGAATCCGCCGATTCATCCTCCACTCCAGGCACTGCTCCCGAATTTGCGGCTCCCCACATCGATGTTGGCGCGCTCGACATCACCTTCTACCGCGACGATCTCGAGCGCCTTCACATGCGCACCCCTCGCCCCAGCGATCTGCCCTGCGATATTACCGATCGCCAAGTGATTCTCGTGGACGATGTCATCTATAGCGGTCGCACCATCCGAGCGGCTCTAGAAGCCGTCAACGGTTTCGGTCGCCCCGAGCTCGTGCGCCTAGCGGTTCTGATCGATCGCGGCCATCGCCAATTGCCCGTCCATCCCGACTATGTGGGCAAGCAGCTACCCACCTCTCTCTCCGAAAGCATTCGCGTTCACGTTACAGAGATTGATGGCAAGGATCGAGTATTTTTAAAGCGCGCGGAAGCAATCTAGAGAGCATCGATACAAGCCCTCATCCCGAGCCCTCGCCCATGAACGAACGGCAAATTATCTTCTCTCCCTCCAGCCT
Source organism: Synechococcus sp. PCC 7336 (assembly GCF_000332275.1). Lineage (NCBI taxonomy): Bacteria > Bacillati > Cyanobacteriota > Cyanophyceae > Synechococcales > Synechococcaceae > Synechococcus > Synechococcus sp. PCC 7336. The sequence continues at coordinate 2,182,516 of NZ_CM001776.1, forward strand.
GCTGACGATTGTGACAGCGGTCGCTTCAATCGTGCTGCTTTGGCAGTTGCGGGGGTTGTTAGTGCTGCTCATGGTCGCGATTGTGATGGCCTCCTCAATCGCTCCGATTGTGGATTGGGCGGAACGGCGGCGGATACCTCGCTGGCTATCGGCTCTGGTGGTGTATTTGCTAGCAATTTTAGGGTTGGTGGGGGTCTTCTTTCTGATTGGCCCGACGGTGCTGGAACAATTGCAACGGTTGTTCCGACAGTTGCCGATTGTGTCCGAAAAACTGGTTAGTCTCTTGGATGAACGGCTCAGCCCAGAAGATGCCGCCCAATTAACTGACCTGGTGCGCCAAACCCTCAACTTTCAGGCCTTAACTCGGTGGACCTTTCAGACCAGTCAAGAACTCTTGCTGCGCTCTTACAGCATTACGCGCGGCATCGTCGGGGCCGTTTTGAGTTTAATCCTGGCTCTCTTTCTCTCGGGATACATGGTGGCTGACAGTCGGACGTTGGTGCGGCGCTTGGTGCGCTTGCTGCCCGACCCCTGGGACCGCAGGCTCTACGGCCAAATGGGTAACGTGGGCAATCGCATGGGCACCTACATTCGCGGGCGGCTGCTGGTCTCGATCGTATTGGCCATTGCGACCTCGCTGGGATTGCGCGGTTTGGGACTGGCGGAATTTTCGCTCGGCCTGGGGGCGATCGCTGGAGTCACCAATCTGATTCCCTTTCTGGGGCCAATTTTGGGAGCGATTCCAGCACTGGTGGTGGCGATCGCGCAAGGGGGATGGACCGTTTTGTGGGTACTGCTGTTTTATGTGGTGTTACAAAACCTAGAGACTTACGTGCTCGATCCCCTCTTGGTGGGGACGGCGGTGGGGATACATCCCCTCTACCAGTTGCTGGCCGTGTTGGGCGGGGTGCAGGTACTGGGGATTTTAGGAGCGTTGATTGTTCCCCCTTGGTTTGCAGGGGTATCAGTTTTGGTGGATAACCTCTACCTCAAACCCAAATTGAAAGCCGAACGGCTGGCTAAATCCGAGCTATCCCAGGCCAAAACTGCAGATGCTGTCGGGATCGATCGGCCCTAACCCAACCTGCCTCGAACCCGAACGGCATCTGCCAATTCTCACTGAGTCCGCCCTGCCCCACCTGAGTTCGATGATTCTGCATGGCCCCCATTAAGATTTGCAGGCGTAGTAGCGCAGTTTGAATTCTCGCTGCCGCAGTTTGTGGTCCACAATCGCCTGCGGATAACCGCACCCCTGCCGTTCGAGTGCTCCGAGCCTGTTCGCGTCGAGCAATTGCGGCAGATCGAGTCCAGCCAATTCTGGAACGTATCGGCGAATGTACTCCCCCTCGGGATCGTAGCGTTTGGCTTGGGTGGATGGATTGAATATACGTAGCGGCTTCCGGTCGGTGCCCACACCGGCACTCCACTGCCAGCCGCCGTTATTGGCAGCTAAGTCCCCATCCACCAACATTTGCATGAAATATTGCTCTCCCCAGCGCCAGTCGAGCAGCAGATCTTTGGTCAAAAAGCTGGCCACAATCATGCGACAGCGATTGTGCATCCACCCCGTTTGGTTCAACTGGCGCATGGCGGCGTCCACGATGGGGTAGCCCGTTTGACCGCTGCACCAGGCTTCAAAGTTAGCCCGATCGGTATCCCATTCGAAGCACTTGAATTGCTGCTGAAAGACCTGTGTTTCTAGCTGGGGCCAGTGGTAGAGGGCGTGCTTGTAAAATTCGCGCCACGCTAACTCCTGCCGCCAAGTTTTGAGACTGGTTTCCCCCTCGTCACTGCGAATTTCTGGCTCGGCATCGACAGTGGCTTGCCACACCTGTCTGACTCCAATCGTGCCCCAGCGCAAGTGCGGGCTCAAGCCGGATGTGCCGTCGCAGGCGGGTAAATTGCGCTGACTGCGGTAATCGAAGATCGCGCCGCTGCTCCAGAATTGGTCCAATCGCTCTAGGGCCGCCGATTCTCCAGCAGTCGGTAGCTCTTGCTGGCAGCTAAACCCGAGATCTGCCAATGTCGGTAGGGGAATGGAGGAAATATCTGGGGCCTGCAGGCGATTGGGAGCTGAGTAGGGGGCAGGTTTGGGCCTGCTCGACCAATTGCGCCAAAAAGGACTGTAGACGGAGTAGGGTTTACCGGCTCGAGTGGCGATCGCCTCTGGTTCGTGCAGCAACATATCTTGAAACGATCGCGCTTCAATACCATCAGCCGTCAATCCCTCGCGCACTTGTCGGTCGCGGGCGATCGCATAGGGTTCCACATCCTCATTCCAGAACGCCGCCGCCGCACCGCTGTCTCGCGCCAGTTGTCGCAACACCGCTAGCGGCTGGCCCTGCCGCACCACGAGACGGCCCCCTCGACTGGCGTAATTTTCCTGCAGTTCTGCCAGCGATGCCAACATAAATTGCACCCGTGCGGGGGCCGTATCGGCCCTGTCCAAGATGCCGCGATCGAGGATAAACACCCCCAACACCCGCGCATATGCTTGGGTCGCCATATGGAGCGCAGCATTGTCGTGCAGGCGCAAATCGCGGCGATGCCACAGCAGGGCCAACGCGTCCCGAGTCATGCCAATTTCTCCTTGCTAGCGGGGTCCAATCAATTCTCAGTCCAGAAGCGATCGGATAGATATTTATCTGCGCTATCGCACAAAATGGTAACGACAATCCCTGCTTCTAACTCGCGGGCGATTTCGATCGCCGCTAAGACATTGGCTCCGGCTGAAATACCTACCATAAGCCCTTCTTCGCGGGCAAGGCGCTTCACCATCTGCTGAGCGGCCTCGGTGGAGATTGCAATTTGGCGATCGGGCACGTGTGGGTCGTAGATGGGGGGAACGATCGATGTTTCCATATGCTTGAGACCTTCCAAGCCGTGAAAGGGGGAATCGGGCTGCATGGCCACAATTTGAATGGCTGGATTGAACTGCCGCAGGCGGCGACCCACTCCCATACAGGTACCGCTAGTGCCCAAACCGGTGACAAAGTGGGTGATTTGTCTTTCGGTCTGTTCGTAGAGTTCGACAGCGGTGGTATGGTAATGGGCTTTCCAGTTAGCAGGGTTGCTGTACTGATCGGGATAGAAATAGCGTTCGGGGTTGGCTTGGTAAATCTCTTTGGCCTTGAGAATCGCCCCATCGGAGCCTTGACCGGGATCGGTCAGGACCAGTTCGACGCCATAGGCCGACAGAATTTTTTTGCGTTCTTCGCTGGCATTAGAGGGGAGGGCTAGTTTGACGCGATAGCCTTTGGCGGCTCCAATCCAGGCATAGGCAATGCCAGTGTTTCCAGAGGTAGAATCTAGAATCACCTTGTCCGGCGTGAGAGCCCCCGATTGCTCCCCGGATTCAATCATGTTCAGGGCGGGGCGGTCTTTGACCGAGCCGCCGGGGTTAAACCATTCTGCTTTACCGTAAACCTTGACGGTGGGCGGCAGATCGGCCGCGACTCGCCTGAGACGGATTAGGGGGGTGTTGCCGACGAGTTCGAGCGGACTTTCGACAGTAAGTGCAGCAGGTTTTGTGTCACGCTGAAGCACGAGAGAACCCCTAGAAACGCTTCTTGAGTCTATCGAATGGTGGGTTCGGGAGGCTATAGGACTCCCAGAATCTTTGATTTGGCAGCGGGAGACACGGATCTCTCGAATGTTCCGAGGGGTTCGATGCCGCCACAAAACATACCTCGAGAACTATGGCTCTACCGGGATTGCGATGCAGGGTGAGTCAAGAAACGCCCTCAATCCTTTAAACGTATGATTTTCATCTAAAAGCTACAGACTATTTAAAATTATGTTCTAAAGAAGTTCCAGATCTTTGCTGGAGGTTACCTCGCCGGAACGCTGGTCGAGTCCTTAAGGCTTGCTGTTGATTTCTACGATCGCCTCTCCTTGGCGCAATCGTTTTAAGGCGTCAGGCAAGATGGCAGTTAGCAGTCGTCTGAGATTGCGGTTTGTGACGTTGCCGCAGGTGAGCCACAAAATTTGATGTGGAGATCCCAATCAACATACTAAGTCAATAAAATCACTCTCTTTCGTCATAACCACAGCACTCTCGGCTCGTGCTGCTTCGAATATTTCGATATCTCGAGCATCCCGCAGTTCTAAATCGCGCAATGCAGTAGCTTCTAAATCAAAGCTGTTTGCCAACCAACTTGCAAGGGTTGGAGGTAGTTGAGCGTCGATCCAAATCTTCATGCCGTCAGTCTAGGAAAATCTGTAGGGCGCGCTGCAAAGATTAGGCAAGCTTGAATATCGGCTAGTTCGAGATCGGGAAAGTCTTCTAAAATTTCAGTAGCACTAATGTTCTCAGCCAACATTTCTAAAATATCGGTGACTCGAATGCGCATCCCTCGAATGCAGGGACGCCCGCCGCACTGGCCGGGGGTTTGGGTAATGCGATTCAACAAGCCAGTCGCTGAGCTCATGGGGGTGTCTGCCAGTAGATTGGTTTGCCTCTATCCTATCGAGTAAGGACTATGACCCACTGGGATCGATATCGATCGTCTGGGGTAGCGATCGCGTCGTACTCAAGCCATTTCGTTCGAGCTCCACCTGCACGATGCCACTGCGGATGGCAGGGGTATTGCGATCGATGCGAATTTGTCCTCGATAAACGCCAGGGGCAACTTCCTGCATCTCGACATCCGGCAACACATTTAAAATTCGGAAGACCGCCCGACCTCGCTGCTCCCCCCGCATGTTCACCTGTAACACGTCATCGGGCTGCAAGGGGCGATCGCCTGTGTTGGCAGAGATGGCAAAAATCAATGGCTGTCTCCCTAGCCCCGGCACGGCATCGCGGGGATCGGGACTGGGGGTGGGGGCCGGGTTAACGGCTTGGGGAGTAGGTCTCGGAGCAGGGGTAGGTCTCGGGGTGGGGGTGGGCCTCGGGGCACTCGCGACTGAGGCTCCATTAATGACAAAGGGCAAGGTTTCTCGGTGCTGCACCCCCAAACCATCTTTGACGAGGATCGCCCGCAGCGTAGGGCTGTTCGCGAAGTGGTTACTAGCGACCACGTAGGTGCCTTCGTAGATTCCCGGCTGGACTTCGCGCATGGGCTGCTCGATCGCCAGATTGCCAATGTCGAAGCGAGCCACTCCGCCAGCATCGCCGCGAATATTGATGGTAAAAATATCCCCTTGTCGCAAATCTCGAACGGGACCGAAGCGGATGCCGGTTAGGGTGGGGCGGCCTGCCGCGCTGGGGGTACGGGGGCGCGTGACGGGGGGAACTGGAGCGGGCAGGCTGGGGGGACTATTGATGGGAGGAGGCCCAGTGGGGTCGAGGGCATTGCCGAGGGCGAGTTGGGGGAACTGACGCTGGCGGCGGGTGACCTCGCCATTGAGCTCCAATTGGACGCCGATGGAAGGATTGGCAATAAAGTCTGCGTTTGTCGGGACGTAAGTGGCTCGGTACAGACCCGTTTGGACCTCCTGCATGGGGAGTTCGATCGAGCCTGCCAGCAGAACTGTGCCCCGGCCTTGAGGGGTGCCTCTGGCTTCAATCACCAAGGAGCCCCCGGGGGGAACTCGTCCCGAGGCCGGAGTGACTTGAATATCGGTCAGTTCGGGTTTGGGCAACGCCTCGGGGGCCAGTTGGGCGACAGCGGGAGCGAGCGGACGCACCTGTCGTCGAAACGCCAGGGCTTGGTGCAGCATGACCACACCCTCCCCCCGCGTCAAAATCAAGTTGGGGTTCAGTTGAGCGGGGTCGGGATGGTTGACAATCAGTCCGGCTTGTCCGGCTAAGGCAATGAAGGGGCGACCAATATCGGGAACCGCCACGCGATCGCTATATAGCACCAGCCAGCGATCGACCTCTGCATTAGAGGGAGCTTCGAGCTGGAGAGCTCTGACGAAGATGGCGATCGCCTCCAGTTTGGTCAGATCTCCTTCGGGACGGAAGCGATCGCCCTCAAAGGCGCGCATGATGCCTGCTTGCAAGACCGCCTGAGCAGTCCAATAGTCGGGCGAATCAATTTCCATATCGGCAATGGGCAGGCGCTGTTGGGGGTTGGCGACAAAGCCAAAAAATTCCGCCAGCCACTGGGCCAATTCGATGCGGGTGAGGGTATTGTCCAGCGGTTGCGATCGCAGCACCAGGCTGGTTTGGGCTTCTAGAGCCGTTGCGTAGGGCTCAGTCCAGGCCACTCGATTGGCCGGTTGGGCTCGCGCGGGACTGAGGAAAGGGAGTTGGCCGAGGGGCGATCGCGATGGGATAGAGACCGTTGCCAGCCCCAGCCAGAGGGAGGTGGCAGCTAGGGTCAGCGCGGCAGTGCGGCGGATGGAAGGTGCGGGCATTGGGACTGGTGTGCGTTTGCTTGCCAGCTTATCGCAGCTCTTGTGGCTTGTTCTAAGACTTGAGTGCGCTGCGGACTGCGGTTGGGCGTAGAATTTGCTCCGTTAGTCTAGAGAGCTCCGTTAGTCTAGAGAGCTCCTTTAAGCTAAGGACAGTGGCGGAGGTTCTCCATGTCGGGTTTTCTGACACAGCAGTGGATTGTGGCTTTGGCGCTCAATGGCGCGATCGCGGCTGTAGGCTTGCTGAGCGAACAAAAGGCGCTCACCCGGTCTGGCACGATACACGCGGCCATCTTGGGCGCGATCTTGTGGGGCTGTTTGGGCTGGCCGGGATATGCGATCGTAGCTGTCTATTTCATTCTCGGTACGGCAGCGACCAAAGTGGGGATGGCCCAAAAAGAAGCTCAGGGGATTGCCGAAAAGCGAGGGGGGGCTCGCGGTCCCGAAAATGTTTGGGGGTCGGCCCTGACGGGGGCGGTTTGCGCGATCGCCTTTGCCTTCTGGCCCAATCCCCTCTGGAAATTGGGTTTTGCAGCCAGCTTCGCAGCTAAGTTGGCCGATACCGCCAGTAGTGAAGTGGGTAAAGCCTACGGCAAGCGAACGTTTTTGATTACCTCCTTCAAGCCCGTGCCCCCCGGTAGCGAAGGGGCGATCAGTTTGGAAGGCACGCTGGCGGGTTGGATTGCGGCTGGAGTTTTGACGGGACTGGCGGCGGTCTTGCAGGTGGTACCGCCCAACTGGTGGTGGGTCTGTTGGGGGGCGGCAGTGTTAGCCACCACCATAGAAAGTTGGATGGGGGCCACCATTCAACCGCTGTTTGACTGGCTCACGAACGAGGCGATCAACGGCATTCAGACCGCGATCGCCGCCGCGATCGCCATCCTCGGCGTTGTGTTGTTGCGCACCCAAGGATTCAATTTTTGAACAGTCCTGTTGAAATCATTCAATCGCAGCGGGATGACGTGCTAGTTTGGCAACAGCCTTCCCCCGAGCGACGCGACTCCGATTGCAGATACTCTTTCACCCACCCACATGTCATTCAGTTGCAACCGAGTTCTGGCACTGTTGCTGGGCTGTCTTGCCATCAGTCACGCGGGAGCGTTCCCGATCGCCGTCCGGGCACAAGCGACGATCGAGCCTACGCAAGCCGAGCGCGAGGGGCAAGGGGCGATCGAGTCGGCGGTGACTGAAATTTTGGAGCGGGAAGCAGCGGAAGCGGCGGCGATCGACGCTGAGGGGCAGGAACCCCCACCCACCGCTGCCGAGTCTGACGAAACCGCAGCGATCTCGATCAAAGAAGGATTGCTGCGGGTGGGCAACCGGACGCCATTTCCGCTGCGGGTTGTGGTGCTCGCGCGCAATGTGCCGGAGAACCCCAGCAATATCCCAGCCCATTGGGACTTTGCGCCTGGAGAAGGGGGCAGTGAGGGGCTGACGTTGAGTTTGAAGGAAAAAGAACCGCTCGTGGTGGGACCGGGGGATATCATTGTGGCCTTCACCATTGACGGTTCGCGGCGATATTGGGGGCCGAATGTGGTGGACGAGACGATCGCCCCGTTTTGGAACAGCAGCGATCGCAGTTGGACGATGATTTTGCAGCCTTGAACGGGTGATGCAATCTGGCTCGATATTGGCGGGGATGCATCAGACTGACAAGGGGAATTGGAGCAAGTGCTGGGAGAGGGCAGTGGAACGCGGATTGCTGTGGCTGCCATTGTTGGCGGCATTTATTGCCTTAACAGTTTTGGGTTGGCGTTCTTATCGCCAGGTGGAACTCTACCGAGAGTGGGCGACACAGTTCGATACAGCCAAATACGATCCGCTCGCAGTGGCGGGACTGAAGGGCCACACTTTGACCTGGGGGAAGCCCAGCCTGCAGGGAGTGCAGGCGGTTCAGTCGCTTGAATTGACAGAGGTGGAGAGCTTGCAACTGCTGGTGGACGGTCGGCCGATCGCCCTCCCCCCAGACTCGCTCCCGCCCGGTAAAGACATTCAGATCGAGTTACTGCCCCAGCAAGCGAGCATCCCGTTTACGGACGCGACGCTGGCGATCGCCTGGTGCCGCAAACTTGCCCACATCCTCTCAACCGCTAGCGCAACTCGGGGCTAGTTTGATTGCGAGACGCGGGCCGCGTGAATTGATAAGCGGGGGGAAACTCTTCTACCGGAACATCCGCCAGGGCTGCATCCATAAATTGCTTCCAAATGGGAGCGACATAGCCGCCGCCAGTGGTGCCGTGGGCCATCGGCGAATTGTTATCGTTCCCAATCCACACCGCTGTCGAGAGCTGCGGCGTAAAACCCACAAACCAGGCATCTCTAAAGTCGGAGGTGGTGCCGGTTTTCCCAGCCAAAGGCCGCCCATCTTCCAGCCGAGCCGCCACCCCCGTTCCTCGCAGCGTCACCCCCTGCAAAATCTCCACCAAACTGGCTACCGCCCACGGATCGAGCGTGCGTTCGGTGTCCGGTTGAGCCGTTTCGATAATGTTTCCCTGAGTGTCAATCACCTGCAGGATTAAGCTGGGCTCGATGCGCACGCCCCCATTGGCAAAGGTGGCATAGGCACTGGCCATTTCCAGCGGCGTGATATCGGCAGCTCCCAAAGCCAGCGAGAGGTTGGGCTGCATCGCCTGCTGAATGCCCGCCGCTCGGGCTGACTCAATCACATCAGAGACCCCCACTGCATTGGCCAGCTTGACCGCTGGCACATTGCGGGAGAGCTCCAAGGCCCGCTGTAGCGTGAGCGTCCCCATAAAGCGGCTGTCGTAATTGCGGGGGCTGTAGGTGCGACCGGGACCGTCGGGATAAGTAATGGGAGAATCGTTCAACAGACTGGTCAGGCTGTATCGACCGGAGGCCAAGGCTGTGTAATACACAAACGGCTTGAAGGCCGAACCGGGTTGGCGAATGGCTTGAATGGAGCGGTTGAACTGTCCCCGCTCGGCGTTGACTCCCCCCACCATTGCCTTGATAAATCCCGTGCGCGGATCGACGGCAACCAATGCCAGTTGATTCGCTTGGCGGTTGTACTGCTGCAGGAAGGCAGCCCCATCATTCACGGCCTGTTGAGCCTCTCGCTGCAGGTCTAGATCGATTGTGGCCTGTACCCGAAAGCCTCCTCGCAGCAAGGCATCGCGACCGAATCGGTCGATCAACTCAGCCTCGATCGCGTCGGCGATCGCCGGAGCACTGGCTTGAAACGAGGTAATCTGCCCCAACGTCAATTCCTGTTGGGCGGCAGCTAGGGCGGTATCCGCATCGATCCATTCCAACTCCACCATCCGCTGTAACACCGTCTCCTGTCGCCGCTTGGCTGCCTCGAAATTTCGAAATGGGCTGAGCTGTTCGGGAGCTTGCAACAGCCCCGCCAGCATGGCTGACTCTGCTAAATTGAGCTCGGATGCTTCTTTGTCGAAATAGCTTTCTGCCGCTGTTTCAATGCCGTAGAGATTGTGACCCCAATACACTTGATTGAGGTACATCTCCAGAATTTCGTTTTTATCAAACACCTGCTCCACCCGCACCGCCAGTACGGCTTCAGCCGCTTTGCGGCTAATCGTGCGATCGGGCGTCAAAAACAGATTTTTGACCAGTTGCATGGTGAGGGTAGAGCCGCCGCCAGCAGACCCCAAGCCCCCTTGGACGCTACCCAAAAAGGCTCGACCGATGCGGACGGGGTTAATGCCGCTATGCAGGTAAAAGTGGCTGTCTTCGATCGCCAGCAGCGACAGCTTCATTTCGTTGGAAATTGCTTCTAGGGGAACCAGTTGGCGGTTGGCTTCGCCGTGTAGAGAGGCAATCAGGGTGCCGTTGATATCGACGATGGTAGTGGTTTCGTTGGGAACGTAGTATCTCAAGCTTTGGACTTCGGGCAGATTGCGAAAACTGACCGCTAGGCCGATGAGAGTGCCCGAAACGACGGTCACCCCCAAAACCAGCACTCCCAGAGAGACGTTGTTGATGCCACTCAAGACGAGGCCCGCCCAATTGCGTTGTCGGGGGCGTGGGGGTGGGGGCTCGGCAGATCGCGATCGCTGCGGGTAGGGTTGTGGAGTACTGGCCACGCTGCAGTCCTAGAAACTGGGGCTATTATAGGCGCTGGCTTGTGGGACTGGCAGGGGCTTATCCGCCAAACTGTTGTGGAACGACTTTACCCAGGTCTGGCGATCTGAGCACTATGAAACCCCTAACTCTTTGCGGTTGATATCGGCCCGCTCTAAGTCCTGTCGAATCACTGCTACGAGGTCGGGGTTGTGGGCGGTGGCGGTTTTGAGGGCTTCGTACAGGTATATCTCGGCGAGATCGTATTGCTTGTAATACAGCATTTCGTTGCCCCGCAAGTGGTAGGCCTTGACAAACAGCCGTTGTGCTTGGAAGCGCTTGGGATAATGGGCCACCAACTGCTCCGCCAATTCGCTCGCGAGGGCGTATTTGTGCTGCAGTAATGCCTGTTGCACTGCCCGAGCCCCCTGCTCGTAGCTTTCGATCGCAGGCGTTTGTCGCGGCGGCGGTGGTGCGGGGCGAGGTTTTTGAGGCGGTCGCTCGGCTGCTTGCGCTCCAGTTCCGTGCCCTCTCTGGCGTTGCGAGCCTGCCTTCGCGGAGCCATTGCCATTGCTGCGATATCCGCTTGCTGCAGCGCGAGGGGTAGCCGTAGGGGACTGGGCCGGTTTGGGCTTGACGGCTGCCGGTTTGGGCGGGGCGGGGGTTGGCTTGACCTGGCGCTGGGGGGGACGGTAGGGAATTGCGGTGCGAGGCGATCGCCCCAAACCCAAGCTCAGATCGTATTTGCGCCGCTCGTTAGCATCGCTGAGGATTTCGTAGGCGGCCTGAATTTGACGGAAGCGATCGTTTCCGTCCGAGCCCGCCACATCGGGATGGCACTGCCGCACCAACCGACGGTAGCCCCGTTTGATCTCCTCGGGTGTGGCCTCTGGAGAAATAGCCAGGATTTGGTAGAGGTTCATAGCAGCCTGTGCAGTATGGCTACCCGGATGCCCGTGCCAGCAAGCTGGACGGGTGTTTTACGATTGTTGCATCTCAAGTGAGGGAGGCTGGAGGGATTACATCACTTTTACAGATTTTGGCACACTCAGTCACTCAGCTCGCTCAGTCCTCATTTCCTCAATCGATGTCAGTACTGTGGCGGCCAAGAAAATCCGCTGGCATAGCTGCCTTAGAGTAATTGGATATAGTCACTGGCCTCCTCCCTGCTCTCCCTCTAACTGCGCAATCCCGAGCTTGAACCTGATAGTGTCCTTCTCCATGTGATAGCCATAGAACCAGGAAAAGCGCTGTTCGTGCTTCTCGCTAAGTTCCAGCAGCGCGTCAATGCGAGCCTTTTGCTTTATCTGGCTCTCTTGTCGCTCCCGCTGTACCGAGAGGATGCCTTCGATAGCTTGCTGTATTTGTTCGGGGGTCATGGCTGTCTATCCAGAAGTAAAAGAATCTATTGCAATGGCGACAGATCGAGTTCGTCAAAGGACTTGAGAAATTCCAGTAGACGGCTGGCAATTTTGGCAACGCCGCCCGTAACATTCGACTCAATATTTAAAGGCATGACTGGATCGTGCAGGGATAAGCGCAATAAAAACCATCCACCCTCCTGAGGCGATCGACAAGAGACCCGCACTCCTTCATAATTGGGACTCGCAATCTCCCAGTCATCCCGATCTGACGCAAAGGCTTCGAGCTTTTCTATTACCCCATTGCCATAGGTCTTAAAATCTTCAACCCCCAGTCCGAGGCGAAATTCTCTACTCTCTTCTGGTTCTTTCAAATTCGCAATCAGATCGGTCAAAGATTCCCCCTTTAAGGCTGATTTGGCTAACTCGATTAATAAAATCGTCACCAAATAAGCGCCATCATCCAGAAAGTAATTCTCTTTCATGGCTCCATGACCGGAGGTCTCGATCGCCAACCAAGACTCTCGACCTTCATTATTCAGGCGAATAGACTCATTAATAACATTCTTATAGCCGCGTTTAAATCGATGGTGAACGCCATTTAAATCCCCCTCGATAAACTGAGATAATCCTTCAGAGGTAATGGAATCCGTCACAATCGTCGAGCCCGGATGCTCTCGCAAGACGATCGCAGAAACCAAGGCGATCGGCCGGTTGCGGTTGAGTTCTCTGCCCGAGCGATCGACGGCGGCTCCGCGATCGACATCGGTATCGAAAATAATGCCGAAATCTGCGCCATGCTCGATGACCGCCTGACAAATTGAAGCCATTGCCTGCTTGTTTTCAGGATTGGGAACGTGATTGGGAAATTTGCCATCGGGATCTAAAAACTGACTGCCAGTCGTGTCGGCCCCTAAAGGCGCTAGCACTTTATCGGCGTAGAACCCTCCTGCGCCATTCCCCGCATCGACAATAATCTTGAGCCCTTGCAAGGGGCGATCGAAATGGTCGGGATGACTGACCCCCTGCCGGACCTCAGCCACCAGTTCATCCGCATAGACGGAGATAAAGTCGCGTTGTTCGAGGCTGCCCGGTTCTGCTGAGTCTGCAAAATTGCGATTCTCAGCCAACGCCAAAATGTCAGAAATATCCTGTTTGTCCAATCCCCCTCGGGCCGTGAAAAACTTCATGCCGTTGCGATTGAAGGGCAAGTGACTGGCCGTCACCATCATTGCCCCGTCGCAGTCGAAGCCAGGGGTGACAGTACTCTTAAACATGGCGGGGGTCGAAGCCATACCGAAATCAAACACTCGACAACCCGCAGCAGTCATGCCCTCCATCGCCGCTTTGGCTAATTCCGGTCCCGACAGGCGACTGTCGCGCCCAACTGAAAGGGTTAAGTCTGTCGCAGGTTTCTCCAGCTTTTGAGAGAGCCAAGCAACAAACGCTCTGCCCAGCACTCGCACAACTTCAGGTGTCAGGTTGACAGCCTCTCCAGGAATCCCCTCCAGGGCAACTCCCCGTATATCCGAACCATTCTGTAGCTTCTTCCAGTTAAAATCGTGCATGGCGAAGATCGGGCGGTAAGAGTTTGCGATCGCATGGTAATCCGGGACACTGCCCCCAGAGAGTTCCAATGCTGCCTTTCAGCATAATCGCCATCAAAACTTAGATCGATTGCAACTGGGCCTGCCGTTCCCAAACAACACCAGCACCCCAAACAACACCAGCACCCCAAACAACACCAGTATCGGAGCTGACCGAATGCCAGCCAAAGGATTTCGCCCCCAGCCCAGAAAACCCACCCGCCTCGCCCCTTACGTGCGCACAATGCCCGTCGTCATCTCTGCCATGCTGGATCTCGCTCGGGTAACGGCTGAAGATGTGGTGTACGACCTCGGCTGCGGCGACGGACGCATTGTGCTGGCTGCCGCTCGACAATACGGAGCTGCGGGAGTCGGCGTAGACATCGATCGCGATTGCATTCGCATCGCTCGCGATCGCGCCCGAGAGCTCGGCCTAGGCGATCGCGTCCAGTTCCTCCAGCAGGATCTGATGGCCCTCGACCTCTCCCCTGCCACCGTTGTGACCTTATACCTGCTACCGCGATCGAATTTGGCCCTGCGAGATAAATTAAGGGCCGAACTCCAAGCCGGCACTCGCATTCTCAGTCATTCTTTCGACATGGGGAATTGGGAACCGGAGGCGACTGCCAGCGCTGCGGATGCCATCAATACCTATCCCATTTACCTGTGGCGGGTTTAAACACTCACCTCGGCGGGCTCGCGCTCTAACTGCCGTTGGCGCCCTAGCGCAGCTTTGAGGAAGCCTAGAAATAAGGGATGGGGTCGGCGGGGGCGCGATCGGAACTCGGGGTGAAACTGGCAGGCAATAAAGAAGGGATGCTCGGGATATTCGATGATTTCCACGAGACGGTTGTCGAGAGAGGTGCCGCTGACTCTGTAGCCAGAATCGGTCAGCAGATCGCGGTAAGCATTATTAAATTCATAGCGATGGCGGTGTCGCTCCGACACCACCGCCTCTCCGTAGAGCTGCTGGGCGAGCGACCCTGGGGTTAAGCGGCAGGGATAGAGGCCCAGGCGCATCGTGCCCCCCAGATCGATCACATCTGCTTGCTCGGGCAGCAAGCTAATGACGGGGTTGGGGGTGTCGGGATCGAACTCAGAGCTATTGGCTCGCTCTAGCGCAGCCAGATTCAGGCCCCACTCAATTACGGCACATTGCATGCCCAAACACAGTCCCAGAAAGGGCAGTTGGCGCTCGCGAGCGTAGCGAATCGCATCCACCTTACCCTCGATGCCCCGGGTACCAAATCCACCGGGCACGATCGCCCCGTCAACCCGAGAGAGATAGCGTTCGGGACCGTAGGCCGATACGTCTTCGGCAGAGATCCAGTCGATTTGCACGTTGCAGTTGAGTTCTAGGGCTGCGTGGTTGAGGGCTTCGGCCACAGATAGATAGGCATCCGAGAGGCGCACGTATTTGCCCACCAGAGCAATGCGAAGCTGATGTTGTGGGTTGCGCAGGCGTTCGACTAGAGAACCCCAAGAGTTTAAATCGGGCGATCGCTGGTTCATGCCCAACCGTCCCAAAACCTGTGTGGCCAGCCCTTCTTTTTCTAAGGTTAAGGGCACATCGTAAATACTGGGAGCGTCGATCGCCGGAATCACCGCCTCGAACGGCACGTCGCAAAACTCGGAAATCTTAGTCTTGATGCCGGGGTGTAGGGGGCGATCGCAGCGACAAATCAGCAGATCGGGTTGAATGCCGATGGAGCGCAATTCTTTGACTGAATGCTGCGTGGGCTTGGTTTTCATTTCCCCAGCCGTCTCGATCATGGGCACTAGGGTGACGTGAACGAACATCGCATTCTCGCGTCCGACATCCTTGCGAAACTGCCGAATGGCTTCCATAAACGGCAGAGATTCGATATCGCCCACCGTGCCCCCCACTTCCACAAGCACCACGTCGGGATTGGTGTTGAGGGCCACCCGCTGGATGCGCTCCTTAATTTCATTCGTGATGTGAGGGATCACCTGTACGGTACCGCCGCGATAGTCCCCCCGCCGCTCTTTATTCAAAACTGCTTGGTAAATCGCTCCGGTGGTGACGTTATTGAGCTTCGACATGTTGGTGTCGGTGAAGCGCTCGTAGTGCCCTAGGTCGAGATCGGTTTCGGCCCCATCGTCGGTGACAAAGACTTCGCCGTGCTGGTAGGGGCTCATTGTACCGGGATCGACGTTGATGTAGGGGTCGAGCTTGAGAATCGAAACCGAGTAGTTGCGGGCTTTGAGCAGAGTGCCCAAGCTGGATGCCACAATCCCTTTGCCAATACTGGAAACCACTCCCCCCGTAATAAAGATAAATTTCGCCATTGCAACCCTCCTGCCCGCCTAAAATCGCTAATTCCCGCTCAACTCGCCAATTATAGAAGCGCATCCCATCTCGTGCTAGGGGAACTGAACGCGAGCGCCCCCGAGTGAGTTCTAGTCAGCCCCCTCAAGCTCGCGCAACGCGGTAGAGCAATCCAGCTCCCACCACCATTCCCATCCCGTTGGGCAGCCAAGCCGCTGCAATGGGGGCGATCGTACCTGCTTGCCCCAATCCCTGAGAGATGGAGAGAAGCGCGTAATAGCCAAAGATAACCAGAATGCTGAGCCCAAAGCCGAGGGCAGAGCTGGTGCGCTGCAGCCTCATACCCAGAGGAGTGCCGATAAAGGCAAACACCAAACAGGCAAACGGAATCGAATACTTGAGCTGTAAAACCAGCCTCAGTCTCTTGACCCGCCGAGGTTGCCCCGCCGCCTGCTGCAGTTGAATCTGGTCTTGCAATTCGGGAATGGTCATCTCGTCAGAGCTCCGACTGAAGCCCAGGTCTAGAGGAGCGCGGGGCAAATCTACGAGGCGCTGCTCGAAGGGCAGAATATCGCGGTAAGTTCCATCGGAATTGAGGATGTAGAGAGTTCCGTTGGTGAACAGCCACGCCCCATCGGTGTCCTGCCAGGAGCCCTCCTGGGCCACTACAATCTGGCGAGAGTCGGTTTGGGAAAAGTCGAGAACGGTGATGCCCCGCATCAGATCGCCATCAAACCGACGGGCGTAAAACATGCGGTTGAGCCCTTCCTCATCTGCTCCGACGTTTTGGGTGCGATCGCCAAATTCTTGGTAAAGAATATTGTTGCTGCGAATGCGTCGGTGTTGCCCGAGCACCGTTGCGAGCAGTTCCTCCGCCTGATGGTTGGCTTGAGGGACAATGGCCTCGTTAAACAGGAAGGTCAAGCCAGTCACAACGATTCCGAGGGCGATCGCGGGGGCTAGCAGTCGATGGGGGCTAACGCCGCAACTGCGCAGAGCAGTGAGTTCGCTGTCTCCAGATAGGCGATTGTAGGACATCAAAGTAGACAAGAGCATCGCCATGGGAAAGGTCAAGACAATAATGCTCGGAGCCTGCAAGAAGTAGAGATGTAAGGCAACCGGAATGGGCATGCCCTTGTCGCCCACCAGCCGAATGATTTCGAATAGAGACCCGATCGCCGTTCCGACTGAGGTAAAGGCAACGACGCCAAACAAAAAGGGCAACAACATTTCGGCCAGCACGTAGCGATCGAGCAGGCCGAAGTTGAGTCCGATGGGGAAAGCGCGGTGGAAAGAATTGCGTGCAATCACAGTGGAAACGGGTAGGGTGAGGTCTGCAGCAGCAGAGCGAGGTATCGTCTTAACGATCTAGCCGCCGTAATTCCAACCGGTCGATTCCAGCAATAACGGATCGCCATCGCGGTGAACGCCAGACGCGATGACCTCTCCTAGAAACACCGTATGGTCCCCCTGAGGCAAAGACCCCACCACCTTGCACTCCACATAACCGAGCGCATCGGAAATAATGGGACATCCCGTCTCGCCAAGATAAAACTCGACATCGTCAAACCGATTGCCATTGCGCTTGAGCGGTTGGAAAAACTTTTGGGCTACATCCTTCTGCCCCACTTCCAAAACACTGAGGGCAAAGACCCCACTTGACTCAACCATGCCGTGAGAGCGGTTATCCTGCCGCACCGCATTCACAAGCATTGGCGGCTTGAAAGAAGTCTGCATCACCCAACTGGCCGTATAGCCATTGACCTCTTCCTCTTGCTTTACCCCACAGATATACAGTCCGTGGGGAATCTTCCGAAGCATTGTCTTCTTGGCTTGTTCGTCCAACACAGCAGCTACTCCCAGCACTAAATGGCCTTCTCTCACGCTACCAAATCGCGATCGCAAACCGCTGACCGCAAAAATATAGATCGCCCGCAAACTGTCAGTCGTCGTCGACGTCCGAGCTCACTTTAAAGATTTCGCCAAACACCTTCCGCACTTTGTAGCCCGAATCAATGGATTCTAGTGGATCTTTGCGCAAGCGGTGCCGCAAACACAGCACAATCACGCGACGGATATCGTCCACCTCCACCTCAGTGCGCCCTTCCCAAGCCGCCAGTGCCTTTGCCGCCCGATTCGTGACAATATCCCCCCGCAATCCATCCACATCGAGCTCGGAACAGACTTCCGAAATCTTGAGACGCAGCTCGCGGTCGATCGTCACCCTCGGCAGCAGCTTGCGGGCCTCCTCCAGAGTCTTGCGAATTTCCTGCTGCTGGATTTCATACTCCAGCAAAAATTCTTCCGGTGCTGCATCGAATTGAGTTCGCTGCTCCACAATCTGAACGCGGAGGTCGGGCTGGCGCACGGTGTGAATTTCGGCGTGCATGCCAAACCGGTCTAATAACTGAGGCCGCAATTCCCCCTCTTCGGGGTTGCCGGAGCCCACCAACACGAAGCTGGCGGGGTGGCGGATCGAAATGCCTTCCCGCTCGACGGTGTTCCAACCGGATGCCGCCGAGTCGAGCAGGACATCCACGAGGTGGTCGTCTAACAGATTGACCTCGTCTACGTACAAAATGCCGCGATTGGCCTTGGCCAACAAACCGGGTTCGAAAGCTTTTACCCCTTCAGACAGGGCTTTCTCAATGTCAATCGTGCCGCAGACGCGGTCTTCAGTTGCCCCCAATGGCAAGTCCACCATCGGTACCTGCTTGTGGGCGACCGTTACCTCTTTGCCTGCTTCCACCCGCCCCCAAGCCTCGTCACTCATCAATTCCCGCTGCGAGGGATGGCTGTTAAACGGATCGTCGGCAATCACTTCAATTTCGGGCAGCAGGTCGGCCAAGGCGCGAATGGTGGTGGATTTTCCCGTACCGCGATCGCCCATGATCATGACGCCGCCCACTTTGGGATCGATCGTATTTAGGATCAGGGCCAGCTTCATTTCCTCTTGGCCCACGATCGCCGTAAACGGAAACACGGGACGCTTCTTAGTTTTGACGGCAGTGGGACGGTCTGGAGCAACAGTAGGGGGCATTATCAAAGCGATGTATCTTCAACGCTCTTATTATGGCTCCCAACGGTCCGTCTCCCTCACCGCCGCGCCAAATCCATGGGGCTAGCTAAATATCTTCTAGAGCTCGATCGTTGGGACCCCACCCCCTTCAACCCAGTACTCTGCACTGACAGCCCCATTAAACCTTAAGAGATCTTTGCGGTTTACCCGGATGGGTCTCAATTGGGGTGCAATAAATGTTTAGAAGAATGAATAAAAATAAATTTTAATTTCAGTTTATGGGGCTAACCATGAATGTAAAGGCGTCCAAACCTTTGCTAGTTGTTGAAGATAGTGATGAAGATTTTTATGCCTTGCAGCGGGCAATACAGCGGGTTTGCGATCGCCCGAACATCTATCGCGGCACGGATGGCGATCGGGCCCTCGATTTTATCTACGGACTCGATTTTATCTACGGAGAAGTCAACTACATTACTCTCCAAAAGAGAGCTCTTCGTCCTTCGGCAATCTTGCTCGATCTAATACTCCTCCACCCCTGCCCCCCGATCGAACCTTGCTTCAACCCGCGCTCTGATGCTGTCGGGATTGACCCACTCAGACTCTCCGATTGCCCTTTTGGAGGTATTGCCCGTATCGAAAAAAAAGATTTTAGATTATCTTAAGAAACATACAAAAACCTCGCTCTCAGGCGCTTCAAAGTTAATTTCGTTGCAAAGTTGAGTTTGCAGTCAGAGGAGGATGGGCTCGTTCTATGCTAATTCGTCACCGCTTAGATGGGTATTCAGTGAAATGATCTCCTCCGCCAGAACGCCTCGGCATTGGGTTTCTGAAGCTAGAGTGTCCCACACATCCGAGCTCAAATCCTTGCTAATTGTGGATGACTGTGAAGAGGACCGAGCCACCTATCGCCACTTTTTATCCAAAGCCCCCCGCGATAACTATCAAATTGTCGAGGTGGACTGCGCTGAGGACGGTCTGGAGTTATGTCGCCAGCAGCAGTTCGACCTTCTATTGCTCGACTTTCGCTTGCCCGAGGTCGACGGTTTGGAGTTTTTGCTCGAACTGCAGAAACAGCGGTTGCCAATGCCCCCGACGATTATGTTGACAGCCTACGGCGACGAAGATGTGGCCGTCAAAGCGATGAAAAGCGGGGCCTGCGATTATCTCGTCAAGGGGGATCTCAGGGCGGATGTCCTGCAATTAGCTGCTCGCAATGCGATCGAGCGGGCAGAACTGCAACAACAACTGGAGAAGAGCCGCGAGCAGCAGCGATTAATTGCCACCACAGCTTTACGCATCCGTCAATCTCTCGACCTCGAACAGATTTTGAATACGGCGGTGGTGGAGGTGCGACAGCTCTTGCAATGCGATCGCGCCATTATCTGTCAATTGGATGGCGATGGCAGCAGTACGACAGTAGTGGCGGAATCGGTTGAGTTTGGCTGGAAAGCCATGTTGGGGTGCAATCTGCATCGGCTGAGCTGGCCCATCGGCAATATGGGCGAGGGAAGCGAGGGCTGGCACGAGATTAGCAATATGAGCGCAGTCCCCCTAACAGTGGCAGATCGCCAGCTATTGGAACAATTTCAGGTGCAGGCTCGCCTCGCCGTGCCCATTCTCTCGATCGCTCCAGACGCTCCCAGCACTAAGAAACTATGGGGATTTTCGATCGCCCATCACTGCTCCAGTCCGCGCCAGTGGCTGTCGAACGAGGTGGAGACCGCGAGCGAGCTATCGGTACAGTTGGCGATCGCCATCCAACAAGCGGAATTACTCAGCCAAACTAAGGCGGCTTTAGCAAAAGAAAAGGGGTTGAATGCCTTTAAATCAAAGATTATCGAAACCGTCTCCCACGAATACCGCACGCCACTGACGGGCATTTTGACGGCGGCTTCCACCCTCGAACAGCATGGCAAGCGTTTGGATGGCGCCATGCGCCAGCGCTGTTTGCAAATCATCGCAGAGCGGGCCAGGCACCTGTCCTATTTAGTGGACGATATGCTGTTCGCCAGTCAGTCTCGAATAGAAGACGTACCCTATCAGCCCTGCTTGCTGGATGCGGAGCATTTCTTTGCCGAGTTAATTGCCGATCGCAAAGTGGCATCCAATAGCAGCTACGAAATTGTCTTCCGTCAGACGGGCGATGCCTCCGGGTTTTTTGGCGATCGCCACATCTTGCGCCAAGTGTTTGGCAATTTGCTCTCCAATGCCATCAAATATTCCCCCGATGGCGGTCTCATCGCAATCCAATTGGTGGGAGAAGGCGATCGCATTCAGATTGACATCTCGGATGAAGGCATCGGCATTCCCCAGTGCGATTTGGAGGTTTTATTCCAGTCATTTCGACGGGGTAGCAATGTCGGGACGATTTCGGGCACGGGTTTGGGACTGGCGATCGTCAAGTCTTGCGTAGAGCGACACAACGGCCAGATCGCGATCGAAAGCCAAGAGGGACAAGGCACTCGCGTATCGGTAGCGTTACCCAAGCAGAGGCAGGAACTCGATGTAGTGGATTTAGCCTCTTGAAGTGTAATGGGGGCGATCGCCTTTGGCTAGCCATCTTGACGGTGGCGGCAGTGGTGCTGTGGTTCGCGGCGCTTGGAGATGTGCCGTTGCGGGATTGGGATGAGGGCACTCGGGCACTCGTGGCCAGAGAGATGCTGCAAACGGGCAGTTGGTGGTTTCCCAGGCTGCACGGTCAGCCCTATATGCTCAAGCCTCCTCTGATGGATTGGCTGGTGGCGCTCAGCTATCGAACATTGGGCATCAGCGAATTCACCTCTCGCTTGCCTGGAGCGCTGCTGTCAGCATTGGGAGTCCCCCTCCTCTACGGGTTGGGGCGGTCGGTGTTTCAGCGACGCGATCGCGCCCTGCTGTCGGCAGCAACCTATCTCACCCTGCTGCCGGTGGTGCGTCACGGACGCTTGCTCATGCTCGATGGTGCAGCGATTTCGGGCTTCCTCATCCTGCTGGGGTGTATGGCCCGAGCGCAGCGGCACGAGCGTTGGGCGATCGGCATTGGGCTGGGCTTGGCTGGGATTGTTTTCATGAAAGGACTGCTAGCGGTGCCGCTGGCGGCGATCGCGATCGCGTGGGCCATTTGGCAGCAACAGACCGCACTTGCAACCAACCGCTGGTTTTGGCTGGGGATCGGACTGGGCCTGTTGCCGGTCTTAGGTTGGTATGGATCTCAACTATGGCACTACGGGCTCGACTTCGCGCAGGTTCATTTTGGAGCACAGGGATTCGATCGCCTGACCGGCACGGTTGAAAGCCACAGCGGCCCCCCTTGGTATTACCTGCTGGAATTACTCAAATACGGCTGGCCCTGGCTGTTGTTTTGGCCGAGTGGATTGTGGCTGGCTTGGCGGGAACGGCAGCAGACTTGGGGCTCGCTGGTGTTGTTAGGGACGGTCTTGTATTTGGGGATTATCTCCGCAATGGGCACGAAGCTGCCCTGGTATATCATGCCGATTTATCCGTTTTTTGCGCTGGCGGTGGGGGCGCGGTTAGGAGATTTTTGGCAGCATCGGCGGGCCTATCCGCGAAGGTTGGCGATCGCCTTTTGGGTCCTAGCCTTAGCTGGGCTGGGGGGCACGGTGTATTTCGCGATCTCGGGAAGTTGGCGGGAGTGGCTGTTGCCTTTAATGGGGGCAATGTCGAGCCTGACGTTCTGGATGGCGGGATGCTTGCTGTGGCTAAATCGCCGTCGGTTTGTACCGGTGTTGATAACGGGGATTTATGCCGTATTGGGGATCTTGATGCTATCGGATGTGTGGCTGTGGGAGTTGAACGAGGCGTTTGACGTGCGGCCAGTGGCTGCAATGGTGCGGCAGCATATGGATGCGGGAACGGCGATCTATACGTCGTTTGCCTACAGTCGCCCATCCTTAGATTTCTATTGCAATTGCAAGATTATTGCTGCCAATGCGGAGGTGCTGCAACAGCAGTGGCCGACCCACCCCCTGCTGCTCGATCGCGCTGCGCTAGAGGCGTTGGAGTTACCCGAGCCAGTGGTGCTAGGAACAAGTGCAGGATTTTCTTTGGTTGTACCCAGGCTGATTGCCAATGCAGCAGAGTGAGAGGGCGATCGCTTTACCCCAAGCGATCTAATAAAGCCCTGCGCAAGCGATCGATCGCAGTCTGAGTCGTCAGCCAACGAACCCAATCCCGACCCCGCTTGGCCGCAAATTGGTGCTCCGAAACCGTTACCTTGCCCTCTGGGTCTGCCAGCCCGATAAACACTAATCCCACCGGCTTCTCTGCCGAACCCCCTCCCGGTCCGGCAATTCCCGTCACGCTCACCCCCCAATCTGCCTGCAACAACTCCCGCCCCCCCAATGCCATCTGACGCGCCACCCTTTCACTCACCGCTCCACAGGCGAGCAAATCCGCTTCAGACACCTGCAACAACTGCTGTTTGACGCGATTGTCGTAGGACTCCACTCCCCCCACAAAATAGTGAGAACTACCGGGAACGGTCGTCAATTGCTGGCCGATCCACCCACCAGTACAGGATTCTGCCACCGCAACCGTCTGTCCGGCTCGTTCGAGCAATTGACCCGTCACAGAAGCCAAAGTATCGTCGTCACTGCCGTAACTATCTCGTCCCGCGATCGCCCTGACCTTCTCGGCCACAGGCTCGACCATCGCCACCGCCGCTGCCTCATTAGCGGCTTTGCCCGTAATCCGAATGCGCACTTCCCCGTTGCCTGCATAGGGGGCCACGGTGGGGTTATTGAGCTCGAATAAACTGCCTAACTTTTCCGCCAAGCCCGACTCGGAAATTCCCCAATGGCGCAGGACTTTGCTGTGGAATATTTGCTGGCCCCACCCTTTGGATTTTAGGTAAGGGACTGCGGTTTCGGACCACATCGCCTGCATTTCGCGGGAGACGCCTGGAAAGGTTAGCAGGGTGAAGTTGGGGGCAGCTTCCCAGATAATACCGGGGGCGGAGCCGACGGGGTTGGATAGGATTTGAGCTCCTTGGGGCAATTGGGCTTGGCGGCGATTGTTGGGGGGCATGACCAGTCCCCGTTGAGTGAAGTAGGCTTCGATTCTTGCTGTAATCTCGGGGCGATCGGCGAGGGGGGTGTTGAAGTAGCTGGCGATCGCGCTATGGGTCAAGTCGTCTGGGGTAGGGCCGAGGCCGCCTGTAGTAATGACAATGCTGCTGCGGGTTTGGGCTAACTGCAGAGTTTGGTGAATGCGATCGACGTTGTCGCCCACAACGGTTTGAAAGTGGTGGGGGATGCCCAATTCGGCTAGGTGTCGAGCTAGATAGCGGGCATTACTGTTGAGGATTTCGCCCAATAGCAGCTCGGTGCCAATGCAAATGATTTCAGCGCTGGCGCGATCGTTGGGGTTGACCATAGGTGGGGAGAGGTGAGTGTTCCGCCGTTTAGCTTAGCAAGGGGAGCCAATACTTGTTCGCCGGAATAGAGAATAGTAGCCTCAAGGCGATCCTACTCCACTAGATAACTAGCTCGCATCTAATCGACATCTCGATTCACTCTATATAGTCTACCAATATGACTCTGCCAGAAAGCTTAAATCGAGGCGAGGTTGAATGGCAAGGTTAGTCCGCAACCAACAAACTCGAATTCATCTCTTAGGAACATTTGTCTGTCTGCTCCAACAAAATATTAGATTTCATTTTAGTTGAAGTAGGATTGTTATCGCGAGTAATTCTAATCAGAAACCGTAAAGCTTCGTTGACAGCAGTGGAATCAGGGAATATCTCTGAAACATCAGGCTCTAAGCGAATGGTTATCCCACCAAAGCTCTTTCTTTCAGGATCTAGCCTTGCTAATGCTTAAACTTTTTAACCGTATCCATGTTGAAACCTAGAGCTTTCAGGCGTTGCACTCAGCCCCCTAAATCCCCCACTGGTGGGGGACTTGTTAGAGGCTATTGGCTTCGTTCTACAACTTTAAATGACCGCGATTCGCTGGTTCGTCTTCCCCGTCTCCAAACCCCAGCTAGCACTGTCGTCAAGTCCCCCAGAATGGGGGATTTAGGGGGCTAATGCAGTGAGGGAAAGCGCTAGTAAGAAGAACTCAAAACTACGGGTTTTAAACTCGACTCAGTTCATATGTAACCATCGTCAAGTTATTAGTTAGAGCAATTGCAGCAATCTGTAAATCATAAGCACCAATTAGTTCGATCTCGAACCGTAATTAAACGACCATTCAAATAAGCTGCACAAACGTTGGTGCCCAGTAAATAACGCATACCTAGTCAAAAGCCCCAGCCAAATCATTATCAGAAGCCTCTGAAATACCTCGATCGTCAAGGATAATCGGATCGTCCGCGCAGATCCCATAGAACTGTTCTAACGAGGGGGCGATCTCCGTTGACGTCTGAATCGGCTGATAAATTACCACCACTTCTACCTCCCGCTCGATAAACCCAACTGGGACTTCTAGATGGAGGATGCCATCTTGCCCCACATGCTGACGTATCCTAACGCTCTCCATGCTCGATTGCTCCATGTTGACAAATTGATTTCCTCACCTAATTCTTGCAAAATGCCCTTCAACTCTGCCACGGCAGCTTCCAGTCCCCCATTGCCTCCTGGGAAAGGACTGCAGGTTTAGGTAGCTCTCCGTTTTCTGCTTTGCTGTTGTATTTGAGTATTCTTTCCTCTCGGACGCTATAGCAGTTGATACTCGCTTTCAGGCAGCCTCGCTCAACCGATCCAGGCAAAGTTGATGGCGATCGTTCAACAGCGAACGGTAAGCCAGTAGCGTGACTCCGAGTGCGCCGAGGGCCGTCGCAGAGGCGATCGCAAATACGATCGCGATTTGATAGCGGACCGCATCCACTGGGGTTGCCCCCGCTAGAATCTGGCCGGTCATCATCCCCGGCAGACTGACAACACCCATGACCATCATGCTGTTCATCAGAGGAATTGTAGCGGTGCGCAAGCTCTCTCGAATCAAGCTGTGGGCGGCTTCCCATCTCGTTGCGCCCAGTGCCAACTTAGCCTCGACCAGATCTCGCTGACTGGCCACTCCCTCCATAAAGCGATCGAGGGCGAGGGAAATGCTGTTGAGCGTATTGCCCAGCACCATCCCCAATAAAGGAACGAAATATTGCGGATCGAACCAGGGATCGACCTGAATGACCCCTAGAAGCATGAAGCCAGTGACAATCCCTGCAGAACCTATTACTGAGACGAGGCTATCCCAATAAATGCCTGGAAAGCGGCGGCGGGTGCGATTCACTGCTGAAATGCCAGCCAATGTGGCCATGAGCAAGCCCACAGCTAAAACTGGGTACGGGGTGTCGAGAGCGAAAATCGCACCCAGGGCCAATCCCAACAGGAGTAACTGCACCGTCATTCGCACGGAAGCGACGATAAAGTTTTGGGTGAGACCGAGTCGCAACCCAATGGATAGGCCCAAGTTGGCGAGGATGGCTAGAGAGGCTAGGGCAACTTGCCCGTAGCCGATCTGGAGATAGGCGTCTGGCATAGTATCGGGCCTATAAACGAATTTGGCGGGTGGTGACTCGCTCCAACTGCAATGGGTTGTGGCTGGTCCAAAGACAGGCTCGGTTATTGCCCTTATCGATCCAAGAGGCGATCGCCGCTTCGATCGCTGTAGCTGCCTTTTCATCGAGAGACGCGGTGGGTTCGTCTAACAGCAGCACCGTGGGCTGGAGCATCACAGCCCGCAGGAAAGCAACAATTTGACGCTCTCCACCCGAAAGGTGGCTGGTTTGCTTGACTAAGAATGCCTTGTCGCGATCCAATATTTCCAGGAGGTTCGAGACTGCTGCCCGGTCGTACTGCTTATGGCGATGGACGCGCAGACTCAAGGGCTCGCGGATTGCCTCTTCAACGGAAGCTTCTGGCAGGGCAGGGCGCTGAGGCAAATACATGACCTGGGCTCGATACTGGGGCATCTCCCACTCTGACAACTCGCGATCGCGAAAGCGGATATTGCCCTGTTGCAGCGGTGCGAGGGCGGAGAGCGTGCGCAGTAGAACTGTTTTACCCGAACCTGAAGGACCGATCAGTGCGACGCGATCGCCAGACTTCATGGAGAAGCTGAGATTTTGCCACAGCCACTGGGATTTGACTTTGTGGGAGAGATTATTGGCTTCAAGTATCGCTGAGGACATCAATCGGAGCTTGTCTTGCGTCAGGTTCACTTCGAGTTCGAACTTGACAATCGCGATGGAGTCATAGTGAGGACCTAAGAAGAAATGTGAGCCTCGTCTCGAGGCAGCAATTCTCTAGATCGCCATCGATTGGGCAACGATTGCGAAATCCTCTGCAATTCTGCCATAGTGGCTACTTCCAGTTTCCCTATCCTCTCCAGATCGAGAACTGCGATTCCGATCGCTCCCCGCAACGCAGCAATGGTTTCAAGCTTTTTGTCAGCTCGTCGGTGTTACTTCCTAGAGCTCTGCAAGGTAGTCTCTGTCTGCAAGGTAGCCTCTGCAGGATTGTGGGGTTCGTGCAGCGGCGAGAGATCTTTGCAACCGTCCTTGAGGCGGCATAGCAGAGTGGCAATCACGATATAGAGAATCGGGACGATTAATAAACTCAACACCGTCGCGAAAATCATGCCGCCAAACACCGCTGTTCCCAACGACTGCCGGCTAGCCGACCCCGCACCGGTGGCGATCGCGAGCGGAAAAATCCCCAACAGCGTCGATACTGCCGTCATGATAATAGGACGCAAACGCTGCTGAGACGCTTCCACTGCAGCCTTGACAATTGGCATACCTTGTTCCCGTAACTGATTGGCAAACTCCACAATTAAGATGGAGTTTTTACTGGCCAAACCAATCAGCATCACCAAGCCCACTTGGCAGTAAACATCGTTGGCAATGCCCCGCAGAGAAATGGCCGAGAGTGCCCCCAATATTGCCAGCGGTACAGCCAGCAAAATGATAAAGGGATCGACAAAATTTTCGTATTGGGCCGCCAGCACTAGAAAGACTAAGAGAATGCCCAAGCCAAAAATAAGCGGGGCTTGACCGCCAGACTCTAACTCTTCTAGAGAAATGCCGGACCATTCGAAATCGAAGTTTCTGGGCAACACCTCTGCCGCCACCCGCTCCATCGCGGCGATCGCCTGACCCGAGCTGTAACCTGGGGCGGCGACGCCGTTAATTTCAATGGAACGGAACAGATTGTAGTGATTAATGGTTTGAGGCCCGATAATGCGCTCCACATTGACCAGATTGCCCAGTGGAACCATCTCGTCCAGATCGGAGCGCACGTAGAGCTGATTCAGATCTTCGGGATTGGAACGGAACTGGCGATCGGCTTGAACGTAGACGCGGTAGTTGCGACCGAAGGCATTGAAGTCATTCACGTAGCGAGAGCCTAAATAGATCTGCAGCGTGTTGAGAACTTCGTCCACCGGCACCTGCAGCGCTTTGGCTCGATTGCGATCGATATCCACCAATAGTTGAGGGGAATTGGCGGTATAGGTGCTGATGGCAGCTTGCAGTTCCGGCTGCTCGTTGGCTTGGGCCACCAACTCGTCTCGATATTGGACTAAAGTTTCAATCGGGTTGTTGCCGCGATCCTGCAGGTGGAATACAAAGCCTCCCACATTGCCCAAACCCTGAATGGCAGGAGGATTAATGGCAAACACCCTTCCCTCCAAAATTTGCGAGAGGGGTTCGAAGACCTTGGCGAGAAATGCTTGGGCCGATTGGTTGGGGTCTGTCCGCTCGCTCCAGGGGATAAAAGGAACGAAGCTCAGAGCACTGTTGGCCGTATTCCCCGTAAAACCAAACCCACCCAGAGAAAACGTTCCGGCTACCTCGGGGTATTGCAGCAGCTCGTCTTCGAGGCGATCGATCGCCCCTTCGGTATATTGCAGCGACGCACCGTCGGGAGCCTGTACGATGCTGACCACATATCCCTGATCTTCCTCAGGCAGAAAAGCTGTCGGGACCTGCTGATAAAACCATAGGGTCACAACCAGCGTGCCGATAAATAAACAGACGATCGCTGTTTTAAACCCCGTCAGACGACTCAATGCCGTGCGATAGCTGCGTCGGGTGGCATCAATACCGCGATTGAGAACCCCAAACACTCGACCGAGCCATCCCCCCGGCTGCTGCCCCGGTCGCAACAGTAATGCAGATAGAGCCGGGGTCAAGCTGAGGGCGTTGAAGGTGGAGATAACAATGGAAAAGGCAATGGTGAGAGCGAATTGTCGATAGAGCTGCCCGGTGGTGCCGGGGAAGAAGGCCACTGGCACAAACACGGCTAACAGTACGAGGGAGGTGGCAATGACCGCACTGGTTAGCTCTCGCATGGCCTCGATCGCCGCTAAATGAGGCTTCATTCCCTGTTCTTGCACTTTCGCAGCAATGTCTTCCACCACCACGATCGCATCGTCCACCACCATCCCCGTCGCCAGAGTCAAGCCGAATAGAGTCAAGCTATTGATGGAAAAATCGAACAGCTTAATAAAGGCAAACGTGCCGATCAGCGAAATGGGAATCACGATCGCCGGTACGATCGTCGCGCGCCAGTTTTGCAGAAACAGGAACAGGACCAGAACGACTAAGCAAATGGCTTGAATGAGAGTTCTCACCACCTCTTTACGAGACTCCACCACAAACAGGGTGGGGTCGTAGGGAATTTCGTAGGTCAGACTGGGGGGAAAGTCTTCTGCCAACTCGGCCATTTTGGCTTTTAAAGCTTGGGCCACAGCCAACGCATTACTGCCCGGAGACTGCAAGATCTCGTAGCCGATCGCCCCTCGACCGCTGTATTGGGCAAACGTGTTGTAGTCTTCTGCTCCGAGCTCTGCATGCCCCACATCCGAGAGCTTAATCAAAGCACCGTCGTCACCAGCAGCTAGAACGATGTCTTCAAACTCGGACACATTCCTGAGACGCCCCACTGCTCGAATCGGCAATTGATACTGCAAGCCCGCTTCTGCAGGAGGCTGTCCGATCCGTCCGGCCCCCACCTGAATATTTTGTTCTTCTAGCGCATCCACAACGTCTTGGGCCGAAAGACGGCGACTGGCCATGCGATTGGGGTCCAGCCACAGCCGCATAGCGTAGCGGCGCTCGCCATAGGGACGAATTTGCGAGACGCCATTGAGGCGATTCAACTCGTCGAGCACGTACAGGTCGGCGTAGTTGCTAATAAAGTTCTCGTCGTAGAGCCCTTCTTCTTCACTGAAAATCGCCATCCCCGCGACTGTTCCCCCCGACTGCTTGGTAATGGACACCCCCGTTTGCTGCACATCTGCAGGTAACTGCGGTTCGGCCAGTGTCACCCGATTGAGTACGTCCACAGCAGCGATATCGATGTCGTACCCTTGGTCGAAGGTCACCGTAATTGTGCTGGTGCCATCTTCAGAGCTAATGGAGGACATGTAGCGCATGCCCTCCACCCCGTTGATTTCCCGCTCCAAGATGGTGGTAACCGTTTCTTCGACAACGTTGGCGTTGGCACCGATGTAGGTGGCAGAAACCACCACCTGCGGCGGGCTGATATTGGGATATTGCTCGACGGGCAGTGTGGGGATGCTGACCAACCCTGCCAGCAGAACAATGATGGAGCAGACAATTGTGAGGACGGGTCGGCGGATAAAGGTTTCAACAAACATGTCGATCTACTGCTGACAGGTGGTGAGGAGAGGGAAGGATTAGTGGATGTTGGCAAAGGCTGTTTCTGTTGCTGCATCCGCTTGGGGGGCGACGATCGCGCCATCCGTTAGATTCAGCAAACCGGAGGTGACAATGGTTTCTCCAGGCTGCAAGCCTTCGGAAACTTCGTAAAAATTGCCTTGCAGACTGCCCAACTGAATGGGTCGTTGAACGGCGATCTGCTGCAGACCGGCCGATTCCAAAGATTCTGTCTCTTCTACAACGAAGACAAAGGCTTGCCCCCCCAGAAACGAGATGGCCGAGGTGGGAACCAACAGTCCCGGAGCTTCCGACCAAATCACGTTGGCCGTCACAAACTGCTCGTCACGCAGTAGCCCATCGGGATTGGGGAAACTGGCTTTCGCCAACACAATTTGAGTGTTGGTATCCACCCGAGGAGACACAAAGCTAATGGCTCCAGTCACCAGTAGTTCAGTTTCGGACGGCAACACCAATTCGACAGGCAAGCCCACCTGCAGCCTTCTGGCTCGTTCGATGGGGATGGCCAACCGCAATTCCAGCCGTTCGTTTTGGGTGATGGCGGTCAGGATATCGTCGCTATCGATATAGTCGCCAATCTCGACTGAAATATCTCCCACGATGCCATCAATGGGGGCCTGTACGATGAAGTCAGATAAATCTTTGCGCGCTACGTCAACATCCGCGCGAGCTTCGGCAATGGCCGCATTCGCTTGTTCTAGAGCAGCTCGGGCCGCCGCGATTCGCTTCTCGGCAGCATTGAACGCTGCCATCGCCGCATCGCGATCGCGCCGGACGCGGTCGAGGTCTTGCAGCGACAGAGCCCCTTCCTCGACCAGTGCCTCCGCACGACGAAACTCGGCTTCTTGCAGCTCCACTTCAGCCGTTTCGCGATCGCGATCGGCTTGGGCTGCTAACAACTGAGCGCTGGCACTATTTTGCGCAGCCCTCGCCACTTCCACAGTGGCTAGCGCTCCATTCACTCGGGCTTGGGGACGAATGGAACCTAACTGGACGATGGGGGTGCCAACCGTAACGCGATCGCCTTCCCGCACCAAAATATCTAATACTCGTCCCTCTGCTTCGGGCCTCAAGGCTACGCGATTGACAGCTTCTAGAGATCCGACAAACTCAGAGCTGAGGGTGACTGTACTGGGTTCAATCGACTGCACCCCCACAGTCAGAGCGGGGGCTTCTTCAACCGCCTGCAGGGCTGTATCGCGATCGAACCAGCGCCAGCCGATGAAACCACCGCCAGCAGCCAAGACGATCGCCGCCAAGAGCCAAGGCATCTTGCGTTGGGACGATGCAGCTCTAGGCGCATGTTGCTGGGATAGTTGTTGTCGCGTTGAATCGTCCATGAAAGTCACCTTATGGAAACAACCCAGTTAGTAGTTAAACACATATTTAACCATTAAAGTATGCCTGTTAAGGAGAAGGATTCATCTCCATGAGAAAAAACTGATACGACTGACAGGCATTGTAGTGTAAATAAGATAGCGAGGGCTTTCCTCGATACCCCTGTCGAAAAGATAAACCGACTAGTCAGTATATATTTCAGGCAACCTGCATGGTAGCGATGATGTACTGGAGATGTCAATCGCAAGCTCGGTCAGACTTGTTGATTTGCAGCCCCAAGAGATTCGGTCATACATGAATTTCAGGTATAACGATCTCGTGACAATAGTTCTGGAATCTCGTGACAATAGTTCTGGAGAAGGGTAGAGGATAAAACCCTTACTCTGTCTCGAGATTTTTGACTTTGACGTTAGGTTTATATATCTTAAACTAATGTTATATTCCAACTGGGTTTGCTGGTTTACATTCTTTACATTAGTTTGCAGTCTGTTTTGGGATCGGTCGTTCGATCGGTGTTCGAGTTGGAGGTTGAAGTTTAGAAGGGGACAGCGTTACGATCGCGGAATTAAAATGTCCAATCGATAAGCCTCGGGCGATCGCCAAGCCAATGCCTCGGTTGCCACCCGTCACCAATGCCCGCTTGCTGTATTTGAGTGCCATCGTTTTACCTCCCGATCGCGGTCGATTGGCTGAATGGGTTGGCGAATATTGTCCAGAGCTCTGCAAGTCTTGAGGACGCTATGATTGAGCTTAGCTGAGATCGCCAAACAAATTGGACTTGCGGGGTGTCGAGCGATGACGCTCTCCTTGGAGAAATCTAGCCAACCCTCCTCCCTACGCCAGCAGCACGATGCAACTTGGCAAGACTATGCCGCAGTGCGGGATAGCTCGGAGATAGATTGGCGTAAAATTGCCTTCAACCAAGGTTGGTTGTGGGTCGATATGGGGACAGAAGGGCCGAACCATGCTTCTTTTAGCGATCTGTTGACCATGATTTTTGGGTTTTGGGTGTTTTTACATCCCAAGCCCGTGCTGCAATCTTTTGGTCGTTGCCTCATTGAAAAGCCGGAAACACAAGCCTGCGCGCCAGACTTGGTGCTTTACAAAGGTGAAAATATCCCCAAGTGGCAACCTGGCGAGCCGCGCCGGATCGTTCTAAACCGCCATCGCCTGCCCGATTTGGTTGGAGAAATTGCCGATACGACGCTGAGTCTGGATCTTGACGAACAAAAGCAGCTCTACGCCAGTTTGGGAATTGCCGAATATTGGGTTGTTGATGTGAAAGGAGTGCGGCTGTTTGCGTTCGGTTTGACGGCAGCAGGTGTGTATGAATCCATTCAGGTTTCGCAGGTTTTGGAAGGTCTGGAGATCGCATTGGTCGAACAAACTCTGGAACGATTGTCGGAAGAAACAAACACGGCAGCAGCCAATTGGTTGATGCAGCAGTTGCAAACTGTGAATTGAGACATTGGGCGATCGCCCTTTCCATCGGGACTGACTTGTAGCCGCCATCGTTTTCCTTACCTCCCGATCGCGATCGACTGGATGAATGGGTTGGCGAATATTGTCCAGAGCTCTGCAAGTCTTGAAAACGCTATGATTGAGCTTAGCTGAGATCGCCAAACAAATTGGACTTGCGAGGTGTCGAGCGATGACGCTCTCCTTGGAGAAATCTAGCCAACCCTCCTCCCTACGCCAGCAGCACGATGCAACTTGGCAAGACTATGCCGCAGTGCGGGATAGCTCGGAGATAAATTGGCGTAAAATTGCATTCAACCAAGGTTGGTTGTGGGTCGATATGGGGACAGAAGGGCCGAACCATGCTTCTTTTAGCGATCTGTTGACTGCGATTTTCTTTGTTTGGGCATTTCTGCATCCCGATTCGGTTCTGCAATCCTATGGGCGCTGCTTAATTGAAAAGCCGGAAACACAAGCCTGCGCGCCAGACTTGGTGCTTTACAAAGGTGAAAATATCCCCAAGTGGCAACCTGGCGAGCCGCGCCGGATCGTTCTAAACCGCCATCGCCTGCCCGATTTGGTTGGAGAAATTGCCGATACGACGCTGAGTCTGGATCTTGACGAACAAAAGCAGCTCTACGCCAGTTTGGGAATTGCCGAATATTGGGTTGTTGATGTGAAAGGAGTGCGGCTGTTTGCGTTCGGTTTGACGGCAGCAGGTGTGTATGAATCCATTCAGGTTTCGCAGGTTTTGGAAGGTCTGGAGATCGCATTGGTCGAACAAACTCTGGAACGATTGTCGGAAGAAACAAACACGGCAGCAGCCAATTGGTTGATGCAGCAGTTGCAAGCTGCGGACTAATGCATCTAGGGGCGATCGCCACCTCCTACTCGAATTACAAGCATCGCCAATCAAGTCGGAGCACAACTGGCTCGAGACAATCTGAAAGTCCCTTCCCCTGAAGACTGTGCATCCCCTGCGACAGACTTGATTGTTCGAGTTGAACCGATCGATCGCTCTATGCTTACCTTCCCGTTTGAAAGCTATTAATTATGGTGGCGAGTTTTCTCAATTGAACAGGTTTGCTGAGATATTCATTAGCTCCAGCTTCCATGCATCGCTCTTTGTCTCCGGGCATAGCTAGTGCTGTGAGGGCGATAATTGGTACAGCAGTCATTTGGAGTTTCTGGCGAATATACTGAATTGTCTCTAAACCATCCATATTAGGCATTTGAATATCCATCAAGATCGCATCGGGAGTTTCTTCCTGGACTAATTCAATTGCTTCCCAACCGCTACGAGCAAGTAGGAGGTCATACCCTTTAGCTTCCAAATAGCTCGACATAGTGCAGATATTGGCTTCGTTATCTTCGACTAGCAATACTAAACAATGCTCTGGAGAAGACTGTTTGCAGACGGGCTTAGTGGTTGGAAGTATGGCTTGGGATTCACCTTCACGAACAGGAGTATATGGCAACTTGATGGCGAAACGGCTACCCGCACCAACTTTACTGCTTACAATAACTTCACCCCCATGCAGTTCAACAAGGCTCTTGACCATAGCCAATCCCAAACCAGTACCATTATATTTGCGATTGAGAGCACTATCAATTTGTTGAAAAGGCTTGAATAGATTGCCAATATGTTCTTGCGCAATACCAATTCCAGTGTCTCGAACGGAAATTTCTACGAAATGATTGCAAGTTACCTCCATTCTGTCTCGAGCTGAACTTACTGGCAGAGAGGAAAGAGATACCTCAAGTTTAATTCGTCCACTCTCCGGTGTGAATTTGACTGCATTAGTAAGCAGGTTAATCAATGCTTGTTGAATGCGCCGTCGGTCCACCAGCATCTCAGGCAGATTTCTGGATAACTCTATATCAATCTGGATTTGCTTTTGAAGTGCCTGCTGTTTGATAAATGCTAAGCTCGCACTACATAGAGGACCAATAGGCGTCAGTTCTAGTTCTAGTTTCACTTGACCCGCTTCAATTTTGGCGATGTCCAGAATATCGTTAATCAGTGCGAGTAAATGAGTAGCACTGCGATCGACAGTTTGAAGTGCTTTCAGTTGCGATGGATTGAGCTCGCCATAGATAAGCTCTTGCAAGCCTTCAGTCATGCCAATAATCGCATTGAGAGGAGTTCTGAGTTCGTGGCTCATATTCGCCAGGAATTCATCCTTCAGGCGGGTGGCAGCGATCAGCTGCTGGTTTTGCAGGTGGATTTTCTGACGCTGCGTTTCTAGCTCTTGATTTTGCCGTCTCAGCAGTTCGTTGCTCTCGTGCAGTTGTCGAGACGCCAGTTCAGTTTTGCGTTCAGCTTCGTACAGACGAATGGAGTTGCGGACAAGAAGGACGAGGCTTTCCGGTGAAACCTTCGATTTCGTTAAATAGTCTGAAGCTCCAGCCTTCATCAAGTCGACAGCAATTTGCTCGTCTCCTTGTCCCGTCAGTACGATCAAAGGAATTTTGACATCGGCCTGACGAATGTCCTTAACCAATGACAAACCATCGGTATCGGGGAGCCGGTAGTCCAGAAATACGCAGTTGTAGTCCTCGGCTTCGATGGCGGCTACTGCTTCTGCACCATTGCGAGCCTCATCGCAGTCTGCCTTAAGGCTGCTGCGCGCGATCGCCCTAAGAATCGCCATGCGATCCACTTCGTCATCATCAACAATCAGTAATTTCAAAAATTTGGCCATGCAGCTTGCTTCCTCAATCAGGAGTTCTTAGGGCATCTCGCTCAATGTCCAATATCGATTCAAAGTCGCTATTGCCTCAGTAAAATTGGGGAACATGGCTGGCTTGAGGATATAGTCTTTACATTGAGAAGATATGCATCGATTCGATCGCGATCCTCAGCATGTATGACTTGAACCTATCACCGTTATCTCTATTACATATCTTAGCAAAATTGATTGCCTAGCAAAAAAGAAATTTCATTAAAATGTGATTGAAAAGCTCATTTATTACCCTAAAAACGCTTTTAAAAATGACACAAATAGAGGCTTTGAACCGTATCTATATTGAGGTCTAGAGTTTTTAAGTCTTGCACTCGTCCCCCCTAAATTCCCCACCAGTGGTGGACTTGTGAGAGTTCCTCGTCTTCGTTCTACAGCTTCAATAACGGCGAGACGTGGTTAAAGCTCTATCATTCCATCTTTCTGCTCGACCTTTCAGAAGTTGCTCGGCCGCCAAGCAGACTTATCAAATTAATCTAAAAGAAATATTATACTAATATTTTAGTAGAAGTAGAAATTAAATTAGTCACTATAATCTGGAATATTTTTAGTCGCCTGGGTAGATAATTGCAAGTGCATCTTAGTTCCATTATCTTTCATGCTCGATATCTTAATATTGCCACCGTATAGTTCAATAATTGAGATAGCTATTTTGAGTCCAAACCCAGATAGCTGCTTAATACAAGCTAAGCTATCCTCTTCCTGCAAACCATCATTTTGTAATACTGCAATTCCTTTACCTCGATCGATAATCCAAAGATCGAGTTTGCGATCGGCAAAGCTACAGAGAACTGTTACAGGTTGGCCAGAACTAGAAAATCGAAACGCATTATCTAATAATTCTTCAAGCAGTAACTGAAAATGCTTTTGATTAATGCCAATTACTAAATTATTTTTCTCTTCGAAGATGATTTCAATGTCAGTAGGGCGGCTGAATTTAGTAGCTATCGCATTACCAATATAGTTCAACCTAGGTTTTGTTAGCTTACTCGTACATTCTAGAGCAGATAAATCAGTTGATTTAATTTGAAGATACGTAAGAAACTTACATGTAAGCCTCTCTAAATTAAGTGAAGACTGGTAAGCAAGATTGACTAATTCATGAATCCGTTCGGATTTTAATTTTTTGTAGTCAGATCTGAGAATATACAGGCTTCCCATTAGATTAGTTAGTGGAGCTTTGACATCAAATGAAAGCCCTATTTCAACATTACCTTTTAACTCTTGGAGGCTTTTATTTAGGACGGAAATTGCGTCTTTTTGGATATCTGCATATTGCTTTATCTCATCAAATTGCCATTTAATTCTAAGCATCGACTTAGTTCTTGCCATCAATTCAACTGAGTTGATGGGCTTACTAACGAAATCATCTGCACCTGCTTCGAGACACCTCGCTAAATCTTCTTTAGTGCTCAGGGCTGTTAGAATGATTATCGGAATTGATTTCCAGTCGTTCGTAGATTTGATTTTCTTACAAGTTTCAATGCCATCCATAACTGGCATCATTACGTCTAGAAGAATTAGATCTGGATTGATAGCACCCAATGAGTCGATTGCTTCTTGGCCAGAACTAGAATAACATAAATTCAATGGCTTGTTTTCTGAAAACCAAGATTTATTGATTCTATAAATTGAATCAATAACATCGAAATTATCTGGCTCATCATCAATAACTAATATCGAGATAGTTTCCATCTGCTATATTTCCGATCGGCCACAAACTCTGTTGAGTATGGATTTGTACAGATAATTAATTCAACCAAGAACTCTATTTCGCTTAGTGCTACGGTAGCTCTATATAGCCAAGAAAATCCTCATGATTCCCTCAGTATAAGTGAAAGGATTGAATTTTGGCATTTCTTTGCGTGAATCTCGCTCTCTCTTACTCTACCCAACAAATTCAATCACTAAACACCAAGCAGGCGTTTTGATAGAATTGATAGAGTTGACTTATAACAATCCTAGTTGAATTGCAAATCATCTCAATATTCGCGATTGTCTTAGAGCACTAAGTGGCCCTAATATAGCGATCATAAATGAATTGTAAACCCCGATCCTTGCCAGCACTGGGTTTCAGGCCACTCAGCGTTCACGACTGATTTATGACTGCCATATCAATTGCCTGTAAGGTTATAGCCCTGCAGTCAAGCAGGTTCTGGTGGCTGGAATGGGATTTGATTGAAGTCGATTTAAGGTTAAATATGAACCACCTGTAAATTATTTAGGGATGGTACTGCTGGGTCTTTATTGAACTAGAGCTGTGACTATTTTCCATTGAGTTCTACTCCTTTTAAGACTGCTTATACATAGCTACCTGCCTGAGACCACCTCATTCCTGTTCTCTTTTGACGACGCCCCACCACTCAGTCAACGCCATTCTCCATCCGACCTGCAGATAGCGTTGTCGGCTTGCCGACAACGCCGATCGCCGATGATTTCAGTCTGATGCTTCCGCAAATAGGTCAGTAGCGCCTAAAGGGTATCTGGCCTCCTGGCTTACACTGGCTGGCCTAGGGACTTCAGCACTTGAGCGACTTGGCAAAACCACAACCGGGGTAAGATTTCTCGCAGCTGCAGGCGTTGTTGCTTTTTTTGCCGAGCAATTCTGCCCACTAGGTTACGGACTTTCCTGCGTAGGCGATATTAGCTTGGGATTGCTGTGACCTCAGGACCAAAGACGGTCCTCAGCTTGCATGAATTGAGTGGGTACCATCCACAATGCTGACGATGCTGAGTAGCATCTGAGGGCGAGTATCAGAAACTGATTGAGAGGAGAACTAGGTCAGAACTGTATGGGGGGTGGGGATAGACTGGGAAATTTCTGAGACTGACAGTGCGCTCCTCAGGGCGAGTTGTTCGATTTCGTAGGCCAAGCGCAATGCCTTCAGTGCCTGCTCTCCTCCCACAGAGGGTTCGCTGCCCCCCCGCACGCATTGCACGAAATGCTCTAGCTCGGCACTCAACGGTTCCACATTTTGGGTGTAGACCTTCTCGATCAGACCGTCTTGGCGATAGAGCACTTGGCCGTACTCGGTAGTGTAATTGGCGGTGGTTTGGCGATGAATCAGGATCTCGTTATTGAGAAAATCGGCTTCGGTGAGAGAGTCTTTACAGTGGGCAGCGATGCAGCGCAGCTTGCGATGGGTCACCTTGCTCGATGTCAGGGTGGCAATGACATTGTTAGAAAACCGTAGGGTTGCCGTCACGAAGTCGAGAAATTTGGAGGCGGTGTGAGCTGTTTTGTTGCCGCTGGCGGTGACATCGATAACGGGATAAGGAATTAATTCGAGCAGGAGATCGATGTCGTGGATCATCAAGTCGAACACCACCGAGACATCGTTGGCTCGGCTGGAATAGGGGCTCATGCGGTGGGCTTCTACCGCCAGGAGTTCTTCTCGCTGCAAGACATTCGATAGCTCTTGAAAGGAGGGGTTGAACCGCTCGATATGACCCACTTGCAGAGTGAGATGGCTATCAGCGGCTTGATTGACCAAGGCTTCTGCTTCGAGAATGCTGGCGGCCAGCGGTTTTTCCATCAAGACGTGGACGCCTGCATTGAGACAGGCCATGCCGACTTCGTAGTGCAATTTAGTCGGTACGGCAATGCAAACTGCGGCCACATGGGGCAGCAAGTCTCGATAATCTTCGTAAAAGTGAGCTTGGTAGCGGCTGGCGATATCTAAACCGCGTTCGACATTGACATCGGCCACACCCACCACTTCAACATCCTTCATCAAGCTCAAGACGCGGGCGTGATGTTGGCCCATATTGCCGACGCCGATCGTTCCAATGGGGAGTGGATGTGGAAGGTCTCGAATGGGCTGCGGAGAGGATCGATCCATATGGCGCTGGCCTAGCTTGGTTGAGGAGGTTCGGCCCGATTTGGGCCTGCGCGCAAAGATTTCTTAAAGATAGTATCACGATCCTTAACCCGCCTTGTGGCGATAGGGGGTTGCGGGGCGATCGCCACAAGGCGGCAAGCCAGTCCCAGATTTTATACACTCTAATCGGACCCAACTACCATTTGACCGTCTAACTATGCTCGATTTCGTTCCATTCTTAGCTCG
Source organism: Synechococcus sp. PCC 7336 (assembly GCF_000332275.1). Classification (NCBI taxonomy): domain Bacteria; kingdom Bacillati; phylum Cyanobacteriota; class Cyanophyceae; order Synechococcales; family Synechococcaceae; genus Synechococcus; species Synechococcus sp. PCC 7336. The sequence continues at coordinate 2,222,366 of NZ_CM001776.1, forward strand.
CGAACTGTCATTGCGTCCCGCGCAGGTTCAAAATGCTTTGGAGTTGCTGGGGGAGGGGGCTACGGTGCCGTTTATTGCGCGCTACCGGAAGGAACGCACGGGGGAGATGGACGAAACACAACTGCGGGCACTGCAGGATCGCTATACCTATTTGAAGGAGCTGGAAGAGCGTAAGACAACGGTGCTCGATGCGATCGCCTCTCAAAACAAACTGACGGATGCACTGCGAGCCAAAATCGAAGCCTGCGTTCAAAAGACCGAACTGGAAGATCTCTATCTGCCCTACCGTCCCAAACGCCGCACGCGGGCGGCGATCGCCCGAGAAAAAGGCTTGGAACCGCTGGCGGAGTTTATCCGATCGCTCAATCGTCCCAACGCTACCCCAGCAAATCTAGAGGGAGAAGCCAGTCGCTATGTGGATGCGGTCAAAGGGGTGGAGAGCGCGGCGGATGCGCTTAAAGGGGCATCGGACATTCTGGCGGAGGCTGTGGCGGAGCAAGCCGAGCTGCGGGCTTACCTGCGGGAGTTTCTACTGAAGTCGGGGGAGTTTGCGGCCAAAATCAAGTCAGATTATCCTGAGGGCTCGACGAAATTTGAGATGTATCGCGACTACCGCAAGCCGTTGAGGGGGATCGCGCCCCACAATGTTTTGGCGCTGCTGCGGGGACAGGCAGAAGGCATTTTGACGCTGAAGCTGAAGTTTGACGAGGGGGCGGTGCTTTCCCATCTGGCCGATCGCCTGGTGAGATCGCGGGCCAAAAATGTGCGGGAGTTTTACGCTGCGATGCTCTCGGATGCGCTGCAGCGCTTGCTGAAACCGTCTCTGACTGCGGCGGCGATCGCCACCAAGAAGGCTTGGGCAGATGCCGAATCGATTCAAACCTTTGCGGCTAACTTGAAGGATCTGTTGTTGGCGGCTCCGGCGGGCATGAAGCCCACATTGGGGATCGATCCCGGCTTTCGCACGGGCTGCAAAGTGGCGGCACTCGACCGCACGGGCAAGTTTTTGGAGTACCGGGCAATTTTTCCGCACCAGTCACAGACCCAGCGAGAAGAGGCGGCACAGTTTCTGCGCCAGACGATCGCGCGACACGGGATTGAGTTGATTGCCATTGGCAACGGCACCGCCAGTCGAGAGACGGATGCGTTTGTGACAGAGGCGATCGCCGATCTGAAACCGAAGCCCATTCAGGTGACGGTGAGTGAAGCGGGGGCCTCGGTGTATTCGGCCAGCGAGGTGGCGATCGCCGAGTTTCCCGATTTGGATGTGACGGTGCGGGGGGCGATCGCGATCGGGCGGCGGTTGCAAGACCCGTTAGCCGAATTGGTCAAGGTCGAGCCCAAGTCGATTGGGGTGGGGCAATATCAACACGATGTCGAGCAGAAATTGCTCAAGAAACAATTAGATGAAACGGTCGAAAGCTGCGTCAACTTTGTCGGAGTCGACCTCAATACTGCCTCAAAGGAACTACTGACTTACGTTGCAGGGTTGACTGCTGCTGTGGCCAACAACATCGTGAATTATCGCAACGAAAACGGCGCGTTTGGCGATCGCCGCCAACTGCTCGAAGTACCGAAACTGGGACCTAAAGCCTTCGAACAAGCGGCTGGTTTTTTGCGCATTCGCGATGGCAAGCAGCCCTTGGATAACACGGCAGTCCACCCCGAGAGTTACGCGATTGTGAAGGCGATCGCCAGCGATCTGGGACGGCCTCTAGACCAACTGGTGCAAAGTCCAGATCGACTGCAATCCCTGGACCTGCAACGCTATGTCAGCGATTCCGTCGGCGAGCCCACGCTGCGGGATATCGTCCGAGAACTGGAAAAACCCGGTCGCGATCCCCGCGCCCAATTCACCTACGCCACCTTTGCAGAAGGCATCGACGAGATCGCCGATTTGGCGGTGGGGATGGAGCTAGAAGGGGTGGTGACTAACGTGGCGAACTTCGGGGCGTTTGTGGATATTGGCGTCCATCAAGATGGCTTGGTCCATATTTCGCAGTTAGCCGATCGGTTCGTCCGCGATCCGAAAGAGGTGGTGAAAGTGGGACAGGTGGTGAAGGTTCGCGTTCTGGAGATTAACGAACAACTGAGCCGCATCAGTTTGTCGATGAAAGCTGCCGCTGCTGAGCGATCGCCCTCTCAGCGACCGGTGCGCAAGCCGCGACATTAGCCCTGCGGCGATCGGCCCTCTGAATCGCTGTCCAGTGGCGCAAACCCCTGGCGCTGGATATTTTCCGTGACGGTGCGGGGTTCGAGGAATTGCAAGAGATAATCGGGGCCACCCGCTTTCGAGCCCACCCCCGATAGTTTGAAGCCGCCAAATGGCTGTCGATTCACGATCGCCCCGGTAATGCTGCGGTTGATGTAGAGATTGCCCACTTCAAACTCCTGCTGGGCTTGTTGGATATGGGAGGGAGTGCGGGAATAGACGCCACCCGTGAGGGCGTAAGGGGTTGAGTTGGCGATCGCGATCGCTTCAGCAAAGGTTTCCACTTTCATCACAGCTAATACCGGTCCAAAAATTTCCTGCTGGGCCAGAGTGGAGCTGGGATCGACATCGCTAAAGAGGGTAGGACCGACAAAGTAGCCGTTTTTGGGCGTTTCCATGGCTAGGGCAATGGTGGCTTCGTTTTGTGCCTCGGCGATCGCTCTGCGGATGCGATCTCTGGCGGCGGCTGCGATAACCGGTCCCACAGTGGTGCCAGGATTGTCGGCGGGACCGATGGCGAGCGATCGCGTTGCTTCCACAAGACGTTTGAGGAAGGCTTCGTAAATGGGGGCGAGGACGATGGTGCGGGAGCAGGCAGAGCACTTCTGACCGCTGTAGCCGAAGGCAGATTTCACGACCCCCTGCACTGTCAGATCGAGATCGGCACTTTCGTCTACGATAATGGCGTTTTTCCCCCCCATCTCGGCAATGACGCGCTTGAGATGGGTTTGTCCCGGCTGCAGCACAGCCGCATCGGCGTAGATCTGGCAGCCCACCTCCTGCGAGCCCGTGAAGGTAATTAAATGTACGTCGGGGTGTTTCACCAAGGCCGCGCCCACCTCGCTGCCTCGACCGGGCAGGAATTGGAAGACACCGTCAGGTACTCCAGCTTCTACCAACAGTTCCGCGAGCTTAGCGGCGATCGCGCAAGATTGTAGCGAGGGTTTGAGAATAGTGCAGTTGCCCGCCACCAGTGCAGCCATCACCATGCCGGTGGGAATTGCTAAAGGGAAATTCCACGGCGAAATGACTGCGGCAATGCCGCGCGGTTGATAGTGATAGCGGTTAGTCTCACCGGGTAGGTCGTATTGCTCGCCGCGATCGAGTTGCTCCATGCGATCGGCGTAATAGCGGCAAAAATCAATCGCCTCCACCACATCAGCATCCGCTTCTCGGATGGGTTTACCGGTTTCCAGCACCATCCAGGCCGTCAGCTCGGCCTGTCGAGCGGCCATGCGATCGCCCACCCGTCGCAGCAGCTCGGCTCGCTCGCTGACTGGCGTTCGTTTCCAGGCCGGGAAAGCTGCTTTGGCAGCGGCGATCGCCCGCTCCACATTATCCAAGCCTCCCATCTGAATGCGCCCGACAATCTCTGCAGGGTTAGAAGGGTTTTCGGACTCGATTTGGTGCTGGGTTTCAATCCATTGGCCGTCGATCAGGGGTTGGTAGGTGAGTCCCAGTTGTTGTCGGACGGTTTCAATCGCTTGCAGAGCCCGTTCCGTCGCTTCCGCCTTGCTGAAATCAGTACTGGCAGCATTGCGGAATCCTGGCGGGGAGGCGAGCGGCGTTTCTCTGACAGTCTGAGGAGGGGCGAGTAATCTCTCGGCGGAGACATCGCCGGAACTTTGGCGCAAGAAAGACGAGTTGGCGGTGTTTTCTAGCAAGCGTCGAATCAGGTAAGACATGCCGGGAATGAGCTGGCCGAATGGAGTATAGACCCGAACTCGAAAGCCTTCTTCTGCCAATGCAGCCGCCAAGCGATCGGCCATGCCGTACAGCACCTGCAGTTCGATGCGGCGGCGCGGGATTTGGAGTGCTCTGGCGATCGCGATCGCCCGCGCTTGCGATCGCACGTTATGGCTGCCAATAGCGGCGTAGAGGTAATCGTGATTTTCCAACAGCAGTTGGGTCAACTGTTCGAACTTTGCATCGGTGAGAGCTTTGTGATTGAAGACCGGTTGTGGCCACTCCTGTTGTATGGCGCGGATGGTTTCTTGGTCCCAATAGGCTCCTTTGACCAAGCGCACTGTAACGGGGGTGCCGCGCTGTTTGGCCCAGGCAATCCAAGCGCGTAAATCGCGATCGCTGTCTCGCAGATAGGCTTGCAGGGTGACGCCAATATCGTCCCGATCGCGAAACTCTGGCTCCATCAGCAGGTCTTGCAGAATAGCAATGGTGAGGTCTTTGTAGGCGTATTGCTCCATGTCGAAGTGGATGGCGACGCCTAGTTCTCGGGCGAGGCGCAGCAGTAGGCGAATGCGACCGCTCACTTTTTTCTGACTGCCCGCCGCATCGAGCGGATCGAATTGCGAGTCAAAGGCGGTGAGTTTGACGGACACTTGCACCTGAGGCAGAGGGTTGCCGTCGGCGAGATCGATTTCGGGAACGGTTTTCCAGGCTTGGGCGGCTTGGCTGAGGCGATCGATGGTATCTAAGTAGCGATCGAGGTAGGACTGGGCTTCGGATTCGGCGATGACGGCTTCGCCCAGCAGATCCATGCTGAAGGCGAGTTTGTGGCTGCGCAGGCGCTCGATCGATTTGAGGGCTTGGGGTAGGGTTTCTCCGGCGATGTATTTGCGGGCTAGGGCAGCGACGGCGGTGGTGAAGGTGGTGGCGGCGAGTTGGCCGGGGATGGAGTCGGGTTGGGTGAAGTTCAGCAGGGTTTTGAGGGGGTCGGGCAATTCGACGCTTTCGTCCGTGAGGTATTCGCGCAGGTGGCGGGCTATTTCGGGTTTGCTGTGGAGGGAGGGGAGGCAGTCGATGAGGCGAAAGAGTTGCACTCTCAGGCCGGGGTTTTCCAGGGTCCAGGCTAGGAGGCGATCGGCCCAGTGGAGTTGGGCGAAGAGGGTTTGGGGCGATCGGGTGGCTGTCAGCAGTTTGCGGCCAATCTCTTGAGTGGCGGCTTCGTAGAGGCTCGTGTCTGCCGTTGGAGCAATCATTGCTCACCTCCAAAGTGGCAGGGGGATGTATCTATTGTGCCCTTGCTGTCAAAACGGGAGGTAGGAGTGAGTGGGTTGGGATGGCGATCGGGCAGTGAGGGAAACGTTGGGCTGGAAAAAAGCGCTGTTTAGAGTTGATACCTATGTGCAGGGCAAGCCATTCACGCCACTAGGTTCTTTGGGCGTTGTTATATGGGGGACGAACCTGTGCTACCGCCCTAGTCACCTACCTTGGCACACTAGTCCGACAAAAGGATACGAAAATCTCAGGGAAGACCGCAAGAATCGGTCCAAACGTCTAAATTAGGGATATTATGCGTAAAACATGCAAAGTTAAACACCCAAATTGGGGAGTCAAACTGAAAGTCTCTGCCTAATCAGACTTTTGAGGGATCTTAGGCAGAAAGGTTCAGCCTAATCGCTAGTTAGTTATTTTAGGATACAGCCTACTCCCTTTGCTTTACCGTCGAGGTTTGAAGTTGACAAGCATTACATACCTTAGTACCATACGTCGGTCGTTGAGCTACGTTAATCAGCGTAGTGTTAACAGTGAGCAAGGATTTTGGATGCCATCCTACTATTATCTATTGGTCATGGATGCAGTTGAGTATTTGGAATCTATATCAGATTGCACTATTGATTGTATTATTACCGATCCTCCTTATGAATCACTAGAAAAACATCGCAAGGTTGGAACAACTACTCGACTCAAGCAAAGCAAAGCTTCAAGTAATAAATGGTTCGATATTTTTCCAAATAATCGATTTGAAGAATTGTTGATTCATTTATTTAGGGTATTAAAGAAGAACTCTCACTTTTATCTTTTCTGTGATCAAACTACAATGTTTGTGGTAAAGCCGATAGCTGAGTCTGTTGGTTTTCGGTTTTGGAAGCCTCTTGTTTGGGACAAGCAGCGGATAGGCATGGGGTATCACTATCGGAGTAGATATGAGTTTATTTTATTCTTTGAGAAAGGAAAACGAAAACTCAATGATCTTGGAGTTCCTGACATCATTGAATATCCCAGAATTCATAGAGGATATCCAACGGAAAAGCCCTACAAAGTATCTGAAGTTCTTGTCAAGCAAAGCACCCAGGTCGGAGAAGTAATCTTAGATCCCTTTGTTGGATCAGGCTCGGTAGGTATAGCTTCAGTCAACTTAGGTCGTCACTTTCTAGGTTGTGACTCGAATTCTGAAGCTGTTGCTTTGTCTGATGAACGTATTTCTTCGATGACTGGAAAGCTATCAGAAGACTACTTTAAGGAGCAAATGGGGATACTGAAATGACCCAAAGATCGGAATGGCCTGATTTTTTCCCTGAAGGGGTTCCTCCAGACAGTGCTACCTCAGCTGAAGGAGAAGCTTTTCGGCTGGTCGCAAGCATTCCTCCATCAGATTCAGACTTTTTGTCCAACATCGAAGAGCGACCCGAACGTAAATTTAAGGACGATAAGATTTGGATAGCTTGTGGAGTATCATTTCATCGTCAGTTAGAATGTAGCAAGCGGACGAGGAATCGTTACAAACCCTTCCGTAATCGTCGCATTGCTAAAGGAACCCTGAAGGAAGAACATGGTGTTCAGTTACCTACAAACAGACAAGGGGATTCACATTTTACTGTCTGGAGACGCAATGGATCGCTTATACACCCAGATTTTATTATTGACGGGGAGGCATCTTGAGTAGTTTTCTTCCTCTTGATACCTCGCTAGGTAAGTTGAGGATAGTTGAGATTCTTGACTGGTACGATGGTCCTCGTCTTTTCATCGCCGAGAATGCTACGGGCAATCGTTATGTTGCCTTCTGGGCCGATGAGCAAGAAGACGAGACCTTGTGGCTATATTCATCAGTATCTGAGAGCAGGATCGCTCACCTCGTCTCTGGCAAGCTTGATTTGAGAAGTATTTATACAGAGCCAGAAGATGGAGTAATCTTCTTAATTCGGCTAACCAATCAAGCACAATCATCAGTAGAAGTGCTTACCCCTAATGAACTAGCACGAGATTTACTTCCTCCTGATGAAGATTTTCTAGTCTCTGATGAAGGATTCTTTTCTGAAAATGATATCGTAATGGATGTACATACGGGCAACCTCATACACAAGATCGTTGTGAATCGACCGATGTCAAATGCAGCGATTGCTTTTGAATCACTAGCGTCTGTTGCAGCAAGTTGGTCAAAACTTATTCATTCTGTTTTAGATGTGCCTCCTGTGCCTGTAAGCGCAAGTGTTGGGTCTCTGACTTTTGAGCTTCAGACAGATGCAGGACCTAAACTTCCTAATTTTTTTAATACTCTTCGCACTTTGATAGATTCGCCTACTCCTGGACAAATCAGTGAAAGTCTTAACCATCAGAGCTGTAAACTGCTTGAACTGTTTCTAGGATTGCTCTATAAAAATAGATTAACATTATCTGCGAAGATCAACTCCGAGTCAGAGCATCCTTCCCTTGTAATCTCTCATTCAATTGTTCAAGATCTTAGATTAGCTCTCATTGATTTCAATCAACAAAGAGTCGAATCAAAAGAAGTTCCCCAAGCAGATGATCTCAACAAGCTGTTCAGAATGCTTGAGTTAATGAAGGATGGAGATGTTCGTCTTGGCTACAACCTATCTTTGTCGCCAAGACAAGTTAACTACTATAAGCATGCAGCCCGCGTATTGGATTTACTAAACGAGAGCGGTTCAATTACAAGTCGAGGGCAGTATCTCATTAGTCTCGAAAAAAATGAGAGATATAATGTTGCTATGATGTTGTTTGAAAGTTCGCCAGTAGGATTTGCATGGCTTCGTTACAGTAAAGCTCAATCTGCAATTGACCTCGACCCAGAATCTGCCGAGGCTTTCCTAAATTCTCAATGTTCTAATCTAGCTAATACGACAGTAGGACGACGGGCACAAACACTAAAATATTGGGTTAAATCTTTTCAAGATCGGGAAGATCCTCAACAATCTACTTTGTTTTAAAATCGTTCTGGTCCTTATTTTTGCACGAATTTCAAAAGATAATTAATAAAACTCTTGCACGCCGGCTGCTGATGGGGCTTCCTCCCTTCCCGCTCCATAATTGGGTAGTCTTTTTACTCTAATCGCGCCTATTTGGACTGTTTCTGGCCTATGCGAGCTTACACCGGGAAGGGAGTAGTTTATAGCTAGTCTGACAGCTTGCTGGAAAAGGGTGATGTTGTGAGACTCTGTAAACAGCGGAGCAGGGCGATCCGGCAACCCAGATGAGGAAAAGGTATCGCCAGGAATTTAAGCACGGCGGTAGTTAGGCATTATATTGGCAAGGATGGTCTGACTTAGACTGTCCGGGCGATCTCTCTAAAAGTTTAATTGGATGATAAATGGGTAAATATGAGAAGCTGCAGCAAAAGATTCTAGGTGGTAGATCGGATGCAAATATAAACTTTTCAGAGCTTTGCCAACTGCTAATTCGTCTCGGATTTAGCGAAAGAGTTAGAGGAGATCGTCATAATTTTCACGAAAAGTGATATCGAGGAGATTATCAATATACAGCCAAAGAATGACAAAGCAAAGCCTTATCAGGTTAAGCAAATCAGAAATATGATTGTCAAATATGGTTTAGGAGGTCGAGATGTCGATTAGGTACGAACTAGTCATCTACTGGAGTGACGAAGATAGCGCATTCATCGTAGAGGTACCAGAATTGTCTGGTTGCATGGCAGATGGTAAAACTTATCAAGAGGCTGTCACCAATGCAGAGATCGTAATTCGAGAGTGGATAGAAACGGCTAACGAGCTGGGTCGTTCTATTCCCTCACCAAAAGGTCGACTGATGTATGCCTAACCCGATCTTGCTTTAGCCAATGAATACCGATTGGACTCTCAGCTAATTGAGCCTGACGCTACCTTTCACGAAGCTAGCAAGTTTTGATTCTGCAAGGCGATCGTAAAATATGGACAAAAATGCCAGGTTGCTATTTTTCCAAGCTTCCTTTCCTGTCGCAGCTAGAGAAGTAAAGAGTAGGGCAGGCAGCACCTGAAATCACTTATTCTAGAGTCAAAAACTCCTACTCTCCAGTATATTCAGCAATCAGCGAAAATTTCAAATGAGGCTTCGTTTATAGTGTTTCTGACGATTTGGCAGAAAAGGGGGATATTGCAAGACTCCACAAAACACGGAGCGCGGCGATCGCTAACCCAGGTAGGCTAGGCTATCCTGAAGAGAGTCCATAACCTTAGAGAACCATGCTCCAAGCATTAGAAGCAATATTTGATGGCACAGCCCTTCAACTGGAGACACCCTTAAACCTGGCCGTAGGTACGAGGGTTCGGGTCATCGTTGAAAGTGTATTGCCCAACAAACAAAAAAGATCTGAAACATTTCTTCAAACTGCTAAGTCTTTACAATTACAGGGCGATCCAGATTGGTCTGAAAAAGTTGACCATTATTTATATGGAGAAACCATTTCTATTGATGAATGAAGCGTTTCTAGGCACTTCCTTTGCTATTGCTTTATCTTCCCTTACGGATCGAAATCATTTACAAGCCATTGAGCTTGCCAATCAGCTTGAGGATAAAAGAACCCGCTTAGTGACCACTCAGGCAATCTTGCTAGAAATTGGCAACGCAATTTCCAAAGAAAGCTATAGAATAGCCGCAGTCCAACTTTTGGAATCTCTAGAAGCCGATCCCAATGTTGAAGCTGTATTACTGACAGGTGATTTATACACAACGGCATTTAATCTGTTCAAACAACGAAACGACAAAGAATGGGGCTTAGTTGACTGTATATCATTCATAGTGATGCAGAATCGAGGAATTACTGATGCATTAACTGCTGACAAACATTTTAATCAGGCAGGGTTTCGCGCATTATTAAGCAATTAGCCTCCTTACATATAAACTAAGTCTAGTCAGAAACCTGTAGTTTTAATGAGGCACTTTTAGTCTCCCTCACTAACGCTGTCGATCGCTGCATTAGCCCCCTAAATCTCCCACTAGTGGGGGATTTAGGGGGCTGAGTGCAATGTCTGAAAACTCCAGGTCTCAACATGAACGAGGTTTAATAAGGTGGGAGTTTGAGCGGGTTGAGGGGTTGTAGATTGAAGATTGGGAAGTCGAGCTTTGAGTGATTATCTACCATCATAAAGATCGAGACATTGGCTAAAGGTCTAACGATCGATCCACTAAGCTAATATTTTCAGCACTGCTCAAACCAGTTGTTTCCTCAGCAACGAAGACAGAAAATCAATCGTACTCGTGGCCGCAATCAGAACGATCAAAATAGCGCAAACTTTACCGTACTGAAAGGCCCCAAAACTTTGGTATAGCGATACCCCAATCCCGCCAGCCCCCACAATGCCCAAAACCGAAGCAGAACGCACATTTGACTCAAAGCGATAGAGCGTAAACGAGGTCCACAGCGGCATCACCTGAGGCAACACCCCAAACACAATTTCCTGAACCTTACTCGCCCCCGTCGCCCGAATCCCCTCCACCGGCCCAGACTCGATCGCCTCCACCGCCTCCGAAAACAGCTTGCCGAGGGTGCCCGCCGTATGCACGGAGAGAGCCAATACTCCGGCAAACGGCCCCAACCCCACCGCCACCACAAAAATCAGCGCAAACACAATCTCGTTAATCGCCCGCATGGCATCCAGTAGGCGACGAACCGGCTGCACCACCCAAACCGGCGAGATATTATTCGAAGCCAGCAACGCCAGCGGAGCCGCAGCGATCGCCGCCAGCAACGTTCCCCAAATCCCCATCGCGATCGTTACCCACGTATCTTCGAGATAGAGCTTCCAGTCAACCCAATCGGGGGGGAAATAGGCCGCCATATACTGCCGCATGTTGTCAGCATTGCGAATCAACTTAAAGGGGTTGACCTCAGACTGCTGAAATGCGATCGCGAGAATGACCAGCCCCATGAGCCAAAAGCCCACTTTGATGGGGGTGATGCGCTTGCGCTCGCGATCGAGCATGGCGCGGGCGGCAGGGCTGAAATCGAGTTTTGCGGACGGGAGCTGAATGTCGAAAGAGTCTTGCATAGTGAAGTGGGAAAATATAGTCAGGCGTAGGCATGGCCGCGGGCAACCAACTCTTCGGCGGCAGTGCCGTAGATGGCGTCCAGTCGGTCGTCGCTGAGGTTGCGGGTGAAACCGTCAAACTGGACAGCGCCGTTTTGCAGGGCAATGGCACGGGGATAGTAGCGACGCACCATTTGCACTTGGTGGAGGGAGGCAATCACAGTAATGCCGTCGCGATTGAGCCCGTCCAGCAATTCCATAATCTTGCGGGCAGACTCGGGATCGAGGGAGGCAATGGGCTCGTCCGCCAGAATCATGCTGGCCCCTTGCACCAAACAGCGGGCGATCGCCACCCGCTGCTGTTGGCCGCCAGACAACAAAGACGCTCGCTTGTGGGCTTGCTCTAAAATCCCCACCCGCTCCAATGCGGCTAGGGCTTGTAACTTCTCCGCTCGTGAAAACAGCCGCAGAGCCGATCGCCAAAGAGACACCCGCGCCAAATTGCCCGCCAACACATTCTCTAAAACGGTTAAGCGACGCACTAAGTTGAATTGCTGAAAGATAAATCCGATCTGGCTGCGCAACTGCCGCACGCTGGTATGAACCCGGCCATTCGATTGCAGTGGGGTGCCAAAAACCTCTACCGTGCCGCTTTCTGCTGCATGCAATCCATTCAGGATGCGTAACAGGGTAGACTTGCCAGAACCTGACGCTCCCACCAAGGCCAGCATCTCTCCTGGCTGAACTGCAAATGTGACATCTCGCACGGCGGGCTTGCCTTTAAAGCTCTTGCACAACCCACTGACGGTAACTGCAGGGAGATCGATCGCCACTAAAACGAGCTCGGTAAACGCTGCAGATATTCTGGCATCACTTCCTCAATCGAAAGGTTAAGTCCTTATGATGCCAGGATTATACCTAAATGAAAGGGCAGTCGGTGAAGCCAGTTTCAAGTGGGATTCAAGCTCGCTGCATTGGCCTTCACCCCCGGCCCCTCTCCCGAGGGAGAGGGGAGGAACAGCCTTCGAGCTCTCATGTTTTAGGGGGTGGTTTCAGGGGGAGGGGCCGTGCGACGGGTCTTGCCCACCACACTCAAGATATCGATTAGCATTTCGAGGGCAATGGTCTTGCCGGGACAGATGCGCCCCGCACTGCGATCGCCTACAGAGTGAAAGCCCATGTGGTAGGGGCAGAGATTCTCCCGCTCGGCATTGAACTCGTAGGTGGTGGGGCCCCAGAAGTCTTGACTCAGCAAGCCCAAACTCATGGGAATCAGCACCTTTGTGCCAGCGGGGAAGGTGCGCTCTTTACCCGCAACTTTAAGGGTAAATGGCTCTGTTGCTACGCGGTGGGAGGCACTGACCGGTGCCCACAAGCGCCCGCATTCGAGTAGGTAGAGGCGCAGTGCGTCTCGATCGTCGAGGTCGAGCTTATCCCAATAGTGGGTCGGGTCGATATCTTTGGTGCTTCGACCCGTATAGTCCGGCAGCGGTCGGTGGCCCATTGAGGTATAGGCCAAATGCAATGGCCCCTGCAATCCTGCGATGCTCATAATCGCCACCATGAGCTTCGCCAATTCTCGCGAAGTCATGTGCTTAAAGTCTGGGTTGTCACTTTCAAAATTGGCCAGAGCGGGCGAATTCTCGTAAAGGGTGGCCACTTGCTCGATCGATGCGGGCACTTGTCGAAAGCCATTCCGATTCAGGGCGAGCAGAATGTTGCTGACGATCGCCGAATAATAAATTGTGCCCTGGCGATCGTAGTGCAGGTCGGCCAGCAGATCCATCGAGGCTTTGTCATCGGGATCGAGCCCAAACAGCACGTAGTGCAGGTAGCGAATGAAGAACCTCAAGAGACCTCTACTCGTGTCGGTAAAGAAGTCGCCACCGGGATCGTGGTTCATCTCGACATAATCGGCAGCCAGTTGGTCGAGTAATTGCCGAGCTGTTTCGTCCTGCTGTCGGGCGATCGCCGCATCCCCCAATAAATACGTTTCCATGCAGGCTCTGAACGCCTCGCGATCGCCGCTGCCGCCAGCTGCTTCATCCGACAGCGATAGCAAGAAGAGATTCCTGCCCCCCACATCCAAATTGGGGGCGTGTTGTGCTTCCAGCATGGTGGTGCCGAGACGCCAGGTGCGGGCCTGTGGCGAGGTGAGGGCTGTTTCGACGGCTCCGAACTCGCCCATGACCACTTGTCCGGCACAGCAAAAGCTGTCGCCGAAGGCCAATCGTTTGGCATCTAGATAGGTGGGCTGATTGGCGAGCAGCCCTTCCACAAACCCGATAACTGGCAGGATAGATCGGCTTAATGGGTTGTCGGGACGTTCCAAGGCCCAAGCTTGAAAACCGTTGAGGCTGTGCTCGAAGAAGGAACCAGAGGTGGCTTTTGGCGCTGGGGGAGCGGAATTGGCATTCGGTTCGGCTTCTGGAGCGGACTGGCTGCTGGAATCAATCATGCGGCATCTCCTATACAGGCTGGAAGCATGCGATCGGCGAAAGTTGGAGAGTCTTGGAGAGTCTCGGCAGACAAACGGACTGACTGGTGGTTTATAAGTCTTGCCAGGACTAGCGATGCAAGTCGGGCTGGGTCAAATCGAGATCGATTCGCGAGGGAGGTTTGACGGTTCTGAGGCGGGATAGTCTTGCCTCGGTTGTTTTTAGAAAGATTATTTCAATATTAATCTTCATCCGAGGCCGAAGGGGAATCTGTGGTGAATATTGTCATTGCCCTCTCCCTCGGCCCCTCTCCCCAGGGAGCTATCCATTAGGCACAAGTCGATGGAGAGCTTACTGTGACTGGATTATAAACTGCAGTAGAGACTGAAGCAGTTGTAGCCGGAGGGAGAGAAACCATGCAAGATTGGGTCAGCCAAGAAATCAACCCGATCCACTTCGCCGATTTGCGACATGCAAAGCGGTTGGGGCAGATCGTCACAGACTTGAGTGAGCAGCCCACAGCGAGCGTGCCTCAGGCGAGTGGGAATGCCTCAGTGGCCCAAGGAACCTATCGATTTTGGGCCAACCCGAAGGTGAGCACGAGCAGCATTCTGGACAGTCATCGTGATGGAGTGGTCAGGCGGGCCCTCACGGGCAAGACGGTGCTGGCCATTCAAGACACAACGGATTTCGACTTCACCACTCACCCCCAGACCGAAGGGCTGGGCTTCATCAATCAAAGCCATCAACAGGGAATCAAAGTCCACAGTTGTTTTGCGGTGAGCGGCGAGGGAGAACCCTTAGGTCTGTTGAGTCAATTCATCTGGAATCGCAAACAGCGGCGCGGGAAGAAAGAAAAACGCTCAGTGACTCCCATCGAGCAAAAGGAAAGCTATCGCTGGATAGCAACTCTCGCAGCCGTAGAGCGAGAGCTCGCGGGCCAAGAGCAAGTGGTTCATATTGGCGATCGAGAAGCAGACATCTTCGAACTGTTTGCCCATCCCCGTGCGGACAACAGGGAGTTACTCATCCGCGCAAGGCACAATCGCAAACTTAGCCACGAGCTGGGCAAGTTCATCCCCACCCTCGAACAAGCCCCAGTCTTGGGAGCGATGAGCCTGCAAGTGCAGCGTAATCCCAAGCGAGCGGCCCGCATTGCCCAGTTGCAGGTGCGGGCGATGGCGGTGACGCTGGAGGTGCCATCGCATCACCTCAAAGCCGCGAGCTTAGAGCCCGTGCGCCTCAATGCCATCTTCGTGGAAGAAACCGTCCCCCCTGATGATGGCGCTCAGCCGATTCGCTGGTTTCTGCTGACCAGCTTGCCAGTTGAGAGCTTCGAGCAGGTCTGTCAGTGCATCCGCTGGTATAGCTACCGCTGGCTGATTGAGCGGTTTCACTTCACCCTCAAAAGTGGCTGTGGCATCGAACAGCTCCAACTGCAAAGCTATGAGCGCTTGCTCAAGGCTCTGGCAACCTACAACGTTGTAGCTTGGCGATTGATGTGGCTGACCTACCGCGCTCGACTCACCCCGCAAGCCTCCTGTGAGCTCGTTTTACAGCCTGCTGAATGGCGGCTGTTACGACGCAAGTTTGTGCCGAAAAGTCGCTCTCAAAAGCCACCCACTCTGCAACAGGCAATGCTGTGGATTGCTCGATTGGGAGGCTTCTTGGCTCGCAAGGGCGATGGCAACCCTGGATTGAAGACGCTTTGGCGAGGGCTGACCAAACTCCACCATTTGCTTGAAGGGGCTCAACTGGCTTCTCAAAGCTAGTGCCTGTCTATGGTTCAGCTACTTTTGCCTAATGGATAGCTCCCGAGGGAGAGGGGAGAAACAGCCGTGATGCTGGTCGATCGCCTCAAGCCGAACAGTCTCTAAAGACACCTGTTCCTTTCAGCAAATCGATGAAAGCAAAAACGGCTGGCGGATGGTCTGCATTCGCTAGGACGGCGGCTCCAATCGATCGCTCTAATGGCACGGGCAATTGGCACACCTCCACCCCCGGAGGAATCGGCAATGCGGCTAAACGAGGCAGAACAGTTGCCCCCAGTCCTTGCGACACCATACTGACGATGGTGGAATCTTCCTTGATTTCGTAAGCCACGTCGAGTTTCTGCCCCTCTTTCGCCCAATGCTCTATCACGAGCGACGTACATTCTGCATTGTTGTAGAGAATGAATGAGTAGGCCGATAGCTCGTTCCAGGTCAATTGCCCCGACTCGCTTCTGGTTCCCTCGGGCAACAACACGACAAACTCATCCCGAGCAATCTCCCAGGTTTCAAATTCTGGCGTGCGCGGCAGCGGCAACAAGCCAATATCGGCCACCCCTTCGCGCAACCCCTGTTCGACTTCTAGTGGCGCACTCTCTGTCAGTCTCACCTCAATATTGGGAAATTTCTGGGTCAGCTTGGCCAACAAGGGCGGAATCAAATGGGTTGCTGCGCTTCGAAACGAAGCAATCCGCACTCGCCCTCCCCCCAGACCTCTCACGACATTGGCCTCTCGCTCCATCAACTCCCGCGTGCGTAAAATTTGCCGCGCGTGCTCTAACATTTGCTCCCCAATCGCGGTTATGCGGGCTCCAAAGCGTCCGCGCGCCAGCAGTACAATCCCCAGTTCGTCTTCTAAAGCGGCGATCGCCCGACTCACTGCTGACTGAGAAATGCCCAGTTTTGTGGCTGCTGCAGAAAAGTTCTGGCACTGTGCCACCGTTTGAAAGATCTGCAGTTGCTCTATGTTCACGGGCACTACCTACACAGAGAAGTCGCCGATGAAAACATCGGTTCGCGGGAATTCCCATTAATTCGCTTTTCGCATAAATACGAGTCGAAAATCGTGTTGTAGATTACGCTTTGCAACGATAGATTAATCAGCAAATTGGTCATCTTAAAGATTATTCATTGCCGACCTGCCGTCTTCTGGTGTTGGACTATGTTCGAACTGATCTCCTATAGCAAGTTCCGCGACACGCCCCAGGTGCGATTTTTCGATGTCACCATCAAGGGTTCAAATGCCCGCGATCTGGTCTATCACGACGGCCCCGCCACCAGTCCCAATAACACTCCGGCAGGTTCCTGGCAGTTTTATCTCCATCCCCGGCAAGAGGATAATCTCTTGGCCTTATCGGGGGGACGAACCTTCTATTTGGTGAATTTTTCCTGGGAACAGCCCTTCCATCTCGTTCGCCTCAACGCCAATGGCGACATCCTGCGCATTCCCCCCGGCACCTTCCACCGCTCCGTCTCCGATCCAGACGGCTCTTTGGTGCTCAATCAGGCTGTGCGAACTGCCGAGGCAACGGTTGAAAGCGAATTCCGGGTCTATAACAGCGCCAAAATTCCTCGGTTAATGCAGGCAACTTCTGAAGAGGCGCTGCCCCCGCAACTGCACCAATTCGAGCATGTTCGTCTTAAGGTTGCGTAGAAGCGTTGTTAAGCTGCATCCGCGTTACGAGCAAATCAGAGGAAACGGGGTCTGCACTGGGGCTTATCCTCGTTCCCTCTGGTTGCAATTGATATCTGCCTGACTAGAGCAAGATAGCCAAGATCAAAACAATGGCAAAGATACCAAACCCTACAGCAGTCAGCTCGCTATCTGTGCCGTACTCGTAATTCTGTTTCATGGCTGTATCTATAGCTACACTTTTATTGTTTCACCTCTTGATTGTCAGGACAATGACATCGTTTGAATCTGCTGCAATTTGTAATACTTGTGCTTGAATAGACCTGCCTCGTCTGGGTTTACCCGCAGTCCTCTGGCAATTCGCCAGAGTTGTGCCCCTGAAATTACCAAGAGGAAGAAAACCCAGCACGCTCGCGGTCTGGATAGGCGGGACCCGCGCGCATCGGCTCTTCGTCTGAGATCTCAAATAGAACTGGGTAGGGGGTACAGCGTTGGAGGATGTCAGATTTAACTTGCTGAATAACGTCATCATCAGCAGGCTTCAACCATAGTTGGATGGCCCACTGGCCATCAGAGGTAATCGTTAAACCAGAAGAGTCAACAGTTGGTAACTGCGAGATCGATTGATTGAGTTCCTTGATGCCTGCGGGGCGATCGGGCAAGGTAGACATTTGGACAGGTCTCCTAAGATTCACTAATATTAGTGAGATGGCTTTACTTTCACAACTCTAGACAGGAAATAGGCCCGTTGTTCGGGAAAGTTTGCCGATGTCACAGGCAGACGTGCTATTACCCGCGCCTGCAAATAACAATGCAACTGGATGACCTGTTTCTTCTTTTAGAATAACGGATCCCGAATCACCACGTTCGCTAAAGTTCGTACCTCCATTACCCATTATACGAATGACATTATTAAAAGTTGCAATTACAGGCTGCATTTGTGTTCCATAATTTACCCGGACGCCATCGATATCAGTATTAATAATGCTTCCATGAGTTCTGCCACTGGTTCGACCCACTTTGGCGACACGCATTCCAGGCACGGGGGAAGCAATTTGAGAAGGATCGTATTGCAATCCCCCAAACATGCTCCCTACGGCAATGGGCTGAGAGCCCGAAACCCTTGCAAACGCAGCATCGAACTCGTTGATAGGATTGCTCGTTCCTCCTGTACTAGGAAATTGGATGGGAATGAACTGGCTGAGGCTGGCAAAAATATCAGTCGGTTGCGTTGGCGCAGTTTCTGGACCCGGCTGCACAATCGAAGTTCCTAAAGGAAGGCGATTGGTATCTGCAATTACATGATTGTTGCTGAGAATAAAAATCTCGCTAGGATTCTGTGGAGATGCAACGAAGCAGCCCAGGGTTCCAACAAAATTGACATTCAGCGGGCTAATCGAGACTCCGCCAACGATGGGCCTGACACGAGCTCTTTGGAGCTTATTCCCTGCTGGAGGAGGACCCACTTGCGCCATCTGTATGGGCAAAACCTCCGTTTCAACAGGTAACCCCTCAAAACCAGCGCTCAAAATATTTTCCTGACTGGGAAGAAAGGTAAATACTTTCAGCACAAGGCTTTTTTCATTCGGACCTCCAGAGGCTCCGAGACCGATTCCTGTGGCATGAATATTTTCAATGGGGTTGGCCTCAGTTTCATTAAGACCTCTGACAGAAAGTGCTGAAATAAAAGCACGCTGAGCGGATTCAGTCGGAGCAGGAGACAGTTGGAAGACTGAGTTGCGAAAGTTCGGCAGAGCTTCTAATAATTCACCATAAGTAGCCATATGCTAGTTTTCTCCTTGAGTGCTTTTTGAGGTGATTTATGTCCAGTGGCCTTCCAGGAAATTTGAAATCTCATGAGCTTGAGTAGACATGAAAATGCTATAAGTTTTCGACGGAAGTAAAAGCAGTAGGATCTGTTGAAGCTGTAGAACGTAGCCGAGAACCTCTCAAAAATCCCCCACTAGTAGGGGACTTAGGGAGCCAAGGCATCGAGCAACAGCGCTAGTGAGATGATTTTCAGAGGGGAGGCTGATAATTCTAGAGCTTTTCTCGTGGAAACTTTTTGGGTATATCCTCAAAGCTACAGTGTTCGAGTCAGGTGCGATCTATGTATATCTTGCCAGCACATTTATTCATTTTTTTTGATAAATATTCAGTATTTCAGGGCTGACTTTCTCGGATAAATTTAGATTGTTTGTCGATCGAACGTTATAAATAGTCGCGATCTTTAAGAATTCCTCACTTTGCAGCACTACCTCAGTTTTCCTGCCAGAACCGAGCCAGATCGGGCATTGCCACAATCTCCACACTCCGACTCAGGAATATCTAAAACAGTTGACTGGTCGATCGCATACAGGTGCTCAACTCGCGATCGCCCCCTACTCCCCCGTCGCCAAAAGTCGCAATCAACCCCGCAGCTATGCCTGCAAACACTTCTGCTATCTCAGACTCGGGCTCCAGCAAGGGCATCGGCTGACCCACATCACCCTGCTGGCAAATACGCGGATCGAGAGGGACTTGTCCCAAAAGTGGAGCCTGTAATTCCGTTGCTAATTGCTCCCCGCCACCACTGCCAAATACTGACAGGCGATCGCCATTCTCCAGTTGCAGGTAGCTCATGTTTTCCACCACCCCCAACACCGGCACCCCCACATTGCGGAACATGTGAATGCTGCGGCGAACATCCCCCAAGGCCACCTGCTGCGGCGTCGTCACCAAGACAGCGCCAGCAATCGGACTTTCTTGCACGATGGTGATTTGCGCATCGCCAGTGCCGGGAGGCAAGTCAATTAACAGGTAATCAAGCTCCCCCCACTCAACATCGTGAATGAATTGAGTGATAATTTTGTGCAAGACGGGACCGCGCCAAGCGAGCGGGTGCTCGGGCTCGGCCAACAATCCCACAGACATTACCTCAATGCCAAACGCTTCTAAGGGTTGGAAACGCTGTCCCTCAGGCGTTTCTGTTACTGTCACATCCGATCGCCCCAACCCCAACATCTGAGGCACGTTCGGACCATAGATATCCGCATCCAACAAACCAACTTTTGCCCCCTTCAAGCTCAGCGCCACAGCTAAATTGACCGCCGTGGTCGATTTGCCCACTCCCCCTTTGCCGCTGGAGATTGCCAGGGTTGTGCGCACGCCAGGAATCGAACAGAGCTGAACGTACCCTTTTTTGCACCAAGGCAAGGAATTCAACGCTGCCAGCACGCGAGCTTCTAAATACTGTTGATGGGCTCCGATATACAAGCGCACCGAAACGTAATCCTCGACGATGCGAAGATTGCGCACCATGCCCAAACTGACGATGTCTTTGCCCAAATTGGGCTCCACAATGCCCTTGAGGCTGGCGATCGCCTCTCGCTCGCGAGTGACGTTCTGTGGGGGCGGAGTATCGGCGCGATCTGAGGGCTCGCTGGCTGCGCGGAAGGGAGAAGAATGCTCGGCCATTAAACCTCGGCTCCTGCTTTTTCAATCTGGTCGATCGCCCGTTGGGAGAAGATGCGCACGTCGGCATCGGGATCGTCCAATGTCTGTTGGAGGGAATTGAGCACGGCAGGATTGCCCAAGTTACCCAGGGCGATCGCGGCATCGCGGCGCACATCTGAATATTCGTCCGCCAGAGCGTTGACCAAGACAGGAATGGAGCTGTCATCAGAGACCTGTTGCAAGGCCCGAGCCGCGAACTTGCGCACTTGCCAATGTTCGTCCTGCATAGCTGCGTTCAGAGCGGGAACCGATTCAACGGGTTTGAGCATCGCTAAGGATTGAGCGGCATTTCGCCTCACCTGCCAATCTTTGTCTTCTACGAGAGCCCGATTCAATAACTCGACGACTGTTCCATCCGCTAAATAACTCAAAGTCAGTGCGGTTTCGCGACGGACAGAGGGCGATGGGTCTTGCATCAACCCCAGAGCAGGCGGACAGGTGGTCACTTGGTTGAGATATCGCAGCGTTGTCACTGCTGCTTCTCGCAACTCCTCCCGCTCGGAT
Organism: Synechococcus sp. PCC 7336; assembly: GCF_000332275.1. Classification (NCBI taxonomy): domain Bacteria; kingdom Bacillati; phylum Cyanobacteriota; class Cyanophyceae; order Synechococcales; family Synechococcaceae; genus Synechococcus; species Synechococcus sp. PCC 7336. Next base: position 2,243,356 of record NZ_CM001776.1, read on the forward strand.
GCAAACAACGGCAGCACGTAGGGCAAGGCTTGAATGTCATGAATCTTCCGCAGCAGAATTGTGATGTTTAGCCGCATGTAGAAGTCGTCTTGGTGGAGGGCATCCAATAGCAGTAGGAGATCGTCTGGAATTACCAGTTCTTTTAATGCACCCAAGGCTTCAGAGCGAACGCTTTCATCCGGCGAACCCAAGCAAGCAATCAAGGGACGAACGGCCCGATGGTTGGCCATTTCCCACAATGTCGTCACGACCAGCTTTTGGACCCCCACATTCTTGTCAGAGAGCGCCTCAATTAAGGGATCGAGGGCTTCTTCATCCCCCAGATGTTGCAGCATTTTGACGGCTACGAGGCGATCGCTTTCATCCGGCGATCGCAGCATTTCAACCCATTGCTCCAGTTCGCTATCCATACTCAAGGTTGTCCTCTAAATTTAAATCGCTATATTCGCCCCCTAAATCTCCCATTCTGGGGGAGTTGACAACGGCGATTGGCTTTGTCTGCAGATATCTGAGGGGATTGTAGACTATCTCGCACAAGTCCCCCACTGGTGGGGGATTTAGGGGGCCGAGTGCAACATCTAACAGCCAATATCAGCGCAGCAAAAAAGGAATCTGCACCGTAATCGCGTCCACCGGACATTCCTTCTCGCAGGGCAAACAAAACCAGCATTCGTCATACTTCATATAAGCCTTACCGGTTTCGGGATTTTTCACCAACACGTCCAGCGGACAGACCTCGATACAAGCCGTACATTTTTCCAAACATTTGGATTCATCCACAATCACCGGAACATCCACACGCTGTGTTGTTAAAGCCATTCGCTCGTTGTCTCCTTACATCAGTTCAAATCGCGGGCTGTGCAAAAATCCATCATGCTTCGATCGCGACATCGTAGGTCTCGCGCTCCAGATCCACATCCACCACATAGGGTTCAATCGGAGCTTTAGCGATCGCCATCCTGCCAGACTCGTCTTTTTTGAGATGGGTATGGCAAAACCATTCCTCGTTGTTTTTCTCTGGATAATCCACTCGGTAGTGGTAGAGTCCCCAACGGCTTTCCTTGCGAAACAGAGAGGCACGGGCCGCCATTTCGGCACAATCGCGAATGGCATGAACCTCCATACAACGCATCAATTCGTGGGGATCGCGCGCCCCCATCAAGTCCAGGGTGGAGTGGTAATTGACGAATTTGTCTAAGGCAATCTCCATCTTGTGGGTGTTTTTCGGCGGTTGCAGATAGTCATTCACAAACCGCCGCAATTTGTACTCCACCTGAGTGTGGGGAATGCCGTCCGGTTGATTCAGGGGACGATAGACCCGCTCCATTTCGGCGGCAATAAAGTCGGGGTCCGGCTCCACATGGGGTAAATCGCGGCAATAGTCGATCGCATTCGTGCCAGCAATTCGACCGAAGACAAACGCGCCAATCATATAGTTGTGGGGCACAGAAGCCATATCTCCGGCGGCATACAAGCCGGGAACCGTGGTCGCCGCTTTGGCATCCACGCGCACCCCAGAGGCACTGTGCCCGCTGCACAGACCGATCTCCGAAATCTCCATCTCGACGCCGTGGCTGCGGTAGTTTTCCCCTCTGCCCTCGTGGAACCGTTCTCGACTGGGCCGTTCGTTCGCCCACAGGATGGTTTCGATTTCGGAGATGGTATCTTCGTCGAGGTGGTTCAACTTGAGACTAATCGGCCCGCGACCGGAATTCAGCTCTTTCCAAATTTCCAGCATCATCTGGCCGCTCCAGTAGTCGCAGCTGACGAAGCGGTTGCCCTCCGCATTGGCGGTATAGGCTCCAAAGGGACCGGCAACATAAGCACAGGCGGGTCCGTTGTAGTCCTTAATCAGGGGATTGATTTGGAAGCACTCGATATTGCTCAGCTCTGCCCCGGCATGGTAGGCCATTGCATAGCCATCGCCCGCGTTTGTGGGATTTTCATAGGTGCCGTAGAGATAGCCCGATTGAGGTAACCCCAGACGACCGCAGGCTCCCGTCGAAAGAATGACGGCTTTTGCCTGAATGATCGCGAAATCGCCATTGCGCACATCCAGCCCCGTCACGCCGATAGCTCGGCCTTCGCGCACCATGACGCGAGTGGCCATGACGCGATTGGTGACGCGAGCTTTGTGGCGCTTGACCTCGCGGGTCAAGATTTTCTTCAAATCTTTGCCTTCCGGCATGGGCAACACATATTTCCCCACCCGGTGGACTTGCTTGAGGTCGTAGTTGCCGTAAGCGTCTTTCTGAAACTTGACCCCCCAGCTATCTAATTCCTGAATCACCTCGTAGCCGAGCTTGCCCGTCTGATAGACCACCTCCTGGTTGAGGATGCCGTCGTTGGCGATGGTGATTTCGCGCACATACTGCTCGGGGGTGGAATTGCCGGGGATGACCGCCGTGTTGACCCCATCCATGCCCATCGCGATCGCGCCACTGCGGCGAATATTCGCTTTTTCCAGAATGAGAACATCGGCTGCGGGATTGGCCTGCTTAGCCTTAATCGCGGCCATCGTCCCGGCTGTACCGCCTCCAACGACAAGAACGTCTGTTGTCAGAGTCTGAGTGCTCGCCATAGACATTTCTCCTGGCAGGAAGGGTTTATAACGGTGGCAATTAAATGCGATCGCAGCGCACGGGCAGGCTGTGCCAGAGCAATGCGCTCGAACTGAAAATCAACTTTTGCCAACTCGATTTAGACATCCTTATTTTAAGTGAGCCAATTTAACCTGGATAGCCTCGATGCATTGCAAGTTGAAATCCATCAATAACGTATTTCAATGGGAAGAAAAATCAGATGGAAATTTATCAACTGAAAGTCTTTTCACAAGTGGCCCACTACTTAAGTTTTACAGAAGCTGCAAATTCTCTAAATCTGACCCAGCCAGCCGTGAGTGCCAAAATTAAGTCGCTCGAATCCGAAATTGGGGCGGCTTTGTTCTATCGCTTGGGCCGAACAGTTCAATTGACTGAAATCGGACAGTTTTTGCTGGATGAATCCCAGTCACTCATCGAGCAAGAAGTGCAACTCTGCCACAAGCTCGAACAGTACAAACAACGAGGCGGCGGCACCCTCAAAATTGCTTGTTCTCCCGCGATCGCCTCTGGCTGGTTACCGGCATCAATCTTTCGATATCGGCAGAGCTATCCAGATATAGCAGTTAAATTACAAATCTGTCAGTCAGTGCGAGAGATCTATGACGCGATCGCCAGTGGAAATGTCAATCTCGGGGTTTCTGAAGTTGATTTTAGCGAAGGGGGTCAGATCGCCTGTCAGCCTATTGCTGAGATACAATACTGTGCCTTTGTCGCTAGCGATTCAGTTTGGGCTCGACAGGATTGCCTCAGTTTGCGCGATGCGATCGGCCTACCTTGGGTATTGGGGAGAGAAGATTTTGTTGGCCGCTCGGTGTTTGAGGCTCGGGTCTCTGAATTGGGGTTGGGCTTAGATGACCTAGCGAGGGTCGAGACGGTCGAGACCACTAGTCTCATGCGAGCCTATATTTTAGAGGGGGGATACCTGGGGTTTGCTTCGAATTTAGAGTTTCGATCGGAGGTTGAATCGGGTTGTCTGAAAATAATTCCCCTGCACGAGTTTTCCCTTCCAGCCGGAATTTACCTCGCCCTGCCCGATCGCATTCAAAAAATTATTGAAGCAGCCGATCGCACCCCCCGCAGACAAAATCGAATTGCCAGCCCGACCCAAAAATTGCTCCAACTCTTGGAGGATTTTCCTCAAAAGACACCAACTTTTTGGCAAGATCGCTCGAACTCGGCCAGTCTTCGACCCAAACTGCGATCGCCTCGATTCTCCATCTCAATTCGCCCCCAAAAAGATATCGCGACCCTACCCATTCGCATCGGCATTCAAAATCAAACGTTGCCAACCGCAACAGCAGGGTTGGCGATGCAAAAGCTGGGACTGCTAGAACATTACTTGCCGCGATCGGGTCGCTATGCTGCACCTGAGTTCGATATCCAATGGCAGAATTTTGCCACGGGTACCCCGATTGTGGATGGTTTGCATTCCAGCCAACTCGACATTGGCATTTTGGGAGACTATCCGTTACTGCTCAGTGCCGCTCGCAATGCTGCTGTGGCAGAGACTCAGGAGCGCACGGTGTTGGTGGGCTTTGTGGCGATCAATCCAGATGGGTGCCGCAATGCGGCGATTGTTCCCCACCGCTCAAATTTGACCGACATTGACGATTTGCGCGGGCAACGTCTAGCCGTTCCTGACGGTTCCGCTGCCCACGGCATGGCAATTCGGGTCTTGCACCAAATGGGGCTGCTGTCTGAAGTGGATCTGCTGCCCGTTCGAGATGGGTTGCGCCAGATGTCGGTGGGTGCCGAAAGGGCGATCGCCGGTTACGTTCATTTCTCTCCGTTCCACGAACTGGCCTTGGAGAACGCCAATTTTCGCTATCTGTTTGATGGCAATCTGAACGGCTTACCCGCTTTCTACGGCGTGGTGGCTCGAAGTTCCTTCGCCCGCACTTATCCAGAGCTAGTGGTGAGTTACTTGCAGGGCTTGATGGCCGCCCAACATTGGCTAACGACGGTTGCTGCAGCAATGCCATTACTCAGTCAGTGGACCGATAATTCGTTACATCTCGTCTCCCATATTCTGGGCACTCGCCCATCTCTAGACTCGCCCGGTCTATATTTTCCCGATCTGCAGATTCGCTCGGATTGGATTGCAGCACATATCGATCGCTACCAGTCGGTCCCGAACGGCACCCTCCTGGCAGACATTCAGCTCGGCGACTGGATACAGTCCGAGTTTTTAGCTGCCGCACAACGGAATTGAGGCATTCGGGGGTATGTGAATTCAGATTGGCTCAGTAGCAGCGCACACTACCAAAATGATTGATAAACCTCATCCATGTTGAGACCTGGAGTTTTCAGGCATTGCACTCAGCCCCCTAAATCCCCCACCAGTGGGGGACTTGTGAGAGTCTGTTGGCTTCGTTCTACAACTTGAATGACCGCGATTGGCCGGTTCGTCTTCCCAGTCTCCAAACCCCAGCTAGCACTGTCGTCAAGTCCCCCAGAATGGGGGATTTAGCGATTATCTTAATTGTCAACCACTTGTCCCCATTAGAGTTTGGCCGGGTAAGGGAGCCGCTCCAATGGACTGAAGGGGTTTCAGGCGATGTTCGGTAGAGCCGAGATGATTCCCGTCCACAATTTTGGCTCGAAACCCGGGTAGTAATTCCGGTAACTGAGTCCCTAGATTCTCAATCGCTGCAGTCAGGGACTCAGCAATGGTAGTGTCCAAACTGGCCTCCCAAACGGCAGATGAAGGGGGCGAAGCGATGGACCGCACAGTAGACAGCATTATGACCCTGCGGGAAACGGTGGCAGGAACCGCCAAGAAGGTGAAGCGATTGGGTGAAGCCTCTCAGCGCATTTCTAAGGTGGTCGTGCTGATTAACGAAATCGCCCTGAAGACGAACCTACTGGCAGTCAACGCTTCGATTGAGGCAGCCCGAGCGGGCGCTGAAGGTCAGGGTTTCGCAGTGGTTGCAGAACAGGTGGGTGCCCTGGCCGACCAGTCTGCCACGGCGACCAAAGAAATCGAGCAGATTGTGGAAGCGATTCAGATTGAAACTGGGGAGGTGGTGGACGCGATGGAAACCGGTACTGCCCAGGTGGTCGAAGGGACGAAGTTGGTAGAAAACGCCAAAGACAGTCTCGAACGAATTCAGGAGGTGTCTCGCCAAATCGACGCGCTATTGCAGTCAATCTCCACTGAAACTATCTCGCAGGCTGAAACCTCAAAGGCGGTGAGTGCGCTCATGCAGGCGATCGCCAAAACCTCCGAAGTCACCTCCCAGTCTTCGCGCCAAGTTTCTGAATCTCTGCAAGAAACGGTGCAGATTAGCGAGGAATTGGCCGGGGTTGTGGGCACCTTCAAGGTCGGCGAACAAACAACTAGTCCTCCCCAAACCGCCCTCGTATAAGCCCGCTTGCGCTGGCGGCAGACCCTTTGCCGCCAGCGGTCAGGAGATTTTCTGCTGCCGACGCCTTTCAGTTGTGCCTTATCGGATTTAGATCGTGACTTACGAAGATAGCGAGCGCGAAGCCCGACTCCAGTTTCTCGACGAAGCGCGAGACTATATCGATACCATCGAAACCAACCTGCTGGGGCTTGCCTCTGGCGCGATCGATACCCAACGGCTCGATGCTGTCTTGCGAGCTGCCCACTCCATCAAAGGGGGAGCCGGTTTGATGCGGTATGCTCCCCTCAGCCAGCTGGCCCACCGACTGGAGGATTTCTTTAAGATTCTGCGTTTGGGCAAAAGCGATGTGGCCCTCGACGCCGAGCTCGAAAGCCTATTTTTAGATACGGTGGATTTGCTGCGGCAGGTCAGCGACCGGCACCGTCAAGCGATGCCAGTGAGCAAAGACTGGCAAGCCACCCACATCCAGCCCGTGCTGGGGAAACTGCACGATCGCCTCGGCGAGCTCAACCCCGAGGACGAAACGGCCCTTCTCTCCGAAGCGGAGGGAGAAGACCTTCAGGCCGTCCTCTTTCAAGGGGAGGTGGGCCGCATCGTCGAACAGTTGGAGTTGGACCTCAGTACACCCGGAAAACCCTGCCTGTTGGAAGATGTCATCGCGATCGCCGACGAGTTGGGCGAGTTGGGCGAGGTCTTGCAGATGGAGAGCTTCGCTCAACTGTGCGCTTCCATTGGCCAGCAGTTGCGATTGCAGCCCGAGCGGCTGGACGAGATTGCTCGTGCCGCCCTGGAGGCATGGCAGCGATCGCTCGCTTTGGTGATGGTGGGCCAAGTGGAACACATGCCCGCGCAACTGACCCTTGCACCGGTATCGATTCCCAGCAGTCCGACTGCTGTTGCCCCAGCGGAGAATTTTGCTTCAATCGCTGCCGAGCTTGACTCCACTTCGGCCTCACTGTTGGCAGATTCTCCCCCCCAAGCCGATGGAGCCGATCTCGATTCAGATGCCCTGCATTTTTCTGCCTTATTTGAAGCCTCTCGCGCGCAAGAGGAGAGTCCCGAGCTGACACAAGCCGAGGACGTCGAGGAGCGTGACGATCGCCTGACTGATGAATTGGCAGGGATTTTCGACTCCGCCATACCCGAGTTGACGGATAGCGAGCAGATCGATTTGGCAGATTTGCCCTTCCCCGCAGTCGAGCCTGTCAGTGCTGGAGCCGAGATTCCCGAGTCGGTTTCCATCGCCGAGGAAGCGGAGATCGCTGGGGACGATCCCGATGGCAGCCTTCCCGAGCCGGAATCGATCGATCTTGCTGAACTGGAAAATCTGGCCCAGCTCCAGGGCATCGACTTCGACGACTTACAAATCGAGCTAGAGGGTGCCCTACCTGCAGCAGAGTTCTCGCTGACATCGGAGCCTGACAGTTTTGAACCCACTGCCGACCGGGGCCCTGCTTCAGCCCTCTCAAACCAGGCAATGGCGGCATCTGTCCCAGCCTCCAGTCCCACATCCGAGGTTCGGGATATCACCGTGCGCGTTCCGGTGAAATATCTGGAACAGTTGAACAATTTGCTGGGCAAGTTGGCGATCGAACGCAATGCCCTCAGCCTCAATCTGGAATCCCTTCACGATCTTGTTTACACCATGCGATCGCGGGTTCATACTCTAGAACAGTCCAATTCGCTGCTCCGTACCTTCTACGATCGAACCGCGTCGGCAACCCCGGTCTCGACATCCCACCTCCTCGCCCCTGCCAACGGTAACGGTAAGAGCAAGAACAACAGTAAAGGCAGCAGCAGCGGCGATCGTACCATCCTCACAACACCTCTATCGGCCCTCGGTGGCGACATGTCTGCCATAGAACGCTTCGATGCCCTGGAGATGGATCGCTATACCGACCTGCACCTCCTCTCTCAGACGCACATGGAGACCATCGTTCAAATTCAAGAAGTCGCTGCCGATCTGGAATTGCACTTGAACGAGACCTCCCAAACCACCATCGATCTGAATCAGACCGCCAAACAACTCCAGACCCAAATGACCCAAACGCGGATGCGGCCCCTCTCGGATTTGGTCAGTCGCTTCCCCCGCGCAGTACGCGATTTATCGCTTCAGTTTGGCAAACAGGTCAACCTGATAGTCTCCGGCGAGTCTACCTTGATGGAACGCTCTATGCTGGAGTGCTTGAGCGATCCGCTCATGCATCTGCTGCGCAATGCCTTCGACCACGGCATTGAAGACCCCGCCACCCGACAAGCCGCTGGCAAGCCCTCCCAGGGCACGATCGAAATTCGTGCTGCCCACCAGGGCAACAGCACGGTCATTACCCTGCGAGATGACGGCAGAGGCATCGATGTCGAAAAACTGCGCGCTCGGGCTCGCGAGCTGGCGCTCGATAGCACCTCGCTCGATCGCGCCAGTCAGGCCGATCTGCTCGACTTGATCTTCGAGCCCGGGTTTAGCACCGCCGCCAAGGTCACCCAACTCTCGGGCCGTGGCGTGGGTATGGATGTGGTCCGCACCAATTTGCGACAGGTGCGCGGCGAGGTTGCTGTGGAAACCGAAGTCGGGGTCGGTACGACCTTCACCATTCGCGTACCCCTCACCCTGACCATCTTCCGAGTCTTGCTGGTCGAAACCGCTGGCCTCACCCTCGGCATTCCCACGAATGCGGTAGAAGAAGTCGTGCTGCTCGAGGAGGGAGCTATCCGCACGGCCAACCAGCGGGAAGTGCTCGATTGGGAGGGCTTTATGGTGCCCCTGATTCGTGTCGATCGCAGCTTGGAGTTTCGCAGTGCGCGCCAAGCGAGCGAGACTCGCATGAATGCTAAAATTTCCGAGCCTATTGTGCTGATGATTAGCCAGGGCAATGATTTGACTGGTCTCGTGTTCGATCGCTTTTGGGGCGAACGAGAAATCGCTATCCGTCCTGTGGAAGGCCCGATCCAGCTTCCCCAAGGCTTTACGAGCTGCACCATTCTCGGCGACGGCCAGGTCGTCCCCCTCGCCGACCCCATGCAACTGTTAGAGCAGATTGCCAGCCGCGATCGGGTTGCCAATCGCCCGGACGAGGCATTTGAGACCTCGACTGCTGCGCTCTTCACCGAGGCTGTCGCCGCTGTCTCCAACGCCACCCCTCCAGTTCGTCTGGAGGCTGTACCCCAAAAGAGAACGGTGATGGCGATCGACGATTCCATTAACGTGCGCCGCTTCTTGGCAATTACTCTGGAGCGAGCGGGATACCGCGTCGAACAGGCTAAAGACGGTCAAGAGGCGATCGAAAAACTGCTCGGCGGCCTGACCGTTGACGCCGCCATCTGCGATATCGAGATGCCTCGACTGGACGGTTATGGCGTCCTCGCCCGCGTCCGCGCCACCGCCGAACTGGCAAATCTCCCCATTCTCATGCTGACCTCTCGCAGCGGCGATAAGCACCGCAGACTGGCCATGAATCTCGGCGCTTCGGCCTACTTCTCCAAGCCTTATAACGAACAAGAACTCCTCCGCACCCTCGAACAGTCGATCGAGCAAAACTCGCGGACATTACGGACCACCCACTAACAGGCGCAGGCAATGGCAGCGATCTCTCCCATCCAACAGCGTCGGGCGCGCACGCGCCAAGCTGTGGCAACCCGACAAGTCATCGCCTTCCCTCTACGGGGGGAATGGTTTGCCCTGCCGATCGAGTCGGTGCGGCAAGTGGTTCCCCTCGGCAAAGTCTACGACGATCCGAAGGGAACGGGTCTCAGCCTTACCGTCTGTCGGAATCGCGAACTGACCGTCGTCGATATTGGCCATCGCCTGTTTGGCGATCGCCCGCAAACGCTCCCGCTACAGTCTTCTGTCAAGACCTCTACCCGACGGGTCGCAACAACTGCTAGCTTGCCTGATGTCCTCAATTTGCGCAACTCTACGCCACCGTTTCCCCAAGCCACTCCGACTGTGGGAGCAACTGCAGTAGCAACCAAATCGAACGATCTCGCCTCGACCCAACGGTTTTTAATCGTCATTCAAAGCGCTAATGGCGAACAAGTCGGTCTACCGATCGATCGGCCACCTGCTGTTAAACGCATTCCCATCCAGACGTTCGTCCCCATCCCTGCCACCTATGCTGCCTCCGACAACGTGCGCTGCATCAGTTCGATGATGGTGCAAGCCGATGGCGAACCGCCTATGTTTGCCATCGATCCCGAGCAACTGGTTGCCGAGGTTTCCTCCGGCCTCCTGGCTTCTCGATAAACTTCATCTGGGCGATCGACACCTGAGGCGTTTTCTTCGTAAGAATTTACCGGCTGGAGAACCTTTGGGCCAAGTCTTCGGCAAGTTGTTCGAGCGAGATAGCGCTTAGGACTGAATCGAGTACCTCTTCTAGCTGCACTATGGATGAGAATCCACAGGTCCTGTCCGTCGAGCAACCAGACCCGGACCAGTTTGTCGGCATAGCGACGGCCCAGTTGGGCATCGCGAACGACTTGCTGTAATTCTTTGTCGAGAAATTCGTAGGGACGGGACCAGTCGATTTGGGCATGAGCGGCGGGGAAGAAGAACTGGAGACAGGGCTCGAAATAAAGCTCTAGCACTTCTTTCCAGGGAGTATCGAAGTCTGCTCGGGGTGAGGTCATGTCTAGGACGAACTACAATATCCCACACACCCTACCCCACCGGCAGTGTAAGGTCGAGGCTACATCGAACCCAGGTTTTCCAGATCTTGCCTGAAAAACGCAGGTTTTTAACGCGGACGAGGTTTAGAGTGATGGGGTTGGATTGCAGCCATCCAATTCGCAGCACAGTCTCGATAATGAGGAACTGACCAGCATGCTCGCACTGCTCGATCGCCCTGTCACAACAATGGCTGCGGTAGCAGTCACCATCGCTGGATGTGCCCTATTTCGGTTTACCGAGCGAGCTCTATCTGAGTGCCTTCAGCCCGTTTAGACATGCCCCCTGCCGAGCAACTGCACGACAAAAGAAAGGGATTCACAACTCCCAAGATGTTGCAAACCCCTTCCAGCCTTTGAGGAGCTTTGCTCCTCAGGTTCACTGTCAGCTCAACCAGACCATGTTTAAAGCTGCAATGAAGGCTTCATGAAGATTCTATGAAGCCAAACCCAAATTGCCTACCGTATAAATACGGCGTCGATAACAGAATCATGGGTCACAGGGGTTATTTGCCCATGCCCAACTGCTGAGCCTTCTGATAGACCTTCCCTTCTGTCAGCAGTGACGGAGCAATCACCACATCCACCTGCTGCATTTCTTGAATCGTCTTCGCTCCCAGCGTACTCATACTGGTCTGCAGCGCTCCCAACAGATTTTGGGTGCCGTCATCCAATTTGGCCGGACCGCGCAAAATCTCCGCAATCGTACCCGTGGTGCCCACTCGAATGCGGGTTCCCCGAGGCAACAGCGGGCTCGGCGTCGCCATACCCCAGTGATAATCGCGACCGGGAGCCTCTAGAGCGCGGGCGATCGGAGACCCAATCATGACGGCATCGGCACCGCAGGCAATGCACTTGCAAATATCTCCCCCCGTAATCAACCCGCCATCTGCGATGACCGGTACGTAGCGACCGGACTCTGCCTCGTAATCTGCCCGAGCCGCCGCACAGTCTGCCACTGCCGTTGCCTGAGGCACCCCCACTCCCAAGACGCCGCGAGAGGTACAAGCTGCACCGGGGCCAATGCCCACCAACACAGCAGCAGCCCCAGCTCGCATCAGCTCCAGTGCGACCTCATAGGTAACGCAGTTGCCGATCGCCACCGGAATCGGCATCTCACTGCAAAACTTGGCCAGATCCAGCGCTCGCATACCTTCTGGAGCCGTGTGGTCGGTAGACACCACCGTTGCCTGCACGAAATACATATCGCCGCCGGCTTCGGCGACTAAAGGGCCGTACTTGGCTGCATTGACAGGCGTAGAACTGGCCGCTGCAATGCCCCCTTGCTGCTCGATCTCGCGAATGCGCTGCTGAATCAGTTCTGGCTGGACGGGCTCGCTATATAAGTGCTGCATCAGCGGCACAAACTCAGTTGGGCCGACACTGGCAATTTTGTCCAGAATTGGTTCGGGGTCTGGGTAGCGGGTTTGGATGCCATCTAGGTTCAGAACTCCAAATGCCCCCAACTCCGATAGGAGCACCGCCATGCGGACGTCCACCACGCCATCCATTGCGCTGGCAATAATGGGTACCTCTCGCTCGATGCCCCCAATTGTCCAGCGGGTATCGACAACATTCGGGTCGAGGGTGCGGCTGCCGGGAGAGAGTGCAATTTCGTCGAAACCGTAAGCACGACGGGCTGTTTTGCCGCGACCTAATTGAATATCCACGTTGGTGAAGAGTCCTTAGCTGCTGGTAGTCATACAAGGGTATCAAAGCGATTTTCAGGGTGTCAAAACAAAGAGAGACAGCTAAACTGAGTTTTGCCAGAAATTGAAAGCGATTGCACCTGTCAGGCAATTGTTTGGATAAAAGGCGTAATTGACCTCACAAAGTCTCGGGTATTTTCGTAAGGCAAGACATTCCGTCCCGGCACGATCGCCCCTTGGCTGTGGGGCAAGCAGGTCAGGTACGTTGTCAGCCGCTCGCGGGCAGTCTCGGGGCGACTGTTGCGATCGATGCTGGAGGCAGCTTCTCCAAACACCACATAGGTAGGTTGCTGAATTTGCCGTAACTGGGGCTCGTAGTTCTGTCGCCAAAACCCGGCCAGGAACGCGAATACGGCATAGCGCGATCGCATCTGTTGCGAACCGGCTTCTAGCATGGCCAGCCACTCGTCATCCACACCGTCCTGACTGGCAAACAGCTTGCGTTGAGAAAACGACTGTAAAAACTGTTCGCGGCGGGCGTAGCGGTAAAAAGCATTCCCCAGCGGCGAATCGAATAGACGCCAACTCAAATTTTGCTGCCACTGCGGCGTTTCGCGCGTCACGATGGACCAGGCGGGCGGTCCCGACAGGACCAAACCGCGCACCCAATCGCGAGCTTCGGGTAAGGCTGTCAGCTCGATCGCCACCGGTAGCAATGCCCCCTGCACCACCAGCACGACCGGCTGCTTTACCACCACTTGTAAAAAGGACAAGAGCTGCTGGGCCCAGTCCGCCGGTCGATAGGGGCGCTGCGGCATATCGCAGCCGCCACAACCCAGTAGGTCGGGGTTGTAAATGGGACGGCTGGACTCCTGCTGTTGCCAAGCGGCGCAGAAGCGATGCCAAAACGGGCGCGCTAAGCCCACCCCAATGGGATGCACGAGTAATAGTGCTGGCAAGCGTTTGTCACCTGCAGGGGGCTGGTAGGCTTCAAACGTACATTGATAGCCCTGCCACTGATACCTGCCAGTTTGGGGCTCTTGGGGTTTAGCGAAGGGTGGGGAGGCAAAGGCCGACATCGGTAGCGCGTAAAGAACTGCTCTCAATACGGTATCGCGCGCAGGCCACAGTGGCGATCGCCTATTCTGCGACAATTTGTCGGGCTATGGGGACCAGAACGGGGCCGATGGCGTTCCAATCAATCTCCGACAAATTGAGGTAGGGCAGACGATAGAGAGACCGATATCCGCTGAGCTGTTCGATCCAGCGAGGGGCGGTGGCAAGGATTGGATCGCCGGGGTCGAGATGGGGTTCGGTGTCGTTGAGGAGGGTGGCGATCGCGTTTATGCCGAGCTGACGGGCATAAGCGAGGCTGAGGGTGGTGTGATTGATGGTTCCTAACTGGGAGCGGCCAACCAGAAGGAGGGGCAACTGCCAGTGGCAGATTAAGTCAGAGATGGATAACTGGTCTGCCAAGGGCACGGCCAAGCCGCCTGCCCCTTCGACAATCGCCACATCGCACTGGGTTGTGAGGCGCTTGAAATCTGCATCCAATTGCTGCAGGTCAATCTCGATTTGGGGAGCGGCGAGTTCTGCGGCGAGTTGGGGGGCCGCCGGTAGTGGCAGCGCATAGCTGCAAGCGGTTCGAGTTGCGGGAGAGAGTTGTCGCACCAACTGTACGTCGGGGCTGCGGTCGGCGGGGCGATCGCCTTCGAGATTGGCTCCACTCTGTACGGGCTTGTAATATCCCACCCGATAGCCGAGATCGTGCAAACAACGACACAGAAGTCCACTGACAACGGTTTTTCCCACTCCCGTATCAGTGCCACTGACAAATACGCAGCTTGCCATCCGTTTCCTAGCCGTGGCTGCGCGGTTGAGTGGAGTCGCCCAGCGGTTGCTCGAAGGCAGATGTTTCTCCGGTTTCTGTGGCAGAAAGAGTAGAGATCCCTTGACTGAGGGCTGTCAAGTTCTCCGCCAAGATCGTGCGAGGCTGCTCGCCGATCGCCGTCCCCACAGACAGTCCACCTGCCCTCAAAAATTCAAAATGGGGAATGCCGTTAACTCGATAAGTACTCAACTCCGGCAGCCACTTCGTGTTATCCACGTTCAGCATGACGAAGTTGACCTGTCCGTCAAACTCCGACTCCAAAGCCGCCATCGTAGTTGCCATCGAGCGACAACTGGTACACCAATCGGCATAAAACTCCAACAGCGTCGGCTTGCCATTGGCCAGCGCCACTTCTAGCGGCACTGCCCGCTGGGCCACAGTGGCCAAACTGGCCTGACGAGTCTGAAGCTGTGTGGCCAAAAACAGGATGGCCCCCAGCGCCACAGCCGCGATCGCGATCGCGATATTGCGTACCCTTATAGATGTTTCAGTCACTCTCGTCCGGCCTAGTTCTATTGCCCTCTAGTATGTCACGCCAAACCTGCGAGACGCAGTCTGCAAACGCTCCGCGATCGACAACCCACTTCTCTACTATGGATCGATCGTCTTCTCCTCGAAGATGTCCTCGTGCATCGTCGCTACCAGCGCTAAAGTTCTCCAGAGTACAATGGCGATAAGCACGTGTCAGCCTTCGAGTAAGAGCATTGTATGGTTCGGACGCCCACCAGATGGAAGCTAGAGGATTATCACCGCATGATAGACAGCGGTGTGTTAGCGGGTCGTCAGGTGGAGTTGATTGCAGGAGAGATTGTCGATATGGCACCGGAAAGTCCGCTGCATGCATCGCGGGCTTGGTCCTTGGCTGAATATCTACGACAGCAGTTGGCGGGACGAGCGGTCATTCGCGAGTCCTATCCAGTAACATTGTTGAGCGATAGCGAGCCAGCACCTGATATCGCTGTTGTGCGCTGGCGAGCTGACGCTTATGCACGTACGCATCCGCAACCAGAGGACATCTTTTGGTTACTCGAGATTTCTAATTCCACAGTGGACTACGACTTGTCAACAAAGGCCAATCTGTATGCTCGCGCGGGCATTGCAGACTATTGGGTAGTCGATCTCCCAGCCGATCGAGTGGGGGTTCACCGACAGCCTCGAGAGGGAACCTATCAGTCTGTGAACCTCGTACAGTCTGGAACGATTGCGCCTCTGGCTTTCCCCGATATTGCAGTTCCGTTGGAGAGACTGCTCGGCTGAAAGTTGCGATGTAAGCGTAATATCAAATACAACCTCAATTGTCTGAACGGATAGGTATAGGTAAGAGTCTAGCGGAGTTGATGGAGGAACAACCGCAGCCTCATTGGTTGGAGTTTTAATCAGCTCGAACCTGCCTGTATCCCCATCGTTCACTCGGGCTGTTCGGACGCAAAACTGCTGGACAACTCCAGCCAATTCACTGCTGAGAGCGCCCAGCCCAATAAATCGCCATAGACACCCGCCAACTCGGGGGAATCTTCGTCGTGAAAGGCTTCGAGTTCTTTGGCTAACTGTTCGGGCCAGTGCTCGGGAGAGGATGCCTTCAGGGACTCGTATCGCCCCGTCCAGTAGATATCGTCGGGCTCCTCCTCTCGAATCCAGTGTTCGATCGCCCAAGTGGCATAATTCGACCAACCCCGATATCCATTCATCGCCAGTAACCTCTAACTCCAGCCACCTAGATCCTATTTCTAACGCCGCCTCCACCCGCCCGTTCTTATAGAAAGGTTGTAGTCCTACATCCGTTTCGACTGCAGCGAATTTAGCCCGTGGGTCTGTCGATCCGCACAACAGTGTTCCTCTATGCGAGTCATTCTGCAACGAGTTCAATCCTCCTCCGTCACCATTGATGGCGAAACGATTGGCAAGATCGATCGCGGGCTCACCCTGCTGATTGGCATTGCCGCCTCCGACACCGACGCCGAAATCGATTGGATGGCCCGCAAAATCCTCAATCTGCGCCTCTTTCCAGATGAGCGCAGCAACGGCAGCAGCTTTCAACACTCCGTGCGAGAGATCGGCGGCGAACTGCTCGCCATCAGCCAATTCACCCTCTATGGAAACTGTCGCAAAGGCCGTCGCCCCTCCTTCGATCGCGCTGCCCCACCCGCGATCGCCAACCCCCTGTACGAGCAATTTGTGGTCCAATTACGCAGAAGCGGCCTGACTGTAGAAACAGGCCGCTTTGGGGCAGGCATGCGAGTGGAGATTGTCAACGACGGTCCCGTCACATTGCTATTAGAGCGAGAGGCAGAACCCGGCTGAGAGTCTTAGGGCTTAGGAGGCAGCTTCTTCTAATTGCTCCGATTCAACCGAATTGGGTAACTCCAGACAGTAACCAGCCCCGTATACCGTTTTGATGAACTGCGGATGGCGGGGATCGGGCTCCAGCTTGGTGCGCAGGTGCCGGATGTGAACGCGGATGGTCTCGATATCGTCGTCGGGATCGTAACCCCACACTTCCTTGAGAATTTCGCTGGGGGAAACCGTCTGGCCGTGACGCTGCATCAGGCAGTGAAGTAGCTCGAACTCTAGGTGGGTGAGCTTGACGGTATTGCTAAACCACACGGCTTCAAACCGTTCGGGAATGAGCGTGAGCGGACCGTAGTTGAGAATTTCGCTGTGCTTGGCCGCTTGAGGAATGCGATCGGTTCGCCGCAACAGCGCCCGCACCCGCACCAATAATTCCTGAATCTCAAACGGCTTAGTCAGATAGTCATCTGCTCCAGCATTGAAGCCATCGACCTTATTCTGAGTTTGACTCAACGCTGTCAACATGAGCAAGGGAATCTCAGATGTGCGTTCGTCTCGTCGAAGACGCTGACATACGGTAAATCCATCGACTTTCGGCAACATTAGGTCGAGCACGATCAGATCGGGTAGCAGTTGTAAAGCGATCGCTTGTCCCTTAATGCCGTCAGGGGCTTGAAACACCTCGTAACCTGCCAACTCTAGGTTGACAGACACCAGCTCCAGGATTGCCGAGTCGTCATCAATCACTAAAACTCGAGGCATAGGATGTACCGACCTGTTACAAAAAGAATTTGATGAATCTAGCTTAATCTAAATCCATCTTTACATATCTTTGAAAATATTACGAACATTACGAGGATACACGATCGGCTCTGTGGGGAAGCGAATGGATGGCATTCTCATTAACCTCGCCGCGGATCGCCATCGCCAAGAATCGATCGATCTTCCCACAGCATTCTCTATCAGTTGCTATTGTCTTGTATGGGCAAGGGTTTAACCCCTATTGTTCGGGCTGTGGCTTTGGCGATCGCATGCGCGACATCTGAATTTCTTGGCTCTATCCCAGCCCGAGTCGCACTTAATTTTGTTGCACAAGATACATAGCTCGATAAGGTGGCCTGCTTCAATTGGATGAATAGGTGTTCACAAATTCTTAATATTTGAACCGAATACCTATAATTCCTTGTGCTAATTCTCGTGGCAATAGAAAAGCTCCTGCTTGCGCAGGAGCGGAGATAGAATTCACAATGAGAGCTCGGAGATCGAACCTAGAGTAGGCCGATCTGAGTCAGGATACCTTCGCCAGTCAACAGCTCGGTAGCAATGCCAATCACAAAGCCTAACATTGCCAGGCGGCCATTCCACTTTTCGGAGAAGGCGGTGAAGCCAAAGCGGGTTTCTTGAGAGTCCATAACGGTAACTCCAGTCATGCAAAATACTTAACGTATCTTTATACTGCCTCGCCTCTGATGAAATGTCAAGTTTCGTAAAGTTTACTCGAATGCAGGCGTAGCAATGGTTTTAGCTTTTATGGTAGCGATCGCTACCCTTAGAAAACCCAAATTTTTAGAATGAGGCGATCGCCCTCTGGGCTCGACCGCGATCGCCCCCTCTAGCTCAACACCACATCCGACGCCAACAACATTCCCTCCATGCGATCGTAAAGGACTCGTAACTGCTCTGGCAGGCGTCGATAGATCTGACCGTTACTGACCTTCACCGCAGCTAACTGCACGGTCGACTCTAGATAGAGGGTGTGACGATCGCGCGATCGCAACTCGTACAGCCAAGGCAACCGCACCCCTTTGGGCTGCTCCGGCCTCGCCAACACCACTGCATCAGCCCCCATCGTCAAAGGACGGCGATAGCGCAGCGACATATCGGCGACCACCAAATTCACATCCGCCTGCACAAATCGCTCGAATGGCATCTGCAGGTGCCGCAACACCTCCACCCGCGTCTCCTCCAACCAAGCCACGTATTTGCCGTGCCAGACAATGCCGCCATAATCGGTGTGATGGGGATGGACGCGAATGGGATATTCAAACCAATGGGAGGTCATGCAGTTGGCACAGCAACAGCCTTTCTCAGTGTAGAACCGCCAAACCCGCTATCGCCCTATCTTCCGCCGCAGCTTGCCCCACTTTTGCTGCCACCACAACTGCCCCAACCGCCAGCGAGTCAGTTGGGGCAGGCGATCGCCTGTCCGATAATCGAAAAACGCATCGATCTCGACTAAAATCGCCCCCAATTTCTTCGCCACTGCCTCAGCTCGATAGTCCTCAAAAAAAGCAGCATCCACCTGCGATCTCCTTCCCTGCAAAGCAGCCTGAATCCGCCGCAGGTCGCAATCGAGCGAATACACTGCAATTTTTTCGCAGTTAAAGCCCGGATCGAGATAATCCGCCAGTGCGCTATTCACACTCGAAAACACCCAGCATCCGCAAGCCATCGCCTCCATCGGCGGCAAGCCAAACCCCTCCGTCACCCCACTCGCAGCCCAATATTCCGCTGAATCGTACACATAAATCCTGGCGCGATTGAATAGCCCCGCCAGATCCTCCACATAGCGATCCAGCAATTCGACGCGACAGAACTGACTCAGAGCGGGTACCAATTGCTCTAATACGTAACTGGAGGTTTTGCGGGTTTGAACGAGTACATCGATGTCTCGGGCTTGATGGCGATCGCAAAACTCTTGCCCAATGGCGTTGGGCAGGTAGAAAATGGGCGAATGCGGTGACTTTTGTCCCCAATACCCCATCGTGTTTCGACTCGCCGCCACAATCGGCACCGCCACCGGCAAATTGAAGCCATAGCCCGAGCTGTGGGCATGATAAACAACATTGCAGTGTTTGAGTCTCGCCACCAAACGCTTGACATCGAATCCCCAGCTTGCGACAAACGTGCAGTGGGCCAAGTCTTCAGTGGCGAGCACGTCCTCTAAAAAAGGGCGATCGCTTTCCCGTTGCCGATAGGTGACAATCTCCGCCTCGCAAAACTGCCTTGCTAATTCCGCTAGCTTCAGCTCCGCCCACAAGCCGCCACTGCCAAATTTCTGGGTGGTTCCAGGCAATAGGAAATATAGCTTTCTCACACCGACTCCACCCCCTTAGTTCGACTGTCACCGATCGCTTCCCCAGTCGACGAATCGATATCTGAATCGATATCTGAATCGATGTCATAGAGAAACGTAAAACTGCGGACACCCTCAAAAGAATCAATCTCGCGACTGAAAGTTTCCAGATAAGCTCTGACCAGCCTGACTTGCTCGCCAAAATCAGTGCGGGAAAAGAGCACCCAAACGCGATCGCTTTGACGCAGGAGATCTAGTTCTATAGCCAAGCGTTCTGACTGCGTCAGAGAAGAGTCATTCCTCTGTAAGAAATCGTCAGTGCCAATAATATAGTCAGATTCTGCAAAGCCATACAGAGGTGCGTAATAGGCAAATTGCAGATCTCCGTTCTGAAACACGAAAATTTTATCTTCTGGGGCTCGATATTCGCGGATATACTCCAACACTGCACGAATCCCGTGTTCTTGCTTGGGACGAAAAGGAATAGCCCCCGACTCTTTAATAGGGTAATAAAATAGAGCAAACACGATCGCCACCCCAACGGCTCTCGCCAGCCACTTCGCAAGGGGAAAATGGCGAGCAGATGCCTGAAAGAGACCTCGGATACTCACAGATGTCCCCTCAGAAATGAGTAAGTAAAACGTTGGAGCCAAGAAAATAATCAGACGTTTGAGAAAAGGATATTGATGTAAGAAGCTGGCAAAGAGAGTGACCAGAATGGGACAGATACAGAGAAGGAATGCTGATTTATTTTTCCTGTAAAAGGCAACGCAACCGACTACAAAGAAAACCATCGCCAACCCGTCACTCGGACTTTCAAAGCTAAAGGGCTCGTAGAAGGCGCGCCCGAGGGCATCGAGCACCCAGATTACATCGAAGGGCGAGCTGGGGAAGCCGTTGCTCCAAGAGCTCAATAAGGTAGTGTTGTCGCCGAGATTGCTGGCAGTAATCCAATAAAAGCCCCCAAAACTGGCAATCCAGCTCAGATAGATCGGTAACTTGCCGCTGAGTTGTAGCGACTTTTTCGAGCTCAGGCAAATGAGGATATGGGCGAGCTCCAAGCCCGCTAACACGAGGGCAGCAGGGTGAGAGAACCAAATAGCGAGCGCCCCCACGACTGAATAGATGAGTAGCTTGCGGCGATCGAGCAGGCCGGAATTCACCGCCATTGCCACCAGTAGCAGGGCGAGGGCGATCGCCATATCGCTGGCATATTGCTTGGCTTCTACTGCATGAAAAACAATGCGACGGAGGGTGCCGAAGAGCCCGAGACAGATGGGAATTGCCGGCGGGGATAGCCAACGTTTGGCAACGGTGTAAAGCAGCAAAAACGAGCTGATACTAGCCGAGACGGGGAACAGCCTGAGGGCATATTCGCTCTTGCCAAAGAGCTGAATGGCGAGTTTTTCGATCCATAGAAAGCCCAGGGGAGCCCCTTGGTTGTAATCGAGGGGCTGGGCCAGTTCGAGGTAGGAGCGATTGACGAGATTGAGGGCCAGAGCGGCCTCATCCCCCCGCAAGCCGTCGTTGCTGAGGTACTGCACGACAATAATGAGCAAGCCGTAGGCGATCGCGGCGATCGCCAGCCCGTGCCAGAGCTTCGAGTCGGGCTCCAGACCGAATTTTGCCGGCGAAGGTCGCAGTGACTGATTTGACATAGGGCAGATCTAGGATTCCTCAAGGGCCGCCAGGATGCACTCAGATTTTAGAATGCGGTGGTTTTCACTTTTGAAAGCGCTGCAGCGATCGAGCGTTTTGGCCAAGGCTGGGGTTTGACCGCTGGTAAGGGTTTCTACCGCGATCGCCGCTTCGGGTTGATATTGCTGCACCCACCGACTACTGGCGATCCCCTGAGGCTGGAAGGCATCGCGATCGAGCAGCCATAAGGTAATGCCATAGCGTTCGATAAACTCTCGCACCACCTGGGGATTGGGACTGTATTGGGCGGCGATGGTGTCTTTGGCCCGCTGGCGAATTTCGCGGTAGTAGCCGGTCTGATAGGGGATGGCGTATTCTTTGCCCACCAAAATGGAACGACGGGCAAAGCTGGGAATATAGCTGGATTCGTGGCTGAGGGTGGCGATGAGACTATCTTTGGGTTGCGATTCGAGAAAGCTGTAAAGTTCGGGGGATTGGGCTTGGGCCAAAAAGGTGAGGGGAAAGCCGCGAATGGTCAGGGGATAGAACAGGAGCAGGCCGACTAAAGCAGCAGCGGTGGTGCTGGCGATCGCCGCTTCGAGCGCGCGCTGAGGGCTCCCAGCGCGATCGAGGGCGAGAATGGCCCAGCGCAGCAAGGCATCAATCAGAATGAGCAGCGCGATTCCGGCACTGAGCACAAACAGAATGCGCAGGTAGTGGCCGGAATAGCGGCTGGGGAGATAGAGCGCAAACAGGAGGGCGTGGGCGGCCAGAAACCAGCAGGCGGAGCTCAGGAACAGTCGGGGCAGAATGCCGATGCCGCGATCGATTGCCCCCACTAGGGGAAACTGCTGGGGAAACCCGGGCAAAAACAGCAAGAGAAATCCCGCCGCATTGGTCACTGGCGTGAGGGCCGAGTTGATGCGAATGCCACTGCGTCCGCGCAGCCAAAATTGAGCCGGATCGTCCCGAAAAAATGCCACCCGCCCCCCCGACTGAAACTCCGGCATGGTGAGGGCTTCAGCCGCAGAAATAGTGGGCCCGTAGCCACTGGATGACAGCAGATAGGGCAGCAGTACGACAACCGCGATCGCCAAGCCGCCGAGGCTGAGTTTCCACAAATGGCGATCGCCACTCAGTCGCAAGCGTCCCTCTCGCCATTCCACAAGCCCCAAAGCCAAGATCCCCGCCGAAATCAACACCGCTTGAGGATAGAGCAACCCCTGCAGGAGAATGGCGAGCCAACTCAGCCAGATCGATCGCCGCAGCCAGGCATACATCAATGCCACCGTCACTAGATAGACAAAGGCTTTCGCCGTTCCCGCCGACACGGTATCGGTGATGGAAACCGCTTGGTCCATTAGCAGTGAGGCAAAGAAGGCAGCCACTGGCACCGGAAACAGTTCGAGGCTGGTCCAGAAGGTGGCGATGGAGGTGAGCAAAATGATGGCAGCGGGCAGCAACTTGTTGAACAGCAGGGGATGAATGCCGATGGCTGCTGCCGCTCGGTAAATCAGGGCATAGCCTGCAGGGGCGATGGATTGGTAGTAGCTGGCGATATAGTCGTTGGGGAACAGCTCGCGATCGGCAAACTGCTGCGTCCAAAAGACGTGTTGGCGGGCATCGTCGGGGATGAGGTAGGGGGTGCGAAAGGCTTCTTCCAACCCCATGACCGCATACATGATTCCAAAGGCTACACAGACCCAAAACCAGTTTCTGACCTGCGGGTGAGTTGGATGTTTGGCAGAGATAGATAGCTCGTGTCGCAGATATTTGAGCAATGCAACAATTCGGGTTTGGCTCAACCTCTGACTCCAGATGCCTCAACAACCCTCACAGGATAGCGGGTTGGGGCGAGGCTTTGCTCGAACTCTATTCACCTCCTGCTTCGGAGGGCGACGTGCGGCGCAATCCCCCCAAACACAACAGCCAAATCGCGACCGCAATCCAGTGCAATACCGTCGGCGGCCACAGCGACCCGCTCTGCCAGTAGACAACGGTACAGATTGCCCCCAAAATCCCCGCGCAGATTAAGAATGCGGGATCGAAAAAAGTCGGCCTCGCGGCAGTCAGATAGAGAGCGGCATTGAGCGGGTGGGCGGCAACGAATAGAACTAAGCTGGCGATCGCCCATCCCAGTAGGGTTTGGGTTGTAACTGCTTCTGTAGGGTGGGGGACAAGCGTCACGCGAAACAGCACTTCTTCCAAGACAGAGGGCACCAGAAAGGCGATCGTCGCCGCACTCGCCCCCACCCGCCAATTGCTGACGGGCTCCCAAGTCAACCAGCCGCGCCACACTCCAAGTGGAACCGCCATCAGACCATATCCCAACAACCACAAGCCCGTTCGTACCCAATCCGTCGCTGTCGGCACTGTTGTCACAGCCTCAAGCCAACGGCGAATGGCGATCGCCGCGATTGTCCCCATAACCTCACCCTCCACCTAGCGCAGAGCAATACTGCAGATCGGGGATATCGGCAATGTAAGCCTCGTCGCCTGCATCGGCCACCACAGCCCCCAAAGCAGCAATATTTCTTTGCAAAGTGAAATCCACTCCGGTCCTTGCAATAAAATGTAGCGAGTGATACGGTTCTGCGGTTCCCTGGCGACCCCAGATCGAGCTGAAACGATAGGTAGGAGGAGTGATGCAGAAAGTAGAAGCGATCGTGCGTCCATTTAAGTTGGATGCAGTCAAGCAAGCTTTGGTGAGTGCTGGCATCATTGGCATGACGGTCTCGGAAGTCAGGGGCTTTGGAAGGCAAAGAGGGCAGAAGGAAAGATATCGGGGGACTGTGTTTGTGGTGGAGTTCCTACCGAAGGCCAAGCTTGAAGTCATCGTTGAAGACGCTAAAGTCGAACAGGTCATTGAGGCAATCGTCCAGGCAGCCCAAACGGGAGAAGTGGGAGATGGGAAGATTTTTGTCTCTCCAATCGAGCGGATTGTTCGAATTCGCACGGGCGAAGTCGATTTTGCAGCGCTCTAGAGGCCCCTCGACAGTCTCGCCCAATCGACAGTCTCGCCCAATCGACAGTCTCGCCCAATCGACAGTCTCGCCCAATCGACAGTCTCGCCCAATCGACAGTCAATGGGGGAGGCGATCGCCTTTCAAGCATCGGCAACTGAACCCGCAAACGGCTGAGGAACGCTCAAACGCGCTAGCGATTCGAGCACTGGCGCCTGACCTTGCCCAGCCCCTCAATCCCCCAAAAACAAAGCTGCTGGGGGATTTGATCTTGAGAAATATCGGCAATGATACAGAGGATTTTGAAGCCCCTGGCTGCCAATTCTAGGGAATAGCGAAGCACTATCCGTGAAACTGCTGGACTGCTGAGATGCAGAGTTATCATTTCAGCTTCCCTGGGCATCTTGAACAATAGGTGGCTCGACGACATCTTTCCATCTCTCTGCCTGAACGGGCGAAGTATTGTCTGAATGGACTGTAAATGTTCGCGACACGTGGTCAGCGAACCTTACTCTTTCCGGAGAGCGGGAAACAATTCGCAGAGCGACTAACGCATTGCTTTCAATCCGGGGTTTTTAAGTGGTGACAGCTACGGTCGCGAGGAGATCTTCAACTGAGATTGCCAATCTATTAGCGGAACGATGATTTGGGCCGAGCCAATTGGAATCGAGCGGTGGCAAAAGCGTTGCGACAGCACGCCGCCAGCCTCCAAGCCAGTTTTATCTTTCTCGATACGCCTAGCGGTTTCACTTCAAACCTGCCTGATTCACACCTAAGGAAAATTTCATGAGTACTGCTTTAGTCATTGACGATTCGCGCACAGATATGGAAGTCATTTCCACGTCCCTCAGCCAGGGTGGATTTATGGTGCTGAAAGCCAACAATGGCGAGGAAGCCCTAACGCAGATCGCCTCCCAACAGCCCGATGTGATTTTTCTCGATGTCGTCCTGCCTGGTGTGAGCGGATTCGAGCTGTGCCGCGACCTCAAAAACAAGGACGAGACGAAGTCGATTCCAGTGGTGCTCTGCTCCACAAAGGGGACGGAGATGGACCAATTTTGGGGCATGAAGCAGGGGGCCGATGCCTATCTAACGAAACCCGTGGATAGCGAAGAGTTGGTGCGCGTGGCGAAAAAGCTGGTGCAGTAACGCCCTCAGATCTGAGAGGAACATGCAATGGTAGAGCAATCGACGATCGCGGCGACGCCAGGTCCGGCCTTGGGATTGGATCTAGCGGGCCAGGAGTCTGACGGCAGGGCACAGTTTTTGCAGGTCCGCATTAGCCCCCAATTGCGGGCGGCGCTACCGGTGGAAAGCCTCACAGAGGTGCTGGCAGTGCCGTTCGGTCAGATTGTGCCGATTCCCCACATGCCTGACTGGGTGATGGGGGCATACAACTGGCGCGGCGATATTTTGTGGGTGGCGGATTTGGGCCATCTATTGGGAATGACGCCCTGGCACCAGCTTCGGCAAACGTCGGGTCGCCATGCGGTAGCGGTGCTGCACGGGGATAAGGCTAACCGCAAGTCGCGGGGTAGTTTCGCCCAGATCTTGGGGGTTGCGGTAGCCCAGGTGGACGAGATAGCCACTTACGACGCGACAGAGATTCAATCGCCCCCGGACGGCACCGTCTCTGCGGGGTTGGCTCCGTTTTTGCGGGGGTATTGGGTTGCGCCCGAGGAGGAGATGGTGGCTGTGCTGGACGCGCGATCGCTCCTCGCCCGTGCAGCCCAGTCGTCTGGATAAATGCTTACTTGGCGTTCCTGCCCGAGTTTTTCCTGCTAGCGCGTTTGGCGCTAGATCGCTACTTCTTCTCTAGCTCGTTATTGTCAGTCCACATCCATCATTGAGAGAGCACTCCCATGACTCAGACCCCTCCCAAGTCCGGTCGCTACCCTGCGACGAATGGCAATGGCGCTCGGAACCCGGCGGACGATTTGGCAACGGGTATGAGCCGTTCGTCAGCGTCGCTGCCACCGAATTTGGTAGGTGCCTCGGGGCAGAGGATGGCACGACCCATGCCCCAACCGCCTCAGGTCGTGCTGCCATCGCCTCAGCCTGCTGCTGTGCGGAGTGTTGCGAATGGAATGAAACTGCCAGGGTTCGGGACGCTGCGGGGGCGGCTGTTGCTGACGCTATTGCCGGCGGTGGTGGTTCCGTTATTGGCGTTTGGCTTTGGCGCGGGCCAAGTTGCCCACCAGCAAGCTGAAGAGGAGCTAGAAGAGCGAACTGAAAAACTGGCGGAACTGGCGAGCAATGCGTTTGCAACAGAGCTAGAGGAAGGCTTTGCGCACGCGGAGCAGATTGCCCTCAATCCGCTGGCGATCGATGCTGCCCGCGCAGGCGGTCAATTCGCCGAGGCAGAGGGATTGGCGGAACTGCCGGACGATCGCCTAGAGGAGCAGTTTTCAGCGACGAACCTGCTGCAGCCAAACCAGCGGCTGAACGATTATCTGCGTCAAGTTGCCGTAGCGACCGAGACTGTCGAGGTGTTTTTCACGGAGCGCAATGGGTTGAAT
Organism: Synechococcus sp. PCC 7336; assembly: GCF_000332275.1. Lineage (NCBI taxonomy): Bacteria > Bacillati > Cyanobacteriota > Cyanophyceae > Synechococcales > Synechococcaceae > Synechococcus > Synechococcus sp. PCC 7336. The sequence goes on from NZ_CM001776.1 coordinate 2,270,011, forward strand.
ATTGCTTATAGCAACAAAACCGGCGACCTGGTGCAGCGGGATGAAGAATGGTGGCAAGCAGGCAAGGCGGAAACCCAGTGGGTCGGTCACGCCGAATTTGACGAATCTGCGAATGCATTCAGTATCGATCTAGCCCAGGCCATTACAGATCCAGCCTCGGGAGAGTTTCTGGGCGTGCTGAAGGTGGTCTTACCTGCTGCGGGCTTTGACACTATTTCAGATTTCCTCAATGATGTGGGGCTTACAAAGACTGCTCGAGTGCAATTGGTGGACATTGATGAGAACCGTGCAGAAGCAGGAGCGGGAAACTCTTCAGCAGAAGAAAGTGGCGTCCTGTTCACGGTGACTGGAGAAGGCACCGAGGTGTCAGGCGAGCTGACGGGTGGCGAGAGTCTTCACTCGATTCTCCTACTCATGCAGGAATTGTTGGAGGGGGGGGCTAGCAACGGGCAGGTGCAGCAACGCTTGGACAGCCAATTCTCGCTAAAGGACTTGTCTTTGGGCGAATTTGACGGAGATGAAGTAAGAGAAGGTGAGTTTCTAGATGCGTCGTTCTTACTCGGCGATCGGTTTTACAGCGTTGTGGTTTCGGGCAAAAATCATTTTGCAGCCGTTTCCTCTATCAGTCACGACGAACTTAAAGCGGCCGGACAGGGGTTGAAATGGAATCTGTTCGGCGCAGCCTTTGCCTCCTCAGTCCTGCTAGGAGGCGTGATTTTGTGGTTATCCGGGCAACTGTCTAAGCCGCTCAACCGCCTTGCCGGGACAGCGCAAACGGTAGCCGCAGGCAACCTGGACGTCCTAGCCGAGCCCAGCGGTACTGAAGAAACCCAAACCCTGGCCAACAACTTCAACGCTCTGGTGACGCGGGTGAGAGGTCTACTGCAACGGCAAGCTCGCACCAACGAAGAAACCCTGCTTCTGGCCGAAATCGCCGGAGCCAACACCCAAACTGAGGCCGACGTCCGGGCTCTTCTCGACCTCGCAGTCTCGGGAGCCCGTCGCCAGCTCGGGGCCGAGCGAGTGGTGCTCTACCGCTTTAACCCCGACTGGACGGGAACTGTCGTTGCTGAGTCTGCCATCGCCGGCTTTCCCTCAGCCCTCAACAGTGAAATGCAAGAGGCATGCATCCCCGAACACGTTCGCAACGAATATGCCCTCGGCAAAGTGGCGGCCAACACGGATGTGTTCGATGCGGGCTTCCACCCCGATCGCCTCAAGCTCTTGATTCGTCTGGGCATCAAGTCCAACCTGATTACCCCCGTGGTGGCAGGCGGCAAAATCTTCGGGTTGCTCATTGCCCACTATTGCAGCCGCCAGCATGCGTGGAACGCCGACGAGCAAATCAACTTCAAGCGCATTGCCGACCAACTGGGCCTCTCCCTCAGCCGCTTCGTTTACGTGGAACAGGTGGAATCCACCGCCGAAGAACAGCGCTTGCTGGCGGACATTGCCGGAGCCAGCACCCAAACCGACGAAGATATTCTCGATCTGTTTAACATCACCGCTCGGGGCTCGCGCAAGCTGCTCGGCTCCGATCGCGTAGTGCTCTATCGCTTCAACCCCGACTGGAGCGGCTCCGTCGTCGCCGAAGACGCTATCCCTGGCTTGCCCAAAGCCCTCAACAATCGAGTTGAAGATGCTTGCATCCCCGAAACTATCCGCAAGGACTATCTCAGCGGCAAGGTGCTGGCCAACGACGATGTCTTTGCAGCGGGCTTCCACCCCGACCACGAAGCCCTGATGGCGCGCCTGAAGATTGCCTCCAATCTGATTACCCCCGTGGTCGCTGGCGGCCTGCTCTTCGGCCTGCTAATTGCCCACTACTGCAACAAGCAACACTCGTGGAGCGACGACGAACAAACTCGCCTCAAGCGCTTCGCCGACCAACTCGGTCTCTCCCTCAACCGCGTCGTCTACGTGGAACAGGTGCAAAAGGTAGCTGAAGAACAGCGGCAATTGAAGGAAATCCTGCAAAAACGTGCCCTCGAATTGCTGATGCAGGTGGACCCGGTCAGTCAAGGCGACCTCACCATCCGCGCCAAAGTGACCGAAGACGAGATCGGCACGATCGCCGACTCCTACAACGCCACTGTAGGCAGCCTGCGCAAGATTGTGCAACAGGTGCAAGACGCCGCCCAAAAGGTGGCCGCCACCACCACCACCAGCGAGACCTCCGTGGGCGACCTGGCCCGAGAAGCCCTCGCGCAAGCGGACGATATTTCAGCAGCGCTCGATCGCATCCAAACCATGACGATGTCAGCTCGCGTGGTGGCCGAAAGTGCTGAAAAAGCCGAGCAAACCGTGCAGCAAACGGCCCAAACCGTGCAAGCTGGAGACGAGGCCATGAACCGGACGGTGGATGGATTTATGGCCATCCGCGAAACGGTGGCCGATGCCACCAAGAAAGTGAAGCGGCTGGGGGAAGCCTCCCAGAAGATTTCTAAAGTGGTGAGCCTGATTGGTGGCTTTACCGACCAAACCAACCTGCTGGCGCTGAATGCCTCGATTGAGGCGGCCCACGCTGGCGAGGAAGGGAAAGGGTTTGCAGTGGTTGCGGACGAAGTGCGATCGCTTGCCCGCCAGTCTGCCGACGCAACGGCGGAAATCGAAGCGCTGGTGGCCGAAATTCAGGGGGAAACCAACGAGGTGGTGGCTGCAATGGAAACGGGCACTCAGCAGGTGGTGGCCGGAACTCAACTGGTGGAAGAAACCCGCCAGAATCTGAACCAAATCACCCGAGCCAGTAGCGAGATTGAGAACCTGGTGAACGCGATCGCCCAAGCCGCCTCCGAACAAACCCTCGCCTCGGAAGTAGTGGCCCAGACCATGACCGAGGTGGCGGCTGTGTCGGGCAAGACTTCGACCTCGGTCTCCGACGTGTCCGAGTCATTCAAACAGCTCCAGACTGTGGCTCAACAGCTTCAAGAGACGGTCAGCCAGTTCAAGCTGAGCTAGAACGGTCTCGCTCTGGGGGAGGAAACTTCCCCAGCACGCGATCGCGCCATTGTGCTTCAGTCTTTTGTCTCCCCTCAGTTTTTCGCCACACCCAGTCTTCGCGAGTTTGTCACCATGACGCAGACCCCTCCCAAACCCATCTCCAGTCGGCCATCTCCGAGCGATCTTCACTCGCCTGCAATGGAGTTAGGATATTCTCCGTCAGCGGAGCTCCCAACCAGCCAGCAGCAGTTGTCTCCAGATCTATCCCCCACCTCTCTAGAGTCGGTTGCTTCCGGTCATCCCGTCGAGGCGCGTCGGCCACAGAATTCAGTCTGGCGAATAGTCCGCAGTTTGCAATTTAAGGCTACCGCCCTGGCCATCGCCATCGGGACTGTCCCAGTGTTGGCAATTGGAGCGACAGCCTATTATTTCGCGAACGAATCGATCGTGCGGCAAATCGAGCAGGACAAACAAATTCGGGCAACCCAACTGGCCAACGAGATCGGCGTGTTCATGGCTGACCGATTTGCCGACATTCAAGTGTTGGCCCAGCTTCCTATCTTCACCGATCCCGAGGTATCGGCAACCACATCGACAGAAGAGAAGGTGGCACTGTTAGACCGCTATGTCAGCCTTTATGGGGTCTACAACAGCGTCGCCCTGTTCGACCTCGAAGGCGAGACGGTCGTGCAAGCGGTTGGCAGGCCCGTTCCCAACCACTTGACGCGGGATTACTTCGTGCGGATTATGAACACTGGCGAGCCCACCATCAACCCGCCCTCAATCTCTCGCACGACGGGAACGCTGAGTATGCATATCGCGTCGCCAGTGAAGGATGCGAACACGGGCGACATTACCGGGGTCATTCGCTTTCAGTTGCCGGTGGCAGGGTTGGACAAGATTGCCCGAGAGTATGCCAATGAAGGGGAGGATTACTATCTGATTGATAGTAATGGCAGGTATTTTTTGGCGTCTGGAAATGCAGACAGAATCAACCAGCCAGCCGAGGAGCATTTTGTCGCTTACGAACAACTGGTGTCAGCGCAAGCAGTGGCTTCTGTTCTGGATATCGACCCCGACGATGAATCTGAAAGACTCTTGACCTATGCGCCCTTAACCGATCTAGCGGGACTGCCCGAATTGGATTTTGGAGTCTTAATCGCTAGCGATTTAGACGTCGTCTTTGCGCCGCAGCGGCAACTGCGCCAGACGATCTCTCTAGGAACGGCGATCGCGGCATTGCTGGTGGGGGCGATCTCGACCTTGCTGGTCAATCGAGAAGTTCGTCCGATTGTTGCTGCCGCCAATGCCGTGCGGTCGATCGGTCGGGGAGAACTGGATACCCGCTTGGAGGTGAAAGGAGAGGACGAGGTGGCCGTACTGGGGACCAACGTCAACCAGATGGCCGCCCAGTTGCAAGCCCTCGCTTACACCGAAAGGCAGTCTGCCGATGCCACCCGCCTGCTCTCCAGCATTACCAGCCAACGCACCCTCGACGAAGGCGAACTGATGAGTGTGTTTAGCAAGGCTCTGGCCGGAGCGCGGCAATGGCTCGGGGTCGATCGGATGGTGATTTACCGCTTCAACCCTAATTGGAGTGGCTACATTGCTTCCGAAGCGGTGGCCTCGGGGTGGCCCGTGGCCTACAACGAGGCGATCGAAGATGCTTGTATTTCGTCCGAGTTGCTCGACGCCTATCGTGAAGGCCGCGTTGCAGCCACCCAAAACGTGGCGATCGCCGGTTTCCATCCCGAGCACCAAGAATTGATGCGGCGGCTGAAAATCAAAGCCAACCTCGTCGTACCCATTATCAGTCAGGGAGAGCTTTACGGCCTGCTCGTCGCCCACGACTGCACCGCCCCCCATGCGTGGGACGACCGCGAAATCGCCTTTATGAAGCAACTGTCGGCCCAAATGAGCATTACCCTCGATCGGGTTGCGTTTTTGCAAGACCGAGAGGAAGCCGCTCGCCGCTCCGACCTGCTTAAGGACATCACCCTCCAGTTCTCGCGAGCCACCAGCAGCAAGGCTCTGCTGGACATAGCCGTGCAGCAGAGTCGTAAGGCGATCGCCACCGATCGCGTTATCGTCTACAGCTTTGACGAGACCTGGAAGGGGACTGTGGTGGCCGAGTCCGTCGCTGGTAGCTGGCCCAAAGCGATGGGAGCCCAAATTGCCGATCCTTGCTTTGCCGAGAGCTACGTAGAGCAATACCGGCAGGGCCGCATTCAGGCAGTTTCCGATATTGACAAGGCAGATCTGACCCCTTGCTACTCAGGTCAACTGCAGCCCTTTGCCGTGCGAGCCAACCTGGTGGCCCCCATCCTCATCGAGGGGGAGTTGGAGGGTTTACTCATTGCCCACCAGTGTTCGGCACCGAGGGATTGGGAACAACCGACGATCGATCTGTTCGCCCAACTCGCCATTCAGGTGGGGCAAGCCCTCGATCGCGTCAACCTGCTCGAGCGACAGCGCCGCTCGGAAGCTCTACAACGACAAACCAGCGAAACCCTGCAGCGGCGAGCCTTAGAACTGCTGCGGGAAGTAGACCCCGTCAGCCAAGGAGATCTCACGGTGCGAACCACCGTGACTGAAGACGAAATTGGCACGATCGCCGATTCCTACAACTCCACCATTGCCAACCTGCGGGGCATTGTGGCCCAGGTGCAAGAGGCTGCCAAGCAAGTGACGGACTCCACCAGCAACAACCAGACCTTCGTGAGTACCCTCTCGCAGGAAGCAGAACGGCAAGCGGCAGATATTGCGAACGCCCTCGATCGCATTCAAACCATGAATGCCTCGATTCGTAACGTGGCGGCTCGGGCCGAACGAGCAGAAGCTGCCGTGCAGCGCGCCAACCAGACGGTGACAGCGGGAGACGCCGCCATGAACCGTACGGTGGACAGCATCTTGACCGTACGCGAAACCGTGACCGATGCGGCCCAAAAGGTGCGGGAACTGGGCCAAGCCTCCCGACAGATTTCCCAGATGGGCAACACGATTGCGAAGTTTGCCTCCCAAACCCACCTCCTAGCGCTGAAAGCCTCGATCGAGGCCGCCCGAGCTGGGGAAGAAGGCAAAGGTTTTGCGGTGATCGCCGAAGAAGTGCGATCGCTGGCGGCCCAGTCTGCGGAAGCCACCGCCAACATCGAGTCTTTGGTGACGAGCATTCAAACAGCCACGGACGAAGTGGCCGCCTCGATGGAAGCAGGGACCGAGCAGGTGGCCACAGGCACCCAACTGGTGGAAGAAACCCGCCGAAATCTCAGTCAGGTGGTGGAATTCAGTGCCCAGATCGAGCAATTGGTGGAAGCGATTGCCGCCGCCGCTGTGGAGCAGTCCGAGGCATCGGCCAGCGTGGCCCAAACCATGACCGAAGTGGCCGCTACGTCCCAGAACACCTCGGCTAACGCGATGCAATCCTCCGAGTCTTTCAAGCAACTGTTGGCCACGGCCCAAGCCCTCCAAATGAACGTGCGTCAGTTCAAGGTGAGCTAGTGCTGTGCTGAAGAGACGCGCGCGGGCCATTTCCCTCGCAGTACGAACGAAGTAGTTAGTTCTCTGGAGCCCATCCCATGGCGATCGAACCGGATATTCGCGACCAAGCCTACGAATTCTTTGTCGAGGAGGCTCCCGAGTTACTCCAAATCATTGAGTCGGGCTTGCTGAACCTGTGGGAAGAGTCCAGTGCCCCCAAAATCCACGAGTTGATGCGGGCAGCTCACTCCATCAAGGGAGGAGCTGCCAGCGTCGGTCTGGACGCGATTAAAACCCTGTCCCACCGCCTCGAAGATATTTTTAAAGCGCTCTATAACGACAGCACTGCGATCGACGCCGAGTTTGAAACGCAGCTCTTACAAGCCTTTGACTGTTTGCGCCAGCCCTTGATGGAGCAGATCGAAACCGATCGCTTTAACCCCGAGCAAGCTGTGGATACGGCGGAGCCGATTTTTGCGCAGATTGAAGATCGGTTGGGGGATGCCCTCAAGCAGGCGGAGAATGTGGTTGCCAGCTCTGCAGACTTTGGCATCGATATTGCGGTGTCGATTTTTGAAGTGGATGTAAAGAGCGGCCTCCAGCGCCTCACTGATGTGATTGCCAGCCCAAACGACTACGAGGTGGCAGGAGAAGTGCGCGCCCAGGCCGAAGTGTTTGCGGGCTTTGCCGAACTGCTCGAACTGCATGGATTTGGCGAGATCGCCAGCTTGGCGATCGAGGCAGTGGAAGCCCATCCCGATCGGGCATTGGCGATCGCTCAACTGGTGCTGGCCGATTTTCAGGCGGGGCGCACTGCGGTTCTCAACGGCGATCGCGAGCGGGGCGGCGAACCCTCTGCCGAGTTGCGGGCGATCGCCAATGGCACGGAAACGCTGCCCTCCTCGCTCGATTGTGTCGAGGTCAATGAGGCAGGATCTCCCCTGGAAGCGTCTGTCGAGCCCTTATCCGAGTTTTCCATGCAGGGACCCGAGGGCGCTTCCGACGGGGAAGATCCCGAAAGGTTCCACGCCACAGCCGAATATATCGATCGCTTAGCCGCTGAGGCGGAGGGAATCGAGGCGCTGGCTAACATCTTTGCCCGTGACGCCGAACTGGACGAGGTGGAGGATTCGCAGGCAGCAGCACTGTTGCCCGAGGACAACTGGGCGAACGAGGCATCCCCAGAAGACATGTCAGTAGAAGATATGTTTGGCGATGTAGTGACAGCCCTCGGGTTGGACAGCGATACCAGCTCGACCGGTGAAGCGGAGAACGCGAGGGCTGGGGAGGCGGATCCTTCCGAGGAGGAGATTTTCGACGCCTGGCGCGAAGCACTGTCGGCAGCCCGAGCGGAGGGTGCTGCCGATGCCGAGATTGAGGCGATCGCGCCGATTAATTCGCCCGCGATCGGCGATGCCGAGCCCCAATCGGTCGAGCCTATCCTCGGCACGAATGAACTGACTGTCGCAGAGGCTGACAGTTTCCTGGCAGAGCTTGAAACTCCTCCCGAAGCGGATAGCACTGACAAGATTGAGGCCGTACTGTTCGCGGACGACCCTTCTGCGGACGACCCTTCTGCGGACGACCCCTCGGCAGACGAGGTCTTTGGCGGTTGGACAGCAGCGATAGACTCCTCCCAACCCGAGGCCGTACTCCCTGAGTCCGAGCCCGTTACCTCCGAGCCCGAACCACCCCTCGCCACTCCTTTCCCCGAACCAGTTTCGGCCAATCCGATGGCTACTCTAGCCGCCGCCTTGCAGTCCGTGCGCGAGAACTTCGATACCTTGCCCCCCGCTAGCGATCTCGATGCAGGGGGGATCGCAGTTGCGCCCTCTGCTGCTACCCCTGACGCTGCCGACTCCTCCACACCCGCTGCACCTCCTGCCCAGCAAAGCGATCGCCCCGCTGAAGCACCCAGTCCTACTAAACGGTCGAGCGGACTCTCCGTCAGAGTCGATCTAGAGCGGTTGCAACGGATGGACAACCAAGTGGGCGAACTCGCCATCAACCGCAACGGCCTGTCTCTACAAAACGATCAATTGCAAGGGACCGTGCGCGATCTGCTCGCCCGCTTCGCCAATTTCCAGACCCTGGCCGCCTATCTGCGGGATATCTCCGATCGCATGTTGATCGCACCCGATCGCTACCGCTCCAACGGAGCTCTACCCAGCTTCGCCCTGCCGCCTCGCGCCTCCAACCTGCGCCCCAGCAGCTTTGACTCCCTCGAACTCGACAGCTACAGCGAGCTGCACGCCATCGTGCAGGAGATGCTGGAAGAAACGATACAAATTGAGGAATCGGCAGGAGACATTGCCCTTTTTGCCAGCCAATCCAACCAACTGCTCGAACAAAACCGCCAGGTACTCGGCCAACTGCGGGACGAACTGATGTGGTCGCGGATGTTGCCCTTGAGCGAAATTCTCAACCGCTTCCCCCGCGTATTGAGGGATCTGTCCGTTAAGCACGGCAAGTCTGTCGGCCTCAAGCTCAGCGGTGCGGGCGTTCTCGTAGATAAAGCCATGTTGGAAAAACTCTACGACCCCATGCTGCACCTATTGCGCAATGCCTTCGACCACGGCATCGAGCCCCCCGAGCAGCGTCGCCAGCGGGGCAAAGCGGAGAAAGGCTACATCGAAGTGCGGGCCTACTACAAGGGCAGCCAAACCATTGTGGAAGTGGCCGACGACGGCCGCGGGATCGACTTCGAACGGGTTCGGCAGCAGGCCATCGACCTCAGTCTCCTATCGATCGAGCAGAGTGAAGCAATCTCCACCGATCGCTTGCTCGATTTCCTCTTCGAACCCGGATTCTCTACCGCCGAACGCGTCAGTGACTTATCGGGGCGGGGTATGGGCCTCGATGTGGTGCGATCGCAATTGCGATCGCTCAAAGGCACCGTCACCGTTACCTCCGAGCGCGAGCGCGGCACCACTTTTACCCTCAAACTGCCGCTCACCCTGAGCATTTCCAAACTGCTGATCTGCCGTGCTGGAGCCGCTGCCCTGGCGCTGCCCTCCGATAGTGTGGACGACATTGTCAACCCGCTAGAAGGCACAGTCAAACAATCGGGCCAGCGGCGCTTCCTCTATTGGCAAGGACAAACCATCCCGATTTACCGCCTCGCCGATTTGCTCGACTACCGCTGCCCCCTTGCCGATACCCCCGCCAGTCGGGCCCTCATGGCCGTGCCCGCTCCTCAGGACTGGGCGTCGCCCATTCTCATCCTGCGCCGCGATCGCCAGACGATCGCGATCGAAGTGGACCAACTCCTCTCCGAGCAAGAGCTGGCCATCAAACCCTTTGGCACAACCCTTACCCCACCCCGCTATGCCTATGGATGTACCATCCTGGGGGATGGCTCCCTCGTACCGGTATTGGATGGCTTAACCCTGTGGGATGAGGTAGAGCGAGGTTCCTCGGGCCGTTCGACCTCCAGCGGTGCGATCGTCAGCCATACTCCTACCCTCCCAGCCAAAAGCATCAATGCCGTGCAGATGCCGAGGATCTTGGTGGTGGACGACTCCAGCACCCAACGTCGCACTCTGGCAGCTTCCTTCCAGCGGGCAGGCTATCGAGTCTTGCAAGCCCGCAACGGTCGCGAAGCCTTACAGCACCTGGAGCAACACGCTGACGTGCAGTTGATCGTGTGCGACATCGAGATGCCCAACATGAATGGCTTCGAGTTTCTCACCCACCGCCGCCAAATTCCCGCTCTGGCAGCTATTCCCACCGTCATGCTCACATCCCGCAGCGGCGACAAGCACAAGCGCCTCGCCCAACATTTAGGAGCTGACGGCTATTTCACCAAGCCCTATCTAGAGCAGGAGTTTCTCGCTGCTGCCGCCCGTCTCTGCGGTGGCGCTGCCACCAGCTCTACAGCGGCCTCTTCCTCCCCTGCCCTAACGGTCTAACTGTACCCATTTGCCTTCTCAGTGGAGAATCCCGTGACTGCGACATCAAGTCCTCCCGCCAATCCTCGTGCTGCTGCCGATACTGCGAACAGGTCCATCCGCACCATCGCCTTTCAGCTCGGTTCTCTAGACATTGCCTTGCGCATAGAAGCTGTCCAGCGCGTTTTCAGCCGCGTCCCCATCTACAGCAGCGGGACCAACAGTTCTGGAGTTGCCCACGTCAATGCCCAGTCCGATAGCCCGGAGTCGCAGCAGGAGGTGGTGGTGTTTGACCTGCACCGCTATCTATTCGGCCAAAGTTTGCCTTTGGCATCTCCAGAATTAGAGGCCCCTGTCAGCCGCTACCTCCTGGTGGCCAAGAGCCCCTCCGGGCAGTCGTGCGGCATTCCCCTAGAGCAGGAACCCAGTTTGATGGAGCTGCCCCTCTCCTCCATTCGCCAGTTACCCGAAACCTATCGTCAGGCCGATACGCTGGGCATTGCCAGCCATGTCGCCACAAGCGATCGCCACGGCAGGCAGCAGACCGTCTTTCTCCTCGACATGGATGCAGTACTTACCCTTTTGCCGCGCTAGCCTTAAACCTTGACGGTTAGGTATTGTTTCACAACCTCTAACACAGTTGACGAACTCACTGGCTTACTCAAAAATTCAGTGGAGCCGACTAGCTTGGCGCGAACGCGATCGACCAGACCGTCGTTGCCCGTCAGAATGATGATGGGCGTCCTTTTAAAGACGGACAGACTGCGGAGTTGCGAGCAAATTTCATACCCATTCGTATTCGGCATCACCAGATCGAGGAAGATCAAATCGGGCTTTTTAGCCAGCAAGGTGGCGATCGCCCTTAACGATTCTGTCACCCCGACAAACTGGTAGCCCTCTTTGGTCAAGATTTTCTCCATCACCTGACACACCATCGGGCTGTCGTCTACACAGGCGATCGTCTGGCGGTACAGGCTGGGCTGAGACTGAGGCTTGGGAGTCGAACCCATCCCGATGGGCGGCTTGGCATCGGAGAGATCCTGCCATCGCAAAATCTTGCTCCGAATCAATGGCATCAGCGAATTCGCCAAATCGGTTAACTTTCTGCCCGTTCGCTGAGCGATCTCGAATAAGGTTGACTCGCCGTCCAAGAGCTCAGTCATGGCCTGAAATGCCTGGGGAGACATTTGCGCTTGCAATGATTGGAGATTTGCAATGGCGATCGCGCAGTCGGGTTTGCAGTCCTCTATCCCAAACCACTGCCAATGCTGCCACTGTTGCTGAAAGCTGTCCAGAAATTGCACCGGATCGAGCAGCACCCCCTTGCAGGGTTCTAGGGGTCGATCCGCTACTGTATGCCACCCGCATTTAGGGGACTGGCTGATTTCTAAAACAACATCTGAAACCATGCCGCCGATTAACCGAATCAGTTGCTCGCGACTGAGTAGGCCGGAGTTGCTGCCTTCGCGAAGCAGGTGGTATTCCCAGCAGCGAGAGGCTGCGGGCAAGTGCGCGCTACCCAGAGCACTCAGTTGAGCAATATCTAGAGACGGACAAGTGGCATTCAGGTGGCGCTGCCAGCGCCTTACGGGGTGCAATCCTCCCGTCGCATAGAGCAATCGACCCAAATAGAAATAAAAGACCCACTGTTTGCGATAGTCGTGCCGAACCACAAACCGACCGTTGAACTGTTGGGCTTTGAGGGTTTGAAATGTTTTTAACCAGCCCTGCTGACCGTGGGCTAGGCTCGGTAGCTGATTCGACATCTTTACACTGGTGACCATATTGCGAGGGCGAGATATAGGAATAAGGGATTTTTCTTTATGCAGTCTTTATAAGTCAAAGATTGCGTAAATGAGATATGGGAGCCAAAGATAAACTGCGATATACCCAATTCTTACCCAATAGTCTGCCCGCGAGGTTTCTGAAATTTCCACGGGCAAGTCAGCGATCGCTGTCGCTGTTTGCGCCTGCCACAGTTAGCCACATCGCCTATTCCATCTATGTTTGGGCAAATTCTTAAACATGTTTCCTAGATGATAAAACAGGCGGGTATCGCCATCAATGTGGCTGCTGAGATTGAGGCAATCATTGCGCGAAACCATTGATACCAAAACAACAGACTGAACTCTGTCTCGAATTCAGCCTGTCGCTTCTTTATGGCTGTGAAATCTTGCGTTAAATATTATTACGTTTGAGCTATCCTATGCCCCCCCAAACATCTGACGAATCCGGCGCATTGCCTCTTCAATATTGTCGCGGCTATTAAAGGCAGAAAGGCGGAAATAACCTTCTCCAGCAGCCCCAAACCCAGAACCGGGAGTCCCCACAACGTGAGCCTCTTGCAGCAATTTGTCGAAAAAGTCCCAACTCGACAGCCCCTCGGGAGTTTTAACCCATACATAGGGGGCGTTGGTACCGCCGTATACCTGAAGATCGACGGCAATTAAGTGCTGTCGGACGATGGCAGCGTTTTCCAAATAGAAGCCGACCAATGCTTTCGTCTGAGCTTGGCCTGCGGAGGAATAGACGGCTTCGGCCCCCCGCTGCACGATATACGAGACACCGTTAAATTTGGTCGCTTGGCGGCGATTCCACAACTTGTGCAGCGCCACATCAGACCCATCGGAGGCTTTCGCGCTCAGTGACGCGGGTACTACTGTAAAGGCGCAGCGGGTGCCGGTAAAGCCTGCGTTCTTGGAAAACGAGCGGAATTCGATCGCGCAGTCCCGCGCCCCTTCAATTTCAAAAATGGAGTGGGGCAAGGCTGGATCGGTGATGAAGGATTCGTAAGCAGCATCGAACAGCACGATCGAGTCGTGGGCTTTGGCATAGTCCACCCACTGTTTCAGATAGTCTTTGGTGGCTGTTGCTCCAGTGGGGTTGTTGGGAAAGCAGAGATAGATCAGGTCAACTTTTTGGGCAGGGATTGCGGCCACAAAGTCGTTCTCTGCCGAGATAGGCATGTAAACCAAGCCCTCGTATTCGCCCTTCTCGTTGGCTGGACCGGTGTGACCGGCCATGACGTTGGTATCGACATAAACGGGATAAACCGGATCGGTGACCGCAATTTTGTTGTCGTCACCGAAGATATCCAGAATATTGCCGGTGTCGCACTTGGCCCCGTCGGAAATAAAGATCTCGGAGGCATCGATCTCGCAACCGCGAGCTTGGAAATCTGCTTTGGCGATCGCCTCTCGCAACCAAGCATATCCTTGTTCGGGGCCGTAGCCTTTAAAGCTGGCGCGATTGCCCATCTCCTCGACAGCCGCAATCATGGCGGTGCGACAAGCTTCGGGCAGGGGCTCGGTCACATCCCCTATCCCCAGTTTGATAATCGGCGCATCGGGGTTGGCCTCGGCAAATGCCTTCACCCGGCGGGCAATTTCGGGAAACAGGTAGCCTGCGGCGAGCTTGAGATAGTTGTCGTTAATCGTTGCCATGTTGGAGACGTTGCGATAGATGCATAAAACAGCTTAGCGAGAATCCCCCCCCTCTAGAAACCTATCGGGACCGCAGGCTGTGGGGTCGAGCCTCAGGCTTCCACTTCATCGAACTCGATAATGTCGCGGCGGGGGTCCACCTGCCGCACTCGCAAATGTACCCATTCGCCGGGGTCCACATGGCGTTGGAATCGGACGGGGATGCGAAAGGCAATTTCATCCAACATCGCCAGGGCCAAATTCTCGTGTTCGCGCAGGTGACCGAGCACCAAGGAGTGCCAGGGGCGATCGCCTTGCAAACGCAGGTATTCCAAACTCCAATAGCGATTGGTTTGGCGCTCGGCAAAAGTGGCTTCTTGGGCCGCAACACTCATGCTGGCGACAAGATCTTTGAGCTCGCTGGTCGTGAAGGGGCTGTCGCGATCGGCCAACGCCGCCTTAATCTGAAAGTGGGCGATCGCATCGCTGTAGCGGCGAATGGGGGAGGTGACTTGAGTGTAAGAGTCCAAGCCCAAACCCGCATGGCGAGCAGGAACGATTGCCATCTCTCCTTTTTTCATGCAGCGCATCGTGGCAAACGAGCGGACGTGCCCGTTGCCCAAAGCGTTCAGCTCGTCCTCGGAGGGCAGTTCTGGCGTTGGCTGCGATCGGTAGGGGACTGGGATGGAATGCTCCTCTGCAAATTGAGCGGCAGCGGCCCCCGCCAGCACCATCATTTCGGAAACCAGTTGGCGAGAAGGCGTATCTTCGATTGCGTCAATGGTGGGGATATTATTCTCGACCTTGAGATTCTGTTCGGGCAAACCAATATTGATGGCCCCTCGATCGCAGCGCCACTGATAGCGCAGGCGAGCGGCAGCGGCGATCGCGCTCAGCTCTTTTTCCACCCCCAACTGCAACATCTCGTCAGTGTCTTCGTAGGTGAGCCGGTAAGACACTTTGATGTAGCTGGGACAAATATCTACCTCTGCAATCCCCCCTTCAGAATCGAGCACAATGCCAAAGCTCAACGCACAGGACAGTTCGCCCTGCCGCAAACTCATCGGTCCAGCCGCAAACTCCATCGGAAACATCGGAATCGTCCGATCGGGTAGATAGATACTAGTAGCTCTGCGGCGGGCTTCGAGATCGAGTATGGAGCCTGGAGCGATCCAGCGGGTGGGATCGGCGATATGAATCCACAGCCGCTGGCGATCGCCGTCCAGAAATTCAAGGCTGAGGGCATCATCGATCTCGCGGGTGCTGGCATCGTCGATGGTGTAGGTGTGCAGGTGCGTCAAATCTCGCCGCTCGTCTTCGTCAGGGGGAGGGGTTTCGAGTAGAGCGCGGCTGGCCTCCAGCACGGCTTCCGAGAAAGCAGCAGGGGCTTGAATGCGACGCAGGTGGAGGTTTTCGTGAATGTCCCAAATTCCTAATTTAACCAGTGCGGTCAAGGCCGACTCGGGATTGGCCTGGAGGTGGAGATCGCGCAGGAGGTCGTTGGCTTTGGCTTTGTCAGATGATTCTTCGCCATATAGGGCATAGCGTTCGAGAGATTCTAGCCGCAGGCGATCGCTCGGGCTCCACTCCACTCCATTGGGGTCGGTGAGGGCTTGGGTTAACTTGGCTTCAAATTCTGCTTTTTGCCGTTCTTTGCGACTGGCCACCTCCAGTTGATGTTTGATTTCCTCGACGCGATCGCGCGATCGCGGCTCGAAGGCACCGCCTTTTTGCTTGAAATAGAGGCGATCGTCGCACAGCAATCGATAGGCAGCATAGACGCTCGCGGCATCCTGACTGGAGAATAAAATATCCGCCATTTCGGACGGCTCCACCGCTCGATCGTCTTCCAATAAAAGCTCCCAAGCAATTTCCAAACTATCGGGATCGAGATAGCCTTCGACCTCTTGCCAAAACTGGGGAATATCGCTGGATTGGTAATTTTCGCCAGGGATAATATAGGTAATTTGGCGGGGATGGACGGAGTGTGTTTGGCCGGAGTCTACGGCCACGATCGCATTCTTTTTTCCTTCTGTTCCTTGCACCACAGCCAGTTGGCGCTCGCCGTGGAGGCGAAATTCCACTAACGTCCCTTTTTCCACTTCTCGCCTCGCATCAGGTCAAACTGGGAATTCGCACAAACTAGGATTCGCACAAACTAGGATTCGCACAAACTAGGATTCGCATAAAATGCCGACTCAAACTAGCGTCATACGGCGATTATGACAAGGGCCAGTACATTCAGCCCGGACCGATCGGGGTTTCCTAACCGTCGGAGTCTAGTCCGCACGGTTGAGTGCGCGAACGGCTTCCGCCGCTGCCTCAATCGCGATCGCCCCGTGACTGAGGTGGGTGCCCCCCTGCAAATAGACATTGTAAGGGGATCGCAGCGGGCCGTCGGCAGATAGCTCCAGCGTGCTCCCCTCAATAAAGGTTCCCCCTGCCATCATCACCGCATCAGCGTAGCCGGGAATGCGATCGGGCACCGGGTCGAGATAGGAATCAATTGGCGATCGAGACTGAATCGCCCGACAAAACGCCTGCACCTTTTCTGCCGTCCCCAACTGGATCGCCTGAATTACATCGGTGCGAGCCGCCGTGGGTGCGGGAGCCACTGGATAGCCCATCTCGGCAAAGGTGCTGGCGGCCAAGTGGGCAATCTTGACGGCTTCCCCCACCACCTGCGGTGCCATAAATAAGCCCTGAAATAACAGTCGGTTTCGATCGAAAGTGGCTCCCCCCGCAGATCCGATTCCTGGCGCAGTAAGACGGCAAGCGGCTTTCTCGACTAAATCTGCCCGTCCGGCCACATATCCTCCTGCCGGAGCCAGCGTTCCCCCCGGATTCTTAATCAGCGATCCGGCGATTAAATCTGCGCCGACGTGGCAGGGTTCTCGCTCTTCTACAAACTCGCCGTAACAGTTATCCACAAAGCAAATGGCAGCAGGGTTTTGTGCTTTCACCATGCGAACGATACGTTCGATCTCGGCGATCGCCACACTGGGTCGCCAGTCATATCCGCAAGAGCGCTGAATGTGGACGACTCGCGTCTGCGGTCCCACTGCGGTGGCGAGCTTATCCCAATCCACCCCGCCCTCGGCGGTCAGCTCCACCTGTCGATAGCTCACCCCAAACTCTGCCAGCGAGCCCTGCCCCTTGCCCCGCAAGCCAATCACCTCCTCCAGAGTATCGTAGGGAGCCCCCACCGCCGCCAACAACTCATCCCCCGGCCGCAAGATGCCAAAGAGGGCGCAGGCGATCGCGTGGGTACCCGAAACAAACTGCAAGCGAACGGCAGCGGCTTCGGCCCCCATCACCCGAGCAAAAACGCGATCGAGCACCTCCCGGCCCAAGTCATCGTGCCCGTAGCCCGAAACCCCGGCAAAATGGCGAGCCCCCACCCGGTGCTCGCGGAACGCCAACAGGGTACGCTCTAGATTGTGCCTGACGCGATCGTCAATCTGCTTAAATGAGAGACTTAAAAAATCATTCATCTTTAGCAAAGAATCTCAACAAAGAGGCGCTAAAACCCGATACCATAACACGCATGACTACAAAAGCACTCCCCCCTTCTGCCAGAGATCGACTCAACTGGCCGGTTATCGCCTTCATGTCTGCGATCCACGCTGGCGCTCTGCTCGCTCCCTTCTTCTTTAGTTGGCCTGCTGTAGCAATCGCTTTTGCCCTTCACTGGGTCACTGGCGGTTTGGGGGTTACCCTCGGCTTCCATCGCCTGATTACCCATCGCAGCTTCAAGACTCCCAAGTGGTTAGAGTACACCTTAGCAACTCTCGGCAGTCTCACCGCAGAAGGCAGTCCCATCGACTGGGTGGGGATGCACCGCATTCACCACAAGTATTCCGACACCGCCAACGATCCCCACGACTCCAACCGAGGCTTTTGGTGGAGCCATATGGGCTGGTTGATGCATGCCCCTCCCTCGCAAGAGGAAATTCGCCGGTTTACGCCCGATCTGAATGGCGATCCCTATTACGAGTTCATGCAGAAGTTTTTCCTGCTGCCCCAAGTTGTTTTAGGCGCAATCTTGTACTTCTTGGGCGGTTGGAGCTTTGTCATCTGGGGAGTGTTCGTTCGTTTAGTGCTGGTTTATCACAGCACTTGGCTGGTCAACAGCGCCACCCATCAATTCGGCTACCGCAACTTTGACAGCGACGACCTCTCCACCAACTGCTGGTGGGTGGCCATCGTTGCCTATGGCGAAGGCTGGCACAACAATCACCACGCCTATCCCCAGTCCGCCCGTCACGGTTTGCGCTGGTGGGAAATTGACGCCACTTGGATGACCGTGCGCGTCTTGCAGGTGTTGGGATTGGCGGAAAAAGTGCGCGTGGCTAAGTACGAGCCCGAAGCCAAGGGTTAATCCAGATCGGATTTGAATGACCTGGCCGTTCGCGATCGCCGAGTTTAGATCGCCTCGTCGGGCCGAGAAAGGTTTGCTAGGGTAAGGTATTCCTCTGGCAGATCCTTTATGCTTCCGCACGAGTTCGAGCCGTTCATCTCCGAAGCCAATCGTGCTGAAGCGGTGCTGGAGAGCTTCGAACTCAGTTTGGAGTTCAGCCGGGAAGTGCGCCATCGCGAGGCTTTCGAGCAATATTGTCAGTGGTATTACCAAACTGCTGACACCCATCGGCGGGAATTGGCCCAGATGCGGGGAGATCTGAATATATTTGGACTGTTCGGGTTCTTCCGGTAGCAATGGCCAGTCACTCTAGCTGTGTGCGAGCGGTTACTGTTCAACCGATCCGCGAACGTGAAGACTGATTGAGTCACTGCCTTCGATCGACACGTCCTAAAACATATCGAGACGTGTATCAAATCCGTCCAGATTTTGTTCTCCCCTACAGTCAAAGAGCCCCAAGCGATCCCATCCCACTTGGTGGCAGATGAGAAGCATAGCTGGCGCTTGGGAGAGCGTGTCTTCATCCCCACAACGGTTGGCTCTGGGGGTGGATATTGTCCAGGCTGCTGAGACGACGGACGGTAGTCCTAGACATGTAAGGATGCGTTGTAGTGATGAACAAACATCCAGATAGCTCCAATATGATTCTCCAGCTTTTTAGAAAAGGAGAGAGTCTTGCGAACCAAGCGTGCAATGCGCTGGCGTATCGTGCAACGTCAGTTCGACAGACGTCTGGCCCCCTTCCCCTAACCCCTACCCCCAACTTTGGGGGCAGGGGAACAAGGCCCCGTAAGGATTTTCGGCTGTTTCTCCCCTCTCCCAAACTTGGGAGAGGGGCCGGGGGTGAGGGCCATGCAGCGCCATCGAACTCAGGTCGTGCAGTTGAAGCGTTCGATGTAACTGGTTTTGCCAGTTTCCTTACCTACAGCTTGGTGGCGTGTCTCTGGACAAATTCGAGGTTAAAGTACGATCGCAAAGCAGTTCTCGGGCAGGAAACGAACGTGGGTGACAAAATTCGAATCCTTTTTCTCTGCACGGGGAATTCATGCCGGAGTCAAATGGCGGAAGGACTTTGCCGCCATTTCCTGAGCGATGTTGTCGAGCCCTACTCGGCAGGTATTGAAAAACACGGGCTCAACCCCCTTGCGGTGAAGGTGATGGGCGAAATCGAGATTGACATTTCCAGCCAACGTAGCAAGACCGTTGACGAGCTCGGCGAGCGGGAATTCGATTATGTGGTGACCGTCTGCGGTCATGCGGACGAGAATTGTCCCTTCTTTCCAGCCAAAACGAAAGTGATTCACCGGGGTTTCGACGATCCGCCCAAGCTAGCGGCAGGGGCTGCAACCGAAGCAGAGGCATTAGTTCACTACCGCCGCGTCAGGGATGAGATCCGGGCCTATCTCCTGGCACTCCCCCAGTCACTGGACGCGGAACTAAGCACTCCCACGGGCGCGGGCAAGCTGCGCTGAAGCCTTCACTCAATCGGGGCGATCGCCTGTAATGCGCCATCGAGCTCTACCGCAATTCGCGGGGTTTGGAATGGGCCGTTCCAAACCTCAGTGATGACCCAATTGACAGGAAACGTAAAGGTATCCGTTAAGCGGGGACCGTCGGTGCGGCGGTAGACCCCTTGAGTCAAGTAATTGCGGTTGGCTTGCTTGGGCTGGATGGCATCCGGTTGCTGCAGCCAATCCAGCAAAGGCAACTGAGGCGACAAACTCGGCCACAAAGGGGTGGGAAATTGAGCGGCGACTTGGGCTAACCAGCGATCGCGATCGCCCGGATCGAGCCAAGCCCGCAGTAGTGCAATCTCTGGAGTCGCTGGTTGACTGGCCACGATTGCTGTCGCCGCCTCCACTTGGCCGCGTGCCGCTAGAATCAAAGCTTGCAGCAGAGGCTGTTCGCCTGCTTCGAGCAAACCCTCGGCACCCTCTAGATCCCCTCGCCACCAGCGCACCGCCGCCCAATTGTGGCGCAAGTAAGCCAACTGGGGATAGCGATCGATCGCGCCGGCGTAGGTGGCATCCAGCGAGTCGAGCAGTTGTGCGTAAGTCTCGGGCAGCAAGGCTTGCTGCCAGAGGGGACTACTGATGAGATGGGGGTGGCGCACGAGGTCCCGCACGAGGGGGGCGATCGCGCGATCGGTAGATTCGCCATTACCCAATCGCGCCAGCCCCAGCCCAGTTGCCAAGAGCGATCGGGCGGGATTGAGTTCTAAACTGCGCTGAAAGTGCTCGGCGGCCAAGGCGGGGCGCTGCGCCAATTGAAAATAGCCCAGATTCGTGTGCAGAAACTCGTCATTGGGCAAAATCTCTAACCCCCGCTCGAACCAAGCAATGGCCTCCTGCCGCTTCTGCACTTGGATGGCGGGATCGGAGATCTCGCTCGCCTGCCGGTTCGCGATCCATCCCGCTTGCACGGGGTAAAAAGGCTCCTGGGGAAAAATCTGGTGGGCTCTGTCTAGCTGAACTTGTGCGGTGGCAAAATCGTTGTCGAAATAGGCTTCTAGGCCCCGGCTGGAGGCGGACCAAGCCCAGTAACGCGGTCCGATTGACGTTAGGGCGATCGCCAAAGCCACACACCCGATCGCCCCCACGGCCCGTTGCTGTCCGAGACTGCAGGCCGATCTGCTCGATGGCGGTGCCATGCTGGCCAATCCTGCAATGGCGGCAATTAAATACAGGCTAATTGCGGGCACATCCAACTGATAGTCAGTCAGTGCCTGCACCCCAAAGCCCAATAACCCCAAACTCAATCCTGCCGCCCAAGCGCGATCGCCGTCCCCCTCCAACTGCTGCCACTGACGAAAATATCTCCAGGCCACTCCGACCAGTACCGCCAGCCAAACGGCCACAACCAGTAACCCCATCCCCCCCAATTCAGCCATTAACTGCAAAGGAGTGCTGTGCAGGTGAAACATCGCCTGTGCTTCCAGTCCCGCCCAATCGGGGCGATAGGTGGAAAATACCCAGGCCGCCGTTCCCGGCCCCGTGCCCAATAGTGGATGGGCGGCCAAGATATCCCAACTGGCCGCAGCAGCAATGGCGCGAAAAGAGAATGCATGTAGATTGCCGCTGGCGAGTGCGGTCAAGGTCACCTGCAAGCGCGGACTCGCAGCGGCCAGAGCGATCGTTCCTCCACTAAAACAGGCGATGGCGATCGCCCGCGATCGCCAACTGCGCAACCAGTGCCAAAGGGCAATTCCCAGTACCGCCAAGCAGGCAGCCAACAGCCCCAACCAACCGCCCCGCGATTGCGTACTCCACAGCGCCACCAGTTCCAGACCGCAGGTCAAGGCCCACCACCAGCGCCAGCGCGTCTGGCGCTGCAGCCATACTAAAGTGACCGTGCAAGGGAGCAGCAGTAACAGGAAACCGGCCACATAATTTTGATGGAATAGCGGCAAGGTGTTTTGGAGCTCGAAGCTGCCGAAATTGAATTGGGCTGCCAATCCCAATTGCTCGAAACGCTGGATCTGATTCAGCTTGGGAAGAACAACCTGGCCGATCCACAGGGTCAGGCTTTCGAGCGAAAACACGAACCCCAGCCAGCCCGTTGCCTTTAACATCCACAAGCGGTGCAGTGGCGATCGCAGCCATTGCACCAAGCCATATAACACCATCAAGTGCAAAACAAATTGGGCCACATACCAGCTCCCCTGGGTCGGCCATTGCGAAGTGACGGTCGAGGCGATCGTGGCGATCGCGCTCAACGCTACGGCCCCATCCAGACCCAATCCCAACCCCCTGGCCGGAGTCGCTCGCCACCACTGCAGCAATCCCCACAGCGCCCCACAGGCCAGCCCCCCCAACCAAAGGGGCGCGAACGGCCAAGCCACGATCTGCAAAACGCTATTGGGCAATAACGTAAAGACCGCATAGATCGCAAAGGCGATCGCCCCCAAAAGCTGACCCGAGGAGCTCGGATCGGATGTTTCGCCATCCGATCGCTCGGACTTGGAGGTCTCCATTAATAAGCGCCCTTACCCGACAGCACGACCCAGACCGTTAACCACAGTAGACGAATATCTAACCCTAACGACCACTGTTGAATGTATTCGAGATCCAGGGCCATGGCATCGTCAAAATCCAGGGCTTGGCCGCGCCCTCTGACCTGCCACAAACCGGTAATGCCCGGTAAAACTTGATGGCGGGCGTGATGCCACGGCTGAAAGCGCTTGACATCGCGCAAGGGCAACGGCCTCGGTCCCACCAAGCTCATCTCTCCCCGCAGAACGTTCCACAACTGCGGCAATTCATCTAGGCTGGTGCGGCGCAACCAACTGCCCGCCCGGGTAATGCGCGGATCGCGCTTTATTTTGAATAAAATCCCGTCTGGACTGGCATTGCGGGCTTCCAACTGCTGCTGGCGTTGCTCGGCGTCGATCGCCATCGTGCGGAATTTGACAATCTTAAAGGGCCGATCGCTCAGTCCCACCCGCTGCTGTCGAAACAGGATGGGGCCTGGGGAATCGAGCCGAATCCAGACGGCGATCGCGATCAATAGGGGGGCCAGCAAAAAACACAAAACAGTTGCCGCACAGACATCAAATACCCGCTTGACCCAAAAATCCAGCCCCGACAAAATCGGTGGGATGAATTCTACGGTTTGCACGCCACCAAAACTGCGATTGCGGGCACTGGGATGCTTGGGGCGCAAGCCCTGCGGTACAATCCTGACCACTTTACCCAAGCCGCGTAACTGCCACAGTTCGGCGGGCGTCATCCGCTGATAGCAAGACTCGCTCACATGCAGCTCGCGAGCTCCGCTGACCTGCAATTGTTGCCACAGTTCTGCCACCGTTGCCACCGCCAAAATTTTGCCCAGATGGCTGTCTTGCCCTCCTGTCTCGACGGGCAATCGGTCTGATTTGCGGCTGCGCCGGGGGGCGATTTGAGCTTTTACCACTCGATAGCCCGATTTCAACTGCCATCCTTGGCGAATCTCCCGCACTTCATCAGCATGGGCCAGCAACAGTACCGGAACCGTTGCCTTATCCCGTCGCCACAAGCTCTCCACCAATCGATGGGCAATCCAGCGATTGCAGAGGGTGAATCCCGTCGAACCTACCCAGGCGATCGCAAACAGCGATCGCGGCAGCCCGTCCGCACTGCGGTACATAAAAGCAACCAAGAGGACGGTCAAGAACACCAACGCCGTCGTTCGCAGTTGCTTGCCTACATCGCGCCAACCATCTCCATAGCGGTACAGTCCGGCCGCCGTACTCAGCACGATCTGCAACACCAGGGCAATCCAATACAGTCCCACATCTGGCCCCAGCGCCCAAATCCGTACAAACGCAGCCGGATCGCGGAAGGCAAACCATTCCGCCCCTTTCCAGGCGATCGCCAATCCCGCCACATCAGCCAGCAATAGACCCAGCATCGAGCCATTCTGCAGCGAGATCGTGCGCAAGTAGGGCACCCGCAAGTCTGCGCGATTCAGAGCTGGTGAAGGGAGGGATTCGTGCATGGATATCGGGGCATTGTGACGGCGATCGCTCGTCTGTATACCCGTAAGATGCCCGCACTCCGAGCAATCTTTGACACTGAATCTAGCTCGGGTCGGACGGGTTTGACGGCCTCCAGACCTGCTGGAGCAATTGCAATGCAAACAGAATCGCAAAGGCTGGATTGTTAATCAGATACCGTTTCCACAACCGTCGGGGCTCTGCCCACAGCCGAAATAGCCATTCCAGCCCCCAAGACATCATCCAGCGGGGTGCTTGAGTCACTTCGCCACTGTGAAAACTAAATGCTGCCCCCACCCCAATCGCCACAGCTTGCAACTTGCCTTTCTGTCGGGCCATCCACTCCTCTTGTTTCGGGCAGCCCAACCCCACAAAGACGACCCCTGCCCCCGATGCGTGAATTCTGGCAATATCCTCTGCCTCTTCCTCTGGTGCGAGGGGCCGAAATGGGGGTGAATGGGAGCCTGCTATGACTAGGGAGGGAAAACGCTGCCTGAGAGTATCTTGCAACTGTCGCAACATAGTTTCGGTGCCGCCATAGAGATAGATCGACAGCTTTTCGCTCTCAGCTCGCGCACACCAAGCGAGCATCAGGTCTGGGCCATAGACCCGCTGTTGTTTTCGCACTCCTAACAACCGCATTGCCCAAACCAATGGCATACCGTCTGGAGTGACTAATGAAGCTTGCTGGATAACCTCTCGATAGTTTGCATCCCAGTAGGCCGTCATGACAACATGGACATTGGCAGCAACAACGTAGCAGGACTCTTGGTTTGAGACCCAGGTTGAAATGCGATCGCAAGCATCCTCATAACTCGTCGCATGGACAAATGTTGAAAGAATATATCGAGCCGAAAAGATATTATTAGCAAGCATTTTGGTCAGGCAAACAATGCATACATAAACTTCAATACTTTTCTGTCTGTCTATATTAAAATATTCCATCTCAAAGTTTTTTCCATAACTCAATCTAGCCCAAAAGAGACTTCATCTTCTCTGTTGAGCATAATGTGCAAGCCCAGCAAGAATGAAAGAAGGGATAATCAGCGCTACTATAGTAGAAAATCGAAAATCTCCCTGCCTCACACGTCGAAATAAATGACGAGAAAACTCCTTAACCTGAGATTTATGATTGAGCCATTTACTTCCCAGCAAGAGTAATTCGTAAGCTCGATATTCTAGCCCTACATGACGATAGATGGATAAATGTTCTTTGGCAAGCTCGTACCAAGCAAGGGGCGTAACTCGACGGCTGTTTTTCCCCAGATACTTTCGCCAAGCGTAGATCGGCTCTGATACAGAATAGTAGGGGCAATCTGATGCAAGCACCCGCATCCAAAATTCAACATCGTGAAGGGATTTAATCCCAAAACTTGCTTTATATCCACCCATAGATTCCCAGAGGGAGCGTCGGAGTGGAGTCGTACCAATGAGCTTCCAATTGGAACTCAGTGAGCAGGGCTTTGACTTGAGCATTGTCTGCAGCGAGATATCGCCAGGATAAATCTGGACTGCTGGAGAATCAACTCGATCTTGACGCAGATAGCTGCCGTAAATAAATCCTGCATCTGGATGAGCGTGGAATGCATGAAATACGATCTCTAATGCCTGCCTGGGTAGTACATCATCAGCATCTAAAGGAACTATAACATTTCCCTGTGCAGCTTTAAATCCATCATTTCTAGCTTCTGAAGTGCCACCATTCTGCTGTCTCCAGACAACTCGAACTTGGGGTTCTACATCTAATTGCTGACAAACCTGATTTGTTTCTATGTCTGTGGAGGCATCATTCACCAAAATAATTTCTTGAGCAGGAAATGACTGCTGATGAATACTTTCAATTGCATCCAGAATTAGTTTACCTTCTGAATAACAAGTAATTACGACACTAATATCATTCACCTTGATTGCCCAAGCCATATTATGAATTCAAAGCTCTTAAATAGCTAATACCCCATTTTCTCAAAGTGAGAGGGACAAATCTGAGAAGAGAAATGGCCAAAAGAGAGGAATACTTTTTGACAAACATCACTAGACCCCAGTAGCTATATGCTTCCCAGTTAAGCTGCCACCAAACACGCCAACTCAAACCAGAATGGGGAGTGAACACAAGTTTGAGTAACCTAAGGGGGCCTCCTGCACATAAGAGCCAATCACTCGGATAGAGTGTTGCTTCGCCAGCGGTATTGTAAGTTGATGTTCGTGTATCTAAAAATAAGCTAAACCCAGCCTTCTTGGCTCTAATCAAAAATAAAGAATCTCCTCCATAATGAGGTGTCAACTGGGGATTTGGATAGCCAATTATCTCAACAACAGATCGAGGTATACAAACTAAGTTACCACTCAACAAATCGCAGGGTAAAACTTGATTGGGTTCGGGTTGGATAAGACGAAAGCCACGCCAAGTTTTAACTTTTCCCCCAAATACTAATTTTTTAGGCTCCTCGGCTTCAAAGCCCTGGCAACCAACTATTGCGTTTGGATGTGATTGACAGAATTCCACTAAACCATCAATCGATCCAGGGGAGACTTGGCAGTCATCGTTTAACCAAACAAAAAAATCGGCACCGCGATCGCGAGCATATTGCATCCCCAGAGCAACGGCACCGGTCCACCAGAGGTTGCCATCCCCCTGCAGTACTGTAACAGATGGATAGGCAGCGCGGATAGCATTCAATGTACCATCAGTAGAGCCATCGTCTATAACAACAATGGAAAAATTTGAATATGATTGCTGGTGAAGACGATTGAGGCAATTTAGGGTAGTTATTTTACGATCATGAACTGGAATCAGGATAAATACTGAAGAATCTATAGCATCTATAGTCATGGGTTTGCTAGAGAGAGGAATGAAGAATTACTAGATCTATACTTCTATCGTGCCCTTTATTTCTCTCACAGAAATGGTGGCCGGATCTCCTTACTGCAATCAGGATTCCCTAAAATCGGCCAAAATCTCTCTGTATAAGTTTATATAGCGCTCAGCCTGCAACTCAATGGAATATTCCTCGACGGCAATCGTCCGGCAGTGCTCGGCCATCTTTTGGCGCAGGGAATCATCTTCGAGGAGTTCGACAATTTTAGTAGCAAAGTCGGCAGGATCTTCAGGCTGGGCAAGCAATCCTGTAATTCCAGGCCGCACTAGTTCGGCTACGCCTCCTACAGAAAAGGAAACCATGGGGGTTCCACAGGCCATGCTTTCCTGTAACACAATCGGTAGGTTGTCGGCACGAGTAGGGAAAACGAACAGGTCGGCAGCAGAATAGGCCAGAGCTTTATGGCGATCGCCATCAATATAGCCCAATGGCATCGCTGGAATATCGGCGTAAGCAGCCAGGGCTTCACCGCCTTCTCCCATTGTCATTAAGACTAAGTCGGACTTAAGAGCATCAGGCAGCTTTTGCAGAGCAGCCACAAGTAAATCGGCACCCTTGCGGCTGTCATTGAAACTTTGTGCAGTAAAGAATAGTACTTTTTTGTTGGCAGGCAATCCCAGAGTAGTACGACAAACCTGTCGATCGAGGGGCTGATAGATACTGATATCTAGACCATTAGGGATATAGTGGATAGAAAAATGACTTAGGAAGCTCTGGCGAGCCAAATTGGCAAGCCACTGACTAGGGGTAACAATAGTGAGGTTAGAGTGCTTGAAAACCCAACGTTTGATCTTCCACCCTAGGGCTGTACTATCACGAGGAATAGCAGGATAAGTATTGAGATGAGGGCATTGACCACAGCCTATTTTCCAGCGATCGCACTCAAAACTATAAGCACAATGGCCGGTAAAACTCCACATATCGTGGAGAGTAAACACAGCACATTTATGTGCAGTCAGATTGGGTAATGCCAAATAATTAAAATATCCTCCATGCAAATTATGAAAATTGAGGATATCAGCTTCTTTATAGATAGGGTATCTACTGACACTAAAAGTGCTAGCTATATTAATATAGTTCAAGCCAAATAGCCAAAACAAGCGAGAGCTTAGCTTTTCTACAAGGCGAAGTCTTTTAAATAGAAAAATATTAGGATCGGGTGATTTAGAAACATCTGCAAGAATACTTGAATTTATACCTTTTTCAGCCAAGCAATGATGTAATCGATAAGCGGCGATCGCGGCCCCTCCAATCATGTCAGCTTGGTTAAAATGAAGGACTTTCATAGGATCAGTTTTTAAATGTATCGAGAGTTTTGCGCTTTAGCTTAACAAAACTCTTGTAGGGATATTTAATAAAATTTTGAGTTCTTTCCATCCAGAGTAAGGTTAAGTATCTAAATTCATAAAATCCAAAAAGACGCTTCGATCTAGCCTCTTCTCGTCTAATGTTCTTCCAATCAAATTTCAATACAGATTCTTTCCGATAAACCGTGATATAATTGTTTTGTAGACCTTGAATCTTTTTGAGCCCCATCAGATGCGCAAATCTATTAAAAGTGTGTCTGAGATGAAAGGTACAAGGTAAATGGCATTTAATAGATGGGAAGAAATGATTTGCCATTAGCAAATAGCCTCCAATATCTACTAGATCGATCATCTCAGCAAATAGCTTGAGTGGGTCGGAAACATGTTCCAATACATCGGTACAAATAAGGCAGTCATATTGTGAAGATACTTCACTGACGAATTTTATGTTTTGATAGGCAGATGACTTACTTAATGAATACTGGCTGGGGAAAGGCTCATATACATCAATACTCAAATGAGGACTATCTTTCGCCATCATACGAGCAAGTGTTGCTACACCACCACCAAAATCCAACACCTTAGATATTTGGTAGCAATTAGAAATCCAGGTAACAATAGCCTGTCTGTGCTCTAAAGAAAGCTGATGACTCTCTATGAAAAGACCATTCAGAAGCCAAACTGGATGTTGATAATACTGTTCAATTTTTTCTATATCTAAATTCTTGTTATCACATTGCATCTCATCCCAGACGATATCCATTAGACACCATAACTGTTGTAGATCGACTTCACCTGACATCAATGAAAATAGCCTTGTAAGCTCAGCCAGTTCTGACTTTGAGATATAAGATAAATCTTCTGCAGATAAGGATTCAAGTTTCATTACTACATCGGCTCTACAGTTTGTGATAAATTCGGCAAACAATTAGACGGTGGCTTAACAGTTTTGCTTTATCAGACTTGATACTCAGGTCACGATCTTGAAGATACCGAAAACCCTGTCTATAAAAACTTACATACTCTTGCTTCAATAGAAACAGTTATTGGGAACATCATTTTAATCCTGGCGAGGGGTGTTGAGAGATTTTCAGATAAGTATCAGACAGGTAAATCATTATAGCATCTTCGGCAAATCTCAAGCATCCTTTGTCATTCACAAAGTACCTCCAGAAAAGAAAGGGGGATGCTGGTTGAAAAATCTGCCTTCGACTTTGCTCAGCCAGCAGGAGTCGTGAGACGAGCACGGAAAATCTTATTTCATCAAGTTTTTATAAGCGCTTCTATCTTTGTCTTGAAGCGAGAAAATAATCGAGATAAAGACCATTTTTTTATACCATATATATGCATCTGTGTAAATTTATCAGCTCGAAGATCGCGAATTAGATAAGGGGGATGACTTAAAGGAAACGCTATCGAGACAGAGGGGAGATTAGACAATGGATTGCTTGGATCTTGAGTGTGAGTTCCACTTGCTCCAAATCCAATATTGGAAACCAAATTAACCTTTGGTAAGACAGTTAAGCCACTTTGCAACCAGCAATTCAAAGTCCAACAATATGCCCAACTATCAATTTCACCATTATAGGTTCTCTGGAAAATTTTGTTCCAATACTGAACAGACGATGAGTCCTTGAGAATATCATTCAATAAATTATTGCGTTTTACCAAAGGCCAAAGGCTCAACTTGGCATCAAAATGTTGCCATGCCCGTCTCCAAGTTGCCCATCCCCAACAGTGTGGGTAGCGGGAGAAATAATAGCTATATTCAGTTCTCTTTTGGCCAAATTGAAAGTTATTCCCTGATATTGCCATAATTCGATCATCTTGATAATAATGCTCTAGCAATTCTTCACAAAATTGAAAAAAAGTTGGATCTGGATCGCAATCATCTTCTAGAATGATTGCTCTATCGACATGTTCAAATGCCCAATCTAAACCGCTAGAAATACGATTTTTACAGCCTAAATTAGATTCTGAATAATTTTTTAGAACCTGACAATCCCAATCTACAGAATCAATAATCTGACGGGCTATCTCACACTGTTTGTCTTCACTTAGCTTCTCTTTGCGCGGACCATCAGCAACAACTATAAGTTTTTTAGGACGCACCTGGCGTATTTTTTCAAGGACAATTTGTGTCGTATCGGATCGATTGAATATCAAAAGTACAACTGGTGTATTAAGCACGTATTTGTTCATCACAAGCATCCCTAAAAATTGAGGTGTTCATCGTTCTAGAAAATAGAATATAGTTTTGGCTTTTCATAAACTGATAAATCTCAGACTTGCCGGAGTTTTCAAAGTCAAATTTATATTGTTCGATCAATACATATCGAGGTCTAAACATGTTCCAATCGTTTGAACTTAATACCTCTAGATCGAATCCTTCTACATCAACTGACAAGAAGTCAATTTCCCTATCCTGAGATAAGTTATCCTTAAGTATATTTAATAATGTTGTCGTTCTAATTTCTCTTTGATCGATTATTTGATATTTTTCAGGATTGCGCTGAGCAGCTAGTATTGGATCGAATGTATTGAGTGCCGGTTCGTTAAAGATGTAGAATGTATATGTTTTTGAAGAATCTGCTATTGCCGCTTCAATATTAATATCCCTCGGCCTAAAAATATTAAATAACTTCATGCTTCCGGGCATTGCGTCTACATTAATTCCAGACCAACCACGCTTATAAAAAAAATAAGTATTTGAGAAGCGTCTTGGGTGGTGAGCACCCACATCCACATAGAATCCTGTTGATTGACATTCAAAGATTCTCTGTAGAATCATGTCCTCTCCCTCTTGGGAATAAGATTTAACTGAATAAATGTCAAACAAAGATGAACGCAACTCTCGAAAGAAAGATCGGAAAGAATCAAATATTTGTGCTCGTAGTACACATTTAAGAGCTATATGCATATTGACTAGGTTCCCAAATCGATATGTTTTGCAAGAGCTCCTGGAGCATGTGTAGGCTGGAGTGACGACTTGGGTTTTAAATTAAACTCACGATGTAGAAATAGAGAGGTTGTCCAAGTATAATAATTAATCGGCCCAAACCCTGCCATATCAACCTGGATAAAATCAGCATATCGAATTATTTCTGCTGTTTTAGGAAACCAATCTGAATTATCTAATACGATCATACCTCCTGGATTAAGCTTTTGGATTGCTTCTTTTGCACAAGCTTTTCGATGAGAACCATCAATTATGATGGTGTCAAAGTTTTCGTATTTCTGAATTGATTGAGTATAAGCTAATTTTTCTTCAATGAGTTGTATCTCAAGGTTCTTTGAGTTATATTTTGACACCTTGTCAAACCACTGTGAATTATCTTCAACACTAATCACTTTCTTTGCTCTATTAGCCCAAAATAAACTTGAATTACCAGAACCATATTCAAAGATAATCTTATCCGAGAAATCAAGTTGTTTTAAATACTCGATTGTAGAATAGGTATACCAAGGGATAGGATTTCCTATTTTGTCTAAACAAGTCCATTGGTCTGAAGATCGATAATGTCCATATTCGATCTCTAGGATTTTTAAGCAGGAGAAGGCCGTTCTAATCGGGCGTAGTAATTTTCTAAGAGGTTTTAAAATACTCATAATTTTAGAAGATCTATCGAAGGATTAAAGCACTAGCCATCAGGCGAGCAATGGGTCTAGTCTCTCTGATGATAAAACATGACAGAAATGCGGCCAAAAAATAACTCAACAAGGTTGCAATTGCAGCACCTATTTCCTGATATTCTGGAATTAGAAGATAATTTAGAATGATATTCAGTACAGCTCCAGAAACAGTGGTCATAAACGAGAATACCATTAAATTCTCTGATGTCATCCACAATTCTCTAATAACACCTAGTGACACAAATATCCCAGACCAAACATGTATAGATAAAACAAAACCTGCTCCTGAGTATGTTCTTCCCAGCAACAATATTACTAATGGCTGAGCTAGCAGTGTCAGTGGCACTACTAGGAGATAGGATATACTCACAACTGTTTTGAACAATTTGTGAATTTGTTGGTAATACTTGTCTTGACTCTGCTGCTTTGCAGCTAAGATCATCGGAAATGTTGAGCTAGCGATCGCAACTGGAATGAAATACCAGGACTCTGATAGTCTTACGGCTACTGAATATATACCAACAGCTCGATTTCCTGCTATCTGACTTAACATAACCTGATCGATGTGCATATAGACTGTGACTGCAATCCCCGATAAAATTAGCGGCCAGCTTTGTTTTAGTAATGCTTTAGCTTGCGTGACATTAAACTTCCATTCTTTAAATGACTTCCCGACTTTTGTATAGGATACCCCTAGTCTATAGCTTCTAATCAGTTGCTCTAACAGAGATGCTATCCCAAATGTGAGTACGGATGTTTTTACTAGTAGTAAGCCCGCACGGATCGTACTGCCTACTGTATAGGCTATACTTCCTGCGATCGCATTTTGCTTTGCTTGAACCTGTGACAAGAACCAAAAACTAATGATATCTGAAGTTTTCAAAACCAAGCCGAGTGCGCTAAAAGCAACTAGCCAACTTGATATAAGATCGTCAGGACGCATCCAGAGATTAACATCGATCGCAATAACAGCTATCAATGCTCCTGCAAATATCCGTAAAATGAACGATGTCCCCAAGATCTGGTAATGCCGTTCGGGCTGATTGACAAGGTCGCGAACTACAATTTTGTGTAGACCTAAGGTGGAAAGCGGTTCAAACAAAGCTACAAATGCTATGGAATAATTTAGGAGGCCGTAATTCTCTGGCCCGAGATACTTTGCCATCCACAATCCAAGTATAAGCCCGCCAAAAATTTTGAGGATTTTTTCAAGAAATAACCAGCCTGTATTTTTGACGATATGGTTATTTAGCTTGCTTAATATTTTTTTGTGCGACGTAAGAAATAGACTTCTCATTAGAATACGAACAACAGTATGTATATTAAGCAAAGAGGTATGATGGAAAAATACCGATCCTTATACGGAAGCCGATCTCTAGAGAAAATCGCCTGTGTATCATATTTTGCCAATCGCTTACATCTAGAGCTTAATTGAGCAAAGTGGCAAAACAGTCAACACCCAATGCCAGTCTTCCCGCATAGGACATCGAACCCATCAGGGGTCCAGCAAGCAGGCCCAGTTTGAGGCCAAAAGGACTTACGAGGCGGCCTGCCCCAGCAGGCGCTGTCTCAGCTTTTTAATCTTGTCGCGATAGTCTGCAGCGGTCTCGAACTCCAGATTGGAGGCAGCTTCTTTCATCTTGGTCTCGAACTGCTGGATCAGATTGGGGATATCTTCGAGGGAGATGTCGCTGGATTGCTGGAAAGCAGTCTCTAGCTCGCGATCGCTCAGCTTGCGGGAGATGGAGAGAAAAGACAGGATGGCGTTATTGGATTTCTTGACGATGGGCTTGGGGGTGATGCCGTGTGTTTGGTTGTACTCCAACTGGATGGCGCGGCGGCGCTCGGTTTCGGCGATCGCCTTGGCCATGCTCTTCGTCAAATTATCGGCATACATGATCGTCCGACCGCGCACGTTCCGCGCTGCCCTGCCAATCGTCTGAATCAGCGATCGCTCCGCCCGCAAAAACCCTTCCTTATCGGCATCCAAGATTGCCACCAACGAGACCTCCGGCAGGTCCAACCCTTCCCGCAGCAGGTTGACACCCACGAGAACGTCGAAGGCCCCCTCCCGCAGATCCTGCAGAATCTCGATGCGCTCGATCGAGTTGATTTCAGAATGGAGATAGCGAACCCGGACACCCCGCTCTTGGAAATATTCGGTCAGGTCTTCGGCCATACGCTTGGTCAGGGTGGTGATTAAGGCGCGATCGCCCTGCCCCACGCAATGCACAATCTCGTCCAGCAAATCGTCCACCTGACCGGCTGTGGGGCGGACCGATACTTCGGGATCGAGCACTCCTGTAGGGCGAATCACCTGTTCGACAACGCGCCCGGTGCCCGCTATATAGGATTTCGATTCATCGATCCGAGCATCCGACACCTCCAACTCCCAGGTGCCGGGGGTGGCGGAGACGAAGATGGCTTGCTCGACCATGCCCCAAAATTCTTCGGATTTGAGGGGGCGGTTATCGACGGCACTGGGTAGTCGAAAGCCGTGATCGACCAACACTTGCTTGCGAGCTCGATCGCCGTTGTACATGCCCCTCAACTGAGGCACGGTGACATGGGATTCGTCCACGACTAAGAGCCAGTCTTTGCCTCGAAAGTAATCGACCAAACAGGAGGGAGGCTCGCCCGGTTGGCGTCCGGTCAGGTGGCGAGAGTAGTTTTCGACGCCATTGCAATAGCCCACTTCCTGCAGCATTTCCAAGTCGTATTTCGTGCGCTGTTCCAGCCGCTGGGCTTCCAGCAGTTTGCCGCTGGTGCGGAAGGATTCCAGTTGGGCTTCCAGTTCGTCTTTGATGCCTTGGATGGCAGATTCCAGTTGGTCTTCGGGGGTGACGAAGTGGCGGGCGGGGTAGAGGCGCAGGGCACTGGTGCTTTGCAGGATTTCGCCCGTGACGGGATCGATGAGGCGGATGGCGTCGATGTCGTCGCCGAAAAATTCCACCCGAATGATGCGGTCTTCGTAGGCGGGGACCACTTCGAGCACGTCCCCTTTGAGGCGGAATTTGCCTCGGGTGAGGTCGAGATCGTTGCGTTCGTATTGGACGGAGGCCAGATCGCGCAGGAGCGCGCGTTGGTTCGTTTCCTCTCCCACTTGGAAGGGGATGGAGGCTTTCAGGTATTCCTCGGGCATCCCCAAGCCGTAGATGCAACTGACGGAGGCGACGACGATCGCGTCATTGCGTTCGAAGAGCGATCGCGTAGCGGAATGCCGCAGCATGTCGATTTCTTCGTTGATGGAGGAGGTCTTGGCGATGTAGGTATCGGTGACGGGGACGTAGGCTTCCGGTTGGTAGTAGTCGTAGTAGCTAACGAAGTATTCGACGGCGTTGTGGGGGAAGAGTTCGCGCAGTTCGTTACACAGTTGGGCGGCAAGGGTTTTGTTGTGGGCCAGCAGCAGGGTGGGCTTATTGACTTGGGCGATGGTGTGGGCAATGGAGAAGGTTTTGCCGGTGCCGGTTGCCCCTAAAAGGGTTTGGTAGCGGTGTCCGGCTTCGACGTTTTGCACCATTTGGGCGATCGCCTTGGGTTGGTCCCCCGTGGGCTCGTAGTTCGATTTCAGCTCGAATTGCGTCACTGTCTTGCCCCGCACAAACTGTGCCAATCTCTTTCCAGCCAATCTCTTCTTATTATGGTCAATGGTTGCGGCGATCGCCTCTAGCCTGTTCTCAGGGGGGATTCTCTTGAAGCAACTGCAAGATGACGGGCTCTAGTTGTTCTGCGATCGCCTGTTGCCCTGCAGCGTTGACGTGAATATTGTCTCGATAGGCGCTAGTCGGCACGTCGAGCTGAACGACAGTAGCTCCTGCCTGCAGCGCCGTTCGTTCGAGTGCTTCGTAACATGCTTGCAGGCTGTTTTTGTCGAGCCTTCTGTGCAGAGCCACAACAACACGAGCGCCAGCCTCGCGAGATACGGCGATCGCTTGAGTGACAGCAGCGATTGCTTCGGGAACGGCGCATGTGGTCTCTGCAGGCGCGGCGGATTCCCCACCAATGGGCGCGTTACGCACAGGCGCTCCACCCAGTTTGGGCAAGTAACGCGGTAGGTAGCGAAAAAAGACCTCTTGTAAGGCCAGCAGCGGTCGGGTTGCGGGAAATCTGGGATGCTCGCCCACAACAATCGGAGCAAACTTGCGCGCATCGGCAGCATCCGCACCATTCAGTACGAGCACAACCACTTCAGCTTCAAACAGGCCGAATTTTTGGATGTAAGCGAGCAGATTGATGGGTCCCCAGGAATCTGCAGATGCGTTGCCTACAGGAACTCCTAGCCAATTGGCGAGCAGTGTTGTTGCCAGCTCCTCCTGGTCGGTGAGACTGCCTCCATTGATCGCACTGTCCCCTGCGACCAACACCGACAGACGTTCCCATTCTTCGCTTCTCATGTGGTGGGTGTTGATAGAGATACGGTTGCCAAAGCGCCTGTAAGTACCGGGTTTAGGTAAGTATTCCACATCTGGGTCGGCAATACTCAGGGGAGGATCGCCCAATCCGAGCCAAAATCGAGCCACGAGCTCGCTGCCCAGTAATGCGAACGCAATCAGTAAGACAGTAGTGCCAGCAACTTTACGCGCCGACCATCCCAACCAGTAAGAGCAGAAGCGGTTTTTCAAAATCGTGTCTCGCAATTTTGGATCTAGGGAACTCAAACTGTTGCGATCGGCGATCGCAGCTAGACATTAACATTGCGCCATTGTGGGTGACTCTTGTGTCGCAGTGGGCTCTCTGTCCGTGCAGATAAGAGGAATTCTAGCAAGTTCCCATCGATCGCTTGGGGGATCGCTCTCAAAATTGGTCTGTGGATTTGCGGCGATCGCTCTTAAATTCAGTGGGAAGCGCAAAAGGAGTTGACGGAACGCAATTGAGTTTGCGACACTATCTGAGCTGTCAGCAGCAACCCTTTCCCGTGACTGATAGACTAGGTAACGTCAGTCCTCAGAAGTTGGCGCGCAACGTTTTGCCGTCAATTCTGTACGACGATCTGACAGCCTTGTGGAGCCTGCGCTCTGCTGTCTGGCTTCGTTTCCAGCCCAAAACAGGCGTCCTTAGTTCAGTTGGTAGAACGTCGGTCTCCAAAACCGAATGTCGGGGGTTCGAGTCCTCCAGGACGCGCTCTCTTTTTTAGGGTGCGAGGCAAGTTAACGATAGCCGCTCGCAAGCTGCAGATCGCAGGCCGACATGTTTAAGGTCGCAGGCTGACATTTCTAAGTTGCAAGCTGACATTTTTTAGATCGCAGCATCGGCTAGCATTCATTCACCCGGTTGCAAGGAGATACGCGGACATGGCGAAAAGCGATACGGCAGAACGCAAAGATCCCGCCAAGCGCGGTTCTTCTAAGGCAGTCGAGACGGAAACCCAAGGGCCGTTTAGCTTCTTTGGCAACACCCTGGCCGAACTCAAGAAGGTGGCTTGGCCCGATCGCCAGCAACTGATTAGCGAGTCGAGTGCAGTCCTTTTGATTGTGATTGCCTTCGCCTCCTTCATCTTTTTAATCGACCAGCTATTCGGCTGGGTTTCCGGTCTAGTTTTCGGCTAAATTCAGCCACTTGTGAGGCGATCGCCGCTAGCGCGATCGCGGGAAGTCGTGCAGCGAGAAACAGTGATGGTATCCACAACCGAACACGAAGAGCACAGCGAAGAGAAACGCCAAGAACGCTGGTATACCGTGCAAGTGGCCTCCGGCTGCGAGAATAAAGTTCAGAGCACTTTGATGCAGCGGGCGATCGCCCTCGACGTGCAAGATCGGATTTTGGAAGTCGCCATTCCCAAACGCCCCGGCTATAAGGTGGGCAAAGATGGCAAGCGCCAACAGATCGAAGAAAAGATCTTTCCCGGCTACGTCCTGATTCGCATGGTGCTGGACGACGAGGTTTGGCAGGTCATCAAGAGTACCCCCAACGTGATCAACTTTGTGGGCAATGAAGAACGGCGCGCCGTCGGTCGCGGGCGCGGCCACGTTACGCCTCGCCCCCTCAGTGCCTCGGAAGTGCATCGCATCTTCAAAACTGCTGAAGTGGAAGAAGTCACCGTGAAGGTGGATATGGCAGAGGGTGATAAGATTGAAGTCTTGTCTGGACCCTTCCAAGGCTTCCACGGCGAAGTGGTGGAGGTCAGTCCGGAGCGGGGCAAGCTCAAGGCTCTGATTTCAATTTTTGGTCGCGATACTCCGGTGGAACTGGAGTTCAACCAAGTTGAGAAAGAAGTTTGAGTTCTTCCTGAACGTTCGCGATCGCTCGAGTCAGTTCGATCGAGATACGGACGTAGTGCTTCAGGAGAATTCCCTTTTGCCCCTGCAGAGAACCCTTCTGCAGGGTTGCTTGTTTGCGCGTTTTTTGCCCAGCAGTGTAGTACCCGTCATGCCCAGAAAAGTAGTAGCGATTATCAAGCTGGCGATCGAAGCCGGTAAGGCAAACCCAGCTCCCCCCATCGGCCCTGCCTTGGGTCAGCACGGGGTCAACATCATGATGTTCTGCAAAGAATACAACGCCAAAACCGCCGACCAGGCGGGCACTGTTGTACCGGTAGAAATCTCGGTGTACGAGGATCGAAGCTTTACCTTCATTCTCAAAACCCCTCCCGCTGCCGTTTTGATTAAAAAAGCGGCTGGCATCGAGCGCGGCTCGGGGATGTCCCACACTGAAAAAGTGGGTTCCATCACCCAAGCGCAACTGCGTCAAATTGCCGAAACCAAGTTGCCCGACCTCAACACCAACAATGTTGAGGCTGCCATGTGCATCATCGCCGGTACCGCCCGCAACATGGGCGTCACCGTTGCGGAATAAGCGCGAGATCGCTCAGCCTGCGTTCCTAAAAGATCGCTATTGAGTCGCGATCGTCCCTGTAAACTCAATCGCCTCTGTAAACCCAATCGTTGGGGGAGAGGGCCATTCCCTCGCTAAGACCCCGAGGAGCTCTAAATGTCTAAAAAACTGTCGAAGCGGATGCGAGAGCTGCAAGACAAAGTGCAGCTCACCGCTTACGAACCGCTAGCAGCCCTGCAGTTGCTCAAAGAAACTGCCACCGCCAAGTTTGACGAAGCTGCTGAAGTTCACGTGCGCTTGGGCATCGATCCCAAGTATGCCGACCAACAAATTCGCACCACTGTGGTGCTGCCGAAAGGCACCGGTCAGACCGTGCGGGTGGGGGTCATCGCCCGTGGCGAAAAGGTCAACGAGGCCCAGGAGGCGGGGGCCGATGTTGTGGGGTCTGAAGAACTGATCGAAGAGATCTCCAATGGCATGTTGGACTTCGATATTTTGGTGGCCACCCCCGACATGATGCCCAAAGTGGCCAAGCTGGGCCGAATTCTGGGGCCGCGCAAGTTGATGCCCTCCCCCAAAGCGGGCACCGTCACGTTCGATCTGGGCCAAGCGATTGATGAATTTAAGGGTGGCAAGCTGGAATTTCGAGCCGATCGCACCGGGATCGTTCATATCCTGTTTGGCAAATCTAGCTTTCCGGCAGAAGATTTGCTGACAAATTTGAAAACCTTCCAAGAGGCGATCGATCGCCATCGCCCTTCTGGAGCCAAGGGCAAATATTGGCGATCGATGTACGTCTGTTCCACCATGGGTCCGTCGATTGAAGTGGACATCAGTGCCCTGCGCGACCTGACGTTAGAGGATGCTGCTGCCTAGGATTAGAAGAGTTCGGGTCCGATTTGGGCTCGAACTCTTTACAGTGGCGATCGCTTTCGTCTATGCTGATAAACCGGTGCGCGAGATGAATGAGGAAAAAGTTCGGTAAAAGATTGTGACGTCATTCAATAGTCTGGCCGCAGACAGCAGGGGCTTATGCTTAATAGCCTGCCGAGGTTGGAGGAACTGGCGAATGGTATTGCCATTTGTTTTTCCCTCGTGCTGTCTCGGTTTTGCCGAGGCGTTTTTTTTGCTCAACTTTAGGTCGAACCGATAGTTCGCGCTCGATCGGCACCACATGTAGAGAAAGGAGGTAGCATCCGTGGGCAAACAATCCTTGGCCCAAAAACAAGCGATTGTCGCATCCGTGGAGGCGCTATTAGAGGAGTCTGAAATGGTGATGGCGATCGATTACGCTGCCCTCACCGTGGGCGAGATGTCCGAGTTGCGCAACCAACTGTATCCAACCGATTCGATTTGCATGGTGGTCAAAAACACCCTCATGCGGCGAGCCATCGCCGAGAAGCCCGACTGGGAACCCATCGGCCAGCTCTTAGGCGGTCAGTCTGCATTCATCTTGATTAAAGGCGATGTAGCTGCCGCCATTAAGGCTTACCAAAGTTTCCAAAAAGGTGCCAAAAAGAGCGAGTGCCGTGGGGCCGTGATGGCCGGTACTGCCTATAACTTCGAGCAGGTAAAAGCCATTGGCGAGCTGCCTTCGAAGGAGGTGCTCATGTCTCAGGTGGCTGGCAGCATCAATGCCCTGGCCACAAAATTGGCCGTCGGCATCAAAGAAGTGCCTGCCTCTTTGGCCCGCGCGATCGCGGCTTTGGAAGAGCAGAAGAAAGAGGCTGCCTGAGGGTAGCGATGCTGACTTTTGCTCGACGACTTGCATTTATTTTTTCCCCCGAGTATTTGAAGGAGACAATCCGTGGCTGAGACTATCGACAAGATTATTGAAGATCTGAAAGGTCTGACCCTGCTGGAAGCTTCCGAGCTGGTCAAAGCGATCGAAGACACCTTCGGCGTGAGTGCTGCTGCTACTGCTGCGCCAGTCATGACAATGGCGGCTCCTACCGCAGTGGCTGAAGCTGAAGAAGAAAAGACCGAGTTCGACGTTGTCCTCGAAGAAGTGGGTGGCGAGAAGATCAAAGTGCTCAAGGCGGTACGCGAATTGACCGGCTTGGGTCTGAAAGACGCTAAGGCTGTGGTGGAATCAGCTCCCACGGCCATCAAAGAAGGTATCTCCAAGGACGATGCCGAAGAAGCCAAGAAGAAGCTGGAAGAGGTGGGTGCGAAGGTTGCTATCAAGTAATCCTGGCTCGAGTAGTCTTCGTTTTCGACGATGACGCGATATCTCACCTTGTTGTGAAAAGATGCGGGAGACCAAGCGGTCTCTCTTTTTTTTGCCCGCGATCGCCAGGACTTTTCTCGAACATTCGCGGCGGCTCCAAACCTGAAGTCAACCTGTAGAATCTGCAGATTTGACCGCCTGTCTCTTGCCTGCAACCGACAGATAAGACTAGGACAGTGGAGGTATGCGTTTGAGTTCTCCTACCTTTGCAGTTATGGATTTGCTTTCCAATACAGTTGCGCTGTCTCGGCTCCAGTTTGCAATCACCGCAATTTTTCACATGCTTTGGCCTGTTTTGACGACAGGCATGGGAATTTTTCTGGTGGTGGTGGAGGGGCTGTGGCTCAAAACCCGCAATCCCGACTATTATCGCCACGCCCGGTTTTGGGCGAAGTTGTACGTGCTCAATTTCGGCATCGGCGTGGCCTCGGGGCTGCCGATGGCATTTCAGTTCGGCACCAATTGGGCTCCGTTTTCAGAGGCGGTGGGAGATTTCTTCGGCACGATTCTCGGCTTTGAAGCCACAATGGCCTTCATGTTGGAGGCTGGTTTTCTCGGCATTATGCTGTTTGGCTGGGAGCGGGTTCCGCCCATCGTGCATTACCTCTCCACCATCTTGGTGGCTTTCGGAGCCAACCTATCTACGTTCTGGATTTTGACCGCCAACTCCTGGCTGCAAACCCCAGCAGGGGGAGAGTTTATCAATGGCAAGTTTGTCGTGTCCGACTTTTTCCAAGCCATTTTCAATCCCTTCATGGCGAATAGCGTACTCCACATGTTCTTCGCCACGCTGGAGACCTCTCTATTTGTCATTGGCGGCATTAGCGCCTGGTATTTGCTCAATCAGCGTTACGAAGCCTTTTTTGCCCGATCGCTCAAAATCGCGCTGGCCGTCGCGATCGCCGTTGCTCCCCTACAAATCTTTATCGGGCACCTCAGCGCCGAGCAAGTCTATCGCCACCAACCCTCCAAATTGGCGGCGATGGAAGCGCAGTGGGAAACGCTCCCGGCAGGACAGACAGCAGATTGGAGTTTAGTGGCCTTGCCCAATAACCAGCAGGAGGCCAATGATTGGGAGATTAAAATCCCGCATGCGCTGGGTTATCTGTTGGAGTTAAAGCCCAAACTGTCAGCGCCTGTCTTGGGACTCAAAGCTTGGTCCTATGAAGACCGCCCCCATCTGGTGGGGTTGGTCTATTACTCATTTCGCATCATGGTGGGGATTGGGCTTTTCCTCGCCGCGCTAGTGGCCGCTAGCGTCGTGCAGTGGCTGCGAGGGAAATTAGACTCAACGGCGATCGGCCAACAGAAATGGCTGCTGCGAGCCTGGATATTCGCCGCCCCGCTCGGATATATTGCGGTCGAAACGGGCTGGATCGTGCGCTGTGTCGGACGCCAGCCCTGGACGGTCTACGGCCAGATTCGGACCGCCGATGCTGCTTCGCACCTTCCCCCTGCAGAAGTGTTGACTTCTCTGGCGGGCATTACCGCCATCTATCTCATCTTTTTCAGTTCGGCCCTCTATTTCGGCAGCCGCATCATCCGTCAGGGGCCGAATCTAAAGGTACCCTTGCCCTACGAGTGTGCTGAAGCCGAGCCTATTGCTCCCAAGGCAGCCGATCGCCGTCCGTTAGAAACTCAGCAGTAAGGGGAAGTGATGGAAGCACTCGAAAAGTTTTTGCCCCAGTTATGGTTTTTCATTTTGGGGATATTTCTGTTCCTCTATGTCTTACTGGATGGCTTCGACTTGGGGGTTGGCATTCTCTCGCTAACGGCGTCTTCAGAAGAGCGGCGCGGCCTTTTGATGACCAGTTTGGGCAATGTGTGGGACGCCAACGAAACCTGGCTCGTGTTGATGGGGGGATCGCTGTTTGGGGCTTTTCCGCTGGCCTACGGGACGATCCTCAACGCGCTGTATTTTCCAGTCTTGATTATGATGGCGGGCCTGCTGTTTCGCGCGGTCTCGTTTGAGTTTCGCGAAAATGCCGAGCGCAAGTTCCTCTGGAATGTAGCCTTTGGGGCAGGTAGTTTCCTGGCAGCTCTCGGCCAAGGGTTTGCCCTCGGCAGTGTGTTTGAAGGAATTGCTGTGGATGCGGGGGGACACTTTGTCGGTGGCATGTTTGACTGGTTGACCTGGCGATCGCTGTTAGTCGCCCTCACCCTCATTCAAGGCTACGTTCTCATCGGCTCGACGTATTTGATTATGAAAACCAGTGGGGAGTTGCAGAACACGCATTTCAAAACGGCTAAAATCGCTGCGGCGACCACCTTTATCGGTGCTGTTTTCATTACGATTAGCACCCCTCTCCTTTCAGAGCAGGTACAATCTCGATTGTTCCAGCCTCCGCTTCTCTATATCTTTGCGCTGATTCCAGTTTTGGGAATTGCGTTCGTCGGACTACTGTTGTGGAGCTTGAGCCGAAGGGAGGAAGTCACTCCATTGATTTGGACTGTTATGCTATTTTTCCTGTCTTTTGTCGGCTTGGGATTTCTCATTTTTCCGAGCATTATCCCGCCATCAGTCACCATTTATGAGGCGGCTGCAGCTCCTAGCTCATTGGTGTTCATGGCTATATTTGTAGGCTTTCTCATTCCCATTCTATTGGCCTACACCCTTTACAACTACATTGTGTTTCGAGGGAAGGTTACCGCCGAAACCTATGGAGATTGAGTCCGAGCAGTTGATTGAGTCTACAGATTTCAAACCAATCATTTAAGCAATGGGAGTTTCGATTTGACAGCGCGTGATTTCTGACGGGAGATGGAAAATCCCAGAACGCCGGCAAAGATAGCAGTTGACAGCAGCACAACACTGGCACCAGAAGCTACATCGAAGTAATAACTCGAGTACAGTCCCAAAAATGCTACAAATGCTCCTACGCTGCTGGAGATGGCCAGCATGCGGGCAAAGTGATGGGTTAATAATCGCGCGATCGATGCGGGGATGACAACAGCAGAGATAATCAGCGTCACCCCCAACACCTGCAACGTCGAGACCAGCAATGCCGCCAGCATGAGGGCAAACAACAGGTCCATCCAACGCACGGGAACCCCATGAACCTGAGCGATCTCGCGATCGAAGCTCCAGAATAGCAACGGACGATAAAACAAAAATAGCAAGGACAATAAGGCGATCGCCACAGACACAATAATCCAGACATCAGCAGGCGTTACCCCCAAAACATTGCCGAATAAGGCTGCCTCAAAACTCTGGGTAAACTGACGCGACATACTAATCAGCGCCACACCGAGGGCAAAACTGGCCGTCGTCACAATTCCAATCGCCGAATCTGAATAGACGTTGTTAACCGTTAAATATTGAATCAGAATCGCCGCG
Source organism: Synechococcus sp. PCC 7336 (assembly GCF_000332275.1). NCBI lineage: Bacteria > Bacillati > Cyanobacteriota > Cyanophyceae > Synechococcales > Synechococcaceae > Synechococcus > Synechococcus sp. PCC 7336. Next base: position 2,313,787 of record NZ_CM001776.1, read on the forward strand.
CCAAATCCCCATATCCCAGCTCCCAAGTAGAAATTGAGTCCCAAAATATAGCTAATGACAGCTCCACCCAAAATGGCATGGGAAAGACCGTGGGCAACATAGCTCATGCGGCGTGTGGTGATATAAACGCCCATAACGCCGCAAAGGAATCCAGATAGAATTCCCACAACTAAGGCGCGGATAAAGAAATCGTATTCGAGGGGTTTGAGCAGAAAGTCGAGCATTAAAAAATGAAGCAGCGAGCTTCAGTCGAACTTGGGATGAGTCAAGACAGAATCTTTCAAACGATCGATTCTCAAGGGACCGAAAGAGATTGTCGCCTCAATGCATCTAGTCGTTGGCTATTTTGCTGCAGCTTGTGCCGCAGGGACAGGAGCTTGTTGGCGATGACGACGCGATCGCCATCTCGAATCACAATCATTTCTGCACCGAACGTCGCTTCGAGAGTTGCGGGATTGAGGACTCGATCGGGCGGCCCCTGACAGATAACGCCGTGATTGAAACAAATGACCCAGGGCAAGTGAGTAGCCACCAAATTTAAGTCGTGGGTGCTCATTAAAATCGTCAACCCCTGCCGGTTGAGATCGGCTAGCAGATGCAAAATCTCGTGTTGGGCTTTTAGATCGAGCCCCGCAGCCGGTTCGTCCAAAAAGACCAGCTCTGGCTCGCCCACCAGAGCGCGAGCTAAAAAGACTCGCTTCAACTGGCCGCCAGACAGTGCGCCAATGTGATGGCGAGCCACATCTGCCACCCCCATCCGCTCTAGCAACTGTTGGGCTACACGGCGATCGCTCGCACTCGGCCAGGGTAAAAACCGCCCCGGACGATAGCAGCCCATCATCACCACCTCTGCCGCCGTCACGGGAAAGGCCCAATCGATCGTCTCCACTTGGGGAACGTAGCCCACAGCCCCAGCCACTCGACCGAACTCGACAGCTCGCCCGCCGATGGTAATTGCTCCCTGCTGGCAGGGGATCGCACCGAGGAGGGACTTCAGCAGCGTCGTTTTGCCCGCTCCTGATGGACCCACGAGGGCCGCAAACTGTCCTGCGAACAAAGACAGGTTGACGCGATCGAAGATCGTTTTGCCTGCATAACTGCAAGCCAGTTGGTGGGTCTCGAGTGCCATTTGAATCATTGCTCTTGCAATACCTCCACCAGAACTGCTTCGATCGGATTGCGTACATCCAATCGCTCGATCGCAGAGGTATCGCCGCCCAAATTCTTAGCAAATATGCGTAAGTTTTCAGCCATCATGCCCACATAGGTATGCTCGGGATTGTCATTCAGTACGGCATTGGCATTGCCTTCCCCCGGCAGGTCGTCATCGCTCGTGTTATCGAGTTTTACCCCCGTTTCTCGGGCAATTTGTGCGGCGATTCTACTCGGAAAAACCTCGGAGCCAAAAATGGCTGGAACCCCGGTTTCGCGCACGCGATCGACAATTTCAGCCACTTCGCGAGCCGAAGGTTCGCTCAAGTCTGACGGCTGAATTGCACCCAAAATCTCAATGCCATATTCGCGACCCCAGTAAGCCCAAGAGTCGTGATAGGTGAGCAACTTCCGGTTTTCAACTGGAATAGAGGCCACCACCTCCCGGGTCACTCGATCTAGGGCTTCGAGTTGGGCTAAATAGAGGTTGAGGTTGCGCGCATAATAGTCCCGACCGGAGGGATCGAGCTCTTGTAAGGCTGTTGCCACTAATTCCGCGTATGCCATGGCATATAGAGGGTTTACCCATAAATGCGGATTGGGCTTTCCCCCCGACTCGGGGAAACTGAAATCGAACACCCATTCGTCTCGGCTGATGGTTTCATCTCCCAGCAAGACAATCTTTGTCTCATCTGGTTTGGAGGCCCTAGCCAGATTGAGAATCGGCTCCTCTAGAAACAAGCCGTTGGCAATAATCAGATCTGCCTCAGATAACAGTTCTACGTCGGAGGGGCGAGGCTCGAAGGTATGTGAATTGACGCCTTCTGGAACGATGCCGATCGCCTCGATGCGATCGCCTCCAATGTTGCTGACAATATTGGTGATGGGAGCAACGGTCGTGATGACCTGAGGGGTTGCCGAGCTGGCTGCAACGCCGATGGTGAAAAACGCTAGATTGACGGCAAAGGATACAACGACTGCAAATCGGTTCATACACCTAGTGTTGGGTGGAAGGACATTGGGGAAAAGCTCCATTCCCGATGCTTTGAATATCTGTGGATAGCGAATAGGTACGACTCGCCTCGAAACTGCGGAGCTATACGAATCGTGCCTCAAGAGTTCGCTCTCGAACATCCCCTGCAGGGGCATATCGATATGGACTCGTCTGAATGGCGGGTTAGATCGCAGCTAGCTTTTGGCCGCCTCTATTCGCCCAGAGTCCGACAGGCTGAACCTCTGATGCCCCTTGGGAGATAGCCTTGGTCAGAACCCGCTCGACAGCCACGGATTCCTGGCCGTCCCTGCGCTATGACTGCCTTGCGATCGCCTGAAATCTTCACAGAGACTTCCGATTTGAGCGTGGGGGATTCCCTCTATCCAACGTCAGCTCGACCAGAGTCTGTCCCTTACCCCTACGCTCCCGCTAAGCGTGGCATCAACCATAACTTTGGGGCCAGAGGAACGAAATCTAGCCAAGATTTGCGACTATTTCTCCCCTCGGATTGAGCAATCTTTGGCGATCGCTCTCGCGGAACGAAATCTAGCCAAGATTTGCGACTATTTCTCCCCTCTCCCCAGGGCTATCCATTAGGCAAAAGTAGCTGAACCATAGACAGGCACTAGCTTTGAGAAGCCAGTTGAGCCCCTTCAAGCAAATGGTGGAGTTTGGTCAGCCCTCGCCAAAGCGTCTTCAATCCAGGGTTGCCATCGCCCTTGCGAGCCAAGAAGCCTCCCAATCGAGCAATCCACAGCATTGCCTGTTGCAGAGTGGGTGGCTTTTGAGAGCGACTTTTCGGCACAAACTTGCGTCGTAACAGCCGCCATTCAGCAGGCTGTAAAACGAGCTCACAGGAGGCTTGCGGGGTGAGTCGAGCGCGGTAGGTCAGCCACATCAATCGCCAAGCTACAACGTTGTAGGTTGCCAGAGCCTTGAGCAAGCGCTCATAGCTTTGCAGTTGGAGCTGTTCGATGCCACAGCCACTTTTGAGGGTGAAGTGAAACCGCTCAATCAGCCAGCGGTAGCTATACCAGCGGATGCACTGACAGACCTGCTCGAAGCTCTCAACTGGCAAGCTGGTCAGCAGAAACCAGCGAATCGGCTGAGCGCCATCATCAGGGGGGACGGTTTCTTCCACGAAGATGGCATTGAGGCGCACGGGCTCTAAGCTCGCGGCTTTGAGGTGATGCGATGGCACCTCCAGCGTCACCGCCATCGCCCGCACCTGCAACTGGGCAATGCGGGCCGCTCGCTTGGGATTACGCTGCACTTGCAGGCTCATCGCTCCCAAGACTGGGGCTTGTTCGAGGGTGGGGATGAACTTGCCCAGCTCGTGGCTAAGTTTGCGATTGTGCCTTGCGCGGATGAGTAACTCCCTGTTGTCCGCACGGGGATGGGCAAACAGTTCGAAGATGTCTGCTTCTCGATCGCCAATATGAACCACTTGCTCTTGGCCCGCGAGCTCTCGCTCTACGGCTGCGAGAGTTGCTATCCAGCGATAGCTTTCCTTTTGCTCGATGGGAGTCACTGAGCGTTTTTCTTTCTTCCCGCGCCGCTGTTTGCGATTCCAGATGAATTGACTCAACAGACCTAAGGGTTCTCCCTCGCCGCTCACCGCAAAACAACTGTGGACTTTGATTCCCTGTTGATGGCTTTGATTGATGAAGCCCAGCCCTTCGGTCTGGGGGTGAGTGGTGAAGTCGAAATCCGTTGTGTCTTGAATGGCCAGCACCGTCTTGCCCGTGAGGGCCCGCCTGACCACTCCATCACGATGACTGTCCAGAATGCTGCTCGTGCTCACCTTCGGGTTGGCCCAAAATCGATAGGTTCCTTGGGCCACTGAGGCATTCCCACTCGCCTGAGGCACGCTCGCTGTGGGCTGCTCACTCAAGTCTGTGACGATCTGCCCCAACCGCTTTGCATGTCGCAAATCGGCGAAGTGGATCGGGTTGATTTCTTGGCTGACCCAATCTTGCATGGTTTCTCTCCCTCCGGCTACAACTGCTTCAGTCTCTACTGCAGTTTATAATCCAGTCACAGTAAGCTCTCCATCGACTTGTGCCTAATGGATAGCTCCCCAGGGAGAGGGGCTGGGGGTGAGGGCAATGCAGCGCCATCGAACTCAGATCTATCCCGGGAGAGCTTTAAGCATAGTGATGTCGGGCCTTGAGAAAGACAATCTCCCACTCTGCGACGCGATACACCAGCCGATGCTCGCGCGCGATGCGGCGGGACCAAACATCAGCGCCAATATATTTCAACGGCTCGGGCTTACCGATCCCCTCAAACGGCGACAGCATGATATTTTCCACCAAAGCCAAAATCCGACCCACCACTCTTCGATCGGACTTGGCCCACCATTCCACGTCTTCCACAAACTGCCGATCGAATCGGGGCACGATCCGCACGAACTGGATCTGTTTAGGCTTTGGCTTCTGCTTCGCCATTTGCCAGAGTCCTGAGACCCTCTAGATCGAAGTCAGCGAACTCGCCCTCTCGAGAGCGAGCCAAGGCAGCCAACAACCGTTGCGCATTAGCAGGAGGAGTCAGAGCGCGCAGACTCTCCAGCATCGATTGCAACTCAGCCCAAGAAATAATGGCAGCCGGTTCGTGTCCCTGGCGCTGCACGATCGTGACCGTCAAATCCTGCGTCGCCCGTTCGAGCACGTCCGCCAGAGTTTGGCGCACGGCAGAGTAACTCATTTCAGAAGTCGAAAGCATCAATCTCCCGTCAATACAGGTATTTTAATTGTACAAACCTCATGTCTGTTGTACAGGGAGCTCCCTCTCGCTCAGCTATCCTAACCCCACCCCGATCGCCATCATGCGAGCCACATCCTGAGGCTCCAGTGCAGCGTCGAGCACCTCGCCATCCTTAAACCAAATCACCCGCCGCGACATGCGGGCCACATCTGCCTCGTGGGTCACCATCACCACCGTAATGCCGTCCCGATTCAGCTCTTCAAAAATCCCCATCACCTCTAGCGTCGTGTGGCTATCCAACGCCCCCGTCGGCTCGTCCGCCAATAACAACAGCGGCTGATTCACAATTGCTCGCGCGATCGCCACCCGCTGCTGCTGTCCCCCCGATAATTGCGTGGGTTTGTTGTGCAGGCGATCGGCCAACCCCACCTTCGTCAGCGCCTCAGTCGCCCGTTCCGCCCGCTCCGTTGGCGAAACTCCCGCATAAATCATCGGTAACATCACATTGTCGAGCGCCGTCAGTTGCTGCAGCAAGTGAAACTGCTGAAACACAAATCCAATCTTGCGATTGCGAATCAGGGCTAAATCTGGATCGCCCAGCTTCGCCACATCCGCCCCATCGAAGTAATACTTGCCCGCTGTCGGCGTATCCAAACAGCCAATCACATTCATCGCCGTAGACTTTCCAGACCCCGACGGCCCCATAATGGCGCAGTACTCCCCTTGCTGGATCTCTAAGTTGACGTGCGATAGTGCCCGCACCTCTGTATTGCCGGCACCATAAACCTTGGAAACGTCTTCGAGTCGGATGGGCGGTGGAGAGGCGGGTTGAGAGATTGAGACGGGGTGAGACATAGTGGCAACTCAAGCGAGGTTCGAAGAGCAGGATGTCGATCGGGTGCGAAGAGCAATATCTACGCCGTTCGCAGCGCGACAATGGGATCGAGCTTGGCAGCTTGACGGGCGGGGATGACGCCAAAGATCAGGCCGATGCCGCTGGATACCCCAACAGCACCGGCGATCGCCACCAGCGAAATACCGGGATTGAAGGGGGCAAAAATACCAATGGCCACGAGGCCAGAGACCCCAATCGTCACCCCGATGCCGCCGCCAATCACCGCCAGCAGCACGGACTCAATCGTAAATTGCACCAAAATATCCTGCTGCGACGCCCCAATCGCCTTGCGCAAGCCAATCTCCTGCGTCCGCTCCTTCACCGACACCAGCATGATATTCATAATGCCAATCCCCCCCACAAACAGCGAGATACCGGCGATCGCCGCCAATAGCAATGTCAGTGCCCCCGTGACCGTATCTGTAAATGCCAGCAGGGTTTTCTGGCTGCGGATGACGAAATCATCTTCATTGACAATCTTGTGGCGCAGCCTCAATAGATTGGCGATTTGAAACTCTGCCGCCCTCATGCTCTCTTCATCTGCAATCGAGGCCGAAACATAGGTCAGCTCGATGCCAAAAGGAGAAGTCTGTCCGACTAAGCGACTAGACATCGTCGTAATCGGCACCAAGGCCACTTCATCGTAGTTGAGGCCAACACTAGAGCCTTTTCCTGCCAATACGCCAATCACTTCAAAGCTGACATTGTTGATGCGCAGGCGAGTGCCCAACGGATTGCGATCGTCAAACATGCGATCGGCTAATTCAGAGCCCAATACCGCCACTGGGCGGTTGCGTTGTAGGTCGAGCTCGGAGACAAATCGCCCCCGAGCCACGTCGAAATTGCGCACCAGCGGGAACCCATCAGTAGTGCCGACAATGGTGGTGTTAGAACTGCGATTGCCCACCGACACGACGCCGCGCGTGTTGTATTCGGGGGCGACGGCAACGACGGAGGGCACCTGTTCGGCGATCGCAACAGCATCGGCTAGCACGAGGGTTTTGGGTTGGTTAAAGCCCGCCCGCTGCGATTCGGTATTTCCCGGCAGCGCAAATAAGATATTGGGACCTAACCCTTCAATTTCGCTTTGGACGTAGTTTTGCGCCCCTTCTCCCAAACCCACCAGCGCAATCACCGAGGCATTGCCGATCACAATCCCCAACATGGTCAGCGTGCTGCGCAGCTTGTTTGCCGTCAGCGTTGCGATCGACATCGAGAAACTTTCAGCGAGATTCATGGCACAGTACTTCTGGGATAGGGAGTTGAGAAGAAATAGCCTGCAAAGTCAGCGAATTAGCTGTCGCGATCGCGACCGAAGTTGAGGTTTTCCAAATTGACATCGGGGGGCAGATCGATAAAGACGCGATCGCCCGCTTCAATGCCACTCAAGATCTGCGTTTCGTTGCCCACCGAAGACCCAATCGTAATCGGTTGGAAGCGAGGCTTGTTGTCATCCTCCGGCACCAATACTCCTGTCTTGCCATCAATCGTCACGATCGCCACCGTCGGCACCACCAACCCATTCGGGACCTCGTCGCCAATAAACGTGGCATCCACATTCATGCCCGACAGCAGCTTATCCAGGCCAGTGACCAAATCGACTCGCACCTGAAATGACGTGACATTTTGCTCCACCACCGCTTCTGGAGCAATCAGCTTGACCTGCCCCTCAAACACCTCGTCGGGATAGGCATCGGCTAAAATCTCCACCGTTTGACCCAGCCGAATTTGGCCGATATCGACTTCGGGAACTTCCGCCAGCACCTCCAATCCGTCGGCCAGCGCCACGATCGCCGTCGAGGTGGCCGATGCTGCATCGGACGCCGAGGTGGTCGGCGTCACAAATGCACCCACCGTGGCGAATTTCTGCGTAATTGTACCGGTAAAGGGAGCCCGCACTACCGTATCTGCCTGACGCACCCGAGCCGATTGCAACTGGGCTTGTGCCTCAGCTAGCTCCGCCTCGGCTGCCGCAATGTCTTCGTCGCGACTGCCCCGCTGACTTAAGCTCAGGGCATCGCGAGTCTCCTGCAGGTTGGCTTGCTGCAACGCCAAGGTGGCTTGGGTCACATTGACTTCATTCTCAACCCCATCCATTTCGTCCCGAGAGATCGCTCCCTCCGCTGCCAGCGATCGATTGCGTTCTAGGCGATCTAGAGCCAGTGCCAACCGGGCCTCGGCCTCAATTTCGAGGGCTTCGGCTTGAGCGACGCGGGCGCGAGCCTGGGCAATTTCTTCAGGACGGTTACCCGCTCTGGCCTCGTCTAACTCGGCTGCGGCCCGATCCACCTGAGCCAGAGCGCGAGCCACGTCGGCATTGATATCTTCGGCATCCATGCGGGCGATCGGTTGCCCCGCCTCAACCACATCCCCCTGCTCCACCAGCAGCTCGGCAATCAGTCCTGCATTTTTGGGGCTCAAGTTAACACTGCTGATGGGTTGGATGGCGCCACTGGCGGTAATGCGAATGGCAATGGGCTGTTCTTCCACCGGCACCGTCAGGGCATTGACATCCCAGCCCGCGCTCCGTTGCCGCCACAGCGTCGAGCCCAAGTAAATCGCTCCCACCGCCGCCACAGCAGCAAAGCCAATCGACCAAGTTCGGGGGATCTTGAAGGGAGAGGAAGATGGCAAATCGATAGCTTTAGTCATTATTGATTGAGCCAGTTTTGGGGGGGGACGATGGAGGCATCTTGCAGGGAACCACAGGTTCAGACTGCGGAAATCTCCCCTAAGATACAGGAACGATACAAAAGTTAATCTTTTCTGCATTATAACTATGGATTCCCCCCGCAGAGGTAAAGTTTGCGGCTAAAGGCATCTTCTATTGCGTCCATTACCTTTCAGCGCAGACGGATCTCGGAAGCCAGCGGAGAAAGAACGATACGAAATGACAGCATCAGAGTTAAGACAAACGATTGAGGTCGGCTATCTTTCGAGCGAGGATTCCCCGTCGAACTGACTTATCTGTAGGGGTTCCTGTCGTTTGTCCGCGATGGAGTATCTCCTTCGACATCTGTCCGTGGGAAAGTAGCTATCGCTACAATTTAACTCTCAGACTGAGTGATACACCAAAAACAAACTGCTGCCATATAGAGGGCTGTTCGTTGAAAAAAATTTCGGCGGTGATTCGTCCGTTTCGTCTAGAAGCTGTCAAAAATGCGCTGGTGGAGATCGGTGTCGCCGGTATGACGATTAGTGAAGTGCGCGGGTTCGGTCGCCAGCGAGGCATGACGACCGGGCAAGAGAGCCAGACGGGACAACCCACAGAGTTTTTGCAAAAGTTGCGGGTCGAGATTGTAGTGGCGGACGAAAAGTTCGATAAGGCATTGCAGATGGCGATCGAAGCAGCCCGCACGGGGGCAATCGGGGACGGCAAGATTTTTATTTCCTCTGTGGAGCAAGCGATTCGCATTCGTACGGGGGAATCGGGGCCCGAAGTGCTCTAGAGCAGATTTCATGCCTCCAAGCCATTGGGCCGATCGATGGCGATCGCCTTTTGAAGCTCCAGTGGGCGATCGCCCAGCGAATGGCATGCCATGCTTGAGGCATTCGAGTCAGAGAGGACATTTGTGCCCCCATTCGACCTCATTCTGCGCCGCGCCCGATTGCAAGACCATTCAGTTCCTCAAGACATCGCGATCGCCGCCGGAACCTTTGCCGCCATCGCCCCCCGCCTCGACGCCACCGCCCGCGAAGAAATTGATTGCAGCGATCGCCTCGCTATCCCCCCCTTTGTGGAATCCCACATTCACCTCGACTCGGCAGACACCGCAGGCGAACCCCGCTGGAACGAAAGTGGCACCCTGTTTGAAGGCATTGAAATCTGGCGCGATCGCAAGCAAAAACTGTCGATCGAAGATGTCGAGCAAAGGGCGATCGCCACCCTCAAAACCCAAGCCGCCCAAGGCGTCTTACACGTCCGTTCCCATGCTGATGTGAGCGAATCGAGCTTGATCGCCCTCAAGGGGCTATTGGCCGTGCGGGAGGAAGTCAAAGATTGGATGAACCTGCAGGTGGTGGCCTTTCCGCAAGATGGCCTCTATGGCAGCCCGCAACAGCTCGAGCTGATGGAAGAGGCCTTGAAATTAGGCGCAGATGCGATCGGCGGCATCCCCCACTACGAACTCACCCGCGAAGACGGAGTGCGATCGCTCCAGCAGATCTTCGATTGGGCAGAACAATACGACAAACTCATCGATATCCATTGCGACGAAATTGATGACGACCAATCCCGCTTTCTAGAAGTGATGGTGGCTCAAACCCTGCGCCGCGATCTGGGCAGCCGCGTCACCGCCAGTCACACCACCGCCTTCCATTCCTATAACAACGGTTACGCCCAAAAACTGCTCGGCTCGATCCGCCGCACCCAACTCAACTGTGTGGCCAACCCCCTGATCAACATCACCCTGCAGGGGCGCACCGATACCTACCCCAAACGGCGGGGAGTCACGCGAGTCAAAGAACTCTGGCAGCAGGGAAATAATGTCTCATTGGGGCATGATTGTATCCGCGATCCTTGGTACAGCCTGGGCACTGGCAATATGCTGAACGTAGCCCACATGGCCGTTCATATCTGTCAGATGACTGGTCGAGAACAAGTCAAAGCTTGTTTGGATATGGTGACCCATAACGGAGCCAAGACCCTAAATCTTGACGATCGCTACGGAATCGCCCTGGGTCGTCCGGCTAGTCTGGTGGTGTTGGATGCGTCAGACGAGTTCGAGGCCATTCGCACTCAAGCTGCAGCCCTCTACACCCTCAGCCACGGGCGTATCCTGGCCTGCACCCCTGCCGCTCGACCGAAGTTATTCCTGCCCGAGCCCTCACCCAGACTCTAGGAGCCCCCATCATGCGCTTTGCCATGCAGGTTGCGGACGATCCCGTCAGTCGCGCAATGCTATCCCTGTTTGACGTCACCCCCTCGACAGCGTATGTCGAAATCACCGAGCACGAGTTGTTGATTCGCGAGGGAAATCTCTTTCACGAAAGTTTTCTCCTGCAAGATTTGGGCCGAGCGGGGCTAGACAATTGGAATTGGTTGATGGGACTGGGTCTCCACACCGATTTTCAAGGCACGGTCGCCCCCATTACCAGCCCCGAGAAGGTGATTGGCATTCCCGTTGCCACACCGCGATCGCTTTTCCTCCGTCTGGCAGGACCACTGGGATTTCAGGTGGACTGCAATCGCTTAGTCATGAGTTTGGCAGAGCCCGACTCGTTTTTGGTGGCGTTTAATGCCAGCTTGGCGAAGACGACAGATTCGCTTGAGGAGCAGGAGGAAGAGTTCCAGCAGTATTCGGCAGATTAAAGCCCGAATTACCACACCACCCGTCCCCGCAAATCCGCCAACTTTGCAGGCCCAATCCCCTCGATCGCCTCTAGATCCGACCGAGACCGAATCGGGCGAGCGCGAACAATCCGCTGGGCTAATGTCGGACCAATGCCGGGTAAAGCCTCCAACTGCTCGGGAGTAGCCGTATTGAGATTGACAACGCGACTCTGTTGTGGAGTCAGACAGCGGACGGGCTGCGCAGCATTCGCCAATAAAAATTGAGGGGGACCGAGCTGGGCGACGCTAAACAGGCGATCGAACTCGCGCGAGAAGTGAGCCGCGATTTCGGCAGAGGAGATGATAAGTAAAGTCTCGTCATTAATGCGATTGGCAGCTCGACTCCAGTTGTGGGAGCCTAAAATTACGCTAGCCCCCGGTAAAGCGGCATCGACGATCGCAAACTTGTGATGCAATTTATCCCCTTGCGGCAGTTGGGGAACTCCAATTCCATTGGCAGAAGCCGGAGCTAGCTCCAACGAGCAGTTGGCCTCCGTCCGAATATTCCAGAGGGCAAGGGTTTGGCTGAAGTCTCGATAGGCGAAGCTGCGATCGAATACCCCTCGAATGTCGATCCCTCGCTGCTGTTGGTGGCGCAAAAGCGGCGCGGCAATGTCGCGATCGCTAAACACAAACAAAGCTAAATCTACCGACTCTGTTGCTTCAGACAGTGCCCGCACAATCTCTCCGCCGCTGGTATCCGCATAGTCAGTTGCTGTCCCTCCCGGCGAAAAGTGAACCCTAATCTCCACAGCCCCCACTCGCACCCGCTGCAGCGATCGCTCCGGCTTGCGAACGCCAAACAAACTATCCGTCGCTCCCCCCGGGCCATCCCCCCACATCAAATCGAACTCTGCTAAAAACACCGCCGCCAATTCAGCACTCTCGATCGCCAGCAAATGATTGGCATTGCCGCGACTCTCGGGGCGATCGAAATCTCCGTGAATGCCGCTCAGGGTAAAGTTGGCCGAGCCCGTCACCAGCGTGCGGCCATCCACCAGCAAAAATTTGTGATGCATCAACCCGCTGCCCTGCGACCCATCCGCGCGATCGTCAATCCAGGGCACCCCTGCCTGCTGCACGATCGCCAGTGCATCCCGCTGCGCTATCTCCTCTGGCTCCAGTGCTCCATCGCGATCGAGATCCACCAACTGCCAGTACTCGCGATATTTATCGCGATCGCGATCGTCTAACCCAGCAACCTCTGCAGGCGTTAAAGCCTGCCACGTGCGGGTATAGGTATTCTCCAAAATCAGTCGCACCTCCACACCTGCTCGCTGCCGCTCGGCCAGTGCCAGCGCAACACCCGGTAAGTTGAGCTCCTGAACGGCAATGGCGATGGAGTGGCGGGCGCGAGCAATCTCCTCGACTAAAAACGCCTCCAAATCGTCTCCATAGCGCTGAATGCCTCGATAGGGATCGGTATAAATATGAGAGCGGGCCTGATTAAAAGCAATGCGAAAATCGGGGGGTAACGGCAGGGGCGGAATCGGTTCGAATATCTCGGATTCAGGAGTCCGCGAAGGGGTCACCCAATATCCCACAGCAGCCAAGAGGGCCAACCCCAGCCCCAGTCCCACATATCGCCGCCACTGCCAACCCACCATCACCCCCGTCACTCTGGCTACAGCTTTAACCTGCCACCTTCTCGCTCCAATCCCATCAGAGCCTGGTTCAACGGAGGGTTACAGTCCGAGGGTGTTTTTCGAGGAAATCAGCAATCTTTCCGTGAGGTTTGCGATCGGTGGAGCGTGAGTCTGGATACTGGGCAGTTGGTATGTCCCAGCGCGATCGCAACGAATGACCCAAGTCCCTTCAGTTGCAGCCAGTTTGCCTCCAGCTATCCGCCAGCGTTTGGCCGTGGAGATCTCTCCCAAGCTGAACCTGTCAGTCATCTCGCCGACAAACACGAGGTCAGTCGCAAGTTCCTGTATCAACAATAAGAGAAAGCAACAGAAGCGCTCGAAAAAGCCTTTGCCTGCCGGGGTGACAGAGAGGTCTAGAATGTAGACATAGCAAGCTTTAGAGCCCTCATCCCTCTGGCATAGAATGACCGTTTGGTGGGGTTGAGGGCAGGGGGATTGCAGCTAAATACAAGAACCAGATTCGTTATCGTGACAGTGCCGGATGTCCACCAATTAATCAGATTTACTTATTAATTGGTTTTGAGATTGCCATTTTACAACTCCATGGGCGTGAACTATTATGCAACTAAGACTATCTATCGCCCATTGAGGATAGATAAAAATCAGTGATTGTACCAACTGATTCGCTCCAGGATCCTCGCCCTTTCACCCAGTTGACATTGCAATCCGAGGACCTAACAGCGGTGCAGCATAGTAAATCTGGAAGTCCGTATTAGGGGGAGGAAGGTAGAAATAGGAAGTCAGAGGGTAAAGGTAGTTTAGTGATTTTATGATTAGGCATCAACGATCTTGCCTCGAATCCAAGAAGAAAGGTTTATCCAGTACTAGATTTCTATATCCTGAAAAGATCGCACCATGAGAAAACTAGACTCTGAATTGGGCTCTGAGCTTGAAACTAGCTGGATTATCCATATCTATGGAAGCAATCGACGTTTGCTTTGTACCCTTGAAGATACGCATGCCTATGCCCTTTTTATAGGATTGCTTTTAGGTTTTATCCTAGGGCTACTAATGACAAGAATAGTCACTCATAACGTTGAACAGCCTGCCAGGAAGTTAGAGCTAAATCCGAAAATTGTTGATGTTGTTCCTTGGCAAAAAATAAATTGATTTCTATTCAATACTTAAAATTATGTGGTTATCTTGTAAAAAATGAGAGCATGGTTCAAGCATCTGCCAATTTGGGTAACACTTGCGCAACAAACTAGGCCACCTTGTCAAGATGACCAAACTCGATACCAGCAGCGGGATTATCAGGGCTATTTCATTTAAAAATAGCCCTGCTTCAGAGTTTTTGCAAAAATGATAGGCACTCTAAGTATATTACGCTCTTGTCTGCAATTGTTTATTCAACCAGGTAAGACATGCTAGATTCTTGTTTTTGACAAAAAGCTATAATTAGGCGCTGATAGTAAAATCTAACATTCCAAACGAATCAATTCCGACAAAAACCATGCTAAATTTTTATCTGCTTATTTAGATTCTTTATAGGCTACAAATATATTCCGCTCCTGCAATCTCCCCGCCACCGGCATCCTCGCGATCGAATCCCCCAAGGAAACTGGCAAAACCTTAGACATGTGTCAGGCAGCCAATCAACTTATCATATTTTTTTTGCAAGAGGTCTAATCTGCCACCCTCGAGGCTAGGCCTCTGCTTTTGCACAACTACCTTTCCTCAAAACAGGCTTTCCCTATCCCGATAACCTTTCCTTATATATAGAGTAAAAGATCCTATCACAAATTTCCTTGCTATTTTTGCAAGCTCTGATATTCTACACATATGGGCTAAATTTAAATGCAAAAATAATAGAGAAAACACTATGTTTTGTATGTTTATTGAGTTAATAGTTGACTTTGCACAGCAATTTTAGTATCGACATCGTCGACGATTTGATTTTCTGGTTCAATCTTGTATATACCTGGAAAATCTGCGATTGAGCACAAGCATTTGTACGGCTTTTGAGGGCAGGGAAAATCAACTACCCAGCTTCATTAAATATATCTACAGTTGCTTGTAGACAAGTTTGAAATATCTTACGGAGGCAATATGTCTAAGTTCCTTTCGGATTTTACGAACCAATTGATGGTAAAGTATGCCCGCAGCAAGCCACTGCCAATGAATTACCACTGATTAGTGCGATCGTTTGCGCTCGCCAGAGCGAAACTTTATCTTCCAGCACACGACGCACCGGGATGCAGATGCAATTAAGTGGTGGGTTGACTCGCTGCTCACCCGGATGCGTGGAGCCAGCCAGGATTCGAGGCCATGCTTGCCTGCCGTCCTGACCCCTAATATCCGATCGAGGAGGAATTACTACGTGGATTTTTTGTCCGATTTCTTGACGCTCTTCCTGGCGAAGTTGCAGTCCCCGACACTCGGCTTTCTGATTGGTGGTCTGCTCCTTGCCTCCCTCGGTAGCCGACTGGCAATTCCAGATGCGGTCTATAAGTTCATCGTCTTCATGCTGCTCCTAAAAGTCGGCCTGAGCGGCGGCATTGAGATCCGCAATGCCAATCTGGTGGAGATGCTGTTGCCCGCGGTGTTCGCCGTGGTAATGGGGATCCTTATCGTGTTCATCGGGCGCTACACATTGGCCAAGCTGCCGAAAGTCAAAACCGTGGATGCCATTGCGACCGCAGGCTTGTTCGGTGCCGTGAGTGGCTCTACCCTCGCCGCCGCCCTGACGCTACTGGAAACGGAAGGCGTCGAATACGAGGCCTGGGCCGCCGCACTCTATCCCTTCATGGACATCCCAGCACTCGTGACTGCGATCGTCTTGGCCAGCATTTATGTCAGCAAGCAGCGCGATACCGCAGACGAGGCTCTCAGCAAGCAGAAGTATCTCAGCAAGCAGGGCGGTACCGGCGGTACCGCAGTCGAGTATCGCAGCAAGCAGGGCGGTACCGCAGGCAAGCGGGTCAAGATATGGCCCATCGTGAAGGAAAGCCTCCAGGGCTCTGCCCTGTCGGCACTGCTGCTCGGCATCGCTCTAGGTCTGCTAACCCAGCCGGAAAGTGTCTATGAGAGCTTCTTCAATCCCCTCTTCCGCGGCCTGCTTTCGATACTGATGCTGGTAATGGGTATGGAGGCTTGGGCAAGGCTCGGCGAGCTGCGCAAGGTGGGCCAGTGGTACGCTCTATATGCCGTGGTGGCGCCGCTGCTGAATGGGCTCATAGCCTTCGGTCTCGGCATGATTGCCCACGTCATCACGGGATTCAGCCCTGGCGGCGTCGTGATTCTGGCCACCATCGCCGCCTCCAGTTCAGACATCTCAGGGCCGCCCACTTTACGAGCCGGTATCCCGTCGGCCAATCCCTCCGCCTACATCGGCTCGTCCACAGCCGTCGGCACACCGGTTGCGCTTGCTGTGGGAATACCGCTCTACATCGGGCTCGCCCAGACGCTGATGGGCAGCTGATCCCAGACGGGTCGCGGGCTGCCGGTCCCCTGACCCGGCGACCAACGCGGCGGCTAGATCGGCGCGATAGCGCGCGGTGCTGCCGTTTTCCTGATTTCTATGTAGTTCAATGAATACACGCGCGTCGAGAGGTAACCAACATGACCCAGCAAGCCGCCAAGCTCGTCATCGTCACGGAAAAGTTGCTGCTGAAAAAGATCGCCAAGATCATCGACGAAGCCGGGGCTGCCGGTTATACGGTGGTGGAGGCTGGCGGTAAAGGCAGTCGCAACGTGCGCTCGTCGGGACAACCCAGCGTTTCCGACACCTACTCGAATATAAAGTTCGAGGTGCTCACCCCCAATCGGGAAATGGCCGTGAAGATTTCGGATGAGGTGGCAGCGCAGTTTTTCGACGATTATTCGGGCATCGCCTATCTCTGTGACGTGATGGAGGTACTGCACGCGCACAAGTTCTGACTCAAAACCCAGGAGAGCGATCGAAACCGTGGGCAATGCAGAGCGGTCAAGTGGAGATTTCTCTGAGATCGCTGATTGCCCACGATCTTAATCGATGCAGCAAAGCTGCCGAGTTCGAGCACTGAGGTGCCATCCCAATTTACGTTTCGCGGCAAACGCTATATTTGCCGACAACAGTATGCCAAACCCAACTTGCCGGCGATCGCCGAATGTCGCAGGCAACTGGACGACGGGCTGTTCTGCAGGATTGTGGAGGGGGCAACCAGGATTGGTTTGTGCTCGGCTAGCGATCGCCCGATCGACTCACAATAAATCTTTATTCTTCACCTTCACCCGCCCGTACAACTCTTCCATCACCTCAATAAACGATTTATCCTTGTGCCAAAACGGCGGATAATCCCCCTGCTTCTTCACCACAATGGCGGGCACCGCTGCCCCATCAATACTCTCAACGGTTTGCGGCAATCGCTTTGTCCCCTGCCAAAACTCCCTCGGGCTCAACTGAGTATCTAGCTCAATCGGCTCCGGTCGGGCGAACAAAAAGGCGACCGGCTGTGGCTGCAACTCTGATTGCGCACTCAATTCCGCCGACAGTGCTCGACCCAGCGGCGACTTGACCAATTCCGCCTGCAACTCCTCCCGCGACAAGCCGCGCAGCTCGAACAGTAGAAACGGATCGCGATCCAAATGCTGAGCCAAGCGGTAACAGACCCCTGCAATATGCTTGCAAGGGCGCGACCAATCGGGACAAGAACAACTGCTTTGAAAATCGTCGAACCCACCCGGCAACAAAGACTGCCCCACTGAATCAAAACTCTCTTCGATCTCATCCGGCATTTCGTTCAGCAGCAACTTCGCCACAGACCCAGCCTTTGACGACAAATGGCGAATCACATCGGGCCAATCTTCCATGGGAATGGCAGTCAATGCCACGTTTACGATATATTTTGGCTCCTTATAAACTCCAAAATATGGGTTTACATTGCCTCGCACCGTCGCTGTAATCTCTCCGTCGCTGATATCAAACATCAAAATTCGACTGTCGCCGGAATACGATCGCCCCCGCTGCAACCGTCCGGGGTCCGCAAACTCCGACATGGCCTCCAGAAACCGCTCCCCCCACCAAGTTCGACTCATTCTCGCCATCTCGTACCTCCCAACTCGTCTCGATCTCCCCTCAAACGCGCCCCAATAAACCCCTACAACACCGCACTGGTATTCAAGGCAATCAACTGCTGGAACGCCTCATTATCCAACTCCGTCAGCCAAGACTCATCCGATCCCACTACAGCCCCCGCTAATTTTTTCTTGTCCTCAATCATTTCGTCAATCCGCTCCTCCAACGTGCCGATCGCCACAAACTTGTGGACAAACACATTCTTGGTTTGCCCGATGCGAAAGGCCCGGTCTGTAGCCTGATCCTCCACCGCCGGGTTCCACCAGCGATCGAAGTGAAAGACGTGGTTGGCCTTGGTCAGCGTAATCCCCACCCCGCCAGCCTTGAGGGAGAGAATAAATGCCGACGGTTCCGTTTCGGGCTCTTGAAACTCGGCAATCATCTGCTCGCGCTTTTTGCGGGAGGTGCCGCCGTGCAGGTAATAGGTGTTGAGCAGGTGGTGGTGCCGCAGGTAGTGCTCCAACGCTTCGCCAATCTCGGTAAATTGCGTGAAGATCAGGAGACTCTCCCCTTCGGAAATTGCTTCCGCCACCATCTCCGTCAAGCGACTGAGTTTGTGCGATCGCTCTGTTGTAAAGTCGCTGCCATCCTGCAAAAACTGCCTGGGATGGTTGCAAATTTGCTTCAGTTTCATCAGAGAAGAGAGAATTAACCCCCTGCGACTCATGCCCTCCGCCTGCTCCAGTTCGCCAGAAATTTGCTTGACCACTGCCTCGTACAGCGATGCCTGCTCTTTGGTCAAATTGCAGTAAACCTTTTGCTCCACCTTGTCGGGCAAGTCTTTGATGATGTTGCGATCGGTTTTCATGCGCCGCAAAATAAACGGCTCCACCAATTTTTTTAAGGTAGCAGATTGGCGCAGATCGCTGTTCTTTTGAATGGGAATTTCAAATGACTTGCGGAATTGAGTTTGATTGCCCAGATAGCCGGGGTTGAGGAAGTTGAAGATCGACCACAGATCCATCAGGCGATTTTCGACCGGCGTTCCCGTTAGGGCGAGGCGATGGCGAGCCGACAGTTTGAGAATGGCTTTGGTCTGAGCGGCTTTGGGATTCTTGATGTTTTGGGCCTCGTCCAAGACAATGCGATGCCACTCCACGGCATTCAAAAGTTTCTGGTCTTTGCGAGCCAATGTGAAGGACGTGATGATGACGTCATATTCGTCATAAAGCTTCTGAAACGCCGCTTCATTCGTATTGCGATTGCTGCCGTGGTGAATGGCCACGCACAGGTCGGGGGCAAATTTCTCAATTTCCCGCTTCCAGTTCCCCACTACTGATGTGGGTACCACCAGCAGCGTCGGCAGTATCGGACGCTCTTCCTCTTGCTGCTGCACCTCTGCTTGCTGCTGTACCTCTTCCCGTTCTTGCACCAAGCGGGCAATCACCTGAATGGTTTTACCCAAGCCCATATCGTCCGCCAGACAGCCATTCAAACCCAGATTTTCCAAATAGCTCAGCCAGGACAAGCCCCGTTGCTGATATTCCCGCAACGTGCCTTGCAAGTTTTCGGGGTTGGGCAAAACCTCCAGTTTGCTGGGATCTCGCAGTTGGTCCATCCAGTCTGCCAAGGCGCGATCGCGACTCAGATCCAGCTCGATCTCCTCCTGCTGCTGTGCCTCCAGCTTGACTAGATCCAGCAGCGACATCTCGGAGTCCTCAGGTTGCGATCGCCAGAACTCCAGCATCTCCTTCATCTTGGCGGGATCGATCTCCACCCATTCGCCGCGAAACAGCACCAGTGGCGTCTGGGCTTCCACCAATTGTTCCCATTCCTCATTGCTGACCGGTTCGTCCCCAATGGCCAACTGATATTCGTAGTCCACCAGTTGGTCGAAGCCGAAGTAACTCTTGCTGCCCTTCTGTTTGCCTGCGCTGCTCTTCTGCTTGGGACGCAGCTTTACTTTGGCGCGGCGGCGACCGGCGGGGGTCCACCAACTGGGCACAATCACCTTGAACCCGGCATCCTCCAACACCCAAGCAAACTCGGTCAGAAACTCGAAGGCTTCTTGCACCTCCAGAGCCAGACAGAAGGGGGCCATCCGGTCCAATGCCTGCCAGAGGAGAGGATACATGCGGGCAGCGTAGCCCAAATGCACCAGTAATTGCTGCTCGAAATCGGCCCCGAAGCGATCGCCCACCGTCTGGCGCTCTCCAGCGTCCATTAACCAATAGTCGGCCAACAGCATGCGATGGGAGGGATCTTGGCGATCGGCCACCACAAAGAATAATTCCCAGGGCTCGTCCGTGTCGCCGGGGTCTTCCAGTTGAAAGCCCAAGTAAAATGACGTGGCCGTTTGGGTGCGGGCCAGCTTCTGCCGCCAGTCCTGCCATTGGCGATATAGTTCTAAAGACTGGCGATCGCGCCAGGGATGCTTGCGGTCGGGCTGGAAGCATCCTGCCAATAGAGTGTCGGCAAGCGTTTTGTCGAATTGGTTCGTGCTGGGGGTATGGGTGACAATATCGTCCAGCAGCACTTCGGAAAAATGCCGCAGTAGGGTTTCTTTATCCCACAACTGAGGGGTCTTGGGGGCATCGTCGAAGCCACAGGTACAGATTGCAGGCATGTGCTCGACATAACGATGGATATTGGTTTCGTACTGCTCGGAAACAAACTCCCAAGTGGGATATAGCTCGAACTCGGGCTCACTTTTTTTGCGGCGGCCCTTGCTTTTGGGGGCAGACAGTTCGCGGTATCGCAGGGCCGGGATGTACTGGTCTTTAAAGATCGCCTGTGCGAACGCGCGCGTGTAGTGATACCAAAACAGCAAATCGTTCCCGAATTGCACTTCTGCCGATTGGTGCAAGGCAATAAAGTGCAAGTCGTTCAGCAGTTTGATGGCAGGAATCGCGTCCCGGTATTCACGCTGTCCGGTTTTAACGCGGGTTTTGACTTCATAGCAATCCACTTCCCACAGTTGCCAGTCCGCCGCCTCCGGCCAATCGGCTTCCCAATAGCGGGCGAGTTCGGGGGAGGGCAGGGGTTTGTCGGAGCCGCTGGGCAAGTGGAAATATTTGGGGGCGATCGCTTCTGCAACGAGGCGATCGCTACCGAGGCGCAGTTCCCCACTCAACCAAGTGACCAGTTCTGCTTTCTCTAACTGAAAGGGATGGCGACCCGCCACTCTTTTGCGCCGCTTTTGGGGTTCGGCAGTTTCAGCCCAGAGATAAAACTCTCCAGTTTGGATAAAGTCGCTGCCACTGTGGGGAATCCAGGTGCCGTGCAGTATTTTCATTGTGTGAATGTCTTCTCGTGAATGTCCTCGTTCCTCAAGGGACTTGCGGGTTAATCGAGTACCGATCGCCTCGTTCGAGACTGGATTCTTCTCCCGATTGGCATTCTAGTGAAACGAATAACAATAGTTTCAGAGGTTTTTCTGGAAATCTTCTAGGTTGGTTGCATCTAATGCAGCATCAAGAAGTTCTTCCAGTCGTTCTGGATTGGCGATCGCCTTTAGCGATGTCGAGAGGGCTTGAGGGAGCGGTCCAAACTGATGGGATAGGAGACGGACGAGCATCCGCTGCCCTTCTTCTGCCTTCCCGCGAACTTTGCCTCTAGCCTCGCCTTCAGCCTCGCCTTCAGCTTTGCCCCTTTCTTCAGCTTCGCGCAGCCAATCCCTCAATAGGGGAGACTCCATCAGATCCAACATTTTTCTGCTCCTGAGGAATTCTTCGATCGCATCCCGCCCCCTCGGCTGGAGCGAGCTCAACAGCACTGCCACCGCTAGCAAATCCTGTTGCCTCGATTTTACTTCTACTCGCTCGGAAATGGCTGCTTCACAAGCCTCAAGCCGTTCCTTCAACTGGTTCGGCGGTCCCATCAAGGGCACCAAGGGGAGCAGGCCCGGACAATCGCCGACTAAAATCGCCTCTGGATCTTGTTCCCATAACGGGAGCAGTTTATATTGAACTCTCGTTCCACCGCAGGCATAGAAATCGGGCATCTCCCGAGCCGCTTTGCTGTCCTCCAGCAGGATTAAGATCTGGGTCGGTGCTTCGCCATAGTTGAGCATGATAAACAGCGAATATTCAGCCATGCGCAGCGGCATCTCCACCAAAGGCCGACGCTGAAACTCGATATGAAGGATGCCTCGCCTCCCAGCGGGGGTGGCATAGCGGATAACGATATCTGCTCGTCGCTCGCGAGACGTAAACACTGAATTGACGATCTCCTCCACCCGAGCTCCCTCGCCCACCAGCCATTGGAGAAAGTCCTGACAGTAATCACCTACCAAGCTGCGCAGGTTGATGTCGTACTCATTGCGGTCCATCAGACAGAGGTCAGAAGATGAGGTGTTTCGCTCCAGAGTCGCTGACTGGCTGTACGTTTGGCAATATCTCATCACATCTTTGCTAACACCCACTCCCGCACCAGTGCATTCACCTGCTCGGGCACCTCATCGTGGGGACAGTGACCGGCCTCGAGAAAGTGCTCGGTCAATTGAGGATAATACTGGCGAAATTGCTGCGATCGCCTCCTGACATCCATCCACGGGTCCCCCTCCCCCCACAACAGCATGAGCGGACAGCCCATTTGGCCGAGCAGCTCGTCCACTCTGGCCCCCTGACGGGATTTGAACACTGCAGCAAAGACCTTGGCGGCTCCTTTGTCGCAGGAGGGGCGGTAGATGTCTTCCACTAGGCGATCGGTGACAGCCGCGCGATCGCAATACACCTTCTCCAAGGTTTTGCGAATCACAGACTTGCGGCGCACGTACTGAAACAGTAAAAAGCTGGCCCAAGGCTGCAAGAGAATTGCCTTCGTCAAACTCCCCATCCATTGGCCTATGGGGTTTCTAGATGGTTCTGGTGCAGTGCTCGCAAACGGTCCGGCACTATTGAGCAACACTACCCCTGCTGCCGACTCGGGACGCTGTGCGGCTACGCATAACGACGCGTATCCCCCCAAAGAGTTGCCTAACAGTACGGCGGGCCGACCAATAACTTCCTGAACGAAATCGCTTAACTGATCCCGCCACAAATCGCCACTGTATTGAATGTTCGGCTTGGCCGATCGCCCGAACCCCAACAGATCGATTGCCCAGACCTCAAACGCCTCGCTCAGGGGACCGAGATTGTTGTGCCAGTGGTCGGTAGAGGCTCCAAACCCATGTACGCAAAGGAGTGGCGGGCGATCGGGGCGAGGTTCCCCAGATCGAACGGCGTAGATATTGCAATCTCGCCAGCTCCAGATTTGGGCCTTGCGAGCAGCAGAGACGCAAGCGCGATCGTTAAGAGAATCCAAAATTTCCTCCATATCTTAACGATATTGTAACTTCACTTCTTATTTAGCAAGGGACTGTAATAGAGGCTCGGAGCCTTGTCAGATAAGCTCCTTAAGGGTTTCACCTTGGCTGGAGAAGGGCGAAATCGGGATTTTTGGCTGGCTCCACCCCGGTGCGAGTCTGCAGTACGTTAACTTATGTGCGGCGCTTTTTGAGTAAAATGTAAAGGATTAATAACTTCGTTGCCCCGAGCTCTCCGTGCAAAGAGTTTCCACTGGTATGTCCTTCTCGCTAGCGCCAAGCCAATGGAGGCAAGCAATAGCTGCAATGGGTATTGTTTTGTTGCTAGGGACTTTACTGTATTTTGGAATTGGCCGCTGGCACCAACCCGATTCCTATACTCTTGCCGTGCTCCAGCTCACTGGCGATCCGGCCAAAGGGGAAACGCTATTTGCGATGAATTGTGCTGGCTGTCACGGTACAACGGCAGAGGGTCATGTCGGCCCTAGTTTGCATGGCGTCACCGATCGCCGTTCCGATATTGCTTTAATCGAGCAGGTCACTAGCGGCAAAACGTTGCCAATGCCCCAGTTTCAGCCCGAACCCGAAGCGATGGCCGACCTGTTGAGTTATCTGAAAACTCTGTCGCCGCGACCTTAGATATCCGTAAGAGGTCCGAGATATGAAGTTTCTCAATTCCAAAATTTTCTGGGAAGCGATCGGGTGGTGCTTGCTTCTGGGGTTCGTCTGGCTTATCTCGGGTATCGGACATTAGTCGATCGCGCTAAGTAGAGGGCGATCGCTTCATCAACTGCTCGAACAACCGACCGAATACAGTCCGAAACTGCCGCGCCTTCTCTTCGCTCGCGCTCCCCCCCACCGCCATCTCTGCTAACAAATCCTTCAACTCGCCCAGAATGTATCCTTCCTCGATGGATACCTCGTTATCCGCATAAATCACCCGTTGCAGCAGCGCCAACAGACGTTGCCGCTCTGCCAAGGCAGGGTGTGCCTCCAAATATTCCTGCAAATAGCGGCGGTAGGTCGGGGCGGGAACTGGCGTTTCTAGCAGTAGGCGGACATCGGGATGGGCGGCTAGCCCCAACTCGTCCACAATTTGATGAATCGGTGCCAACTCCTCCGGCTGCAGCGTACCGTCCGCCCAAGCCGCCCCCAACACCACCTTCAACACCAGTAAATCTCTCGCCTGCGCATCGCCAGCCATCGCGGATTCCCAACCTTCGTGAGGTCTAGCTTGACATACTTGTGATAGCTCGCAGCCAATCGCTTCGCCAATCGTCTCAAACCCGTGCCGATCGAGCTCCTGCAGTAACCCCCGCACAATTTGACTCGCTAACCCCGGTCCGCGATACACCAACCCCGTATAGAGCTGCACTAGACTCGCCCCGGCCGCAATCTTCTCCCAAGCCGCCTGGGCAGAGTCAATGCCACCCACCCCCACGATCGCCAGTTTCCCCTCTGTTTGCCGATAGATATAGCGAATTATCTCCGTCGATCGCGCTCTGACTGGCGGCCCACTCAACCCCCCAGCCTCCCCTGCAGGGGAATTGCCTGTGGAGGCGATCGCCTTTGTGCGCAACCCCGCTCGACTCAGCGTCGTATTCGTGGCGATGATGCCCGCAATCTGGCAATCGGTCGCGATTTCGAGCACTTCGTCCAGTTGGGGCCAAGTCAGATCGGGGGCGATTTTGACCAGCAAGGGCTTGCGATCTCGGTTGTGCGCCTGCAGGGCTGTGAATATTTCCGCAAGGCTGGCCTTAGCTTGGAGCGATCGCAGCCCTGGCGTATTGGGAGAACTGACATTGACGACAAAATAATCGCCGTAGGAATAGAGCAATTGGAAACTGGTCAGATAATCCGCCGCGGCCTCTACTAATGGCGCCAGCTTCGATTTACCCAAGTTGATGCCCACCGGATAGCCCGCCGGACGGTTGGGTTCGGCAGCCAGACGGGCGGCGATCGCTTCTGCCCCCAGATTGTTGAAGCCATAGCGGTTGATAACGGCTTCATCGGCAGGCAAGCGAAACAGGCGCGGCTGAGGATTGCCCGCTTGAGGGAGGGCAGTGATGGTACCGACCTCGCAGAATGAAAACCCTATCCGAGGCCAAAAAGCAATCGCTTCTGCATTTTTATCGAACCCTGCCGCCAAGCCGATGGGATGCTGAAAGGTCAAACCCCACAGCGTTTGGTTCAATCGCCGATCGGCAGGGGCAGCAAAGGGTTGGGCTAGGAGTTGCAGAGAAGGGGTACGGGCCAGCAGGCGGGCTTGGGCGATCGCCCAACGGTGCAGCCATTCGGGGTCGAGACGAAACAGAAGGGGGCGGACAATGTGTGGATACATGCAGTCAGCAATTGAGGCTTGGGCTAGGATTGTGGAATTAGAGTTCGAATCGGCACTGTCTAGCCTAGCAGCGGAGTCCGATACAGCCACGACTGCAACACTCAACTCGCCCCGCTCTCGACTGATTTTCACTCGCACTCCCAAGCACTAGGAGACACAATATGGCTCTCCACGCCGAATTGCATCGCCATCTGGGTGGTTCCGTCGTTCCCCGCATTCTCTGGCGCTACCTGCACCGCCAAGACGCGCCTCTAGCCCGAGACTATCCCGACTATGCCGATTTCGAAGACTATTACACCCGCCCCCGCAAGACTCTCGATGAATATCTAGAGTTGCACTCGTTAGTCGAAAGCGTTCAAACCTTAGAGACACTTCCCTACTTCATCTGCCGACTTTTGAGGGGAGCTTATGTGTTTGAGGATTTGGCCTATCTCGAAATTCGCTATACCCCCTATCTGCGTACCGATCCCAGCCTCGCTGAAGCCGATCGCCTGCGGCAGATGCACCAAATTATTGAGGTTGTGGCTGAAGCCACTCGCCAAACCGATTACCCCATCGTCACCAGCCAAATTCTCTGCTTGCACTCGCGACTGCCCGAGCGGGTAAACCGGGCCATCGTCGAAGCCGCCGCCAGCCACGCGTCCGTCTGTGCAATTGACCTAGCCGGGGGAGATAAAGCTTATCGCGATCGCATGCCCGAATGGGTGGAACTCTACAAATCTGCTCTGGCCCGAGGTCTGAAAACCACCGCTCACCTATACGAAACTCCCGACGGCTGCTATCCAGAGCTACTGCCCTACGTCTCCCGCATCGGCCACGGCATCCAGATTCCGCTGCTCCAGCCCGAACTCTTGCCCGCCTTGGCCAAGCGCAACCAGTGCTTGGAGATCTGTCCCACCACCTATCTCAAAACGGGGACACTCTCCACATTGGAACCGCTCAAACAGGTGTTCGATCGCTGTTTCGACGCTGGTGTCGATATTGCCATTTGCACCGATAACGCCGGACTGCACAACGTCCGCCTGCCGTTTGAATACGAAAATCTACTCACCCTCGACATCATTGACTTCTCCCAACTGCAGCAGTGCCAGTCTGCTGCTTTTCGTCATGCCTTTGCCTGGCCCCACTCCAAGTCCCCTGCCGAGGCACTGCGAGATGGTTCGGTTTCCCTGGCGGCTTCTCGGTAGTATTGGTGTTGCTTTTGCTTCTAGATTGATGCGATGAATGTAAAGATCGATATATTCAAGCCCAACCGCAAAATTCAGTCTGTCAGAATGAGTGAAACGGTGGTGGGTTTGCGGAGGATCGCTCCATGACACAATCCCCCGATCGCAATCTCCCCCTCTGCCATCCCTGGAGCAGGATCTTGAAGGGAGCCAGTAGCCAATCTCTCAACCGCGTGCTGCCAGTCCTCAAGCATGCGGCCAATTATAGTTTTGCAGTCGCGTTACTGACGGCAGCCCACGGTTCTAAGTTTTACAACGAGCCCCGTTTGACGGCTGGAGAACTAGCCCCCGAAACGTTGGTGGCTCCATTCGCCGCCGAGATTGTCGATCCAGAAGCCACGGCGGCATTAGAGGCGCAAATTCGGGCAGAGGCCACCCAATTTTTGCAGGTGGACCCTCGTGCCAATGCCCAAATGCAGGACAACCTAGCACGGCAATTGCAGATAGGGGAGGAATTGCGCCAGAGCGTAGGGCTGCCTCCCTATATTCCTCGCTCCTTGCTGTCGCTCGCCGCCCAGCAGTATTTCCAACAGCTGTTGCCGGAGGAGTGGGAAGCCTTGTTGGCGGCGATTGATGGCGCTGTAGTGGAGGAATTACCGACAGAGGCTCTGCTACCGGCCAGTGAGTTGGGGGGGCTGCGACAGGAGCTTTTGTCCCCCTCCAACGAGGGCAGCATCTCCTTTGCCGAGTTGGTGGCCAGAATTGAAGCAGCTCAGCAACGCTACCAATTGACGCGGGGACAATTGCAGGAGACTGGCTGGTCCCCCGACCTACTGCAGTGGAGCTCGGCAGAATGGACAGATGTGAAACGAACCTTGCCCGAGGCTCTGCGACGGCTGCAGGCGATCGGTCTCGCGCAGGGGCTTCCACCAGACCTGCAGCGCGAGGGCATTGCCGCTCAATTAGAATCTTTACCCGAATCGCTACGACCGGTGGCGATTCAGCTATTGGATAGTGTAGTGCAGCCGAACTTGCTAATTAATCGCCAGCTCACGCAAGAGCAGTTGCAGTCTCAGCTCGATCGCATGCAACCCGTGACGATCGCTGTGGAGCGCGGCAGCGATATCGTCATGAGAGGGGAACCGATCGACTCGACGCAATTTGCCATTTTGGACCATTACAACCTGACGCAGCGGCGCTTGAATGTGGGGGGCTTGCTGCAGGTGGGGGGCATGATGGCGGGGGCGATCGCCATTTTTGTGCCGTTGCAAAATTGGATTCGACCCACCCTGCGCAGCCGCGATCGCCTCCTGCTGCTACTACTGGCCAGTACCGTCGCCCCCACTGCCAGCATCTTCGGCGTGCAGTCGAGTGCATTACCGGCTGTCGGGTTGTTGGCGGGGAGTTTTTACGGCGGGCTCTTGGGCTTGTTAGTCCTGGGTGGAGCAGCGGCTTTGCTGCCCGTGGCGACGGAGGTGACAGCAGTAACGCTGGGACCGGTCTTAGCGGGCAGCCTGTTGGCTTGTCTGGTGGCACCGCGCTTGCGATCGCGCGAGGATCTCGCCTTATTAGGGGGAGGAGCAGCCTTAACCCAAGCGGCAACCTACGGCTTGCTGTCTCTAGCGACAGGCAATCCCTTTCAGGCAGTCCAAATGGCGATCGCGGGGGGTTCCGGTTTACTGTGGAGTGTGGCAGCTTTGGGGGCTAGCCCCAATCTCGAACTCTTATTCGATCTGGTCACCCCCATTCGTCTGGCGGAACTGGCCAATCCCAACCGCCCCTTGCTGCGCCGCCTCGCGGACGAAGCTCCCGGCACCTTTCAACACACCCTCTTTGTGGCTTCGCTGGCCGAGCGGGCAGCCCAAAGACTCAAGCTCAATGCCGAATTGGTGCGCACGGGCACCCTCTATCACGACATCGGCAAAATGCTGCGCGCCCAATACTTTATAGAAAACCTCAAGGGTGCCCCCAACCCCCACGAGGCGTTGAATAATCCCTATCGCAGCGCCGAAATCATTCGAGACCACGTGAGCGACGGTCTCAAGCTGGCCCGCCAATACCGCTTGCCCACCGCCATCCGCGCCTTCATTCCCGAACACCAGGGCACGATCCGCATCGCCTACTTCTACCACCAGGCTCAAGTGGAATCCCCCAACAATCCGCCGGAGGAAGCCGCCTTTCGTTACGACGGCCCGATTCCCCAAACGCGCGAGACAGGGGTGGTGATGTTGGCAGATGCTTGCGAAGCGGCGTTGCGGAGCTTGCGCAAACGCGAGGAAGGAGAGGAAGTCGTCTCGCCCGAGATGGCCAAACGGATGATTCTCAGTATCTTTCGCAATCGTTGGGAGGACGGCCAGCTCGTCGATAGTGGCTTGATGCGAAAAGACCTCGAAGCGATCGCCGAGGTCTTCTTACAAGTTTGGCAGGATTCTTCCCACGAGCGCATTCGCTATCCGCAGCCGCTGATGGTAGGAGCGGGCAGATCGGTATAGAAAGCCTCTGTTGGGCAAACGTATTTTTCTAAAAATTCGAACCGAACAAGGGAGATTTCAGCAGAGCATTTAGCGATCGCCTGGAATTGGAAACACGATAGATCGCGCAATCGAGTGTATCCTGCATAGCAGAGCTTCTACAGATGTAAGGTGATATAATCCGCACTTGTTAAACAAAGTCATGCTGTCTCCCAATCGGCGTTGCAAGCAGAGGATGCTCGGCAATATTGCAGATCGATATCGATCTGCGATCGCACCAATAAATAGAGTGCTCCAGTAGCGCGAACGCCTCCCAAGTATAAACTTAACCAAGTCTGGTTTTAAGGGGCAGTTGAGGTATCCAAACTATTTTTAGGTTTAATTACGTTTTGATATCCACTTGGCATCTAATGCTAGAATCCCTAAGACTTACTAAGGCTAGAGACTCTTTTCATTCCATTCAATCATCGCGGTCTTAGCCAAGGAGCCAGCCCATTTACGTGTAGTTTTTTCTGCAGACTATCAAGAAAATTGCACAAGCTTTGATTTGGAGTCCTCGATGTTTTCAAATGTTCCTGAAAAACAGATGCATCGCGTTCGATGGGTGCTAACCATTGCCTGGATCGTTCTGATCGTCTCCCTTTTCTACGATCCCATCTCCCCTTGGCTGACCGATCCTTCCAATGCGGCTAGTCCCTTACGTCTCTACTTAAGCGATCCATCAAATCCTACTAGCCCCTTGAGAATCGATCCCGATATCTGCGTTCGGGTGCAGGGAGCATGCCTCGAAGAGAGTCCTTATGCCTTGGGCGCACCAATTTTTTGGGGAATGGTTATTCCCACCGCTGTATTTATTTTATTGGTGTTCGGTCACGATCTGTGGCGACGGATTTGTCCGCTATCGTTTTTGTCTCAGATTCCGCGAGCTTTAGGCTGGGAGCGCAAACGCAAACGGGTAAATGAGAAAACAGGAAAAGTGCGGTATGAATTGGTTAAAGTAGCTAAAGATTCTTGGCTGGCCAAGAATCACTTTTACCTTCAACTTGGGCTTTTCTTCATCGGACTTTCAAGTCGAATTCTGTTCGTTAATTCCGATCGGATTGTCTTGGGCGTCTTTCTCATTGGGACTATCTTGGCTGCGATCTCAGTTGGTTTTCTATATGGCGGTAAATCCTGGTGCCAGTATTTTTGTCCGATGGCTCCGGTACAAAGAATTTACGCCGAACCCAGAGCGATTCTTAACAGCACCGCTCACGCTGGCGATCGCCAACTGGTAACCCAATCGATGTGCCGTACCGTAGCGAAAGATGGCAAAGAACTCAGCGATTGCGTGGCCTGTAAAAGTCCCTGTATCGACATTGATGCCGAGCGATTGTATTGGGAGAGCGTGACCGAGCCCAAACAGCAGTGGCTCTACTACGGCTATACGGGGGTTGCGGTTGGATATTTCATTTATTACTATCTCTACTCCGGCAGTTGGGAATATTACTTCTCGGGTGCGTGGGCGCACGAAGCCGATCAACTGGGTAGTCTTTTCGATGCAGGATTTTATTTGTTCGGCACCCCGATTGGCATTCCAAAACTGATTGCAGTTCCGATTACCCTAGCTATTTTCACAGTGGGTGGATACCTGCTCGGCCGCACTTTAGAACAGCGCTTCAAGGTCTTTTATCTCCGACAGAAGAAATCTGTCGACAAGGGACTCATTCGTCACCGGGTTTTCTCTCTATCGACATTTTTTATTTTCAACTTCTTCTTTGTTTTTGCCGGTCGAAATTTTGTCCGTCTCTTTCCAGATCCACTGCGGCTTTTCTTTCCGCTGCTAATTGTTTTCTGCAGTGCTGTGTGGCTGCATCGCACCTGGCCCAGAAGCCGCACTACCTACCAGAGGGAAGGCTTTGCCTCTCGACTGCGCAAACAGCTCAAGAAACTCGATCTCGATATTTCTCGATTTTTGGAAGGACGCACCCTCAACAGCCTCAATGCTGATGAAGTGTACGTTCTAGCCAAGGTTCTGCCGGGATTTTCTCAAGAAAAACGCCTGCAAGCTTATAAGGGGGTTTTACGAGACTCGCTTGAAGAAGGCTATGCTAAGCCCGATAGTAGTTTGGAAACTTTCCAGCAACTGCGCCAGGAATTGCAAATTTCCGATCGCGATCACGAAACAGTCCTGCAACAGCTAGAGGCCGAGCTCCCCGATCTGTTCAATCCGAACAAGCCTCACGAGTGGGAAAACCTGTTGCGTTTGGAAAGTTATCGAGAAGCGCTATTGGAAATCATTTTGGAGTCTTGGAAAGCCAATTCAGATCGATCGCATATTGGCGATCTATTGCGCGCCTTTTCGAGTAGCAGTTCTAATGTCTCTCTGGAAGAAATTGTGCGAGGCTTGCCTGAATCCGATCTGGCAACCATCAGTACCATTCGTCAGGAATACGGTATTAGTTCGGATGACGAAACAGATGCCCTCAAACTGACAAACCCAGACGAGCTATGGCATTTATTGGCTGGCACCATTGGGATTTCGGGTGTTTTAGAGTCCGAGCAAAATGCCATTCTGGAAAAAGTGTTTCAACAAATCGACGCCGATCGCTCGGGCGATATCTCTCTCCCAGAGCTAATGGCATACATCAAGACCCTAGATCCAGACTGTACCGAAGCTCAAATTCGCGAAATGGTGGAGATGGCAGATGAGAACTCTGACAACAAAATTAGTTATGACGAGTTTTGTGCCACGATCGTCTGTCGGATCTAACGGGCACTCTTCTCGGTACCGGACGCATCCCCAGATTGTGCCTGCGCTTTCGCAATTCAAGCGCGATCGCCGTTTGGGGATGTAAACCGAGTCTAGTTTGAAACCCGTAGTTTTGAGTTCTTCCTACTAGCGCTGCCGCTCGCTGCATTCGCCCCCTAAATCCCCCATTCTGGGGGACTTGAGTGCAATGTCTGAAAACTCCAGATCCCAACATGGACGAGGTTTAGATCGCTACAAGAACCCAGGGTGGTGAAAACAATAGGGCTCGCTCGGGTTCAGTTCAGTTGGTTTTCTACACCAAAATTCCCTCTTGCCACTGGCGGACTGAATTCATCCAGATAATCCGATCGCACGCTCGCAATTCCTCCACCGCGATCGCACGCTCGTGCAGCTTGCCCCGTTGGAGTAAGTGCTGCCGAAATGTCCCCGCCAAGAGACCGCACTCCACAGGTGGGGTAAACCATTCTCCATCCAGCTCGATCGCAAGATTCCCCCAACAGGCTTCCGTTACCTGATTGCGCTCGTTCCACAGCACCACATCGTCACCATCGGGATGGGCGGCAAGGGCTGACTCGTAGACTTCGCGATGGCTGGTTTTGTGGAACAAAAAGAGATTGCTCGAATCAATCGGACGATCGGCCAGTTTCAAGCGGATTGCTGCAGGCATTTCTGGGGCAACGATCGCCGCAAATGTATGACCGATCGACCCTTTGCGATCGACTAAAATCCGCACCTTGTGGGGCTGAGGGGACAACTGTACGGCAATCTTCTCTAACTCGCACTCCACATCGGCGATGGCGAGCGGGATCTGGAAATAGCGGGCAGACCGTTCCAGCCTGAAAAGGTGCTCGGCTAACAAGAAATATCCCGCCGGGGGCTGCCATAACAGCGTTTCCAGCAACGAAAACTCTGGCAACCGGTAGGTCAACACCCGCGACTTTTCCACACATTCGGCATATTCGCGATCGCTGGTGGAGTCCCAGACCACGCCACTACCGACGCCATACTCCGCCTCTCCCGCAGCCTTATCCACCACCACCGTCCGAATCGCCACATTAAATTGGGCCGCCCCGTCCGGTCGAATCAGCCCCAGGCAACCGGTGTAAAGCTTGCGCGGCGAGGTTTCCAAAGCGGCGATCGCCTCCATTGTGCGGGCTTTCGGCGCTCCGGTAATCGAAGCACAGGGGAACAGCGCTCGCATCGTGTCGGTCAGCGAGGTTCGCGCCATTGCCGTCACGGTCGAAGTCATTTGGTGAATGCTGGGATACTGTTCCACCTCAAACATCTGGGGCACCTTCACTGTTCCCAGCTCGGCAATGCGCCCGATATCGTTGCGGATCATGTCCACAATCATCAAATTTTCGGCTCGATCTTTTGGGGATCGCTGCAGCCACCCTCGGTTCGCGGCATCCTCTGCCAGCGTTCGACCCCGTGCTGCTGTGCCTTTCATCGGGCGCAACTCCACCCGATCGCCTAGTTTGCGGAAAAACAGCTCGGGAGAGGCGGAGCAGATGGCAAACTCGTCGGTTTCGAAGTAGGCACAATAGGGGGTGGATTGGGCTTGCACCAAATCGAGGAACAGCGGCCAAGCGCTCCCTTGAAAGTGCGATCGCAACCGGAAGGTGAAATTGACTTGATAGGTTTCGCCGCAGGCAATCTGGGTTTTGATGCGGGCGATCGCCGAGCGATAGTCCTCTAGCGAAATATCGGGTTTCCAATTCGTCAGATGGTAGCGCTCCTCCGATCGCTCGGGAAGCTGAACGGTTTCGATCGCATCGAATAGAGCAAAATACAGCAGCGGAAAATTCCTTGAGGGCTGCGTTTGCAAGACCGAATCGAAGGCGGGAGATGCTTCGTAACTAATAAAACCGACGGCATGCCATTGCTGCTGAGACACCAAGGTTTCCACCTGCTCCAGCGCAGGCAGCACATCATCGAGGCAATCGGCCCGAATAACTTGGCAAGGGCGATCGCAGCGCAGCCAGCGATCGCCTGTAAAGTCTCGAATGACAGTCTTGACGGCCATATCATTTTCGCCAATCTGAAAAACTTCAGCTTTCAACGCAGACGCGGTTTAGTGCATCTGTTGAGGCGTACGATTATATTTTGCTGCTAACTGATTGGTCTCCACGAATTCCCGCTCCTGTAGCATCTGATTTCCCACCTCCAACAGGCGGGCTAAATGAAAATCGATCTGGGCAAAACTCGGCAGCGCCTCTGTGCTATTCACCACCCGCGACGAGATTTTTTCAATGCCGACCTGCTGAATCAAACTCAACACTTGCTCGTCATAAAGACGCGATCGCAAGGCGCTAAAAAAGTCGATCGAACAATCGGCAAACGTTTCCACTAACTTCTTGACATCGCCGGAGGATAAACCATCCGCCTCAAAGATCCCAGTGGCTACCCCGACCCGTTCTGCCAAGGTCGGCTGCCAATAAAACTTTTCCATCCGCCCATCCCGCAATAGCGGATCGTACAGGGTTGAAAAGTCATTGCCCGTCACAATGACGGGCACCCGCCGGATC
The DNA here is from genome assembly GCF_000332275.1 of Synechococcus sp. PCC 7336. Lineage (NCBI taxonomy): Bacteria > Bacillati > Cyanobacteriota > Cyanophyceae > Synechococcales > Synechococcaceae > Synechococcus > Synechococcus sp. PCC 7336. The sequence continues at coordinate 2,348,071 of NZ_CM001776.1, forward strand.
TTCTCTTCGTTGTAGCTGCCCGGTAACTGCACGTCAGTGGGATTGTCGGCAATATTCATCAGCGTGCCGTTAACCAACTGAGTATTGACGGTATATTGCGTTGTTTGATTCATCCGACCGGCCCCCGCATCCAGATCGTTAATCATCAACACGCACATTCGCCCCCGCACCTTAACTCGCTCTGACGCCTCCCGATAGCGCAGCCGAATCAGTCGCACTGGGTCCCCCGCATCGGGACTCTCCAGCTCTCCAGACGACATCCGAATCGGCTCGATGCCCATCTTGCGAAACACCAATTCGCATTGAAACGACTTGCCCTCCCCCTTAGGACCGTGGATGCCGAGAATGAGGGGAACTTGAATGCCGGGGATATCGAGGAAGTTTTTGGTGATGTGAACGGAAATGCGATCGAGAAAGCGAGGAGCGATGTAGAAACTCATATCAATGCCAAAATCCGACCCCAGTATACAGATGGGAGCCTGTGGAATAGAAAGCCACCCCTCACCTCAAGAGTAAAGGCTTACCCCTGTTGGAGTAAGCCCACTTCTGAACGCTAATGTGATGATTTGCGTTAGAACGCCAGAGTTATTGGCTAGCTCATGGTTGCATGGCTGCGCTCGTAGTTCGTCCGAAAGGTGGGTTGAACTTTACCTTGAATGTGGCCCCAGTAGTCCACTCGATCGGCACTGATACCGACATGAGCGGCAGAGCGGGTCAATAAAGACTGCTGGCGCTGCTTAAGGCGCGTACGATTTAACATTATTAGGCGACGTGCTTCTGAAGAAACGGTCATGGAAACCTCCAAGCGATGGAATAACTAGCTGACGTCCTTACAGTTCCCATACTAGAACAAAATCTTAAAAAGTAGCAAGTGCTACAAAATACATTCTTATGTCATGGAATATTGATGTACGATCTGAGAGATTTTTCAGCTCTGAATGCCTAATCGCTGACAATATCGATAGAGCGATCGGTCTCGCGAGCAGAGGGTTTAAGATCGACTCGCCCCCACTGCGCGCACTGGTGTGAATACCCCATCCCATTTCCTGATTGGCGCGGCAGTTGCCCGCTGCTCCCGCTATCCCGTTGTCACCAGTGCATTTCTGCTGGGATCGATCGCCCCTGACATCCCGCTGTATCTACTTTCGATCGGCGGCTGGGTTTACTACCGCCACTTCCAGGGACTGACCGATCGAGCAGCGTTTCAGCTGATGTTTGACGAGCACTTTTTTCGCGACCCCGTCTGGATTGCCCTTCATAACATTTTACACTCGCCCTTGGTGTTGGCGATCGCGATCGCCATCCTCTGGTCGTCCCGCCGCGCCATCGGCTCCCTCCAGCGCTGGGGATTGCACTTTTTTCTATCCTGCTCGATCCACACCGCCCTCGACATTCTCACCCACGTCAATGACGGGCCACTGCTGCTTTTCCCCCTCAATTGGAGTTTGCGCTTTGAAAGTCCGATTAGCTATTGGGACCACCGCTATTTCGGGCGGGAGTTTACCGTTTTTGAGATTGTGCTCGACTTGCTGTTGATCGTATTGCTGTTCATTTTGCCGAAGTTACGAGGCTGGTTGGGAACTGAGGGAGGGCGATCGGCTCAACCTGCTACCTCAATGCTTGAATCTGAGGCATCCCCTCCGTCAGACTGACAGTGTTGGGTTGTTGAGGCACTGCCGCTATGGATAATGCTGCCATCGAAGCGATGCTGGATGCGTATTTCACTCATCTTTCGGCCATGCAGCCGGGGGACTGGATTGAAGTGTTTGCTGAGGACGCTGTCCTGCGCGATCCGGTAAACACCCGCTCCACAGGTAAAACTGCCATGTTTCACGGAGCCAGCTATGCCCTTCGCAAACCGGTCGCGTTAACTTCCCTATCCGTTCGATCGGGAACTTTTTTCGGAGGCTCGGCTTAGTTGTAAAATCGTTACAATTTAGCAACTTCTTGTTTAGTAAATCCCCGCACAAACTGTTTGACTTAACAAATTCACTGTCTTGAAGTTCACTTATTCATTCACTTTTTGAGGTATGACCCTGCGTCAGGTCATACCTTTTTTCTGTTTGACAGAGATGGGTACCGCCAAGCCAAACCCGTCATCCCCGCAGATCGAACGTTTCCAACTCAGCAGCCACCACACTGGCCACGACCAGAGGAGCCGTCACCGCCCGCAAGATACGCGGTCCTAAATTAACCGCCTCCACCCCTCTGTCCCGTCCAGCCTCTAACTCCTCGTCCGTCCAGCCCCCTTCGGGGCCGATCGCCACAGCAATCCCACCCGAGAGGCGGCTGCGATCGCGTTGCAGGCGATCGAGCAGGCCGAGGGCATCCTCCCTGGCCGCCGCCATCCATCTCACCTCCCCACCCCGATACCGCAGCCATTGCTCCCACGCGAGTGGCTCCAGCACCTCTGGCACAAACACCCGCTCGCATTGCTCCGTTGCCTCTCGGGCGATCGCCCGCCAGCGCTCCACTTTCTTGGCACTGGGCTGCACTAGCGTCCGTTCCGTCAGTAGGGGCACCAGCCGCGACGCGCCTAATTCAGTCAACTGCCGAACTGTTTCATCCAGTCCCGAGCCCTTGGGAACGGCGATCGCCAATTCCAACGACACTGGTAACTCCCGTTGGAGCGGCTGCAAAGCTTCTACCAACTGCGCCCCCCCCTCGACTAACGCAGCCCTCCACAGCAGCCCCGTGCTGTCAAAGGCCAAAAAGTCATCCCCCACCTTCAGGCGACGGACCCGTTCTAAATAGTGGCGCTGTGATTTTTCTAGGGGGAACTGGCGATCGCCTGCCGACCATCGTGCCGCGAGGGTGCCGCGCTCGAAGGCCAGCCGAGGGCAAGACTTTAGTGTCTGCGGACATTCAGGCAACACCATTCCTGCCGCTTCCATAACGCCGCCACCATCCAGCCGTGGGCTTCTAGCGTCTGTGACACCATCTTGGCCTGCTCGATCGCGATGCCGCTCAACACCAACCAGCCATTTTCCCGAATCGCCAATTGAAATTGAGGAATCAAGTCGATCGCGACCTCGGCCAAAATATTGCAGATCAAGCCATCCACCATCCGGGGTAAGGCGTCTAAGCTGCCGCGATGGATTTCGATTTTACCGTCCAGCCCATTGTTGCGGATGTTGAATTGGGTGGCCTCCACGGCAAATGCATCCGTATCGACGGCATACACCCGCTCTGCCCCCAGTTTCGCTGCCGCCAGCGACAAAATACCCGATCCACAGCCAATATCGGCCACGGTCACCTTCTCATTGGGCTCCAGAAACCCCAAGTGCATTTCTAAGGCTTCTATACACAGTTGCGTGGTGGTGTGAGCCCCCGTACCAAAAGCAACACCAGGGTCCATGCGCAAAACGTGGCGATCGCTATTCTCGGGCACTTCTAACCAAGCCGGACAGACCAGAATAGTCTCGCCAATCGCCTGTGGCTGCCAATGCTGCTTCCACGAACTGGACCAGTCTTCCTCTTCCAACCGCTCCCAGTGGACTTGTGGTGGCTCGACACTGCAGAGCAATGCGTCTCGACGCATTATCAGGGCTAGGGCCGAGAGATCGAGGGGGGTAGCCTGCTCGATGGGCATGTAGGCTCGCAGGTGGAGCTGTGGTCCGTCTCGCTCGCTGGACATCCCGTTGCAGCCAAACTCCTGCAAGCGCCAAAAGGTGATGTCTTCTTGCTCTGGGGCGATCGCAATATGTAACTCCCACCAGGCAGAATTGGCAGCGTAACGGGTGGGCTGAGGCTCTAGCCGTTCGTCCTCGTCAGCAATTCTGAGGGAAGCAGTTCGCATAGATTGACTCGTTGAAGATATTGGGAGAAACCGTAGTTCGACGCGAAGTGCGCCGACTGGCCCCCTCCGACTCTAGAATGCCCGATTGAGGTCAGCCTCACTCAACCTAAAAGCGTCAGTCTTGAATGTATGGGCTCCCGTCAATTAAGGCAGTCTCTGCTTTTTGAAATTCTCTGCCCAAATAAGCGGCATGGCCCAGTTGAGAAACGGGGATAGGATCGGTCTGCTCGAACACAGCCACGCTCAATTCTTTCGCGCTGCGACCGGAAAAGGTCTGGAGCAATTGGGTGGGAATCTCTCCTTTGGCAGGCAGGGGCTTACCCGTTGCTGGGTCGATTGCCAGCCCCCGTTCATTCACAACAATGCCGTAATGTTTGGCATAAATCAGCCCTTCGTCGGAATCGACAAAGATGACAAAGTATCCGGCTGGGTCGAGATCGAGATGTCGCGCGGAGAGTTTGCGATCGATTTCGGCCACCTGGCGAGCACTGGAGGAAAGGCGGTTGAGGGAGGAAGTCATCGGAGAACACAGCCTCTAGAAACGCAATTTTAACTTTAATTCTGACAGATTAGCGATCGCCCTCGCACGAGTTGGCAGCGATTGGGCGATCGCGCCCTTTTTGTATGGTGGCATTGCGGCAGTTGAGAATGCTATGCTGACTCCTGCTGCGGACGTGGCGGAATTGGTATACGCGCACGCTTGAGGGGCGTGTGGGCAACCATGAGGGTTCGAGTCCCTCCGTCCGCACTCAAACAATGCAGCAGCGATACCACCACACACCACAGTCGGCCTCCCGAGCAAAGCTTGTGCGGGGATTTGGCCGCTGTTCAGTCTTGCGTCAAGTTTGGAAGGATCGATTCAGTGGATAAGGTGAGGATGCGCCTTCCCAGACCAAAAATTCTGCAGGGCGATATCGAGATCGAACTCGATCGCATGCGCCCTCAAGAAAAGCAGGCAGCGCGCACGTTATTCAATCGGGTCATCGCGGAAGGAATGACCTATGCCTTTAGCAAGCCACTCACGGAGGCAGAGTTTGAGGAGTACTGGATGCCGGGAGACACGTATGTGGTGCGAGCGGACACAGAGCTCTTAGGGGCGTTCTATCTCAAGCCCAATTTTCCCGGTCGCTGCAAGCATATTGCTAACGCAGGGTTTATCGTGCAGTCAGCCTGCCGCAATATGGGAATCGGGCGGTTTATGACAGAGACAATGCTCTCGCTGGCCAAACAGGCGGGCTATGCGGCGGTGATGTTCAATCTCGTGTTTGAAACCAACCATGTCGCGATCGCGCTATGGCGATCGCTGGGGTTTAGTACCATTGGCCGCATCCCTCATGCCGCTCGGCTCAGCAACGGTCAGACCGTCGATGCCCTCATGTTTTATCGAGAGTTGAGTGATATCGCTTGAAGGTTCGTTCAATCTAGAACATATGTTTAAGGAAAATTGCATCAAATAGATCTTTGAGTATGATTTTCCTCAACGGAATGTCAAGAAGTGCGTCCGGGGCTCCCTAGACCGGGTCGATTCTTGTATTATTCTGAGTAAAATATTGCAAACAGAAACATCCGCCCTAAGATGCATACATCCGAGCGGTTTCTCGCTATCTCAAACAACACAGGGGGTCGGGGTCAGCCATGACAAACTACCAATATGACAAGGCAGCTTCCCACCGTGGTTTTATGATTATTCCCTTCGAAGGAGGGAAAATTTCAGGCCGCTCGCTGTTTTCTTACGTATTGCTATCGGGCTATGGCTACCAGCACCAATGGCACAAGACTGAGAATATCGCGGGTGTCTATGCCGAGGATGCTTACGAGGTTGTCAAGCTTGCCAAAGCCCACCTCGATCGCCACAAAGCGATTGGCGGTTCGCCGACCCACTTCACCCTGAGCTATACCTATCTCAACAACCTGATTGTCATTCACGAGGCTGCCGGTCGCTTCTATTACGATCACTACACTCCAGGCAACTTGAACAATATCGCCGCACCCAAGCTGTTTTCGTCGGAGCAGGAGTGCATTGAGTGGGTGCGATTGGGGTTGCTCCGCCGCACGGTTCGGCAGGCGTTAGCTTAGGTTGGCGGAAGGGTTGGACCGGTCTCTGGGGAAAGCGATCGCCTGTTTGAGACAGCAGGCGGTGCTGGATTTGATGGCCGGTTGGCAGGCGAGTCCTGCCGGTGACACTCGCACTTGGTTAGAGCCGGAGCGTCGCATTTGGATGTGGCCGCGAGGGCAGCAACGACAGATCTTCCGACAAACTTGGCAGGTGCCCGATCGCTTAGGGGTATTGCCCTTGGAAGGAGCGACTTTGCGGTTGAAGCTGTTGTGGTGGGCCGCAGCGGCTGAGATTTGGGTGAATGGCGATCGCGTTTGTGCAGGGGATTTATTCGATCGCGACTGTCGCCTGCCGCTGTCGGTAGCGGCGATCGCGGGGGAGCGCTTCGAGCTGGAACTGCGGCTAGAGAGCCCCGGCCACGACGATGGGGCCTTGATGGTTTCGCAGATCGTGGCGGAATATCCCCAGCGGGTTTGCGATCCGGGACGGTTGGCGGATGAGCTGGCGGTGCTGCAGAGTTGTCGGCCACTGTTAGACTCCGGCGAGGATGAAACGGCTTGGGATGGGCAGGCGTGGGGCGATCGCTTGCTAGAGGTCTTCGAGCGGCCCATTGACGACCGGATCTGGGAGCAACTGGGGCAGTTGCGGGGGGAGTTACTGCCCTTCGGTCGCCAGTTGAAGCAGCGACGGGTGTATTTGTTGGGGAATGCCCATATTGATGTGGCTTGGCTGTGGCCGATCGCCGAAACGCAGGCGGTGGTGCAGCGCACGTTTGAGTCGGTGCTGAACTTGCAGCGGCAGTTTCCCAAAATGACGTTTAACCAGAGCACGGCACTGTCCTATGGGTGGATCGAACGGCATTATCCCGCACTATTTGAGACCGTTCGGCAGGCGGTGCAGCAGGGGTGGTGGGAGCTGACGGGGGGCATGTGGGTGGAGCCCGATTGCAATTTGCCCTGCGGCGAGGCGTTGGTGCGGCAGGTGCTGTACGGGCAGCGGTATTTTCGCGAGCGCTTCGATCGGCAGGTGAAGGTGGCCTGGAATCCCGATAGTTTCGGCTTTTGCGGGCAGTTGCCGCAAATTTTGGCCAAAAGTGGGTTTGAGGTGTTTATCACCCAAAAGCTCACTTGGAATGACACGAATTCATTTCCCCATCAGCTGTTTTGGTGGGAGGGGTTGGATGGGTCGCGCATTCTGACCTATTTCTGCAATGAATTGGGGCAGGGGATCGAGCCGGAGGCGATCGCCCAGTCTGTCGTGCAATGGGAGCGCGATTGCGGCACGCGAGAGTCTTTATGGCTGTATGGGGTGGGGGACCACGGCGGCGGCCCAACGGCGGATATGTTGAATGTGGCCAGCAGTTGGGGGCAAGATGACTTGTTTTTCTCGTTGGAGCCTGCCACGGCAGAAGCGTTTTTCGATCGCCTCAAACCCAACTTAGACCAATTGGAGCTAGCGGTTTGGCGGGATGAGCTGTACTTGGAGTTTCATCGCGGCACCTATACTTCTAAGGCCGATCGCAAGCGTCAGAATCGCCAGCTAGAAGTATGGCTGACCAATGTTGAGAAGTTGAGGGCGATCGCCGCGATTGAGGCCAATATTCCCTATCCCCAACAGGATTTGCAGGCAGCTTGGCAAACCTTTTTAACCAACCAGTTTCACGATATTTTGCCGGGATCGGCGATTCCAGAGGCGTTTGCGGATGCCGATCGCGCCGATGGCGAGGTTCGCCGAGTTTGCCGAGAGGCGATCGCCGCACTGGCGGACGGCAATGGCGATCGCGATCGCTTCTCCGTCTGGAATTTATTGAATTGGGAACGCCGCGAGTTAGTGGAGTTGTCGGATACCGATTGGAATTTAGAAAACGTTTCAGGCGTTCTGGAGATCGAAACTTCGCAGGTGCTGCCAATCCAAGTGACAGATTCTGGCCTGATGTTTCCGGCCCGAGTCGCCAGCATGGGAGCTGCCCAATTCCAATTGCTGCGAGGGGCGATCGCGGCATTGCCCGAGGTGGATTCCCCATTGGAGGTCGCTGGCGATCGCCTAGAGAATCGGTATGTGCGGGTGCAGATCGATTTGAAGACAGGGGAGATCGGCCAAATTGTCGATAAGCGTTCCGGTCGGGCGCTGTTGTCGGGCAATGCGGAGCTGCAGGTGTTTGACGATCGCGGTCAATATTGGGATGCCTGGAATATCGATCCCGAATACGAAGCCAAGCGGCTGGAGGGTTTAAAGCTGGTTGCGATTGAAGTGGTGGAGTCGGGACCGTTGCGGGCCTCGGTAAGGGTGGTGTGGCAGTTTCGGCGATCGCGCCTGCAGCAGGAGATTCAACTAGAGGCGGATGCTGCCTTTGTGACGGTGTGCAATCAATGGGATTGGCAAGAGAGTCATCTACTGCTCAAAGCCAATTTTCCGTTGGCCTTTTCCGCGCCGCTGGCGACCTATGAAATTCCGTTTGGAGCGATCGAGCGCAGTACGTTAGGGGAGACCTCACAAGAGCGGGCCAAGTGGGAAGTGCCTGCGTTGCGGTGGGCCAATCTGAGTGGCGACGGCATGGGACTGGCGGTCTTGAATGATTGCAAGTATGGCTACGATGCCAAGCCCAATGGGCTGAGATTGACCCTGTTGCGATCGCCCACTTGGCCCGATCCTAACTCCGATTTAGGCCGACACGAGTTTGTCTATCGTCTGGTTCCCCATGCGGGCAATTGGCGAGCTGCGGGCATTGTGCGCCAGGGCTGGCATCTGAATAACGCCCTCTATCCCTTGCCACAGGGGAGTATTTCTGGCGATCGCCCCCTCATCGAGATTGACAGCGAGGCGATCGTGCTGGCGGCTTGGAAGCGGGCAGAAGACGGCGCGGGCTGGATTGTGCGGTTATACGAGTCTTGTGGGGAAAGTGTCACCACTGAGGTGCAGGTCTCGCAGGCGATCGGTTCGCTGCAGGTTTGCGACCTGTTGGAGAATGCTATGTCTGAGTTGCCCGCACGAGGCGATCGATTTGCAGTCACGTTTAAGCCTTTTGAAATTCAGACTTACAGACTTCAATTGCAAGCTTGATTGATGCGGGTGTCTCTCAATCCTAAGCCGTGACCTCGACGGTCCCCATCATGCCCAGATCTTCGTGGTCGAGAATGTGACAGTGGTACACCGTTTTCCCTGGAAAGTCAGCAAACCGAGCCCTCAACCGCCATCGGTGGCAATGAGATGGAAGGGAGCTGCAATCGGTAAAACTGGGAGGGAGAGGCATGGAGCAAGCGCAAGCGCAGCAAGCCCCCCGCTGCGAGCTCGAAGTCCTGAAGCCGACCTTGTTATACCTGAGTTCGATGACTCTGCATTGCCCTCACCCCCGGCCCCTCTCCCCAGGGAGAGGGGAGCGACAGCCTCAAACCCGCAATCTACCGTTCTATTCCCCTTCCCCCAAACTTACGGCTGACGCCACGCTTCGCGAGGGGGGAAGGGGTTAGGAGGTGGGGGCCAGTCCCTTGTCGAACTCACGTTTTTATAGTCCAGAGCTTCATTACTGTTCGCTGCTGTTGCAATCTTGTATGGAGTCCTCGACCGAAAGGGCTCTCCGCTCAGCCCTGAATTGCGTTCTTTTGAGTGAAACGATTGCATGACTTTTTCGATCGAGATAGTATCCATTGAATTGACAGGGCTGATTGGCTTTCAGAATTTATCTAGCAAATTCAATAATGCTCTAGATGTACCTCCACAAGGGTTTTATCAACTTCCAATCGTTCCAGAATACCGAGAAGCATCCTAAAATAAAACTGTCAATTAAGGCTTATTCAATTATAGATTGAATCGCATTGTATAAGAGAGCGTAAACCCTTGATATAAACTATGTCTAAGTTGAGATCTAGAATTTTTAGATATTGCACTCGGTCTCCTAAATCCCCCACCAGTGGGGGACTTGCGAGAGGCTATTGGCTTCGTTCTAGAACTTTAAGAATAGCGATCGCCTTCCTCATCTCTAAACCCCAACTAGCACTCTAGTCAAGTCCTCCAGACTGGGGGACCTAGGGGGCAAATGCAGCGATCGACAGCGCCAGTGAGAGGGACTAATAGGTGCCTCATCGAAACGACGAGTTTCAGACTAGACGGGGTTTATATATCTTTTAATGAGTTCTATATCCACCCGAGCTAAGATGAAATCTTTTGCGATGAAGTAAACTTTTGTGCAGATCTCTTTACCCTCCGCTTAGCTGGAGAGTCTATCTTGACCTTGGTACTCGATGGTTTATGCAGTGTAGTACTAGAGGGCTGAATCATGAACGTAACTCGCCAAAACTTTGTCCCCATTTCTTTAATAGGGATATCTCTATTCGTATTGGCAGGGATGCCATTGCTAGCTCAAATAGAAGCAGAAAACCCGGCTGTTCCCAGTGAAACTGCCACCGAGACAGTCATGACTCCCGGACAGATGCGCCAACAGCAGCAACAAATGATGGGTCAGATGCAGGAAAGGATGGGTCGAATGCAGGAAAGGATGGGCCAGATGACCCCAGAGCAGATGGGTCAGCACCATCAGAGGATGATGGGCCAGATGGCACAGATGGCAGAACAGATGGATCGAATGATGTCACAGGCAGGGAATGGAATGATGGGCGGTCCAGATCGGCAAGCTGGGCCAATGATGATGGATGATTCTGGCCGAGGACCTAGACAAGAAATGATGGGTAGCCCCAGCCAACTCTCAGAACCCGAGACTGGCGACCTGACGGTGGAAGAGTAACCATCGCATTCATCGAGCGACATTCATTCAACACTACCTGTGGGTCAGCAGTTATGGAAACTCAACAGCTCCAGCTAAGAGGAATGAGCTGTGCATCCTGTGCCTCGACTATCGAGCAAGCCATCCAAAGTGTTCCGGGAATCATTGAGTGCAATGTTAACTTTGCAACAGAACGGGCTGCCGTGAAGTTCGACAATCGACAAACCAGTCTCAAGCAAATTCAGCAAGCAGTCGCAGATGCCGGATATGCAGCAGAACCCCTGCGGCAAGCTGGGGCCAGTGAAGACGATCCAGAGAAAGCAGCTCGCGAGGCAGAACAGAACGATTTAAGGCGCAAAGTGGTTGTTGGAAGCGTGATGAGTGTACTACTGATTTTAGGAGACCTTCCCGATATGACAGGTTTGAACCTGCCTGGGATACCGATCTGGTTGGGTCATCCTTGGGTGCAGTTCGTATTAGCGACGCCAGTGATGGTCTGGTGCGGAAAAAACGTTTTTGTGGGGGCTTGGAAAGCCTTCAAGCTACATACTGCCGACATGAATACTCTGGTGGCCGTGGGCACCGGAGTAGCGTACCTCTATTCGATATTTGTCACGGTTTTTCCAGATGTCTTGAGCTCTCAAGGTCTGTCGGCGCAAGCTTATTACGAAATAGCTGCGGTCATCATGACATTGATTTTGCTAGGACGTTTTCTAGAAAACCGTGCCAAGGGTATGACCTCGGAAGCAATTCGGAAACTGATGGGTCTACAGGCAAAAACGGCTCGCGTTATCCGCGCAGGTCGAGAGCTCGATATCCCGCTAGAGGAGGTTGTGGTTGGAGATGCAATCTTAGTCCGTCCAGGTGAAAAAATTCCTGTGGATGGAACGGTCATCGAAGGGTCTTCTGCTGTAGACGAATCGATGGTGACGGGTGAGTCCGTACCCGTGATGAAGCGAGCTGACGACGACGTGATTGGCGCGACTATCAATAAAACAGGCAGTTTTAAGTTCCAGGCTGCGCGAGTGGGCAAGGACACCGTGTTAGCTCAGATAGTCGAGTTAGTCCAGCAAGCTCAGGGCTCAAAAGCCCCCATTCAACAGTTGGCCGATCGGGTAACCGGTTGGTTTGTCCCTGTGGTGATTGCGATCGCGATCGCCACCTTCGTCATCTGGTTCAACCTTATGGGGAATGTCACCCTGGCGATGCTGACCACTGTGGGCGTACTGATTATCGCTTGTCCTTGTGCATTAGGCTTGGCGACTCCCACATCCATCATGGTGGGGACGGGCAAGGGCGCAGAGAATGGCATCTTAATTAAGAGTGCCGACAGCTTGGAACTGGCCCATAAACTTCAGGCGATTGTGCTGGACAAAACGGGAACCCTGACGCAGGGTCAGCCCGCCGTCACTGATTTCCAGACGCTGAACGGGAATGATTTAAAACTGCTGCGCTGGGTTGCTGCTGCAGAGCGGAATTCCGAACATCCCCTCGCGGAAGCAGTGGTTCAATTCGCTCGGGCTCGACAAGTGAGCCTGCCAGAAGCGCGGAACTTTAATGCCGTTGCTGGGAGTGGCGTTGAAGCCAACGTGGAAGGTCAGTGGGTGCAAGTCGGTACAGAACGCTGGTTTGGAGAGTTGGGGATCGATATCCAACCTTTGCAGAGGCGCAAACAACAGTGGGAGTCGGAGGGAAAGACGGCGGTTTTGGTAGCCGTTAACGGTCAAGTACAGGGGCTAATCGGGATTGCCGATACCCTCAAATCATCTTCTGCTGCTGCGGTGAAGGCTTTACAACAGATGGGATTGCAAGTGGTGATGCTGACAGGCGACAACAAACGCACTGCTGAGGCGATCGCTCAACAGGTGGGCATTACGCGAGTGTTTGCTGAAGTCCGTCCGGGCCAGAAGGCTGCCAAAGTGAAATCAATTCAGGAAGAAGGCAAGATTGTAGCGATGGTGGGAGACGGCATTAACGATGCCCCTGCGCTGGCCCAAGCTGATGTGGGCATTGCCATTGGTACGGGGACAGATGTGGCGATCGCCGCAAGCGATGTCACGCTCATCTCTGGAGATCTACAGGGGATTGTGACTGCTATTCAGCTCAGCCACGCCACGATGAGAAACATTAAAGAAAATCTCTTCTTTGCCTTTATTTATAACGTCGCTGGCATTCCGATTGCTGCCGGGGTTCTCTTTCCCCTCTTGGGCTGGCTGCTCAATCCTGTGATTGCTGGAGCTGCAATGGCATTTAGTTCAGTGTCTGTGCTGACGAATGCCTTGCGCTTGCGTAATTTCCAACCCAAAACCACCTTATAGCCAGGGAGTCATGAAGCCAATGTTCGCGAAGAATCAGCGATATAATCTTTTACTTAGTCTGGGACTAATCGTTGGGGTGGCTACCGGTACTGCCGTTGCACAAATATCCGAGCCTACTTCACCACCCACTGAGGAATCTCGCCGTGCCGATCGATCTACATCAAGTAAAATTGCTGTCACTCTAGGAGGTTTAGCATTAATTGGTGCAGAGTTATGGTGGTTCCAGTTCAGTAAGACTAAAGCTCGACAAGCCGAAGTGAAGCAGGGGGTACAAGAAATTGAGATCGCCGTTGATGGCGGCTACTCGCCCAATCAGATTGTCGTCATAGCCTGTCAACCCGTTCGGCTTAGTTTTTTTCGTAAAGACCCCAGCAGTTGCCTCGAAAAGGTCATCCTGCCCGATTTTCACCGCGCAGTAGATTTGCATCTCCATCAAACAACACCCGTGGAATTTACCCCAGAGCAGCCTGGAGAGTACTCTTTCCACTGCGGCATGAATATGTTTCGGGGGACTGTGGTCGTTCGCGAACAGACGGCAGACGATCGCACTGCGCCAAAAGTCTCTTCAAACGGCCAAGTTCGAGCTGATTCAGAAAAATGAATGCAACTCTAGATCGTGATGGTTTCGGCATTTTCCAGCATAGGACTTCTCATTGCTTTCCAGAACTGTCGATATGAGAAGAGGTCATCATAGCTGAGATGATAGCTCTTTTGGGCTAGAATTCTAGCGATGCCCAAGCCCATGAGACATAGTTTGATTTTGCAATATATCCAGATCAAAGGGTACAAACAAAATTTGGCCATCAATTTTAACCTGGGCAAACAGCTTTAGATAACCGGCAGTTTTCGGACGCATAAAGAACTTGAGCTCTGGTCCGCTATGCTCATCCAAGCTGCTGGGCTCTTCACCTAGGGGATGAATGTGAGCAATGCCAGTATAGTTTCCCTCATACCCAACAAGATGAGCAAATGCACCTAAGATAGGTTCAAGTGTAGTGACATCCCGACCTTCCTCATCCCTAACGCGGATTGACCCTGTAGCACCATCACTCGTAGTTAAGCTATCGACATCGAATGACAAGTCAAAGGTATAGCCAGCGACTGTTGCTGAAGTATTTACCGTTTCACGAACGCATGGTGCTGCACACGATGCACTGCCTTCTAAGTCAGCGATCGCATATTGCTGGTTGCCATCAACCGGGGTGATGTCTATCCAAATCCGGTAATCATGAGTTGTGTTTGGTGTAAAGCTAAACTGATACTCGCCGGGTTTACCTGTTGGAATGGGGTGTTCGTGATGGTAATCGCGTAGAGATGGATCGACGATCAAAAGGTGAATTTTTTCAGTATGAACTTCGCGCAAATCATCTAACGTCATCGGCGAATTATCATCAACATGCGAGAGTGTGAGGGTGACTGTGACAGTTTCTCCAGGTACAAGGGGGCCATCAGTCGTTGTTTCTAGTTTAACTGCCAAGGGTGTTTCAGGGACTTGTTGTTGCGAGTTGTGATGTGAGGAATGTCCGGCATCGGCGAGAGAGGATAGCGACGTCGGAACTAATAAAGCAAGAGCTACTGTGGAGGTCATCAGTAAATGGCAGATAGGCATGAAGAGAATTCTTTTCACGATTTCCTCACTCATTTGAGTTGAACTGTTGGGAAGACTACCTTCACAGCTATCCCCTGATTGACTGACAAAACTCTCGTCGTCTTGATACAAAAGGGGTCTGGTGGAGCGAGCCTTTAGATGAGATAACTGGCGGATGCTGCAAATGCAAAATTACGACAGATATTCATCATTAGCTCTCGTTGAGTGACTATAGCGATCCGATCTGAGTCGTAAAACTAATGGCATCTTAGGACGCCAGAACCCTTTCCCAGTAAGGATCTCAGGTTTTACAGTTTTTACAAGTAGTTTAGGACTGCTATAGTTACGCATGCACTTTAATCTCTCCCGCTAAGGACAGAGTCAAGTCCTACGACCGGGAATAGCTGCAGTCCTCGCGATCGCTTGCGCGGCACGACTAATCGAGAGTCCACATTATCCTTGTCCCACACCAGCTGCTACGAGAGCCGCCCGAGTCATGGGTTGCTGGTCGCGGCAACATTCAGCCAACTTACCATTCACAACCACAGCAGGAATCCGATAAATTCCATACTGGCTGGCTTTCTGGCTGGCTTCCTCCCCCTGGCTCTTATCTGCTAGAGAGTAGATTCGGACGTCGCAGCTAGGGCAGGCTATTTCGTTAACTAGACGAACAGTCTCATCGCAGAGCGGACAACCGGCTGTAAACACTTCTACAAGTC